>NZ_RZIJ01000115.1 GCF_003989665.1 Azospirillum doebereinerae | reverse complement strand
CCGGCTGCCAGAGCAGGCAGCCGAAGCGGCGGGGATCGTTGAAGCGCAGCACCTGGCCCGAGTCGAGCGTGATGTCGACATGGTCGTGCGCGCGCACCGGCACCCCGGGGTCCAGCACGCGCAGGCTGCCCGACATGCCCAGATGCAGCAGTGCGCTGCCCGCGCCGGTATCGAGCAGCAGGTATTTGGCGCGGCGCCGGATCGCCTCGATGCGCTGTCCCGGCAACAGCGCGCCGACTTCGGCAGGAATGGGCCAGCGCAGGTCCGGCCGGCGCAACAGGACACCGGTGATCCGCCGGCCCAGCACGTGCGGCGCCAGGCCGGCGCGGGTGGTTTCGACTTCGGGCAGTTCGGGCATCGGCCGGCGCAATGGAAGAACGTCTGCTGTATCGGGCGCTTCGGCGCGGATTCAATGCACGGCGCCGCATCGGCGGTGCACCGTACGCGAGCGGATGACTCAGCCCGACCAGCCCGGCAGCTTCTTCGGCAGCGCCGGCGGATCGATGGCGACGTATCTCGGCAGCCCGTCTCGCCCGTATGGCGGCGGGGCCTCTCCGCGGATCAATGGCTCGAGATAGCGCCGGGCCGCGGCGGTGATGCCGTAGCCGTCGCGGCGGATGAAACCCGCGGGCATGGTCTTCTCGTGGTTGGCCACCTTCCCGAGCGGCGCCGCCTCGATGGTCCAGCGGTACGGCGCATCGGACTTCCGTTTGATCGACGGCATCGTCGCGTTGCGGCCGGCGAGCGCGAACTGCACCGCGGCGCGGCCCACGGCCATCGCCTGCTCGACATCGGTCTTCGATGCGACATGCCGCGCCGAGCGCTGGAGATAGTCGGGCAGGGTCCAGTGCACCTTGTAGCCGAGCGCGTCCTTGACCCGGCCGGCCAGATGCGAAGCCACGCCCCCCAGCTGGGTGTGCCCGAACGAATCGGTGCCACCGCCGGCATCGGCGACGAAGCGTCCCGCCGCATCGCGGATGCCTTCGCTGGCGACGACGACGCACCAGCCCACGCGCTCGACGACCTGCTGCACCCGGGCGAGGAATGCCGCCTCGTCGTAGGCCCGCTCGGGGAACAGGATGATCTGCGGCGCGTCGTCCGGACCTTGCCCGGCCAGACCTGCCGCCGCGGCCAGCCAGCCTGCATGCCGGCCCATGGCCTCATAGACGAAGACCCTGGTCGAGGTGTCGGCCATCGCAGCGACGTCGAGCGCGGCCTCGCGCACCGACACGGCGGTGTACTTCGCAGCCGAACCAAAGCCCGGGCAGC
>NZ_RZIJ01000114.1 GCF_003989665.1 Azospirillum doebereinerae | reverse complement strand
AGCCTGACTGTGGCGGCGGCGAGCGGTGTGGAAGACCAAGCCATCGCGTTGACGATCAGCAGCGCGCTGGTGTCCCCAGCGGCGGGCGAGGTGCTCGGCGTGGTGATCGCCGGGGTGCCGGCGGGGGCGGTGCTGTCGGCGGGCAGCGACAACGGCGACGGGACCTGGACGCTGAGCGTGACCGACCTGTCGGGCTTGACGCT
>NZ_RZIJ01000113.1 GCF_003989665.1 Azospirillum doebereinerae | reverse complement strand
GTTTGTCGGAGGCCGATTTGGTTGAGTCACGCCGCGATGGCGACGTCCTCGATTTGAGCATAATAGCGCGCTTCGGCCTCGGCGGGAGGGATGTTGCCGATGGGTTCGAGGAGGCGGCGGTTGTTGAACCAATCGACCCATTCCAGGGTGGCGAACTCGACGGCCTCCAGGGTGCGCCATGGCCCACGGCGCCGGATCACCTCGGTCTTGTA
>NZ_RZIJ01000112.1 GCF_003989665.1 Azospirillum doebereinerae | reverse complement strand
CGTGCCGTTCACCGACGCCGTCGCCGTCACGGTCAGCCCGAGGCTGCCGCTGAACTCGGCCGGCGGCGTCAGCGTCAGGCCCGACAGGTCGGCCACGCCCAACGTCCACGTCCCGTCGCCGTTGTCGCGGCCCGCCGACAGCACTGCTCCCGCCGGAACCCCGGCGATCACCACGCTGAGCACCTCGCCCGCCGCCGGGGACACCAGCGCACTGCTGATCGTCAAC
>NZ_RZIJ01000111.1 GCF_003989665.1 Azospirillum doebereinerae | reverse complement strand
CTCCCTTCCCAAACCCTGAACGACAAGGAACTCCCGCCATGCTCCGCACCGCCCTGCTCTCCGGCTTCGCCACCCTCGCCCTGCTGTCGGCCCCGGCCTTCGCGCAGAACGTCAGCTCGATCACCAACACGGCGGCGGGCGTCGGCAACTTCGCCTCGCAGTCGGCGATGACCAAGCAGTTCGCCGGGCGCGGCGTGCTGGGGACCTCGAACAGCGCCGAGGTCGGC
>NZ_RZIJ01000110.1 GCF_003989665.1 Azospirillum doebereinerae | reverse complement strand
GGGACCTGGACGCTGACGGGCGCGCAGCTTTCGGGCTTGACGCTGACGCCGCCGGCCGAGTTCAGCGGCAGCCTCGGGCTGACCGTGACGGCGACGGCGACGGTGAACGGCACGCAGGCCAGCCACAGCGAGGCGTTGACGGTCAACGTGGCCGCGGTGGCCGACGCGCCGGTGCTCAGCGTGGCGGCGGCCTCGGGCAGTGAGGATCAGGCCATCGCGTTGACGATCAG
>NZ_RZIJ01000011.1 GCF_003989665.1 Azospirillum doebereinerae | reverse complement strand
AGGCGCGCTTCATCCGGGCCTTGGAGAAGGCCGGGCGGCTGAACCGCGCCATCGAGTATCTGCCGACCGAGGAGGAGCTGGCGCAGCGGATGGCGGAACGGCGCGGGTTGACGCGTCCGGAGCTGGCGGTGCTGCTGGCCTACGCCAAGATCACGCTGTACGACGACCTGCTGGCGTCGGATTTGCCGGACGACCCGGCGATGGCGGAGGACCTGCTGCGCTACTTCCCGCAGGCCCTGCGGGAGGGGCAGCGGGACGCCATCGGCCGGCATCGCCTGCGGCGGGAGATCGTGGCGACGCAGGTGACCAACAGCCTCGTCAACCGGGTCGGCCCGACCTTCGTCAAGGAGACGATGGAGAAGACCGGCCTCGGCCCCGCCGACGTCGCCCGCGCCTGCGTCATCGTGCGCGAGGTCTTCGGCCTCTCCGACCTCTGGGACGCCATCGACGCGCTCGACACCCGCGTCCCGGCGACGGCGCAGACCGCCCTGCAGTTGGACATCCTGGCGCTGATGGAGCGCACGGTCGCGTGGTTCCTCGCCAACGCCGCGCACCCGCTGGATCTGGCCGCCGAGGTCGCGACCTTCCGTCCGGGGCTGGAGACCCTGGCCGGCACCCTCGACCGCGTGCTCGACGCCGAGGAATCCTCCCGCCTCGACGCCCGCGCCGCGAGCCACACCGCCCACGGCGTGCCGGAGGCTCTGGCCCGCCGCGTCGCCGCCCTGCCGGTGCTGGCGGCGGTCCCCGACCTCGTGCGCATCGCCGGCCGCACGGGACGGGCGGTCCCGGAGGTCGCCGCGGTCTATTTCGGTCTGGGCCGGCGCTTCGCGCTGGAATGGCTGCGCGACAAGGCCGTCGCGGCGCGGATCGACAACCATTGGCAGCGCCAAGCCGTGGCCGCCATCGTCGACGACCTGTTCGCCCACCAGATGGAACTGACCGTCCGCGTGCTGGAGCAGGACGCGGAGACGCCCTCGGTGGAAGGCTGGGTCGCCACCCACGCCGCCGCCGTGGACCGGGTGGAGCCGCTGGTCGCCGAGCTGCGCGCACAGGCCACCATCGATTTGCCGATGCTGACCGTCGCCAGCCGCCAACTGCGCGGACTTACCACCGGCGCGTGAGGACCAAGCCCCGCCATCCCCGACTCCGGGCGTGCGATACCAAGTGCTGACGAGAGCCCTTCTCCCGCAAGGGGAGAAGGGCTTCTGTCCACGTTTATCAGGCGTGGCGGGGGCGAACCCAAATCTCTACACCACCCCACCCTCCCCGTGCCCCCCGACCAAGGTCGGGGGTGACACGGATAGTTTGGACACCACACAATCTCCTCGAAAACCGAGGACTGTGCTCGGTCATAGGCCCCGCCGTCGAACCGAGGGCCTTCCAAACGAAAACACGGCACACGAAACCCTGGGAGGGTGTTGAAACATGGCCTACGCGGCATCGACGGGGGACTCCGTCCGCCCCATGACGGCCGAGGAGAAGAAAGTCATCTTCGCCTCGTCCCTCGGCACCGTCTTCGAATGGTACGACTTCTACCTGTACGGATCGTTGAGCGCGGTCATCGCCGCGCAGTTCTTCTCGGGCGTCAACCCGACCGCCGCCTTCATCTTCGCGCTGATGGCGTTCGCCGCCGGCTTCGCGGTGCGTCCCTTCGGCGCGCTGATGTTCGGCCGGCTCGGCGACATGATCGGCCGCAAATACACCTTCCTCGTCACCATCCTCATCATGGGCCTGTCCACCTTCATCGTGGGCATCCTGCCGAACTACGCGTCCATCGGCATGGCCGCCCCGATCATCCTGATCGTGCTGCGCCTGCTGCAAGGGCTGGCGCTGGGCGGCGAGTACGGCGGCGCCGCGACCTACGTCGCCGAGCACGCCCCGCACGGCCGGCGCGGCAACTACACCTCGTGGATCCAGACCACGGCGACGCTGGGCCTGTTCCTGTCGCTGCTGATCATCCTGGGCTGCCGCGTGGCGATGACGCCGGAGGACTTCAACGCCTGGGGCTGGCGCATCCCCTTCCTGATCTCGATCGTCCTGCTCGGCATTTCCGTCTGGATCCGCCTGATGCTGAACGAATCGCCGGCCTTCAAGAAGATGAAGGACGAGGGCAAGCACTCCAAGGCGCCGCTGACCGAATCCTTCGCCCGCTGGCCCAACCTGAAGATCGTGCTGCTCGCCCTGTTCGGCCTCGTCGCCGGTCAGGCGGTGGTCTGGTACACGGGGCAGTTCTACTCGCTGTTCTTCCTGACCCAGACGCTGAAGGTCGACGCCCAGGCCGCGAATCTGATGATCGCCGCCGCCCTGCTGATCGCCACCCCCTGCTTCGTGCTCTTCGGCACGCTGTCCGACAAGATCGGCCGCAAGCCGATCATCATGGCCGGCCTGGTGCTGGCCTGCCTGACCTATTTCCCGATCTTCAAGGGCATCACCCACTACGCCAACCCGGCGCTGGAGGAGGCCATCGCCACCGCCCCGGTCGTCGTCACCGCCGACCCGAACGAGTGCTCCTTCCAGTTCAACCCGGTCGGCACCAGCCAGTTCACCAGCTCCTGCGACATCGCCAAGAGCGCGCTGGTCCGCCGTGGCATCCCCTACACCAACGAGGCCGCCCCGGCCGGCACCGTCGCCTCGATCAAGGTCGGCTCGACGCTGATCCCGTCCTACTCGGCCGTCGCCTCGGGTCCGGCCGCCGTGTCGCTCGGCCACGGCCCGTCGACGGCCACGCCCGCCGCCGCCCCGACCGACGCCAAGGCCGCCGGCGCCGCCTTCGACAAGGGTCTGGGCGACGCGCTGAAGACCGCCAACTACCCGGCCAAGGCCGACCCGGCCCGCATCGACACCTTCATGGTCGTGGTTCTGCTGACGGTGCTGGTCATCTACGTGACGATGGTCTACGGCCCGATCGCCGCGATGCTGGTCGAGATGTTCCCGACCAAGATCCGCTACACCTCGATGTCGCTGCCCTACCACATCGGCAACGGCTGGTTCGGCGGCTTCCTGCCGACGACCTCCTTCGCCATCGTGGCGGCGACCGGCGACATCTACTCCGGCCTCTGGTACCCGATCGTCATCGCCGCCGCGACCTTCGTCATCGGCATGCTGTTCGTCCGCGAGACCAAGGACGTGGACATCTACCAGCACGATTGAGGGCACGCCTTGCCCCCTCCCTAACCCTCCCCCGCTTCGCGGGAGAGGGAACTCCGCCGAACCCCGACAAGCATCCTACCCCCCTCTCCCGCCGCAGGCCGGGGAGGGATGGGGAGGGGGCCGGCGGACCACCACACCACAAACGGGCGGAGGGGCTTTCCCTCCGCCCGTTTCGTTCGTGTGTGATACCCTCTCGTCCCATAGGGAGAAAACTCCAAGACAAGGGATGCGAAAAGCCCGATGGAAAGCTGGTTCGTCCTCGTCGCCTCGCTGGCCTACCTGATCTCGCTGTTCGCCATCGCGTGGTACGGCGACCGCACCGCCGGCAGCGGGGGCGACCGGCGCACGCCGCTGCTCTACGCGCTGAGCTTCGGGGTCTACTGCACCTCCTGGACCTTCTACGGCGCGGTCGGGCGGGCGGCGACGGGCGGCTTCTATTTCCTGCCCATCTACATCGGCCCCATCGTGATGATCGGGCTGGGCTGGCCGATCCTGGCCCGCATCGTCCGGGTCGCGAAGTCCGAGAACGTCGTTTCCATTTCCGACTTCCTCTCCGCGCGCTACGGCAAGAGCCGCAGCCTCGCGGCGCTCGTCACCGTCACGGCGGTGATCGGCCTTCTCCCCTACATCGCCCTGCAATTGAAGGCGATCAGCGTCAGCTTCGAGATCCTGGCCGGCGACACGCTGGGGTCGGAGGTCAGCCAGCTTCCCGGCGGCACCGCGCTGCTGGCGGCGCTGCTGATGGCGGCCTTCGCCATCCTGTTCGGCGTGCGCAACATCTCGGCCAACGAGCACCATCGCGGCCTGATGATGGCCATCGCGGCGGAATCGGTGGTGAAGCTCGCCGCCTCCATCGGGGTCGGCGGCGCCATCGCCTTCGCCATCTTCGGCAACCCGGCCAACTTCGTCGAGACCGCCGCCAGCCACCCCGGTTTCCTCGAACTGATGAGTCTGGGCAACATCGGCGCCGACTGGTGGGTGGCCTGCGTGCTGTCGGGGCTGGCGATCCTCTGCCTGCCGCGCCAGTTCCACGTCGCGGTGGTCGAGAACACCCACACCGGCGACGTGCGCTCCTCGGCGCGGCTGTTCCCGGCCTACCTGATCGTCATCAACCTGTTCGTGCTGCCGGTGGCGCTGGCCGGGCTGATGCTGTTCCCGGACGGGGCGATCAACGCCGATACCTTCATGGTCTCGATCCCGCTGGAAAAGGGCTGGCCCTGGCTGGCGCTGATCGCCTTCATCGGCGGGCTGTCGGCGGCGACCAGCATGATCCTGGTCGAGATGGTGGCGCTCAGCACCATGATCTGCAACGACATCGCCGTGCCGCTGCTGATGGCGCTGCGCCCCGACGACCGCCGTCTGCGCGACGAGCCGGCCGCCGTGCTGCTGGCGGTGCGACGCTCGGCGGTGATCGTGCTGGTGCTGCTGTCCTACGGCTGCTACCGGCTGATCGGCCCGGCCTTCCCGCTGGCCACCATCGGCATGATGAGCTTCACGGCGGTGGCGCAGTTCGCCCCGGCGCTGCTCGGCGGGCTGGTGTGGAGCCGCGCCAGCCGGGCCGGCGCCTTCGCCGGCATCTGCGCCGGCTTCGTCGGCTGGGCCTACACCATGCTGCTGCCCTCCTTCGCCGACGCCGGCTGGCTGGCGACGCGGGCCTTGCAGGAGGGGCCGTTCGGCCTGACCGGCCTCAGCCCCCTGGCGCTGGCCGGCATCGGTGGCATCGACCCGCTGTCCAACGCGGCGCTGTGGAGCCTCGGCCCCAACCTGTTCCTCTTCGTCGTCATCTCGCTGCTGACCCGCCCCTCCACCCTGGAGAAGCAGCAGGCCGCCCGCTTCATGAGCCTGCGCCGGGCCTCGGACGGCGAGGCGCACGGCCCGCGCGGGGCGACCCTGGCCGACCTGCACGATCTGGCGGTGCGCTACGTCGGGGCGCCGCGCGCCGACGCCGCCTTCCGCCGCTTCACCGCCATCCGCGACGGCGACCTGAACACCGCCCTGCTCGCGCGCAGCGACGGCGAGGCGATCCAGATGACCGAGCGGCTGCTGGCCGGCGCGGTCGGCTCGGCCTCGGCCCGCGTGGTGGTGGCGGGGCTGCTGTCGGACCGGCGGCTGTCGCGCACCGACGCGCGGTCCATCATCGACGAGGCGTCGCGCGCCATCCTCAAGCAGCACGAGCTGCTGCGCGCCACCGTGGAGAACATCCCCCAGGGCCTCGCCGTGTTCGACGAGGACTGGCGCGTCGCCACCTGGAACAACCAGTTCGTCGTGCTGCTGGAACTGCCGGACGGCTTCGTGCAGGTCGGCACCTCGCTGGAGGCCATCGTCGGCTTCATCGACCGGCGCGGCGAGTACGGCCACAACGGCGAGATCGAGACTCTGATCGCGCGGCGCTCCGACCCGCGCCGCCGCAACCGGCCGGATGTGTACGAACGGGTGCGCCCGGACGGCTCGGTGCTGGAGATCGCCACCAACCCGATGCCGGGCGGCGGCTTCGTCGCCGTCTACACCGACGTCACCGAGCGCCACCGCGCCGCCGCCGCCCTGCGCGAGGCCAACGAGACGCTGGAGCGCCGCATCGCCGAGCGCACCCGTGACCTGTCCGACGCCAAGGGCGAAGCCGAGCGCGCCAACCGCAGCAAGACCCGCTTCCTCGCCGCCGCCAGCCACGACCTGCTGCAACCGCTCCACGCCGCCCGCCTGTTCCTGTCGGCGCTGGGCGAGCGCAACCAGGACACGGCGATCCGCCAAATCGACGCCTCCCTGCGCTCGGTGGAGCAGATCCTCGGCGACCTGCTGGACGTGTCGAAGATCGACAGCGGAGTCGTCCGCCCCAACCCGGTGCCGATGCGCATCGACGAACTGCTGAAGCCGCTGGGCGAGGAGTTCACCGTGCTGGCCAGCCGCCACGGGCTGGGGCTGCGGACGGTGGACTGCTCGGCGACGGTGCGCAGCGACCCGGCGCTGCTGCGGCGCATCCTGCAGAACTACCTCGCCAACGCGGTGCGCTACACGCGGACGGGCCGCATCCTGCTGGGCTGCCGGCGGCGCGGGGAGTGCCTGTCCATCGAGGTGTGGGACACCGGCCCCGGCATCCCGGAGCACAAGGTGCCGGAAATCTTCATGGAGTTCCGCCAGCTCGACAACAACCAGACGGACGAGCGCGGCGGCAAGGGCCTCGGCCTCGGTCTTGCCATCGTCGAGCGGCTGGCGGGGATCCTCGACCACCCGGTGCAGGTGCGCTCGACGGTCGGGCGGGGCAGCGCCTTTTCCGTGCTGGTGCCGCTGACCGACGAGCGGGTCGCCGTGCGCGCCGTGACCGTGCGGCCCCGCGTGCGCGACCTGCGCGGCGTGCTGGTGCTGTGCCTGGAGAACGAGCCGGCCATCGCGCGGGCGACCGAGGATCTGCTGTCGAGCTGGTCCTGCCGGGTGGTGACCGCCGCGACGCCCGCCCTGGCGCTGTCGGGGCTGAACGGCCAGATCCCCGACGTGATCCTGACCGACTACCACCTCGACCGCAGCCTGACCGGGGTGGAGGCGCTGGGCGCCTTGCGCCGGACGCTGGGCAGCGCCATCCCGGCGGCGGTCGTCACCGCCGACCGCGACGCCGCCGTGCGCGAGGACATCGAGGCGGCGGGCTGCCGGCTGCTCTACAAACCGGTGCGGCCGGGCGCGCTGCGGGCATTGCTAGGGCAACTGCTGACCGAGGGGCAGCGGATGGCGGGGTGAGCGTCAGGCAGCGGGAATTTCGTCCAGGCTGGTGAAGACCGGAAGGCCACGGTTCCGGAACCGCTCGACCTCCTCGTCCGCCCCCCTGGATGGCCCGCCGACCCGCAGGCAGGCGTCGCAACGCTCCGCCAAGGCCAGCGACACCGGCATCATGATGTCGGAAAAACTCGCCTCCCCCGCAATCTCGATCAAGGGCAGCGCGGCGTTCACCCCAATAAGCGGAATGTGTCCCCGCCGGAAGACAAGAAGGGCGGTTTCGTTCAGGACCCTGAGGTTGGCGGCGCGCTGCGCGGCGTCGGCGTTTCCCGAGCTGTAGGGGCCGGCGACCATGATCAGCATCCGTCACGCCTTCCCGTTGGATTCGACACCGCCGACGCCGTCCAAAGACGCTCGGCACCGTCCTTCGTGTTTCCTCATACGATGTCGTATGACGAAGCCGGAAAGCCGCCTCACTCCACCGGCGGCGGCGGGGCCGGGGCCAGCGCCAGTTGGCTCGCCAGCACGGCGGCCTGGGTGCGGGTCAGCACGCCCAGCTTGCGCAGGATCGTCGTCACATGCGCCTTCACCGTCGTCTCGGCGACGTTCATCTCGTAGGCGATCTGCTTGTTGAGCTTGCCCTCGGCGATGCCGGCCAGCACGCGGAGCTGCTGCGGGGTCAGCGTCGCGGCGCGCTGGGCCGGGTCGGGAGCATCCGCCTCCAGGCCGCGAATCTCCGGCAGCCACAGCTCGCCGTCCAGAACCGCGTGGATCGCCTCGATGATCTGGGTGTTGGGCGCCGATTTGGGCACGAAGCCCGAGGCGCCGTAATCGATGGCGCGCTGGACCGTCACCGGATCCTCCGAGGCCGACACCACGATCACCGGGATGGCCGGGTGTTCGGCGCGCAGCATCATCAGCCCGATCAGCCCGCTCATCCCCGGCATGTGCAGGTCGAGCAGGATGATGTCGGCCGCCTCGCCGGATTCCAGCATCGGCTTGATCTGGTCGAACCGCGAAACCTCCAGAATCTCGGCGCCCGCCATCGCCTGCCCGATGGTCTGGGTCAGCGCGGTGCGCATCAGGGGGTGGTCGTCGGCGATCAGAATGCGGTGAGACATGGACAATCCGATAAGAAAACCATGCCCGCAGTATCGGCCCACAGCCGCGCGTTGACAACTGCGCCCAACGCCGCGCGTCACTTTTCCCAACGAAAAGAAAGGATACGGCGCGCGGCCGGCAACGGCCTTATCCCCCGGCGTAAGGAATCGCGTGGGCGCTGGTGCGGTCGTGGATGGCTTGGCGACGGAAACGGTGGAGTTCGGCCGGGCGCCCGCCAGTCTGGCTCTCGAACTGGCCGGTCGGCTCGACCAGCCCGCCGGCGATCATCATGCGGCGGAAATTCTGCTTGTGGACGCATTCCCCCGACAGTGCCTCCACCACGCGTTGAAGCTGGTGCAGGGTAAAGACGGGCGGCAGCAGTTCGAAGACGATGGGCCGGTATTTCAGCTTGCCGCGCAGCCGTTCCAGCGCCGCCGCCAGGATGCGCCGCCCGTCGCGCGCCATCGGGCGGCCGAGCGCGCGCGGCATGATGCCCCCCGGCGATGGAGCCGCGCCCATCCGCGCGGCCAGATCGCGGTCGCGGAAGGATTCCACCACCAGCCCGGCCTCGTAGAGCAGTTCGTAGCGCTCCTGCACGCGCTCCATGTCCCACTCCGCGCCGTCCAGCCCGAAGGCGAGCTGCGCGCGCTCGCCGCGCCGGGCGCGGGACTCCGAATCCCCGGCGGCGGCGATCCAGCCACGCAGGGCCGGTTCGATCACGCTGTCGAGCAGGGCCGGGCGCTGCTCGCGCCAGTCCTCCCAGGGGAAATGCTCGTAGAGCGCCTTCCACTCCGCCGAGGCGCCGCCGCCCAGCGGCCCGTCGCGGACCAGCGCCAGATAGCCGACCACGACCGAGCGCGGCCCGCCGAACAGCTCGTGCGGGTCGCGGTAGCGGTCGCCGAAGGTGTAGAGCTGTTCGACGTAACGCAGCGACAGACCGGACAACCCTTCGGCCACGGCGCGCACGCCCTCCTGCAAGGTGCGGAAGCGCGACGGCTCGAAGGGCGCGCCCGGCAGGGCGTCGCGGTGGGGCAGCGGTTCGTCGCCCCGGCGATGCTCGGGCGGAACCGCGAACTCGCTGCGCACCGTCACCACGCGCGGCGTCGCCCCGGCCACCGCCACCACGGCGACCGACAACCCCAACTGCACCCCATCCGTCACGGCGTTCGCTTTCCCCTACCCCCGGTCCGAATCCCTCTCCCGCCCCGGGAGAGGGAAGGGGCCCATGCGCCAGCATGGGAAGGGTGAGGGGCTATCGGGGCATGCATTCGTACCACGCCCTCTAGCCCCTCACCCTCCCCACCGCTTTGCGGCGGGTCCCCTCCCTCTCCCGGGACGGGAGAGGGCTACACACGCCTCAACGCTTGTCGAGCGGCACGAAGGCGCGGGCAGGGCTGCCGGTGAAGAGCTGGCGCGGACGGCCGATGCGCTGGTCGGGGTCCTCGATCATCTCCTTCCACTGGCTGATCCAGCCGACGGTGCGGGCCAGCGCGAACAGCACGGTGAACATGCTGGTCGGGAAGCCCATCGCCTTCAGGATGATGCCCGAATAGAAATCGACGTTCGGGTACAGCTTCTTCTCGATGAAGTACGGATCGGACAGCGCGATCTTCTCCAGTTCCATCGCAATGGCGAGGTGCGGCTCGTCCTTGATGCCCAGAACGCCCAGCACCTCGTAACAGGTCTCGCGCATGATCTTGGCGCGCGGGTCGTAGTTCTTGTAGACCCGGTGGCCGAATCCCATCAGGCGGAAGCTGTCGTTCTTGTCCTTGGCGCGCGCGATGAACTCGGGGATGCGGTCGACCGAGCCGATCTCCTCCAGCATCTTCAGCACGGCCTCGTTGGCGCCGCCATGGGCCGGACCCCACAAGGCCGCGATGCCCGACGCGATGCAGGCGAACGGGTTGGCGTGCGACGAGCCGGCCAGACGGACGGTCGAGGTCGAGGCGTTCTGCTCGTGGTCGGCGTGCAGGATGAAGATCTTGTCCATCGCCTTGGACAGGACCGGATCGACCACCCACTCCTCGCAGGGCGTGCCGAAGGTCATGTAGAGGAAGTTCTCGGCGTAGGTCAGGTCGTTGCGCGGGTACATGAAGGGCTGGCCCGACGTGTACTTGTAGGCCATCGCCGCCATGGTCGGCATCTTGGCGATCAGGCGGTGCGCGGCGATCTTGCGCTGCACCGGATCGAAGATGTCGGTCGAGTCGTGGTAGAAGGCCGACAGCGCGCCGACCACGCCGCACATGATCGCCATCGGGTGGGCGTCGCGGCGGAAGCCGCTGTAGAACTTGGCGAGTTGCTCGTGGACCATCGTGTGGTAGGTGATGGTGCGCGCGAACTCGGCCTTCTGCTCGGCGTTGGGCAGCTCGTTGTTCAGCAGCAGGTGGCAGACTTCGAGGAAGTCGCAGTTGTCCGCCAGATCGGCGATGGCGTAGCCGCGGTGCAGCAGGATGCCTTCGTCGCCGTCGATGTAGGTGATCGCCGAATCGCAGGCGGCGGTGGAGGTGAAGCCCGGATCATACGTGAAGTAACCGGTGGCGGCGTAGAGCTTGCGGATGTCGATGACCCGCGGCCCGGTGGAGCCCTCCAGCACCGGAAGCTTCAGCGTCTTGCCGGTGGCGTCGTCGGTCAACGTGACGGTGCCGACCTCGCTGACATCGCCGTGGGGCGTGTGCTTGCTCGATTCCATGACCTTTTCACTCTCCTTGGCTGGTCGGCGCTTGGCGTGCCGGCCCGCGCGGGGTGCGCGCGGACAGAGCTTGGCGTTGTGCCGCCTTTGGTTCTTACCCGTTTTGATCCACCCACGCCAACAGGCGGCGGTCCGGGGTGGGGAACCTCGGAGCCGTCGGCGGGGTTGAATGGACAGAGACTAGCACGAGGATATCATGACCGACACGCCCGACGAACGTCCCTCCCCCGAACGCCCTAGCGCCGATCGTCCCGGTGCCGGCACGGGGCAGCCCACCCCGCGCGACGAAACCCCGGCCGGCCAGCGCTCCCCGCGCGAGGACATGCGCAAGACGCCCGGCGACGGCACGCTCCAGGACGCCACCCCCGCCGGGCTGTCGTCGAAGGAGTTGCGCGAACGCGCCGAGGAGATCGACGGCTCGGCCCAGCCGGGCACTGGTTGACCAAGCCCTCTCCCGCCCCGGGAGAGGGAGGGGACCCGCGCCGCAGGCGTGGGGAGGGGGAGGGGCTATCGGGCGTGGTACGCAATCCATGTTCCGATAGCCCCTCACCCTTCCCATGCTCCGCATGGGCCCCTTCCCTCTCCCGGGGCGGGAGAGGGAACTGGACGCGATCATCCCTTGCCCCCGAGAACAGGGCATTACCCGGCCGTGACCTCTGCACCCATCCGGCGGCAGCGATAAGTTTACGATTGCGATTTAAAATCATTTTGCCGACTTTGCTCTATGCCTTTGAAAGACCATGCCTTGGCCCCGCCCTCCGTTTCCCTGTCGCTGAAGCGCCGCGAGTTGCTGATCGGGTGCGGCGTGCTGGTGGTGATGTCCGACGCCGCGCTGGCCCTGCCCTCCGCCCCGCGCCGGCTGTCCCTCCGGAACCAGCACACCGGCGAATCCTTCGACGGCCCCTACCGCGATGCGTCCGGTCCCCTGCCCGACGCGATGACCGATCTGGCCCAGGTCCTGCGCGACCACCACGCCAACAAGGTCGGGCCGCTCGACGTGGGGACGCTCGATTTCCTGGCCGACATCATGGACGTCGTCGGCCAGCCCAAGGCGACCATCCTCTCGGCCTTCCGCACCCCGGAAACCAACGCCAAGCTGGCCGCCAAGTCGCTGGGAGTCGCCGAGCACAGCCAGCATCTGCTGGGCCGCGCGCTGGACGTCACCTTCCCCGCGCGCCTGCCCGACGCGCACCGCAGCGCGCTGGACCTGAAGCGCGGCGGGGTCGGCTGGTACCCGCGCTCGCATTTCCTGCACATCGACACCGGGCCGGTGCGCAGTTGGGAGATGTTCGGCCAAGGGCTGGAGGGGCTGTTCGCCAGCGGCGTCCGGGGCCGCCCCCGGACGGTCGCCCAGCGCCAGGCGCTGCACCGCGCGCTGGCCCGCCGCCAGCTGTTGCTGGGCCGCCGCTGAGGCGACCGCCGCTCAGGAGGCCCGCTCCGCCGCGCGCTGGCGCAAGCCCCGCTCCAGCCGCCCGGCCTCGCGCACCAGCACCGGAAGAAGGGCGTTGGCCTGCGCCCGCTCGCCGTGGCGGCAGGACACCTCCAGCCGCCACGCCAGATGCATCACCCCCATGCCGCCGAAGCTGCCGGCCATGCTGGACAGGTCGTGCGCCTCGCCGGCCAGCGCCCGCAGATCGACCTCGCCCGCCGCCGACTGGCTGATGACGGCGGCCAGACGGTCGAGCCGTTGGGTCACATCCTCCAGGAAGCTGTCGACGATCATCGACAGGCTGTCGGCGCCGACGCTCGCCTCCAGATCCGACAGCACCGTTTCGTCGATGGCCTCGTCGACGCCGGCCGCCCAGGCGTGCCGTGCCGCGCTCAGTTCGGCGACCGGCGGCTCCGGCGCCGCATCCGCCGCCGGGAACCAGCGGTCGAGCGCGGCCAGCAGCGCCTGCCGGTGGATCGGCTTGGTGATGTAGTCGTTCATCCCGGCGGCGAGGCACTGGTCGCGGGTGCCCGGCATGGCGTCGGCGGTCAGGGCCACGATGGGCACGGAGGCGCGCGGGCCGTCCAGCTCGCGGATCGCGCGGGCGGCGTCCAGCCCGTCCATCCCCGGCATCTGCACGTCCATCAGGATCAGATCGATGCCGCCCGCCGCCGCCAGGGCCAGGGCCTGCTCGCCGTCCTCCGCGACCTCCACCGAATAGCCGAGCCGGCGCAGCAGCGTCGTGGCGAAGAGCTGGTTGGTGCGGTTGTCCTCGGCCAGCAGGATGCGGCCGGACCGCGTCTGCGCCGCCGGCTGGGCCTGCTCGGGCGGGGCCGGCGGGGCGTCCGGCGTCAGGCCGAACAGCCCGGACAGGCAGGTGGCGAGCGCGGTCAGGCGCAGCGGCTTGGTCAGGGTCGCGTCGGCCAGCCCGTCCGGCCGCCCTCCCGCCCCCTGCCCCGCCCCCAGGGACGTGACCAGCACCCGCTTGAGCCCGCCCAGTTCGGGCCGCTCGGCGATGGCCGCGAGCAGCGCCTCGCCGCTCATCACCGGCATGGTGTGGTCGATCAGCGCCACGTCGAACAGCCGTCCCGCCGCCGAGGCCCGGTCCAGCGCGTCGAGCGCGTCCATCGCGCCCTCCACCGCCACCACCTGCGCGCCCAGCCCCTCCAGCATCGAGGAGAGGACGCGCCGGTTGATCGCCAGATCATCGACCACCAGCGCCCGGCGCCCGACCAGCGGGCAGTCGGCCGGCGAGACCTCCTCGGCCCCCAGCGCCAGCGGCAGATCGACCTGGAAGCGGCTGCCGAGGCCGACGGTGCTTTCCACCAGGATGCCGCCGCCCATCAGCTCCGACAATTGCCGGCAGATCGCCAGCCCCAGCCCGGTGCCGCCGTATTTGCGGGTGATCGATCCGTCGACCTGCTGGAACTTGTTGAACAGGCTGGGCAGCGCGTCGGCGGGGATGCCGATGCCGGTGTCGGTCACCGTGGTCCGCATCACCAGATGGCCGTCGCCGGCCTCCACCGCCTCCAGCTCCACGGTGACGCTGCCTTCATGGGTGAACTTGACGGCGTTGCCGACCAGATTGACCAGGATTTGACGGATGCGCGTCGGGTCGCCGATCAGGGTGCGGCGCAGCAGCGGGTCGATGAAGAAGCCGATCTCGATGTCGCGTTCCCGCGCGCGGGGCGTCAGAAGCTCCACCACCCCCTCCACCAGATCGGCGGGGTCGAAGGGCAGCGCCTCGATGGCGACCTTGCCGGCCTCCAGCTTGGAGAAGTCGAGGATGTCGTTGACGATGGTCAGCAGGGCGTTGGCGGAGCTGCGCACCGCCTTGGCGAACTGGCGCTGCTCGTCGCTCAGCGGGGTGTCGAACAGCAGTTCGGTCATCCCCATGATGCCGTTCATCGGCGTGCGGATTTCATGGCTCATCGCGGCCAGGAAGTCCGATTTGGCGTGGGTCGCCGCCTCGGCGGTCGACCGGTGCAGGTCGGCGTCCTCGCGGGCGGCGTCCAGCCCCTCGGCCAACGCGCACATGTCGGCGGCCTGACGCTGCAACTCCTCCTCGGAGCGTTTGCTGCGGGTGATGTCGGTGCGGGTGACGACCAGCGCGCCGTTCGCCGCCCGGTTCGCCGCCAGCCGGATCCAGCGCCCGTCCGCCAGTTCCCGCTCGAAGGGCGGGCCGGGGTTGCGGTGGCGCTGCGTCTCGGCGCGCAGCCACGCCTCGTCGCCCGGATCGCCCGACGGCGCGCGGCCGAACTCGCCGTTGAGCACGCCGGCGCGCAGGATCGCGTCGAGCGCGGCACCCGGCACCAGCAGCGGCGCCGTCAGCGGGTGCGCGTCGCGGTAGGCCTGGTTGCACAGGATCAGCCGGTCCTCGGCGTCGTACATCACCAGCCCGTCCGGGGTCGCGTCGATGGCGGCGCCAAGAGCCTGCCGGGCCAGGGTCAGCTCCGCCTCGGCCCGCTCGCGGCGCAGCACCTCGCGGCGCAGGTTCAGCTCGTCCACCACCAGCCGCGCGAGCTGGGCCAGCGTCTCGGCGTCGCGCTCCTCGAAGGGGCGCGCGTGGGTATCGGCGACGCAGAGCGTGCCGAGCCGCTCGCCGTCGGCGATCAGCGGCGCCCCGGCGTAGAAACGGAGATGCGCCTCCCCGGTCACGGCGGGATGATCGGCGAAGCGCGGGTCCTGGGAGGCGTCCGTCACCACCATCACCGCGTCGCCGAGGATCGCGTGGGCGCAGAAGGCGAGATCGCGCGGCGTCTCCGTCACGTCGCCCAGCCCGACGCGGCTCTTGAACCATTGCCGGTCGCGGTCGATCAGCGACACCAGCGCGATCGGGCAGCGCATGACGTGCGAGACCAGCTTGGTGATCGTGTCGAAGCCCGGTTCCGGCTGGGTGTCGAGCACGCAATAGCTGTCCAGAACGGCTTGGCGGGCCGCTTCGGTCGGCGGCAGGGGGGCGGCGGTCACACCGCGGTCTCCTCGGTCGAGCGCCATTGCTGGAGCTTGCGGTAGATGGTCGACGGGCTGATCTCCAGCATCAGGGCGGCGCGCGGCACGTCGTCGCCGGTCAGGCGCAGCGCGCGGCGGATCATCTCCTTCTCGACCTGCCACAGCGGCACCACCGTGCCGTCGTCGGGGAACAGGCCGCCGGCCGCCGACGGACCGGGGGAGGGGGCCGGCGCGCAGGGCGCCGCCGGGGGGGCCGCCATGCGCGCCGGCAGCATGTCCGCCGTCACCCAGGTCCCGTCGTGCAGCACCACCATGTTGCGCAGGACGTTCTGCAACTGCCGCACGTTGCCCGGCCAGTCGTAGCCGCGCAGCCGCGCCTCGACCTCCGGCGCGAAGGCGGTGAAGCTCTTGCCCTCCTCGCGGACGTAGTCGGCCAGCAGGGCGCGGGCGATCTCCACCACGTCCTCCCCCCGGTCGCGCAGCGGCGGCAGGGCCAGCGGGATGACGTGCAGGCGGTAGTAGAGATCCTCGCGGAACCGCCCGGCCTGCACCTCGGCCAGCGGATCGCGGTTGGTGGCGGCGACGATGCGCACGTCCACCCGCGCCTCCTGCCCGCTGCCGACCGGCGTGACGGCGCCGGTCTGGACGAAGCGCAGCAGCTTGGATTGCAGGTCGACCGGCATCTCGCAGATCTCGTCGAGGAACAGCGTGCCGCCGTCCGCCAGCGTCGCCGCCCCCGGCCGGTCGCCGGTCGCCCCGGTGAAGGCGCCCTTCACATGGCCGAAGATCTCGCTTTCCAGCAGGTCCTTGGGGATGGCGGCGCAGTTCAGCGCGATGAAGGCGCGGTCGCGGCGCGGGCTGGCGCGGTGGATGGCGTGGGCCGCGACCTCCTTGCCGGTGCCGCTCTCCCCGGTGATGAAGACGTTGGCCCGGCTGGTAGCCACGCTCTCGATGGTGCGGTAGACCGCCTGCATCTCGTCCGAGCCGCCGATGAAGCCGTGGAAGCGGTCGCGGTCGAGATCCTTGCGGTAGCCCTCGACGATGCGGGTCAGCGCCCGGCGCTCCAGCGCGTTGCGCAGCGTCAGGTTCAGCCGGTCGGCGTTGAACGGCTTCACGATGAAGTCGAAGGCGCCCAGCCGCATCGCCTCGACCGCGAGGTCGATGGAGCCGTGGGCGGTGACGATCACCACCGACACGCCGGGGTCGCGCTCCTGCAGGGCGCGCAGCACGTCCAGCCCGTCCATGTCGGGCAGCTTGAGGTCGAGGATCACCGCGTCGGGCGGCCGGGACGCGGCGGACGCCAGCGCGTCGCGCCCCTTGGCCACGTGGACGACGTCGAGCGGTTCGCCGCGCAGGAACTCGATGTAGAGTTTGGCGAGCGGAACCATGTCCTCGATCAGCAGGATCCGGCGCTTCTTGGGCGGTGCGTGCATGCTCATCGGTCGGCCGTTTCGCTGGCGTTGAGTGTAGCGCGCCCGGCGGTGTCCCGCCAGACCGGGCCTATCGTCGCCCGATCACCCCGCCGTGTCTATCAGGTCCGTCCGCCCGATCCGCCGCAGCGACACCTCCAGCCGGGCGTCGTTCTCGCGGATCTCGCGCAGGGTCTTCAGCGTGTATTCGACATGCGCCTCGGCCGCCGCGTGGGCGCGCACCGGGTCGCCGGCCAGCACCGCGTCGGCGATCTCCAGATGCTGGGCCAGCAGCAGGTCGCGCACGCCCTGGCGCGAATAGAGGTCGGCGCGGTTGTAGAACACGTCGTTGCGCAGCATCTCGGACAGGGTCCGCATGATGTGCAGCATGACGATGTTGTGCGCCGCCTCGTAGATCGCCAGATGCAGGTCGGCGTCGGAATCCGCCTCCTCCGAGCTGTCGTCCTTGCCGTGGGCGGCCTTCATGCGGGCGACGATGCCGCGGATCTGCGCGTGGTCGAGGTCGGTGGCGCGCTGGGCCGCCAGCATCGCCGCCTGCGCCTCGATGGAGCGGCGGAACTCCAGATAGTCGAAGGTCGTCTTCGGGTTGTTCTGGAGCAGCGCCACCAGCGGGTCGCCGATGTGCGACAGGAACTGCGCGATGTGGGTGCCGTTGCGCCCGGTCACCAGCAGCCCGCGCTCCTCCAGCTTGGCGATGGCGTCGCGCAGCGAGGGGCGGGACACGTCCAGCTTGGCCGCCAGTTCGCGCTCGGCCAACAGCTTTTCGCCCGGCCTCAGCGCACCCTCCAGGATCAGCTTTTCCAGATGCTCGGCGATGGCGTCGGCCAGCTTGGCGGGTTTGATCGTCCCCTGCATTGGGTCGGCGGTCCTTCTGCGCGTTCGGGTGTCTTAATACCCCATGGATTCCAACGGCGTCCACTGCCGCCGCGTCATGCCACCCCCACCCCCCTACCAAAGTGCACCGCGTCCTCAATGATTTTACCGTTGCACGGTCTGGTCAAATCTTTTATCCAACGCTGGTCATATGAACAAGAGACGCCCAAACAATGGCGGCCGGTGAAGGATTCTGTCCCGAACCACCGCCGGGTCAAGGGCGTCCATGCGTTCTGGGGAAAGGACGGACCCGCCGAGACGGCGTTCCGCGCCGTCGCCTTCGGGTGGCGGCGAACGCTGGCGCCTTGCCGGACGGCAGGCGCCCGACGACCGGACTCATCCCCGAAAATTCTAGGTCTGGAAACCCACGCCCCCCGCGAAGGAGGCCTTCGGATGAGCTGGTCACGCGTCCACGTCCCAATCACCGGCACGGCTTTTCCCGTGCCGCTTGCGTCGTTGCCGTGTCTGGCCGCAGCGCTGACGGTTGCCCCGGGTTTCTGATCACGCCGCCGTCGGGTCGCCGGTGCGGTCAAACTTGAATGGAAGAAAAAAATGCAACCTTGGATGCAAGTCTATGATCCGGCGGGGAACCTCTGGGTCTCGGCGCTGGTCGCCGCGCTGCCGATTATCTTCTTCTTCGTCGCCCTGGCCTTCCTGCGGATGAAGGGGCACGTCGCCGCCACCATCACGGTCGCCATCGCGCTGCTGGTCGCCATCGTCTTCTACAAGATGCCGCTCGGCATGGGCTTCGCCTCGGCCGTCTACGGCTTCCTGTACGGGCTGTGGCCGATCGCCTGGATCATCGTCGGCGCCGTGTTCCTCTACAAGGTCACGGTCAAGACCGGGCAGTTCGACATCATCCGCTCGTCGGTGCTGTCGATCACCGAGGACCAGCGCCTCCAGATGCTGCTGGTCGGCTTCTCCTTCGGCGCCTTCCTTGAGGGTGCTGCGGGCTTCGGCGCGCCGGTCGCCATCACGGCGGCGCTGCTGGTGGGGCTGGGCTTCAACCCGCTCTACGCCGCCGGCCTCTGCCTGATCGCCAACACCGCCCCGGTGGCCTTCGGCGCCATGGGCATCCCGATGATCGTCGCCGGTCAGGTGACGGGCCTCGATCCCTTCAAGATCGGCCAGATGGCCGGCCGTCAGCTTCCGCTGCTCGCCACTTTCGTGCCGTTCTGGATCGTCTTCATCATGGACGGCGTGCGCGGCGTGCGCGAGACGTGGCCGGCGGTGCTGGTGGCGGGCCTCTCCTTCGCCATCGGCGTGTTCTTCACCTCGAACTTCATCGGCCCCGAGCTGCCCGACATCACCTCGGCCCTGTTCAGCCTGGTCTGCCTGACGCTGTTCCTCAAGGTGTGGAAGCCCAAGCGCATCTTCCGCTTCGAGAACACCAACGTCATGGGCGCCCCGGCGGCGGCCTCCGTCGGCGCCATGGCCACCCCGGCCTCCGCGCTGGCCGGCGGCACCGGCGGCGCCTACACCACGGGTCAGGTGATCAAGGCGTGGTCGCCCTTCCTGGTCCTGACCGCCATCGTCACCGTGTGGAGCCTCGCGCCCTTCAAGGCCCTGTTCGCCAAGACCGGTGCGCTGGCCTCGACGGTGCTGTACTTCCCGGTCGACGGCCTGCACCAGCTGGTGATGCGCGTCGCCCCCATCGTCGCCTCGCCCAAGCCCTACGACGCGGTCTACAAGCTGGACCTGCTGGCGGCCACCGGCACCGCGATCCTGCTGACCGCCATCGTCACGGTCGTCTTCCTGCGCATGAAGCCGGCGGCGGCGGTCTCGACCTTCGGCGAGACGATCATGGAGCTGCGCCGCCCGATCTACTCGATCGGCATGGTGCTGGCCTTCGCCTTCATCGCCAACTACTCGGGCCTGTCCTCGACGCTGGCCCTGCTGCTGGCCGGCACGGGCAGCGCCTTCCCGTTCTTCTCGCCGGTGCTGGGTTGGCTCGGCGTGTTCCTGACCGGGTCGGACACCTCGTCCAACGCGCTGTTCTGCGCCCTCCAGGCGACCACCGCGCAGCAGCTCGGCCTGTCGGACATCCTGATGGTCACCGCCAACACCACCGGCGGCGTCACCGGCAAGATGATCTCGCCGCAGTCCATCGCGGTGGCCTGCGCCGCCGTGGGGCTGGTCGGGCGCGAGGCGGACCTGTTCCGCTTCACCCTCAAGCACAGCCTGTTCTTCGTGGCGATCATCGGCGTGATCACCGCGCTCCAGGCCTACTACTTCCAGTGGATGATCCCCTGATCCTCCGCGTCTAGAGTCTCCTGACTGCGGTCGGACGGGTTCCCCCCGTCCGACCGGCCTTTTCCTTGAAGCCACCTCATCCAGCCGAAGGAAGACCGATGCTGCCCGTCCCCTACGAGCGCGTGCTGACCGAGCTGCGGGCGTTCATGCCCGAGGCCCGCCTGATCACCGATCCGCTGCGGACGCTGGCCTACGGCACCGACGGCAGCTTCTACCGCCTCATTCCCAAGATCGTCGCCATCGTCGAGAGCGAGGAGGAGGTCGTCGGCCTGCTCCGCGTCACCCGCGCGCACCAGGCGCCCGTCACCTTCCGCGCCGCCGGCACCAGCCTGTCGGGGCAGGCGGTCAGCGACAGCGTGCTGGTCCTGCTGGGCGACCATTGGCGCGGCTGCGCCATCTCCGCCGACGCCGCGACGGTGACCCTCCAGCCCGGCGTCATCGGCGCCGAGGCCAACCGCAAGCTGGCGCCGCTCGGCCGCAAGATCGGTCCCGACCCGGCCTCCATCGCCACCGCCAAGATCGGCGGCATCGCCGCCAACAACGCCAGCGGCATGTGCTGCGGCACCGCGCAGAACAGCTACCGGACGCTGTCCTCGATGCGGCTGGTGCTGACCGACGGCACCGCGCTCGACACCGGCGACGCGGTCAGCCGCGCGGCCTTCTGGCGCAGCCACAAGAGCCTGCTCGACGGCCTGAACGAGCTGGGCGCGCGGACCCGCGCCGACGAGGCGCTGGCCGGGCGCATCCGCGACAAGTTCCGCATCAAGAACACCACCGGCTACAGCCTGAACGCGCTGGTCGACTACGAGGACCCCGTCGACATCCTCCAGCACCTGCTGATCGGGTCGGAAGGCACGCTGGGCTTCATCTCCACCATCACCCTGAACACGGTGCCCGAGCACGCCCACAAGGCGAGCGCGCTGCTGTTCTTCCCCGACATCGCCGAGGCCTGCCGCGCCGTCGCGCTGCTGAAGGCGACGCCGGTCTCGGCGGTGGAGCTGATGGACCGCGCCTCGCTGCGCTCCATCGAGGACAAGCCGGGCATGCCGGCGCAGATCAAGGGCTTCGGCCCCGACGTGGCCTGCCTGCTGGTCGAGACCCGCGCCGAGAGCGTGGCCGCGCTGGACTCCCAGTTGGCCGCGATCGCCGCCGTGCTGGCGACGACGGTCACCATCGGCGACGGCGCCTTCACCACCGACGCCAAGGCCTGCGAGGGCTTCTGGAAGATCCGCAAGGGCCTGTTCCCGGCGGTCGGCGCCATCCGCGAGTTGGGCACCACCGTCATCATCGAGGACGTGGCCTTCCCGCTGGAGCGGCTGGCCGAGGCGACGGTTGAACTCCAGGCGCTGTTCGTCAAGCACGCCTACCACGAGGCCATCATCTTCGGCCACGCGCTGGAAGGGAACCTGCACTTCGTCTTCACCCAGGCCTTCGACACCGACGCCGAGATCGACCGCTACCGCCAGTTCATGGACGACGTCTGCACCATGGTGGTGAAGGGCTACGATGGGTCCTTGAAGGCGGAGCACGGCACCGGCCGCAACATGGCCCCCTTCGTCGAGATGGAATGGGGTCCGCAGGCCTACGGCCTGATGAAGGAAATCAAGGCGCTGTTCGATCCCGAGGGGCTGCTGAACCCCGGCGTCATCCTGAACGGCGACCCCGAGGCGCACCTCAAGAACCTCAAGCCGATGCCGCCGGCCCACCCGCTGGTGGACACCTGCATCGAGTGCGGCTTCTGCGAGCCGACCTGCCCGTCGCACAAGATGACGCTGTCGCCGCGCCAGCGCATCGTCGGCTGGCGCGAGATTTCCCGCCTGACCCGCGACGGCGCCGACCCGGCGCGGCTGGAAGCGCTGAGCCAAGCCTACGACTACCAGGGCATCGACACCTGCGCGGCCTGCGGGCTCTGCTCCACCGCCTGCCCGGTCGGGATCGAGACGGGGCTGCTGGTCAAGGCGCTGCGCGGCCAGAAGCGCGGCGCCGTCGCCCAGAAGGCCGGCGATTTCGTCGCCGACCACATGGGCGGCGTGCTGGGCATGGCGCGCACCGGGTTGCGGCTGGCCGACCTCGCCCGCCGCGTCGTCGGACCGGATGCCGTCAGCGCCGCCGCCCGCACCCTGACCGCCGGCCATCTGCCGGGCCTGCCGCGCAACATGCCCAAGCCGGTCGGCTTCACGCCGCTGCCGGGCCACGTCTCCCTCCCCGACGCGCCGGCCGTGGTCTACATCCCGAGCTGCGTCAGCCGCACCATGGGTCCGGCCGCCGAAGACCCGGAGCAGACCCCGCTGCCCGAGAAGGTCGAGGCGCTGATGCGCAAGGCCGGCTTCCGGGTGATCTACCCGGAGGAGCTGTCGTCGCAATGCTGCGGCATGTCGCTGGAGAGCAAGGGCCTCGCCGCCCAGGCCGACGCCAAGGCCGACGCGATGCTGGCGGCGCTGGCCAAGGCCAGCAACAACGGCGCGCTGCCCATCGTGATGGACACCAGCCCCTGCGCCTTCCGCCTGAAGAAGCGGCTGACCGAGGGCGGCCTGAAGATCCTCGACATCGCCGAGTTCCTGCACGTCCACGCCCTGCCCCGCCTCGACATCGTCAAAAGCGCGGAGCCGGTCGTCCTGCACCTGACCTGCAGCACCCGCCGCATGGGTCTGGACGCCACGCTGACCGCCATCGCCAAGACCTGCGCCACGCAGGTGGTGGTCCCGGAGGACGTCGGCTGCTGCGGCTTCGCCGGGGACAAGGGCTTCTCGACGCCGGAACTCAACGCCCACGCCCTGCGCCATCTCAAGAAGGATGTGCCGGCGGGCGCCAAATCCGGCTACTCGACCAGCCGGACCTGCGAGATCGGCCTGTCGGACCACGCCGGCCTGCCCTACCGCTCCATCGTCTACCTCGTCGACGCCTGCTCGCGCCCCAAGACGGCGGTGCCCGCCACCACGCGCACGCCCGAAGCCGCCTTCTGACAGGATTCTCAAGATGACCCAGCCAACCCCGCCTCGGCCGAGCCCAACCCGCCCGAGCAAGGTCTATTTCTTCGGAACCTGTCTGGTCGATCTGTTCTTCCCCGACGCCGGCATGGCCGGCATGGATCTGCTGAAGGCCCAGGGCCTGACCGTGGTCTTCCCGCAGGGGCAGAGCTGCTGCGGCCAGCCGGCCTACAACTCCGGCTACCGCGCCGACGCCCTCAAGGTCGCCCGCGCCCAGCTCGACCTGTTCCCCGGCGACCTGCCCATCGTGGTGCCGTCGGGCTCCTGCGCCGGCATGATGAAGAAGCACTGGCCCCACCTGTTCCACGGCGAGCCGGACGAGGCCAAGGCGGTGCAGGTGTCGTCCCGCGTCTGGGAACTGACCCAGTTCCTCGTCCAGGTCCTCGACGTCAAGCTGGAGGACAAGGGCGAACCGGTGCGGGTGACGTGGCACGCCTCCTGCCACGCCCAGCGCGAGATGGGCGTGGTCGAGGAACCGAAGGCCCTGCTGCGCCAGCTCGCCAACGTCGAGCTGGTGGAGTTGAAGCGCGAGAAGGAATGCTGCGGCTTCGGCGGCACCTTCGCGGTGCGCCACCCGGAGATCTCCGCCGCGATGGTCGGCGACAAGGTCGACGACATCGAGCAGACCGGGGCCAAGCGGGTGGTGTCGGGCGACTGCGGCTGCCTGTTGAACATCAACGGCGCGCTGGAGGGCGGGCATAAGCCGGTCCAGGGCCAGCACATCGCCCAGTTCCTGAAGGAGCGCCTCCATGGCTGAGCATCACGGAACGGAAGCGCCGGTCAACTTCGCCGCCGCGTCGAAGGCGGCGCTGCTCGACCCGCAGCTTCGCGGCAACTTCCGCCGCGCCATGGACGGCTTGATGACCAAGCGCGCCGTCCAGTTCGCCGACGCCAAGGAATGGCACGACATGCGGGCGCTGGCGGCCAGCGTGCGCCTGCGCGCGCTCTCCAAGCTGCCGGAGCTGCTGGAAAAGCTTGAGGCCAACTGCACCCGCAACGGCATCCAGGTGCATTGGGCCTCGACCACGGACGAGGCCAACGCCATCGTCCTCGACATCATGAAGCGCGTGGACGCCAAGCTCGCCGTCAAGGGCAAGTCGATGGTGACCGAGGAGATGCACCTCAACGCCTTCCTCGAAGAGCACGGCATCGAGGCGCTGGAGGCCGATCTGGGCGAGTACATCGTCCAACTCGACGGCACCATGCCCTCGCACATCATCATGCCGGCGATCCACCTGAACACCAAGCAGATCGCCCACCTGTTCAAGCGCAAGATCAAGGAGGCGGAGAGCATCGAGGACGCCGCCTACCTGACCGGCCTCGCGCGGCGCATCCTGCGCCAGAAGTTCATGAACGCCGACGTCGGCATGTCCGGCGTCAACGCGGCGGTGGCCGAGACCGGCACGCTCTGCCTGATCGAGAACGAGGGCAACGGCCGCATGTGCACCACGGTGCCGCCGGTCCACATCGCCTTCATGGGTCTGGAGAAGGTGGTCGAAACGCTGGAGGACGTGCCGCCGGTCATCAGCCTGCTGCCGCGCTCGGCCACCGGCCAACCGATCACCACCTACGTCAACATGATCACCTCGCCCCGCAAGGAGGGCGAGTTGGACGGCCCGCGCGAGATCCATCTGGTGATCCTCGACAACGGGCGGTCCTCGGTCTACGCCGACGCCGAGCTGCGCGACACGCTGCGCTGCATCCGCTGCGGCGCCTGCATGAACCACTGCCCGGTCTACACCAAGGTCGGCGGCCACGCCTACGAAGCGCCCTACCCCGGCCCCATCGGCAAGATCCTGGTGCCGCAGATGGAGGGCTTGGCCAAGCGCGGCGAGATGCCCCACGCCTGCACCATGTGCAACGCCTGCGTCGAGATCTGCCCGGTCAAGATCCCCATCGTCGAGATCATGGGCCGGCTGCGCGTCGAGGCGGTGCGCCCCGGCGACGCGGTGAAGGATTCCGGCGCCCAGGCCAGCAAGACGGAAGCGATGGTGTGGAAGGGCTGGGCGGCGATGAACGCCTCGCCCATGGCCTACAAGATCGCCACCATGGCGATGAGCAAGCTCGGCAACGCGGCGCCCACGGGGCTGCCGCTGCTCAAGGAATGGACCAGCGTGCGGACCAAGCCGCGCTTCGCGTCGCGCACGCTCCACGATCTGGCCCGCGAGAAGGGGATCCCCGATGTCTGACGCCCGTTCCGCCATCCTGGCCAAGCTGCGCGCCAGCCGCGACGCCCACCCGATCACCCCGCCGCCGTCCGACACCACCGTGCTGGCCGACAAGCGCTGGGCGCCGGAGGAACGCCTCCCCCGCATCCGCCGCCTGATGGAAGCGGTCCACACCGAGTTCCTGGACGCGACCGAAGCGGATTGGCCCGCCGTGGTGCGGGAGTTCCTGGCGCGGGAAGGCGCGACGACACTGCTGTACGCGCCGGGAACGCCGGATGGGAAGACGTTGGCGGCTGCCACCAGCCCTCTCCCGCCCCGGGAGAGGGAGGGGACCCATGCGGAGCATGGGGAGGGTGAGGGGCTATCGGAACATGATTCCAACCCCACGCCCGACAGCCCCTCACCCTTCCCGCTTCGCGGGCCCCTTCCCTCTCCCGGGGCGGGAGAGGGAGTGCACCTCATCCCCTACGACCGCCCGGTCGAGACCTTCAAGGAACAGCTCTTCGAGGGCATCGACGCCGGCCTCACTTCCACGCTCGGCGCCATCGCCGAGACCGGCAGCCTGATCCTGTGGCCGAGCGCGCAGGAACCGCGCCTGCTCTCGCTGGTGCCGCACATCCATGTGGCGCTGCTGCGCGCCGACGCGCTCTACGACACCTTCTGGCAGGCGATGCGCGACAACCGCTGGGCCGAGGGCATGCCGACCAACGCGCTGCTGGTCTCCGGCCCCAGCAAGACCGCCGACATCGAGCAGACCCTCGCCTACGGCGTCCACGGCCCCAAGCGCCTGATCGTCGTGGTGATCGCGTGAGCGGCGCCCGCCCCCACACCGGGGAGCCGCCGGCCCGGCTCTACGAGGCGATCCTGCACCTGCGCCGGCTCGGCCATCAGGTGCGCAAGCACGAAAACGGCGCCCGCCAGCATGTGCTGGATGGCGCCGTCGTCAGCGAGGCGATGCTGATGGAACTCGCCATGACCCGCTTCCGCCGTACGGCACGGGCCAAGGCGATGTAAAGGGTTCAGGCCGTGCGGACGGCGCCGCTGGGCTCGCCCACGGCGGCCGACGACTTGCGGCCGTAGCGGTCCACCGTCAGGCCGTCCAGGTCGATCTCGGTCTTGCGGCCGCCGACCGCGTCGGCGACCAGACGGCCCGAGCCGGCGGCCATCGTCCAGCCCAGCGTGCCGTGGCCGGTGTTCAGGAACAGGTTGCGCACCGGCGTCGGGCCGACGATCGGCGTGCCGTCCGGCGTGTTGGGGCGCAGGCCGGTCCAGAACTCCGCCTTCGACAGGTCGCCGCCGCGCGGGAACAGGTCGCTGACCACATGGTCGAGCGGCCCCCGGCCGCGCGGACGCAGCGTCAGGTCGAAGCCGGCCAGCTCCGCCGTGCCGCCGACGCGGATGCGGTCGCCCAGCCGGGTGACGGCGACCTTGTGGGTCTCGTCCATCACGGTCGATTCCGGGGCGCCCGAGGCGTCGGTGATCGGCAGGGTCAGCGAATAGCCCTTCACCGGGTAGACCGGCAGGTCGAGCCCGAAGCGCTTCACCAGCTTGGGCGAGTAGCTGCCCATGGCGACGACGTAGCTGTCGGCGGTCAGCGTGCCCTGGTCGGTGACGACGCCGGTGACCTTGCGGCCGTCGCTCTCCAAGCCACGGATGGTGACGCCGTAGCGGAATTCGACGCCGCGCTTGGCCGCGAACTCGGCCAGACGGTTGGTGAACAGGAAGCAGTCGCCGGTCTCGTCGCCCGGCAGCAGCAGCCCGCCGACCAGCTTCTCCTTCACGCCTTCCAGCGCCGGCTCGACGGCGCCGAGGCCGTCGCGGTCGTGCAGGCTGAAGGGAACGCCGTAGCGCTCCAGCACCGCCATGTCGTAGCCGGCGGCGTCCAACTGCTTCTGGGTGCGGAAGACCTGGAAGGTGCCCTTGGTGCGCTCGTCATAGGCGATGCCGGTCTCGGCGCGCAGGGCCTTCAGGCAGTCGCGGCTGTATTCGGCGATGCGGACCATCCGGCTCTTGTTGAGCTGGTAGCTGGTCTCGTTGGCGTTCATCAGCAGCTTCAGGCACCACGACCACAGCGCCGGGTCCAGCTTGGGCCGGATGACCAGCGGCGAGTGCTTCATGGTCATCCACTTGATGGCCTTCAGCATCAGCCCTGGCGCCGCCCAGGGGGCGGAGTAGCCCGGCGAGACCTCGCCCGCGTTGGCGAAGCTGGTCTCCAGCGCGGGGCCTTCCTGCCGGTCGATCACCGTCACGTCATGGCCGGCGCGCGCCAGATAATAGGCGGTCGAAACACCGATGACGCCGCTGCCCAGAACGATGACCCGCATGTGACTGGCTCCCGAGGATGGAGGACTCTCTTGGGAGGCTGGTTAGCAAGCGGGATGCCAAGTGGGGGGATGGCGGAAAGGCTGGGGTTTGGGGGAGAGGTAGGAGGATTTGAGTGTATGCAAATGTTTACAGAGGCAGGACTTTTGAAAGGGAGTGGAAAAATTTCCACTGTTCTCCAATGACTTGTAGCGGCTGTAAAGATTTTGATACGCTGTATGAAATTCGGTACAGTGGTTGTTGCCGTGCCCCCTCCCTAACCCTCCCCCGCCTTCGGCGGGAGAGGGGACTGCCGCCGAACGCCGACAAGGATCCGGCCCCCTCTCCCGCGAAGCGGGGGAGGGACGGGGAGGGGGCATCGGAGCCGACACCGTTTCACCCCCCGAGGCCCCATGCGCATCGAGGTCACCTTCGCCGACCGGGTCGGCATCGCCCACGAGATCCTCGCCGTGCTGGCGCTGCGCCGCCTGAACGTCACCGGCGTCGAGGTCGATCCGCCCCACATCCACATCGACGCCCCCGGCCTCGACCCCGCCACCCTCCCCGCGCTCGGCGACTCCCTGCGCACCGTCGCCGGCGTGCAATCGGTCTCGGCCATCGACATGCTGCCGGGGACCCGGCGGCGGCTGCATCTGGACGCGCTGCTGGCGGCCCTGCCCGACCCGGTGCTGGCGGTGGACGGCGCCGGCCGCGTCGTCGTGGCGAACGCCGCCGCCGCCTCGGTGGCGGGCCTCCCCGAAGGCCGCCTCGCCGGGACCGACCTCGGCACGCTGCTGGGCGACCCCGGCCTGACCCGCGACCTGATCGAGGGCGGCTTCCGCCTCGCCAACCGCGAGGCGACGCTGAACGGCCAGCCCTTCCTGATCGACGTGACCCCGATCATCGACGTGGAGGACACGGCGGGCGGCCCCCAGGGCGCCGTCCTGACTCTCTTCACCCCGTCGCGGCTGGGCGAGCGGCTCGACGCCCTCCAGAACTTCGGCGAGGGCGGTTTCGAGACGATCCTCGGCGACTCACCGCCGGTCCGCGGCCTGAAGGCGCGGGCATCCCGCGTCGCGGCGGTCGAGGCGCCGCTGCTGATCCTCGGCGAGACCGGCACCGGCAAGGAACTGGTCGCCCACGCCTGCCACCGCGCCAGCCCGCGCGCCGACAAACCGTTCCTGGCGCTGAACTGCGCCGCCGTGCCGGAGAACCTCGCCGAGAGCGAGCTGTTCGGCTACGCGCCCGGCGCCTTCACCGGGGCGCAGCGCGGCGGCAAGCCCGGCCTGCTGGAGCTGGCCCATGGCGGCACCGTCTTCCTCGACGAGATCGGCGAGATGTCGGCCTACCTCCAGGCCAAGCTGCTGCGCTTCCTGAACGACGGCAGCTTCCGCCGGGTCGGCGGCGAGCGCGAGCAGAAGGTGGACGTCCGCGTCGTCAGCGCCACCCACCGGGCGCTGGAGGCGATGGTCGCCGCCCACGCCTTCCGCGAGGATCTGTTCTACCGCCTCAACGTGCTGACGCTCCAGGTCCCCCCCTTGCGCGAGCGCGGCGACGACATCCTGCTGCTGGCCCGCCACTTCATCGCGCGCGCCTGCGCCCAGGCCCGCCGCCCGCCCTGCCGCCTGACCGGGGCGGCGGCCACGGCGCTGCTCGCCAACCGCTGGCCCGGCAACGTCCGCCAGTTGGAGAACGTCATCTTCCGCGCCGTGACGATGAGCGACGGCGCCTTCCTCGACACCCCCGACCTGGAGCTGGCCGGCGCCCGCATGGCCCCGGCCGAGGACGGCGTTTCGGCCCCGCTGGACGAGCCCGCCGACTGGGAACACGCGGTGGAGGGCTTCGAGGGAGCGCTGCTGCGCCGGCTCTACCCCCGCTTCCCGTCGAGCCGCAAGCTGGCGGCCCGGCTCGCCACCTCGCACACGATGATCGCCAACAAGCTGCGCAAATACGGCATCCCGGACCGCTGAGGCGATCGGCCGCACGGAGAAAGGGGCATCCTCCCGCCGTTTCGACCACGGACAATCATCGCCGTGTCACAGGAAAGGGTGTAAAAGACGCTGCACCTGCGAAGCCAAGAAGGAACAAGGGACCATGACCGAGACAACCGCCATCCAGACCGTCGGCATCATCGGCGCCGGCACCATGGGCAACGGCATCGCCCAGATCTGCGCGGCGGCCGGCCTGACCGTGGTGATGACCGACATCTCCGACGAGGCCGTCGCCCGTGGCCTGAAGACCGTCGGCGGCAGCCTCGACCGTCTGGTTAAGAAGGAGAAGCTGACGGCCGAGGCCCGCGAGGCCGCGCTCGCCCTCATCACCGCGACCACCGACACGTCCAAGCTGGCGTCCTGCGACCTCGTGATCGAGGCCGCGACCGAGAACGAGACGCTGAAGGTCAAGATCCTCAAGGATCTCTGCGCCATCGTGAAGCCGGACGCGCTGATCGCGACCAACACCTCGTCGATCTCGATCACCAAGCTGGCGGCGGCGACCGACCGTCCCGACCGCTTCATCGGCATGCACTTCTTCAACCCGGTGCCGATGATGGCGCTGCTGGAGCTGATCCGCGGCCTTCAGACCTCGGACGCGACCCTGGCGACGGCGGAAGCCTTCGCCAAGCGCGTCGGCAAGGCGCCGATCACCGCCAAGAACAGCCCCGGCTTCGCCGTCAACCGCATCCTCTGCCCGATGATCAACGAGGCGATCTTCGCCCTCCAGGAGGGCATCGCCAGCGCCGAGGACATCGATTCCGGCATGAAGCTGGGCTGCAACCACCCGATCGGCCCGTTGGCGCTGGCCGACCTGATCGGCCTCGACACCATGCTGTTCGTGATGAACGTCTTCTACGACGGCTTCAACGATCCCAAGTACCGCCCGGCCCCGCTGCTGAAGGAAATGGTCGACGCCGGCCACCTCGGCCGCAAGACCGGCAAGGGCTTCTTCGACTACGCGAAGTAAACGCCTGAGATCCCCTCTCCCGCCCCGGGAGAGGGTGGCCCGAAGGGCCGGGTGAGGGGCTATCGGGCGTGGTACGAAATCCATGTTCCGATAGCCCCTCACCCTTCCCGCTTCGCGGGTCCCTTCCCTCTCCCGGGGCGGGAGAGGGCAAAACTCACGTCCCCGCCGCGACCTCCTGCAAATATTCCAGGAAGGCCCGTTCCGCGCGGTTCAGCTTGCCCTGCTCGCTCCAGATCAGGTGGATGTTCACCGGGGCGATGCCCTCGTAGGGCGGCAATTCCCACAGCAATCCGTCCTCCACGTCGCGCGCCGCGATGTGTTCGGGCAGCGGGCCGATGCCCAGGTCGCACAGGATCATCCGCCGCACCTCCTCCAGATTGGCCGAGGACGCGACGACGCGGCCGGCGAAGCCCTCCCGCGCGCGGAACAGAGTCAGCGGCGACAGCGCCCCGTCGATCTGGTCGGAGGTGAAGGACACGAAATTCTCGTGCCGCAGTTCCGCGATGTCGATGTTCTTGCGCCCGAACAGCCGGAACTCCGGCCCGCAGTAGAGCCGGTAGGTCTGGCGCAGGAAGACCATGCTCGCCAGCCCCGGAATCGGCTCCCGCAGCAGGCAGATCGCCATGGCGCCGATCCGCTGCTGCAAGGCGATGTGCGCGTCGGCCGAGGCCATCACGTCGATGCGGAAGGTCACCTGCGGGTAGAGCCGGTGGAACTCGCGCAGCGACTGGTCGAGCCGCGCCGTCTGGATGCGGCTGGTCATCAGGATGTGGACGTGGCCGCTGACCCCGTCCTTGGCGTCGCGCACCAGCGCGCCCAGCCGCGACACCGTGCCGTGGATCGACACCGCCTCGTCGTAGACCTGCTCCCCGGCGGCGGTGACGGCGAAGCGCCCGTGCCCCCGGTCGATCAGCGAACGGCCGAGCTGCTCCTCCAGCCGCTTCAGCGCGAGGCTGACCGCCGGCTGCGTCAAAAACAGGCGGACGGCGGCCTTGGTGATGCTGCCCTCCTGCACGATCACCATGAAGGTGCGCAGCAGGTTCCAGTCGAGCTGCTGCCCCAGACGGGCCAAAGCCTGACGTTCCGCCTCGGTCTCGTTCACCGCACTCCCCTCCGGTCGCTCGGCGGGCGCACCCCCCGCGCCCGCGAGGAGCATGAATCAGGAACTCGCGGCCGGTGGCAACCCTGTTGACCGAGTTTCGTGCGGGGGACGCGCCCGCTCAGCGCTGCATCAGCATCCTGGTGACGGTGCTGCGCACCAGCGGCAGATGCGCGGCGGCCCGCAGCGCCGCGTGGCGGACGATGGACACCGACGGACGCTCGTCGGTGTACAGGCTCACGAGAAGCTTGGTGGCGGTGTAGAGCGGCCGCGACGCCAGCCGATGCGCCATCTCGTAGCGGCGGAGCAGCAGCGGCGCCGCGATGTCCCCTCCGCGCGCCGCCGCCGCGCGGACGAGCCGGGCGAGCGTCCCCTGGCTTTGCAGGCCGAGGTTGAAGCCGTGCGCGGTGACGGGATGCATGCCCACGGCGGTGTCGCCGATCAGGGCCGCGCGGGTGGCGGCGAAATGATGGGCGTAGGTCATGACCAGCGGGTAGACGTGCGGCTCCTCCACCGGGCGCATCTCCCCCAGCCGCCCGCGGTAGCGGCGGGTGAGCTCCGCGCCGAGCGCCGCCGGATCGAGGCGCGCGATCTCCCCCAGGACGGCCGACGGCAGCGTCAGCACCGCCGAGGACTCCCGGCCGTTGAGCGGCAGCATCGCCATCGTGTGCCCGTATTCGAACCACTCCGTCGCGACGCCGCCGTGATCGCCCTCGTGGGCGACGCGGCACACCATCATCGACTGGCGCAGCCGGTTGATCTCCGCCCCGATGCCGAGCCGGTCGCGCACGTCCGAAAGCCGCGAGTCCGCCGCGACCAGCAGCCGCGCCGTCAGGCTCCGCCCATCCGACAGGCCGACCGTCGCGCGCTGCCGGTCGGTGTGGACCTCCGTCACCGTCGCGCCGGCGAGCAGCGTCAGGCCGTCCTGCCCCTCCAGCGTCCGGAACAGCGCGCGGCGGATCCGGTGGTTGGAAACGAGCTGCCCCAACCGGTCCTCGCCGGTTCCCGCCGCCCCGAAGGTCAGCGCGAAGCGCGACGATCCGTTGAGCACCCGCGCCGCGCGCAGCGGCGCGACATCGGCCGGTTCGAGATGCGCCCAGGCGCCGAGCGCGTCGAGGGTATCGACCGAGCGGTGGGTCAGCGCGATTTCCCGTCCGTCCGGCGCGGGATCGGCCAGCGCGTCGAGCGGCTGCCGCTCCACCACCGCCAGCCGAAGGCCGCTGCCGGCGAGCGAGCGGGCGAAGGCCAGGCCCGCCGGACCGCCGCCGACCACGATCACATCATATTCCATGGCGCACCTCTTCGCAGTGTCCCCGCCGCGCGGGCAGGATGGCGGCCGGCGCAGGGCTCCGGTGCCGAGCGGGAACATAACCTGTTGAAAGCGCGAAAGTCTCTAGGTTGCGGTTGGACAGCTGGTCGCACCCCCGCCCACGCCTGGGCCTTAAGCGCCCCCCGGCCGCCGGCTGCCTTTTTCGGTGCCATGGGCCGCATCGCCCAAAATTCATGCAGATGTTCATCCATTGAGCAACTGCGGCATAAATCAGATTCATGGGCCAAATGAAAAATGCTTATTTGCCGAATGGCAAGCCAAGCCCCCTAATCGTTCCATCGCGGCCCCAAACATCGCCGCGCACGCACAAAGCAGAAGGCGCTGTCACGGCGGTCATATCCGTAAGGACAGGGCCGCTTTCACAACCGTTTTGTCTTTTGTCCAGAACGCGGCAAGACAACGCGGCCGCACCGATGAGGATCGGGAATGAAAGTTTCCAGGGCCGATACGAACGCCGATGCGAAGACGGACGGCCGACTCGACCACACGTTGCCGGACCCAGCGCTGCGCGCCGCCATTCTGGACGCCGCCGACGCCGCGCAGGACCGCTGCGTGGCGCTGCTGTCCGATCTGGTGCGCCAGCCCTCGCTGCTGGGCGAGGAGTCCGGGGCGCAGGCGCTGATGGCCGACCGTTTCGCCGCCCTCGGGCTGGCGGTGGACCGTTTCGCGGTGGACGAGGCGGCGCTCTCCGCCCTGCCCGGCTTCTCGCCGCCGGTGCTGCCCGGCGCCTACGAGGGCCGCGAGAACGTCGTCGGCGTCCACACGCCGCGCAACGCCACCGGCCGCTCGCTGATCTTGAACGGCCACATCGACGTGGTGCCGACCGGCCCGGCCGAGCTGTGGACCACCCCGCCCTTCGAGCCGCGCATCGCCGACGGCCGCCTCTACGGGCGCGGGGCCGGCGACATGAAGGCCGGCATCGCCGCCTACACCGCCGCCTTCGAGGCGCTGGCGAGCCTCGGCTACCGCCCCGCCGCCCCGGTCTACCTCCAGACGGTGATCGAGGAGGAGTGCACCGGCAACGGCGCGCTGGCCTGCCTGCACCGGGGCTACCGCGCCGACGCCGCCGTGATCCCGGAGCCGTTCAACCACACGCTTTCGGTGGCGCAGGTCGGCGTGATGTGGGTGCGGCTGGTGGTGACCGGCACGCCGGCCCATGTGCTCGACACCTCGGCCGGGACCAACGCCATCGAAGCCGCCACGACGCTGGCCGCCCACCTGAAGGCGCTGGAGATCCGCTGGAACGCGCCGGGCCGCCGCCACCACGCCTTCTGCGGCCACCCCCACCCGCTCAACATCAACCTGGGGCGGATCGAGGGCGGCGAATGGGCCTCCTCGGTGCCGACGCGCTGCAATGTGGATCTGCGGCTGGGCTTCTTCCCCGGCCAGGACCCCAAGGCCGTGCGCGGCGAGGTCGCCGACGCGCTGGCCGACGCCCTGCGCAACGACCCCGCCCTGAAGGGCGTCACCGCCGATCTGGTCTGGGCCGGCTTCCAGGCGGAAGGCTGCGAGATCGACCCAACCCACCCGCTGATGACGATGATGGCCGACAGCCACCGCGCCGTGCGCGGCGACGAGCCGCGCCACGTCGCGCTGACCTGCACCACCGACGCCCGCTTCTTCGCGCTGTACGGCGACACGCCGGCCACCTGCTACGGCCCGGAGGCGACGCGCATCCACGGCATCGACGAATCGGTGTCGCTGGACAGCGTCCGCGACGTGACCCGCGTGCTGGCCCTGTTCATCGCCGGCTGGTGCGGCCTGGAAGCCGCCTGATCCTGTTCTTGAGAGACGAAACCGCCATGATCGCCAACGCCGCCCACGCCCCCCGCTCCACCCGCAACTGCTCCGACGTGGAGTGGAAGGCGCGGACCGACCTCGCCGCCGCCTACCGGCTGTTCGACCGGCTGGGCATGACCGACCTGATCTACACCCACATGTCGGCGCGCATCCCGGACACGCCCGACCATTTCCTGATCAACCCCTACGGCCTGATGTTCCACGAGGTCACGCCGGACAATCTGGTCAAGGTCGACATCGACGGCAATCTGGTCGAGGAGCGCGAAGGCGACCAGATCAACCCGGCCGGCTTCACGATCCACAGCGCGGTCCACCGGGCGCGCCACGACGCCGGCGCGGTCATCCACCTGCACACCGACGCCGGCATGGCGGTGAGCGCCCAGGCGGACGGGCTGCTGCCGATCACCCAGCATTCGCTGCGCTGGTACAACCGCATCGCCTACCACGACTACGAGGGCATCGCGCTGGATCTGGCCGAGCGCGAGCGTCTGGTCGCCGATCTCGGCACGCACCACACCATGATCCTGCGCAACCACGGCCTGATGACCGTCGGCCAGGACGTGCCGGAGGCGGCGATCCTCATGTACTACCTGGAGCAGGCTTGCCGCCAGCAGGTGATGGCGCTGTCCGGCGGCCGCCCGCTGATCACCCCGCCGGCCGAGGTCTGCGAGCACACCGCCCGCCAGTACGAACACGCCTACCCGCGCGCCGGCGTCCTGGAATGGGAGTCGCTGGTGCGCTGGCTCGACGGCACGACCGGCCCCACCGGGCCGCGCTGATTTTCAAACAAGACCGAAAAGCAAGAACAGCAGGGTCGCGACACTTTCACCTTATCGGAGACGAGGACACCCGCATGACACGACGCATTTCCGGCCTCACCCTTGGCTTTCCGACCGGCTTCCAGCGCGCCGCCGCCGCCGGCCTGCTCGCCGCCGTGCTCGCCATCCCGGCGCTCTCCGGCATCACGGCGGCCCCGGCCGCAGCGCAGGAAACCCCGGTGAAGGGCGGTGTCCTCAACAGCATCGTGCAGCCCGAGCCGCCGACCCTGATGCTCGGCCTCAACCAGCAGGGGCCGACCCAGACGGTCGCCGGCAAAATCTACCAGGGCCTGCTGACCTACGACCAGAAGCTCGAACCGATGCCGTCGCTGGCCAAGAGCTGGACGGTGTCGCCCGATGGCCTCACCTACACCTTCAAGCTGTTCGAGAACGTGACGTGGCACGACGGCAAGCCCTTCACCGCGAAGGACGTCGTCTTCTCGACCTCGAAGTTCCTGATGGAGGTCCACCCCCGCGCCCGCGCCGTCTTCGCCCGCTGCGAGTCGATCACCGCGCCGGACGACCTGACCGTCGAGTTCAAGCTGAAGGAGCCCTTCCCGGCCTTCCTGCAATCCTTCGAGGTGTCGTCGGCCCCGATGGTCCCGGCCCACATCTATGAGGGCAGCGACTTCCGCGCCAACCCGGCCAACGCGACGCCGATCGGCACCGGCCCGTTCAAGCTGAAGGAATGGGTCAAGGGCAGCCACATCCAGCTCGTCCGCAACGAGGCCTATTACAAGCAGGGCCTGCCCTACCTCGACGGCATCACCTTCCGCGTCATCCCCGACGCCGCCAGCCGCTCGCTGGCGCTGGAGAGCGGTCAGGTCCAGCAGACCCAGTACAGCGACGTGGAGCCCTTCGAGGTGCCGCGCCTGAAGGCGCTGCCGAACCTCGACCTCAGCACCAAGGGCTACGAGTTCGTGGCGCCGCTGTCCTGGCTGGAGATCAACCACCGGGTCAAGCCCCTGGACGACAAGCGCTTCCGCAAGGCCATCGCCTACGCCATCGACCGCAAGTTCATCCGCGACAAGATCTGGTTCGGCCTGGGGCGCGTGCCGACCGGCCCGATCAACTCGGTGGTCAAGTTCTACGACCCGAAGGTCACCACCTACGAGCCGAACGTCGAGAAGGCCAAGGCGCTGCTGGACGAGATGGGCTTGAAGCCGGACGCCAAGGGCGTGCGCGCGACGGTCAAGATCATGCCGATGCCCTACGGCGAGACCTGGACCCGGCTCGGCGAATACCTGAAGCAGGCGCTCGGCAAGGCCGGCATCGCGGTGACGCTGGAGAGCACCGACGCCGCCGGCTGGAGCCAGCGCGTGGCGAACTGGGACTACGAGATCACCACGAACTTCCTCTACCAGTACGGCGACCCGGCGCTGGGCGTGGCGCGCACCTACATCTCGGACAACATCCGCAAGGGCGTGCTGTTCACCAACACCATGGGCTATTCCAACCCGAAGGTGGACGCGCTGTTCGCCAGCGCGGCGCGCGAGATCGACCCGGCCAAGCGTCAGGCCGACTACAGCGAGGTCCAGCAAATCCTGGCCGACGAACTGCCGGTCGTCTGGCTGCTGGAGATGGAGTTCCCGACCTTCCTCGACAAGCGGGTCAAGAACGCCAACAAGACCGCCATCGGCGTGAACGACACCTACGAGGACGTCTGGCTGGCGGCGAAGTAACGCCGTCTCCGTTTGACTTTCCCTCTCCCGCCCCGGGAGAGGGAAGGGGCCCGCTGAAAGCGGGAAGGGTGAGGGGCTATCGGAACATGGATTCAGTACCACGCCCGATAGCCCCTCACCCTCCCCACCGCTGCGCGGTGGGTCCCGAGGTCGTTCGCAAGTCTCACGACCGCGTTCCGTCTACGATCGCCTTCGGCGCTCGTCCGGCCTGCGGCCGTCGCCTGCACGCCCTCTCCCGGGACGGGAGAGGGCGTTTAGCCGAGGAACCACGCCCATGCTGGGATTCGCCCAACTCTTCGCGAGCCGCCTCGTCAAGGCGCTCGCGATCCTGATCGCCATCGTGGTGATGAACTTCTTCCTCGTCCACGCCGCCCCCGGCGACCCGGCCATGGTCATGGCGGGCGAGGCCGGCGCCGCCGACGAGAAGTTCGTCGAACAGCTCCGCCAGCAGTTCGGCCTCGACCGCCCGCTGCACGAACAGCTCGCCACCTATGTCGGCAAGATCGCGCAAGGCGACCTCGGCTTCTCCTACCGCCAGCAGCGGCCCGTGTGGGACATCCTGGCGGAGCGCCTGCCGGCGACGCTGATCCTCACCCTGACCGCCTTCCTGCTGGCGCTGGCGGCGGGCGTGGCGCTCGGCACGCTGGCGGCGATCACCGTCGGCACCTGGGCGGACAGCGCCATCACCGTCGTGGCCCTGCTGGCCTACGCGACGCCGATCTACTGGATCGGGCTGATGCTGAGCCTGCTGTTCTCCATCCAGCTCGGCTGGCTGCCGGCCTTCGGCTACGAGACCATCGGCGCCGGCTACACGGGTCTGGCCCACGCCGCCGACGTGGCGCAACACCTGATCCTGCCGGTCATCACGCTGGCGCTGTTCTACATGGCCGGCTACGCGCGCCTCACCCGCGCCTCGATGCTGGAGGTGCGCGGCCAGGACTTCGTCAAGACCGCCAAGGCCAAGGGCCTGTCGCAGTCGCACATCGTCACCCGCCACGTCCTGCGCAACGCCATCCTGCCGGTCATCACCGTGGCGGGCATCCAGGCCGGGCAGCTCGTCGGCGGCTCCATCCTGATCGAGACGGTCTTCGCGTGGCCCGGCATCGGGCGGCTGGCCTTCGAGGCGGTGCTGCAACGCGACTATCAGGTGCTGCTCGGCATCTTCCTCGTCACCTCGGTGATGGTGATCCTCTTCAACATCCTGACCGACATCCTCTACGGCATCGTCGATCCTCGCATCCAGGCGGCTCGCTGATGATCAACGCTGACTTCTGGAAGGCCTTCGCCCGCAACAAGGGCGCCGTCTTCGGCCTCGTCATCCTGGCGGGCATCCTGGTGCTGGCGGCCTTCGCCTCCGTCCTGTTCCCCGGCGATCCGTGGGACATGGCGACCGCCCCGTTCCAGCCGCCGCTGTCCGACGGCTCGCCGCTGGGATCCGACATGCTGGGGCGCGACATCGCGGCCGGCATCGCGCACGGCGCGCGGGTGTCGCTGCTGATCGGCCTGACCTCCACCGCCGCCGCGCTCGCCATCGGGGTGACGCTGGGCGCGCTGGCCGGGTTCCACGGCGGCCGGGTGGACGACGCGATCATGCGCTTCACCGAGCTGTTCCAGACCATCCCCAACTTCGTGCTGGCCGTGGTGCTGGTGGCGATCTTCACGCCGAGCCTGACCACCATCGTCGCCGCCATCGCCATCGTCAGCTGGCCGCCGCTGGCCCGGCTGGCCCGCGCCGAGTTCATGAGCCTGCGCACCCGCGAGTTCGTCCAGGCCGCCATCACCACCGGCCAGTCGAACAGCGCGATCATCCTGCGCCAGATCCTGCCCAACAGCCTGTCGCCGATCATCGTCTCGGCCTCGCTCATGGTGGCGACGGCGATCCTGCTGGAAAGCTCGCTGAGTTTCCTCGGCCTCGGCGATCCCAACGCGATGAGCTGGGGCTACATGATCGGCGCCGCCCGCACCGTGATCCGGCAGGCGTGGTGGATGAGCTTCTTCCCCGGTCTGGCCATCGTGCTGACCGTGCTGGCGCTGAACCTCGTCGGCGAGGGGCTGAACGACGCGCTGAACCCCAAGCTCGCCCGCTCGCGGGGCTGATCCGATGAGCCGAACTCCCTTCCCAGGCCCCCCTTCCCAGGCCCAAGCCGTGCCGGAGACGACCGACATGACCGTTCCCTTGCTGGACGTTCGCGGCCTCAGCATCGCGCTGCCGCCCGGCGCCGACCGCCCGCTGGCGGTGGACAACCTGACCTTCACGCTCAACGCGAACGAGATTCTCTGCGTCGTCGGCGAGTCCGGCTCGGGCAAGTCGATGACCGCCCACGCCATGATGGGCCTGCTGCCGCACCCGCATGTGCGGGTCTCCGCCGGCAGCCTGCTGTTCAAGGGCAGGGACGTGCTGACCATGCCCGAGGCCGAGCAACGGTCTTTGCGCGGCGGCCGCATCGCCATGGTGTTCCAAGAGCCGATGACCGCGCTGAACCCGCTGATGCGGGTGGGCCGGCAGATCGGCGAATCGCTGCGCGCCCACACCCCCCTGCCCGCCCCGGCCCGGCACGCCCGCGTGGTGGAGCTTCTCGATCAGGTCGGCCTGCCCAACCCGGCGGAGCTGGCCGACGCCTACCCGTTCCGCCTGTCGGGCGGCCAACGCCAGCGCGTGATGATCGCCATGGCGCTGGCCTGCCAGCCCGACATCCTGATCGCCGACGAGCCGACCACGGCGCTCGACGTCACCACCCAGAAGCAGATCCTCGACCTGATCCGCGCGATCCAGGCCGAGCGCCACATGGGCATGATGTTCATCACCCACGACTTCGGCGTGGTGGCGGAGATCGCCCACCGCGTCGCGGTGATGCGCCACGGCAAGCTGGTGGAGTACGGCGCAGCCGGCGACGTGCTGAACCGCCCGCAGCACCCCTACACCCGGCAACTGATCGCCTCGGTCCCCCACTACATCGAGCACCGCGACGACCACGCCAAGTCCGGCGCGCCGCTGCTGGTCGCCGAGAAGGTGCGCAAGACCTTCCACGTCGGCGGCGGGCTGTTCAGGAAGTCCAAGCCCGTGGTGGCCGGCGACGACCTGTCGCTGACCATCCACCCCGGCGAGACGGTCGGGCTGGTCGGCGAATCCGGCTCCGGCAAATCGACGCTCGGCCGCAGCATCGTCGGCCTGATCAAGCCGGATTCGGGCCGCATCCTGTTCGAGGGCACCGACCTGCTGTCGCTCGACGCCAAGGGCTTCCGCCCCTACCGGCGGCGGGTGCAGATGGTGTTCCAGGATCCCTACGCCTCGCTGAACCCGCGCCACCGCATCGGCGACATCATCGCGCAAGGCCCCGTCGCCTTCGGCGAGGACCGCAACAAGGCGCTGAAACGGGCGCGCGAGCTGCTGGCGATGGTCGGGCTCGACGGCTCGGCGGCCGACCGCTTCCCGCACGAGTTCTCCGGCGGGCAGCGCCAGCGCGTCGGCATCGCCCGCGCGCTCGCCATGGAGCCCAAGCTGCTGGTCGCCGACGAGCCGGTCTCGGCGCTCGACGTGTCGGTGCAGGGGCAGGTGCTGGAGCTGCTGGACGACATCCGCAAGCGGCTCGGCCTCGCCATGCTGTTCATCACCCACGATTTGCGGGTCGCGGCCCAGGTCTGCGACACCATCGCGGTGATGCGGCGCGGCAAGATCGTCGAGATGGGGACCTCGCGGCAGGTCTTCACCCACCCGCGCGACGCCTACACCCGCACCCTGCTCGACGCCATCCCCGGCAAGGCGTGGCACATCCCGGACGACCTGCAGAAGGCGCCGGTCGTGGGAGCCGCATCATGAAGGTCGCCATCGTCGGGGCCGGTGCTGTCGGCGGGCTGCTGACCGCGCGGCTCGGCGCCACCGAGGCGGAGGTGACGCTGGTCGCCCGCCCCAACGCCGCCGCCGCGATCCGGCGCGACGGGCTGACCATGGTCACGCCGCTCAACCGCGTCGCCCGGCTGCACCCGCGCGTCACCGACGATTCCCTGTCGCTCGGGCATCAGGACGTGGTGATCCTCTGCGTCAAGGCGCACGCGCTGCGCGGCACGGTGGACACGCTGGCGCCGCTGCTGGGGCCGGAGACCGCCATCGTGCCGATGATCAACGGCGTTCCCTGGTGGTACCCGCACGGGCAGCCCGAGCCGCTGGCCGACCGGCCGCTGCGCAGCGTCGATCCCGACGGTCTGCTGTGGCGCTCCATCGACCCCGACCGGGTGGTCGGCGCCACGACCTTCGTCGCGGTGGAGGGCGACGGCCCGACCCGAATCCGTCACATCAGCGACCAGCGTTTCGTCTTCGGCGACGCCGCCGACCGCGACCGTCCCGTCGTGGACCGCATCGTCACCCTGTTCGGGCAGGCCGGCTTCCAGCCCGCGCGGACCGCCGACATCCGGCAGGCGGTCTGGGTGAAGCTGTGGGGCAATCTGGGCTTCAACCCCTTGAGCGTGCTGACCGGCGCCACGCTGGGCCGGCTGTGCAACGACCCCGGCACCCGCGACGTCGGCCGCGCCCTGATGCTGGAGGCCAAGACGGTCGCCGAACGCCTGGGCGTGACCTTCGCCACCAGCGTGGACGAGCGCATCGCCATGGCCGCCGGCGTCGGCGAGTTCAAGACCTCGATGCTCCAGGACTACGAGGCCGGGCGCCGGCTGGAGCTGGACGCCATCCTCGGCGCGGTGATCGAGCTGGCCGAGCGGGTCGGCGCCGAGGTGCCGATGATGCGCGCGGTCCTGGCGCTGGTCGATCTGCGGGCGCGCGAGCGCCGCAGCGAGCTGGCGGCGTGAGCGCAGGGCGGCCCCCTCCCCAACCCTCCCCCGCCCTTGGCGGGAGAGGGAGCCGGCCCCCGCATCCTCACGGTCCCCTCTCCCGCGCAGCGGGGGAGGGTTAGGGAGGGGGCAAGGCGCTCTCCCACCATCCCATCCATCCTCCCGCTCCCTGGAGCCCTGCCCCATGTCCCTGCCCTCCAATCTGCCCATCAACCCCGACCGGCTGTGGGCCAGCCTCGCCGCGATGGCGGAGATCGGCGCCACGGCCAAGGGCGGAAGCTGCCGCCTCGCGCTGTCCGACGAGGACAAGGCCGGGCGCGACCTGTTCGTGTCCTGGTGCGAGGCCGCCGGCTGCACGGTCACCGTCGACCGCGTCGGCAACATCTTCGCCCGCCGCCCCGGCAGCGACCCGAGCCTCCCCCCGGTGGTGATGGGCAGCCACCTCGACACCCAGCCGACCGGCGGCCGCTTCGACGGCGTGTTCGGCGTGCTAGCCGGGCTGGAGGTGATCCGCTCGCTGAACGACCGGGGCCTCGCCACCCGCCATCCCGTCGAGGTCGCCGTCTGGACCAACGAGGAGGGCTCGCGCTTCTCGCCGCCGATGATGGGGTCGGGGGTGGCGACCGGCGTGTTCACGCTCGACGAGATCCTCGACAAGATCGCCCAGGACGGCGCCCGGCTGGGCGACGAGCTGGTCCGCACCGGCTACGCCGGCGACGCCCCGGTCGAGCACCCGATGCACGCCTATCTGGAGGCCCACATCGAGCAGGGCCCGGTGCTGGAGGTCGAGGAGAAGGAGATCGGCGTCGTCACCGGCGCGCAAGGGCAGCGCTGGTACGAGGTGACGGTCACCGGCGTCGAGGCCCACGCCGGCCCGACCCCGATGCGCCTGCGCCGCGACGCGCTGGTGGCGTCGGCCCGGATGGTGACGGCGGTGCAGGCGCTGGGGCTGGAGACGCCCGGCGACGCCTGCACGACGGTCGGCATCCTCGACGTCCACCCGCATTCGCGCAACGTCATCCCCGGCCGGGTGTTCTTCACGGTGGATCTGCGCCACCCCGACGCCGCGACGCTGGCCGGCATGGACCGCCGCTTCCGCGACGCCGTCGCCGCCATCGCCGATGAGGCCGGGGTGACCGCCGAGGTCGCGGATTTCTGGGAGTTCCCGCCCACGCCCTTCGATGCCACGCTGGTGAAACGCGTGCGCGACGCGGCGGCGGGCTTCGGGTTCAGCCACCGCGACATCGTGTCGGGCGCCGGGCACGACGCGGTCTATGTGGCGGGCAAGGTGCCGACCGCGATGGTCTTCATCCCCTGCGAGGACGGCATCAGCCACAACGAGGTCGAGAACATCGCCCCTGCCGACGGCGCACGCGGCGCCGCCGTGCTGTTCGAAGCCTTGGTCGCCACGGCCGGCGCCGCCTGACCCCGCCCGCATCGCCCTCTCCCGCCCCAGGCAATCGCTCGAACCAAGCGAAGAGCCCTTCTCCCCTTGCGGGAGAAGGGTTGGGATGAGGTGTATTCGCCGTAGGCGAAAGGATTTGCTTGCCCCTCACCCCAACCCCTCTCCCGCAAGGGGAGAGGGGCTTCCAGCGATCGGTCCGCCCTTCCGCCCCGGAGTTTCCCCGATGAAGTTCGTCCACCACCCCGACGCGGCACTGCACCGCCCCTCGACCTACTTCAACAAGGGCCAGCTGCGCGCCCTGCCCGAGAAGCCCGAGCGGCTGGGCGCGCTGGCCGCCCTGGTCGAGACGCGCGGCGGCGCCCTGATCCGCCCCGACGACTACGGTTCCGCCCCGCGCGCCGCCGTCCACACCCCCGCCTACCTCGCCTTCCTGGAGACCGCCCACGCGCGCTGGATGGCCGAGGGCGGCATGGGCGACGTGGTGCTGCCCAACGTCCACAAGATGCAGCGCGTGCCGTCCTACCCGGCGTCCATCGTCGGGCAGGCCGGCTGGCACATGTACGACACGGCCTGCCCGATCGACGCCCACACCTGGACCGCCACCTGCGCGGCCACCAACGCCGCCATCCACGCCGCCCGGCTGGTCGCCACCGGCGCCGACCGCGCCGCCTACGCGCTGTGCCGCCCGCCCGGCCACCACGCCACCCGCGACATGGCCGGCGGCTTCTGCTACCTGAACCACGTCGCCGTCGCCGCCGAATCCGTGCTGCCCATCCTGCGGAGCCAGGGCAAGGCGGCGCGCGTCGCCATCCTCGACGTGGACGTGCACCACGGCAACGGCACGCAGGACATCTTCTACGAACGCGACGACGTGTTCTTCGTCTCGGTCCACGGCGACCCGGCGCAGTTCTACCCCCACATGGCCGGCTACGAGCAGGAGCGCGGAATCGGGCGCGGCGAGGGCTACACCCTGAACCTGCCGCTCCCCATCGGCAGCGACGAGGCGACCGTGCTCGCCGCCATCGGCCGCAGCCTGGACACCATCGCCCGCTTCGCGCCCGACATGCTGTTCCTCTCGCTGGGCTTCGACACCTTCATCAACGATCCGCTCGCCGCCTTCGGCGTCACCACCCCCGGCTTCGCCAAAATGGCGGCGCTGATCGCCAAGGCCGGCCTGCCGACCGTGCTGGTGCAGGAGGGCGGCTACGCCGTGGACGACCTCGCCGCCAACCTCGGCAGCTTCCTCGACGGGTACGAAAGCGCGATGGCATGAGCGCCACCACCGCCGGCACGGCCGGGACCGGCCGCGATCCGGTCAAATACGCGCTGATCGCCACGGTCAGCCTGTTCTGGGGCCTGAACTGGCCGGCGGTGAAGACCATCCTGACCCAGATGCCGCCGCTCAGCCTGCGGGCCATCGGCTTCACGGCCGGCGCCGTCCTGCTGCTGGGGGCCGCCCGGCTGTCGGGCCAGCGCCTGCGGGTGGACCGGGCGGAGGTGCCGGCGCTGCTGCTGGGCGGGCTGTTCAACGTGCTGGCCTTCAACCTGTGCACCGCCTTCGGGCAGACGATGATGGCGACCTCGCAGGCGGCCATCATCGCCTTCACCATGCCGGTCTGGGCGACGCTGCTGGCGATCCCGCTGCTTGGCGAGCGGCCGGGCGGGCGCCAGTTCGCCGGGCTGGCCTGCGGGCTGGCCGGGCTGCTGGTGCTGATGGGGCCGGAGGCGCTGTCGGCCCCGCCGGCCGCCCTGCTCGGCCCGGCGCTGATGCTGGGGGCGGCGCTGGCCTGGGCGCTCGGCACCATCGTGATGAAGCGGCGGGTCTGGCGCGCGCGCCCGACGGTCATCACCGGCTGGCAATACGTGGTCTGCGCCCTGCCGATGATCGCCGCCGCGACGACGGAGACCCGCCCGGCCGTCGCCGACCTTCATCCGGCCGTCTGGGTCGGCTTCGCGTGGCACATCCTGTGTTCGATCTGCGCCGCCCAGGCGCTGTGGTACGTCACCGTGCGCCGGCTGACGGTGGGCGAGGCGGCGGTCAGCACGCTGCTGATCCCCATCGTCGGCGTCGGCGGGGCGGTGGTGATTCTCGGCGACCCCGTGACGCCCCGGCTGGCGGTGGCGCTGCTGCTGATCCTGACCGCCGTGGCCTGCGTGCTGGGCGCCAAGCGGCCCGCGAAAGGCTGAGGCGAGCCTCTCAGGTCACGCCCAGATAGCGGCCCGGCTTGTGGTTGATGGCGAGGATCATGTTCACGATGGTGGCGCCCACCACCGACAGCAGCAGGCGGTCGGGCGTCAGCACGAAGAAGGCCGCCGCCAGGATCGCCAGATCCACGGCGAGTTGGAAATAGCCGGCGCGGACGCCGTATCGCTCCTGGAGGTAGATCGCCAGGATGTTGACGCCGCCCAGCCCCGTGCGGTGGCGGAACAGCATCAGCAGCCCCGTCCCGCACAGCCCGCCGCCGACCACCGTGGCGTAGACCGGGTCGAGATGGGCGATGCCGATCCAGGATTCCGTCATTCGCGAGAACAGCGTCACCAGCCCCACCGCGATGAAGGTGCGCAGGGTGAAGCGCCAGCCCAGCCGCTTCCAGGCCAGCGCGTAGAAGGGCAGGTTGATGAGGAAGAACAAACTGCCGAACGACACCGGAGTCACGTAGCTGAGCAGCAGCGCCACCCCGGCGATGCTGCCGGTCAGCAGCATGGTCTTGGCGTAGAGCATCATGCCCAGCGCGATGAACAGCGTGCCGAGCAGCATCGCCAGCGCGTCCTCGTAGAGCTGGTGGCGCTCCACCTCCGTCTGGGCGGCCGGGGAGGTCGGCGTGGCGATGGTGTCGGACATGGCGTCGCTCCGCTTCCTGGTCAGGCGTCCGAACTCAGCGCAGCGCCGCGATCTTCGCCATCACGGCCTCCGCTTCGGCCGTCTTCAGCCCGGCGATGTTCACGCGGCCCGAGGTCGGCATGTAGATCGCGTGCTCGGAACGCAGCCGCAGCACCTCGGCCTCGGTCAGCGGCAGCAGGGAGAACATGCCCTCCTGGCGCTCGACGGCGTCCAGCGCCGGCCACGCGCCGCGCAGCCCGGCGGCCATCGCCCGGCGCAGCCCCTCGATGCGGGCGCGCATGACGTTCAACTCGTCGGTCCAGTCGCGGGTCAGCGCCGCGTCGCCCAGGATCGTCCGCACCACGGCGGCGCCGTGGTCGGGCGGCATCGAATAGCTGGTGCGGGCCAGCGCCATCAGGTTGGAGCGCGCCAGATCGGCCGCGCCCGCCGCCGCCGCGACGGCGAAGATGGCGCCGGTCCGCTCGCGGTACAGCCCGAAGGACTTCGACGACGACACCGCGACCAGCGCCTCCGGCACCGAGGCGATGACGTGGCGCAGCCCGGCGGCGTCCTCGTCCAGCCCACGGCCGAAGCCCTGATAGGCCAGATCGATCAGCGGCAGCACCCCGCGCTTCTCCAGCGTCGCGGCGACCGTCGCCCATTGATCGAGCGACAGCGGGGCGCCGGTCGGGTTGTGGCAGCTTCCGTGCAGCAGCGCCACGTCGCCCGGCTCGGCGCCGTCGAGCGCTTCGATCATGCGGTCGAACAGAACCGTCTGCGTCGCGGTGTCGAAGAAGGGATAGGTCGCGACCTCCAGCCCGGCGGCGGCGAAGATGCCGGCGTGGTTGGGCCAACTCGGCATGCCGACCCAGATGCGCGTCGCCCCGCCGCGCAGCGCCAGATCGGCCGCCAGCCGCAGCGCGCCCGAGCCGCCCGGAGTCTGCACCCCGGCGGACGCCACCCGCGCCCCGGCCTCGCCGCCCACCAGGGTCCACAGCCGGTCGAGATAGACGGTGTCGCCCTCCAGCCCGATGTAGGCCTTGCTGTCCTGGCCGTCGAGCAGGATGCGCTCGGCCGCCTTGACCGCGCGGAACACCGGGGTGCGCCCTTCCTCGTCGCGGTAGACGCCGACGCCCAGATCGACCTTGTCCGCGCGCGGGTCCTGTTTGTAGAGGCCGATCAGGGCGAGCAGGGCGTCGTCGGGCTGGCGGGAAAGGGCGTTGAACATGGCGGGGTGTCCGGTCTTGCAGCGGAGGAAGGGAAAACGGTTGCGTCGGCAACCGTCTCACATCGGGGAGGATTGCCAGGAACCCCCGCTCTTGTCGATCCCCCCTTCGCATCCGCAGCACAGCCGGGCCGGCCACGCATGGCGGGACCATGGCGTGCCCATACGACGTCGTATGAAAGCCCGGCGCGGTTTCCCGTCCACAAGGTTCCGCAACCGCCCGGCCCAAGGTTCAAAAATCCATAGCGGAAGCATCACGAACCCGACACACGCCGCCCGGCATAAGGGGGCCTTCCATTCCGCAACCTCCCCCTGGAGCCTCCGCACAATGTTCCGCACGCTGACCTGCATGGGCGCGGCTCTGATCGCGCTGTCGCTGACGCCGACCGCCCACGCCCAGGACGCCTTCCCCGCCACCCTGGACGGCCACGCGATCCTGCCGGCCAAGAGCTTCGTCGACGCCCCCGCCGACGCCCCCGCCGATCTGAAGGTCTCGGGCAAGTTCACCACCGGCCGCCGCGTCGACACCATCGGCTCGGTCGAGGGCAAATCGGCCGACCGGCCGACCGGCGTCTCCCTGCCCTTCGCCGGCCAGCCGTTGCAGGGCCATTCGGGCATCAAGCGCATGGCGGACGGCAGCTTCTGGATCCTGACCGACAACGGCTTCGGCGCCAAGGCCAACTCGCCCGACAGCATGCTGTACCTGAACCGCTACAAGGTCGATTTCGCCAGCGGCGCCTTCGAGCGGCTGGAGACCGTCTTCCTGCACGATCCCGACAAGAAGGTGCCCTTCCGCATCGTCCAGGAGGGCACCGACACGCGCTACCTCACCGGGTCGGATTTCGACACGGAGAGCTTCCAGATCGTCGGCGATTCCTTCTGGATCGGCGACGAGTTCGGTCCCTTCCTGATCAAGGCCGACCTCAAGGGCCGCGTCCAGGCGGTGTTCGACACGCTGGTGGAGGGCAAGGTCGTGCGCTCGCCCGACAACCCGGCCGTCACCACCCCGGCCAGCCCGACCGACGGCGTCGCCTTCCAGGTCCGCCGCTCCAAGGGCTTCGAGGGCATGGCCTCGTCCAAGGACGGCAAGTTCCTCTACGCGCTGCTCGAAGGGCCGCTGTGGAACGCCGACGCCAAGGCGTTCGAGAAGACCGCTGACGGCAAGGACGCCCTGCGCGTCCTGGAGTTCGACGTGGCCAAGGAGGCGTGGTCGGGCCGGTCCTGGCTCTACGCGCTGGAGAAGGCCGGCAACGCCATCGGCGACTTCAACATGATCGACGCCACCACCGGCCTGATCATCGAGCGCGACAACGGCGAGGGCACCGCCGACAAGGCCTGCGCGCAGGGCCAGCCGACCGTCAACTGCTTCTCCAGCGTCGCCCAGTTCAAGCGCGTCTACAAGATCGAGCTGACCGACGCCAACGCCGGCGGCCCGCTGCGCAAGATCGGCTACATCGACCTGATGCGCATCGCCGACCCGAACAGGAAGGCGCGCAAGCCGCTGACCGACGGCGCGCTGGCCTTCCCGTTCTTCACCATCGAGAACGTCGACGTGGTGGACGCCCAGCACATCGTGGTCGGCAACGACAACAACCTGCCCTACTCCAGCAGCCGCGAGCCGAACGTGGCCGACGACAACGAACTGGTCCTGCTGAACGTCGAGGCGTTCTTGAAGGCCAAGTGACGGCGGACTGGCGCGTGCCCCCTCCCCATCCCTCCCCCGCCTTTGGCGGGAGAGGGGGCCGGACCCTTGTCGGCGTTCGGCGGAGTTCCCTCTCCCGCGAAGCTCTCGCGCAAACCTACGGTTTGCGCTGACGCGGCAGGCGGACCTTTGGTCCGCCGAGAGCGGGGGAGGGTTAGGGAGGGGGCACCCGGCGCACTGCCATTCCAGCTCTTTTCCGCTGGAAAATGTATCATATGAAACTGTATCCTTCCCCAATAATAAAAGGCGGGAGGACACGGCATGCTTTCCACATACGGCTACCCGAAATTCCCCTACCTCCAGACGGAGGAGCAACGGACCGGCGTCGTGCGGCGCCACCCCGTCGTGGTGGTCGGGGCCGGGCCGGTCGGGCTGACGGCGGCGCTCGATCTGGCGCGCCAGGGCGTGCCGGCCGTCGTGCTGGACGAGGACGACACGGTCAGCGTCGGCAGCCGCGCCGTCTGCTACGCCAAGCGCGCGCTGGAGGTCTGGGACCGGCTGGGATGCGCGCGGCGGATGATCGACAAGGGCGTGGTCTGGAACGTCGGCCGGGTCTTCCACCGCAACGATCAGGTCTACCAGTTCGACCTGCTGCCCGAGCCGGACCACAAGATCCCCGCCTTCATCAATCTCCAGCAATATTACCTGGAGGAGCATCTGGTCGCCGAGGCCAGGAAGACCGGGCTGGTCGACCTGCGCTGGAAATCGCGCGTGGTGTCGCTCGACCAGCGGGACGGCCACGCAACGCTGGGCGTCGAGACCCCCGACGGCGTCCACACCCTGGAAGCCGACTGGGTGATCGCCTGCGACGGCGCCCGCTCCCCCCTGCGCAAGATGCTGGGGCTGGAGTTCGTCGGGCAGGTGTTCCAGGACCGCTTCCTGATCGCCGACGTGGTGATGAAGGCGGATTTCCCGGCGGAGCGCTGGTTCTGGTTCGACGCGCCCTTCCACCCCGGCCAATCCGCCCTGCTGCACCGGCAGGCGGACAACGTCTGGCGCATCGACTTCCAACTCGGCCGGGACGCCGACCCGGAGGAGGCGAAGAAGCCCGAGAACGTCGTCCCCCGGCTGAAGGCGATGCTGGGCGCGGACACGGCGTTCGAGCTGGAATGGGTGTCGGTCTACACCTTCCAGTGCCGGCGGCTGGAGCGCTTCCGCCACGGCCGGGTCCTCTTCGCCGGGGACAGCGCGCATCAGGTCTCGCCGTTCGGCGCGCGCGGCGCCAACAGCGGCGTGCCCGACGCCGACAACTTGGTCTGGAAGCTGAAGCTGGTGATGGACGGGGTGGCGCCCGACCGCCTGCTCGACAGCTATTCGGAGGAGCGCGTCGCGGCGGCCAGGGAAAACCTGCTGAACTCGACCCGCTCCACCGACTTCATCACCCCCAAGAGCGCGGTCAGCCGTCTGTTCCGCGACGCGGTGCTGGATCTGGCGGGGGAGCATCCCTTCGCGCGGTCGCTGGTCAACTCCGGCCGGCTGTCGACGCCGACGACCTACGCCGGCAGCGCGCTGAACACCCCGGACACCGGGTCCTTCGCCGGCCGCATGGTGCCGGGGGCGCCGGCCACCGACGCTCCGGTCGAGGAGAACGGCCAGCCGGGCTGGCTGATGGACCGGCTGGGCGGCCGCTTCGTGGCGCTGTACCACGCCGGTGCCGACCCGGTGCCGGCCGAGACGGCGGCGCGGTTGGACGCGCTGGCGCGGGGCCGCATCCCCTTCGCGTGGTTCGCCGTCACCGACCGCCGCCGCGAGGCCCGGCCGAACGAGCTGGTGGACGTCAACGGCCGTTTCCGGGAGCGCTACGACGCGACGCCCGGCAGCCTCTACCTGATCCGCCCCGACCAGCACGTCGCCGGCCGCTGGCGCCACGTCGACGCCGCCGCGCTGGCCGAGGCGCTGAACCGCGCCATCGGCCGCTGAGCCTCCGACCGGAAAGGAACGCCCCCATGCCCACGCTCGCGACCGAAAACCGCCTTCCCAGCCCCGACGATTTCTACGAGGCGCTGATCGACACCCACCGCGACCTGACCGCCGAACAGAGCGGCATGGTCAACGCCAAGCTGATCCTCCTGCTCGCCAACCACATCGGCGACATGGACGTGCTGCGCGAGGCCCTGTCCCACGCCCGCAAGGGGGTGTGAGGCAAACCGCCCGCCCTTTCGCGAGTCCCTCCACGAAAGGGCGGGCGGTTCCCGTCCGGGTTCGCTCACCCTTCCAACTGGCGCCACATCTCCTGGTCGCGCTCGGCGGTCCAGATGCGGGGATCGACGTGGCCCGTCGCCTCGTCGTAGGCGCGGGTGACGTTGAACGGCATGCAGTGGTCGAAGATCACCCAATGGCCGAAGGTCGGTTTCAGGGCGGCGTGGGTCTCCTTGTAGATCGCGCGCAGATCCTTGCCGGCCGCGACGCCCTGGCGGACCAGCGCGAACAGCTCGCTGGTGAAGGCGCGGGTGCCGCGCAGCCCCTCCTGCACCTGCTCGGGCGTGGTCAGCGCGGCGCCCCGCCCCGGCACCAGCTTTTCCGGCTTCAGCGCCGCCAGCGCGTCCAGGGTCGCCGGCCAGTTCGTGAAATAGGCGTCGCCGCAATAGGGCGTGGCGCCGTATTCGACCAGATCGCCGGAGAACAGGATCTTCTGCCGAGGCAGCCACACCACCGTGTCGCCCTTGCTGTGCCCGCGCCCGAGCTGGAGAAGCTGCACCTCCAGCCCGCCCAGCCACAGCGTCATCTTGCCGGTGAAGGTGATGGTCGGCCACGTCAGGCCGGGCACCGACTCCACGGCGCGGAACAGGCGGGGGAAGCGGCCGATCTCGCTCGCCATGTCGGCCTCGCCGCGCTCGACGATCAGGTCGCGGGTGTCCTCGCTGGCGATGATCTGCTCTGGCGCATAGCCCGAGGCGCCGAGCACGCGCACCGCGTGGTAGTGCGACAGCACGACGTGGCGGATCGGCTTGTCGGTCACCGTCCGGATGCGGCGGACGACGTCCTGCGCCATGACCGGCGTCGCCTGGGTGTCGATCACCATCACCGCGTCGTCGCCGACGACGACGCCCGTGTTGGGATCGCCCTCCGCCGTGTAGGCGTAGGCGTTGTCGGAGAGCCGGTCGAAGCTGACCGTCTTGTCGTCGAGGTCGGCGTGCGAGGCGAAGGAACTGGACATGGCGGGATTCCCGAAGCCGGTGGTTCGCGGGACGGCGCGGCGCGGCACCGCCTGTTGATTGGTCGAACATACCGTTTCAAATGAAATCATGCAACGCGTTCCCCACGCGGCTCCTGCCGTGGGCGGAGTCAGGACGGCGACGGGCCGAAGACCTGCTGCATGGCCGCCGCCCGCTCCTCGTCCGGAATCCCCCAGGCCGCCAGCGAATCGGCGAGCAGCGCCGCCGCGTCGTCGAGATCCTGGGCGTCGCGCAACCCCCGCGACGGGGCGAGCCGGTAGCGCATGCCGCCATCGGCCACCGCCCACTCCGGCGTGACGGCGGGATCCACTTCCACCAGCGGGGCGGACAGCAGCAGCGCGCCGGTCTGTTCGCTGTGGCCCATCAGGTATTCCTCGCCCGCGATCGACAGGAGAAGCCAGCCGGACAGGTCGATCTGCGTGCGTTCCATGATGCCGGTTCCCGTCTTTGAAAATTCCGCGTTGCAGGACCAACAGCGCGCCGCGCGGAACGATCCGTGGCGGGCAGCGCGGTCGGACGGACGCGGCGGCCCGATGCGAGGGCGTATGACCAACCTCCAGCGCAATCCTCCCGATTGGCGCTGGACGCATGCCCGCATGAGGTGCAACCCTGCGGCCGGACAACGTAACGTCGGATGATCGCATGGCGCCCATTCTCCAGTCCCTGACGACCCTGCCGTCCTATCTGCTCTTCGCGGCGGTGATGCTGGGCTTCCTGATGCTGTTCATCGTGGCCTACACCGCCGTCACGCCGTACCGCGATCTGGCGCTGGTCCGCCAGGGGAACACCACCGCCGCGCTCACGCTCGGCGGCGCCATGATCGGCTTCGCCCTGCCGCTGATGAGCGTCGCGTCCCACACCACCAGCCTCCTCGATCTGGCGGTGTGGGGGGTGATCGCGCTGGTCTCGCAGATCGTCGCCTACGTCATCGGCTCGCGCGTGCTGCTGCCCGATTTCCGCGCCGGGGTCGAGGCCGACCGCACCGCCTACGGCGTTCTGCTCGGCAGCCTGTCCATCGCGGTCGGGCTGTTGAACTACGGTTCGCTGACCTATTGAGGGAAGGAGGGATCCGATGAAACGCTCCCACACCGTGGCGGCCCTGCTGCTGGGCGGCATCAGCCCGATCCTGGTCGCCTGCGGCGAGGACGCGCCCGAGGCCACGACCGTCTTCCCGTCCGTCGAGGCCTGCGCCGTCGAGATGTCCGCCGCCGACTGCGGCACGGCCTTCGCCGCCGCCCGCCAGGAGCACCAAGCGACCGCCCCGCGCTTCGCCAGCCGCGAGGCCTGCGAGGCGGAGATGGGCGACGGCGCCTGCACCCCGGCGGACGACGCCCAGGCGAACGGTCAGGCGGACAATCCGGGCGGCGGCCAGGGCAGCGGCATGGGCAACGTCTTCGTCCCGGCGCTGGTCGGTTTCATGGTTGGGCGCAGCCTGTCCGGCGGCTTCTCGCAGCCGGTCTATTTCGACCGCCAGGGCTACGCGCGCACCGGCCGGACCCAGATCGGAACCGCGCCGGTGCTGCCGCGCCAGGATCAGGCGCGGCAGGGATCGGGCGGGGTCGCCACCAGCTCCGGCTCCTACTACCGGCCCGGCGGGGCCAACGCGGGCAAGTCCTTCACGGTCCCGACGACCGGGCGCAGCGCGGGGTTCGGCTCGACCGGCTCCTCGCACGGCTTCTCGGGAAGCTGACGCCATGGAGCGCGTCCGGACGACACCCCGCCCGCAGTGGCAGGCCAAGCTCGACGAGATCGGCTTCCCCTTCCACACGGACGAGGACGGCACGCCCTATTGGGACGAAAGCGCCCATTGGCGCTTCTCCCTCGCTGAAATCGAAACGCTGGAGGCCGCCGCCGAGGAGGTCTACCGGCTGTGCGAGGCGGCGGTCGGCCATGTGGTGACGCGGGGCCTGTACGAGGCGGTCGGCATCCCCCGCTGGGCCGCCCCGGCCATCGAGGCGAGCTGGGCCGAACGCGACGCGCGGGACATGCCGCTCTACGCGCGCTTCGACTTCGCCTGGGACGGCAAGGGCGGTCCGCCCAAGGCGCTGGAACTGAACGCCGAAACGCCGACCTCGCTCTACGAGACGGCGGTCGCGCAATGGTGCTGGCTCCAGGACACCCACCCGGAGGACGACCAGTTCAACAGCCTGGAGGAGGCTCTGGTCGAACGCTGGCAGGCGCGGATGCGGGAATTTCCGGGGCTCGGCACCCAGGAGGAGGCGGTTCATTTCGCCTGCCTGATGCCGCACCCGGAGGACGAGGCGACCATCGCCTACCTCCAGACGCTGGCGCTGCGGGCGGGCATGACCACCAAGGCGATGCCGATCCAGGCGATCCGCTACGACGATTCCTCCCAGCGCTTCCTGGACGATGCCGGGCTGCCGATCCGGCATCTGATGAAGCTGTATCCCTGGGACTGGATGATCGGGGAGACGACCGGCCGCGAACTGGTCGCCGCCGCTGCGCAAGGGCGGATCCGGGTGATCGAGCCGGCCTGGAAGATGGTGATGGCGTCCAAGGGGCTGTTCGCCCTGCTGTGGGAACTAAACCCCGGCCACCCGAACCTGCTGCCGACCGCGCTCGACCGCAGCGGCTTTCCGGCCGGCAGCACGGTGGTGGCCAAGCCGCTGCTCGGCCGCGAGGGCCGCAACGTCAGCATCGCGACCCTGGACGCCGCCGGCCTCCCGGTCGGTCAGCCGATCGCCCAGACGGAGGGGCCGTATGTGGAGGACGGCTGGGTCTATCAGGCCTTCACGCCGCTGGCGGAGGCGGACGGCAACCACGCCGTCTTCGGCGTCTGGATGGCCGGGGGCACGGCGTGCGGGATGGGCATCCGAGAGGACCGCGCCCTGATCACCGGCAACACCAGCCGCTTCGTCCCGCATCGGATCGGGTGAGGCAGCCCCGGCGGCGTTTGCCCCCTCCCTAAACCCTCCCCCGCGTTGCGGGAGAGGGAACTCCGCCGAACGCTGGCAAAAGTCCGGCCCCCTCTCCCGCTGACAAGCGGGGGAGGGATGGGGAGGGGGCAAACGCCGCCGCATCTCCACCCCCCTCAACAAAAGAGGTAGCCCCACGAATCCCGTTGCGTTCCGGGAATGGCCTCGTCATCGTGTGAGTGAACATTCACTCACGTAAAGGTGCGCCGTGTCCGCCGATGCCCGCCCTCCCGATGTCCGCCACAAGGTCCGCGACGCCGCCATCGCGCTGTTCGCCCAGAAAGGGGTGCGGGCGACGACGGTCAAGGACATCGCCCGCTCCGCCGGGGTGTCGGAGGGCGCGCTCTACCGCCACTGGCCGAGCAAGGAGGACTTGGCGGCCGAGCTGTTCGCGGCGGAATACACCGCCATGTCGCAGACCCTGCGCGACGCGGCCGGAAGCGGCCCGGCGCCCGAGCGGCTGCGGCGGGTCATTCACCACGCCTTCCACCTCGCCGAATCCGCCCCCGACCGCGCCCGCTTCCTGCTGCTGTCGCAGCACGATTCGCTGCCGCTGGTGCCGCAGGGGCAGGAAACCCCGGTGGACGTGATCTGCCGCATCGTCGCCGAGGGCATCGCCGAGGGCAGCGTCGTCCGGGCCGACAAGGACGCGCTGGCCCACATCGTCATCGGCGCCATCGTCCTCAACGTCCAATCCCACGTCTACGGCCGCCAGACGGCCCCGCTCTCCACGCTCGCCGGCCCCATCGCCGACGCGATCCTCACCGGCATCGCCGTTCCCGGAGCCAAACCATGAGCGCCCCCGCCCTGCTCGCCTCACGGCGCTTCCTGCCGCTGTTCCTCACCCAGTTCCTCGGCGCCTTCGGCGACAACGTGCTGCGCGGCGCCATCGCGGTGATCGCGGTCTACGGCATCGCCGCCGGGGGGCCGCTGAACGGGGCGATGATCTCGACGCTCGCGGCCGGCGCCTTCACCCTGCCCTTCCTGCTGCTCTCGGCCACCGCCGGGCAGCTCGCCGACCGCTACGACCGCACGCTGGTCGCCCGCGCCGTCAAGCTGGCGGAGATCGGGCTGATGGGCATCGCCTCCTGGGGCATCGTCGCCGCCGACCTGCCCGTCCTGATCGTCGCGCTGGTCGGCATGGGCGCGCATTCCACGATGTTCGGGCCGGTCAAATACGGCCTGCTGCCCGACCTGCTGGCCCCGTCCGAACTGACCGCCGGCAACGGGCTGGTGGAGGCCGGGACCTTCGTCGCCATCCTGCTCGGCACCATCGCCGGCGGCTCGCTGGCGCTGGTCCATCCCTGGGCGGTGCCGGGGCTGCTCGGCGCCTCGGCGGTGCTGGGCTTGGGCGCGTCGCTGTTCATCCCGCGCGCCGGCAACGCCGACCCGGCGGTGCGCGTCGGGCTGAACCCGGTGTCGGTGACGGCGCGGGTGCTGCGCTCCGTCGCCGGGGACAAGGCGTCGATGCGCGCGATCCACGGCATCTCGGTGTTCTGGGGCGTCGGCGCGGTGGTGATGGCGCAGTTCCCCTCCATCGCCCGCGAGACGCTGGGCGCCGACAGCAACGGCGCCACGCTGCTGCTCGCGGTCTTCGCCATCGGCGTCGCCGCCGGCTCGGTGCTGGCGGGGATGAGCCACCGCACGCCGTCCACCGCCGACGCCGGCAAGGCGGCGCTGGCCGGGCTGGTCGCAGCATTGGCCGGCGCCGCCCTGCCCCTGCTGACCCCGGCCATCCCCCCGGCCGAGCCGCTGTCGCCGCTGGCGCTGCTCGCCCAGCCCTGGGCGCTGCCGCTGCTGGCCGACCTGTTCGTGATCGCGGCGGCGGGCGGCGCCTTCGCCGTGCCGCTCTACGCGCTGATCCAGCACCGGGCGGCCGCCTCGGCCCGCGCCCGCGTCATCGCCGCCGCCAACGTGGTCAACGCGCTGTACATGGTGGCGGGCTCGGCGGTCGCGGCGGGGATGCTGGCGCTCGGCCTGTCGCCGCTGGCCGTCGCCGCCTGGGGCGGGGCGAGCATGCTGGTGGCCGTCGTCATGGCGCTGGCCGTCGATGGGCGGAGCCTGCTGCGCACCCTGTTCCGCGCCGTCTTCCGACTGGCCTTCCGCGTCGAGGTGCGCGGGGCGGAGCATCTGACCGGGCTGGAGGGCGCCGCCGTGGTGACGCCGAACCACCAGTCCTTCCTGGACGGCGCGCTGCTGGCCGCCTTCCTGCCGGGCATGCGCTTCGCGGTCGACACCCACATCGCCAAGCTGGCCCTGGTCAAGCCGTTCCTGGCGATGGCCGACCACGTCACCATCGACCCGACCAACCCGCTGGGCACCCGCGTGCTGGCCCGCGCGCTGGCCGACGGCGACAAGGTCTGCGTCTTCCCGGAGGGGCGGATCACCGTCACCGGCTCGCTGATGAAGATCAACGGCGGCCCCGGCATGCTGGCCGACAAGGCGCGCTGCCCGGTGGTGCCGGTCTGCATCGAGGGCGCCCAGCGCTCGGTCCTGTCGCGGATGAAGGGACGGCTGCGGCTGGGCCTGTTCCCGCGCATCACCATCACCGTGCGGCCGCCGGTCCTGACCCCGGACGTCAGCGGGCTGATGGGCAAGAAGCGCCGCGCCGCGCTGAAATCCTGGCTGTCGCGGGTGATGACGGAGACCGTCTGCGCCGCCCGCAGCCAGCCCGACACGCTGATGCTGGCCCTGCTCGACGCCCGCCGCAAGACCGGCGCGCGGGAGGCGGCGGTGCAGGACGGCGACTTCTCGACCGTGTCCTACCGGGCGCTGGCGGCCCGCGCCCTGGTGCTCGGCCGCATCCTGGCGCGGGGGACGGAACCGGGCGAGGCGGTCGGCGTGCTGCTGCCCACGGCCTCGCCGACGGCGGCGGTGTTCTTCGGCCTCGCCGCCCATGGCCGCCCGGCCGCCATGCTTAACTTCACCGCCGGCCCGGAATCGGTGAAGGCCGCCTGCCGCGCCGCCGGGGTGCGCCGCGTCGTCACCTCGGCCCAGTTCATCGAGAAGGGGCGGCTGGGCGCGCTGGTCGAGGCGCTCGCCGCCGACCACGCCATCGTCTATCTGGAGGACGTGAAGCGCGGTCTCGGCCTCGGCGACAAGCTGCGCGCCCTGGCGGCGCTGGTCATGCCCGACCGGCTGCTGCCGGAGCAGGGCGGCCACGACGACGTCGCCGCCATCCTCTTCACCTCCGGGTCGGAGGGGCCGCCCAAGGGCGTGGCGCTCAGCCACGGCAACCTGCTCTCCAACCTGACGCAGATCGCCTCGGTGGTCGATTTCACCCGGCAGGACGTGGTGTTCAACTGCCTGCCCGTCTTCCACTCCTTCGGGCTGACCGGGGGCATGCTGCTGCCGATCCTCAACGGCGTGAAGACGGTGCTCTACCCCAACCCGCGCCACGTCCGGCTGATCCCGGAGCTGGTCTACCAGACCAACGCCACCGTGCTGTTCGGCACCGACTTCTTCCTGAACGCCTGGGCGCGGACGGCCGACCCCTACGACTACCGCTCGCTGCGGCTGGTCTTCGCCGGGGCCGAGCGGCTCCAGGACGAGACGCGGCGGATCTACACCGAGCGCCTGCGCGTCCACCTGCTGGAGGGCTACGGCACCACCGAGACCTCCCCGGTGATCGCCGTCAACACCCCGGCCCGCTTCCGCCCCGGCAGCGTCGGCCAGGCCCTGCCCGGCATCGAGACCGAGCTGACGCCGGTGCCCGGCGTGGAGACCGGCGGGCGGCTGCGGGTGCGCGGGCCGAACGTGATGAAGGGCTACCTGCACGCCGACCGTCCCAGCGTGATCCAGCCGCCGGACGGCGGGTGGCACGACACCGGCGACATCGTGACCATCGACGCCGAAGGCTTCATCCGCATCGTCGGCCGGGTCAAGCGCTTCGCCAAGGTGGCCGGCGAGATGATCGCGCTGGGCGTGGTCGAGGAGATCGCCAGCCTCGCCGAGCCCGACGCCACCCACGCCGCCGTCGCCCTGCCCGACGCCAAGCGCGGCGAGCGCATCGTTCTGGTGACGACCGCCCCCGCGCTGTCCCGCGACGCGCTGGCCACCGCCGCCCGCGGCAAGGGCGCGCCCGAGATCGCCATCCCGCGCGACGTGCTGCGCCTCGACTCCATCCCGTTGCTGGGCACCGGCAAGACCGACTATCCGGCCGTCGCGCGCTTCGCCGCCGACGCCCTCAAGGAGACCGCATGATGGGAGATCCCATGATGGACCACGCCGCGAGCGCCGCCGCCCCCGCCGCCGACCGCCGCCCCATCGCCACCCGCCAGGCCCGCTGGGCGCAGAGGCTGGCGGCGTGGCTGACCACGACGCCGGTGACGCCCAACCAAATCTCCGTGCTGTCGGCGGTCTGGGCCGTGATCGGCGGCGCGCTGCTGCTGCACGGCGGGATCGCCGCCTGGATCGGCGCCGCGCTCTGCGTCCAGCTTCGCCTGCTGTGCAACCTGCTCGACGGCATGGTCGCGGTGGAGGGCGGCAAGGGGTCGCCGGTCGGCGCGCTCTACAACGAGATCCCCGACCGCTTCGCCGACACCGCCTTCCTGGTGCCGCTGGGCTACGCCGTGGGCCTCCCCTGGCTCGGCTGGGCGGCGGCGCTGGCGGCGATGCTGACCGCCTATGTCCGGGTCTTCGGCGGCGCGCTGGGGCTGACGCAGGATTTCGGCGGGGTGATGGCCAAGCAGCGCCGCATGGCCGCCCTCACCGTCGCCCTGCTGGCCCAGGCGGTCGAGCATGTCCTGTGGGGGACGCGGTACAGCCTGCTCGCCGCCGGCTGGATCATCGTCGCGGGAAGCCTGCTCACCGCCGCGACGCGCACCAGCGGCATCGCCCGTCACTTGAAGAATCAGGGGCTGGAGGCCCGGTCATGATGATCCCCCTTCTCCGTCCGGCCCTGCTGGGCCTCACCCGCCTGCTGGTCGGCGCCCGCGCGAGCTGGGAGGGCTGCGCGCCCGCCGACGTGCCCCGCATCTACTTCGCCAACCACAGCAGCCACCTCGACACGCTGGTGATGATGGCGGCGCTGCCGCGCGAGCTGCGGGCGCGGACACACCCGGTGGCCGCGCTCGACTATTGGGGCGGGTCCGCCCTGCGGCGGAGCGTGGCGGTGGGCTGCCTGAACGCGCTGCTGGTCGACCGCACCGGCAAGGCGACGGCCGAGGTGATGGACGCCATGGCGGCGGTGCTGGACGGCGGCCAGTCGCTGATCCTCTTCCCCGAGGGCACGCGCGGCGACGGCGCCGTGCAGCCGTTCAAGAGCGGGCTCTACCACCTCGCCCGCCGGGTGCCGGGGGCCGAGCTGGTGCCCGTCTTCATCGAGAACCTGAACCGCGTGATGCCCAAGGGCATGCCGCTGCCGGTCCCGCTGATCTGCACCATGCGCTTCGGCGCGCCCGTGGCACCGCCCGGCGACGGCGAGGACAAGGCCGCCTTCCTGGAGCGGGCGCGCGACGCGCTGGTCTCCCTGTCGCATTCCTCGCAATCCCAACCCCGAACCCCCAGCCAAGAGACCGCCCGATGACCGCCGAACCGCTGCTGCAACCGTTGTTCCTCTGGCTGGCGGGCGCGGCCCTGGCGCTGCTGACCGTCGCCACCCTGATCGGCGCCGTGCTGGCGCAGCGGGTGACGACGCCGGCCGGGCACGACACGGTGCGCAACCTGAACGCCCGCATCCGGTCGTGGTGGGTGATGGTGGCGTTGTTCGCGGCGGCCATGCTGCTGGGCGGCACGGTGACCCTGGTGCTGTTCGCCCTGCTGTCCTATCTGGCGCTGCGCGAGTTCCTCACCCTGACGCCGACCCGGCGCGGCGACCATCCGGGGCTGTTCCTGTCCTTCTTCGTGGTCGTGCCGGTGCAATACTGGCTGATCGGGATCGGCTGGTACGGGCTGTTCTCGATCTTCATCCCGGTCTACGTGTTCATGGCGCTGCCCTCGCTGTCGGTGCTGGGCGCCGACACCACCGACTTCCTCACCCGCACCGCCAAGGCGCAATGGGGGCTGATGCTGGCGGTCTACTGCGCCAGCCACGCGCCGGCCCTGCTGTGGCTCGACATTCCGGGCTACGAGCTGCCGGGGGCGCTGCTGTTGCTGTACCTGATGACGGTGGCGCAGTTGAGCGACGTGTTCCAGTACGTCTTCGGCAAGCTGTGGGGCAAGACCCGGCTGTCGCCCGGCATCAGCCCGTCGAAGACGGTGGAGGGGCTGCTGGGCGGCGGGCTGACCGCCGTCGCCATCGGCACCGGGCTGCACGTCATCACGCCCTTCACGCCGCTCCAGGCGGCGGGGATGTCGCTGGTCATCGTGACGGCCGGCTTCTTCGGCGGCTTCGTCCTGTCGGCGATGAAGCGCGACCTCGGCGTCAAGGACTGGGGCACGCTGATCGAGGGGCATGGCGGGGTGCTGGACCGGTTGGATTCCGTCGTGTTCTCGGCGCCGCTGTTCTTCCACCTCACCCGCTACTGGTTCACCTGAGGCTGGCGGGGCCGGGGCGGAACCGGCCCCTGCGGCAATCGAGGGGCGCCCTGGCAAGACGGTCAGCGCGGTGGGCTGATCCTGCCGATGGTTGCCCCGTTCGCCCCTTCTCGGACGAACCCTCCCCTGCCATCGCTTCTCAGGTAGCCTTCCGTCGCTCCGTTCGAACGTTCCAAGACGAAGCCGTTCCTGCCGTCGTTTTTCAGATAGCCCTCGGTTGCGCCATTGGCCGCTTCCTTGACATATCCACCACGCCCATCGGCTTTCAGATACCCCGTGGTCGCCCCGTTGGCGGCTTCCATGACATAGCCTCCACGCCCATCGTTTTTTAAGTAGCCTGTCGTTGCCCCATTGCCGGCTTCAATGATGAAACCGCCACGGCCGTCGTCCCTCAAGGCGCCGGACGACAAACCCATTACGTTTTGCAGGTCCCGCGTGTCGGCGAGCGCCGCACCGGAAACGAAGACGACGACCGCGAGCGATGCAACCATCAAGCGCATGTGACCCTCCACACTCAAGCCACCGGTTGGCCGGCTTTGGTGTGAACACGGGATGCGGTTGCTTTCATCCACGGAATCTTGGCTGCGGCGGAGAGTGAGATCAGCCCCTCACCTTCGCCACGACCGGCAGCGCGATTTTGTGAACCAGCGGGATCAGCACGGCCCCCAGGGCGAGCCCGAACACCCCCGACCCAGCGGCGCCCACGAGCCATTCCACCACGGAACCGCCGATCGGCAGGGCGTGGCCGACCGAGGCCGCGACACCGTGGATGGCGTGACCGATCTCCGGCAGCCCGTAGCCTTCCAGCCCATGGATGATGATCCCGCCGCCCACCCACAGCATCGCGGCGGTGCCGACGAGGGCGAGCGCCTTGAGGAAGATCGGCATGCCGTAGACGAGGCCGCCGCCGATCCCCTTGGTCAGCGGGCGCAAGGCTTGGTCCGCGCCGTTCGCGGCGCCGGTGACGCCGCGCCTCAGACCCAGCAGGCTGGAGGCGGGACGGTCGTTCTGCGCCAGCGAGAGGCCGACGTCGTCCGCCTTCACAATCAGCGCCACGGCGCCGTAGACCAGGACGGTGATGCCGACTCCGACCACCGCGAGGATCACCGCCTGCGTCCAGAAGGAGGAGGTCTCGTCAGCGGCCGTCGACAGGGTGATCGCCATGATCTCCGCCGACAGGATCAGGTCGGTGGCGATGGCACCGCGCACCTTCTCGTCCTCGAACTGCTTGGCGGTCTGGCCCTTGGCCGGAGCGTCCCCGCCGGCCCCCTCGTGCTCCGCGTGCGGCCACAGCGATTCGTGGACCTTCTCCGCCCCCTCGTAGCACAGGAAGGCGCCGCCCATCATCAGCAGCGGCGTGATCGCCCAGGGCGCCAGCAGGCTGAGGACCAGCGCCGCCGGCAGCAGGATGATCAGCTTGTTCTTCAGGGAGCCGAGCGCGATCTTGCCGACGATGGGCAGTTCCCGTTCGGCGGTGAAGCCGACCACGTAGCGCGGCGCCACGGCGGCGTCGTCGACGACCACGCCTGCGGCCTTGACCCCCGCCCGCCCGGCCTGCGCGGCGGCGTCGTCCAGCGACGCGGCGGCGACCTTCGCCAAGCCGACCACGTCATCGAGCAGCGCTATCAATCCTGTACTCACGCGAGTGGCTCCTGTCAGTCCAGGCACCACTCAACCAAAGAACGCGGCGTTCATCCACCGCCAAAACCTCTTATGCTGCGAAGCGGGCGGCCCGGAAGGCGCCGCCCGCCCGCCCCGGATCAGGCCGTCGTCTGGATGGCGTCGGCGACGACGTTCATCAGGCGGTCGAGGTCGGCGGTCTCGCTGTAGAAATGCGGGCCGAATTGCAGCGTGTCGCCGCCGTAGCGCACGTAATAGCCGGCGTCCCAGCACTTCATGGCGATCTCGTAGGGGCGCCGCGCCGGTTCGCCCGGCAGCGCCGCGATGGTCACGGCGCCGGCCAGGCCGTAGTTGCGGATGTCGGCGACGTGCTTCAGCCCCTTCAGCCCGTGCAGCACCGTTTCGAAATGCGGGGCCAGCGCCGCCGCCTTCTCGTGCAGCGCCTCCCGCTCGAACAGGTCGAGCGCGGCCAGCCCGGCGGCGCAGGCGACCGGGTGGGCGGAGTAGGTGTAGCCGTGCGGGAACTCGACCAGATAGTCCGGCCCGCCGTTGTCCATGAAGGTCTTGTAAATCTCGCGGCTGGCGACGACGGCGCCCATCGGCACCGCGCCGTTGGTCAGGCCCTTGGCGACGTTCAGGATGTCGGGCACCACGCCGAAGGCGTCGGCGCCGAACGGCGCGCCCATGCGGCCGAAGCCGGTGATGACCTCGTCGAAGATCAGCAGGATGCCGTGCTTGGTGCACAGCTCGCGCAGGCGTTGCAGGTAGCCCTTGGGCGGCGGCAGCACGCCGGCCGATCCGGCCAGCGGCTCGACGATCACGGCGGCGATGTTGGAGGCGTCGTGCAGGGCGACCAGCTCCTCCAGCGCGTCGGCCAGATGGGCGCCCTCGTCGGGCATGCCCTTGGTGAACAGGTTCTGCGGCAGCAGGGTGTGCGGCAGATGGTCGGCGTCGACCCCGGTGCCGAACAGCTTGCGGTTGCCGCCGATGCCGCCCAGGCTGATGCCGCCGAAATTGACCCCGTGGTAGCCCTTGGAGCGGCCGATCAGCTTGGTCTTGGCCGGCTGGCCCTTCAGCCGCCAATAGGCGCGCGCCATCTTCAGCGCGGTGTCGGTCGCCTCCGAGCCCGAATTCACGAAGAACACGTGGTCCAGCCCGGCCGGGGTCATCGAGGCCAGCTTGTGCGCCAGCTTGAAGGCGGCGGGGTGACCGTGCTGGAAGGCCGGGCTGTAGTCGAGTTCGGCGATCTGGCGGGCGACGGCCTCGGAAATCTCGCGGCGGCCGTGGCCGGCGCCGCAGCACCACAGGCCCGACAGGCTGTCGTAGATTTTGCGGCCCTGGGCGTCCCAATACCAGCAGCCATCGGCCTTCACGAGGACGCGCGGGTTGGCCTTGAACTCGCGGTTGCCGGTGAAGGGCATCCAATGGGCGTCGAGTTCCTCGGCCGTCAGGCCGCCGGCCTTGCCGGCGCCGAAAGCGTGGTCGTTGTCCAAGGGGGCCATCCGCCGGTCTCCTGCGTGTGGGGTGGGGCTTCGCGAAAAGCAGTGTGCCGGACCAACGGATGTGATTAAACCCAAACCATCCAATCTTCACGCAAGCGTCCGCTTACCCATTCCGGCAGACACGATGAGCAAGCCAGCCCGCCCCCTGCCCGCCGTGACCGATGTGGACATCCGGCTGCTGCGCGTCTTCCGGACGGTGGTGGAGTGCGGCGGCTTCTCGGCGGCGGAGGTGGAACTGAACATCAGCCGCGCCGCCATCAGCCTGCACATGGCCGATCTGGAGCGCCGGCTGGGCATGAGCCTGTGCCGCCGGGGCCGGGCCGGCTTCCTGCTGACCGACGAGGGCCGTCTGGCCTACGAGGCGGCGCTGCGCCTGCTGGCCGGGCTGGAGAGCTTCCGCAGCGAGATCAACACCGCCCACGGCCGGCTGCGCGGCGAGTTGAACATCGGCATCACCGACAACCTCGTGACCCTGCCGCAGATGCACGTCACCCACGCGCTGCGCGGGCTGAAGACCCAGGCGCCCGACGTGCGGGTCAACATCCGCATGATCCCGCCCAACGAGATCGAGCGCGGCGTGCTGGACGGCCGGCTGCACGTCGGCGTGGTGCCGGCCCGCCGCGCCCTGCCGGGGTTGGCCCGGCTGCCGCTCTACGAGGAGGAGTCGCTGCTCTATTGCGGGCGCGGCCATCCGCTGTTCGACCTTCCGGCCGAGGCGGTGACCCGCGCGGCGGTCGAGGCCGCCGACGCCGTCGCCCCGACCCGCGCGCCGTTGCCCCACGCGCTGAACACCACGGCGACGGCGACCGACCGCGAGGGGGTGGCCTTCCTGCTGCTGACCGGCTGCTACGTCGGCTTCCTGCCCGTCCATTACGCCCGGCAATGGGTGGAGCGCGGGGCGATGCGCGCCCTGCTGCCCGACAGCCACCGCCACAGCCTGGACTTCCACGCGGTGACCAAGACGGGCGCGCAGCCGAACCTGGTGCTGGAACGCTTCATGGAGCTTCTGGGACAGGCGACAGCCGGCCCGCCGGAGGGGCCATGAGCGTGTTCGGGGGCTGTGCGTGAACACTCCGGCCGCCCATATCAGGACAGGGTTTCGGAACCGCCCTCGCGCACGGAGGTTGCCTGCGGCGGTGGCGTCCATGCTACAGAAGCGGGCCGCACACACTGCGACATCTTGCCGCGCATCGCCGACATCAGGAACAAGCGAAGACGCATGACCCAAGAGCAACGGACCGCCGATCTGGACCTGTCCTTCCTGGCCGGCGGCGGCGAACTGGGTGCCCTGATCGCCGCGTTCGACTGGCCCTCCACCGCGCTCGGCCCCATCGCCGGCTGGCCGCAGAGCCTGAAGACCACCATCGCCATCGTCCTTCGCTCGCCGGTGCCCATCGTCACGCTGTGGGCCGACGACGGCGTCATGATCTACAACGACGCCTATTCCGTCTTCGCCGGCGGGCGCCACCCCCGGCTGCTCGGCTCCAAGGTGCGCGAGGGCTGGCCCGAGGTCGCCGACTTCAACGACAACGTCATGACGGTGTGCATGGCCGGGGGCACGCTGGCCTACCAGGACCAGGAGCTGACGCTCCACCGCCACGGCGCGCCGGAACAGGTCTGGATGAACCTGGACTATTCGCCGGTGCTGGGGGAAGGCGGAACCCCAATCGGCGTCATCGCCTTCGTGGTCGAGACCACGGCCAAGGTGCGGGCCGAGCGGGCGGTCCGCGCGGCGGTCGACGCCTTGAAGGCGCAGACGGAAACGCTCGCCATCATCAACCGGGCCGGCGCCGCGCTCGCCGCCGAACTCGACATCGACCGCCTGACCCAATTGGTGACCGACGCCGGGGTGGCGATCAGCGGCGCCCAATTCGGGGCCTTCTTCTACAACGTCCAGGACGAGGAGAAGGGCAGCTACATGCTGTACACCCTCTCGGGCGTGGACCGGAAAGCCTTCGTCGATTTCCCGATGCCGCGCAACACGGCGGTCTTCGCCCCGACCTTCTCGGGCGAGGGGGTGGTGCGCTCCGACGACATCACGCGCGATCCGCGCTACGGGAGGAACGCGCCCCGGTCGGGCATGCCGGCGGGGCATCTCCCGGTCCGCAGCTATCTGGCGGTCCCGGTCACGTCGCGCAACGGCGAGGTCATCGGCGGCCTGTTCTTCGGCCATCCCGAAACCGGCCGGTTCGACGCGGCGGTCGAGGTCAGCCTCCAGAGCCTCGCCGCCCAGGCGGCGGTCGCCATCGACAACGCCCGGCTGTTCCAGTCCGTGCAGCGGGAGAACCGCTACCGCGCCGAGGCCGAGGCCGCGCTGCGCATCCTCAACGCCACGCTGGAGCAGCAGGTCGCCGAGCGCACGGCCGACCGCGACCGCATGTGGCGGCTGTCGACCGACATCATGCTGGTCGCCACCTTCGACGCGACGATCACCGCCATCAACCCGGCCTGGACGCCGGGGCTGGGCTGGACGGAGCAGGATCTCGTCGGCCGCTCCTTCATGGATCTGATCCACCCCGACGACCGCGCGGCGACCCTGGCGGAGGTCGGCAAGCTGGGCAGCGGCGAGACGACCTTCCGGTTCGAGAACCGCTACCAGCGCAAGGACGGCGGCTATTGCGTCCTGTCCTGGACGGCGGTCCCCGACGACCGCTTCATCCACGCCGTCGGCCGCGACGTCACCGCCGAGCGCGAGGCGGCGGAAACGCTGCGGCGCACCGAGGCCGCGCTCCAGCAGGCCCAGAAGATGGAGTCCATCGGCCAGCTCACCGGCGGGGTGGCGCACGACTTCAACAACCTGCTCCAGGTCGTCTCGGGCAACCTGCAACTGCTGATGCGGGACGTGGCCGGCAACGAGCGGGCCGAGCGCCGCGTGTCGAACGCGCTGGCCGGGGTCGGGCGCGGCGCCAAGCTGGCGAGCCAATTGCTGGCCTTCGGGCGGCGGCAGGCGCTGGAACCCAAGGTCGTCAACATCGGCCGCTTCGTCACCGGCATGGACGACATGCTGCGCCGGAGCATCGGCGAGGCCATCGAGGTCGAGGTCGTCGTGTCCGGGGGCCTGTGGAACACGCTGGTCGATCCGGTGCAGGTCGAGAACGCCCTGCTGAACCTCGCCATCAACGCCCGCGACGCCATGGACGGCGACGGCCGGCTGACCATCGAGGTCGGCAACGCCTTCCTCGACGATTCCTACGCCCGCAACCACGCCGACCTGGTTCCCGGCCAATACGTCATGCTGGCGGTCACCGACACCGGCAGCGGCATGACGCCGGAGGTCATGGCCCAGGTCTTCGAGCCGTTCTTCTCGACCAAGCCCGAGGGCAAGGGCACCGGGCTGGGGCTGTCGATGGTCTACGGCTTCGTCAAGCAGTCGGGCGGCCACGTGAAGCTCTACAGCGAGCTTGGCCAGGGCACGACGGTGAAGCTCTATTTCCCGCGCGTCGCCCAGACCGAGGACGTGATGGCCCCGCTCGCGACCGGCCCGGCCACCGGCGGGACCGAGACGGTGCTGGTCGCCGAGGACGACGAGGGGGTGCGCACCACCGTGGTCGAGATGCTGGGCGAACTGGGCTACCGCGTGCTCACCGCCAAGGACGCGGCCGGCGCGCTGACCGTGATCGAGAGCGGCGTCCCCATCGACCTGCTGTTCACCGACGTGGTGATGCCGGGCCCGCTGCGCAGCCCCGATCTGGCCCGCAAGGCGCGGGAGCGCCAGCCGGGCATCGCGGTGCTGTTCACCTCGGGCTACACCGAGAACGCCATCGTCCACGGCGGCCGGCTCGACGCCGGGGTGGAACTGCTCTCCAAGCCCTACAGCCGGGAGGCGTTGGCCCGCAAGCTGCGCCATGTGCTGACGAACCAGGCGCAACGCAACCAGACCATGGGGTATCGGACCATCGGCAACCGGACGACTCCCCCGCCCGCCCTTCCGCAAGACCGGCCGGAGGAGGAGGCCAAGCTGTCCGTCCTGCTGGTCGAGGACGACGCGCTGATCCGGATGGGCGCCTCGGAGATGCTCCAGGAGTTCGGCCACGGCGTCATCGAGGCGGAGAGCGCGGAGGAGGCCCTGGAGGCGCTCCAGACGGAGCGGGTCGACGTGGTGGTCACCGACCTCGGCCTGCCCGGCCTGTCCGGCGCCGCGTTCGCGGCGAAGCTGCGCGAGCTGCGGCCGGGCATCGGCATCGTCTTCGCGACCGGCAAGGACCAGGCCCCCGGACTGGACGGCCAGGGGGCGACCCGCCTGCTGCGCAAGCCCTACGACGGCGACGGCCTCGTCGCCGCCATCCGGGCGGTGCGGTCCTGAGAGAAGCGAAAGCGCCGGTTGCCCCCTCCCCGATCCTCCCCCGCTTCGCGGGAGAGGGGGCCTGGACCTTTGCGGAGAGGCAGCGGCAGTCCCCTCTCCCGCCAACGGCGGGGGAGGGTTAGGGAGGGGGCAACACCTTAATAACGCGCGATTCCACCCCCGCGCCCAACCGGCCCTTCCCCCGCCGCATACGGGGAAATGCCGCGATGATCGCCTGAGGCAATCGAACCCGCCATTCCCGGCGATTTTCCACCCCATCCCGCGTTCCACTGGCGTACCCGCCGCTCCGCCCCCATAATGCCGCACGATCCAAAAGGGGTAGCGGCAGCCACATGGCGCAGGCGAGCGTGACACGCGGGACCGGAGCGTCGAAGGACGACGAGGCTTCGGAGAGCTGGCTTCGCCGCAAGGCGCCCACCCTCCTCATCTTTCTTCTCTGCCTGATTATCGTCGCGGCGGTGCTGTGGCCGCGCATGGTCGTGGGCATCGGCTCCGGCGAGGCCGGCGTGCTGTTCCGCTGGTTCAGCGGCACCGACCGCACCAAGGTCTACGGCGAGGGCGTCCACCTGGTCTTCCCCTGGGACAGCATGACGGTCTACGACATCCGCCTGCAGACCCAGGAGCGCGAATACACCCTGCTGACCAGAGCCGGCCTGCCGCTGACGCTGCGGGTCGCCATCCGCTACCAGCCCGACCTGCGCACCCTGCCGCAGCTGCACGTGGCGATCGGCCCCAACTACCTCGACAAGGTCGTCTTCCCGGAGACCGAGGCCGTGCTGCGCCGCCACGTCGGCCAATACGACCCCGAGGAGGTCTACACCAGCAAGCGCGGCTTCCTGGAGGCGGTGATGATGAGCAGCCTCGCCGAGGCGGAGCGCCGTTTCGTCATCATCGACGACGTGCTGGTGAAGTCGATCGACCTGCCCCAGGGCCTGCGCGAGGAGGTCGAACGCAAGCTCGTCCTCCAGGAGCAGGAAAAAGCCTACGTCCACCGCCTGGGCATCGAACGCAAGGAGGCCGAACGCAAGGAGATCGAGGCCGCCGGCATCGCCGCCTACCAGGCCACCCTGACCAAGACGCTGACCCCGGATCTGCTGCGCTGGCAGGGCATCCAGACGACGCGCGACCTCGCCACCTCGCCCAACACCAAGACCATCATCGTCGGGGCCGGCAAGGACGGGCTGCCGCTCCTCCTCGGCAACGACCGCTGATGCGCTTCCGCCCGTCACGCCGCCAAGTGCTGGCCGCGTCCGCCGCCGCCGCGACCGCGACCGCCGTGGCGGCGGGCGGCGCCCTGCTGGCGAAACGGGGGACGGCGGACGGCAACCCGGTCATCGTCGCCGTCGGGCGCGGCCGGCTGAACACGCTGAGCGACCTGTATTTCGAAGGCATCACGCTGGCGGCCGAAACGGTGAACGCCGCCGGGGGCCTGCTGGGCCGTCCGGTCGAGCTGCGCTTCATCGAGGAGCCCCGCTTCACCAACGAGGCCACGCTGGCGCGGGTCGTCTCCGACACGCTGGCGACGGCGGCGCGGATCGCCGACGACGACCGGGTGGTCGCTGTGGTCGGCCACCCGTCCTCGACCACCGCCATCGCGGCCAGCGGCGTCTACAACCGCGCCAACAAGCTGTTCCTGGCGACCCACGCCAGCAGCCTGCTGCTGACCGCCGCCCAGCTCCCCCGCGTCTTCGCCATGCTGCCGAACGACCGCGACGCCACCCGGCTGCTGGCCCGCCACGCCGTCCGCCACGGCATGCGGCGCTTCGTGATCTTCAGCGGCGAGACCTCCTACGGGCAGGAGACCGCCGGCTTCTTCGCGCAGGCCATCGCCATGGAAGGCGGCGAGATCCTGCACCAGCGGATGCTGGACATCGAGAAGCGCAGCGTCGATTCACTGCTGCTGTTCCTGCTCGACAACCCGCTGTTCGCGCTGGACACGCTGGACGGCATCCTGCTGGCCGCCGGCGGCGCGGTGGAGAACGCGGCCTTCATCCTCCGCGCGCGCCAGCTCGGCATCACGACGCCGATCTTCGGCACCGACGCCATCACCTCCAGCACCATCTCGGTCCAGGCCGGGGCGGCGATGAAGGACGTGTTCGGCGTCTCGCCCTTCGACGTCAAGGGCAGCGCCCCCGAAACCCAGGCCTTCGCCCGCGCCTTCCGCGCCCGCTTCGACACGGGCCCCTCGCCCACGGCGGCGCTGGGCCACGACGCGGTGCTGCTGGTGGCCCACGCGGCGGCCTCGGCCAAAACGCTCGACGCCGGGAAGCTGGCCGACGCCATCCGGGTGATGCGCTACGGCAACCCGCTGCACGGCGCCACCGGATCGCTGGTCTTCAACGCTTCGGGACAGGCGACCGACAATTCCCTGTTCGTCCTGCGCCACGACGGCACCGCCTTCCAGACCGTCGCCGGCTACAGCCACCCGTCGATGACGCCGCTCGAGTCGGTGCCGGACACGGACGGCCCGACCACCCCCTCGACCCTGCCCCCACCCACCCCCACACTTAACCGATGAAGGCGGCGCTCCGATGATCCCGTTCATCCACCCGCTCATGATGCTGATCTGGCTGTTCCTGAGCGTCGTCGTCGCCCTGCTGGGCCGCAACAAGCGCTTCGGCTTCGTCGGGAATTTCCTGGTGTCCTTCCTGTTCAGCCCGTTGGTCGGGGTGATCGTGCTGCTGGCCTCCGACGACCGGCCGCGCCGGATCGACCGGCACTGACGGGGGCCGGTTCCGACGCATGGATCTCTACCGCTTCCTGATCGAACGCAGCCGCAGCTCGCAACGCGCGGTCCTGGCCCTGGTCCTGATCTCGGGCCTGAGCAGCGGCCTGATGCTGGGCGTGGTCAACGCCGCCGCCGAGATGGCGTCGAACGGCAAGGTGGAGCTGCGCGTCGTCGTCATGTTCGCCGCCGCGCTCGCCCTGTTCGTGGTGTCGAAGCGCAAGTCCATGTCCGACGCCTCGGTCGCCGCCGAGCGCGCGATCCGCGACATCCGTGTCGCCATGGCGGAGAAGCTGCGCCGGTCGGAGCTGCTGTTCGTCGAGCACACCGGGCACGGCGAGATCTACGCGCGGCTGACCCAGGACACCAGCACCATCTCCCAGAGCATGCCGGTCATCTTCAACGGCCTGCAATCGGCCATCGTGGTGCTGGCCGGGCTGCTCTACATCCTGTTCATCTCCTTCGACGCCTTCCTGATGACGCTGGCCTTCCTGGCGGCGGCCGGCTGGAGCTACATGCAGCGCCAGCGCACCACCATGCGCGACCTGGAGGTCGTGATCGCCAAGGAGACCGAGTTCTTCGACTCGCTCGGCCATCTGGTCGACGGCTTCAAGGAGGTGAAGATCAGCCACCGCAAGAACGACGACGTGTTCGAGCGGGTGAGCGGCGTCGCGGTGGAGACCGAGACGATCATGGTCCGCGTGGTCAAGCGCTACACCAACCATCTGGTGATGGCGCAGACGCTGATCTACCTGATCCTGGCGGTGCTGGTCTTCGTGCTGCCCAGCCTGGAATGGTCGCAGCCGCAGACCATCATGAAGCTGACGGCGGCGGTGCTGTTCCTGGTCGCCCCGCTGGAGACCGTGCAGTTCGCCTTCCACTTCAACCTGAAGGCCCAGGTGGCGCTGAGCAGCATCCGCGCGCTGGAAGCCTCGCTGGACCGCGCGCTCGACCGCGAGGATGCCGGGCAGCCGGATCCGGACCCGCAGCGCTTCGCCGGTTTCAGGACGTTGGAGCTGCGCAGCGTGGTCTTCCGCTATCCGGGCGCCGAGCACGGCTTCCAGATCGGCCCGCTGAACCTCAAGGTCGTGCGCGGCGAGGCCACCTTCATCGTCGGCGGCAACGGCTGCGGCAAGTCGACCCTGCTGAAGGTGCTGACCGGCCTCTACCAGCCGCAATCCGGCCGCATCCTGATCGACGGGATCGAGGTGGCGCCGGCCGCCCTGCCGTCCTACCGCGAGCTGTTCAGCTGCATCTTCGCCGATTTCCACCTGTTCGACCGGCTCTACGGCCTGTCCGACCTGGATCCGGCGCGGGTCAACGGGATGATCGCCGAGATGGGGCTGGCGGGGAAGACCGAATACCGCGACGGGCGCTTCACCAACCTCGACCTGTCCACCGGCCAGCGCAAGCGGCTGGCGCTGGTCGCCTCCCTGCTGGAGGACAAGCCGATCCACGTCTTCGACGAATGGGCGGCGGACCAGGACCCGGAATTCCGCGCGAAATTCTACGACACCATCCTGCCGGGGCTGCGGGCGGAGGGGAAGACGATCCTCGCTGTGACCCACGACGACCGCTATTTCGGGCAGTGCCAGCAGCTGGTGAAGCTCGACTACGGCGAGTTCGTCGCCGTGGAGCGGCCGCAGGGGGCACTGTAGGCCCCGCAAAGGCGGATAGACCTCAAAACCGGGAACGATCCCCTCTCCCCAGGGGGGAGAGGGGGATTTTGCGAAACCGCCGCCCTCAGATCGCCGCCGAAGGCGTGTCCTGCGCCGGGGTCGGGGTCGGCGAGGCGCCGGTCGCCGCGTCCTTCACGGCGCTGGCGCGGGCCTTGGCCTCGTCCGCGGCCTGCTTGGCCATGACCTTGCCCTTCTCGAACTGCTCCTTGTAGAAGGCCTTGAACTTGGCGGTGTCGAGGTCACCCAGCGAGCCGCCCTCCTCGTAATGCTTCACGAAGACCTTGCCGATCGCGTAGGTCGAGGCCCCCGCCACGGCCGGCATCGTCGCCATCGACAGCGCCCAGCCGATGCCCGGAACCGCCTTCACGACGCTGGCCGCGACCAGACCGGCGGTGAAGCCGCCGAAGCTGCCGGCCAGCGACGCGATCACCGAACGGCCGAGCGACTGGCTGAACGGCTTGCCGTAGAGTTGCGACAGCTTCTGGATCATGCGCAGCTGGATGCCGGCGACGCCCGCGAGGTCGAGCAGCGGAACCGGCACGGCGCCGAGCGCCACCGACGCGATCACGTAATCCTTGACCAGATTGTTCGCGGTCAGAGTGATGGCGATGCTCTCTTCCACCAGGGTGGTCGAAGCCGGCGGCGTGTCGGTCGCCGTGAATGCGCTGTCGGTGGTCTTCTGGGCCATCGGGCCTCTCCTTGGATCGGCGTTGTGGATGTGCGGAGACGCGCCGGGGCGGCTCGCGGTGTCGCAAAGGCGATTGGGTGCCGGCGTCTTCAACCGCACAATACCAGCAACCAGCCGCTTCGCCAGCCTTTCCCGCGCGGCGGGCGCGAAGGGCACCAGTCCACAAGGCCCGTCCGGGGGCGGGGCCGATCATTTCGAAAATCGAACGTCGGCCGCCGCAACCTCGGCTTGACAGAACCCGGTTGGCTTAACTCATATGGCGGGGGCCTGACCTGCCGGTCTTGCCGACTTCTACTGTGACAGCGCGTTGAATTCGTTCACCACCTCTTGAAGCCGCCGACTTGCCGAAAGACAAAGACGCGAATTCGCCATCGATTTTTTATCAGATACGGGTGAAGAATGAGCCAGGCACCAGTCATGACGCCCGCCGAGGTCGTCGGTTCTCCGCTGATCCACAGCGGGCTGGACAATCTGGGCCAGGTTCTTCTTCGGGCGGCGGAGGGCGGCGGCGGTCTGGTTTGCCTGGATGATGACGGAAACGAGAAATTCCTATCCTATAGACAACTGTTGACCGATTCCCGGCGCGCGCTGGGTGGGCTGAACGAGGCAGGCGTGGTTCGGGGGACTCGGGTGATCCTGCCGGTCCGGGGCGTCGCCGACACCCTGACCCTGCTGTGGGCCTGCTTCCTCGGCGGCATCGTCGCGGTGCCGATGGCGGCCCCGCCGGTGATCGAGGACGGCGCGCCGCCGTTGCGCCGGCTGCACGGCCTGTGGTCGCTGCTGGGCCGCCCCGTCGTGGTGGCCGACGGCGGCACCACCAGCGCCCTGGCGGCCCACGCCGCCTCGGCCGGCTGGGACGGCTTTCGGGTGCTGGCGGCGGAGTCGCTGCGCGAGGCCGCGCCTGTGGAAGCGCTGCCGGCGTTGGGGCCCGAGGATCCGGCGATGATGCCGCTGACCTCCGGCAGCACCGGACTGCCCAAGGCGGCGCTGCTGACCCACGCCAACGCCCTGGCGATGGTCGCCGGCACCATCCAGGCCAACGGCTTCACGGCGGCCGACGTGATCCTGAACTGGATGCCGCTCGACCATCCGGGCGCCAACATCTTCCTGGGCGTGATGCCGACGCTGCTGGGAAGCCTGCAGGTCCACGTCCCGACCGCCCACATCCTGACCGATCCGTTGCGCTGGCTGGCGCTGATCGACCGCCACCGGGCCAGCGTGTCGTGGGCGCCCAACTTCGCCTTCTCCCTGATCGGGCGCAGCGCCGACCGGCTGGCCGCGATGAACCTGGACCTGTCCTGCGTCGCCTTCCTGGTCAGCGCCGGGGAGCAGGTGGCGGCCAGCACCTCGGCCGCCGCGCTGGCGCTGCTGGAACGCCACGGTCTGCCGGACGGCGCCCTGCGCCCGGCCTTCGGCATGGCGGAGACCTGCTCGGGCATCACATGGTCGCCGGGGCTGACGCGGGCGGAGCTGGCCGGCGCCCCGACGGGCACAGCGGCGAACATCTCGTTGGGACCGCCGATTCCGGGCGCCGCCATCCGCATCACCGACGACGACGGCGCGGTGATGACCGAGGGCGAGATCGGGCATCTGGAGCTGCGCGGCCCCTCGGTGACGCAAGGCTACGTCGGGAACCCCGAGGCCAACGCCGAGGCGCTGAAGCCCGGCGGCTGGTTTGCCACCGGCGACCTCGCCTACATCGCCGATGGCGCGCTGCACATCACCGGCCGCAAGAAGCAGATCGTCATCGTCAACGGCCTGAACGTCGCCGCCCACGACATCGAGGCGGCGGTCGAGGAGATCGACGGGGTCGCGCCGTCCTTCAGCGCGGCCTTCTCGGTCTGGGATCCGGTGCGCGAGGTCGAGGAGCTGGTGGTGGTGTTCAGCCCCGCCGCCGCCGCCGACGACGACCCGGCCGGGCTGGAGGCGCTGGGGCGCCGCATCCGGTCGCACCTGACCCGGCGGACCGGCCTGGCCCCGGCCCATCTGGTCGCGCTTCCCCCCGACCGCGTGCCCAAGACCTCCATCGGCAAGATCCAGCGGCTCGACCTGAAGCGCCGGTTCGAGCGGGGCGAGTTCCACGACCGCCTGCTGGCCGTTTCCGCCGCCCTTCCCTCCGCCTCTCCGGCGCCCCGCAAGACCGGCGGCGGCGACCATGAACGGATCGTCGCCGAGGTCTGGAAGGCGGCGCTGGACCTGCCCGACATCGGGCCGGACGAGAATTTCTTCGAGCTGGGCGGGCATTCGCTGCTGCTGATCCAGGTCCACGGCAAGCTGAAGGAGCGTTTCCCCGCCCTGGCGCTGGTGGATCTGTTCAAGCACCCGACCGTGCGCACCTTGGCTGAATCGCTGTCCCAGAACACCCCGGACGCCGCCGCCGCCGTGGCGGACTCCCCCCGGCGGCGGCTGGACGGCGAGACCGAGATCGCGGTGATCGGCCTGTCCTGCCGCTTCCCCGGCGCCGACAGCCCGGCCGAGTTCTGGGACAACCTGCGCCACGGCCGCGAATCCATCGCCCGCTTCACGGTGGACGAGCTGGTGGCCGCCGGCTTCGACCGCGCCATGGTCTCCGACCCGCACTACGTGCGCGCCAGCCCGGTGCTGAAGGACGCCGCCGGCTTCGACGCCGCCTTCTTCGGCTACGGCGCCCGCGAGGCCGAGCTGATGGACCCGCAGCAGCGGCTGTTCCTGCACTGCGCCTGGGAGGCGCTGGAGGACGCCGGCTACAACCCCTTCCAGTACCAGGGCCGCATCGGCGCCTTCGCGGGCGCCAGCATGAACACCTACTTCACCAACAACGTCCACCCCAACCGGGGCAAGCTGGACCCGCGCGACCGCATCGACGTCTTCACCCTGGATTCCATGGGCGGATTCCAGGCGATGGTCGGCAACGACAAGGACTACATCGCCACCCGCACCTCGTACAAACTCGACCTGCGGGGGCCGAGCCTGAACATCCAGACCGCCTGTTCGACCGGTCTGGTGGTGATCCACGCGGCGGTGCAGAGCCTGCTGGCCGGCGACTGCGCCATGGCGCTGGCCGGGGCGGCGGCGGTGCAGAGCCCGCAGGCCGCCGGCCATCTGTGGCAGGACGGCATGCTGGTCTCGGCCGACGGCCATTGCCGCGCCTTCGACGCCGGGGCCAGCGGCACCATCTTCGGCAGCGGCGTCGGCGCGGTCCTGCTCAAGCCCTTGAAGGCGGCGCTGGCCGACGGCGACCACGTCTACGCGGTGATCAAGGGCAGCGCGGTCAACAACGACGGCGGGGTCAAGGTCGGCTTCATGGCCCCCAGCGGGGCGGGCGAGACGCGGGTGGTGCGCGACGCGCTGGCCGCCGCCGCCGTCCCGCCGGAGACCATCACCTTCCTGGAGGCCCACGGCACCGGCACGGCGCTGGGCGACCCGATCGAGGTGGCGAGCCTCGCGGCGGCGCTGCGCACGCCCGGCGCCCCGCAGGGTTTCTGCGCGCTGGGCTCGGTCAAGACCAACGTCGGGCATCTCCAGATCGCGTCGGGCATCGTCGGCTTCATCAAGACGGTGCTGGCGCTGCACCACCGGGAAATCCCGCCGACCCTGCATTTCGACCGGGCCAACCCGGCCATCGACCTCGACGGAGGCCCCTTCCGCGTCAACACCGCGACGCTGCCCTGGACGCCGCCGGCCGGGGTGCCGCGCCGCGCCGGGGTGAACTCGCTGGGCATCGGCGGCACCAACGCGCATGTGATCCTGGAGGAGGCCCCGGCGGTCGCGCGCGCGCCCGCTCCCGACGACCGGCCGCTGCACCTGCTGACCCTGTCGGCGCGGACGCCGACCGCCCTGGCGGCGCTGATGCTCGCCTACCGGCGCGTGGTGACCGACCGCCCCGGACTCGACCCGGCGGATCTGTGCTTCACCGCCAACAGCGGGCGCAAGCCCTTCGAGCACCGCCACGCCATCGTCTTCGACGGCCTCGACACCCTGCGCGCCGCGTTGGACACGGAGGCGGCGGCGGGCGTCCGTGCCGTGTCCTCGGTCAAAGTGGCGTTCCGGTTCGGCGGCGACGCCCGGCCTGGACTGGGTCATGAGTTGTTCCGCACTTCCCCGCCCTTCCGCGCGACGCTGGAGCGCTGCGCGGCGATCCTGGGCCGGACATGGCCGGTGTCGCTGGTGCAGTGCCTCTACGGCGCCACCGCGTGGCCCGACGATCCCGCCTTCGCCCCGGCCGTCGCCGCCAGCCTCGGAGCCGCCGTGGCCGATCTGTGGCGAAGCTGGGGGGTGGAGGCCGACGCCGCCACCGGTTCCATGGCCGGCTGGGCGCTCGGCGAGCAGTCGCTGGAGGTGGCGCTGGCCCGCGTCATCGGCGGCGAGGCCGGCGACGCCGCGCCCCTTCCCGGCGACGCCGTGGTGCTGGAGATGTCGGCGGAGGGCTGGCGCCCGCTGCTGGACCAGCTCGGGACGCTGCACAGCCGGGGCGGGACGGTGGACTGGTTCGGCTTCGACAAGCCTTACCGGCGCCGCCGGATGCCCCTGCCGACCTACCCGTTCGAAAGCCGCCGTTTCTGGCTGGAGCCGCCCAAGGCGCCGGTGGCGCCGGTGTTGCGGGAAGCGGAGGAGCGGCCCCACCCGCTGCTCGACACCCGCTTCGCCTCGCCGCTGACGCGGGACGTGTTCTACGAAGGGCATTTGGACAGCGCGCGGATGCCGCTGCTCGCCGATCACCGCATCCATGGTCAGGTCGTGGTGTCGGGCGCCTGCACCCTGTCGATGCTGCTGGGCGTCGGCGGCGGCGAGGATATCCGCGACGTGGCCTTCGTCGAGGCGCTGACGGTTCCGGCCGAGGGCGTGCGGGTGCAGTTGGCGATCCAGCCAAAGACTTCGGACACGGGCGGCCACGCCGATTTCACCCTGATCTCCCTGCCCGCCGGGCAGAGCCACCGCCGCCACGTCACCGGCACGCTGGGACCGGCGGCGGGATCGCCGGATGCGCCGCCCCGGCTGGCCGATTGCCGCGCCGGCTGTCCCGAGACGCGGGATCTCGACCGCCACCACCGGCTTCTGGACGAGCGCCACATCGCGCTGGGGCCGCAGTACCGCTGGATGACCGAGCTGGCGCGCGGGCCGGGTCAGGCGTTCTGCCGGCTGCGCCGTCCGGCCGGGCTGGACGCGGCGGAAGACGCGGCCTACGGCCTGCATCCGGGGCTGATCGATTCCTGCTTCGGCCTGATGATCGCCGCCGTCGATCTGGAGGTGGCCGACAGCTTCGTTCCGTCCGGCATCGAGAGCCTGCGCTTCCACCGCCGGCCGCGCGGCGACAGCCTGTGGGCCTGGGGACGCTTCGCCCGGCAGGCCGATGGCGGCGGCGTCACCGGCGACATCCATCTGTGCGAGGAGGACGGCACCCCGGTGCTGGAAATGCGCGGTTTCGTCGGCCGCTTGGCCCGACGCGAGCAGATCCTGTCCGACGGCCCCGTCCCGCTCCACCGCGTCGCCTGGGAAGCGGAGGCGATTCCCGGTACCGCCACGGCGCCCGCGCCGGGAGCCTGGGTGGTCTTCGCCGACGAGAACGGCGTCGGCGACGCCCTGACCCGCCGGCTGGAGGCGCACGGCAAACCCTGCCGGCGCGTGCGTCCGGGGGAGAGCTTCGACCCCGCCGATCCCGCCGCCCACCGGGCGGTGCTGGCCGAAGCCAAGGCGGCGGCCGGCGACGCCGGGGTGGGGATCCTCCATCTCTGGAGCCTCGACGCCACCGGAACCACCGCCCCGCAGGCCGCCCGCGACCTGGGACCGGCCAGCGCGCTGCTGACGGCCCAGGCGCTGATCGAGTCCGGCACGCCGGGCGGGCTGTGGCTGGTCACGCGCGGCGCGCAGCCCGTGGGCGACGAGCGAACGCTCAACCCGCTCCAGGCGCCGCTGTGGGGGCTGGCCAAGTCCCTGCGTCTGGAACACCCGGCCATCCCCTGCCGGACCATCGACCTCGATCCCGCCGCGACCGACCTTGAGGCCGACGCCGGCCGGCTGCTGGACGAGCTGTCCGTCGCCGATCAGGCGGAGGCCGCGTGGCGTGGCGCCACCCGTTACCGTCCGGTCCTGCGGCCGGTGCCGCCGCCCGCCTCCCGACCCGTCTCCCTGTCGCCGGACGCCGCCTACCTCGTGGCCGGCGCGTCGGGCGCGCTCGGCGGCATCCTGCTGGACTGGCTGGCCGATTCCGGGGCGCGCCACATCGTGGCGGTCAGCCGCAACGGCGGCATCGACGCGGAGCGCGCCGGGCGTCTGGCCGGGCGCGGCGTCACCCTGCACCCGTTGGCGGCCGACATCGCCGACGGCGCCGCCTTCGACGCGGCGTGGCGACGGCTGGAACCCGGACTGCCGCCCTTGCGCGGGATCGTCCACGCCGCCGGGGTGCTGGACGACGGGGCCGTCTCCGGCCTGACGCCCGCGCGCCTCGACGCGGTGGCCCGGCCCAAGATGGAAGGGGCGTTGACGCTCGCCCGGCTGGCGGCGGCGCAGCCCGATGGCGGGCGCGGGCTGGACCTGCTGGTTCTGTTCTCGTCGGCGGCGTCGGTGCTGGGCCATCCGGGGCAGGCGAACTACGCCGCCGGCAACGCCTTCCTCGACGCGCTGGCCGCCGATCTGCGGGCGCGGGGGCGGACGGCGCTGTCGATCAGTTGGGGACCGTGGGCGGAGGCCGGCATGGCCGCCGCCGACCGGATCGCCGCCGGCTTTGCCCGGCTGGGCATCGCCCCGCTGTCCGCCGCGCAGGGGCGCCGGGCGCTGGAATCGGCGCTGGCGTCGGGGCTTCCCCATGTCTGCGCCATCGCCTGCGATTGGGACCGCTACGTCCGGCAGAGCGGCGGCGGGACCGGGCGGGCCGACCTGTTCCGGGAAGTCCTGAGCCCCGCGCCCGCGCTCGCGGTTTCCGGCACGCCGGTCGCGGCGCCCGCCGGTCTGGCGGCGGCGCTGGCCGTGGCCGGGCCGGAGGAGCGGCGCCGCCTGCTGTTCGCGCTCGTCCTCGACACCGTGACCGAGGCGTTGAGCTTCACCGGGCTGGACGCCGTGGATCCGAGCCAGCCGCTGATGGAGCAGGGGCTGGATTCCCTGGCCTCGATCAGCGTGCGCAGCGCCATCAACGAGGCGCTGGGGCGCAGCTTCCCCGTGACCATGGTCTTCGAGCACCCGACCGTGGAGGATCTCGCCCTGTATCTGGACCGCGAGACCGCCCCCGCCCCGGCCACCGCAGCAGACGCGGATGCCGACCTCGACGGGTTGAGCCTGGACGAGTTGCAAGCCCTGGTGAACCGCGAGCTGGACGCATGCTGAGCCGGAGCGGGTCATGACGGACGGCGCGGCGTCGGCGCAGGACACCATCAAGCGGCTGTTCCGCGCGCTGAAGACGGAACAGCAGCGACGGGAGGCGCTGGAGGCGCAACAAACCGCGCGGGAGGCCGAGCCGGTCGCCGTCATCGGCATGGCCTGCCGCTTCCCCGGCGGGGCCAACAGCCCGGACGCCTTCTGGCGGCTGCTGGACGGCGGCGTCGACGCCATCGGCACCGTGCCGCCCGACCGCTGGGACGCGGCGGCCTTCCTGGATCCCGATGGCGCGCCCGGCACCATGCGCACCGCCCAGGGCGGGTTCCTCGACGTCTCCCTGGGGCTGTTCGACTACCCGTTCTTCCGCCTGTCGCCCAAGGAGGCGCGCGCGCTCGACCCCCAGCAACGTCTGCTGCTGGAGCTGGCGTGGGAGGCGCTGGAATCGGCGGGCATCGTCCCCGCCGGCCTGAAACGCAGCCGAACCGGCGTCTATGTCGGGCTGTCCGGCGACGACTACACCCTGGCCCACCGCCATTCCGGCGATCTGGCCCGCATCGACGCCTATTCGATCACCGGCAGCACCCCCAGCACCGCCGCCGGGCGCATCGCCTATGTCCTGGGGCTGGAAGGGCCGGCGATCCCGGTCGACACCGCCTGCTCCTCCTCGCTGGTGGCCTTCCATCTCGCCTGCCAGAGCCTGCGCGCAGGCGAGACCGATCTGGCCCTGGCCGGCGGGGTCAACCTGATCCTGGCGCCCGCCACCCATGTGTGCTTCTCGCGCCTCCAGGCGATCTCGCCGGACGGGCGCTGCAAGAGCTTCGCCGCCTCGGCCGACGGCTACGGGCGCGGCGAGGGCGGCGGCATGGTGGTGCTCAAGCGCCTGTCCGACGCGCTGCGCGACCGCGACCCGATCCTCGCGCTCGTCAAGGCCACGGCGGTCAACCAGGACGGCGCCAGCAACGGCTTCACCGCCCCCAACGGGGCCGCGCAGAAACGCCTGCTGCGCGAGGCTCTGGACAAGGCCGGGCTGACCCCGGCCGACATCCAGTATGTGGAGACCCACGGCACCGGCACCCCGCTCGGCGACCCCATCGAGGCCGACGCGCTGGGCGAGGCGCTCTGCCGCGACCGCGACCCGGCCCGCCCGCTGGTGCTGGGCGCGGTCAAGAGCAACATCGGCCATCTGGAGGCCGCCGCCGGCATGGCCGGCCTCATCAAGGTGCTGCTGTCCCTGCGCCACGGGCGGATTCCGCCCAACCTGCATTTCAGCGAGCCCAACCCGCTGATCCCCTGGGACGGCGCCGGCTTCCGCGTGCCGACCGCCCCGGTGCCCTGGGAACGCGGAGCGCAGGCCCGGCACGCCGGCATCAGCTCCTTCGGGTTCAGCGGCACCAACGCCCACGTCATCCTGGGCGAACCGCCGGAAGCGCCCGTCCCGCAGCCCGCCGCCGGCCCGTATCTGCTGTGCCTGTCGGCCCGGACGCCGGAGGCGTTGACGCAAACCGCGCGCCGTTTCAGCAACCACCTGGACGCCCTGCCGGACGGGGTCACGGCGCGGGACGTCTGCGCCACGGCGCTGCGCCACCGGACCCGCTTCCCCCACCGGCTGGCGGTGATCGCCGCCGACGCCGCCGGGCTGGCCCGCGCCCTGGACGGGCGGGAGGGCTTGGACCTCGACGCCGGCCGGGCGCTGCGGAACGCCGCCGAAACCTTCCGCCAGGGCGGCGAGCCGGACCTCGACGCCTTGGCGCCGCTTGGCGGCTACCGCCGGGCCGATCTTCCGGCCACCGCCTTCGAAGGGTTGCCTTGCCATCTCGGCGATCCGGGCGGCCCGCTGATCCCCGCCCCGGCGGCGCCCCAAGCGCGCCCGTCGCATCCGCTGCTCGGCCGGATGTGGCGCAGCCCGCTGCTGCGCGACACGCTGTGGGAGACCACGCTCGGCCTCGGCAGCCACCCGCTGTTCCGCGACCACCGGGTGTTCGGACGGCCGGTGGTCCCGGCGGCGGCCTTCCTGTCGCTGCTGCTGACCGCCGCCGCCCGGCACACCCCCGGCCACGCCTTCGACCTGGAGGACATCGCCTTCCCGGCCGCGCTGGCGCTGCCGGACGACGGGACGGTGACGCTGCATCTGCGGCTGCGGCCCCTGGAGGACGGGCGGGCGGAGCTGCGGCTCGCCCGCCTGACCGATTCCGGCCCGGTGACCCACGCCGCCGCGACCCTGTGCCCGGCGCGGGACGCCGCGCTGCCGGCAGAGCCCGTCGCGGCCCGCTGGGAATCCTGGACCACCGCCCTCGACGCCGGGGATCTGTTCGCGACGCAGGGCGAGCGGCTGACGCTCGGCCCCGCCTTCCGCCGGGTGACGGAGGCGAAGCGGACGAAGGACGCGGCGCTGGCCGCCCTGGACGCCGCTTCCGACACGGCCGTGGAGTCCTGGGCGCCGTCCTTCCACCCCGGCCTGATCGACGGCGGGCTGCAACTGCTGCCGGCCCTGTGGGGGCGAGGCGGGGACGAGGCGCTGGTGCCCGTCCGCATCGCCCGCCTGCGCTTTCCCGGCGCCCCGGCCGCGCCGTGCCGCTGGGCCGCCGCGACCCTGACGGCGGCCGGCGAACCCTTGGGCGACGTGCGGCTGCTGGACGGCGACGGGCGGGTGCTGCTGGCGCTCGACGGCGTCCACGGCCACCCGATGTCGGCGGACGACCTGCGCCGCGCGGCGGGAGCGGACGGAGCGGCGGGGCCGGCGCCCTGCTACCGCACCGTCTGGCGCCCGGCCCCCGACGCCGCGACCGGAGCGGCGACCGGGGGGCGCTGGATCGTCCTCGCCCCCGCCGGCCTGCCGGACGACGCCCTCCCCGGCGCCATCCGCCTTCCCGCCGACAGCGACGCCGCCCGCCTGACAACCGCCATCGCCGAGGCGGGGGCGGAGTTGACGGGCGTCGTCTGCCTGCACGCTCTGGACGGCGGCGAGGATCCCGCCCTTGCCGCGCCGGTCCTGCGCGTGGCCCGGACCCTGGCGGCGCTGGACGCTCCGCCGAAGCTGTGGATCGTCACGCGCGGCGCGCAGCCCGCCCGGCCCGAGGACGACGCCGATCCGTTCCAGGCCGCCCTCTGGGGGCTGGGCCGTTCGCTGGCCATGGAGCAGCCGCGCCTGTGGGGCGGGCTGGTCGATCTGCCGGCCGATCCCGACCCGACCATCTGGGACCGGCTGGCGGCGGCGCTGGCACCGGGCGAGCGCGCCTTGCGCGGCGGCGACACCCTGGTGCCCCGGCTGGAGCCGGCCGCCCTGCCCGACGCGGCGGCCCCGCCGATCCGGGCCGGGGTCACCTACCTCGTCACCGGCGGACTGGGCGCTCTTGGCCTGGAGCTGGCCGACTGGCTGTGCGGCCGGGGCGCCGACCATCTGGCGCTGCTGGGGCGCGGCCGACCGTCGCCCGCCGCGCAGGCCCGGCTCGACGCGCTGGCCGCCAAGGGCGCGCGGATCCGCATCCTGCGCGCCGACGCGGCGGATCCGGCGGCCCTGGCCTCCGCCCTGAACGGTCTTGCCGGGGAGATGCCGCCGCTGGCCGGCGTCTTCCATCTGGCCGGGGCGCTGCGCGACGGGCTGCTGGCCGACCAGACCGACGAAACGCTGGCCGGGGCGATGGCGGCCAAGGCCGGCGGCGCCTGGACGCTCGACCGCCTGACGCGCGGCCTGCCCCTGGAGTTGATGGTGTATTTCTCCTCCGCCACCGCCGTTCTGGGCGCGGCGGGGCAGAGCAACTACGCCGCCGCCAACGCCTTTCTCGACGCGCTGGCGGCGCGGCGGCGGCGGGCGGGGCGGCCCGCGCTCAGCGTCGCCTGGGGGCCGTGGGCCGGGACCGGCATGGCCGCCGGCCGAACCGTCGCCCAAGGACTGGACCTGCTCGGCTTCGCCGCGCTGACGCCGGCCGGGGCGCTCGACACCTTGGAACGGCTGCTGGCGACGGGCTGGAGCGGCGCGGCGGTGCTGCCGGTGGACTGGGCGCGCTACCGCCGGTCGCTGCCGGCCGGGGCGGTGCCGGAGATGCTGCGCGCTCTGCTGCCCGACGCCCCCCGGTCCCCGTCAACGGGGTTGAAGGACCGCAACGCGCTGGCCGCCTTCCTCGCCCGCACCGCCGCCGACGCGCTGGGCGCCGCGCCCGGCACCGCCATCGCCGAGACCCAAGATCTGTTCGAGCTGGGGCTGGACTCCCTGATGGCCCTGCGGATGCGCAACGCCATCGAAGGTGAGCTGGCGGTGAGCCTGCCCTCCACCATCCTGTTCGACCACCCGACCATCGCCGGGCTCTGCGAGGCTCTGGGCGACGCCGTAAAAAGCGACGCGCCCGAACAGCCGGGGCCCGCCGCATCCGCCGACGGCTCCCGCCTGAGTGCCGGGCAACAGGGGCTGTGGTTCCTGCAACAACTGGCCCCCGACAGCGCCGCCTTCCACACCTGCTTCACCGCCCGCATCCGTTCGGCCCTGGACGTGGACGCGCTGGAGCGGGCGTTCCGGCTGGTGCTCGACCGCCACCCGCCCCTGCGCGCCCGCTTCACCGCCCCCGGCGGGGTGCCGCGCCAGGACGCCATCCCCGCCGACCGCTTCGCCATCGAACCGGCCGACGCGCCGGACGGCGGGGAAAGCACCTTGCGCGCCGCCGTCGAAGCCGCCTACCGCCGCCCCTTCCGGCTGGAGGATGGGCCGCCGATCCGCGTCGGGCTGTGGCGTGTGGCCGAGGACGACCACGCGCTGCTGATCGCGGTGCACCACATCAGCATCGACGTGTGGTCCTTCGAGCGGCTGCTGACCGAAGTCAAACAGCTCTACGCCGCCCTGGTCCGGGGGGAGCCGGCCTCGCTGCCGCCGCCCTCCCACGGCTACGCCGATTTCGTGGAGTGGCAGCGGGAACGGCTGGCCGGAGAACGGGGACGCATCCTGCGCGACCATTGGCGCGAGCGGCTGGCCGGAGCGCCCCCCGCCGGCGCCCCGCCCTTGGCCCGCACCGCCCCAGGGCAGCCGGCGCTGAACGGCCGCTCCTTCCACTTCGAGCTGGACCGCGCGCGCACCGCCGCCCTGGAGCGGATGAGCCAGGAGAACGGCGCCACCCTGACCGTGACCCTGCTGGCGGCGTGGCTGCTGCTGGTCGGCCGGTTGACCGGCCGGGACGACGTGATCGTCGGCACCCCGGCGCTCGGCCGCAGCGAACGCGCCTGGGCCGACGCGGTCGGCTTCTTCGTCAACGTGGTGCCGATCCGCGCCAGCCTGTCCGGCGATCCGTCCTGGCCCGATGCCTTGCGGCTGGTGCGCCGGGCGGTGCTGGACGCCATCGCGCACCAGGATTTGCCCTTCTCCGAGATCGCCGCCCTGGCGCCGGAGGCCGACCGCGACGGGCCGCACCCGCTCTTCACCACCCTGTTCCACCTGCGCAACCTGGAGGAGATGGGGCCGTTCGGCAACGCCTTCATCCCCGGCCGGACCGCCCGCATCCCCTTCGGCGCGCTGGAGATCGAGCCCTTCTTCCTGGACCAGCAGGAGGGCCAGTACCCGCTGACCATGGAGTGGTTCAAGGCCGACGGCACGCTGCACGGCGTCCTGAAATACGACACCGCCCATTACGACGAAGCCGGGGCGGCGGCGGTGGCCGCGCATTACCGCGCCGCCCTGGACGACCTGCTGCGGCGGCCCACGGCGCCGGTCCGCTCCGTCGACGTGCTAACCGGCACCGACCGGGAGGCGCTGGCGCTGTGGCACGCCGCCGGGCGGACGGGGGAGAGCGGCTGCGTCCATCACCGCTTCGCGGACCAAGCCCGCCGCACCCCCGACGCCGTCGCCCTGACCGTCGAGGACACGAGCCTCAGCTACCGCGCGCTCGACCGCCGGGCCAACGCCTTGGCGCATGCCCTCGCCGGCCGTGGGGTGGGACCGGGCCGGCTGGTCGGCGTCTGCGTCGAGCGGTCGGCGGCGATGATCGTCGCGCTGCTGGCGGTGCTGAAGGCCGGCGGCGCCTATGTTCCGCTGTCGCCCGACGACCCGGCCGAGCGGCTGGCCGGGCTGGCCGGGGAGTCCGGGCTGGCCGTGGTGCTGGTGCAGCCCGACCGGCTGGACCGCTTCGCCGCCCTCGATCCCGACCGCGTCCTGACGCTCGATCCGGCGGCGCGGGACGAGCGGGACGACGCGCCGCCGGTGACGGTCACCCCCGACGACCTGATCTACGTGCTGTTCACCTCCGGCACCACGGGCACGCCCAAGGGGGTGATGATCGCGCACGACAGCGTGGCGAGCCTTCTGGACTGGCTCCAGGGCGCCAACCCGCTGACCCCGGACGACGCCGTGCTGGGCAAGACGCCGACCAGCTTCGACCCCTCGGTCTGCGAGATCTTCTGGCCGCTGACCACCGGCGCCCGGCTGGTTCTGGCCAAGGCCGACGGCCACACGGACCCCGCCCATCTGGTCGATCTGATGGCGCGGGAGCGGGTGACCGCCACCTTCACCGTGCCGTCGCAATGGCGGGCCTATCTGGATGAGCCGGGTCTCGCCGCCTGCCGGTCTCTGCGCTGGGTGGTCTGCGGCGGCGAGCCGCTGCCGGCCGCGCTGATCCGCCGCTTCCGCCGCGCTCTGCCCGACACCGCCCTGGTCAACGTCTACGGCCCGACCGAGGCGACGGTGTTCGTCTCCGCCTGGATCTGCCCCGACGATGTCGACGACGACGACGCGGTGCGGATCGGCGGCCCGGTCGCCGGCAGCCGGCTCCACGTGCTGGACGACACGCTGTCGCCGGTGCCGGTGGGCGTGCCGGGAATGCTGTATCTGGGCGGGCGCTGTCTGGCGCGCGGCTATCTGGGACGGCCGGACCTGACCGGGCAATCCTTCCTCCCCGATCCCTTCGCCGGCACGCCGGGCGCGCGGATGTACCGGACCGGCGACCGCGTGCGGCTGGTCCGCGACGCCGGGGGGGCGCTGGCGCTCCAGTTCCTCGGGCGGACCGACCGTCAGGTCAAGCTGCGCGGCATGCGGCTGGAAACCGGCGAGGTCGAGGCCGTCCTTCAACAGCACCCCGCCATCGCCCAAGCGGTGGTCCGGACGGTGGCCGCCCCCTCGGGCGAGCCCGTGCTGGGGGCCTGTCTGGTGCTGGCGGCGGGCGGCGGGCTGGACGAGGGGGAACCGGCGGCTTTCCTGGAACGCCGCCTGCCCGGCTGGATGGTGCCACGGCTGTGGGCGACCCTGCCGGCCCTGCCGCTGACCGCCCATGGGAAGATCGACGGCGCGGCGGTGGACCGCCACCTGCGCGCCGTCCTGGCCCGGCCGGCGGCGAGGGCGGAGGAACGCCCGCTTGCGCTTGCGCCCGCGCCGGCCGGCGACGCCGAGCGGACGGTCGCCGCCATCTGGCGCGACCTGCTGAACCTGACGGCGGTGGGACGGGACGACCATTTCTTCGACCTGGGCGGCACCTCACTGATGCTGGCGCGCGTGCGGCTGCGGCTGGAGGAGGCCGGCTTCGGCCCGGTGCCGATGCTGGAGCTGTTCCGCCACCCGACCGTCGCCGCCCTGGCGGCGCATCTGTCGGGCGCCGCGAAGCCCGCCGCCACGGCCGCGGTTCCGGCGCGGCCGACCGCGCAAGGCCACGCCGTCGCGGTGATCGGCATGGCCGCCCGCCTGCCCGGCGCCGCCGACGTCGACGCCTTCTGGGACAACCTGACCCGTGGGGTGGAGAGCGTCCGCCGCTTCACGCGGGACGAGCTGCTGGCCGCCGGGGTGCCGCCGTCGCTGGCGGACGACCCGTCCTACGTCCCGGCCAACGGGGTGCTGGAGGGGGTGGAGGATTTCGACGCCGGCTTCTTCGGCTATTCCCCGCGCGAGGCGGAGACCCTCGATCCCCAGCACCGCCTGTTCCTGGAGACCGTCTGGCACGCGCTGGAGCATGGCGGCTACGGCCGGCGCGGGCTGGCGGAGCGGGTCGGGATCTACGCCGGGTCGGAGATCAGCAACTACCTGCTGTTCAACCTCGCCCACCGGATCGACCCGGCGGAGATGAACGGCGGCTACGCGCTCAGCCTCGCCAACGACAAGGATTTCCTGGCGACGCGCGCCTCCTACGCGCTGGATCTGCGCGGGCCGGGGGTGACGGTGCAGACCGCCTGCTCGACCTCGCTCAGCGCGGTGGCGATGGCCTGCGACGCGCTGGCGGCGGGGCACTGCGACATGGCGCTGGCCGGCGGGGTCTCGATCCAGCTTCCGCAGGTCCAGGGCTACCGCTACCGCGAGGGCATGGTGGCCTCGCCCGACGGGCATTGCCGCCCCTTCGACGCGGAGGCCGGCGGCACCGTCAACGGCAACGGCGTCGGCGTGGTGCTGCTGAAGCCGCTGGAGCGGGCGCTGGCCGACGGCGACACGATCCACGCGGTGCTGACGGGCTGGGCGGTCAACAACGACGGCTCCCGCAAGCTGGGCTACACCGCCCCCAACGCCGACGCGCAGGCCCGCGCGCTGGCCGAGGCGTGGGAGAAGGCCGGCATCGCCCCCGCCGATCTCGGCTGTATCGAGGCGCACGGCACCGGCACCCCGCTGGGCGACCCCATCGAGGTGGCCGGGCTGGTCCAGGCCTGGGGCGACCGTCCCCGGCCCGCGTCGCCCTGCCTGCTGGGGTCGGTCAAGGGCAACATCGGCCATCTCGGCGCGGCGTCCGGCGTCGCCGGGCTGATCAAGGCGGTGCTGGCGGTGCGGCAGGGGCAAATCCCGCCCAGCCTGCATCTGCGGACGCCCAACCCGAAGATTCCCTTCGCCGGCTCGCCCTTCGCCGTCGCCACGGCCTTGCGCGGCTGGCCGGAGGGCGCGGCGCCCCGGCGGGCCGGCGTCAGTTCCTTCGGCATCGGCGGCACCAACGTGCATGTGGTGGTCGAACAGGCCCCGCCCCGCCCGGCGCCCGGTGCGGATGATGACGCGTGGCACGTCCTCCCCCTGTCGGCCGGCAGCGCCGCCGGGCTGGAGGCCATTGTGACAGGGTTGGCGGACACGCTGGACGCTCCCGGCGCTCCGGCGCTCGCCGACGCCGCCTTCACCTTGCAGGAGGGGCGGAGCGCCTTCGCCCACCGCGCCGCGCTGGTGGTCCGCAGCGTGGCGGAAGTCCCCGCCGCCTTGGCCCGCGCCTCCCGGACGCGGGTGCAGGGCGTGCCGGAGGTGGCCTTCCTCTTCCCCGGACAGGGCGCCCAACACCCCGGCATGCTGCGGGATCTCTACCGGTCCCGGCCGGATTTCCGGCAGGAGATCGACGCGGGGCTGGAGCGGCTGGCGGCGCTGGACGGCACCCCGGCCGGCACGCTGCGCGCCATGCTGCACCCGACCGCCGAGCGCCGGGCGGAGGCCGCCGCCTTTCTCGGGCAGACCCGTTACACCCAGCCCTTCCTGTTCATCGTCGAGCACGCGCTCGCCCGGCTGTGGCAGGGCTTCGGGGTCGCGCCGCGCGCGCTGATGGGGCACAGCGTCGGGGAGTACGTCGCGGCCGCACTCGCCGGGGTCTTCGCCTACGACGACGCGCTGGCGCTGGTCGCCGCCCGTGGCCGGCTGATGCAGGGCTTGGCCCCCGGCGCCATGCTGGCGGTCAACCTGCCGGCCGCCGAGGCTGCGGATCTGCTGTCGGACGAGGTCTGTCTGGCGGGGGACAACGGCCCCGCCCAATGCGTGCTGTCCGGCCCCGCCGAGTCCATCGCCGCCGTCGCCCGCCGCCTGGAGGCGCGCGGCGTGACCACCCACGCGCTCGCCACGTCGCACGCCTTCCATTCCGCGATGATGGACCCGATCCTGGAGGACTTCCGCCGCACCGTCGCCGGGGTCGAGCGCCTCGCGCCGCGCGTCCCGGTGATCTCCTGCCTGACCGGGACGTGGCTGACGAACGCCGAGGCCCGCGATCCCGATTACTGGGTGCGGCAGCTGCGCGGCGCCGTGCGCTTCCGCCAGGGGGTGGAAACCCTGCTGGCCGAACCGCGCCGGGCGTTGCTGGAGGTCGGGCCGGGACGGGTCCTGAGCGCCCAGGCCCAGCGTCTGGTCCACGGGCTGAGGGGGAAGGACGGCCCGCCGGTCCTCGCCACCGCAAGGCGCGAGACCGAGACCCGCGACGACCGCGAAGCCCTGCTCTGCGCCCTGGCCGCCCTGTGGACCGCCGGGGCGGAGGTGGCGTGGCGCCACGTCGCCGGGGCGGACGGGCGCGCGACGACGGGCCGGCGGGTGCCGCTGCCGCTCTACCCCTTCGACCGCCAGCGCTACTGGGTGGACCCGCCCGAGAGCGGACCGGCGCCCCGCACGCTGGTGGTGCCGGCGGCGGTGCCGGAACGGGCGGACGCCGCCCGCCGCTTCTACATCCCCCGCTGGACGGCGACCGCGTTGCCGGCCCCTCTGCCGACCGCTCCTGGCGCGGCGGAGGATGGGCTGTGCCTGATCTTCGCTGACGACACCGGCGTGGCGGAGCGGCTGGCCGGACGGCTGCGCGAACGGGGCGGCCGGGTCGTCACCGTCCGCCCCGGCGCCGGCGGCGAAAGCGCCGGAGCCGACGCGCTCACCCTGCCCCACCGGGCCGAGGCCTACCGGGATTTGCTCGCCCGCTTGCGCGCCCAAGGGCCGTTGCGCCGGATCGTCCACGCCTGGAGCCTGGGGGCGCCGGTCAACCGGACCCGCGAGCTTGGCCTGGAAAGCCTGCTGTTCCTGGCCCGGACCCTGGCGGAGCGCCCGGATTCGCTGGACCTGACCATCGTCGCCGCTGGGGTGCAGGACGTGGCGGGCGACGAGCCGGCCCCGGCGCAGGCCGCCCTGCTGCTCGGCCCCGCAACGGTCATCCCCCGCGAATGCCCGTGGGTGGCCTGCCGAATCCTCGACACCGACCCGGCGCAGCCCGACCCGGCCCGGACGGCCGACCGCATTCTGGGCGAACTCCACGACCGGCGGGGCGACCGGCTGGTGGCCTACCGCCGCAACCGCCGCTGGGTGCGGGATTTCCAGCCGCTGACCATCGGCGGGGACACGCCCGGCCCGCTGCGCGAGCGGGGGGTCTACCTGATCACCGGCGGTCTCGGTGGGATCGGGCTGGAGATCGCCCGCTTCCTGGCGAAGCGCTGTCAGGCCCGGCTGGTCCTGTGCGGACGCGGCGCCCTTCCCCCCGGCGATCCGCGCCACGAGACCCTGCGCGAGATCGCCGGCCACGGCGCGTCCGTGACCCTGGCGAGCGCCGACGTGACCGACCCCGCCGCGATGGAGGCGCTGGTCGCCCGCATCCTGGCCGAGCACGGCACGCTGCACGGGGTGATCCACGCCGCCGGCACCGCCGACCACGGCGCCATCGCCGCCAAGACGCCGGAGAGCATGGCGCGGGTGCTGGCCCCGAAGGTGGAGGGCACGCTGGCCTTGGCCGGCGCGGCGGCGGGGATCCCGCTGGATTTCCTGGCGCTGTTCTCGTCGAGCAGCGCGGTGCTGGGGGCGGCCGGGCTGATGGACTACGCGGCGGCCAATGCCTTCCTCGACGCCTTCGCCCACCGGCGCAGCGCGGCGGGGCTGCCCACGCTGTCCATCGGCTGGGACGCCTGGGCCGACACCGGCCTGTCGAAGGGCGCGTTCCGGACCGGCGTCAGCCGCCGGCAGGCGGCCCAGGCGCTGACCGTGGAGGAGGGGATCGACGCCTTCGCCCGCATCCTGACCCAGCCGGGCCTGCCCCACGTCGTGGTCTCCCCCACCGACCTGAACGCCATGCTGGACGACATCGCGGCGGCCGGGCGGACGGAGGAGCGAGAGCAAGCCCCGGAGGCCCGCGCCTACGAGCGTCCCGACCTCGCGACCTCCTTCGTCGCGCCCGGCACCCCGGCCCAGCGCCGGGTGGCGGCGCTGTGGCAGGAGATCCTCGGCATCCGGGCGGTGGGCATCCGGGACAACTTCTTCGACCTCGGCGGCGATTCCCTGGTGGGGGCGCGGCTGGTCGCCCGCCTGAACCGGGAGTTCGGGGCCGGCCTTCCGGCGGTGACCCTGTACGAGACCCCGACCGTGGAGACCCTGGCCCTGCGCCTGGAACCGGGCAAGCCCGACGCCAGGCCGGCGCCAGCCGACGAACTCACCCTGGACAAAAGCCGGGACAGCCGCCGCTCGCGGCGCGACAGAAAACGGGACGACTTCCTTCCATGAGCATGACCAGCGGCAACGACGATCTGGACGGCGCCATCGCCATCATCGGCATGGGGCTGCGCGTGCCGGGCGCCGACACGCCCGACGCGTTCTGGCGCAACCTGCGCGACGGCGTGTGCTCCATCGCCACCTTCACGCAGGACGAGCTGCGGGCGGCCGGCGTGCCGGAGGCCGAGTTCACGCATCCCGACTACGTCCCGGTCGGCGGCGTGCTGCCCGGCATCGACCGCTTCGACGCCGGCTTCTTCGGCTTCACCGCGCGGGAGGCCGAATGCCTGCCGCCGCAGAACCGCCTGCTGTTCGAATGCTGCTGGGAGGCGCTGGAGCAGGCCGGCTACGACCCCAAGGGCACCCCCGGCCGCACCGGGCTGTTCTTCGGCCAGAGCCTGGACAGCTATTGGCGCAACAACGTCGCGCCCAACCTGACCGCGCTGGACGTCGGGCTGGATTTCTTCGCCAACCCGGATTTCCTCAGCACCGGCATTGCCTACAAGCTCGACCTGCGGGGGCCGGCGCTGACGGTGCAGTCCTTCTGCTCGACCTCGCTGCTGGCGGTGCATCTGGCCCGGCAGAGCCTGCTGGAGGGCGAGTGCGACATGGCGCTGGCCGGCGGCGCCTCGGTCCGGGTGCCGCAGGCGCAGGGCTACCGCCATATGCCCGACAGCCTCTATTCGCAGGACGGGGTGGTCCGCGCCTTCGACGCCGGGGCCAACGGCACGCTGTTCAGCAACGGCGTCGGCGCGGTGCTGCTGAAGCGGCTGGACGACGCGCTGGCCGACGGCGACCGCATCGACGCGGTGATCCGGGGCTCGGCCGCCAACAACGACGGCAACCGCAAGGCCGGCTACAACGCCCCCAGCGTCGACGGGCAGGCCCGCGTGGTGGTCCAGGCGTTGCGCGACGCCGGGGTGCCGGCGGACAGCGTCGGCTACGTCGAGTGCCACGGCACCGGCACCCTGCTGGGCGACCCGATCGAGATCGCCGCCCTGACCAAGGCGTTCCGCGTCTTCACCGACCGGCGGGGCTATTGCGCGGTCGGCTCGGCCAAGCCGAACATCGGGCACGCCGACCGCGCGTCGGGCGTGGTCGGGCTGATCAAGGCGGCCTTGAGCCTGCGCCACCGCACCCTGCCCGGCCTGCTGAACTTCCAGGCTCCCAACCCGCGCATCGACTTCGCCGGCTCGCCCTTCCACGTCAACGAGCAAACCCGGCCGTGGGAGGCCGTGGACGGTCCCCGCCGCGCCGGGGTGACCTCGCTCGGCTACGGCGGGACCAACGTGCATCTGGTGCTGGAGGAGGCGCCGGAGCCGCCGCCCCGCACAATGGACACCCGGACGGCGGACGCGGGCCGCCCCCAGGCGATCCTGCTGTCGGCCCGCACGCCCACGGCGCTGGACGCCGCCGCGCAACGGCTGGCCGAGCATCTGGAGCGCCAGCCCGACCAGCCGCTCGACGCCGTCGCCCACACCCTGCGGGCCGGGCGGCACGGCTTCAACCACCGCCGGCTGGTCGTCGGCGCCAGCGCCGGCGAGGTGGCGCGGCGGCTGCGCGAGGGGAAGGCCACCGACGCCGCCGTCACCCGGCGCAACCCGCGCGTCCATTTCGTCTTCTCCGAAACGCCGCTGGACCGCGCCGCCGCGCTGGGCGCCTACCGCGCCGACCCGACCCTGCGCCGGCTGCTCGACGAGGGCCGCGCGGCACCCTTCGGCGAGGCGCTCGACGGGCTGACCGGCCCGGAAGCCCGGCTGCTGTTCGACCACGCGCTCGCCCGCGCCTGGATCGCCTGGGGGATCGAGCCCACCGGCCTGGAGGGCAGCGGCCGCGGCCGTCTGGCGGCGGCCTGCGTCGCGGGGGTGCTTGGACTGGACGAGGCGCTGGAACGGCTCGCCAGCGGCCGGGACGCCCCGCCGCTGCCGCCGCAGGACGCCGCCGATCCCGCCGACATCCGGCTCGACATCGGCCTTCCCGACAGCGGGAGCGGCAACGAAAGTGGTGGCGCGGCCGGATTGGCGCGGATGATCGGGCAAGTGTGGCTGGACGGCGTCGATCTCGACTGGACCGCCGTCCACGGCGGCACGGCGCCCCAGAGGCTGTCCCTGCCCACCTACCCCTTCGAACGGGAACGCCACTGGCTGGACGGCCGGGCGGAACCGACCGCCCCGAAGGCAGCCGCCCCCGCCACCGTCGCCACCGTCGCCACCGAACCGCCGCCCGGCTTCCAGGTGCCGTCGTGGCGACGGCTGCCGCCGCGCGTTGCCGCCGCCGAGGGGCCGCGCTGCCGCATCCTGGTGCTCGACCGCGACGGGCTGGGCGAACGTCTGGCCGACGCCTTGGAGAGTCGGGGCGACACGGTGATCCGCATCGCCGCCGGGGAGCAGACCACCAACCCGGCGGAGCGGCGCTACACCGTCGACACCGCCCGCCCCGACCAGTTGGACCGCCTGCTGACCCGTCTGAAGATCTGGGAGCCGACCGCGCTGGTCTTCTGCGCCGATCCAGGCAATGTGGAGGGGGCCGGAACCGGTATCGCCGAACGGGCGTTGTCCGGGTTCCTGGAACTGCACCGCTGGATCCGCGCGGTGGACGCGGTGTGGCCGGAAAAGCCCTTCGCCCTCCACGTGGTCGGCTCCGGCCTGTTCCAGGTGACCGGCGCCGACCCGCTCCGGCCGGAGCTGGCGGCGCTGCCCGCCCTGGCGGCGGTGGCGGCCCAGGAATACGCCCATCTGACCGGCCGCGTCCTCGACGCCGGGGAAACGGTCACAGCCGACAGCGTCGCGGCGGAACTGCGGCTCCCGGCGAGCGACGCCACCGCCGCCGTGGTCGCCCTGCGCGGCAACCAGCGCTGGAGCCCCGCCACCGAGGCCTTGCCGCTGGACGGCGAAACCCTGGCCGGGCGGCTGCGGCCGGGCGGCGTCTATCTGATCACCGGCGGGTTGGGCGGCATCGGCCACACCCTGGCCCGGCATCTGGCCGAAACGACGGCGGCGCGGCTGGTGCTGGTGTCGCGCGACATCCCCAACCCAGGCGACACCGGCGACAAGGCCCGGCGGCTCGACGCCCTGCGCGCGCGGGGCACCGAGGTGCTGGCGCTGGCCGCCGACGCCGCCGACCCGAGCCAGATCGCCCGCGCGGTGGCGCAAGGTCGCGCCCGCTTCGGCCGGATCGACGGGGCGATCCACGCCGCCGGACTGCCCGGCGCGGTGACGCTGGACGCGCTGACCGCCGAACAGGCCCGCGCGGTGATGGCGCCCAAGGTGGCGGGGGCCTGCGCGCTGATCGACGCCTTGCGCGACGACCCGCCGGACTTCCTGATGCTGTGCTCCTCTTTGGCCGCCGTGGCGCCGACGGTCGGGCAGGCCGATTACGCCGCCGCCAACGCGGTGCTGGACGCGCTCGCCCAGCGGCCGGACAACCCGATGCCGGTGATCTCCGTCAACTGGAACTCCTGGCGGACGGTCGGCATGGCCCAGGACGTCTGGAGCCGCCGGGCGGAAACCACCGCGCTCGACCATCCGGTGTTCCATGAGAGGACACGGATGCCGGACGGGGAGATCCGCTACCACGGCCGGCTCGACGCCGGGCGCGACTGGCTGCTGGCCGAACACCGGCTGTTCGGCCGCCCGACCCTGCCGGGAACCGGGGTGGTCGAGCTGGCGCTGTCGGCCTTCGTTCATCACCAGGGCCATCACCAGAGCGGTTTCCAGCCGGTGGAGCTGCGCGACGTGGCGCTGGTCCGCCCCCTGACGCCGAACGCCGAGGGCGTGGCCGAGTTGCGGGTCGTCCTGCTCCCGTCCGGCGAGGGCACCGCCTTCCGGGTGGAGAGCGTCACGCCGGACGCCGCTCCCCGCCTGCACGGCCAAGGCACGCTGCACCGGCTGGAGGGGGGACGCCCGGCTCCGGTCGCGGTCGCCCCCGCCGCCCGGATCCACGCGTTGCCGGAACGAACCTCCCCCGACCTGCAACTGGGGCCGCGCTGGCGGACCCTGACCAAAGTGACCGGCGACGACCGCCGCAGCGTCGCCGAGCTGTCCCTGTCCGCCCCCTTCCACGGCGATCTGGCGACGGCGCGGCTGCACCCGGCCCTGTTGGACATCGCGACCAGCGTCCACGGCCACGCCCGGACGCCGGACGACCTGCAGTTGCCGGTGGGCTACCGCCGCCTGCGCGTCCACGCGCCGCTGGAGGCGGAGCTGGTCAGCGTCGCCCAACTGCCGCCCGACCGCCGCGACGGCGCGACGCGCTGGGACATGGTTCTGGCCGACCGCCAGGGCCGGGTGCTGGTGGAGATCGACGGCTACACGCTGGCGTCTCCGTCCGGCGGCGCCGCGACCGGCCCGGACACACCGCGTGCCGCCGACCGCCTGCACGGCAACCCGTTCGAGGCCGACAGCATCACCCCGGAGGAGGGCGTCGCCATCTTCCGCAAGCTGCCCATCGGCATCGCCCCGCAACTGATGGTCTCCCGCGCCGCGGCGTCCGCGGCCCCGGCGGCGCCCGCTCCATCGGACGGCAGCGCCACCGCCGCCCCGCGCGGAGTCCAGGACACGCGCGCCGCCCTGACCGCCCTGTGGCAGCGCATCCTGGGCGGCCCGCCGCCGGCCCTGGACGCCAGCTTCTTCGAGCTGGGCGGCAACTCGCTGGGCGCCACCCGGATCCTGTCGCACATCCGGGAGACCTACGGCGTGACCCTGGACATCCGCGGCTTCTTCGCCACCCCCACCGTCGAGGCCCTGGCCCAACGGATCGAGGCCGCGACCGTCCCCGCCGCCGAGGACGACGACCGCGAGGAAGGCACCTTATGAGCGACGGCCTGGACACGCTCCTTCGCCAGTTGGAGAACCTGGGCGTCCGGCTGTGGGTCGAGGCCGGGCAGCTGCGTTTCTCCGCGCCCAAGGGGGTGGTCCAGGGCAGCCTGCGCGACGCGCTGATCGGACGCAAGGCCGAGCTGATCGCCCGTCTCTCGGCGCCGGAAGAGGCGCGCGAGGCGGTGGAGACGGCGTTCCCCGCCTCGGCCAACCAGGAGACGCTGTGGTCCCTGGACCGGGTGGAGACCGACTGCCCGTCCCTGTACATCGAGGCGCGGGCGGTCCGGCTGAACGGCGAGCTGGACGTTGCGGCGCTGGGCTCCGCGCTGAACGCGCTGTGCCGCCGCCACGACAGCCTGCGCACCCGGCTGGAGCTGCGCGACGGCGCGCTGTGCCAGATCGTCTCCCCCGCCCTGTCCGTCGCCCTGCCGGTGGAGGACGCCACCGGCCTCGACCCGGCGGCGCTCGACGAGCGGGTCAACGCCGTCGCCTGGGCGCCCTTCGCGCTGGATCGGGCGCCGCTGCTGCGGCTGCACCTGCTGCGCACCGGCGCGCAAAGCTGGATCCTGGTGTTCAGCCAGCACCATGTGGTCACCGACCGCTGGTCCATCGCCCTGCTGGTGGGGGAGCTGTCGGCGCTCTACGCCGCCTTCCAGGCAGGGCGCCCGTCGCCGCTGCCGCCCCCGGCGGCGCAGTACGGCGACTACACCCGCTGGCAGCGCGACCGGCTGGCGGGGGAGTGGGGGGAGGCGCTGCTGGCCTATTGGCGGCAGGCCCTGGCCGACGCCCCGCCGCTGCTGGCCCTGCCGACCGACCGCCCCTATCCCGGCCGACAAAGCTACCGGGGCGGGAGGATCACGGTCCCGCTGGACGCGGGCTTGCGCGACGGGGTGGAGGCCCTGTGCCGGCGGGAGAAGGCCACGCCCTTCATGGTCTTCACCGCCGCCTTCACGGCGCTGCTGCACCGGATCACCGGGCAGGAGACTATCGTGCTCGGCACCCCCATCGCCAACCGGCTGCGCCCGGATCTGGAGGCGGTGCCCGGCTATTTCGTCAACACCCTGGCGCTGCGCACCGACGTGGACGGGCGTGCGGCCTTCCGCGACCTGCTGGCGGGGGTGCGCGACACCGCGCTCGCCGCCTACGAGCACCAGGAGCTGCCCTTCAGCCTGCTGGTCGACGCGCTGCGGCCGGAGCGCGGCCAGCCGCACCCGCCGGTCTTCCAGGCGATGATCGTTCTCCAGAACGTGGAGATGGCCGAGCTGTCGTTGGTCGGCGTCGCCCTCGCCCCGCACCCGCTGCGCGCCGACACCGGCAAATACCCGCTGCTGCTGACCATCCTGCCCGACGAGCCGGGCGGGCCGAAGCTGTGCTGGGACTTCCAGAGCGATCTGTTCGACGAAGCCACGGTGGCGGGGATCGCGCGCCGCTTCACCGTCCTGCTGGCCGACGCGCTGGCGGCGCCCGACAGGGCGGTCCACGCGCTGGCCCTGCTGACGCCCGAGGACGAACGGGCGTTGCTGCGGGCCTCGAACCGGACGCTCTCGACCGTCACCCCCGGCGACGCCACCATCGCCGCCCTGTTCGCCGGCCAAGCGGCGGCCACGCCGGACGCCGTCGCCCTGCGCTTCGGGGAGCGCCGCGTCGGCTACCGCGCGCTGGACCGGCAGGCCGAAACGCTGGCCCGCCGGCTGCGGGAGCATGGCGTGGGCCGGGGCGATCCCGTGGGCATCGCGCTCGACCGTTCGCCCGAGCTGATCGCCGGGCTGCTGGCGATCCTCAAGCTGGGCGCGGTCTACGTGCCGCTGGACCTCCGCTACCCGGCCGAGCGCTTGGCCTGGATGGCGGAGGATTCCGGCATCCGGCTTCTGGTCACCGACGCCGCCGGGGCCGGGGGCATCGGCTGGACCGGGGTTCCCCGGCTGGTGGTGGAGGCCCTGCCCTTCGCCGGGGATGACGCGCCGGCGCCGCTTCCCGATCCCGGCACCGACGCCGGCAGCCCCGCCTACGTCATGTACACCTCCGGCTCCACCGGCCGCCCCAAGGGGGTGGTCGTTCCCCAGCGCGGCGTGGTCCGGCTGGTGAGGGGCGCCGACTACGCCCGCTTCGGCGCGTCCGAGGTGATGCTGCTGCTGGCCCCGGTGTCCTTCGACGCCTCCACCCTGGAGATCTGGGGCAGCCTGCTGAACGGCGGCACCCTGCTGATCGCCCCGCCGTTGGACGACGACCTGCTGGCGCTGGGGCGGGTCGTCCGCGAGGGCGGCGTCACCACCCTGTGGCTGACCTCGGGCCTCTTCACCCTGATGGTGGACACCGCCCTCGACGACCTGCGCGGCGTGCGCCAGTTGATCACCGGGGGCGAGGCCCTGTCGCGCCGCCACGCGGCCGAGGTTCTGGCGCGGCTGCCGGACACCACGCTGGTCAACGGCTACGGCCCGACGGAGAACACCACCTTCACCGCCTGCCACCGCTTCCCCAAGGGGCCGGCGGCCGTATTCCCGGCTGGGCGGCCGATCGCCGGGACCAGCGTGTACGTCCTCGACGCCCACGGCAACCCGGTGCCGCCGGGGGTGGCGGGCGAGTTGCTGACCGGCGGCGACGGGCTCGCCATCGGCTACCACAACCAACCCGGCCTGACCGCCGAACGCTTCGTCACGCTGGATCTGGCGCTGGGCGGCGAGCGCTGGACGGAACGGCTCTACCGCACCGGCGATCTCGCCCGTTGGGTCCCCGATCCCGCCACCGGCGGGTTGGTGATAGACATCCTCGGCCGCATCGACCGGCAGGTGAAGATCCGCGGCTTCCGCATCGAGCCCGGCGAGGTCGAGGCCCAGCTCGGCGCCCTGCCCGGAATCGCCGATTGCGCCGTGGTGGTCCGCCACGACGACGGGCAGCCCCGGCTGGTGGCCTATTGGGTGCCGGCCGCGTCCTCGCCGCCCCCCGATCCGCGCGCCGCTCTGGTGAGCCGCCTGCCGGACTACATGGTTCCCAGCCAGTTCGTGGCGCTGGACGCGCTGCCGGTGTCGCCGACCGGCAAGACCGACCGGCAGGCGCTCGCCTCCGACCGCTTCCGGGTGGCGCCCGCTTCCGGCGGCGAGGCCCCGGCCACCCCCACCGAGACCCTGCTGGCCGAACTCTGGGCCGGGGTCCTGGACGGCGGGCCGGTTCACCGGACCACGCATTTCTTCGAGCGCGGCGGCAACTCGCTGTCGGCGATCCGCATGATCGCGCGCGTCCGCGAGGTCCTGGCCGCCGCCGGCCGCTCCGACGATCTCCCCGTGCGCAGCGTCTTCGAGCATCCCACGCTCGCCGCCCTGGCCACCGTCATCGACCGCGCCGAGACCGGAACCGGCGAGGAGGACGCCGGCGCGCCGCTGTCCCCGCGCAACCTCGGCCGGAGCGGCCTGCCGCTGTCCCACGCGCAGGAACGGCTGTGGGTGCTGGAAAAGCTGCTGCCGACGGGCGGGGCCTACAACGTGCCGGGCCGGTACCGGATCGACGGGCCGCTCGACGCCGACGCGCTGGAACACGCGCTGCGGACGGTCGTCGAGCGCCACGACACCCTGTCGGCCGTCTTCACCGAACAGGATGGGCGCGGCGTGCAGTGCATCGCCCCCGCCGGCTTCCGCCTGTCCCGTCAGGATTGCGCCGCCGCCGACCTGCCCCGCCGGCTGGCCCTGGAAGCCGAGGCACCCTTCGACCTGGAGCGCGGCCCGCCGATCCGCGCCACCCTGTTCCGCACCGGCCCCGACGCGCATTGCCTCCAGGTGGTCATGCACCATCTGGTCTGCGACGGCTGGTCGGTGGCGGTCTTCCTGCGCGAGATGGAGACGCTCTACGCCGGCCGCTCCCCCCTGCCGCCCCTGCCCGTGCAATATCAGGACTACGCCGACTGGCACCGGGAATGGCTGCGAGGCCCCCGGCTGGAGCGTCTGCTCGGCTATTGGCGGACCAAGCTGGACGGGCTGCCCGACGGGCTGGAGCTGCCGACCGACTACCCCCGACCGCCGGTTCCCGGCAACCGGGGCGCCACGGCGGTCTTCACGGCCGACGTCGGGATGGCGGCGGTGGACCGCCTGTGCCACGCGCGCGGGATCAGCCGCTTCATGCTGTTCTACGCGGTCTTCGCGGCCCTGCTGCACCGGGTCACGGGGCAGGCGGATTTCGGCGTCGGCACCCCCATCGCCGGCCGCCACCACCGCAAGGTCGAGCCGCTGATCGGCTTCTTCGCCGACACCCTGGTGCTGCGCACCCCGGTGGAGGGGGACGAGTCCGTCTCGGCCCTGCTGGGCCGGGCGCGGCGGACGGTGCTGGAAGCCTTCGACCACCAGGATCTTCCCTTCACCGCTTTGGTTGAAGCGCTGAAACCCAGCCGCCGGCTCGACACCGCGCCGCTGTTCCAGGTGATGCTGGCGGTGGAGGACGAGGCCCCCTTCGCCCTGACCCTGCCAGGCCTGACGGTGGAGCCGGTCGCCTGGGACTCGCCCTTTGCCAAATACGACCTGACCCTGACGGTGCAGCCCTCGTCCGGCGGCGTCGCCGGCAGCCTGGAATACAACACCGACCTGTTCCACCCCGACAGCGCCGCGCGCCTGGGCCGCTGGTTCGGCACGCTGCTGGCGGCGGTCCTGGCCGACCCGGAGCAGCCGGTCGCCGCCATCGATTTGCGCGACGCCGCCGAGCGCGCCCGCCCGCCCGGCCTTGCCGGCGCGGTGCATCCCCGCCCCATAGGCGTCGGCCTGCACGACCTGATCGCCGAGCAGGCGCGGCGGACCCCGGCGGCGCCCGCCCTGTCCTACGGCGACGCCACGCTCAGCCACGGTGCGGTGGAGGCCGCCGCCAACCGGCTGGCCCATCACCTGATCGCGCGCGGCCTGAAGCCCGGCGGGCTGGTCGGGGTGCACCGCCGCCGCGCGCTGGATCTGCCGGTGATCCTGCTGGCGATCCTCAAGGCCGGCGGCGCCTATGTCCCGCTCAACCCCGCCCACCCGGCCGAGCGCATCGCGGCGGTGCTGCGCGCCGCCAAGCCGGCGCTGGTCGTCGCCGGCCCCGGCTTCCCCGTGGCGGACGCGTCCGTCGTCCTCGTCGATCCCGACGCCGAGGCGGACGCCGTCGCCGGCCGTCCCGGCACCCCGCCGGACCTGCCCTCGGACGGCGACCGGCTGGCCTACGTCATGTTCACCTCCGGCTCGACCGGCACGCCCAAGGGCGTCGCGGTGCCGCACCGGGCCATCGTCAACCACCAGCTCTGGTTCCGGCGCGTCTTCGGCCTGTCCTCCGGCGACGCGCTGGTGCAGATGACCTCCTTCGACTTCGACGCCTCGGTCATCGAGATGTTCGCGCCGCTGCTGTGCGGCGGCCGGCTGGTCATCGCCCCGCCCGGCGGCGAGAAGGACCCCGCCCAACTGCGCGACCTGATCCGCGCCGGGGGGATCACGCTGTTCCAGGCCGTCCCGGCGCTGTTGCAGGTGATGGTGGAGGAGGGGTTGCTGGCCGGCTGCCCGACGCTGCGGGTGGTGTGCTCGGGTGGCGAGGCGCTGGCGACCGCGCTCCAGGACCGGCTGATGGCCCAGGTGGCGCCGGCCCGCGTCTTCAACCTGTACGGCCCGACCGAGACCTGCATCGACGCCGCCTTCCACGAAGGACGGCCGGGGCTGCGCCAAGCGACGGTCCCCATCGGCCGTCCGGTGGACAATCTGCGGGCCTATGCGCTGGACGGGGATTTGCGGCCGGTGCCCGACGGCATGCCGGGCGAACTCTTCCTGGCCGGCGGGAGCCTCGCCGCCGGCTACCTGAACGAGCCGGCCCTGACCGAAGCCGCCTTCTTGCCCGACCCCTTCGCGGGCGGCGATGCCCGGATGTACCGCACCGGCGACCGCGTGCGGCTGGGGCCGGAGGGGCTGGAGTTCCTCGGCCGGCTCGACCGGCAGGTCAAGCTGCGCGGCTTCCGCATCGAGACCGCCGAGATCGAGGCGGCGCTGAACGCCGCCCCTTCGGTGCGGGAGAGCGCGGTGGTCGGCGTCCGCCGACCCGGCGACACCGAACACCGGCTGGTCGCCTTCGTCGCCGGGGCGGGGGCGGAGGGGAATGCCCTGCGCGCGGCGCTGAAACGGACGCTGCCCGACTACATGGTGCCGGCCCATTTCGTCGCGCTGGACGCCCTGCCCCTGGCCTCCAGCGGCAAGATCGACCGCCGCCGGCTGGAGGCGATGGCGGAAACCGCCTTGGCCGACGCCCGCGCGCCCACCGACCGCATCCCGCCGCGCACCGACGATGAGCGGGCGCTGGCGGCGATCTGGCGCGAGGTGCTGAAGACCGACGCCCTCGGCGTCCACGACAATTTCTTCGACCTGGGCGGGCACTCGCTGATGGCGGTGCAGGTGGTGGCGCGCATCCGCGCCCGCTGGCCGGTGGCGCTGTCGGTGCGCCACGTCTTCGAGGCCCCGACCATCGTGGAGCTGGCCGCCGAACTGGCGCTGCTGACGGAACAGGACGGCGCGGCCGCCGCCCGCCCGCCGCTGGTCGCGCTGCCCCGCAAGCTGGAGGCGGACGGCGCGGCGCTGATGCCGGTGTCCTATTCCCAGCGCTCGCTGTGGTTCCTCGACCGGCTGGAGGGCGGCGGACGGGCCTACACCACCGTCGGGGCCTTCGTGCTGACCGGCGCGCTGGAGGTGCCGGCCCTGGTCCGCGCGCTCGACGCCCTGATGGCCCGGCACGAGGCGCTGCGCACCGGCTTCGTGCTGCGCGACGAGGAGCCGTGGCAGCGCATCTTGCCGCCTTTGCCGCTGCCCTTCTCCCGGACATCGGCGGCCGGTGCGGACGACGACGCGGCCCTGGCCGAACTGGCCCTGGCCGAGGCCGCCCGCCCCATCGACCTGTCCCGCGAACCGCCCCTGCGCTTCGCCCTGATCGAGTTGGCGCGGGGCCGCCATCTCGGCGTGCTGACGTGGCACCACATCGCCTCGGACGGCTGGTCGCTGGGCGTGTTCGTCCGCGAGATTTGCGCCCTCTACGCCGCCGCCGTCACCGGGCGGGACGCGGCTCTGCCGCCCTTGCCGCTGCAATACGGCGACTACGCCGACTGGCAGGGGCGCTGGCTGTCCAGCCCCGGCTTCGCGGCGCAGCTCGACTATTGGAAGCGGCAGTTGGGGGACGCGCCGCCGCACCTGAACCTCTGCACCGACCGGCCGCGCCCACACCGCCAGAGCTTCCACGGCGCGACCCTGCGCTTCCGGGTGGAGCCCGCGCTGACCCGCAAACTGCTGGCGGTCGGACAGGCGGCGCAGGCCAGCCTGTTCATGACCCTGCTGGCGGTGTTCATGGTGCTGCTGCACCGCCACTCCCGCCAGGACGACGTGCTGGTCGGCACCCCCGTCGCCAACCGCCCCGCCGCCGAGTTGGAGGGGCTGATCGGCTTCTTCACCAACACGCTGGTGCTGCGCGGCCGCATGGCGGGGAATCCGCGTTTCGCCGATTTCCTCGACGCGGTGCGGCGGACGGCGCTGGACGCCTTCGCCAACCCCGACGTGCCCTTCGAGAAGCTGGTGGACGCCCTCGACCCGCCGCGCAGCCTGTCCCACGCGCCGCTGTTCCAGGCGATGTTCAACCTCCAGAACACGCCGGTGGAGCCGGTCGATCTGCCGGGGTTGACGCTGGCGCCGCTGGAGATCGACACCCGCACCGCCAAGTTCGACCTGCTGCTCTCCCTGATCGAGACCGACGGCGGGCTGGAGGGCCATTGGGAATACAGCAGCGACCTGTTCGACCCGCAGACCGCGCAACGCATGGCCGACCACTACGTCGCCCTGCTGCGCGCGGTGGCCGAGGAGCCGGACCGCCGCCTGCGGGAACTGCCGCTGTTCCCCGAGGCCGAGCGCGACCGCCTGCTGGCAGCCTGCCGGGGACCGGCGCGGACACCCGGCGGCGACGGCACGCTGCACCGCCTGTTCGAGGAGACCGCCGCCCGCACCCCCGACGCCGTGGCGGTGGAGTTCGACGGCCGAAGCCTGACCTACGACCGGTTGAACCGCTGGAGCAACGCGCTGGCCCGCAGGCTGATCGCGCTCGGCGTGACGCCCGACGACGCGGTGGGGATCCGGCTGGAGCGCTCGCTGGAGATGGTCGCGGCGGTGCTGGGGATTCTGAAGGCCGGCGGTGCTTACGCCCCGCTCGACCCCGCCTTGCCGGCGGCGCGGCTGGCCTTCATCGTCGAGAACGCCGGGCTGGCGCTGGTGGTCGGCGGCGCTCCGGACGGCAATGCTCCCGATGGCGGTCTGCCGCACGGCGCGCAGGCGGTGCCGGTCGGGCCGGTGGAGGACGGCGGCGACAACCCCGCCCCTGCACTGGCGCCCGAACATCTGGCCTACGTGCTGCACACCTCCGGCTCGACCGGCCAGCCCAAGGGGGTGCTGATGCCCCACCGGGCGCTGGTCAACCTGATCCGCTGGCAGGTGGCGGAGCCGGGCTTCGCGCCGGGGCTGCGCACCTTGCAGTTCACCACGCTGGGCTTCGACGTGGCCTGCCAGGAGATGTTCGCCACCTGGGCGTCGGGCGGCACGCTGGTGCTGATGGACGAGGCGCTGCGCCGCGACGTGCCCAGCATGATCGCGCGCGCCGCCGAATGGGGCATCCAGCGGATCTTCCTGCCCTTCACCGCCTTGCAGCAGATGGCCGAGGCCTGGCCGCTGGCCTCCGCCCGCCCGGCGGATTTGCGCGAACTGATCACGGCCGGCGAGCGGCTGAAGGTGACGCCGGCCCTGCGGCGGATGTTCCGCGCCCTTCCCGGCGCCCGGCTGGTCAACCAGTACGGCCCGACCGAGACCCACGTCGCCACCGCCCTGGCTCTGCCCGCGAACCCGGATTCCTGGCCGGAGCTGCCGCGCATCGGCCGCCCCGTCGCCAACACCGCCGTTTACATCCTGGACGAGGAGGGGCGCCCCCTGCCGCCGGGGGTACCGGGGCAGCTTTGGATCGCCGGCACGGCGGTCGCGCGGGGCTATCTCAACCGGCCCGACCTGACGGACGCCGCCTTCCGGCCCGATCCCTTCGGCGGCGGGATGATGTACGCCACCGGCGACCTTGCCTGCCTGCGCTGGGACGCAGGAAGCGACGCGCCGGAGATCGACTTCCTCGGCCGCATCGACCAGCAGGTGAAGGTGCGCGGCTACCGCATCGAGCCCGAGGAGGTCGAGCGCGCGCTGGTCGCTCAAGCCCGCGCGCGGGAGGCGGCGGTGGTCGCCTGGAGCGACGGCAGCGGGGAGAACCGGCTGGTCGCCTATTACGTCCCCGCCGATCCCGAGGCCGGCGACCCCAGGGTGCTGCGCGACGGGCTGGCGGCGGCGCTGCCCGACTACATGATCCCCACCCTGTGGGTGCCGCTGCCGGCCCTGCCGCAGACCCGCAGCGGCAAGGTGGACCGCAAGGCCCTGCCGCCGCCCGACACCGCCGCCGCGAAGGGCCGGACGGCCATCGCCGCCGCGCCCGGCACCGCGACCGAACGGGTGCTGGCCGGGATCTGGCAAGCGGTGCTGCAAGGGCCGCCGGTGGGGCTGCACGACAACTTCTTCGACCTCGGCGGCTATTCCTTCCTGCTGCTGAAGGTGCTGGGCGAGATCCGGCGGCGCTTCCCCGAGGCGGGCCACGTCGCCATGGTCAGCCTGTTCGAGCACCCGACCGTCCACTCCCTGGCCCGGCTGATCGATGGGACGTCGGGTGGGACGCTGGGTGGGACGCCGGGTAGGACGCCGGGTGGGACGCCGGGCGCCTCCCCGATCCGCCACCGCGCGGCGGCGCGGCGGACCCTCGCCGATACGCGAGACCAGCGGCGCGACCGCCGCACCGCCCTGCGCCACGGCGGCGCGGCGGACATTCCTGACAGAGAAGAGAGCACGCGATGACCGCTGGCATGACGATTCCGCAGCCGGAACCGACGGAAATCGCCATCGTCGGCATGGCCTGCCGCTTCCCCGGCGCCGCGACGGTCGCCGAATTCTGGCGCAACCTGCGCGACGGGGTGGAGACGATCCGCGACTTCACCGACGAGGAACTGCTGGCGCGCGGCGTCCCGCCGGAGCTGGTCGGCAACCCGTCCTACGTCAAGCGCGGGGTGGTGCTGGACGGGATCGAGACCTTCGACGCCGCCCTGTTCGGCTACAGCCCGCAGGAGGCGGCGCTGCTCGACCCGCAGAACCGGCTGTTCCTGGAATGCGCGTGGGAGGCGCTGGAATCCGCCGGCTACGGCGCGGAGTCCGACACGCGCGACGTGGGCGTCTTCGCCGGGGCGGGGGTGAACACCTATTTCCTCAACAATCTGGCCGGCAACGCCGAGATCCTCGACCGCTTCGGCAGCTTCCAGGTGATGCTGGGCAACGACAAGGACTATCTGGCGACGCTGGTCTCCTACAAGCTGAACCTGACCGGCCCCAGCGTCACGGTGCAGACCGCCTGCTCGACCTCGCTGGTGGCGATCCACATGGCCTGCCAGAGTTTGCTCAACGGCGAATGCGACATGGCGCTGGCGGGCGGCGTCGCCCTCTCCACCCCGCAGGACGGCGGCTATCTCCACCAGGAGGGGATGATCCTGTCCCCCGACGGCCGCTGCCGCCCCTTCGACGCGCAGGCCGCCGGCACGCTGAACGGGGCCGGGGCGGGGGTGGTGCTGCTCCAGCCGCTGGCACAGGCGCTGGCGCAGGGCTCGACCATCCTGGGGATCGTCAAGGGCAGCGCCGTCAACAACGACGGCGCCCGCAAGGTCGGCTACACCGCCCCCGGCCCGGAGGGGCAGGCCCGCGTCATCGCCGAGGCGCTGGACATCGCCGGAATCCACCCCGACCAAGTCGGCTACGTCGAGGCCCACGGCACCGCCACCCCGCTGGGCGACCCGATCGAGTTCACCGCCCTGACCAAGGCGTTCCGCGCCCGCACCGACCGGATCGGCGCCTGCGCGGTGGGCTCGCTCAAGAGCAACATGGGCCACGCCGGAGCCGCCGCCGGGGTGGCCGGAGTCATCAAGGCCGCGCTCTGCCTGGGACACCGGCAGATCCCGCCGACCCTGCATTTCCAGGCGCCGAACCCGGCGCTGGGGTTGGAGGACAGCCCCTTCTTCGTCAACGACCGGCTGATCGACTGGACGGCCGAACCGGGCAGCCGGGTGGCGGCGGTCAGCTCCTTCGGCATCGGCGGCACCAACGCCCATCTGGTGCTGGCGGAGAACCGCTTCGCCGAAACCGCGCCGCCCTCCCCGGGTGAGCGCTGGCGCATCCTGCCCCTGTCGGCCCGCGCGCCGGAGGCGCTGGCGCCGATGGCCGCCAGCCTCTCGGCCTATCTGGGCGCCAGCGCGGTCGATCCGGCCGACGCCGCCCACACGCTCCAGACCGGCCGCAAGGCGTTCGACCACCGCGCCTTCGCTCTCGGCCGCACATCCGAGGAGCTGCGCCGCGCGCTGGACGCCGGCCCCGCCGCGCTCGCCGCGAAGCCGGGGCGCGGGGTCGCCTTCCTGCTGACCGGCCATGGCGGGCAATCGGTGGGCATGACCCGCCGGCTCTGCGAGACCCAACCCGTCTTCCGCGAGGCCCTGCGCGAGCGGGCGGCGGCCCTGGAGGCCCGGACCGGGCTGGACGCGCTGGCGGTGCTTCACCCCGCCCCCGGCCGGGAGGAGTGGGCGGAGGGCCAGTTGCGGCGGATGGACGTCAGCCAGCCCGTCATGTTCATCGTGCAGATGGCGCTGGCCCGGCTCTGGCGGTCCTGGGGCGTCGAGCCGCAGAGCGTGATCGGCCACAGCAGCGGCGAATACGCCGCCGCCTGCCTCGCCGGCATCCTGTCGGAGGAGGACGCGCTGGCGCTGGTGGCGGCGCGCGGCCGGCTGATGGACACGACCGCCCCCGGCGGCATGGTCGCGCTGCGCAACAGCGAAAGCGAGATCCGCCCCTTCCTGAACGACCGGCTGTCGCTGGCGGTGGTCAACGCCCACGACATGTGCGTGGTGTCGGGCCACGAGGACGCGCTCCAGGCGCTCCAGGCGCGGCTGGCCGGCATCGGCGTGGACTCCCGCCGGCTGCACGTGTCGCGGGCGGCGCATTCCTGCACCATGGACTCCATCCTGCCGGCCTTCGCCGAGGCCGCCGCCGCCGTGACCTTCCACCCGCCGCGCCTGCCCTACGTCTCCGGGATGACGGGGGAGCGGGTGGACGCGACGGTGGTGTCGCGGCCCGAGTACTGGGTGCGGCATCTCCGCGAGGCCGTGCGGTTTGCCGACGGCATCGGCCGGGTGCTGGAGGATCCCGACGCGCTGCTGCTGGAGATCGGCCCCGGCAACGCGCTCGGCACCTTCGCCAAGGCGCATCCGTCCGCCGATCCGGCCCGGCCGGTGGTGGCCTCGCTCCCTCATCCCCAGCAGGACGCGGAGGAGGAGGACGCCTTTCTCGCCCGCTCGCTGGCGCGGCTGTGGCAGGCCGGCGTCGCCGTCGATTGGGAGGCCCACGGCGCCGGGGAGAAACGGCGCAAGGTGCCGCTGCCGACCTACCCGTTCCAGCGCCGCCGCTGCTGGATCGACCCGCAGGAGCCGACCGCCCTCCCCAGCGCCACCGCCCGCATCCGGCGCAAGACCGACCCGGCCGACTGGTTCCTGGCCCCGGTCTGGCGCCGCAGCCCGCCGCTTTCCGGTCCCAGCGGGACCGGGCCGGAGCACGTCCTGTTGTTCGCCGGCCCCGATGGGTTGGGCGAAGGGCTGGCCGCCCATCTGGAGATCCGGGGCAGCGCCGTCACCCGCGTGCGTCCCGGCGATTCCTACGCGCCGCCGGACGCCGGCATCGCCACGCTGCGCCCCGACAGCCCGGAGGATTACCGGCGCCTGCTGGCCGATCTCGGAACCGTGCCCCGGACGATCCTGCACGCCTGGTCCCTGATCCAACCGGCCGACGCGTTGGACGAGGCGCAAACCGTCATCGAACGGCGGCTGGGCTTCCACAGCCTGTGCCTGCTGGGCAAGGCGCTCGGCGCCGGGGGGGCGGTCCACGACCTCACCGTCCTGACCAGTGGCCTGCACGACGTGACCGGCGACGAGATCCTGTGCCCGGAAAAGAGCCTGATCGCCGGCCCGGCCATGGTGATCCCGCAGGAATACCCCACCCTGCGCACCCACCTGATCGACCTGATCCCCCCCGCCCCCGGCGGCGCGCGCGAAGCGGCGCTGTTCGACCGCATCCACGCGGAGTTGACGGGCGACGGCCGGCCGGCGCGGCTTTCCTTGCGCGGCGCCCACCGCTGGCTGCCCGCGTACACGCCGCAACGGCTCGACACCGCCGGGCCGCAACGCCGGGCGCTGCGGCCGAACGGCGTCTACCTGATCACCGGCGGCCTGGGCGGGCTGGGGCTGGAGATCGCCGGGCATCTGGCGCGCGAGGCCCAGGCCCGGCTGGCGCTGGTCGGGCGCACCGCCTACCCGCCGCGCGCGGAGTGGGAGGGATGGATCGCCGCCCACGGCCCCGACGATCCGACCCGCCGGGTGCTGGAACGGCTGCTCGGCTTCGAGGCGGCGGGGGCGGAACTGCGGCTGTTCGCGGCCGACGCCGGCCGGCTGGATTCGATGGAGGCGGTGTTCGCCGCCCTCGATGCGGAATGGGGCACGCTTCACGGCGTCGTCCACGCCGCCGGCGCCATCGGCGCCACCACCCACCGGACGCTGGACGAGTACGACCCGGCCCAATGCGCCGAGCAGTTCGCGCCCAAGCCGGACGGGGTGCGGGTGCTCGACCGGCTGCTGCGCGGGCGCGACGTGGATTTCTGCGTGCTGATGTCGTCGATGGCCTCGGTGCTGGGGGGCTTGGGCTTCGCGGCCTACGCCGCCGCCAACGCCGCGCTCGACACCGCCGCCCAGCGCGCCGAGCAGCGGATACCCGGCCGCTGGATCGCCATGAACTGGGACAGTTGGCAGGTGCGCGCCGACGACGACGGCCGGGGGCCGGGCCAGTTGCTGCGCGCGCTGGAGATGTCGGCGGCCGAGGGGCTGGACGCCTTCCTGCGGGTGCTGCACCACGCCACCGCCGCGCAGACCCTGGTGACGCGCGGCGATCTCGAACCGCGCCTGCGGCAATGGATCGACCTGCCCCCGCGCGCGGACCTCCCCGCGCCGGACACCCTGCCCGCGCCGGAGACCGGCGACGTCCAAGGCGGCCTCGCCACCGTCTGGCGGGCGCTGCTCGGGCACGAGCGGATCGGGCCGGAGGACAACTTCTTCGACCTCGGCGGCCATTCGCTGCTGGCCACGCAGGTGCTGGCGCAGATCCGCCACCGCTTCGGCGTGTCCCTGCCCATGGGCGCCCTGTTCCGCGCCCCCACTCTGCGCGCGCTGGCCGAAGCCGTGGAAACGGCGATGGCGGCTCCGGCCGAAACCACCGAACGCAGGACGGAGTCCGGCATCCCCCGCCGCCCGGCCGACGAGCCGGCGGTGCTGTCCTGGCCGCAGCAGCAGTTGTGGGTCGTCGACCGGATGCTTCCCGGCACCGCCGCCTACAACGTGCCGCTGGCGCTGCGGCTGACCGGACGGCTGGACCGCGCGGCGCTGGGCCGGGCGCTCGACGAGATCGTCCGCCGCCACGAGGCGCTGCGGACCCGCTTCCCCTCTCAAGGCGCCCGCCCGCATCAGGAGATCGCGCCGCCGGCCCCCGTGCCGCTGCCCGTGGTCTCGCTGCGGCATCTGGACGGCGAGGCCCTGGCCTCGGCCGGAAAGGAACGGCTGGACGCGGAATCCTCGCGCCCCTTCGATCTGGCGGCGGGGCCGCCGCTGCGCGCCTGTCTGCTGGAGACCGGCGCGGAGGAGCATATCTTCCTGATCGTGATGCACCACATCGTCACCGACGGCTGGTCCATCGCCCTGTTCATGAAGGAGCTGGTCGCGCTCTACGAGGCGTTCACGCGGGGCCAGCCCTCGCCGCTGCCCGAACCCGCCGTGCAATACGCCGACTTCGCCCATTGGCAGCGCAACGCCCTGGACGACGGCGCCCTGGCCGGCCAGTTGGCGTATTGGCGGGAGCGGCTGGACGGGTTGCCGGAGCGCCACGGGCTGCTGGGGGACTTCCCCCCACCCGAGCCCCGTACCTTCGCCTCCGCCACCGTGACGCTGCCGCTGGGCGGCGATCTGGCCCGGCGGGTCCGCGCCTTCGCCCAAGGGGAGGGTGCGACGCCCTTCATGGTCCTGCTGGCGGCCTTCCACGCGCTGCTGTTCCGCCACACCGGAATCGACGACCAGGCGGTCGCCGTCAGCGTCGCCAACCGCACCCGGCACTGGCAGGAGGAGATTTTCGGCTTCTTCGTCAACATTCTGGTGTTGCGGGCGCGGCCCCGGCCGGAGACCGGCTTCCGCGCGCTGGTGGAGGAGGTGCGGCGGACCGCGCTGGAGGCCTACGCCAACCAGGACCTGCCCTTCGCGACGCTGGTGGAGGCGTTGCGGCCCCAGCGGCGCCCCGACCGGCACCCGCTGGCCCAGATCGGCTTCGTGCTGCAGAACCTGCCCTACGACAGCCGCCCGCCGGACGGGCTGGAGATCGCCTTCGTCGAGGCCGGCAAGAACGCCAGCCCCTTCGATCTGGTCTGCTCGATCACCGAGGTCGGCACCGAGGCCGGGGAGGATCTGGTCCTCAGCCTGGAATACGCCACCGACCTGTTCCGCCGCGACAGCGTCGAGCGGATGGCGGTGCACTACCGCACCCTGCTGGACGGCGCGGTCGGCGCCCCCGACACCGCCCTGGCCCGGCTGCCCCTGCTGCCCGCCGGGGAGATGCGGGACATCTTGGAGCGCTGGAGCCGCGACCCGGCCCCCACCCCCGCCGGCCTCGACCCGTTGCCGCCGCCCGAGCCGTCCTGCCAGAGCATCGTGGCGCTGTTCGAGTCCATCGCCGCCGGCCGGCCCGACGCCACCGCCCTCCGCTTCGGCGGGCAGGCCATCGGCTACGCCGCGCTGAAGGCCGACGCCGAGCGGCTCGCCGCGCATCTGGCCGGGCTCGGCCTGCCCAGGGAGGCCCCGGTCTGCGTGGCGCTGCCGCGCGGTCCGGAGCTGGTCGTCGCCTTCCTCGGCATCCTCAAGGCCGGGCTGGCTTACGCCCCGCTGGACCCGGCGGCGCCGCCGGCTCGCCAGCAGGGCATCCTGGAGGACCTGCACCACCCGCCGACCCTGACCGCCGCGCTGGTCGCCGACATCCTGTCCGGGCCGCCGGGTCCGACGCCGGACGTGACGGTGGAGCCGGGAGACCTCGCCTACATCATCCACACCTCCGGATCGACGGGGCGGCCCAAGGGGACGATGCTGACCCATGGCGGGCTGCTGGCCCTGGCGCTGGAACAGCGCCGGCTGCTCGGCGCAGGGCCGGGGGACCGGGTGCTGCAACTGGCCAGCAGCGGCTTCGACGCCTCGGTGTGGGAGTTCGTCATGGCGCTGGGGTCGGGCGCCGAGCTGGTGATGGCGCCGGCCGGGGAGCTGATGCCCGGCCCCGGACTGACCCAGCTTCTCCACGACCGGCGCATCACCCACCTGACCATCACCCCCTCGGCCTTGGCGGCGCTGCCGCCCCGGCGGCTGCCGGATTTGAAGGTTCTGGTCGCCGCCGGGGCCGCCCTGCCCGCCGATCTGGTGCGGCGCTGGGCGGAGGGGCGCGTCTTCATCAACGCCTACGGCCCGACCGAGACCACGGTCTGCGCCACGCTCGGCGTCTGCGACAGCGGCGCAAGCGGCAAGCCGACCATCGGCCGGCCGCTGGAGGGCTGGTCGGTCTTCGTCCTCGACGAACAGGGCAACCCGGTGCCGGACGGGGTCGCGGGGGAACTCCACATCGGCGGCGCCGGTCTGGCGCGCGGCTACTGGGAGCGGCCGGAGCTGACCACGCAGCGCTTCTTCGACCATACGCCGACCGGCGAACGGCTCTACGCCACCGGCGACCGGGTGGTCTTCCGGCGCGGCGACGGCGACGCCCCGGCGGCCATCGCCCCGGCAACCATTGAGTTCCTCGGCCGCCTGGACGAGCAGATCAAGCTGCGCGGCTTCCGCGTCGAGCCGGGCGAGGTGGAAGCCCATCTGCGCCGCCACCCGGCGGTGGCGCAGGCCGCCGTGGTCGGCCATCCGCAACGCGACCCGACCGACCTCGCCGCCTATCTGGTGCCGCGCGACGGCGTGGCGACCGATGGTCTGGCCGCCCGGCTGCGCGGCGATCTGGCGGCGGCGCTGCCGGACTGGATGGTGCCCGGCTTCTTCGTGACGCTGGACTCCCTGCCGCTGACCGCCAGCGGCAAGATCGACCACGGCCGGCTGCCCGACCCGCGCGGCGCCTTCGCCGATTCCGGCTACCGCGCGCCGCGCGCCGGGGTGGAGGCCGACCTCTGCGCCTTGTGGGAGGAGGTGCTGGGCGTCGCCCCCATCGGGGTGGACACCGGCTTCTTCGACGCCGGGGGCACCTCGCTGCGGGCGGTGGAGCTGCTGGCGCGGATCGAGCGGCGCTTCGGCGTCGCCCTGCCCATCGCCCGCCTGTTCCGGCACCCGACGGTCGCGGCGCTCGCCGGCCCGCTGGCGGCGCTGGTGCGGGGCGAAGGCGAGAGGGAGCCTTGGTCCCCCCTGGTCCCACTCGCCGAGGGCGGGGACGGTCGTCCCTGCTTCTGGTTCCCCGGAGCCGGCGGCAGCGTGCTGTCCTTCGCGCCGCTGGCCCGGCGGCTGGGCGACGCGCGTCCGGTCTATGGGCTGCAACCCGCCGGGCTCGACGGCCTCGCCCCGCCCGATCCCGACATGGACGGCATGGCCGCCCGCGCCGTCGCGGCGATCCGGACGGCGCAACCCGCCGGCCCCTACCGGCTCGGCGGGCATTCCTTCGGCGCCAAGCTCGCCTTCGCCGCCGCCCAACATCTGCTGCGCGACGGGGAGGCGGTGGAGTTGCTGACCGTGCTCGACGGCTACGCCCCCGGCCCCAACCCGCTGGCGGAAGCCGGAACACGGGAGGACGGCGTCTGGCTGGCGGCCGTGGTCGAGGAGCTGGCCGCCGCCGCCGGCCGGAGCCTGTCCATCGGGCCGGACCGCTTCGCCGGGCTGGACGCCGAGACCGCGCTGGACCAAGCGCTGGCGCTGCTGCGGGAGAGCCACGTACCCGACATCGGCCGCGCCGCGTTGCGCGGGATGGCGCGCGTCATGCGGAGCTGCGCCGCCATGGACTACGACCCGCCGGACGCCCGGCCGGTCCCGGTGCTGCTGCTGCGGGCGGAGGAGACGCTGAACCGCCCCGACCGCCACCGGCTGCCGGCCGCCCTGGCCGGGGACGATCTGGGATGGGAACGTTACAGCGACGGCCCGCCGACCGTCCGGACGGTGCCGGGCAACCATTTCGCGGTGCTCGACGCATCCTCCGCCCGGATCCTGGAGGAATGCTGGAACGCCCTGGACCTCGAAGGGCTGTGCGTCGCGGAGGGGTGAGGCGCGGCCGGGCGCGCTTCGGGCGGGGTCGGGCGCCGGCCGTCAGGGCGTGTCCGTGCCGGCAACCCCCGCGCGCTCCAGCTCCGCCTTGATGACGGCCGCCAGATCCTCGATGCGGTAGGGCTTGGGCAGCACGGGCAACCCGTCCAGCCCGGCGCGGTCCTCGCTGTAGCCGGTGGTCAGCACCACGGCCAGACCGGGCAGCAGCCGACGCGCCGCCCGCGCCAGGGCGACGCCGTCGATCTCGCCCGGCATCACCACGTCGGTGAACAGCAGATCCACCGCCTCGCCCCGTTTCAGCCGGTCCAGCGCCTCCTCGCCGCTGGCCGCGCGGATCACCCGGTAGCCCAGATCCTCCAGCGCCGCCATGATGACCGGCGCCACCACCGGATCGTCCTCCACCAGCAGCACGCGGGCGTCGCCGCCCGCCGTCACGGCCCGGCGCGGCAGTTCCCTCGCCGTCGCCCCTTCCTTCGCGCAGGGCAGCAGCAGCGCCACGGTGGTGCCCCGGCCCTCGACGCTTTCCACGGTGGCGTTGCCGCCGGACTGCCGGCAGAAGCCGTAGACCTGGGCCAGCCCCAGCCCGGTCCCCTTGCCCATCGGCTTGGTGGTGAAGAAGGGTTCGAAGACGCGGTGCAACGCCTCGGGCGCGATGCCGCGCCCGCTGTCGCGCACCCAGACCTCCACGAAGGATCCGCTCAGCCCCTCGTCGCCGTCCAGCTCGACGTTGCCGGCGCCGATCACCACCCGGCCGTCCGTCGGGATGGCGTCGCGGGCGTTGGTCGCGAGGTTCAGCACGGCCAGCTCGAACTGCACCGGGTCGGCCGTCACCGCCCACAGCCCGGCCTGGAGGTCGAACTCCAGCTGGATGTCGGCGCGCAGCGCCCGGTCCAGGAAGCTGCGCATGCCGAGCAGCCGGTCGCGCACGTCGAAGATCTCCGGCTGGAGGCTCTGACGCCGCGAGAAGGCCATCAACTGGCGGATCATGCTGGCGCCGCGATCGACCGCCTGCCGCCCGGAATCGAGGATCTTCTCGACCCCCGCGACATGGCCGGCGCGCCGACCGATCAGTTGCAGGCAGCCCGACATGGCCTGGAGCAGGTTGTTGAAGTCGTGCGCCATGCCGCCGGTCAACTGGCCCACCGCCTCCATCTTCTGCGACTGGCGCAGCTGCTCCTCGACGCGGCGCTGCTCGGTCACGTCGCGGCCGGTGGCGTACCAGCCGTCCTCCATCGCCGCGACGATCCAGTCGACCAGCCGGTATGAGCCGTCGCGCAGGCGCATCCGCACCTCCATGGCCGCGTTCAGACCCTTCAGATGCTCGTCCAGGCGCTGGAAGACGCCCCGGTCGTCGGGATGCACGAAATCGGCCACACGGGCGCCCGTCATGTCGGCCTCCGCATGGCCGAACTCGCGCACCCAGGCCGGGTTGACCGCCTTGAAATGCCCCTCGCGGTCGATGACGACGAGAAGGTCGCGGGAGGTCTGCCACAGCCGGTCCCGCTCGGCGACGGCGGCCTCGACGCGCTGTTCCAGCGTGTCGTTCAACTGGTGCAGCGCCTTGTCCGCCGCCGCCTTGGTCATCGCGGCCCAGGTCCGGTCGGTGACGCCGCGCGCGAAGGCGATCTCCTCCTCGGTCCACGCGTAGGGCTTGTCGTAATGCAGGAAGAAGACGCCGGACAGCCGGCCCTCGTCCAGCAGCGGCACGTTCAGCAATGACCGGATGCTCAGCGCCAGCAGTTTCCGGCAGTCCGTCGCCGTGCGCGGATCGCGGGTCACGTCGGTGATGGCAACGACCTCGCCGCGCAGCAGGTCGGCGAAATAGGTTCCGTAATCCGCGAAACTGTGAGGGCCGACGACGCTGGGGATGTCCGGATCGGCGCGCCAGTCCCGCTCGACGACGACGGAGCATCGTTCCGGGTCGGCGACGGCGTAGCCGGCCCGCAGCGACGCCATCGTGGTGCCGACGATCTCGGCCGAGGCGAACGCGACGTCCGCCGCCTCGTCCAAGGCGCGCAGACGGTCGCCGAGGTCGAGCAGCGCGTTCTGGTACAGTTCCGCGACCTTGCGCTGCTCGATGTTCACCAGCACGCCGGGGAAGCGCAGGGCCTTGCCGTCCGCGTCCGTGATCACATGGCCGTTCGCCTCGACCCACAGATAGGAGCCGTCCAACTGACGCACGCGGTATTCCGCACGGTACCGTCCCCCCTGCGCCAGCGCGGCGGCGATCTTCGCCCGGACACCCGGCTCGTCCGTGGGGTCGATGGACTTGACCACCTCCGCCAGCGGCACCCCCCGCTCCATCGCCGCCGGGTCGAGCGAGAAGGTGCGCGCGAAGCGGGCGTCGGCGGTGAAGCGGTCCTCCACCACGTCCCACACCCAGGTGCCGTGCACGGCGCCCGCCTCCAGGGCTAGATGGATGCGCTCGTCCGCCCGGCGCGCCTGCTCGGCGGCCCGCATGCGGTCGGTGATGTCCACCACCTGGACGTAGAAGCCGTCCACGCCCCCCTCGGCCGTCCGGCGGGGGATGTAGAGGATGTTGCAGTCGCGGCGGTTTCCGTCCTTGTCCGGCAGGTAGCCGTCGTAATCGACCAGTTCCCCCGCCAGGGCGCGTTCGATCTGGGGCAGGCGGTCGCGGTACGCCTCCTCCCCCACCAGATCGCGCAGGTGGAGTCCGACGATGCGGTCGTGCGGGACGCCGAACCAGGTTTCGTAATGGCGGTTGGCGAAGCGGTAGCGATGGTCCGCGCCCACGACGGCGATCAGGATGGGCAGGGCGTCGGTCATCTGCCGCAACTCGTCGACGGCCGCTTGGGCGGCGTCCTCGGCCATGCGCTGTCCGGTGCGGTCGCGGAAGACCTTCACATAGCCGACATGGGCGCCCTGGCGGTCCAGCAGCGGCGTCATCTGCCCCTGCGCGTAGAAGCGACCGTTCTTGTTGACGTGCCAGCGTTCGTCGCTGACGTGGCCCATCTCGCGGGCCAGCGTCATTTCGTGCTCGGGCCGATGGTTGGCGATGTCCTCCGGCGTGAAGAACAGGGTCGCGGCGTCCCGGCCCAGCGCCTCCGCCTCGCTCCAGCCCAGATTGTTGACGGCGCCGCTGTTCCACCCGATGATCCGGCCGTCCAGATCGGTGGTGACGATCGCGTGTTCCGTGACGCTTTCCAGGACGGAGAGGGCCTGGTCGCCCGCCTCCTCGTCGGTCGGCAGGTTCAAGGCGGCGCGCAGCCGCGCGGCCTGCACCCGCAGGCGCTCGATCTCCTCCTCGACAACCCGCAAGGCCGCCCTGTTCGTCTTTGGGTCCGCCATGGGAGAGTCCTTTTGCCAACCGTCGACAGGCGGAGGCAATGTTCAGAGCCGCAATCGATTCTGTATGACACAACCTCGGCCTAGGACAATAGCCCTTCACTCCATTGGTTCCGCGACGCGGCCGGCGGCGCACCCATGCGCCGCCGCTGCGGGGCCGACCAAACGATTCCCACGGCGGCGGCGCATCCGTTTGGCTGTCCTCAACGACCGTCGGGAGCCCGATCCGTCAATCCCCGGTCCGCCAACCCCCGGTCCGCCAACCAATGAGCGACCGGCGCGCGCGTGTCGTCGCCCGACGCCTCGCTCCAGCCCGGCGCGACGCCGTTCATGTCGGGCAGGCGGTGGGCGATGCCCTTGTGGCAGTCGATGCAGGTGCGCTGGCCGGTGAACAGGTATTGCTGGTGGATGCGGGCCGCCCGCGCGCCCTGCTTGGTGATGTCCATGGAATCGGCGGTGTGGCAGTTGCGGCATTCCAGCGAGTTGTTCGCCTTCAGCCGCGCCCATTCATGCTCCGCCAGCTCGCGGCGCATCGCGACGAACTTGTCGCGGGTGTCGATGGTGCCGAAGATCTTGCCCCACACCTCCTTGGACGCCTGCATCTTGCGGGCGATCTTGTCGGTCCATTTGTGCGGCACGTGGCAGTCCGGGCAGGTCGCCCGCACGCCCGAGCGGTTGGTGAAGTGGATGGTCTGCTTCATCTCCTCGTAGACGTTGTCGCGCATCTCGTGGCAGCTCGTGCAAAAGGCCTCGGTGTTGGTCACCTCGAGCGCGGTGTTGAAGCCGCCCCAGAACATCACCCCGGCGACGAAGCCGCCCAGCGTCAGGAAGCCCAGGCTGAGATACCGGCTGGGGCTGGCGATGGTCCGCCAGCAGCGCCGCACGAACTCCGGGATCGGCAGCCTCATTGGTGCCCCCCGCCCTCGGAGGGACGGCTGAGCAGGCTGTCGATGTCCTTGAAGGTGTTGGGCACGATGGGCTGCGCCACCGTCTGCGGGACGTGGCACTGCATGCAGAAGTAGCGGCGCGGCGAGACCCCGCCCAACGTCTGGCCCTCGCGGTCGACGTAATGGGTGATGCTGATCATCGGCGCCTGCGATCCCTCGGTGAAGCGGCGGCTGTGGCAGGTCAGGCACTGGTTGTTGTTCAGGCTGATCTGGTAGTCGCGCACGTTGTGCGGGATGACCGGCGGCTGTTCGGGGTAGTTGCGGACGACGCGGCGGTCGTCGGTGACGTCGGCCGGGATCGGCGGCGCCGGGTTCTCATCGACGAAGTTGACCGGCGGGCGCCAGGGATCGTCCAGGCGCTTGGGCTGGGCGTCGATTCCGCTGCCCCCTTGGGAGCCGCCCAGGGAACCGCTTTGCGCGGACAGCAGGGCGGGGACGCAGAAGGGCAGCACCGCCAGGATGGCGAGGTGGATGGCACGCATGGCAGGGCTCCTCCCTCAGACCGCGACGATCTTGACGGCGCATTTCTTGTAGTCGGTCTGCTTGCTGATCGGATCGGTGGCGTCCAGCGTGCACTTGTTGATGAGCCGCCCGGAATCGAACCACGGCACGAAGACCACGCCGCGCGGCGGCTTGTTGCGGCCGCGCGTCTCCACCCGCGTCCGCATCTCGCCGCGACGCGACGCCACCGTCACCTCCGAGCCGCGCCGCAGGCCGCGCGCCTTGGCGTCGTCGGGGTGCATGAACACCATCGCCATCGGCATCGCCTTGTACAGCTCGGGCACCCGCATGGTCATCGAGCCGGAATGCCAATGCTCCAGCACGCGGCCGGTCACCAGCCACAGGTCGAACTCCTTGTCGGGAACCTCGGCCGGGCCTTCGTAGGGGAAGGCGAAGAGGTTCGCCTTGCCGTCCGGATTGCCGTAGAACCTGACGCCCTCCCCCGCCTTGACGAAGGGGTCGAGCCCCTCGCGGTAGCGCCAGCGCGTCTCCTTACCGTCCACCACCGGCCAGCGCAGGCCGCGCACCTCGTGGTAGGTGTCGAAGGGCGCCAGATCGTGCCCGTGGCCCCGGCCGAAGCCGGCGTACTCCTCGAACAGCCCCTTCTGCACGTAGAAGCCGAAGGCCCTGGATTCGTCGTTCTGGTACTCAGGGTTCAGCTCCGACACCGGGAAGCGGTCGACGTTGCCGTTGCGGAACAGCACGTCGAACAGCGTCTTGCCGCGATAGGCGGGGTTGGAGTCCAGCGTCTCCTTGGGCCAGACCTCGTCGGTGGTGAAGCGTTTGGAAAACTCCATGAGTTGCCACAGATCCGAGCGCGCCTCGCCGGGCGCGGTGACCAGTTGGTGCCAGAAATGGGTGCGGCGCTCGGCGTTGCCGTAGGCGCCTTCCTTCTCCACCCACATGGCGGCGGGCAGGATCAGGTCGGCGGCCGACGCCGTCACCGTCGGGTAGGCGTCGGAGACGACGATGAAGTTGGCCGGGTTGCGGTAGCCGGGGTAGGTCTCCTGCTCGGTGTTGGGCGCCGCCTGGAGGTTGTTGTTGACCATGATCCAGAAGGCGTTGAGCTTGCCGTCCTTCAGCATGCGGTCCATCAGCACGGCGTGGTAGCCGATCTTGCCGGGCAGATGGTCCTTGGGCAGCTTCCACGCCTCCTCGGTGTGGGCGCGGTGGGTCGGGTTGTTGACCTGCATGTCGGCGGGCAGCCGGTGGGCGAAGGTGCCGACTTCGCGCGCCGTGCCGCAGGCCGACGGCTGGCCGGTCAGCGAGAACGGGCTGTTGCCGGGCTCCGAGATTTTTCCGGTCAGCAGGTGGATGTTGTAGACCATGTGGTTGACCCACACGCCGCGCACGTGCTGGTTGAAGCCCATGGTCCACAGCGACATGACCTTGGTCTTCGGGTCGGCGTAGAGTTCGGCCAGCGCCAGCAGACGTTCCTTGGGCACCTTGGTCAGTTCGGACGCGTATTCCAGCGTGTAGGTGCTGACGAACTTGGCGAAGGCGTCGAAGTCGATCGGCTTGGAATCGGTCGGGTCCTTGGCGTTGGCCGCGCGCACCTCCAGCACGTTCTCCGGGCGCAGGCCATAGCCGATGTCCTTCTGGCCCAGGCGGAAGTTGCAGTGCTTGTCCACGAACTCCTTGTTCACCCGGCCGGTCTGGATGATGTGGTTGGCGATGTAGTTGAGGATCGCCAGATCGGTGCCCGGCTCGAAGATCATCGGGACGTCGGCCAGCTCGAAGCTGCGGTGCTCGAAGGTCGAGAGCACGGCCACCTTGACGTGCGGGTGGGCCAGCCGGCGGTCGGTGATGCGCGTCCACAGGATCGGGTGCATCTCCGCCATGTTGGAGCCCCACAGCACGAAGGCGTCGGCGTGCTCGAAATCGTCGTAGCAGCCCATCGGCTCGTCCATGCCGAAGGTGCGGATGAAGGCGACGGCGGCCGACGCCATGCAGTGGCGGGCGTTGGGATCGAGGTTGTTGGTGCGGAAGCCGCCGCGCATCAGCTTGGACGCCGCGTAGCCCTCCCAGATCGTCCATTGGCCGGAACCGAACATGCCGACCGAGTCCGGCCCCTTTTCCTTGATGGCGCGCTTCCACTGCTTGGCCATCTCGTCGAAGGCGCGGTCCCAGGAGACCGGCTGGAACTCGCCCTCCTTGTGGTACTGGCCGTCGCGCATGCGCAGCAGCGGCTGGGTCAGCCGGTCCTTGCCGTACATGATCTTGGAAAGGAAATAGCCCTTCACGCAGTTCAGGCCCCGGTTGACCTCCGCCTGCATGTCGCCGTGGGTGGCGACGACGCGGTTGTCCTTGGTCGCCACCATGACCCCGCAGCCGGTGCCGCAGAAGCGGCACGGCGCCTTGGACCATTTCAGCGACGCGTCCTCGCCCGCCACCATCGAGGTTTGGGCCATGGCCGGCAGCCCGATGCCGCCGGCCGCCGCCGCGGCGGCCACCGCCTGCGCCTTGATGAAATCGCGACGATCCAGCATGGACGTCTCCTCCTTGCGTTCGTTTTTCGGTCGTCCTGTCGGTCCGGCGCTCCGCCGTTCAGGCGGACGGCGCGGTGTCCGCGACGGTTTCGAGGTGGTGGAAGACCATGACCGCCGACAGCACGCCGTCGAGCAGGTGGAGGGAGGTCATCCGGTCGGCGATCCAGCCCTCGTGCGGTCCTTCGACCGTGACCACCATCTTGCCCTGCTGCTCGATGTGGATTTCCACCCCCGGCATGGCGGCGACGGTGGCGCGCACGGCGGTCCGGCACTCCGGCCGGACGTGCAGCAGAAGCGAGGCGAGGTGGTGTTCGTTGCCTCGGGCGGAGCGCGTCGGCGGTTCGGCGGGGGGTTCGGCGTCAAAGGGCATGGGGGTCTCCCGGCTGGCTGCCAAGCTGGCTGTTGGGCGTCTGGCGGTTGGGCGTCTGGCGGCGAAGGGTGACGGCGTCGGCCGGACAGGCGCCCACGCAGGCGCCGCAGCCGGTGCAGGCGGCGTCGTCGATGGTGGCGTGGGCGGCCCCGCCCGGCGCCGGGATGAAGCGGATCGCCGATTCCGGGCAGGCGTCCTGGCAGCTCCGGCACACGACCCGCCGGGCCGCCAGACAGGTGTCGGCGACCGTGGCGACCAGCGACCAGGGGGCGCCGCTGCGGTCGAAGATCGGCTCCGGACAAGCCTCGGCGCAGGCGCCGCAGAAGCTGCATTCGCCGAGCGCGAAGTCGGCCTCCGGAAAGCCGCCGTCGCCGGGGCGCAGGATGGCTTCGGGGCAGGCGTCCGCGCAGGCGCCGCAACGGCTGCACAGGTCGGTGAAGAACTCGGGCCGGGACCAGGGGGGATGGATCGGGGCGGGCGCGTCGCTTCGCCGGCCCCGCAGGAAGCCCCGCCGTCCCAGATCGACCGTGTCGGCGGTCATAAGGCCCCCTCCCGTCAGACCGGCGGCGGTCCGGGCGGTCCCAGAATCATTTGCGACATCCAGACGAGGAACCCGTAGCCGCCGACGACGGCGATGGACAGGACCGGCCAGATCAGGATGGCCAGCAGGACGAACATGGCGACATCGCGCCGCTTCGTCCCGGTTCCGGGAGGGTCGTTCCGGTCCGGCACCAGACGAGGTCGTGGTCCGGAAGGTTTGCCGCTCGATGAAAAATGGCTCATCCGTCGCGCCTTTCTGCTTAATTTTTTGGCAGCGCTGCAACCGACAAATGTATGATCCTTCCCATTACGGGAAGTCACCCTGAGGAGGCACCCCTTCCGATAGGCTCTCGGCAAACCCGACCGTTTTCGGCAAGGGGATTTTCCCGCTTCCACGGTTGAGTTTCGCCATGGGAACCCTCAGCATCCCCGGCCCGGCTCTCCCCACCGCCGCAAACGAGGCACCCGATGACCCGCACCGTCGCCGAGAAACGCGCCGTTTTCCGCGCCCTTCACCATCAGGGCTGCTTCGTGATGCCCAACCCCTGGGACGTCGGCAGCGCCCGGATGCTTCAGCACCAGGGCTTCTCCGCCCTGGCCTCGACCAGCACCGGCTACGCCTGGAGCACCGGCCGTCCCGACTACGCGGTCACCCGCGACGACGTTCTGCGACATTTAGCCGCACTGTGCGGCGCGGTCGATCTGCCGGTCAACGCCGATTTCGAGAACGGATTCGCGACCGAACCCGAGGGGGTGGCGGCCAACGTCGCGCTGGCCCTGGAGACGGGAGTCGCCGGGCTGTCCATCGAGGACCGCGACGGCAACGCGCCCGACCTCTACGACCTCGCGCTGTCGGTGGAGCGCATCCGCGCCGCGCGGGACGCCATCGACCGCTCGGGCGAGAACGTCGTGCTGGTGGCGCGCACCGAGGGGCTGCTGATGGACCCGGACGCCCTGGCGCCCTCCATCGACCGGCTGGTCGCCTTCGCCGAGGCGGGCGCCGACTGCCTCTACGCGCCGGGCATCCGCGACAAGGCCGGCATCGCGGCGCTGGTGCGCGCCGTGGCGCCCAAGCCGCTCAACGTCGTGATGATGCGCCCCGGATTGAGCGTCGCCGAGCTGACCGATCTCGGCGTGCGGCGCATCAGCATCGGCGGGGCGCTGGCGCGGGTCGCCTGGGGCGCCATGCTGGCGACGGTCGAACGGATCAAGGCCGGCTCCTTCGACGGTCTGGCCGGCGGGACGCCGGGCAAGGAGCTGGACGACGTCTTCGCCAGCTTCTCGCCCGAACCGCCGCCGTGACGCGCGCTTCCGGAATTTCATCCCGCAATGAGGGTTGGAACCATTCAAATCACCGATTCTTGTAACGAATGGCTTTCAATTCCCGTCATGTTTGACAAATTTCAACGATGCGTCCCAATGGTGGATTGATGTTTGACATATACACGTTGAAAGAAGAATAGTCCCCCCAGGTTTGCAGCCAACCGGGAGGGAGCCAGCATGTCCGACGCACAGTCCCAGCCAGCCACGGGACCAACCCGCCGCGACGTGCTCGCCGGCATGGCCGGGGTGGCCGCCGTGGCGCTCGCCCCGTCCACCGCCGCCGCCTGGGCCGACGAGACCGCGACCCGGCGGCTGCTGGCCTCGGCGCGGCTGACCGGCATCGAGCTTGGCGCCTCTTATCTCGATCTGGTGCAGGTCGTCTGGGCCACGCTGGCGCCGACCTACGGCGCCCAGGATCTGGACCGGCTCGTGCGGGTGGTGAACGACGCGCCGGCCGGCGCCCCGCTGACCGAGATTCTCCTCAAACAGGGTCTGCTGCCCGCCGCGCAGGCGTTGGCCAGCACCTGGTACACCGGCGCCAGCGCCGCCGACGGCGGGCAGACGGTGCTGTTCTACAACGACGCGCTGATGTGGCGCTCCTGCGCCTTCACCAAACCGCCGGCCACCTGCGGCGGCCCGTTCGGCTATTGGGAACAGCCCTACCAGCCCACGCTGACCGCGCCCATTTCGCCCACCGCATCGACCGCCACCAAGGCGTGAGGAAAACGGCCATGCATCATCAATCCTCGGCCGTGGTGGAAACGGTGTCCGCCGACGTGGTCATCATCGGCGCCGGCGTGGTCGGCGGCCTCGCCGCCTGCGCGCTGGCGCGCCACGGGCATTCGGTCATCCTGCTGGATTCCGGCCCGCGCATCGACCGGGTGGAGGCGCTGGAACGCTTCCGCGCCTCGCCGTCGAAGGGGGCCAACGCCCCCTACGAGAATCCCTGGTATGCGCCGCAGCCCGACGACACCGACCTGAACAACTACTACGTCCAGGCCGGGCCGGTCGCCTTCCAAGGGCTGTACATCCGTGGCGTCGGCGGAAGCTCGTGGCACTGGACCGGCCACGCCGAGCGCCATTACCCCAGCGACTTCCGCATGAAGTCGACCTACGGCGTCGGCGTCGACTGGCCGATCACCTACAACGACGTGCTGCCCTACTACCTGCGGGCGGAGCAGGAATGGGGGGTGTCCGGCGACGCGTCGGACTACATCGGCCCCAACCGCCACGGCGAGACCTTCCCGCTGCCCAAGGTGCCGATGTCCTACTCCGACCTCCAGATGGGGGCGGCGGCGGCCACGGTCGATTTCGGCTACGAATCCGGGGGCGTCGTCTTCCCGCCCAAGAAGCTGGAATACGGCCCCTACCCGCACTCGCGCAACTCCGTGCCCTACGACGGGCGCCCGCAATGCTGCGGCAACGCGTCCTGCCGCTTCCTCTGCCCCATCGCCGCCAAATACGACGCCAGCGTCCACGTCACCAAGGCGGAGCTGCTGGGCGTGCGCGTGCTGGACAAGCGCGTGGTCACCCGCGTCGAGGTGGGAAGCGACGGCATGGTGTCGGGCATGCGCTACAAGCACCCCGACGGCTGGGAGGGGCGGGCCATCGGCCGGCGCTACATCCTGGCCGCCCACGCCATCGAGGCGCCCAAGCTGCTGCTCAATTCGAAGGGGGAGCGCACGCCCAACGGCGTCGCCAACACCTCGGACATGGTGGGCCGCAACCTGATCGGGCTGATCGACGTGAACAGTCAGGCCCTGTCGCCCACCCCGACCTACCCCTACCGTGGCCCGGTGAGCGCCACCGGCGGACTGAAATCGCTGCGCGACGGCGAGTTCCGCCGGGTTCACGGCGCCATCGCCACCAACTTCGTCAACGGCGGCTGGAACGCCACGCTGGGGCCGGCGCAGCGCGCGCAGGATCTGATCTCCAAGGGCGTGTTCGGCGAGGAGCTGAACCGGCGGTTGAGGCACGACACGGAGCGCGAGGTGGTGCTGGCCAGCATGGTCGACGTGCTGCCCAACCCGGAGAACCGCATCGTCCCCGACGAGACGATGCGCGACGCGCTGGGCATCCCCCGCCCCAAGGTGAGCTTCCGCTGGGACGACTACACCGAACGCGGCATCCAGGTGGCCCTCAAGATGCACGCCGAGGTCTTCGACGCCATGAAGGCGACCGACCGGACGACGATCCCGCCGGAGGTCGAGACCGCCATCATCGCCGGCACCACGGTGATGGGCAACGATCCCAGGACCTCGGTGGTCGATGCCTCCTGCTGCGCCCACGACCACCCGAACCTCTACATCATCGGCACCGGCGTCTACCCGACCACCGGCATCGTGTCGCCGTCGCTGACCGCCGCCGCGCTGGCGCTGCGCGCCGCCGACCAGATCCACGCCACGTTCAACCAGGGCTGAGCCGAGGGGACCGGAGCCATGACGACCATCTTCGCGACGCCGCTCGGCCGGCGCAGCCTGTTCACCGGCGCCAGCGCCCTGGCGCTCGTCGCCGGGCTGCCCAGCCTGGGCCTGACCCAAGGCGCGGCGCCCTCCTCCGGGGGCGACCCGCTGCTGGAACCCGAGACGGTGACCGCCAATCCGGACACCCACCGCCTCGACGTCGCCATCGACGCGGTCTACGGCTATTACGACCTGAACCGCCGCCCGGTGGCGCTGCGCAGCTACGACGGGGGGCCGCGTCCGCGCACCCTGCGCGTCCGGGCCGGCGACACGCTGGGCCTCAAGCTGGCCAACCGCCTGCCGTCGCCGCCGCCCAATCTGGCGGCCCACGGCGCGGCGGCGGCCAACGGCCATCTCCACCACGTCAGCGCGCCGGTGCCGGGGATGACCGGCCTCAACGTGCCGCACGGCTTCAACCGCACCAACATGCACCTGCACGGCATGCACGTCTCGCCGCGCTCGCCGGCCGACAACGTGCTGCTGACGGTCGAGCCGGGGCAGGTCCAGAACTACAGCTACGCCATCCCGGCGACCCACCCCTGCGGCCTCAACTTCTACCACGCGCACGAGCACGGGTCGGTGGCGCTGCAGGTGGCGAGCGGCATGGCCGGCGCGCTGATCGTCGAGGGCAAGGTCGACGGGATCGAGGGCATCAAGGGCCTTAAGGACGTGGTGATGCTGCTCCAGAGCCTGCCGGTGGACGCGCAGGGCCAGTTGGAGCAATACGCCACGCTGGATACCGGCACCCAGGTCTACATCAACGGCCAGAGGAACCCGACGATCCGCATGAAGCGCGGCGAGGTGCAGCGCTGGCGGCTGGTCAACGCCACCCACGACCGCTTCCTGACGCTCACGCTGGCCGGGCGTCCCTTCGTCGCGCTGGGCTTCGACGGGAACCCCCTGGAGGAAACCGAGGATCACAAGGCCATCTTCCTGGCGCCCGGCAACCGGGCCGAGTTCCTGGTGCAGGCGCCGGAACCAGGCAGCCACGCGCTCGAAGGCGGCACCAACTTCGGCGTGGCCTACGGCACCATCGCCACCGTGCTGGTGGAGGGCGAAGTGGAACGGCCGGCGGAGCCGTATCGCGGCCCGCTGGTCGACTACGCCAAGGATTTCGGCGGCCATCTCAGGCCGGTCGAGGACGGGGAGATCGTGAAGGGCCGCCGGGTCGGCTTCGGGCAGGTCGGCACCCTGCCCTACTGGACCTGGACCATCGACGGCGAGCCCTTCGCGATGGACGAGAAGGGCTTCACCGCCAAGCTCGGCTCCGCCGAGGAATGGGTGCTGACCAACCAGACCAACGACCCGCACCCCTTCCACATCCACATCAACCCGTTCCAGGTGCTGGAAGCCGACGGGCTGCCGGTTCCCGTCAAGCCGGGCCGCTGGCTGGACACCATCACCATCCCGCCGCACGGCCGCGTGCGCCTTCGCACCCGCTACGTCGATTACGACGGCGTCTACGTCTTCCACTGCCACACGCTGGTCCACGAGGACCAGGGCATGATGCGGCTCTTCACCGTGGAGGCCTGACCCCCGACTCGACGCGCAAACTTTGATCCTGGCATCGAAAAGGCTGCAATTGCGACGATGTGACCACGTTCGGCGACGCGGTTCTCCATGCTAGATCAACCGGGAAGACGATGACCGGTCCAGCCGTCCGCCGGTCATCCTTCTCGTCATGACCACCGCTTGGCCGTGACCGATGGTTGTGGCCCATGGACGGCGGGGGCAAGCCCGGCCGTGTCCAGCAACCTGAACGACGTCATCGCAGCTCATCAGCAAGGCAATTTCGGGGCGGCGGAAAGCGGGTACCGCGCCTTTCTCGCGGACCGGCCGAACCACAGCCAAACGCTTCAGATGTTCAGCCTGCTGCTCATGCAGCAGAAACGCTCCGCCGAGGCGATGGCCGTGTACAGGCGGGTCATCGATGCGGAGCCCGCCGTCCCGAACCATTGGGCCAATTTCGGTGGCATGCTGCGCGGAGCGGGACAGGCGGCCGTGGCCGGGGACGCCTATCGCCGGGCGCTCGCGCTCGACCCGGCCCACGGCGCGGCGACCTTCAATCTGGCGAATCTGCTGGGCGCCGCCCCTCCCGGCGGTGCGGGGCGTCCGCTCGACGCGGCGGTCTGGTACGAACGCATCCTCGCGGTGACTCCGGACCAAGAGCAGGCGCGGAACAATCTGGACATCCTCCGGCAGAGAAACGCCGATCGGTTCGAGGCGGCGATGCGGCGGGAGGTGGCCCGCGATCCACAATCCCCGCACGCGCATGAACGGCTGGCCCGAACGCTCCTGCAAAGCAGCGGGTTCCTCGACTGGTATCCGGGCAAGGCCTGCGTGGTGGACTTCCCGCGCGCGCTGGCGGCCTTCGACCATCTGCGCTTCGCCCTGGCGGTCCAACCGGAGCCGGAACAGGGCGACAGGGTGCGAACCTGGCTCGCGCTGGCCCTGGATCTGCTGCAATTGGGAACGCTGGACGACGACCGCCTGGAGCTTGCGGCGCGGACGGCGTGGCAGCGGCTGCGCGTGAAACCGAAGGATTCCCTGGCCGCCGCGCTGGTCGGCTATCACGTCTACCGCCGGGGGCGGCTGACCCTGGCCTCCCGCCTGCAAACGCGCTTCACGGCGCGCTTCACGGCGGCGGAGATCGCCGCCGACGCGGAGTTGGGCTACTGGTCCATGCTGCGCGCGGACGACGCCTTCTTCGCGCGCCTGCGGCCGGTGGACAGCGTCATCGCGCGGTTGCCGGACCTGGAAACGCTGGCCCCGGAAACGATGGCCCCGGAAACGATGGCGGACGCCGGCGACGGCACCACGGAGCCGGCGATCATGGTGAGCGGCGACGATGTCTATATCCGCCGCTTCGGACCGGACCTGCTGCAATCGATCGCCCGGCATTCGCCCGGCGCGTCGGTCGTGCTGCACCTCGTGGCGCCGACGGCCGGGACGCTCGGCCTCGTCGAGGAGTGGCGCCGACGCTACCCCCTGGCCCTGGCCGTCTCCCGCGAGCGCCCGGACCTCTCCGGATGGCCGCCGGTCCGGCGGAGCACCTATTTCGCCTGCGTGCGCTTCATCCGCGCGTTTCAGTGGCACCAGAGGCTGGGCCGGCCGCTCATCGTGCTCGACCTCGACGCGGTGGTTCGGAGCGACCTCCGCCAGTTGGCGTCCGGGATAACGGACCGGGATCTCGGCCTCATGCTGGACAAGCGAAGGCGGGGGCCGTTCCGGGAGATCCTCGTCGGCTTCGACTATTACAACAACACGCCGCTTGCGGGACGGTTCCTGGCGACGGTGGCCGCCTACATCGGGCATTTCCTGCTGGATGCCGAGCCGCGCTGGATGCTGGACCAGTCGGCCCATCTGGCGACCGTCGATTGGTTCCAGCGCCGGAACCCGCCGTTGCGCATCCGCTGGCACGATTTCCAGGGTTTCGCCCATTGCTCCTTCGTCGGCGAGAAATAGCGGCCGGACTCACCGCGCCTGTGCCGCCCGCGTCCCACCGGAACGTCCCTTGGGCAACGCGGCGGATGCGATTTGATAATCATTCGCACTTTCACTAGACTGCCCCAAGGCGGTCGAGCGGCGGGAGCGGGTGCAGGGGTATGGGAGACAGGGACAAGCCCGGTCTGGTCGCGAGCTTCCAGGAGCATTACGGCGACCTGATGCGCTTTCTGATTTGGCGCACCGGCGACGCCGACCACGCGGCGGACGTGGCGCAGGACACGTATTTCCGGCTCGCGGCGCTTCCGGACTCCGAGAAGCCCATCACCAATTTCCGCGCCTACATTCTGCGGGTGGCCCGCAACCTGTCCATCGACCGGCTGCGGCGGGAGAAATGGATGGTCTCGGCCGAGACGGTCGAGGACGAAATGTCCGCCCTGGCCGACGATTCCGTTCCGCTGGACGAGGCGCTGCTGTCCAAGCAACGCCTGCGCCTGCTCGACGAGGCGCTGCGGGACTTGCCCCCCAAGCCGCGCGAGGCGCTGCTGCTGCACCGGGTCGCCGGGCTGTCCCAGGCGGAGATCGCCACCCGGCTCGGCGTGTCGGAGAGCATGGTCACGAAATACGTGGCCCAGGCCATGCTGCACTGCCATAAGTGGCGCCAGCGGCTGGACCGGGACAAGGCATGAGGGTGGGCGCGATGTTTTTTCCTGTCGCCGGCGCCTTCCGGAATCGTCTTATGGTGGAGCACCCCTCTTCCTCCCGACGCAGGCCGCTCTCCCATGTCTGATCCGAAAGACTCCGCCGTGGACGAGGAAGCGTTGGACTGGCTGGTGCGTCTGCAATTCGGCACGGCGAACCGGGCCGATTTCGCCGCGTGGCGCGCCCGCAGCCCGGCGCATGAAAGGGCGGCGCGCGCGGCGGAAACCCTGTGGCGCGAGATCGGCCGGACCGACACGGCCGTGGCCTTCGCCCAGCGGGAGGCCGCCCGCCGCACGGGACCGGACCCACGTGTGGCGCGGCTGCCGTCCGGGGCGACCCGCCCGGCCTCCGGCCGGACCGTCGCCCGCCGGGCGGTGATGACCGGCGCCGTCGCGGCGTCGGCCGCGCTGGTGGTGGGCGGCTCGGGCGTCTTCGGCCCGCTGGCCGCGCTGACCGCCGACTACGCCACCCGGCCGGGGGAGCGCCGCACGGTGTCGCTGCCCGACGAGTCGACCGTGCTGCTCAACACCGCCACCGCGCTGTCCGTGACCTTCACGCCGGAGGAGCGTCGGATCAGCCTGGAGGCCGGCGAAGCCTTCTTCGAGGTGGCGAAGGACCCCGACCGTCCCTTCATCGTCACCGCCAGGGGCGGGGAAACCCGCGCCGTGGGAACCGCCTTCGCGGTGCGCGATAACGGCGATCTGGTCCGCGTCATGGTCACCGAGGGCATCGTCGAAGTCACCGCCCTGTCGGTCGCCCCGGTCAGCCTGGGCGCCGGCCAGGGCATCGACTACGGCCCCAAGGCCACTATGACGGCGCCCTATCACGTCAACGAGGCGGTGGCGACGGCGTGGCGGCGCGGCAAGCTGATCTTCAACCAACGCCCCCTGGTGGAGGTGGCGGCGGAGATGAGCCGATACAGCGCCGGACGCATCGTCGTGACCAGCGAGGAGTTGAAGCGGCTGCCGGTGACCGGCGTGTTCGAGCTGGACGACCCGGACGGCATGCTGCGCGCCATCGAACAGATCCTGCCGGTGAAGGTCGTGCGCCTGCCCCTGCTGACGCTGCTGCGCTGAGTTTGCCCCCACCCTGACCCTCTCCCGCTGGGCGGGGAAGGGGACTGCCGCTGGATGTTTGCAAAAATCCAACCGCTCCCCTCCCCCGCCCAGCGGGGGAGGAAGGGTGGGGGCAAACGTGGCTGGGCTCCGCACTTGCCCGGAGGCTGCTCCCGCCACACCCCTGCCACTTTTTTGCAAGGCCCCTCCACTTTCTTGCATTTTCCGCTGTCGCTCGGCCATTCGTCATCCGTCCTTTTGTGGGACGAGAATGATTTGCATTCGCTTATTGATCCGTCCCGTTCAAGAAACGACAGCGTCTTCAAGGGGATAGACCATGGCCGTTCCGGCGGTTCGCATCATTGGGCGGGGGCTTCGCCACGCCCTGCTCGTCTCGACCGCCTGCACGGCGTTGGCCGTCGCGCCGGCCGCCCACGCCGCCGAACGCGCCGCCCAAGTCGCCCAGTCGGGCCAGGACGCGGCCCAGCGCTTCAACGTGCCGCCGCAATCGCTGGACAGCGCGCTGACCGCCTTCGCCGATCAAGCCGGCTTCAAGCTGCTGTTCGCGGCCCCGGCGGTGCGCGGCCTGAGCAGCCCAGGCCTGACCGCCACGGCCACCCCGACCGACGCCCTGAACCGCCTGCTGTCGGGCAGCGGCTTCACCTGGCGCTTCACCGGCCCCAAGACGGTGACGCTGGAGAAGGTCGCCGTCTCCGGCGCGGTCGTGCTCGACCCGGTGACGGTGCAGGGCGGCGGCGGCCGCGAGAATCCCACCGGCCCCGTGCCGGGCTATGTCGCCAAGCGCACCGCCGGCGCCACCAAGACCGACACGCCGCTGGTCGAGACCCCCCAGAGCATCAGCGTCGTCGGCGCCGAGGAGTTGGAGGCGCGCAACGCCCAGACCCTGGAGGACGCCGTCAAGTACACGCCCGGCGTCGTGCTGTCCTACGGCTCGGCCGGCGATTCGCGCAGCTCCTGGTACAAGATGCGCGGCTTCCCGGTCACCACCACCTATTACCGCGACGGCCTGAAGGTCGCCGGCCAGAGCTGGCAGCGGATGGATTCGTTCCTGATGGAGCGCGTCGAGATCCTGCGCGGCCCCGCCTCGGTGATGTACGGCCAGAGCGTTCCCGGCGGCCTCATCAACATGGTCAGCAAGCGTCCCCAGGACGCGCAGTCGGCCGAGGTCGCGGTGGAGTACGGCTCCAACAACTGGAAGCGGGTGGAAGGCGACATCACCGGCCCGCTCGACCAGGACAAGGAGTTGCTCTACCGGATCACCGCCGCCGTCCAGGACAGCGAGGGCCTGAACGGCATCGACCACGATCAGGCCGACCGCAAGATGATCGCCCCCTCGCTGACCTGGAAACCGCAGCCGGGGACCAGCGTCACCGTGGCCGCCGTCCATCAGGTGGACGAGAGCCGGGGATGGACCCCGCGCCGGCGCTACACCACCGCGGCCGGAACGGTCAGCTCCAAGACCTACATGGGCGAGCCGGACTACGACCGCTACCACCAGGAACAGACCCAGGTGACCCTGCTGGCCGAGCACGCGGTCAACGACAGCCTGAAATTCACCTTCGGCGGCCGCTACGCGAAATACGACCTGGATTACCGGCAGGTCTGGCCCGGCAGCTTCCAGGCCAACGGCCTGATCATGAATCGCGCCCAGTACGTCTATGGCCAGGAGGCCGAGAACTACGCGTTCGACGCCCGCGCCGAAGGGAAGTTCTCCGTCCTCTCCACCGAGCACACGCTGATGGGCGGGGTGGATTACTCCTACCTGAACATGAAGGACGGCTTCGGGTCGCGGGCGGTCGAGACCTCCCTCAACCTGTTCAACCCGGTCTACGGGCGCTACGGGTCGCAACCGGCCCTGTCCTACACCGACGCGGATGCCCGCATGCTGGGCGTCTACGTCCAGGACCAGATCACGGTGGCCGACAACTGGATCTTCCTGCTGGGCGGCCGCCGGGACTTCCCCGGCGTGTCCAGCGGCAACGCCTACCAGAACGCCTACACCGGCCGCTTCGGCGTCGCCTACAAGACCGATTTCGGCGTGGTCCCCTACGCCAGCTACGCCGAATCCTTCGAGCCGCAATCGGGCACCGGCTGGGGCGGCACCCGCTTCGAACCCACCACCGGCCGCCAGTACGAGATCGGCGTGAAGTACGAGCCGCCCGGCACCAACCTGCTGGCGACCGTCGCGCTGTTCGACCTGCGCAAGCAGAACGTCCTGACCCCGGACCCCGACATCACCCACCTGTGCAGCGGCAGCCGGTGCAGCGTGCAGACCGGCGAGGTCAAGTCGCAGGGCGTCGAGCTGGGCCTGACCATGGAGTTGGCCCAGGGGCTGAAGGGCGTCGCCGCCTACACCTACAACCCGATCGAGGTGACCAAGAGCAACACCGCCAGCGAGATCGGGCGGCAGCAGTCCGACCAGCCGATCCACACCGCCTCGCTGTGGCTGGACTACGGCGTGCAGGACGGCCCGCTGGCCGGCTTCGGCGTCGGGGGCGGTCTGCGCTTCGTCGGCAAGACCACCAACAACGCCAGCAACGTCACCACCGCCGCCTATGTGATGGACGAGATGATGCTGCGCTACAGCACCGAGGCGTGGCGCCTGTCGGTCAACGTGCGGAACCTGCTGGACCGCGAGGTCGAGTACACCTGCACCAAGAGCGCGACCCAGTCGATGTGCTACCTCAACGAACCGCTGACCCTCACCGCCCGCGTGTCCCGCAAGTTCTGAGGGCTGCGGACGCGGAGGACCGTCATCCCCGCGAGGGCGCGGAGGCACCGGCCGACGGCCCCACGGGGGAAGAGGACGGGGTCCTTACCCCACGCCCCAGCCGCCGGTGTCGGGGAAGGGCGCCATGGGCCGAGGGGCGGCGGCCAGCCCGCCGACCCTCAGCCCTTTCGGCAAGGCCGGCGCGTTCGCCGGGGAGGCCCGCAGCCGGGTCGCCTTGACCCACCAGCGCGGTTCCGCCGCCCCGACGCGCGCGGCGGCGGCCTCGGCCTCGGCCGCGCTGGCGTAGAGCGCGAAGCAGGTCGCCCCGCTGCCCGACAGCCGGGCCAGCAGGCAGCCGTCCGTCCGTTCCAGCGCGGCCAGCGTGTCGGCGATCGCCGGGGCCACGGTCAGGGCCGCATCCGTCAGATCGTTGGCCCGCTCCCGCAGCAGCGCCGCCAGCGCCGTTGCGTCGGCCGGGGCCGTGGCGAAGCGCGCCGGGGCTGAGAAGGCGCCGCCGGACGTGGCGCTCCGGGCCTTGAACACCGCCGGGGTCGGCACCGGCACGCCGGGGTTGGCGAGCACCGCGTGGGTGTCCGGCAAGGCCGGCGCCTCGTCCAGGATCTCGCCAGTGCCGCCGAAGAAGCAGCTCCGCCCGGCGACGCAGACCGGCACGTCGGCGCCCAGCCCGGCGGCGATCCCGTAGAGGCGGGCATCCTCCGCCTCCAGCCCCCACAGCCGGCCGAGCGCCCGCAGGCACGCCGCCGCGTCGGCCGATCCGCCGCCGATGCCGGACGCCACCGGCAGGGCCTTGTTCAGCGCGATCATCACGTCGGCCTCGCGCCCCAGCCGCGCCGCCAGCGCGTGCGCCGCCCGGATGACGAGGTTGCCGGCGGGATTCTCCCCCATCAGCGCCGGCCCGAACGGCCCGGAAATCGCCAGACGCGGCCCGGCGGGGGGCAGGTCGGCCCCGCGCAGGGCGATCCGCGCGCCCCCCGGCTGCAGGGTCACCGTGTCGCCGATCTCCGCGAAGGCGACGAGGCTGTCCAGCTCGTGATAGCCGTCCGGGCGCTTGCCGGTGACGTGCAGGTAGAGGTTCAGCTTGGCCGGTGCGGCCTCGACGATGGGGGCGGCGGTCATGGGGTCACCGGGTGGAGGGAGCGTCGGCCCTGTGTGGCACCGATGCCGCGCCACGGCAAGGCCGTCCGGCGGGACGGAGGAACGACGCAGGCGAGTCCGGCCCCTGCCGGCCACGGACGGTCGCCTGCGTCATTCTTTCAACTCAGAATCGTCATGCTTTGCGTATAGGATCATCGCAAGACCGTCGGCCGGGCCATCATTTCAGGGGGAAAGCGTCTTGGACATCAGCGCGACCATTGCACAGGACATCTGCGATCACATCGGCCGCGAACTGGACGTCGTGGTGTCCTTCATGGGCAAGGGCGGCACCATCGTCGCCTCCACCGCCCGCGACCGCATCGGCACCGCCCACGCCATCGCCGCCGACATCATGGCGCGCCGGACCGACGAGCGCGGCGTGAGCAAGGAGGAGGCCGCCAAGTCCGGCGGCACGATGCGCGAGGGCTTCAACGTCGCCATCGACCTGAACGGCGAGCGCATCGGCACGCTGGGCGTCGCCGGCCCGGTCGACCAGGCCCGCCGCTACGCCCGCATCGCCCGCCACTGGGCGCTGTCGATGCTGCGCGCCGAGAGCGCCGAGGCCGAGCGCGCCACCGTGCTGCGCGCCCTGTCCGAACGGCTGGAGCGCGACATCGGCGGCATCGCCGCCGAGATGACCGAGGCCGGGCGCAAGCTCGACACCGCCGTCGGCACCGTGCGGCGGGCCGGCGACACCTGCCTGCGCCAGACCGGCGAGGCGGCCGGCGCCGCCCGCGCGGTGGACGGCTCCGTCGCCGCCATCGCGGGCGTGCTCGACCGGCTGTCCTCGACCTCCGCGCGGATCTCCGGCGACACCAGCAAGGCGCGCGAGATCAGCCAGGCCGCCGCCGCCGACAGCGACCGCGCCACCACCGTGATGACCTCGCTGCGCGCCGCCGCCGAGCAGATCGCCAGCGTGGTCAAGCTGATCAACGCCATCGCCAGCCAGACCAATTTGCTGGCGCTGAACGCCACCATCGAGGCCGCCCGCGCGGGCGAGGCCGGGCGCGGCTTCGCCGTCGTGGCGAACGAGGTGAAGGCGCTGTCGCGCCAGACCGCCGACGCCACCAAGCAGATCGCCGACCAGGTTTCCAATCTGCAGAAGGAGACGGCGGCGGTGGACGAGGCGCTGGGCCGCATCCATTCGACCATCGGCTCGATCCAGACGATCAACGGCACGGTGGCCGCCGCCATCGACGAGCAGGCGATGCTGACCGCCGAGGTGTCGCGCACGCTCGACCGCTCGCGCCAGGACGCTATGGCCGCCGAACAGCGCATCGGCGACGCGGAACAGACTTTGTCCGGCGTCACCCACACGCTGGAGGAGTTGACGACGCTGAGCCAGAACATCGGCGCGCGGGCCGGCAGCCTGGGCGGTCGGATCGGCGACGCGCTGCGTCAGGTGCGCGGGTAAGGGAGAGCACGCTTTCCATTGCCCGAACAGGCGAAGCCCCTCTCCCCTTGAGGGAGAAGGGCTTCAAACGGTCGTCGCTGCAACGATCAAGTCCGTGGACAAGGCGTCGTCGGGTCGGGATCGGCGGTCCGCCGCGCCGCCGCCGCGCCGCCCGGCAACGGCACGATCAGGCGGCGCTTCACCGGCTGCGGCGCCGCGCGGCGCGACACGCCGGCGAAGATCTGCTTGGACGCCTCGATCATCGTCACCCCGGCGAAGGCCTTGAACCAGCGCCCGCCGACCTCTTCCCAGGCCGGCGCGGTCTTCAGCAGGAAGCGCGAGCGCAGCGGCGGGATGAACAGGGCATGGCCGGTGCGCTCGGGCACGAACATGGTGTCGCGCAGCACCTGCTTGAGCTGCGAGGCGGAATAGGGGAAGCCGTGGCCGAACGGCGTCCAGTCGGCCCGCGCCCACAACCCGCGCCGGTTCGGCACCACCGCCAGCACCCGGCCGCCGCCGGCCAGCACGCGCCAGATCTCGCGCATCATCGGGCGCAGCTGCTCGGTGCCCTCGAGCCCGTGGACCAGCAGCACGCGGTCGATGGTGTTGTCGCCGAAGGGCAGGTCGGCCTCGTCGCCCAGCGCCACCATGCCGCGCCCCTCCGGCGGCCAGAAGCTGACGCCCTGGCTGGCCGGCATCACCGCCGCCACCCGGTCGGCCTCGTCCATGAAGGGCCGCAGGTAGGGCGTGGCGTAGCCGACCCCGACGACGATCTGGCCGCGCACGTCCGGCCAGATGGTGCGCACGCGGTTCCGGATCATCCGCTGGGCCATCTGGCCCAATCCGGACTCGTAGAACTCCCTCAGATCGACGATATCTGTGTACATGGCATCCCAAGCGTATCACGGTTTCGCATCGCAACAGAGGGAGTCCGCTGCCGTGGAGGTCGTTCTCGTTCCGGCGTTCGCCGACAACTACATCTATGTGCTGCGCGACGACGCGTCCGGCAAGGTCGGGATTGTCGATCCCGGCGATGCGGCGCCGGTGATCGCGGAGCTGGACCGGCGCGGCTGGACGCCGACCCACATCTTCCTCACCCACCACCACAACGACCACATCGGCGGCGTCGCCGAACTGAAGGCGCGCTACCGGCCGACCGTGATCGGCGCGCGGGCCGACGCCCACCGCATCCCGGATCTGGACGTGGCGCTGGGCGAGGGCGACCGCACCGTGTTCGGCGAGCAGGCGGTGCGGGTCTTCGCGGTTCCCGGCCACACCAGCGGGCACATCGCCTTCTGGTTCGAGGGGGCCGACGCGCTGTTCCCCGGCGACACCCTGTTCGCGCTCGGCTGCGGGCGCCTGTTCGAGGGCACGCCGGAGCAGATGTGGGACTCGCTGGTCCAGCTGCGCGCGTTGTCGGACCCGACGCGGATCTATTGCGGGCACGAATACACCCTGTCGAACGCCCGCTTCGCGGTGACGGTCGATCCGGAGAACGCCGCGCTGCGCGCCCGCGCCGACGAGATCGCGGCTCTGCGCGAGCGGGGGGAGCCGACGATCCCCTCGACCATCGGGGTGGAGCGCCGCACCAACCCCTTCCTGCGCGCCGACGACCCGGCGGTGCAGGCGGCGGTCGGGCTTCCCGGCGCAACGCCGGAGCGGGTCTTCGCCGAGATCCGCAGCCGCAAGGATCATTTCCGAGGCTGATCTTTCGGATGACCGAAGCGACAGGGCGGGTTAGGGTTGCGTCCATGACACCGCATCCCCTTGATGAGGAACCCGCCCGATGATGACCCTGCGTTGGAGCGCCACGTCGCCTTACGTGCGCAAGGTGATGATGGTCGCCATCGAAGCCGGGCTGGATGGCCGGCTGTCCTGCCGCGCGACGGATCCGTGGTCGGCCGACACCGACCTGCCCAACGACAACCCGCTCGGCAAGGTGCCCGCCCTGACGGTGGAGGACGGGACCGTCCTGTTCGACAGCCCGGTGATCGTCGAATACCTCGCCGCGCTCAACCCGGCGGCCGGGCTGCTGCCGGCGGACGGACCGGCGCGCTGGGCGGCGCTGCGGTTCCAGGCGGTGGCGGACGGGATCTGCGACGCGGCGATCCTGCGCCGGCTGGAGAACAACCGCCCGGACGGCGAGAAATCCGCCGGCTGGATGGAGCGCCAGCGCAAGGCGGTCGCCCGCGCGCTGGACGTTCTGGAGGCCGAGGCGGCGACGCTGTCCGCCACGCCGCCCGACCGCCCCACCATCGGCACGCTGGCGGTGGTGGCGGCGCTCGCCTATCTCGACTTCCGCTTCGGGCACGAGCCGTGGCGCGAGGGGCGGCCGGCGCTGGCCGCGTGGTTCGCCACGGCGTCCGACCGCGACAGCGTCCGCCGCACGGTCCCGCCGGGCGCGTGACGGCCGGCACCCGACCGGCCTGGCTGGCTGGCTGGCTGGCTGGCTGGCTGACTGACGGCTCGGCGGGCTCGCCTCAGCCTTCCAGGAAATCCTCGTACATCCGCAGCGTTTCGGCGACCGCGTCGGCACGCTGGCGGGGCCACCAGACGGTGGCGGGGGTAAGGGTCACCAGCGTGCCGGGCGGCGCCAGGGTGCGCGCGTGGTCCAGACTGTCCGCCAGCATGTCGTCCGCCCCGGAGCAGATCATCATCGGACGGGTCGCTTGGCCGATCCGCGCGGCGGTGTCGTATTCGAAGGCGGCGCGGTAGGCGCGGTCGTAATGGGCGCCGCTCTGCAGCAGGCCGACGGTGAAGGCGTGCAGATCCTCCGCCTCCGGCAGGCCCAGACGCCGGGCCGCCGCGCGCTCCACCCGGTACCACGGCCAGTAGAGGAACATGTCGCGGCGCCAGTTCCACGCCTGCACCAGATGCCGCCCCCAACGGTCGGGGACCAGCGGCGGGAAGTAGTGGCGCAGCACGTCGTCCAGGAAGCCGCCGCTGACGAAGACCGGCGCTTCCAGCACCGCGCGGCCGACGCGGTTCGGCTGGCGCAGCAGGATCTCCAACGCCACCAGCGCGCCGGTGTGCGAGCCCCACAGGTCGAACTCCTCCAGCCCGAGCGCGTCGGCCACCGCCAGCGCGTCGGTCGCCAGCGCCTCGATGCTCGCGGGCCGCTCCGGCTTGTCGGACCAGCCATTGCCGAGATAGTCCGGCGCGATGACGCGGTGTCGCTCCGCCAGCTTGCGGACCACCGGCGCGAAGGGCGCCGCCGAACCGCCGCCGGTCTGGAACACCAGCAAGGGCCGGCCCTCGCCGCCCGCGCGGCGCAGATGCACCCGGCCGGCGGGGATGTCCACGTGGTCGCACCAGAGCGCGGCCGGATCGGCGAAGGGCCGCGTCGGCGGCAGCGCCCCGGCCTTCGGCAGCGCGCCGCGCAGCGAGACCAACCGCGCGGCCAACGCGCCGTCCGCGATTTCCTCGACCGACACGCCGTTCACCGACACGCCGTTCCATGAACCGCCCACGCAGAGCGACCACAGCGCCTCGTAGCGTTCCGGGGCGACGGAGGCGGCGACCACCGCTTCGTTCAGATCCGCGTCGCTCGGGATCGCGGGGCCGTCGAACGCCGGCAGATGGGGAATTTCGGGATCGAGCAGATGGCGGTCGCGGATGTGCGTCCACAGCGCCAGCAGATGCGCCCCGTCCTGGCGCGGCGCCAGCGAGGGCGGGCGGATCCCCTGTCCGCTCCAGGCGCGGGCCGCGTCGGCCCCGCTCAGCAGCACGGCGGCGGGCGGGATCGCAACCCTTCGCGCCAACGCCACGGCCAGCGGCCCCGTCAGGTCATGCGCCAGCAGCACCGCCGGGCCGATGCCCAGCGCGGCCAGCGCCTCGGCGATCCGTTCGGCAAGGCCCTCCAGGCTGTCGGCCCACAGCCCGGCGGACCCGCCGATGCCGGGCAGTTCCACCACGGTGACCGTCCAGCCGGGAGCCGTCTCGGCCAGCATCCGCGCCCGCACGGACGCCGCCACGGTCAACCCCGGCAGCACCACCAGATCCGGCCCGCTGCCTTCGCGCCAGACGCGCAGCTGCCCGGCCGCCGTCGTCGCATAGTGTGGAAACGCCATGTCCCCTCCCTTGTCCGCCACGGCGCCACGCCCGGCGCCAAGGGCGACGTTCTTGATTTTATGAAACGCGCGTCGCGCAGCGACACGCCGCCACGCTCAGCCGCTCAGAGCCGATTGCGCCCGCGCGGCCCGGTGCAGCGGCGCTGCCTTTCCGGGATAGAGGTTGCCGGAGATGTCCCGCACCGCGTTGCGCAGTTCGTCCAGGAAGGACGGCTGCCCGTTGCGGATGATCGACGGCGTCAGCCCCGTCAGGCTCACCGCCGCGACCAGCGCGCCTTCGGGGTCGAAGACCGGCATGGCGATGGCCGCCAACCCTTCGTAGACATCGTCCACCGCGACCGACCAGCCGTCGCGCCGGACGGCCTCCAGCTCCTCCATCAGCGCCTTCGGGTCGGTCGTGGTGAAGGGCGTCAGCCGAGTCGTGCCGCGCGCCAGCACCCGCGACACCTCGTCCTCGGGCAGATAGGCCAGCAGCACGCGGGGCGCCGCGCCGCAGTTCATCGGCAACTGCCCGCCGACGATCCACCAGCGCACCTCCACCGAGCGGTCGCTGTGGAACTGATCCAGGCAGATGGCCGAGCCGTCGTGGTAGACCGACAGGAACACCGTGCTGCCGGTGGCCTTCGCCAGACGCGACAGGATGGTGGAGGCGATCTGCCGCAGGTCGCGGCGCTCCGGCACGGCGCCGGCCAGCTTCAGGATCTCCAGCCCGAGGCTGTATTTCTGGGTCTGCGGATCGATCACCGCGAAGCCGTCCTGCACCAGCGTCAGCAGGATGCGCCGGGCGGTGCCCTTGTCGAGCTTCGCGGCGCTCGCGACCTCGGTCAGCGAGAGCGACGGCCCCTCCTGGTAGAAGCTGCGGAGCACGGCGAGCGCGCGGGACACGGCGCGGACGCTGAGCCCGTTCTTCTCCGCTCCCGTTTCCACCGCTTGAGTGTCGTCCTGATCGTTGTCCATTCCGCAAAGTCCCCTGATGGATGGCGCAGCCGTCGGGCCGCGAACCGGCCGAGATCATCCCGCTCCGGTAGCATTCTTATCTCTCGTTGCATTGTGCAAGCCCAATGTCGGGTCCAGCCCCCCGGCATCGGCCGCATCCGTGTTGCAGAGTGAAACCATTTTTGCCTGTTGACACCGTCCAAGGCAAATGGTTTCCTTAACGAACAAACAAAACAAACGGCAACGAGGGGAGGCGCATGGCCACCACCGCCCACACCATCTCCCTGGGTGCGTTCACGGTGACGCGGATCGAGGAAATGCTGACGCCCGGCTTCGACCCGGGCTTCCTGTTTCCCGCCTACGAGGAGTCGATCCTCGACGCGAACCCCGATCTCGCCGCCCCGAATTTCCTCGACCCGGCCTCGCGCCGCCTGATGTCGAGCATGCATTCCTGGCTGATCCGCACCGGCGACCACGTCATCCTGATCGACACCGGCTGCGGCAACGGCAAGCACCGCGACACGCCGGGCTTCGAGCGCTTCCACATGCTCGACAAGCCTTACCTCCAGCGCCTCGCCGAAGCCGGCGTGCGGCCCGAGGAGGTGACGCTGGTCATCAACACCCACCTGCACATCGACCATGTCGGCTGGAACACGCAGCTCGTCGACGGCCGCTGGGTGCCGACCTTCCCCAACGCGCGCTACATCTACGGCGCCAAGGAGTTCGCGCATTGGCGCTCGCCGACCGGCGGGCTGGTCACGATGCCGGGCAACGGGCCGGTGATGGACGACAGCGTGATGCCGGTGTGGGAGGCGGGCCAGGTCGAGTTGATCGAGAGCGGCGACCGCATCCTCGACGGGCTGGAGGTGGAGCTGGCCCCCGGCCACACGCCGGGCCAGCTCTTCGTCAAGCTGGAGTCCGACCGCCACGCGGCGGTGTTCACCGGCGACTGCCTGCACCAACCGATGCAGATCGCCCGGCCGAACTGGAACAGCCGCTTCTGCGAGGACCAGGACGAGGCCGTGGCGACCCGTCGCCGCCTGCTGGACTTCGCGGCGGACCGCGAGGCGCTGGTCTTCCCCGCCCATTTCGGCGCGCCGCACACCGGTTTCGTGCGCCGCCGGGGCGAGGATTTCCGCTTCGAGCCGCTGCACGAGCCGGTTTGAGGCCAGGGCTCTTGAGCCCTTCTCCCCTTGAGGGAGAAGGGTTGGGATGAGGGGTATTCGCCGAAGGCGAAGAGATTTGCGCACCCCTCACCCCAACCCCTCTCCCTCAAGGGGAGAGGGGCTTCGAAAAAGCCAGGACCCGCAGCCGTTGGTCCGACACCGAAACATTTCGACATCTGACGCAGAGGCAAGTTCGATGAGCATCGCCGCCCTCGAAGGCTCCGCCACCCTGCTCGACGACCTGCGCGCCGCCCTTGGCGCCGAGGCCGTGCTGCACGACGAGAAGAGCCGCACCTACTACGCCAACGACGTGTTCTGGCAGCCCGGCGTCGCCCCGCTCGCCATCGTCCTGCCGCGCACCGCCGACGAGGCCGCCGCCGCGGTGGCCGCCGCGTCGAAGGCCGGGGTCTCCATCGTGCCGCGCGGCGGCGGGATGTCCTACACCAAGGGCTATTTGCCCAAGCGCCCGGACTCCATCGTCGTCGACGGCCGCAAGCTGAACCGCATCGTCGAGCTGAACGCCGCCGACCAGTACGTGACGGTCGAGACCGGCTGCACCTGGTCGGCGCTGAACGAGGCGCTGGAGGGCACCGGCCTGCGCACCGGCTATTGGGGGCCGCTGTCGGGCATCAACGCCACCATCGGCGGCGCCCTGTCGCAGAACAGCGCCTTCTTCGGCTCCGGCATCCACGGCACGGTGGCCGAAACGGTGCTGGGCGTCACGGTGGTGCTGGCCGACGGCCGCAAGGTCACCACGGGGTCGGGCGGGCGCGTCGGCGCCAAGCCGTTCAACCGCTACGGCGGCCCCGACCTGACGGGGATGTTCCTGGGCGACAACGGGGCGATGGGCGTCAAGGTCTCGGCCACGCTGCGCCTCTACCCGCGCCCCGACAAGGTGGACTTCCTGTCCTTCGGCTTCCAGACCATGCAGGCGATGGCCGCGGCGCAAGTCGAGATGGCGCGCTCGCGCTGCGTCTCGGAAGGCTTCGGCATCGACCGCACCAAGATCGAGCATTCGGCCAGCGTCAACAAGCTGTCGGACGGTCTGAAGACGCTGGGCAACCTCGCCATGGGCGGCAAGTCGCTGTTCCAGGGCGCCAAGGACGCGCTGGGCGTGGCGACCGCCGGCACCGCCTTCCTCAAGGCGCACAACTTCACGCTCCATCTGGTGGTGGAGGGGCGCACCGACGGCGAGCTGCGCCATTCGCTCGACACGCTGCGCGCCATCGGCAAGCGCCACGGCACCGAGATCGAGAACAGCGTGCCCAAGGTGATGCGCTCCAAGCCCTTCGGGCCGGTGCGCGGCATGCTGGGGCGCGACGGCCAGCGCTGGGTTCCCATCCACGCCGTCTTCCCGCTGAGCGACGCGCCCAAGGTGATCGACGCCAACGACGCCTTCTTCGCGGAGAAGCGCGGCTTCATGGAGACCCACGGCATCATCTATTCGGTGATGACGATGACGGTCGGCAACGACTTCTTCCTGGAGCCGGCCTTCTACTGGGACGACGAGATCACCCCGCTGCACGCCGCCAGCCTGGGCGAGGACGTGGTGCGTCCCTGGCGCGACCGTCCGGCCAACCCGGCCACCCGGCAGGCGGTGGCGGAACTCCGCCGCGCCACGCAGGAACTCTACGCCGGCATGGGCGGCATCAGCTGGCAGGTCGCCCGCGACTATCCCTTCCGCGAGATCCTCTCGCCCGAGACCTGGTCGCTGCTGGAGGGCGTCAAGCGCGCCGTCGATCCGCAAGGCCTGATGAACCCCGGCGCGCTCGGCCTCGACTGAGCCCACCGGAACGGAGACCGCACAGCATGGGCTACACCATCACCGAGAAGATCCTGGCGCGCGCGGCGGGGCTCCCCGCCGTCCGCGCCGGCCAGGACATCAAGGCAAAGCCGGACTTCGTCCTCGCCTACGACTTCCCCGGCTACACCGACGTCTACTTCAAGACCATGAAGGAGGATTTCGGCATCGAGCGGGTCGCCGAGCCGGAACGCTTCGGCATCTTCATCGACCACATGGTGCCGACCGCCACCGCCAAGGAAGAGGAGCTGCACATCAACACCCGCACCTGGTGCGCGGAGAACAACGTGCCGCTGTTCGAACGGCGCGGCATCGGCCATCAGGTGGCCTGCGAGGTCGGCTACGCCACGCCGGGCGCCTTCGCCGTCCATTTCGACGGCCATGTCAGCCAGATGGGCACCTTCGGCACGCTCGCCATCGGGCTGCGCCGCAACGTGCTGGAGGCCTTCGTCAGCGACACCGTGTCGCTGCGGGTGCCGCACACCGTGCGGGTGAACCTGCGCGGCTCCCTGCGGCCCGGCGTCATGGCGCGCGACGTGTTCCATCATCTGGTGCGCGTGCTCGGCCCCAGCTCCTGCCGCTTCCAGGTGCTGGAGATCGGCGGGCCGGCGGCGGCGTCGATGAGCACCGAGGGTCTCCAGACCATCACCGGCCTGGCGATGTTCACCGGGGCGCTGACCGCCATCGTCAACCCCGACCCGGTGCGGCTCGACTACGCCCTGCCGCGCGCCCGCAAGAAGCTCGACCCGGTGTCGAGCGACCCGGACGCCGAATACTCGGCGGTCCACGAGATCGACCTGTCGGCGCTGGAGCCCATCGTCGTGGTGCCGCCGACCCCGGCCGACACCCGCGACCTGACCGAGTTCCTCGGGCTGGAGATCCACGCCGGCTATCTCGGGTCCTGCGCGTCCGGCCGGCTGGAGGACATGCGCGTGGCGGCCAAGATCCTCGGCGGGCGTCAGGTGAAGAGCGGCGTCTCGCTGCACATCATCCCGACCAGCCAGGAGCTGATGGCGGCGGCGGCGCGCGAGGGGCTGATCTCCACTTTGGTTGAGGCCGGGGCCTTCGTCTCCTCGCCGAGCTGCGACTACTGCTTCGGCCGCATCGCGACGATGACCGCCAACCAGCGCGCGGTCTCGACCGGGACGCTGAACGTGCGGGGCCGCATGGGCAGCCCGGACTCGGAAATCTACCTGTGCAACGCCGCCGTGGTCGCGGCCTCCGCCATCGAGGGCCGGATCGCCGATCCGCGCCCCTATCTGTGAGGCCCGCCATGGCGCTGAACCCCCTGCGCGGCCGCGTCGCCTACATCTTCGACGAGGTCAACTTCGACGTCGACCAGATCGTCGGCGTCAAGAACATCAAGATCACCGACGTGGAGGAGCTGGCCAAGCTCGCCATGCAGCCCTACGACCCGGATTTCGCCGCCAAGGTGAAGCCCGGCGACCTGCTGGTCGGAGCCGGGAACTTCGGCTACGGCCACCCGCACTACCCGCCGATGAAGGCGATGCGGCACCTCGGCATCACCGGGGTGATCGCGGAGTCCTTCTCGCCCGGCTACTGGCGCGGCGAGATCAGCATGGGCTTCCCGCAGGTGAGCTGCCCCGGAATCCTCGGCTTCGTCCAGCGCTGGGACGAGCTGGAGGTCGACTGGTCGACCCACACCATCCGCAACGTCACCCAGGGGACCGAGATCGCCTTCGAGCCGCCGCCGCAGTCGGACGCCGAGATGATCGAGGCCGGCGGCCTCGTCCCCTACCTCAAACGCCAAGCAACTGAACAACGTCAGCAGAAGGGAAGCGAGCATGTCCAGGGGGCCTGAGTTCCGCAACCGCATTCTCGCGCAGAAGACCGTCTGGTCGGCCGGCGCCTACGACGCGCTGTCGGCCCGCTTCATCGAGCAGGCCGGCTTCGACGCCCTGATGACCTCGGGCTTCGGCGTGTCCGCTTCCTTCCTGGGCCAGCCGGACGCCGAGCTGTACACCATGTCGGAGAACCTGACGGTGGTGCGCAACGTCGTCTCGGCGGTCAAGGTGCCGGTCATCGCCGACATCGACACCGGCTACGGCAACGCCATCAACGTGATGCGCACCATCCGCGAGTTCGAGGCGGCCGGCGTCTCGGCGGTCATCATGGAGGACCAGGTGGCGCCCAAGCGCTGCCCGATCTGCGTCGGCGGGGTCGAGGTGATTCCGATGGACGAGGGCGTCGCCAAGATCAAGGCGGCGGCCGACGCCCGGCGCGACCCCAACATGCTGATCATCGCCCGCACCGACGCGGTGGACCCCGCCGAGGCGATGGCGCGCGGCCGCGCCTATGTCGAGGCCGGCGCCGACATGATCCAGCCGATCAGCAAGTGCTTCAGCTCCATCGACGGCCTGCGCGCGATGCGCGAGGCGGTCGGCGTTCCGCTGTCCCTCCAGCTTCTGGGCTGGCTGGAGCGCGACCTGTCGCCGGCCGAGGTCGAGGAGGTCGCCGGCATGGCGACCTACGCGCTGGTGCCGCTGATGACGGTGGCCTCCGCGCTGAAGGAAAACCTGGCGGCGCTGGCGCAGCGCCGGTCCACCAAGGACCTGCCGCGCCCGACCACCGACCACAACAGCTTCATCGATTTCATCGGCTTCCCGGAAATCGAAGAGCTGCAAAAAAAGTATCTCAAGAGCGCCTGACGGGCGCCGGCCTCATCCCACCGGCTCAACAAAGCGAAAATCAACGGAGGAAACCATGCTCGGAAGGCGCGATCTCATCGCCGCGGCGGCGACCCTGGCCTTGGCCATCCCCTTCGTCGGCCCCTCGGCCGGCGCGCTGGCCCAGCAACCGCCCATTCGCATCGCCCTCATCGGCCCGATGAGCGGAACCGGCGCCTTCGAGGGCCAGCTCGGCCTTGAGGGCGCGCAGGCGGCCGCCGCCATCATCAACGCCAAGGGCGGCGTCGCCGGCCGCAAGCTGGAGCTGCTCAACTACGACGACAAGGGCTCGCCCGAGGACGGCGTCAGCGCCGCCAAGCGCGCCATCGAGCAGGACAACGTCGATTTCATCATCGGCGGCTGGTTCAGCGCCGTGGCGCTGTCGATGAAGGAGGTCACGCGCGACAAGATCATCACCGTGATGACCAGCTCGCAGCACCCCAAGGTCACCGAGGAGGGGCACAAGTACCTGTTCCGCCTCAACGCCACCTCGGCGATGATGTCGAACTTCTACTCCAAGGCGATCTGCGGCCAGATCAAGCCGAAGTCGATCGCCTTCATGAACGTCAACGACGACTGGGGCCGGCTGGAGCTGGACAACTACACCAAGCTGCTCGGCGAGTGCGGCATCGAGATCAAGGGCCACGAGTTCTACAACCGCACCGACACGGACTTCACCACCGCGCTGACCAAGCTGAAGGCGCTGAACCCGGACGCCATCTACGTGGCGGCGATCAACACCTCGCAGGGCGCCACCATCTACCGGCAGGTCCGGCAGACCGGCTTCCGCGGCAAGGTCATCGCGTCGGCCGGCAACATGAACCCCAAGCTGGTCGAGCTGTCCGGCAATTCGCTGGAGAGCGTCTATTCGGCCTCGCCCTTCGTCGAGGACAACGGCCAGCCTTCGATGAAGCCCTGGCTGGCGGAATACCGCAAGTCCTACAAGAACGAGCCCTCCTTCATCGCCGCGCTGGGCGCCCAGGGCGTCGAGCTGATCGCGGCCGGTGTCGCCGGCACCGGCGGGGATCCCCGCGCCTACGACAAGATCGCCGCCTATCTGAAGGCGAACGAGACCCCGACCGTGCTCGGCAACGTCCGCTTCTCCGACCAGGGGCAGGCGACGCAGCCCATCCATCTCGTCCAGGTGAAGAGCAAGCAGATCGTCGCCGTCCGCGACTGACGCCAGCCGGTCCGGCCCCCTTGGACGCTGGTGCCCCTCTCCCCTTGCGGGAGAGGGGTTAGGGGTGAGGGGGAGCCGGCTTCAGCCGGCCGGAAACATACGGTTCCTTTCCGCCTTCGGCGGAATCCCCCTCATCCCAACCCTTCTCCCACAAGGGGAGAAGGGCATATCAGCGCCTCTGCGTCCGGCCCCTCCCCGACAGGAAGGTCAACACCTCCATGGATTTCACCGTCTTCGCCCAGCAGATCGCGAACGGCCTGGTCAACGGGATGGCCTATGTGCTCATCGCCACCGGGCTGACGCTGGTCTTCGGGGTGCTGCGCATCGTGAATTTCGCCCATGGCGAGTTCTACATGCTCGGCGCCTACCTCACCTATTTCGCCGGCACCCTGTTGGGGTTGGACTACATCACCGCCGCCGTGCTCGGCGCCGTGGTGGTGGCGGCGCTTGGCGTCGTCGCCAACAAGCTGATCTTCTGGCCGCTGCGCCGCGACCACGAATTCACCATCCTGCTGTCCAGCCTGGGCCTCGCCCTGCTGATCGCCAACAGCGGCGAGCTGCTGTTCGGCGCCGATCCCAAATACGTCGAGAGCCCGTTCGCCGACGAGATCCTCGACATCGGCACCGTCACCCTGACCCAGCAGCGCGTGCTGGTCTTCGCCGCCGCCGTCGCGGTGCTGGTGGCGGTCTACCTGTTCATCCGCTACTCGCGCTTCGGCAAGATGATGCGGGCCACCGCGCAGAATCCCGACGGCGCGGCGCTGACCGGCATCAACATCGGTCTGGTCCACAGCTACACCTTCGCGCTCGCCTGCGGCCTCGCCGCGCTGTCGGGCGCGCTGGTCGGCCCGACCGTGATGATCTTCCCGACCATCGGCAACTGGGCGGTGCTGAAGGGCTTCATCGTGGTGATCATGGGCGGGCTCGGCAGCGTCACCGGCGCGCTGTTCGCCGGCCTGCTGCTCGGCGTCATCGAATCGCTGGGCGGCGGCTACATTTCCCTCGGCTTCATGGAGGCGATCGGCTACGCGATGATCATCGCGGTCCTGCTGTGGCGCCCCAACGGCCTGTTCAGCACGGCAAGGGGGCTGCGATGAACGCCAAACACATCAGCCTCGCGGGCGGCGTCCTGCTGCTCGGAATCCTGCCCTTCCTGGCCGGGAACGCCTATCTGGAGCATCTGCTGGTGCTGTGGATGCTGTACGCGCTGCTGGCGCTCAGCCTCAACATCATCATCGGCTATCTGGGCGAGCTGTCCTTCGGCCACGCCGCCTTCGTCGGCGTCGGCGCCTACACCTCGGCCATCCTCTCCACCCAGCTCGGCCTGCCGCCGCTGATCGGCCTGCCGCTGGCCGGGCTCGTCGCGGCGCTGTTCGGTCTGGTGATCGGCTACGCGGCGCTGCGCGTCGTCGGGCCGCAATTCGCCATCCTGACGCTGGGCTTCGGGTCGATCCTCTACACCGTCACCAACCACTGGGTGGACGTGACGCGCGGGCCGATGGGCATCTCGAACATCCCGCCGCTGTCGCTCGGCCCCGTCACCTTCACCGACGCGCGCGAGACCTATTACCTCGTCCTCGGGCTGGTGCTGGTCGTCGCCTTCCTGTGCCACGCGCTGGTCAACAGCCGCACCGGGCGCGCCTTCATCGCCGTGCGCGAGAACGCGCCGCTCGCCGCCTCGCTGGGCGTGAACGTCTTCCACACCAAGCTGCTGGGCTTCGTCGTGGCGACCGCCATCGCCGGCGTCGGCGGCGCCATCTACGCCCACTACATCAAGGTCATCACCCCCGACATCATGGGCGTCCACAACGTCGCCGCCCTGATCATCGTGGTGGTGGTCGGCGGGCGCGGCACCATCGTCGGGCCGATCCTGGGCGCGCTGGTCTACATCGGCCTGCTGGAATCGCTGCGCGTCGCAGGTCCCCTGCGCATGGTGGTCTTCGCCGCGCTGCTGACCGGGACCGTGGTCTTCCTGCCGGGCGGGCTGGTCAGCCTGTGGCAGCGCTGGCGCGGCAACCACAAGGCCGAGAACAACGCCACCGCGACGACCGCGCCGACCACCCTGCCCAACGCCGAGGGAGGCGCCAAATGAACGCGGAGATCCTCTCGGTCACCGGCCTGACCCGCATCTTCGGCGGTCTGACGGCGGTGCGCGACGTGAACATGACGGTCCACGCGGGCGAGGTCGTCGGGCTGATCGGGCCGAACGGCGCCGGCAAGACGACGCTGTTCAACATGCTGGGCGGGTCGCTGCCGCCGTCCTCGGGCCGCATCCGCTTCGACGGCGCCGACTGCACGGGCGAGCCCTCGCACGTCATGGGACAGCGCGGCGTGTCGCGCACCTTCCAGATCACCAGCGTCTTCCCCAGCCTCAGCGCGCTCGACAACGTGCGCAGCGCCGCCTACCGCACGACCAAGGCCGGCTGGGGCGCCTCGGTGTTCCGCACCGCCGCCTACCGTCGGGAAGAGGCCGACCTGCACCGCCGGTCGATGGAGACGCTGGCCTTCTGCGACCTCGACCACCGGGCCGACATCCTGGCCGACGCGCTGTCCTACGGCGAGCAGCGCCGGCTGGAGATCGCCATCGCGCTGGCCGCCCAGCCCCGCCTGCTGCTGCTCGACGAGCCGGCCGCCGGCATGAACCCGGAGGAGGGCCAGCGGCTGGTCGAGATGATCCGCCGCATCCGGGCGAGCGGCGTCACCGTGCTGCTGGTGGAGCACCACATGCGCGTCGTCGCCGCCGTCTGCGACCGGCTGTTCGTGCTCGACCACGGGGTGAAGATCGCCGAGGGGCCGCCGGCCCAGGTGCTCAACGACCCCGAGGTGATCCGCGTGTATCTGGGACGGGAGACGGTCGATGCTTAAGGTCGAGAACCTGCAGGTCAGCTACGGCCACCGCGAGGCGGTGCACAACGTGTCGCTGCGGGTCGAGGAGGGCGAGATCGTCACGCTGGTCGGCTCCAACGGCGCCGGCAAGACGACGACGCTGAAGGCGATCTCCGGCCTGCTGCGCGCGTCGGGCGGCACCGTCAGCTTCGACGGCGAGCGCATCGACCGGCTGGCTCCGCACCAGGTGATCGAGCGCGGCGTCGTCCACGTCCCGGAAGGCCGCCTGCTCTTCCCGGAGATGACGGTGCTGGAGCATCTGGAGCTGGGCGCCCTGCGCGGACGCCCCGGCTCCATGGGCTTCGCCGAGCGGCTGCGCTGGGTCTACGACCTGTTCCCGGTGCTGGCCGAACGCCACGCCCAGAAGGCCGGCACCATGAGCGGCGGGCAGCAGCAGATGGTGGCGATCGCGCGCGGCCTGATGGCCAACCCGAAATGCCTGATGCTGGACGAGCCGTCGCTGGGTCTGGCGCCGATCATGGTCGACACGCTGGCCGACACCATCAAGAGCCTGCACGCCTCGGGCATCACCGTGCTGCTGGTCGAGCAGCGGGTCGATCTGGCCCTGCGTCTGGCCGACCGCGCCTATGTGCTGGAGACCGGCCGCGTCGTGATGGAGGAGGCGGCCCACACCCTGCTGGCCGACCCGCGCATCAAGACCGCCTATCTGGGCCTGTGACGCGATGGACATGGCTGTGAACGACGACTTCGTCGCGCGGGTGCGGGCCGTCGTCGGGAGCGGCCATGTCCTGACCGGCCCCGGCGACACCGAGCCCTACGTCGCCGACTGGCGCGGGCGCTACCGGGGGGCGGCGCTCTGCGTCGCCCGCCCGGCCGACACGGCGGAGGTGGCGGCGCTGGTCCGCCTCTGCGCCGAGCGGCGGGTTCCCCTGGTGCCGCAGGGCGGCAACACCGGCGTCTGCGGCGGCGCCATCCCGGACGGGTCGGGCTCGGCGCTGGTGCTGTGCCTGACGCGGATGAACCGGATCCGGAACCTCGACCGGCACAGCGACGCGATCACCGTGGACGCCGGCTGCACGCTGGCCGAGGTGCAGCGCGCCGCCGAGGAGGCCGACCGGCTGTTCCCGATGAGTCTCGGCAGCGAAGGCACCTGCCAGATCGGCGGCAACATCGCCACCAACGCCGGGGGCACCGCCGTGCTGCGCTACGGCCCGATGCGCGACCTCGTGCTCGGGCTGGAGGTGGTGCTGGCCGACGGCACGGTGTGGAGCGGGCTGCGCCCCCTGCGCAAGGACAACACCGGCTACGCCCTGAAACACCTGTTCATCGGCGCGGAGGGCACGCTGGGGATCATCACCGGCGCCACGCTGAAGCTGTTCCCGGCGCCCCGGAGCGCCGGCACCGCGCTTCTCGCCCTGCCCGACCTCGACGCCGCGCTGGAGGTCTTCGCCCGCCTGCGGTCCGCGCTCGGCGACCGGGTGACGACGGCGGAGATCCTGTCGGAAAGCCAGCTCGCCGCCGTGCTGGCCCATGTGCCGGACACCGTCCGTCCGCTGGAGACCCGCGCGCCCTGGTACCTGCTGGTCGAGGTGACCGACACGCTGGCCACCGACGCCCTCGCCGACATGCTGGAGGAGACGCTGGCCGGCGCGCTGGAGGACGGCACCGCCGCCGACGCCGTCATCGCCCGCAGCGGCGCCCAGGCCGCCGCCCTGTGGAAGCTGCGCCACAGCGTGTCGGAGGCCAACCGCAAGAGCGGCGTCGTCATCGGCCACGACACGGCGGTGCCCATTTCCCAAATCCCCGGCTTCGTCGCCCGCGCCACGGCGGCGGTGGAGGCGATCCGGCCCGACGCCCGCGTCGTCGCGGTCGGCCACATCGGCGACGGCAACGTGCATCTCGTGGTGATCCTGCCCGAGGCGCTGCGGACGTCCGGCGAGCCCCTGGATCCCATCATCCGCGCGGTCAACGCCGCCGTCCTCGACATCTCCATCGAACTCGGCGGCACCATCAGCGCCGAGCACGGCATCGGCCAGAGCATCCGCGGCCAGCTCGCCGCCTTCAAGGGGCCGGTCGAGATGGGGCTGATGCAGGGGATCAAACGGCTGTTCGACCCGCTGGGAATCCTGAATCCGGGGAAGGTGCTTTGAACAGGAGGCTGGGGACGCAACTCCGTTTGCCCCCTCCCCATCCCTCCCCCGCTGCGCGGGAGAGGGGGTCGGCCCCTTGTCGGCGTTCGGCGGAGTTCCCTCTCCCGCCAAAGGCGGGGGAGGGTTAGGGAGGGGGCAACGGTGGCCGCACCCCACACACGACTCCCCCCTCACGCCGCCATGGTCTGCGCCGGCGCCTCCGGCAGCGCCGGGACCGCCGGCCGCGCCTTCGGCACCGACACCCGCGCGATGCAGCCTTGCCGAGTATCGAAGGTCAGCGTTCCGCCGATCTGCCGCACCAGCCCGTTCACCAGCGTGGTGCCGATGCCGCCGGTCGGCAGGCCGCCGGCGCAGCCGATGCCGTCGTCGCTCACCTCCATCACCAGCGCGTCGGGACCGTCGTGCAGCGTGATCGTCACGGTCCCGCCGCGCCCCTCGGGAAAGGCGTGTTTCAGACTGTTCGTCATCAGCTCGTTGGCGATCAGGCCGAACGGCAGGGCGAGTTCCAGCGAGCAGGTCGCCGGAGCGGCCTCGACGCGCAGCGCGACGGCCTCGTTGGGGCGCAGATCCGACAGCGCCTCGCAAAGATGGAGCAAATGCTCTCCCAGGTCGATCCGGGCGAAATCGCCGGACATGTAGAGCTGCTCGTGCAGCCGTCCCATCGAGGTGATGCGCCGCGCCACCGCCTCCATCCGCGCGCGCCCCCGCTCCTCCTTGGGGAGCTGGCGGACCTCGACCATCATCAGGCCGTAGATGACCTGGAGGTTGTTCTTCACCCGGTGGTGGATCTCGTGGAGGAGGATGGTCTTCTCGCCGAGCGAGTCCTTCAGCCGCCGCTCACCCTCGCGGATCTCGTCGAGATAGGCCCGCATCGCGTCGGACAGCGTGTCGATTTCCGCGTAATGCCCGGTCGCCGGCAAGGCGGGGCGCCCGCCCGTGGCGCCCGCCTCCCTCACCGCCCGCGCCATGGCGCGCAACGGGGCGGAGATCCAGCCCGCCAGCAGATAGCCGACCAGCACGGCCAGCAGGCTGGCGGCGGCGCCCCAGGCGATCACCCGGTTGCGCATCTCCCGCACCGGCGCCAGCGCCAGCGTCGCCGGCTCCCGCAGCACCACCTTCCACGCCAGCCCCGGATAGCCCCGGTAGCCCTGGGTCGCGGCGGTGCTGGTCAGATAGCCGACGCCGTCGGGCCAGGTCCGGATGGCGGCGGAGTCCGCGACCGTCGCCGACACGGCGCCGATGCGCTGCCCGATCAGCTCCTTGGGTCCGAGGATCACGGTGTCGTCGCCGGCCAGGATCATCGCCTCGACATGCCGGGCCTTGTCGACCTGCCCCAGCACCGAGCGCTCGACCTCCATCGCCCAGTCCCAACTGAGATGGGCCGCGATCACGCCGAGCAGCGTGCCGTCCTCCGCGTGCACCGGCGCGGCCAGATCCACGAAGCGCGGCGGCTCCGCCCGGTTGGCGTAGAGCAGCTTGCCCAGCACGATGGCGTCGTGGACGTCGCCCACATAGGGCCGCTCCAGCCCCTGTTTCCACCAGCCCCGCGCGTTCACGTCCATGCCTTCCAGCACGCGGTCGGTGGCGACCTGGAGGATGCCGTTGGGCTCGATGAAGCCGATCCAGGCGTAATCCGTGTAGGTGTCCTTCAACCGCTGGACCACGGCCCGCCGGGAATCGCGCGAGGCGTCCGGCGAGCGGACGCTGTCCAGGCTGGTCGCGACCAGCAGGTCGCGGTAGCGCTCGAACATGCCGCGGTCGAGCTTGTCGGCCACCTGATCGGCGTATTGGTGGAGCTGGTCGCCGATGACGCCCTGCATGCGCCCGCCGGCCTCGGCGTTGAGCAGCACCGCCGTCCCGACCGTGAAGACCAGTCCCACGCCGCCCAGGCAGGCGGCGAGCATCGTCCTCAAACTCACGCTCACGGCGCCATCCTTGTCGGAACACGGGATACGAAGGGCACGGGCACGATCATTGAAGCGGCGATCCCACATTCCTTTCATGGACTCAACCGGCGGGCGCTATGACTGCGACACACTTGCCTCTACCCACCCGCCTGGCTACATGACACTTTCAATCGAAGGACGCGGCGCCCCGGCCGTCGCCTCACGTTCCAACGTTCGGGCTGGAAAGGCAAGCATGGGCGCTCCACACATCCTTCTGGTCGACGACGAAGTCCTCGCCATCATGGCCCTGGAACAGTTGCTCATTGATGAAGGCTTCCGCGTCACCACGGCCTTCGACGGGAAGGAAGCGCTCGATCTCTGGGGGCAGGACCGCTTCGACGCGCTGGTGACGGACATCCGGATGCCGGTGATGACGGGCGACGAGCTGGCCCGCCGCGTGCGCGGGGAAAAGCCGGGCCTGCCGGTGGTGATCGCCAGCGGCTACGCGACCGGCGACGTGACGCAACGGTTGCGGGCGACGATCCCGGAGCCGCTGGCCGTGCTGGCGAAGCCGATCCGGGTCGAGGACGTCGTGGGCGCGCTGAAACGGATGCTGCCGGCCGGCCAATAGGCGCTTCGGCCCGGTCGGGAACCCGTCGGGAACGGCCCGCCGGGAACAAAACGGGCGGCGGGTGCCGCCCCGGCGGCGCTCTTTCGTGGCGCTCCAAACAATGCGTCACCCGTAAGATGCGGGAATGCGGGGAAATCCCAAAATTCCAGGCAATTCGGCCTACTCCTTCCGTCTTAGAAAAGGCCATATGTCTGAGCGGGACGGCCGAAGCCGCCATAGGGACTAGCGTTCTTTGCCGAGCTTTCCTGCACCATCAGCGTGTTTTATTCGGGCTGCCCACGAATTATCTTTGGATTGCACGAACGAACACCGCGCCTGACCCCTCCGGCAGGACCGCTCACCTCTTCAGCACGGATAACCGATCATGACCAGTGTGACCACGTTCCTCGTCGATCCGAACCGTCTGTTCCGCGAAGGGATGAAGCGCCTGTTCGACGGCTCGCGCTTCGACGTGATCGGCGAAGCCGCCGCGATCCGTGACAGCGCGTCCTCGGAAGCCCAGCTGGTGCTGATCGACCCGGCCCTGTCCGAGATCGCCGCCGAGACCTTCCACGCCCTGCGCGAGGCGCACCCCAAGGCCCGTCTGGTCGTGCTGACCGGCGAGTTGGACGCCCAGCGTCTGGCCGCCGCGCTGCGGGCCGGCGCCGACGGCTACCTGCGCAAGGACATCGCCAGCGAATCCCTGATGCAGTCGCTGACCCTGGTGATGATGGGCGAGAAGGTGTTCCCGACCGAACTCGCCGCCCTGCTGATCGCCGGCCAGGGCGAGACCATGATCACCAGCCAGCCGACCCAGCGCAAGGGCCTGTCCCAGCGCGAAACCCAGATCCTGCGCTGCCTGCTGAACGGCAACAGCAACAAGATGATCGCCAACCACCTGGGCATCACCGAAGCGACGGTGAAGGTCCACCTGAAGAGCCTGCTGCGCAAGATCAACGCCAGCAACCGCACCCAGGCGGCGATCTGGGCGATGAACAACGGCGTCGGCGACGAAGCCTCCGCGTCGGTCCCCGCCATGGTCTGAACGCTCAAGGGAGCGGCCCCCTCGGGGGGCCCGACCGCCCGAAGGCGGGGAGAGTCCATCGTTCGTCACCGCTTCCCAAGGACGCCGCGCGCATGACGCTCCCCTCTCCTTCCTCGTCCTTCCCGTCGATGGTTCCGGCGAACGGCATCGCCCTCGATCCGAAGGACAAGCCGCGCCTGCATCGGCTGCTGTCGGACTGGTCGGACGACCAACTGCGCCACGCCATCGCCGTGAACCGCGACCTCATCGACGCGGCCCACACCAACGAAGACATCGGCCCCTTGTTTCGCGGCACCGTCCTGATGCGCCGGATCCTCAAGGACCGCATGCCGGCCGGTTGACCTGTTTTCAGATGATGCCGCCGTTGACGCGCAGGGTCTGGCCGTTGACCCAGGCGCCGTCCGGCCCGGCCAGGAAGGCGACGGCGCTGGCGATGTCCAACGGCTTGCCCAGACGCTCCAGCGGGGCGAGCTTGGCCAGCCGCTCCACAAGCTCCGGCGACTTGCCGTTCAGGAACAGGTCGGTCGCGGTCGGACCGGGAGCGATGGCGTTGACGGTGATCGAGCGTCCACGCAGTTCCTTGGCCAGCACGGAGGTCATCGCCTCGACCGCCGCCTTGGTCGCGGCGTAGGCGCCGTAGCCCGGTTGCAGCATCCCGACGACGCTGGACGAGAAGTTCACGATCCGCCCGCCGTCGCGCAGGCGGCGCGCGGCCTCGCGCAGGGTGTTGAAGCTGCCCTTGAGGTTGACCGCGACCAGCCGGTCGAATCCGGCGTCGTCCAGCTCGGCGATGGGGGACAGCGCCATGATACCGGCGTTGTTGATCAGCGCGTCCACCCCGCCGAACGCCGCCTCGGCCGCGTCGAACAGGCGGCGGACCGCCCCGGCGTCGCTCACGTCGGCCTGGGCGGTCAGGGCGCGGCCGCCCCGGCCCTCGATCCCCGCCGCCACCGCCTCCGCCGCCCCGGCGCTGCCGGAATAGTTGACGACCACCGCGAAGCCGTCCGCCGCCAGCCGCTCCGCGACGGCGGCGCCGATGCCGCGCGAGGCGCCCGTCACGATCGCCACCTTGCCGCCCAACTCGCCGTTGTCCGTGCTCATGCTCCATCTCCTTCGGTTCATGGGGAGGGGCGGAGACGCAAGTCCGGCCGCCCGCCGCCGACGATCCAGAGATAGAGCTTTCCACCGGCCGGATAATCCCCGCCGATCCGGCCTCCCGATCCAAATTCGTTCATCGACCCGGTGGCGGGGGATTGCCGGCCGGCGGGCCGCCTACACCGGGCGGTCGCCCAGCACGGTGGCGCGGTGCATCAGCCGGCTGTGCGGCAGGTAGTCATTCACGGCGTAATGCTGGGTCGACCGGTTGTCCCACAGCGCCAGATCGTCCGGCTTCCACTGCCAGCGCACGGTGAATTCCGGACGGGCGACGTGGTCGAACAGGATGCGCAGGATGCCGTCGCTTTCCCGTGGGCTGAGGCCGAGGATCGCCGCCGTGAAGTTCTCGTTCACGAACAGGGCCTTGCGGCCGTTCACCGGGTGGGTGCGGACCACGGGATGGGTGCGCGCCGGGTTCTTCGCCCGCGCCTCCAGCCAGCGTTCGCGGATTCCCGGCTTGTCGTGGCGCCATTCCGGGAAGGACCGGGTGAAGTCGTGCACCGCGTGCAGCGGCTCCAGCAGGCGGCGCAGCGGCTCCGACAGCGCCTCGTAGGCGGCGAAGGCGCTGCTCCACACGGTGTCGCCCCCGCTGGGCGGGACTTTCTTGGCCGACAGCGCGACGATGGCCGGCGGCGCCTCCACGAAGGTCACGTCGGTGTGCCAGACGTCGTTGTCGGTCGGGTTGTGCGGCCCGGTGTCGAGCACCATGATTTCCGGAAAATCCGGCACGCTGGGATAGACCGGGTGGACGTGCAGCGGCCCGAAGCCGGCGGCGAAGGCGCGCTGCTGCGCGGGCGTCAGCGGCTGGTTCTCGAAGAACAGCACCTGATGGCGCACCAGCAGCGCCGCCAGTTCGGCGGCGGTCTCCGCCGTCAGCGGGCGGGCGAGGTCGATCCCGCCCACGCGGGCGCCGATGGTCGGGCCGAGGGGGGTGGCGGTCAGGACGGGAAGCGCAACGTCGGGCATGGGAGGTCTCGGGGTCTTCGTGTCGGTGGAAAGGGCCGCGACGGGGCCGGGCGGCGCGCCTCGGCCCGCATCGTCAGGCGTCGTCAGGCTTCGGCGAGCGCCTGTTCGAGATCGGCGATGATGTCGTCGGGATGCTCGATGCCGATGGACAGGCGGACGTAGCCGGGGGTCACGCCGCTGGCGAGCTGGTCTTCCGGCGACAACTGGGAATGGGTCGTGGTGGCCGGGTGGATGGCCAGCGACCGGGCGTCGCCGATGTTGGCGACGTGGTAGAGCAGCTTCAGCCCGTCGATGAAGCGCCGCCCCGCCTCGGCCCCGCCCGTCAGCTCGAAGCCGACCAGCCCGCCGTAGCCGCCTTTCAGATAGGTGTCGGCGCGGCGCCGGTTCTCGCCGGTCTGCAAACCGGGGAAGATCACCGCCGACACCTTCGGATGGGCCTTCAGATAGTCGGCGACCTTGATGGCGTTCGCGTTGTGCTGGCGGAGGCGCAGCGGCAGCGTCTCCAACCCCTGGATCAGCTGGAAGGCGGAGGACGGACTCAACGCCGCCCCGGTGTCGCGCAGCAGCGTGACGCGGGCGCGCAGCACATAGGCGATGGGGCCGAGCGGCTTGGCCGCCTCCGTCCACACCGCGCCGTGGTAGCTGGGATCGGGCTTGGTCAGCAGCGGGAAGCGGTCGGCGTGGTCCTCCCACGGGAAATTGCCGCCGTCGATGATGACGCCGCCGATGGTGGTGCCGTGGCCGCCGATGTACTTCGTCGCCGAATAGATCGTCACCGCCGCGCCGTGCTCGAAGGGCCGGACGATCAGCGGGGCCGCCGTGTTGTCGACGATCAGCGGCACGCCCAGCCAGCGGCCGATCTCGGCGACCTCGCGGATCGGGAAGACGTTCAGCTTCGGGTTGGGCAGGGTTTCCGCGTAGTAGGCGCGGGTGCGGTCGTCGGTGGCGCGGCGGAAATTCTCCGGATCGGACGGATCGACGAAGCGCGCCTCGATCCCGATCTGCTTGAGCGTGTTGGCGAACAGGTTCCAGGTGCCGCCGTAGAGGTCGGTCGAGGTGACGATGTTGTCGCCGGCCTGCGCCAGGTTCAGCACCGAGTAGAAGGACGCCGCCTGACCCGAGGCCACCGCCAGCGCCGCCGCCCCGCCTTCCAGCGCGGCCAGCCGTTGTTCCAGCGCGTCCACCGTCGGGTTGGTGACGCGGGTGTAGATGGGGCCGAGTTCCTCCAGCGCGAATAGGCGCTGGGCGTGGGCGGTGTCCTGGAACTGGAAGGAGGTCGTCTGGTGGATCGGCACGGCGACGGAGCCGGTGACGGGATCGGCGCGATGGCCGCCGCCATGCACGGCGAGCGTCTCGAAATGGGGCGAACGGTCGGTCATGAGGGATCCTCGTCGTGAAAGAGGGGGCGCGCGGCGCTCAGACGGCGGCGGCCAGCAGGTCGGCGTAATGGCGCTGCGCCACGTCGGGGTGCGAGCGCAGGCGGCTTTTCAGCGTGTTCTCGCCGACGGTGTGGAACAGGGGGTTGTCCGGGTCGCGCTCCGGCCCGCGCGCCTCGGCCGCCAGTTCCGGCGGCAGCGGCAACACCGGCACCCGCGCGTCCAGGCGGGCGCCCAGGAAGAAGGCCACCGACAGCCGGTCGGTCCCGGCGGCCGGGGTCACCACCTGGTGCACCGCCGCGCGGAAATAGCCGTCGGTCGCCAGTTCCAGCAGTTCCCCGGCGTTGACCACGAAGGTGCCGGGGATCGGCGGCACGTCGACCCAGCCCTCGGCGGTCTCGGCCTGGAGGCCGCTGCGCTCGTGCTGGAGGACCAGGGTCAGAAGGCCGCTGTCCTTGTGCGGGCCGACGCCCTGCCCCGCCGCCGCATCCCCGTCTTCGGGCAACACCTCGCGGCCCGGATAGCGGATCAGCTTGATGAGCTGCGTCGGCTCCTCGGCGACGATGGCGGCGAAGGAATCCTCCGGCAGCCCGATCGCCACCGCCACGGCGGCCAGCAGGCGCAGGGTGACGCCGGTCAGCTCGTCCTGCAGACGCTGGGCGGCGGGCCGCAGCTCGGGCAGGGCGTCCGGCCACTGGTTCGGCCCTTGCAGCCGCGTCCAGTGCGGGGCGTCCGCCAGAGCCGGCAGGACCGGCCGTTCGGAGCCGATGTCCACCTGCTCGCGCCAGTCGGCGCGACCACGGGTGCGTTCCCAGCCGGCGCGGGTGTAGCCCCGGAAATGCGGCGAGTGGACCATCTCGATGGCCAGCTTGTCGCGCTCAGGCAGGTCGAAGAAGCGGCGCGACAGCCCGAACACGGTGTCGAGAAACGCCGGATCGACCCCGTGGCCGGTCACGTAGAAGGCGCCGAAGCGACGGATCGCCGCGCGCAGTTCCGACAGGAACACGGCCCGGTCGGCGCCGCCCCCGTCGAAGCGCGACAGGTCGAGGAGCGGCAGCGCCGGTGCGGCGGCGAGGGAGGGTGTCGCGGACAAAAGGGTCTCCTTCCCGAAAAATTCAGGTTTGGAAAATTCAAAAACACCATGAATGGCTTGTGGAAACGTCGCGGAGCGGCGGCACCGCCCGGACCGAAGGAACCGTCAGGCGGCCTTGCGATGGCGGCACCGCGTCAGCCAAGCCCCGCTCATCCGGTCCCACAGCTTCCCGACCGGAACGGAGGAGCGCACCGGGTCGGTGATTTCGACGCAGAACGCCATGGCCTCCGGCACCGGGATCCAGACCGAAGCCGAGGGCGTGGGAGCCGGAGCGGAGTCCTGGACGGACGAGGGAGCGGCCATCGGATGCCCTTTCCAAAACAAGAGCTTGAAGCTGGGTGACGAGGAGGCGAGCGGAGGGCCCGCCGTTCATTCCACGTCATGATTGCTCCAGAGCCTCATTTTTGTCTACTTATTTTATCGACATAAAATGCGGAAAATCTCATAATTAACTGTTAGAAAATGTTGTATAAATATTTTGCACAAACCGTTTGACAGCCAGAAAAGTCTATTCACTAATTAGGGTATTGAGGCGGTCGCAACCGGCTGCCCATCGCACCCTCGGAAACACCACGGCTCATGGCCGTCGGACAGGCTCCGGACGGCGCTGCGGACGGATGGCGGGCAACGCCCCGCGCTTCCGGAAAAACAACGAACATCCATGCGGGAATCCACCATGCGCAGCTTGTCCCAATCCCTTCCCACGCCCCGTCCACCCGCCAAGGCTCCGCCCGCCAAGGGCGTTCCCACCCGCGCCCTGCTGGCCGGCGCGCTCGGCCTTGCGCTCGGGCTCGCCCTGACCGGCGCCGCCAAGGCCGGGCCGACGCTGGACGCCATCAAGGCGCGCGGCGCGATCAAGGTGGGCGTCGGCTCGCAACCCGGCTTCTTCGCGCCGGACAGCAACGGCCGCTGGCAGGGCTTCTTCGTCGATTTCGGCCGGGCGCTCGCCATCGCCGTCTTCAACGACCCGGAAAAGGTGCAGTTCGTCTCGTCCTCGCCGCAGCAGCGCCTGCCCGCCCTGCAATCGGGCGAGTTCGACATCTTGCTGTCGGGCGTGACCCAGACCTTCACCCGCGCCACCAAGCTGGGCTTCCACTTCGGTCCGGTCGTCTTCTACGACGGCCAGGGGCTGCTGGTGCCCAAGACGCTGGGCGTCGCCAAGGGCAAGGACCTGAACGGCGCCACCGTCTGCGTGCAGACCGGCACCACGGGCGAACTGAACATCACCGACTTCTTCCGGCAGAACAAGATCAGCTTCAAGCCGGTGGTGATCGAGGAGACCGCCGAGAACCAGAAGGCCTTCGCCAGCGGCCGCTGCGACGTGCTGACCCAGGACGCCTCGGATCTGGCGATCACCCGCACCCAGTTGCCCAAGCCCGACGACTACGTCCTGCTGCCCGAGCGCATCTCCAAGGAGCCGCTGGCCCCGGCCGTCCGCTACGGCGACGACCAATGGCTGGAGATCGTCAACTGGGCGGTCCACGCCACCATCCAGGCCGAGGAGCTGGGCATCACCCAGGCCAACGTCGACGGCTTCCTGACCAGCGCCGACCCGTCGATCCGCCGCTTCCTGGGCGTCGATCCCAGCCTGGGCGAAGCGGCCAAGCTCGACCCGAAATTCGCCTACACCATCATCAAGACGGTGGGGAATTACGGCGAGATCTTCGAACGCCACGTCGGGCCGAAGACCAAGGTCGGGCTGGAGCGGGGCTACAACGCGCCCTGGACCCAGGGCGGCCTGCTCTACGCCCCGCCGTTCCGCTGAACCGGCGGGAAGGCCGTCCCGGTGCGGACAACGGCGCATGAAACCGGATCGGATCGTCCAGCGGCTCCGCCCGGACGGTCCGGTGCGGCCGGAGCGGTCGCCTCCTGGTGGGGCGGCCGCACCGGCCTTCAACTGGGGCTGCTGGCCGGCGTGGCTCTGGCCGTCCTCCTGCTCGGCACCAACACGGTCGGGAACATGGCGCGGTTCGGCATCACGCCGGGCTTCGACTTCCTGGCCCGCCCGGCCAATTTCGAGATCGGCGAATCGCTGCTCGACCACCGGCCGCAGGACAGCTACGCCCACGCCCTGCTGGTCGGGCTGCTGAACACCGTCAAGGTCGCCGTCCTCGGCTGCGCCATCGCGACCGCGCTGGGCGTGGCGCTGGGGGTGGCGCGGCTGTCGGGCAACCCGCTGCTGTCGGCGCTGGTCCAGGGCTACGTCGAGCTGATCCGCAGCACGCCCCTGCTGCTGCAACTCTTCTTCTGGAGCGCCACCTTTCAGGCTCTCCCGGCGCCCCGGCAGGCGTTCAACCCGCTGCCGGGCGTCTTCCTGTGCAACCGGGGCATCCAGTTGCCGGCCTTCGTGGACGGCCGGGCCGCCGGCTGGGCGCTGGGCGCGCTGCTGCTGGCGGTCGCGCTGGCGTTGGGCGGCGCGGCGCTGCGGCGCCGGCTGGGTCTGGCCGGAACCGGTGCCGGGGGACGCATGGCCGGCCTGGCGGTCGCGGCGCTGGCCGTGGCGGCGCCGGCGGGGCTGCTGTGGGCGGCGGGGGTGCCGCTGGCCGTGGAGGTCCCCAAGTTGGCGGGCTTCAACTTCGCCGGGGGCGCCACGGTGTCGCCGGAATTCTCGGCCCTGCTGGTCGGGCTGGTGGTCAACGCCGCCGCCATGATCGCCGAGATCGTGCGCGGCGGCATCCAGTCCGTCCCCAGCGGCCAGTGGGAGGCGGCCCGCGCGCTGGGCCTGACGCGCGGGCGCATCATGCGGCTGGTCGTGCTGCCCCAGGCGCTGCGCGTCATCGTGCCGCTGATGACGTCGAGCTATCTGAACCTGACCAAGAACTCCAGCCTCGCGGTGGCGATCGGCTTTCCCGATCTGGTCAGCGTCATCAACACCAGCGCCAACCAGACCGGTCAGGTGCTGGAAACCATGGCGATCATGATGGGCGCCTATCTGGCGGTGAACCTCGCCGTGTCGGCGGGGATGAACCTGTACAACCGGCGGATCGCCCTGCGGGGGATGCCATGACCGACACGATCCTCTCCGCCGCCCCGCCCCGCGTTGTCGCGGCCCCGCGCTGGCGGCGCTGGTCCCACGGGCTGTTCGGCAGCCCGCTCAACGGCGTCCTCACGCTGGCTTGCGTAGCGTTGCTCGCCTGGGCGGTGCCGCCGCTGCTGCGCTGGACCGTGCTGGACGCGGTGTGGAGCGGCCCGGCCGACCGCTGCGCCGAGGCCGCCGGCGCCTGCTGGGCCTTCATCGGGGAGAAGCTGCGCTACATCCTGTTCGGCTTCTACGACCAGGACCGGCAGTGGCGCCCGGCGGCGGCGAGCCTCATCCTGCTGGGGCTGGCGGGTTTGAGCGGAACGCCGCCGTTCTGGCGGCGCGCGACGCTGGCGCTGTGGGCGGTCGGGCTGGCGACGGCCGTCCTGCTGCTGACGGGGGGCCCGGACGGGCCGGCGGTGCCGACCGAGCGCTGGAGCGGGTTGCCGGTCAACCTGCTGCTCGCCACCGTCGGGATGGTCGCGGCCTTTCCGCTGGCGATCCTGCTGGCGCTGGCCCGGCAGAGCGCGATGGGCGGCGTGCGCACCCTGGCCGTGGTCTTCATCGAGGTGACGCGCGGCGTGCCGCTGATCGCCGTGCTCTACGTCGCCACGCTGCTGCTGCCGCTGATGCTCCCGGCCGGTTCGGCCATCGACAAGCTGCTGCGGGCGCAGGTCGCCATCGTGCTGTTCGTCTCGGCTTATCTGGCGGAGATCGTCCGCGCCGGCCTGCAAGCCGTTCCACCCGGCCAGTACGAGGGCGCGCGCGCCCTGGGCCTGGGCTATTGGAGCACGATGCGGCTGGTGATCCTGCCGCAGGCGTTGCGGACGGTCATCCCGTCCATCGTCAACCTGACCATCGGGGTGTTCCAGGACACCACGCTGATCGTCGTGATCGGCCTGTTCGACCTGCTGAACACCGCCCGCAGCGCGGCCCAGGACCCCGCCTGGCTCGGCTTCTACGACGAGGCGTTCGGCTTCGCGGCGCTGGTCTACGTGGTGTTCTGCGTCGCGGCCTCCCGCTACAGCCTGTGGCTGGAAGCCCGGCTGCGGCGGGGGTGAGACAAGCTGTCCTGACGGGAATGGACGAAGCCCGGCTGATCGGAGGCCGCCGTCCGTCCTCCGCAGAAGAAGCGAACCGCCCGCCATCCAATTGGCATGGTCTGCGTTGTGTCATCCACGTTTGCGTATGGGAAGCGCCCCCGCCGGCCGCCCGGAAGCGGACGCGGCGGGGGTTTCAATCCACGCTTCTTTATGGGAAGCGACGCGCCATGGTGAAGCGCGCCCCTTCCAAACGCATGTGTCAATGCATACTCCCGCATGAAGAGCGACACCTTGACGCATACGCTGCAAAAGTTGCGAAAATCGCCCCACCGCGTGCTTCCGCTTGGATCGGTGGCTGTCCGACCTGCCGTTCCCCACCGACGATCAGCTTCAATCCACGCCCCCCGCATGGGTAGCGACGGCCGTGCCCGAGGTGAAGGCGTCGCCACCGTAGTTTCAATCCACGCCCCCGCATGGGGAGCGACGTGCGGCTGGGGAGAGAGACACGCCCCACGGACCCGTTTCAATCCACGCCCCCGCATGGGGAGCGACCTTCGGCGATAAGAAGGGCGAGTAATTCCCATGGCGTTTCAATCCACGCCCCCGCATGGGGAGCGACGCTCGGCCGCCTGGAGGTGGGCGACGCCGTCGAGGTTTCAATCCACGCCCCCGCATGGGGAGCGACCTGCCACGCGCCCGTCATGCTCTGCACGACGCTGTTGTTTCAATCCACGCCCCCGCATGGGGAGCGACGGAAAAGCGCCACGGACGCCGTCGAGCAGGCGTTGTTTCAATCCACGCCCCCGCATGGGGAGCGACCCCCAACATCTATCCACTTGTCCAAGGCGCCACAATCCCGGCAGTTCCGCGAACCCCTGCGGACAGCCGAACCACAGGCGCGCCAGTCGTCTGTCTCCGGTCGTAAGCCCTTGATTGCCCTACCGTGCGAACCCAGCGGGGGTTTCCCGTCCGCTTGGGGTTCGCACCGGACACACGCCCGCGATCCGGCCGCCTGCCGCCCCGGCGGCCACCCGAATCATACGTCCCGCAGGATGCGGGCTTCAAGAGCGGCGACGGCGGACTCGTCGGGGCGCTGGTCCGGGCCGCCGATGTCCAAGTCGAGCGCGATCTTGCCCTCGCGCAGCACCAGCACACGGTCGGCCAGCGCGACGGCCTCCGCCACGTCGTGGGTGATGAGGACGGCGCCGAAGCCGTGCTCCTCGCGGATGCGGCGCAACAGGCGGTGCATCTCCTGCCGGGTCAGCGCGTCGAGCGCGCCGAAGGGCTCATCGAGCAGCAGAAGGCCGGGGTTCGACACCAGCGCGCGGGCCAGGGCCACCCGCTGGCGCTGGCCGCCGGAGAGCACCGAGGGCCATTCCTCCGCGCGGTCGGCCAGCCCCACGTCGTCGAGCGCCGCCAGCGCCCGCTCGCGCCAGCCGGGACCTCGGGCGATGCCGACGTTGCCGACCGCCCGCTGCCAGGGCAGCAGGCGCGGGTCCTGGAACAGCAGGCGCACGTCCGGGCGCAGGCCCGACACCGGGCGCCCGTCCACCAGGACCCGGCCGCCGCTGGGGCGGTCCAGCCCGACGATCAGACGCATCAGCGTGGATTTGCCGCCGCCCGACCGGCCGACCACGGCGACGAACTGCCCCGCCGGCACGGTCAGGTCGAGGCCGTCCAGCACGCGGCGGCCGGCGAATTCCTTGACCACCCCGTCGAGCCGCAACTCCAGCGGACGCGCCCGTTCGAACGACGCGCGGGGCAGAGCGGCGGTCACCGAAGGCGACGGGACGGCGACGGAGCGCGGCAGGGGCAAGCGGCGCAGGGCCTGGAGCAGGGCGGTCATGACGCGGTCTCCAGGGCGGTGTGGAAGGAGGGATTCCAGGCGAGCGCGCGGCGCTCCAGCCAGCGGGTCAGCGTGTCGGCCAGCTTGCCGAGCAGCGCGTAGACGATGATCCCCAGCAGCACCAGATCGGTTTGCAGGAACTCCCGCGCGTTCATCGTCATGTAGCCGATGCCCGAGGAGGCGGAGATCGTCTCGGCCACGATCAGCGTCAGCCACATGATCCCCAGCGCGTAGCGCACCCCCAGCAGGATCGACGGCAGGGCGCCCGGCAGGATGACGCGGGCGTAGAGCGCCGCCGTCCCCAGCCCGTAGACCCGCGCCATCTCCACCAGCCCGCGATCCACCGAGCGGATGCCGTGGAAGGTGTTCAGGTAGATGGGGAACAGCACGCCGATGCTGACGAGGAAGATCTTGGCCTCCTCGCCGATGCCGAACCACAGGATCACCATGGGAATGATCGCCAGATGCGGCACGTTGCGCAGCATCTGCAGCGAGCTGTCGAGCAGGATCTCCGCCGGCTTCAGCGCCCCGGTCAGGAAGCCCAGCGCAAAGCCGAGCCCGCCGCCGATCAGCAGCCCCTTGACCGCGCGCTCGGCGCTGACCGCGACGTGGCGCGGCAGGCTGCCGTCGAGCAGGGTGGTCCAGAAGGCCAGCGCGATGTCGCTCGGCGCCGGCAGCACTCGCGCGGAGAGCCAGCCGGTGGCGGCGGCCAGCTCCCAGACGGCCAGCAGGCCCAGCGGCAGAAGCCAGGGGAGCAGTTGCTCCCCCGCCCGCCGGACCACGCCGCCCCCTTTCCCGCCCCCGGCCATCACATGGCCGCCTGACGCAGGGCGGGCGGCAGGCCGTTGGCGATGCTTTCGCCGAAGGGGCCGGTGTTGACCGCCGGCCCCTTCCCCCGGTTTCGCCCGGTGGTGGCGGCCAGCGGCAGCAGCGGGAAGACCAGCTCGGCGAAGCGGTAGGCCTCCTCCAGATGCGGGTAGCCGGACAGCACGAAACTGTCGATGCCGATGTCCATGTATTCGCGGATGCGGGCGGCCACCGTCTCGGGGTCGCCGACCAGCGCCGTCCCCGCCCCGCCGCGCACCAGCCCGACGCCGGCCCACAGGTTCGGGCTGACCTCCAGCTTGTCGCGCCGGCCGCCGTGCAGCGCGGCCATGCGGCGCTGGCCGACCGAATCCATCCGCGCGAAGATGGTCTGCGCCGAGGCGATGGTGGCGTCGTCGACGTGGCGGATCAGGTCCCCGGCCGCCGCCCAGGCGCGCTCGCTGGTCTCGCGCACGATGACGTGCAGGCGGATGCCGAAGCTGACCTCGCGGCCCTGCTCCTCCGCCAGACGGCGGACTCCGGCCAGCTTGGCGGCAACCTGCGCCGGGGGTTCGCCCCAGGTCAGGTACTTGTCGACATAGGTCGCGGCGACCGCGTTGGCGGCGTCCGACGAGCCGCCGAAATAGAGCGGCGGGCCGCCGGGCTGGACCGGCGGGTAGAACAGCCGCCCGTCCTCGATGCGCAGATGCGCGCCCTCGTAATTCACCGGAGCGCCAGAGAACAACCCGCGCCAGACGTCCAGGAACTCGCGCGTCACGTCGTAGCGTTCGCCGTGCGACAGGAAGATGCCGTCGCCCGCGTTCTCCACCGGATCGCCGCCGGTCACCACGTTGACCAGCAGCCGCCCGTTCGACAGGCGGTCGAGCGTCGAGGCCATGCGCGCGGCCAGCGTCGGCGATTGCAGCCCCGGCCGCACGGCGACCAGGAAGCGGAGCCGCTCCGTCGCCGGCACCAGGGCGGAGGCGACGACCCAGCTGTCCTCGCAGGAGCGCCCGGTCGGCAGCAGCACGCCGTAATAGCCGAGCGTGTCGGCGGCCTGCGCGATCTGGCGCAGATAGCCTAGGTCGGTTTCCCGCGCGCCGACGGCGGTGCCCAGATGGCGCCCGTCGCCGTGGGTCGGGATGAACCAGAGGATGTTGGCCTCGGAGGCGGCGTGCGTGGTCATGATGCGCGTCCTTGCGACTTGCTGCCTGATTACGACTTGCTGCCGGGGGCGGCGGCCGAAACGTCGATCTTCCTGGGGATCAGCTTCAGCGCGAAGAAGCTGTCGGCGATGCGCTGCTGTTCGGCGATCACCTCGGCGTCGATCGGGCGCAGGCCATAGCCCTGGCGGGCGGCCGCGACCTCCAGCACCGGAACCGGCAGGCCGACCTTGGGGCTGAGCTGCTCGGCCACCGTCTTGAGGTTCTGGTTGGCCCAGGCGTCGATCTCGCCCAAGCCCGCCAGCACGGCGTCGATCGCCGGCTGGTTGGCGGCGGCGAAGGGCTTGGCGGCCAGGAAGAACTGATGGTTCTTCACCAGACCGGCGCCGTCGCTTCCCGTGCCGTCGACCAGCGTGCGCGCGCCGGTGGCCGCCGACGCGGCGGCGTAGAAGGGATCCCAGATGGCCCAGGCGTCCACCGCGCCGCGCTCGAAGGCCGCGCGGGCGTCGGCGGGGGGCAGGTAGACCGGCTCGATGTCGGTGACGCTCAGGCCGTCCTTCTCCAGCGCCTTGACCAGCAGGTAATGGACGTTGGAGCCCTTGTTCAACGCGACCTTCTTGCCCTTGAGTTGGGCGACCGTCCGGATCGGGCTGTCCTTGGGCACCAGGATCGCCTCGCCCTTGGGCGAGGACGGCTCGTAGCCGACGTAGAGCAGCGGGGCGCCGGCGGCCTGCGCGAAGATCGGCGGCGCCTCCCCCGTCGTGCCGAAATCGAGCGCGCCGACGTTCAGCGCCTCCAGCAGCTGCGGCCCGCCGGGAAACTCGGTCCAGGCCACGCTGTAGCCGAGCGGCGCCAGCTTCTTCTCCAGCAGCCCCTGTTCCTTCAGGATGATCAGCGTGCCGTATTTCTGGTAGCCGATGCGGACCGTCTTGTCCGCCGCCGACGCGCCGCCGAACGGAACCGCGAGACCCAGCAGGGCGGCGGCGCCGACCAGCATTCCGAACAACCGTTTCATGGCATCCCCCTCGATGGCCGGGGCCGGGCCTCCCGTGACGCGACGGGGTGGGATCGGCTCGCGGTTGTTATTCATAGTTCTTTAATAGGGTTTTAATGTGATTGATTTTCGTGAAATCAGTCAATACGGAAATTATTAGCTAATTTAATTTGTTAAAATTGAACGAGCGGAACCCGCAATCGCAAGCAACGACTCCATAGGGCCGATGGGTGATGGGCGGAAGGTTGGAAGAGGCGGTCGTAAAAGCCGAACTCTTGCCCTCTCCCGTCCCGGGAGAGGGAGGGGACCCGCGAAGCGGGGAGGGTGAGGGGCTATCGGGCGTGGTACGCAATCCATGCTCCCATAGCCCCTCACCCTTCCCACGGCATCCGCCGTGGGCCCCTTCCCTCTCCCGGGGCGGGAGAGGGGATCAAATCTCCCGACCTCAGTCCACCGGTTCGGGCGCGTGGGGCGTCGCCGTCTTCGCCGCTCCGCCCTTCCGGCCGGCGTGGAAACGGCGGGAATGCGCCGGTTCGGCCGGGGCGTCCTCGTCGGCCGGCTGGCCGGCGTCCTTGAAGGTGCGCACGCCGCTGACCATCGTCGAGACGATCGACTGGCGGGACATGATGTCCTCGCGCACCGCCGCGTAGATGTGGACCATCACGAACAGCAGGATCGCCCACATGCCCAGATGATGCCAGGTGTGGACGTCCTGGCTCTGGCCGAACAGCGGGATGACCCAGCCGAACACCCGGTCCTGCCAGCTGTCCACCCCGGCCCCCTCGCCGTACAGCGCGAAGCCGGTGACGATCATGAAGACGCTGCCGATCCCGATGACCCAGAACATCGCGAACTGGGCCAGCGGGTTGTGCCCGACATAGAGCTTCGGCTCGCGTTCCAGGAACAGGTACCAGCGGGCCTCGACGAACAGCTCCGCCCACCAGTGCCCGTCCCAGAAGGGGAAGCGGAACAGCTGCTTGGCGTGGTGGTTGCCGGCGAAGGCCCAGTAGAGCCGGCCGAGGAACCCGATGGCGAAGACGTAGCCCGCCGCGAAATGGGCGAAGCGGATGTAGCCCATCAGGAAGTTGGCGCTGGCCTCGCCGGGCGTGCTCGGCAGCGGGCTGCCGATCAGGTAGCCGGTGACGGCCAGCACCGTGATGGCCAGCGCGTTGACCCAGTGCCACAGCCGCACCGGCACTTCGTAGACGTAGATCGCCTTCAGGAAACGTCCGGTCGAGGGCGACGGCGTGTCCTGGGATGGATCGCTCGTGGTCATGGCGGAACCCTCCGGGATGCGGTCAGCGCACGGTGACGCGGGCCAGCTCGGCGCCGTCGGGCGCCATCACATGGGTCGAGCAGGCGAGGCAGGGGTCGAAGCTGTGCAGGGTGCGCAGGATCTCCACCGGCTCGTCCGGGCGCTCCATCGGGGTGTTCAGCAGCGACGCCTCGAAGGCGCCGATGTTGCCCTTGGGGTCACGCGGGCTGCCGTTCCAGGTGGACGGCACGACGCACTGGTAGTTCTCGATCTTGCCGTCCTTGATCTTGATCCAGTGCCCCAGACCGCCGCGCGGGGCGGCGACGGTGCCGACGCCCTTGGCCTCCTTCGGCCAGGTCTTGGGATCCCATTTCTCGACGTTGGCGGTGGCGGTGTCGCCGGCCTTGATGTTGGCGATCAGGCTGTTCCAGTCGTCCTTCAGCATCGTCGCGCAGTACTGCGATTCCAGCGCGCGGGCCAGCGTGCGGCCGATGGTGGTCGGCAGCGCCTGCTGCGCCGTCAAATTCGTCCCCGCCAGCGTGTTGAAGCGGCCGAGCGCGTCGCCGAGCTGGTCGTGGACGTAGCCGACGTTCTGCGCGTAGGCCAGGATGTAGCGGGGCAGCGGCCCGACCTCCACCGCGTGGCCGCGCCAGCGCGGCGCCTTGATCCACGAGTATTTCGCCGCCTCGTCCAGCTCCTTGATGTCGGTGCGGGTGCCCTTGGTGTTGGGGCCGAGTTCGTATTTGGCTTCCGTGATGCCGTCCCAGGGGTGCAGGCCCTTGCTGTCGTCGCCGTAGGTGTACCAGGAATGGCCGACGAACTCCTGCACCTGCTCCGGGTCGCGCGGGTCGATGGGGTGGACCTCGTTCCAGTTGCCGTTCAGGATCACGCCGCCGGGAAGCTGGCAGGTCGAGTGGTCGTAGGGCACCTTCTCGTAGTCGCCGTAATCCATCACGTTGGTGGCCGACAGGCCGCCGCCGTAGAGCCAACCCTTGTAGAAGCTGGCGATGGCCAGCACGTCGGGGATGTAGACGTTGTCGATGAAGGCGGCGGCCTCCTGGATGCGGGCGTGGATGAAGTTCAGCCGCTCCATGTTCAGCGGCGCGCCGGCCGAGCCGATGCCGTCCATGTTGATGGCGCAGGGAACGCCGCCGACCATGTAGTTGGGGTGCGGGTTCTTGCCGCCCAGGATGGCGTGGATCTTGACGATGTCCTTCTGGAGATCGAGCGCCTCCAGGTAATGGGTCACCGCCATCAGATCGGCTTCCGGCGGCAGCTTGTAGGCCGGGTTGTCCCAATAGCCGTTCTTGAAGATGCCGAGCTGGCCCGATTCCACGAACTTCTTCAGCCGGTTCTGCACGTCGCGGAAATAGCCGGGGCTGGATTTCGGATGCGACGACAGCGATTGCTGGAGCGCCGAGGTCGCCTGCGGGTCGGCCTTCAGCGCGTTGACCGGGTTGACCCAGTCCAGCGCGTGCAGGTGGTAGAAATGTACGATGTGGTCGTGGACCTGCAGCGTCTTCGCCATGATCTCGCGGATCAGATGGGCGTTCTTCGGGATGCGGATCCCCAGCGCGTCCTCCACCGCGCGGACCGAGGTCAGCGCGTGGCAGCCGGTGCAGACGCCGCAGATGCGCTCGACGAAGGCCCAGGCGTCGCGCGGATCGCGGCCCTTCAGGATGACCTCCAACCCGCGCCACATGGTGCCGGTGGAGACGGCGTTGCGGATGATGTTGTCGGAATCGACGTTCACCTCGCAGCGCATGTGACCCTCGATGCGGGTCACCGGATCGACGACGATGCGCCGGCCGCCGTTGTCGAGCTGGAAGCCGTTGGGGGTTTGCAGAACGGCCATGGTCAGACGTCTCCCTTGTGCTGCGCGCGTTTCAGGGCGCTGACCGCCGCGTGCGCGGCGATGACCCCGCCGACCCCGATGGCGGCGGTGGCGCCGACCTGATCGGCGTTGGCCTCGATCCCGAACTGGTGGAAATCGGACAGGCGGGCGTACCACGACCCCTTGTCCCAGAAGCCGTCCTCCGAGCAGCCGATGCAGCCGTGGCCGGACTGGATGGGGAAGCTGGTGCCCTCGTTCCACCGCACGGTGGAGCAGGCGTTGTAGGTGGTCGGCCCCTTGCAGCCGACCTTGTACAGGCAATGCCCCTTGCGCGCGCCCTCGTCGTCGAAGGCCTCGACGAACTGGCCGGCGTCGAAATGCGGCCGGCGGTAGCATTTGTCGTGGATGCGCTGGCTGTAGAACATCTTCGGGCGGCCCTGGCGGTCCAGCTCCGGGATGCGGTCGAAGGCCAGCATGTAGGTGATGACGCCGGTCATCACCTCGGCGATCGGCGGGCAGCCGGGCACCTTGATGATCGGCTTGTCGGTGATGACCTCGTGCACCGGGGTGGCGCGGGTCGGGTTGGGGCGGGCGGCCTGGACACAGCCGAAGCTGGCGCAGGAGCCCCAGGAGATCACCGCCTTGGCGTCCTTGGCGACCTTGCGGAGCTGGTCGAGGAAGGGCTTGCCGCCGATGATGCAGGACATGCCGTCCTGGTTCAGCGGCGGGTTGCCCTCGACCGCCAGGATGTAGTTGCCCTTGTACTTCTCCATCACCTCGTCGAGGATCGCCTCGGCTTGGTGGCCGGCGGACGCCATCAGCGTGTCGTCGTAGTCCAGCGAGATCATCGACAGCACCACGTCCTTCACCAGCGGGTGCGCCGAGCGGATGAAGGACTCCGAGCAGCAGGTGCATTCCAGCCCGTGCAGCCACAGCACCGGGGTGCGCGGCTTGTTCTCCATGGCGTGGACGATCTGCGGCACCAGCTCCGGACCCAGTCCCAGGGCGGCGGCGGTGAGGGAACAGTATTTCAGGAACGAGCGGCGGGTGATCCCCTGCCGCCGCATCACCTCGTAGAAGGTTTCCAACCTCGCCATCGGCATGTCCTCTCCCAAGTCTCGGGCGCAGCGGCTTGACGGACCGGCGCTTTAGTCGAAGGGGGCAGAGGCAATATTCATGCCGGTATACGAACAATCGGCGGATCGGCGAGTCGGGGGGAGTGTGGGTGGCGCGTGGCTGGCAAGGAGCCGTACGAAACGGTTGGGCGGGTGGAAGGAGGGTTGCCGGTGGATTTGTGGTGCGCCGCCGGTTGCCCCCTCCCCATCCCTCCCCCGCCTATGGCGGGAGAGGGGGCGGGACGCTTGTCAGCGTTCGGCGGCAGTCCCCTCTCCCGCGAAGCGGGGGAGGGTTAGGGAGGGGGCAACCGGGGCCGAACGCCTAGGGAATCGGCCCCAACAGCGTCTCCACGATCGCGCGCCGATGCTCGTTTACGAAGAAATGGTTCCCCGCCAGACGGTGCAGCGCGAAGCCGGCCCCCGCCAGACGCTCCCACCCGGCGACCTCGGAAACCATCACCTCCGAATCCTCCACCCCGGCGAAGGCGACCAGCGGGATCGGCAGCGGAGCAGGCTCCGGCTCGGAAAAGCGGTCGGACATGGTGAAGTCGGCGCGCAGCAGCGGCAGCATCAGCTCCATCAGCTCGGCGCAGTCCAGCACCTCTGGCGGGGTGCCGCCCAGCGCGTGGAGCTGGCGGCGGAACTCCCCCTCGTCCATCCCGGAAGTCGGCGGACGGCGCAGCGGCAGATGGGGCGCCCGGCGGCCCGACACCGCCAGCAGGCGGGGCGGACGCCCCTGCCCGATCAGCGCGCGGGCGGTGGCGTAGGCCAGCGCCGCCCCCAGCGAATGGCCGAACAGGATCAGCGGCCGGCCGTCCTCTCCCAACCGCTGCTCCAGCGCGTCGAGGACGAAGGGCACCGCCGCCGCGACCTCGGTCAGGGCGGGTTCGGCGATGCGGTTCTCCCGGCCGGGAAGGCGCACGGCGAGGATCTCGTCCTCCGGCCCGGCGGCGAGGTGCCAGTCGCGGAACAGCGCCGCCCCGGCCCCGGCGTAGGGAAAGCACAGCAGCGTGCGGCGCGGCCGGGCGACGGGACGGAAGCAGTGCAGCCAGCGGCTCGCGGTCATACGGGCATCTCCGCCGCGTGACGCGGCCCCTCGCGGCGGCCGGGACATCCGGCGGCCTCGCCGTCCTCAATAGGCCGGATACCCGCCGGACTTGAAGCAAAAAAGCCGCCCGCGCCCCGGATCGGGCGCGGGCGGCCGGTTCCGCAACCCTTACAGGAAGCCGGTCGAGATCCAGGGGATCAGCACGATCAGCAGCAGCGCCACCAGCAGCGCCCCCATGTGCGGCCCGACCCGGCGGATCGCCACGTCCGGCGACACCCGGCCGATGGCGCAGGCCAGGTAGAAGCCGACGCCGAAGGGCGGCATGAACAGGCCGAAGCCCATGGCGAACACCGCGACGATGGCGTAGTGCACCTCGTCCACCCCCATCAGGCGGGCGATGGGGAACAGCAGCGGGCCGAACAGCACGATGGCCGGCACGCCTTCCAGCACGCTGCCCAGGATGATGAAGGCCACGGCGGAGGTCAGCAGGAAGCCCAGCTTGCCGCCCGGCACCATGGTCATCACCTCGACCAACTGGCGGGAGAAGCCGGACTGGGTCAGCGCCCAGGCCATGGCGGTCGCCGCGCCGACCACCAGCAGGATGGCGCCCGACAGCGAGGCGGTCTCGACCAGGATCGGGTAGACCCGCTTCCAGTCGAACTGGCGGTAGACCAGCAGACCGACCGCGACGCTGTAGATGATGCCGATGGTCGAGACCTCGGTCGCGGTCGCCACGCCCTCGACCACGGCGGTGCGGATGACCAGCGGCAGGCCCAGGCTGGGGATGGCGATCACGAACAGCCGCAGCTTGTCGCGTCCGGAAAAGCGCTGGGCCTGCGACATGTCCTCGGTCCGGGTCTGGAAGAACACGACGACGCAGAGCACCGCCATGCCGACGAAGGCCGGCAGCAGCCCGCCGGTGAACAGCGAGGCGATGGACACCCCGGTGACCGAGCCCACCGTGATCAGCACGATGCTGGGCGGGATCGTCTCCGACATCACCGCCGAGGCCGAGAGCAGCGAGGTCAGGTCGCCCTCGTCGTTGCCGCGCTTCTTCATCTCCGGGAACAGGGTGGGCGCGACCGCCGCCATGTCGGCGGCCTTGGCACCGGAGATGCCGGAGACGAGGTACATCGCCCCCAGCAGCACGTATTGCAGGCCCCCGCGCAGATGGCCCAGCAGCGCCACCAGGAAGGAGATCATCGCGCGGGCCAGCCCGGCGACCTCGATCAGCGCGCCCAGCAGGATGAACATCGGCACGGCCAGCAGGATCAGGTGCGACATGCCCTCGTCCATGCGGCTCGGCACGATGGTCAGCGGGATCTGCGTGGAGAAGGCCAGATAGCTGACGGTGCCCAGGCAGAAGGCGAAGGCGATGGGCGCGCCGATCACCATGCAGAAGGTGACGATGCCCAGGAAGAAGATCAGCAGGTTGGCGTTGCCCATCTCCTCGAAGACGGGGGTGAACCACCAGAAGATCGCGGCGGCCGCCGCGATGCCGGCGGCGACCACGGCGATCTGGAACAGGCTCGCCTGCCGCAGCACGGTGTCCACGGCGGTCAGCAGCATCAGCGCGAAGCCGATCAGCACGGCGGCGACGCGGAAGCCCTCGCTGATCTCAAGGACCGGCGTCGTGCTGATCGACAGATCCTCGAAATGCTCCAGCGCCGCCGGCAGCAGGGTCAGCAGCAGGGCGATCACCAGCCCCATGCCGAGCGTGTCCAGCCAGGACCGCGTGCCCGGCGCCAGATTGCGGACGAAGGCGGTGAGGCGCATGTGCTCGCCCCGCCGCAGCGCCACGACGGACCCCATCATCGCCAGCCACAGGAACAGCAGCGACGCCAGCTCGTCCGACCACACGATGGGCGTGTGGAGGACGTAGCGCGCCACCGTGCTGCTGCCCAGCACCACCACCTCGGCGGCGACCAGCAGGGCGGCCACCCCCTCGGTGATCCGGGTCAGGGCGTCGTCGAACCCCTTCAGCCCCGGCAGGCGGCGCGCCGCCGGCTCCGGAGTCATCGTCATCGCGCTTTTCATGTCCGATTCAACCTTGTCCCGCCAAGCCTTGTCCTGATGCTCCAGGGCCATCGCCTGAAGCGGTCGAAAGCCCTTCTCCCCTTGCGGGAGAAGGGTTGGGATGAGGGGTATTCCGCCGAAGGCGGAAGGAGATTTGCTTTACCCCTCACCCCAACCCCTCTCCCGCAAGGGGAGAGGGGCTTCATGCGATGCCCCGTCGTTCGCGCTTCACAGAGGGCCGGAATACTTCTCCAGGATGGTCCAGACGGCGTCCCCGTACTTGGCCTTGACCTCCTCGTAGAAGCCGGCGCTCTTCAGGGCGTCGCGGAAGGGTTTCTTGTCGGGCGTGGTGATGGTCAGCCCGGCGGTCTTCATCGCGCCGATGGCCGCCTCGTTCAGCTTGGCGACGTCCGCGCGCTCCTTCTCGGCGGCGGCGGCGAAGTTCTTGGAGATGCTGGCCTGCACGTCGGCCGGCAGCGTCGTCCACTTCTTGTTGCCCATGAAGATGTAGTGGCCGTCCCAGATGTGGCCGGTCAGCGCGATGTATTTCTGGACCTCGTAGAGCTTGGCGCTCTGGATCAGGGCCATCGGGTTCTCCTGGCCGTCGACCACGCGGGTCTGCAACGAGGCGTACAGCTCGCCGAACTGGATCGGGGTCGGGGCGGCGCCCAGATCCTTGAACACCGACACCCACAGCGGGTTGCCCGGCACGCGGATCTTCAGGCCCTTCAGGTCGTCCGGGCTGTTCACCGGCTTGCCGCTGGTGGTGATGTTGCGGTAGCCGTTGTCGAGCATCTTCTCGAAGGCGTGCAGCCCGGCCTTGTCGAAGGCGGCGCGGACATGGGCGCCGAGATCGCCGTCCATCGCCGCCCAGACCTGGGTGTAGTCGGCGAACGCGAAGGCCACGGCGTTGATGCTGGCGACCGGAACCACCGTCTGGTTGACGCCCGAGGTCGACATGAAGTCCAGCGCGCCGGAACGCACCTGGCTGAACATCTCCGGCTCGCTGCCCATCTGGCTGTTGGGGAACACCTGGATGTCCACCTGCCCGTTGGTCTCGGCCTTGATCGCCTCGGCCGCCTCGGTGATGCGCAGCACGGCCGGGTGGTCGGCCGGGAAGGCGGTGCCGTAGCGCAGGCGGTACTTGGCGCTCTGCGCGAAGGCGCCGTCGATCGGCAGGGCGGAGAACAGCGCCACGGCGGCGGCGGCGGTGGCGAAGGTGACCGCGAAGCGGCGGCGTGCGATGCTCATGGAAAATCCTCCCAGGGATTTGGACTTTTCGGTTGGGTATCCGGTCACAGGCTGAAGTCGAGCTGGACCTTGATGGTGCTGCCCGGATCGCGCTCGATCAGGGCGAAGGCGTCGGCGGCGTCGGCGGCCGGGAAGACCTGGGTGATCAGAGCTTCCGGCTTCAGGCGGCCGGACTCGATCCACTCGATCACCTGCGGCAGCAGGCGGCGGTTCAGCCGCGAGCCGACCAGCGTCAGCTCCTTCTTGACGATTTCCTGCTGGCTGATGTTGCAGGGCGCCGGCGAGAAGCCGAGCAGCCCGATGCGCCCGGCCGGGCTGGCGAGGCGGCAGGCCTCCTCCAGCAGCGACGGCACACCGGCGCCGTCGATCACCACGGTCGGCCCCAGACCCTCGTTCTCGCCGCGCACCGCGTCGGGCACGGACTCGCGGGACGAGTTCAGGATCACGTCGGCGCCGAACGCCTTGGCGCGGGCCAGCCGGTTGTCGTCGAGGTCGGCGACGATGCAGCGGGCGCCGTGCAGCTTGGCGACCTGCACCACGGTCAGCCCGACCGTGCCGGCGCCGTAGATCAGCACCGTGTCCTCCGCCCCGATGCCGGTGCGCGACAGCACGTTGGCGGCGATGGACAGCGGCTCGGCCAGCGCCGCGATGGAAAAGGGAAGGTCGTCGCGGACCTTGATCGCGTTGGCGGCGGGAACGGCGACGCGGTTGCGGAAGCCGCCGTCACGGTGGACGCCGAACACCTCCAGATTGGCGCAGACGTTGGTGCGCCCGGCGCGGCAGGCGTAGCAATGGCCGCAGGACACCACCGGATCGACGACGACGTGGTCGCCCTCCGCCACCGTGGTCACCCCGGCGCCGACCGCCTCGACGATGCCGCTGAACTCGTGACCGATGACGCGCGGGTACACGGCGAACGGGTTGGAGCCGTGGTAGATGTGCATGTCGGAGCCGCAGATGCCGGCGCGCTGGACGCGGACCAGCACCTCGCCGGGGGCGACGGCGGGATCGCGTTCGGCGGCGAGCGCCAGGACGTGGGGCTTTTCGACGGTCAAGGCAACCATGGGAACATCCCTCAGTCAGAATTCAAAAAAGGCGAAGTCAGGCGGCGGCGAGCACGGCGCGGGCGCCCTCGGCGTACAGGCGTCGCAGCGCTGCGGAGACCGGCCCGGTGAAGCGCGGGTCGGCCGGCAGGTCGCTGCCGAACACGGCGGTCAGGCCGAACAGCCAGCCGGCCAAGCGGTCGGGATCGCCCTTGGCGTCGGCGGCGATCTCCGCCAGACGCGCGGCCAGCGGATCGCGCACGTCGATGGGCTTGCCCTGCTCGTCCACCCCGGCGGCGTAGCGCATCCAGGCCGCCACCCCCAGCGCCAGCCGGTCGATGGAGGCGCCGGCCGCCAGCCGCTCCCGCGCGGTGCCGAGCAGGCGTTGCGGCAGCTTCTGCGTGCCGTCCATGGCGATCTGCCAGGTCCGGTGCCGCAGGGCCGGGTTGCGGAAGCGCTCGATCAACGCGTCCTTGTAGCGCTCCAAATCGGCGCCGGGCGGCAGGTGCAGCGTCGGGCCGGATTCCTCGTCCATCAGGCCGCGGATCAGCCGGGCCATGCCCGGATCGGAGATGGCGTCCGACACCGTCTCGTAGCCGGCCAGATAGCCGAGATATGCCAGCGTCGAGTGGCTGCCGTTGAGCAGCCGCAGCTTCATGGTCTCGTAGGGATGGACGTCGGCGACCATCTCCACCCCTTCCAGTTCCCAGGCGGGACGCCCGGCGGGGAAGCGGTCCTCGACCACCCATTGGGTGAAGCGCTCGGTCATCACCGGCCAGGAATCCTCGGCTCCCAGCGCGGCGGCGACATGGGCGCGGTCGGCCTCGGTGGTCGCCGGGACGATGCGGTCGACCATGCTGTTCGGGCAGGCGACGGCCTCGGTCACCCAGGCGCCGAACTCCGGGCTGCGCAGGGTGGCGAAGCGGCGCAGGATGCCGGCGACGGTGTCGCCGTTGCTCGGCAGGTTGTCGCAGCTCAACACGGTGAAGGGGGCGAGGCCCAGCGCGTGGCGGCGGGCCAGCGCCTCGGCGAGGAAGCCGACGGCGGTGCGCGGGCGCTCCGGCTCGGCCAGATCGTGGACGATGTCGGGGTGGGATTCGTTCAGCGCGCCGGTCGCCGGGTCGTGGCAATAGCCCTTCTCGGTGACGGTCACGGTGACGATGCGCACCGACGGGCGGGTCATCCGCTCCAGCACCGCCGCCGGATCCTCGGGCGCCACGAGGCACTCCAGGATGCTGCCGACGACGCGCAGGGATTCACCGGCGGCGTCGCGCACCGCGACGGTGTAGAGACCGTCCTGCGGCGCCAGCGCGTCGCGGGTGTCGGGGCTGCGCAGGCTGACGCCGACGATCCCCCAGGGTCCGAAGGCGCGGTTCAGCGCGTCCTCGGTGTAGACGGCCTGATGGGCGCGGTGGAAGGCGCCGATGCCGAGATGGACGATCCCCGGCTCCAGCGCGCTCCGGTCGTAGGCCGGGCGCTGGACGGTGGCGGCGACGGTCGGCAGGGTTTGGGCGTTCAGGCGCATGATCCGCTCACCAGTTCCAGAGGGTGCCGTCGGCCAGCCGCGCGACCGGCAGATAGGCGGGGGAGTAGGGGTATTTGGCGGCCAGCTCCTCGTCGATCTCGACGCCGTGGCCGGGGGTCTCGCCGGGGTGCATGTAGCCGTCCTTCAGCGTGTAGCTGTGCGGGAAGACGGCGTCGGTTTCCGCGTTGTGCTCCATGTGCTCCTGCACGCCGAGGTTCGGGATGGCGAGGCCGAGGTGCAGCGACGCCCCCATGCAGACCGGCGACAGGTCGGTGGCGCCGTGGCAACCGGTGCGCACCTGATAGAGCGCGGCGAAATCGGCGATGCGGCGCAGATGCGAGACGCCGCCGGCGTGCACCACCGTGGCGCGGATGTAGTCGATCAGCTGGTTCTGGATCAGGTCCTTGCAGTCCCAGATCGAGTTGAACACCTCGCCGACCGCGATGGGGGTGACGGTGTGCTGGCGGATCAGGCGGAAGGCGTCCTGGTTCTCGGCCGGGGTCGGATCCTCCATCCAGAACAGGCGGTAGGGCTCCAGGCTCTTGCCGAGCCGCGCCGCCTCGATGGGGGTCAGGCGGTGGTGGACGTCGTGCAGCAGATGCGGCCCCATGCCGTGCTTGACGCGCAGCGCCTCGAACAGCGAGGGCACGAAGTCGAGATAGGCCTCGGTGGACCACACCGATTCCTGCGGCAGCCCCTTGGTCGCCGGCTCGTAGAACTTGTCCTTGGCGACGCCGTAGACGCCCGACAGGCCGGGGACGCCCGACTGGGCGCGGATCGCCTTGTAGCCCTTCTCGATGTATTCGCCGACGCGGTCCACCGTCTCGGCCACGTCGCGGCCGTTGGCGTGGGCGTAGACCATCACACCGTCGCGGCTCTGGCCGCCCAGAAGCTGGTACAGCGGCAGCCCGGCGATCTTGGCCTTGATGTCCCACAGCGCGGTATCGACGGCGGCGATGGCCGCCATGGTCACCGGGCCGCGCCGCCAATAGGCGCCCTTGTAGAGATACTGCCAGATGTCCTCGATCCGCTGCGGGTCGCGGCCGATCAGGCAGGGCACCACATGGTCGGCCAGATAGGAGGCGACCGACAGCTCGCGGCCGTTCAGCGTCGCGTCGCCCAGCCCCGTCACGCCCTCGTCGGTCTCGATCTTCAGGGTGACGAAGTTGCGGCCGGGACAGGTGACGATGATGCGGGCGTTGGTGATCTTCATCGACGGGTTCCAGAATGGGGCGTGGGCAGGCGCTGGTGAAATCGGGCGCACGCCGCCGTCCCGCGCGGGTGGCAGGGACGGGCGGCAAAGCGGAGGTCGGGGGACGGCGCGGTCTTGCCGGTTCTGTAGGTCGTTCCGTCTGGGGGCTCAGCGCAGGGCAACCGGGTAAGCCCTTCTCCCCTTGAGGGAGAAGGGTTGGGATGAGGGGTATTCCGCCGAAGGCGGAAAGATTTGCGCCCCCTCACCCCAACCCCTCTCCCGCAAGGGGAGAGGGGCTTCACCCGGTTGCCTTGGTGCTCAGCGCGCGGGCTGGGCGCGGTCGTCCTCGAAATACTCGCTGTTGGTGGCCGCGATGCGTTCGATGGCGTCGAAGACGGTGCGCAGATGGGCGCGCATCGCCTCCTCCGCCCCGTCCGCGTCGCGGGCGCGGGTGCGGTCGATCAGGGTGCGGTGCTGCTCGAAGATCATCGCCAGCCAGTCGGTGCTTTGCAGCGACAGGCAGCGCACGCGGTCGAGTTGGGCCTTGACGTCCTGGATCAGATTCCACACCGCCGGGCGGCCGGCGATGCGGATCAGGTCGGCGTGCATGGCCTCGTCCGAGGCGAAGAAGGAATCGGTGTCGTTGGCGGCGACGGCGCGCTCCTGCTCGGCCAGATGGCGGTCGAGGACCAGCGCCTGGGCGAGGTCCATGCGCTCGGCCGCCAGCCGGATCGTGCGGCATTCCAGCGTCTCGCGGACGAACTGGCTGTCGGCCACCGCCTCCAGCTGGATCGGCGCCACATAGGTGCCGACCTGCGGGACGATGCGCAGGAAGCCGTCGTCGGACAGCCGCCGGAAGGCGTCCCGGATGGGGGTGCGGCTGACGCCGAACTGGGCGGCGGTCTTGGTCTCCGACATGGCCTCGCCCGGCCGGAGCTGGCCGTTGAGGATGGCGCTGCGCAGCACGTCGTAGACGTCGTGCAGGCGGGGTCCACGGGCGAGCGAGGCGGCGATGGGAAGGGGCATGGGAGGAAACACCGTTCGGGCAACCAACTTGCATACTAGCGTACAAGCACCGCGCCGCCGCCGCAACGTGAAAATAGGGCGAGGCTTGCGGCCTCGCCCTTCGGGGTAGCGTCGGGGTGTTTTCGGGTGGGAGCCGGCGGGGTCTTCCCCGCCCGGTCAGGGCAGTGTCGCGCCGGTGAAGGGGTTGGTTCCCAGCGCCGCCAGCGCCGCCCAGGCGGTCGCGCCCAGATGCGGGCGGCGGTAATAATGGAAGTCGTCGGTCTTGCTGTCCGGCCCGATGGCCAGCCCGGTGGTCAGCACCGCCGGACGGGTCGCCCACAGGAAGCCGCCGGGGCTGATCTCCGTCAGCAGTTCCGCGAACAGGCGGTCGGCGTCGGCCCGGCGGCCGAGCGCGCGGTAGGTCAGCGCGCCCTGCGCGGTGCCCTCCACCCACATCCCGTCGCGGTCGTCGTTGAAGTCGAAACCGCCCTCCACCCCATGGGCGCGCTCGGCGTAGGCGAGCGCCGCCGCCCACGCCTCCGGCGGGTCGCGCAGCAGCAGCGGCCAGAGCTGCGCGTCGAGCCCGGAGGTGGCGTGGCTGATCGTCACCCCGTCCGGCGCGGTGCCGATGGGGAAATGCCCGTTGCCCGCCGCCCAGGCCGCGTCGAGAAAGCCGCGCGCCGCCTTCGACGCCGCCGCCCACTCACCGCCCAGCCGGTCGAACAGGGCGACCAGATCGGTGTTGTGCTCGGTGGATTTCCAGGTCAGCGGCTGCGGCGCGTTGTCGAAGCCCTGGAGACCGCCGTTGAAGCCGCCCGGCCCCTTCGGGTCGCGGGTCTTGTCCACCACCCAGCGGGCCAGCGTCGCGGCGCCCTCGCGGAACCGCCCCTCCCCCGTCGCGTCGCCGAGCGCCACCAGCGCCAGCCCGGCCCAGGCGACGTTCCCGGTGGCGGTGCCGAGCTGATAGGGGTCCTCCAGCCAGCGGTTCTCGACCACGTCCCACCAGCCCATCGGCGGGATGGGGCGCTGCTTCTGGGCGCCGGCCCGGTAGGTGTTGCGCAGCCGGCCCTTGCGCCCGGCGCGGTCGAGGTTGGTCGCGTCGAGCAGCGCCTCGCCGATGCGCAGGGCCTGCGGCCCCTTCCCGCAGGCGGTCAGCGCGATGATCGCCAGCGCGTTGTCGTAGGTGAAGGCGGCGTTGGCCAGCGCCGGCTCCGTCGTCGGCCCGGCGGCGAAGGCGTTGTCGTAGCTGCGCAGGAAGACCGGGCCGGAGCCGGGGATCTCGTCCACCCGCGCCGCCAGCGTGGCGCAGGTTTTGGCCGCCAGCTCTGCCGCCGGGCCGGGGGGCGGCGTCTGCGCCGAGGCGCCTCCCAAGCCGACCAGCAGCCCCATCAGCGATCCCGCCAGCGACCCCAACGCCGCGCGGCGTCCCCTGCTCACCCAACCCATGACGACCCGACCACCGCGCAATTCACGACAGCGGCAGATATGGCCCGCCCGGACGCCGCCCGCAACCGGACAAGACGCGGGTGGGGCGATCAGGCGCGGGGGCCGCGCATGCCGTCGACGCTGTAGCGCCCGGCGCCCGAGGCGACCAGCGACAGGTAGCCGCCGATGATGGCGAGATTCTTCATGAACTGGATCTGCTGCATCTTCATGGCGTCGGGCGCCGCGTCCCAATAGCGGTGGGCGATCAGCGTGGCCGCCACGGTGAAGCCGGCGACCAGGATCGCCGCCAGCCGGGTCCAGGCGCCCAGCACCACCGCCAGCCCGCCGAAGCACTCGACCACCGCGCCGACGGTGCCCAGCACGGCGGCCATCGGCACGCCCTGGCTCTCCAGCCCGGCGATGAAGCCGCCGAGCCCCATCAGCTTGCCGAAGCCGCTCTGCACGAAGATGGCGCCCAGCAGGATGCGGGCGGCCAGCAACAGCAGGTCCCGTCCGCCCACCGCCGTCCGGTCCATCCAGCCGGCGTTCACATCGTTGTCGATCATCGCACCCACTCCCCGAAAGCCCGTCCGGCCCGATGCCGGCGCGCTTTTCCAGAACGGTGGACGCCGCCGCCCGGTCCGCTATTCCATCCGGACATCCCTTTTCGGCCGTCACAGGCCCAAGGACGCGACCCAGGCTTGGCCCAAGCTGAGCCCGCCGTCGTTGGCCGGGGCCTTGCGGGGCAGCAGCGCCGCGATCCCGGCGGCGGCGAAACCCTCGGCCAGCCCTTGCGCCAGCACGCCGTTCATCAGGCAGCCGCCCGACAGCGCGATCAGCCGCAGGCCCCGCCCGCGCAGCACCGGCAAGGCCCAGTCGATCAGGGCGGCGGTCAGCGTGCCGTGGAACAGCTCCGCCCCCTCCACCGCGTCGGCCACGGTCAGCAGCCGTTCCAGCAGGGGCGTGAGGTCCAGCACGCCGTCCGCGACGCGCCACGCGCCAGGGGCGAGCCGGGGGCGGCGGACCAGGGACTCCAGCAGAATCGGCGCCTCGCCCTCGAAGCCGGCGACCGGTCGCACGCCGAGGATGCCGCAGGCGGCGTCGAACCAGCGCCCGCAGGAACTCGTCGGCGGCGCGTTGACGCCGCCCTCGATCATCCGCCGCACACCCTCGGCCGGGCCATGGCTGGCGAGACGGGAAACGATCTCGTCGCCCCGCCCCATCCGGACCAACGCCGCCGCCGCCATCCGCCAGGGCTGGCGCGCGGCGAGGTCGCCGCCGGGTTGGGCCAGCCGCGCCAGATGGCCGAGGCGCTCGGCGCGGCCCCCCTCCACCAGCAGCATCTCCCCGCCCCAGGACTCCCCGTCCATGCCCAGCCCGAACCCGTCCAACGCCAGCCCCAGCGCCGATTCCCCCACCCCATGCTCCGCCAGCACGGCGGCGACGTGGGCGTGGTGGTGTTGGACCGCCACGGTCGGCAGGCCCATGCGCTCGGCGAAGCGGGTGGACTGGAAATCGGGATGCCGGTCATGGGCGACCGCCACCGGCTCCACCCCCAGGACGTGAAGCAGATGGGCGACGGTCTCCTCCAGGAAATCCAGCGTCGCGAGGTTGTCGAGGTCGCCGATGTGCTGGGACAGGAACGCCTCGTCGCCGCGCGTGACGCAGATTGTGGCCTTCAAATGCCCGCCGACCGCCAGGACCGGCGGCACGGGGCGGGACAGTTTGATCGGCTCCGGCACATGGCCGCGCCCGCGCCGCAGGAAGGCCGGGGCGCCGGCCAGCCAGCGGACGACGCTGTCGTCGGCGCGGACGACGATGGGACGGTCGTGGTCGACGATGGTGTCGGCGATGCCGGCCAGCCGCTCCCGCGCCTCCGCGTTGCCGATGGCGAGCGGTTCCCCGCCGGGGTTGGCCGAGGTCATCACCAGGGCCAGCGGCTGCGGCTCCTCCATCCAGGCGGTCCCGGCGGGGCGGCCGGCGGCCTCGTGGAAGATCAGGTGGTGGATCGGCGTGTAGGGCAGCAGCACCCCCAGCCACGCCAGACCGGGCGCGACGCCGGGGGCAAGAAAGGGAGCGTCGTCGCGGCGGCGCAGCAGCACGATGGGGCGGGCCGTTCCCTCCAGCAGCGCCCGCTCGCCGTCACCGAGGTGGACGAAGCGCTCGGCCGAGGCCGCGTTGGCGACCATCAGGGCGAAGGGCTTGCCGTTGCGCTGCTTGACCCGGCGCAGGCGCTCCACCGCTTGCGTGTCGGCGGCGTCGCAGGCGAGGTGGAAGCCGCCCAGCCCCTTGACGGCGACGATCCTCCCGGCCTTCAGATCGGCCAGGATCGCCTCGGGCGGGTGGGACAGGCGCGGGCCGCAGTCGGGGCAGGCGGTCGGCTGGGCGTGGAAGCGGCGGTCGGCCGGATCGGCGTATTCGGCGGCGCAGGCCCGGCAGAGCGGAAAGCCCGCCATCGCCGTCTGCGGCCGGTCGTAGGGCAGCCGCCGCGTGATGGTGTAGCGCGGCCCGCAATGGGTGCAGTTCAGGAACGGGTAGCGGTAGCGCCGGTCGGCGGGGTCGAACAGCTCCGACAGGCAGGCCGGGCAGACGGCGGCGTCGGGGGCGACGCCGGTGGCGACCGGACCGTCCGACCGGCTGTGGCGGATGGCGAAACCCCTCTCGTCCGGCTGGACAGGACAGCGGGTGGCCTCCACCGCGTCGATGCGGGCCAGCGGCGGCGCGTCGGCCGACAGGGCGGCGCGGAAGGCGGCGGTGGCGGCGCCCTGCCCTTCCAGCAGCACGCCCTCGCCGTCGTTCAGCACCCAGCCGGTCAGGCCGAAGCGTCCCGCCAGGGCGTGGACGTGCGGGCGGAAGCCGACGCCCTGCACCCGCCCGCGCACCCGGACCCGCCACCGCTCGACCGTGCCGGCCGTCATGGAACCCCCGATCACTCTCCACCGCTCCGCGAGAACGGCATCATAGCGGCGGACACGGCGGCCCGGAAAGATTGCGGAATCGATCCAGGTCCAAGCCCTCGCAAAGCCTGGCAAAAAAATATCATGAAACCGTCACAGGCTTCTTTCTTTCAGAACGAAAACATTGCTGACGCAATACATCACAAAGAACCGTTTTACCGGTCGGATGTCACCGCTGTAATCTTTCCACGATCCGTTGGACCACAGGCGCGACGCGGGCGGATGGACGGGCGGATCGGTCGTCGTGGCTGGCGGAAAGGGTGCTCTCAATGCCGGTGGACTCAGGCCCCTACGCCCTGATGGCCGAACTTCTCGACAGCGTCAACGTCGGCGTCTGCCTGTTCGACTCCGGCGATCACGCCCTGCTGTGGAATCGCAGCTTCCTGACCCTGTTCCCCGAGCATGACGGCCACATCCACGCGGGCGAGCATTATGCGCTCAACCTGCGCCGATTCTACCTGTCCCGGCTGGACCCGGACGAGCTGCCGCTGATCGACCGCTACATCGAGGAAGGCGTCGCCCGCCATCGCGGCCAGACCCAGCCCTTCGTCTTCCAGCACCGCGGCCAATGGGTGCGCGTCGCGGCGACGTCCACGGCCGATGGCGGGCGAGTCCGGGTGTGGACGCCGCTGGCCTCGCCGACCGGGGCCGGGCAGTGGAACCGCCCGAGCGCCGCCCAGCCCGGCCCGAACGCCAACCCCGAGGAAGCCTTTCTGGAGCAGTTCGCCGACGGCGTCATGCTGCTGGACGACGACGGCCGGATCGCCAAGGCGAACGAGCAGGTGCTGTTCCTCTACGACGTGCCGCGCAAGGCAGACCTGATCGGGCTGCGCTACGACGAGCTGCTGAACGCGGTGTGGCGCGGCCAACGCCCGCCGGCCTCGCTGACGGAACGCCAGCGCTTCAACGGCGCGCCCTTCGAGGTCGAGCTTCCGGGCGACCGCTGGCTGCGCGTGGCCGAGCAGCGCGGCGTCGACGGCATCGCCTACAGCACCCACGTCGACATCACCGAGATGAAGCGCCTCCAGACCGCCCTGAACCGCGCCAAGGAGGAGGCGGACCGGGCGAGCGCGGCGAAATCGCGTTTCCTGGCGATGATCAGCCACGAAATCCGCACCCCGATGAACGCCATCATCGGCATCGGGCGGATCGCGCTGAAAGCCACCGCCGAACCGGGCTTGCGCGGCTATCTGGAGACGATCAACGCCTCGGCCGGGCGGCTGCTGGGCATCATGAACGACCTGCTGGACTTCTCGAAGATCGAGGCCGGCAAGGTCGAGATCGTCGCGCAGCCCTTCTCCCTGGACGAGGTGCTGGAACCGCTCGGCGATCTTGTGATGGGCAGCGCCAAGGCGGGCGGCGGCGCCAAGCCCGGCGACATCGAGGTGGCGATCCGCGTCGCCCCCGGCACGCCGGACCGGCTGGTCGGCGACCCGCTGCGGCTCGGGCAGGTGCTGGCCAACCTGACCGCCAACGCCCTGAAATTCACCGAGCGCGGCGAAATCCTGGTGACGGTGGAGGAGGTCGCGCGCGCGGGCGGTTCCGTGACGCTGGGCTTCCAGGTCGCCGACAGCGGGATCGGCATCGACGCCGCCCAGCAGGGGCAACTGTTCCAGCCCTTCGTCCAGGCCGACGACATGACGACGCGGCGCTACGGCGGCACCGGCCTCGGCCTGACGATCTGCAAGCAACTGGTCGATCTGATGGGCGGCGCCATCACCCTGTCCAGCGCGCCGGGCCGGGGCAGCCGCTTCGGCTTCACCGTGGATCTCCAACTGGCCCCGAAGGGTGCGGACGCCCCGGCCCGGCTCGCCGGGCGGGTCTTGGTGGTGGACGACCACCCGGCCGCCCGCGCCGCGCTGGCGGAGATGGTCACGGCGCTGGGTTGCGAGGCGGTGGAGGCGGAATCGGCGGTGGCCGCGCTGCTGGCGGCCGAACAGGCGGCGGCACAGGGGCGGCCGGTGGCGGCGGCGCTGGTCGATTGGCCGGCGCCGGGCTGGGACGGCCGGGCGGCGGTCATCCCGGCGCTGGCGCTGGTCCCGGCCAAGGCGGAGGTCCCGCTCCAAACCCCCGAATCCGGCACCGGCGTGGCCGGCGTGCTGTTCAAGCCGGTCACGCCCGGACGGCTGCGCGACCGGCTGGCCGGGCTGCTGGGCGGCCAGGGCGACCGGACGGCGAAGCCGGCGGCGGAGCGGCGTGACCTGTCGGCTCTGCGCGGCGCCCGCGTGCTGCTGGTCGACGACAACGCGCTCAACCGCGAGGTGGCGCTGCACCTGCTGGCGGAGGCCCGGGTGACGGTGGAGGTCGCCGAGAACGGGCTCCAGGCCTTCGAGCGCGTCGGGCGCGGCGACTACGACCTCGTGCTGATGGACATTCAGATGCCGGTGATGGACGGGCTGGAGGCGACCCGCCGCATCCGCCGCCTGGAACAGGACCGGTTCCGCGACCTGCCCATCGTCGCCATGACGGCCCAGGCCATGTCCGCCCACCGGCAGGCCAGCCGCGAGGCCGGGCTGGACGAGCATCTGGCCAAGCCCATCGAGCCGGACCGGCTGTTCGACACGATGCTGCGCCTGATCGACCCGGCCCGGCTGACCGGGCGCCAGCCGCCGCCCCCCGCCGACGACGGCCCCGCCGGCCGCGACGGCGGCGGCCCGCGCCTGGAGGACATCGCCTGCGGGGACATCGTCCAGGACGCCCGGCGGGCCGGGCTGGATTGGGACGCGGCGCTGCGGCGCGTCGACAACGACCCCACCACCCTGCACCGGCTGATGCGCAGCTTCCGCCGGGATTGCGCGGACTACCCCGCCGCGCTGGTCGCGGCGGTCGCCGCCGGGGACCAGGAGCGGATCCGCTTCCTGGCCCACGCGCTGCGTTCCTCCTGCGCCTACATCGGCGCGATGGAGCTGTCGCGGCTCGCCGGCCGGGTGGACGAGGCGGTGCGGACCGACCAGTCCAGCCTCGGCGCCGGTCTGGCGACCGACCTCGCCGGCGATCTGGCCCGGCTGCTGGAACAACTCTCCGGCCTGTGCCCGGTGGCGAACGGAACGGCGGCGGCCCGGACGGCAGCGATCCGGACGGCGGCGCTGACCGACGACACCGCTCTGGAGCCGTCGATCCGCCGGCTGGCCGGGCTGCTCGGCATGGCCGACCTGCGGGCCGAGGAGGTGTGGAGCGACCTGCGCGAGCGGCTCGACCCGGCGCACCGGGACTTCGCCGCCGATGTCGACACGCTTCTGGACGACCTGCGCTACCCCGAGGCGCTGGACCGCCTGCGCGACTTCGCCACGACGCGCGGCATGGCCCTGACCGCGCCACCACGGAACCGGGTGGAAGCCAAATCGCCCGAGCATCTTTAAAACATCTTAAATACGGCGCATCCACCGGCGATTGTGCGATTGCCGTGCGCAGTAATGGCCTGTTAGTCTTTGTGGGTTAACGCTTATGCACCGCATCGCACTGTAAGCCCCGGCCCCGCACCGGGGCGGGAGCCTCCATATGGGCCGCATTCTCAGCCGTCTGTCCTTCGCCCAGAAACTCGTCTCGCTGACCCTGGCCGGCACCATCGCCAGTTGCGCCGCCACGCTGTTCGTCGCGCTCTACTTCATCGCCACCGACCTGAAGCGTCAGGAGATCGACCGGCAGGACATGAACATCCGGGTGGCGCGGGAAATCCTGAACCCCCGGAACCAGCCCTACCATCTGAGCGACGGCAAGCTGATGGTCGGCGACACGCCGCTCGAAGGCACCTTCGAACATGTGGACCGCATCAAGACGGCGCTGGGCATCACCGTCACCATGTTCCGCGACAACAACCGCATCGCCACGACCCTGGTGAACAAGGACGGCAGCCGCGCCACCGGCTCCAAGATGCCCGAGGACATCCATCAGCGGGTGATCGGGCGCGGCGAAAGCCTGCTCGGCGAATACCCGGTGCTGGGCGTCAACTACCTCGTCAGCTACGTGCCCCTGAAGGATCCGTCGGGCAAGACGATCGGTGCCTTCGCGGTCGGCATGCCCTCGGGCGAGTTCTACGCGCTGGTCGGCGAGCTGGGCTGGCGGATCGGCGGCGCGTCGCTGCTGGTCGGCGTGCTGCTGTGCCTGGGCATCTTCGTCTATGTGAAGCGCCAGATGGGCGCGCTCCAGCACCTCGTCACCGCCATCGACGCGCTGGGCCACAAGGACTACGCGACCACGGTCGAGGAGACCGACCGCGCCGACGAGATCGGCGAGATGGCGCGCGCCGTCGCCGGTTTCCGCGACGGTCTGGCCAACGCCGACCAGCTCGCCCGCCACCAGCGCGAGGTCGAGGAGCAGCAGGCCCGCCGCCACGCGGAGATCGACGCGGCGACCCGCAGCTTCGCCGGCAAGATCGACGTGGTGGTCCGCGCGGTCAACGACTCGGCCCAGCGCATGCGCGGCAACGCCGAACGGCTGACCAACAGCGCCGAAAGCACCCAGGAGGCCGCCAGCAGCGTGTCGAGCGCCGCCGTGCAGGCATCGAGCAACGTCGAGACCGTCGCCGCCGCCGCCGAGGAATTGTCGGCCTCCATCGGCGAGATCGGCCGCCACGTCGGCGAGGCGACCCACGTCGCCACCCGCGCGGTGACCGAGGCGCAATCGACCAACGACACCGTCCGGGGCTTGGCCAACGCCGCCAACCGCATCGGCGAGGTGGTGGAGCTGATCAACTCCATCGCGGCGCAGACCAACCTGCTGGCGCTGAACGCGACCATCGAGGCGGCGCGCGCCGGGGAGGCCGGCAAGGGCTTCGCCGTGGTGGCGAGCGAGGTGAAGAACCTCGCCAACCAGACCGCCAAGGCGACGGAGGACATCCAGACCCAGGTCGCCGGCATCCAGGGCGAGACCCAGGCGGCGGTGGGCGCGATCTCCGCCATCGTCGAGACGATCCGCCGCATCAGCGACATCACCGCCACGGTGTCGGAAGCGGTCGGCCAGCAGGGCGCCGCCACCCGCGAGATCGCCCGCAACGTGCAGGAGGCCTCCACCGGCACCCACGCCGTGACCTCCAGCATCGAGGACGTGTCGCGTCAGGCCCGCGACACCGGGACCAGCGCCGAGGAGCTGCTGGCCGCCGCCGGCAACCTGCTCGGCGAATCGCGCACCTTGTCCAGCGAGGTGTCGAGCTTCCTGTCGGTGGTGCGCAAGGGCTGAGACTTGCCCCTCCCCATCCCTCCCCCGCTTCGCGGGAGAGGGGGCAGGACGCTTGCCGGCGTTCGGCGGAGTTCCCTCTCCCGCCAAAGGCGGGGGAGGGTTAGGGAGGGGGCAAGCCGCCGCAGCCCCTCACCCCGGCGGCGTGCGCCCCGCCGCCAGCCAGCCCGACGGCGTCAGCCGCAGCAGTTCCGGCCCGCTGCCGGCCGGGTTCGGCTCCAGCGTGACCAGTTCCCGGTTCTCGAACCACGCCCAGCGCGACACCTCGGCCGTGCTGCCGGCCCAGCCCTCGGCCAGACGCTTGAGCACCTCCAGATCGGCCGAGGCGATGGGGAATTTCGGACGGGCCGGCGGACGGGCGGACGCGGCGGCGGGCACCGGCAGGGGCGGCGCGTCGGCCCCGGCGTGGGCGCGGATCCAGTCGGTCTGGTAGCCGCGCAAGGCCTGCTCCAGCTCGGCCCGCGCGGGCTCCGCCGGGCAGCGCAGGTAGCTGTCCAGCAGCGCGCGCAGCGCGTCCTTCGGGTCGCTCATCTCACCAATCCCCCTTAAAGCCAGCCCGTCCGCTTGAAACGGACGTACAGCCCGACGCAGACCACCGTGATGACCGCCAGCACCGCCGGGTAGCCGTAGCGCCAGTGAAGCTCGGGCATGTGCTCGAAGTTCATGCCGTAGAGGCCGGCGATGGCCGTCGGCACGGCGAGGATGGCGGCCCAGGCGGCCAGCTTGCGCGTCACGTCGTTCTGCCGCGCGGCGGCCAGGATCATACTGGTTTCAAAGGCGAAGGACAGCAGTTCGCGCAAGGAGCCGATCTGCTCGTTGACGCGGATCACGTGGTCCTGCACGTCGCGGTAATAAGGCCGGATGTCGGCGTCGATCATCGGCAGGTCGAAGCGCTCCAGCCGCGAGCAGACCTCCAGCAGCGGGGCGGCGACGCGGCGCAGGCGCTCCAGGTCACGGCGCAGCTGGTGGATGCGCTCGATCTCCGCCGTGCCGGGCGGGCGGGCCATCATCGACGTCTCCAGCTCCTCCACCACCCCGCCCATCTGGTCGAGCACCGGGAAATAGCAGTCGACCACGTAGTCCATCACCGCGTAGACCACGAAATCCTCGCCGTGCTTGAGCAGCTGCGGGGCGCTCTCGCAGCGTGCCCGCACCGGCGAATAGGTGGTCGAGGCGCCGTGCCGCACCGTGACGACGTAGCCGGTACCGGCGAAGATGTGGGTCTCGCCCAGCACCAGCTCGTCCTGTTCCAGCCGCGCCGTGCGCAGCACCATGAACAGGCTCTCGCCGTAGACCTCGACCTTGGGGCGCTGGTGGGCGTGCAGCGCGTCCTCCACCGCCAGCTCGTGCAGGCTGAACTGGCGCTTGACCTCCATCAGCAGGGCCTCGTCCGGCTCGTGCAGGCCGATCCAGACGAAATGCCCCGGACGCGCGGTCCAGGCGCCGGCTTCGGACACCGGCACGTCGGCGATGCGGCAGCCGTCGCGGTAGACCGCGCTGGCGACCACGCAGGAGGAGGACGGGAGAGCAACACTCATGGAGGAAAAACACGCGACGCCGGGGTTGGGACGGGCACTCTAACGGGGATCCCCGCCAGCGTCGATGGGGCCCTGGACGATGGGCAGGGGACGCCGCCGCAGGTCTCGCGTGCGCATGGCGGCCATGCATCGTCTCGATTGTCTCTGTTTTATCCGCATTGTCTCTTTTTCCTTGTCACGATGTTGCGCACCGTCCAGTCAGAGATGGAGAAGAACCTTACTAACACTTTGATAAATTTCAGCCTATCACGTCAATTCCAGAGCGGCTCCTCGTGCTGTGACCGAAAAGTTACATCCGACATCGGAAATGTAGTGGTGACAATATTCGATTTGACCCCGTCGCCACGATCTCCATAATCCTGATTGTCTCGATTGTTCGAGGCCTTATGCGCCAGATGATGGAGGATCCGATGCGCCACACCGACGCCACCCGCAGCCCCGGCCCGTACACCGCCGCCAACGGCGAGGCCCGTGCCGTCACCCGCGTCGCCGGCGCCGGTTTCCTCTGGACCATCGTGGAGGTGCTGTTCGCGGCGCTGGAGCGGCGCAAACAGCGGCGCGCCCTGATGGGCCTCGACGACCATCTGCTGAAGGACATCGGCGTCAGCCGCAGCGAGGTCGAGCAGGAAGTCGCCAAGCCGTTCTGGCGGGGATGAGACGATGGCCGTGCAACCCCTTTCCCAGCCGGTCCAGTACGCCGTCGAACCGGATCTGAGCGCCGACGCCTTCATCGACGTCCTGCACCGCTCCGGGCTGGCCGAGCGCCGGCCCGTGGCGGACGTCCCCCGCGTCGAGGCGATGCTGCGCAACGCCGGGCTGATCGTCACCGCCCGGCTGGACGGCGCCCTGGTCGGCGTCGCCCGCTCGGTCACCGACTTCGTCTATTGCTGCTACCTGTCCGATCTGGCGGTGGACCGCGCCCTCCAGGGGCGCGGCATCGGCAAGGAGCTGATGCGGCGGACCCGCGACGCGGTGGGGGAGGGCACCATGTGCCTGCTCCTCTCCGCGCCCAAGGCCGTCACCTTCTACGAGCAGGCCGGCATGAAGCGGCACGAGCAGGCCTTCCTGTTCACCGACCTGCCCTGACCGGGCGAAAGCCCGAGCCCATAGGAGATTTCACGCCATGACGGACCTTGCGATCTCCTTCGCGGACGTGGCGGGGGCGGCGGAGCGGATCGCCGGCGTCGCCCACCGCACCCCGGTCCTGACCTCGGCCACCGCCGACGCCCTGACCGGCGGCCGCCTGTTCTTCAAGTGCGAGAACTTCCAGCGCACCGGCGCCTTCAAGATCCGCGGCGCCTACAACGCCATCTCGCAGTTTGACGACGTGCAGCGCGCCGCCGGGGTGGTCACCTATTCGTCGGGCAACCACGCCCAGGCCATCGCGCTGGCGGCCCGGCTGCTGGGCGTCAAATCCACCATCGTCATGCCGATGGACGCCCCCGCCGCCAAGCTGGAGGCCACGCGCGGCTATGGCGGCGAGGTGGTGCTCTACGACCGCTACGCCGAACCGCCCGACGCCGCCGTCGCCCGGCTGATGGCCGAACGCGGCGGCACCTTCATCCCGCCCTTCGACCATCCCCACGTGATGGCCGGCCAGGGCACCGTCGCCAAGGAACTGATCGAGGAGGCCGGCACCCTCGACCTGCTGCTGGTCCCGACCGGCGGCGGCGGGCTGCTGTCGGGCTGCGCCGTCGCGGCCAGGACGCTCAGCCCCGGCTGCCGCGTCGTCGGCATCGAGCCCGAGGCCGGCAACGACGCCCAGCAGAGCCTGCGCAGCGGCTCCATCGTGAAGATTGAGCCGCCCAAGACCATCGCCGACGGCGCCCAGAGCCGCAGCGTCGGCCAGCTGACCTTCCCGGTCCTGCGCCGTCTGGTCGACGGGATCGAGACGGTGAGCGACGCCGATCTGGTCGAGGCCATGCGCTTCCTCGCCACCCGGCTGAAGCTGGTGGTGGAGCCGACCGGCGGGCTGGCCCTGGCCGCCGTTCTGTCCGGCCGGATCGACGTGCGGGACAAGCGCGTCGGCATCGTCGTCACCGGCGGCAACGTGGATCTCGACCGCTTCGCCACGCTGGTGCGGGCCGCCTGAAGCGTCCACCCGGACGGCTCTCCAAAACCAACCACTCCTTTCCACCACCCGCCCCATCCCAGGGAGCCTTCCATGCGCCTGCCCATCTATCAGGTCGACGCCTTCACCGACCGCGTGTTCGCCGGCAACCCGGCGGCGGTCGTGCCGCTGGAGTCCTGGCTGCCCGACGCGCAGCTCCAGGCCATCGCGGCGGAGAACAATCTGGCGGAAACCGCCTATGTCCTGCGCGGCGAGGACGCCTTCGAGCTGCGCTGGTTCACCCCGGCGGTCGAGGTCGATCTCTGCGGCCACGCCACCCTGGCGACCGCCTTCGTCCTCTCCACCCTGCTGGAGCCCGGCCGCGACCGCCTGGACTTCGTCACCCGGCAGGCCGGCACGCTGACCGTGACGCGCGAGGGCGACCTCTTCACCCTCGACTTCCCCAGCCGCCCGGCCGAGCCCGTCGCCTCCCCCGACCCGCGCCTCGCCGCGGCGCTGGGCGGCCCGGCCCCGTCGGCGATCCTCGCCGGCCGGGACTATCTGGTCGTCTACGACAACGAGGAGCAGGTCCGCGCCCTCTCCCCCGACATGGGCGCGCTGGCCAAGCTCGATCGTTTCGCGGTGTGCGCGACGGCGCCGGGCAAAGGCGGGGTGGATTTCGTCTCGCGCTTCTTCGCCCCGGCCCAGGGCATCCCGGAGGACCCGGTCACCGGCTCCGCGCACTGCACGCTGATCCCCTATTGGGCGGAGCGGCTGGGCAAGACCACGCTGACTGCCCGGCAGGTCTCCGCGCGCGGCGGGGAACTGGCCTGCGCGCTGGCCGGCGACCGGGTGAAGATCGGCGGCAAGGCGGTGCTGTATCTGGAAGGCAGCATCGTCGTCTGACGCAGCGTCCGTGGCGCCGTGTCCGTCAGGGAAGCGGCGTCACGGATTTTGCCGCCGCGCCGGGCGGGATTGTCTGCTAATCCTCGGCGGACACCGCCCGGATCGGCCCTCCATGAGCAACACCCCGCTTCTTGCCCTGGCGCTTTACGGCGTCGCCCTCGGCGTCGCCACGCTTCTGCTGCGCCTTCTCCCGGCGGGCGCCCTGCCGGAGTCCGGAGCGGGGCGCTTCCGCGCCATCGACGGGCTGCGCGGCCCGCTGGCCTACGGCGTGTTCATCCACCACGGCGTCATCACCTGGGGCTGGCTCTACACCGGCCAATGGGTGGCGCCGGAGTCGCGGCTGGCCGTCCATCTCGGGCAGTCGAGCGTCGCCCTGTTCTTCATGGTCACGGCCTTCCTGTTCTGGACCCGCGTCCTCGACAGCCGATCAAGGATGGACTGGGCCGCCTTCGCCCTCTCCCGCGCCTACCGCCTCTACCCGGTCTATCTGCTGGCCTGGACCGGCGCCGTCCTGATCGCCTTGGCCTCGACCGGCTTCGCCCCCAAGGTGGATGCCTTGTCGATGGTCCGCTCGCTGATCGGCTGGGCGACGTTCAAAACGCCGGCCGTCAACGGGATGGAGAACGCCGGGCAGATCGTCGCCTACGCGACGTGGTCGCTGAAATACGAGCTGCTGTTCTACGCCGCCCTGCCCGGTTTGGCCTTCCTGCTGCGCCGTTCGGGGCGGCGGGCGGCCGCCCTCGGCTCGCTGGGGGCGACGGTCGCCGTCTACGCCTATTTCCGGGGGTTCAGCCCGGTCATCCTCGCCTGCTTCCTCGGCGGCTTCGCGGCGGCCCATTGGGTCCGCCGGCCGGAACTCGCGGCCTTCGGGCGGTCCGCCGCAGGTGGCGCCGTCGCGCTGGCGGCGCTGGCCGGGACCGTCGCCGGCTTCGACACGGCCTACGCGCCTCTCCCGCTGCTGGGGCTGAGCGTGGTCTTCCTCGCCATCGCCTCCGGCCAGAGCTTCGGCGGGGTTCTGGCGTGGCGGCCGGTGCTGTGGCTGGGGGAGATCAGCTACGGCGTCTACCTGCTGCACGGGCTGGTGATCTGGCTCGCCCTCACCGGCAACGCCGCGCTGCCGGGCGCCGTGCGGGAGGACGGGACGCTCTTCGCCGCCGCGTTGGCCGGAGTCGGCGCCCTGGTCGTGCTGCTCGCCAGCGCCGTCCACCTCACGGTGGAGCGTCCGGCCATGGCGCTCGGCCGCCGGCACGCGGCGCGTTTGAAAACCGCCCCGCCGCGTCCGGCCCTGGACAGCGCCGGCGCCTGAGCAAGACAGGCCGGCGGCGCCGTCAGGAGGGCCTCGTCAGTCGCGGGCGCCCGCCAGCGCGCCGGTCAGCCGGGTGCGGATCGCCGCGACGGCGCAGTCCAGCGGACGGTCGGCGTCCGGCTTCGGCACGCTGTTCGACACGTCCGGGCACATCTCCTCCATCTTCCACGCGCGCGGCGGCGGCGGGGGCGAGGCGTTGGCGTCGCAGGTGGCCGGGTCGGGGTGGGTCTCGTCGGTGTTGCCGTTGGCCGGCTTGACCTCCAGGTTGGGCGACACGCCGAAGCAGTCGACCAAGCCCCCGGACGGGCGGAAGTAGCGCGCCGTGGTCAGGCGGATGCCGGTGTCGGCGCTGAGCGACGAGATGGTCTGCACCGACCCCTTGCCGTAGGAGCGCGTGCCGAACAGCAGCGCCCGCCCGTGGTCCTGCAGGGCCCCCGCCACGATCTCCGACGCCGAGGCCGAGCCGCTGTTGATCAGCACCACCACCGGCAGCCCGGCCAGCAGGTCGCCCGAGGTGCCGTGGTAGGCCCGCGTCTCGTCCGGGTCGCGGCCGCGCACGGTGACGATGTCCACCGCCTCCAGGAAGCGGTCGGCGACGCTGACCGCCTGCTCCAGCAGCCCGCCGGGGTTGTTGCGCAGATCGACCACCGCGCCGGACAGCCGGCCGTTGGACTGGCGCCGCATGTCCTCCACCGCCGCGTCGAGCGCCGAGGTGGTCTGCTGGTTGAAGGTGGCGATGCGGATGTAGGCGACGTCGCCCTCCAGCCGGTAGCGCACCGGGTGGATCTTCACGATGGCGCGGGTCAGCGACACCTTGCTGCCGGGCTCGGTGGCCGGCGGGCGGCGCACGCTGAGCGCGACCGAGGTGCCGACCGGCCCGCGCATGCGCGCCACCGCGTCCTGGAGGTTCAGCCCCTTCACCGCCACGTCGTCGATGCGCGCGATCAGGTCGCCGGTGCGCAGGCCCGCGCGCGCGGCGGGGGAGCCGTCGATGGGCGAGACGACGCGGATCAGCCCGCTCTCCTCGTCCATGGTGACCTCGATTCCCAGGCCGCCGAACTCGCCCGAGGTCTGTTCGCGCAGGTAGCGGTAGCGCTCGGAATCGAGGAAGCTGGAATAGGGGTCGAGACCGCCCAGCATGCCGTCCAGCGCCGCCTCGGTCAGGGCGCGGTCGCTGGCGCGCGGGGTCTCGGCCTTCTTCTTCTGGAGGCCCGTCACCGCCTTGTCGACCAGCACCTGCGGGTCGTAGGGCTTGACATGCTCGGTCAGCACCCGGCGCATCGCGTCGGAGAACAGCACGTAGTTGCGGTCGGCGCTGGACAGGCTGCCGTAGCCGCGCGTCTTGGCGAATTCGGCGCGGTAGCGGTCGAGCGCCGCCACGGTGTCGGCCCGGCTGGTCGGAGCGACCGCGCAGGCCGGTCCGATCGCCACCATCATCAGCAGCAAGGCCGCCAGCAGTTTCGCCATCCTAGGCCCCTCTCGACTGGCCGGACCGGCCGGCGTAATCACGCGCATCGCATACGTTACCAGGGGGTTTCGCAAGTGGAACGACCCTAGCATGCCGTCGTTGTCGTCTCAAAGTCCACCCCGGTTCCGGCATTGAGGGGAAGGCCGGAACCGGAAATGGGGGGCGCCAAGCGGCTTGTCCCGCGCCCGAAGGGGGGCGGAACGGCGTGAACGGATGCTCTCCTTCGTCGAGGAGGGCTTTCCGCCCTCCGACTCCAGGCTTCAATAGGCGCCGCTGCCCTTCACCATGACCCGCACGGTGCGCAGCATGATCGTGATGTCGCTCCAGAAGTTCCAGCCGACGACGTAGGCGGTGTCCAGCTGGACCCGGCGCACGTAATCCACGTCGCTGCGCCCGCTGACCTGCCACAACCCCGTCAGCCCCGGCCGGCACTGCGCGTAGAAGGGGAAACAGGCGTGGTAGAAGGCGACCTCGTCGTCCACGATGGGACGCGGGCCGACCAGACTCATCTCGCCGCGCAGCACGTTGAACAGCTGGGGCAGCTCGTCCAGGCTCGACCGGCGCAGGAAGCGCCCGACCCCGGTGATGCGGGGATCGTTGCGCAGCTTGCGCGTGGCCGCCCATTCGGCCCGCGCCTCCTCGTCCTCGGCCAACAGCCGATCCAGCGCGTCGTTGGCGTCGATCACCATCGAGCGGAACTTCAGACAGGTGAAGGACCGCCCGTCGGCGCCGACGCGGCGGTGGCCGAAGACCGCCGGCCCGCCATCCTTGGCGACCAGCCAGGCGACGACCAGCATCAGCGGTCCGAACAGCAGGATCAGGCCGGCCGCGCCGACAACGTCGAAGCCGCGCTTCACGCGGTGGGCGTACAGAGGCTGTCTGTTGGGCAAGCGCGCCATCGCCTGCGCGGCCGATGCGGTCCCGGCAAGCGCGCCGGGATCCAAACGGGGGGCGCCCAAACGGACGGTGGTCAGCATCGCCATCGGAACCTCTCTTCGCAGATCGTCCTAGGTCTGGGCATAGGATCATCCGAGAGAGGCAACAGCCAGCGCGCGGAAGGGGTCCTTCCGACGGGACCGGCGGCGCGGCAACGATGGGGTAGCTCGGGCGAAACGGCCGCCCATCCGGCCAATGGTCCTTCGCCCCCAATCACCGACCGGCGCGCGCCTCGGCCAAACCGTCCTCGATCCAGTCGTACCACGCCCGCAGCCCTTGACCGGAGGTGGCGGACAACGCGATGACCGCCAGAGAGGGTTTCAACCGTTGCGCGTGATCGATCAGCCTCTCCACATCCATCGACAGATGCGGCAGCAGGTCGGTCTTGGTGACGACCAGCAGGTCGGCGGCGGCGATCAGATCCGGGTGTTTCAGGGGCCGGTCCTCCCCCTCCGTCACCGGCAGCAGCAGGATCCGGTGGGTTTCCCCCAGATCGGCCCCGGCGGCGTGGGCGGGGATGGGAGCGGCCTCGATGAACAGCACGCTGTCCTCCGCGAGACCCAGCCGGTCGGCCGCCGCCCCCACGGCCATCGCGTCGAGGCGCCCCGTGGAGGACTGGGTGGCGGCTTCGGCCTGGACGACCGCCGCACCGGTGGCGCGGAGGCGGGCGGCGTCGAGGCCGGTCCGGGGATCGTCCACGACCGCCGCCATCGGGACGCGGTTCTTCAACTCGGTCAGGGTGCGAGCCAGCAAGGTGGTCTTGCCGGCGCCGGGGTTGGACAACAGCGTCATCACGAACACGCCAGCCTCCGCGAAGCGCCGCCGATTGGCCGAGGCCGCCGCATCGACGCGCGGGCCGTTGCCATGGTGGCTGTGGCGGAAGACGCGCCCGTCGGGGCCGACATGGTCGTGCTCACCCTCGTCGTCAGGGTGCGACGCGTGCCGGTGGACGGGCACGGCGACGGGGCGGCGGTAGACCTTGCCGTCGGGGCCGATGTGCTCGTGATCGGGGTGCTGATCGTGGTCCGCGGGCATCAGGCGGGGCTCTCCTTCTCTCGAATCGGAATCGGGCCGGCGCCGCCGGCTTCCTCCAGCGTGACGGTGCAGGCGACGCAGGGGTCGCGCAGGGCGACCAGCAGCCGCGCCCGCTCCGCCAGATCCGGCCCGGCCGGCAGCGCGGCCAGCCCGCGCGCCAGCGGCCCGTCGGCGGCGCAGTTCCATTCGGTCGGCGCCACGGCGCGGAAGTCGGCGATCCGCCCGTCGGGACCGAGCCGCAGCCAATGGGCCAGCCGCCCGCGCGCCGTCTCCACCACCCCGCAGCCGACGCCGGGGGCGGCGGAGACCAGGAAGGCCACGGCGGGCACGGCGGGGCGGACCCGTCCGGTCGCTTCGGCCATGTGCCGGGGCAGCGCCGCCATGTCGGCCAGCCGGGCGGCGAGCAGCGCCGCCAGCCCGAAGCCGTGCCGCTCCGCGACCGAGACGACCAGCGGGTGATCGGCGCGGCGGGCCAGCGATCCGGTGTGTGCGGGGGCGCCGTCATGATGCGGGCGGGCGGAAAATCCGGGATCGGCGGCGAGCCGCTCGGCAAACCAGGATGGGCGCCGCTCGGCCAGGGCCTCGACACCGACGGCGCCCTGTCCAGCAAGGCGGGGATCCAGCAGCCGCGCGGTCAGCCGGGCGGCGGCGGTGGCGCCCAGCGCGGCCCAGGCGGCGAGCGCGTCGTGGTCGGCCGGGCATGGGCCGGCGAAGATTTCGGCCTCGATCCAAGCGGCGATGCGCGCCACCGGATCGGCAAGGCCGGCCGGGTCGGGCCGCAACGCCCCGCCGCCCGGCCGCAGCCCGTCCCGTCCCGGATACAGCGCCTCGTTCAGGGCCGTCACGGCGGCGCGCAGCGCGCGCAGGCCTTGCGGGGCGGGCCGCTCGCCGAGCAGCGCCGGCCATGCCATGGCGGCCTGCCACCCGTGGCTGTCGGCCGCCTCGGCGTCGAGCATCAGCGCGCGGGCCGGCGCGTGGGCCGACGCGTCGAGACCCAGCGCCGCCTCGCAGGCCATCGCGGCGGCCAGCCCCTGGGCGGTGCCGCACAGGCTGAACAGCAGGGGGACCAGCCGGACCGCCTCCTCCGGCGTGCGACCGGCCAGCGCGCGGGCCACGGCGGCGGCGGGGCGGCGGACCGCGACCTCGGCCCGCCGGACGGCGCCGTCGGCAACCAGCAGGCGGACCGACACGACGCCCTCGATGGCGGAGGCTGTGGCTGGAGTCATGGAAGCATGAGGGGCTGGCACGGGTTCGCGGTGGAGACCGCCGGCACAGTGCCGCGCATCGCCGGGACGGTCAACGCCAAGGCCGGACAAGACCAAGCCATTGGGGCCGGGCCATTGGGACCGAACCCGCGAGGCCGGGCGCTAAAGCCCCGCTCCGGCTTGGAAATTCGATTTAGAGTGTGTCGGTTTCCGTAGGAAACGTGTCATGCTCGGGCTTCCGGGCGCGACCGTCGCCCCTGTCGCACGGATCCCGGCCCCTGGAGGCCGGACGGGGTCCGATGGCGCCGCGGCCGTTCCGCCGCCCCTTCCGCCCGCCGGGCATCCCCTTGCCGGAGACCTCCGCATGCGCATCCGCCTCGGATACGAGCTGACCTACAATTTCACCGGCCCCACCCCGATGATCGTGATGCTGAACACGCATTACACGCGCGTCGCCCATCTCGAACGCCCCGACCACATGATCACCACCCCGCCGGTGCCGGTCCAGGGCTACCGCGACAGCTTCGGCAACTGGTGCAACCGTCTGGTCGCCCCGGCGGGCAGCCTGAAGCTCACCACCGACAGCGTCATCTGGGACGATGGCCAGCCCGACCCGGTCGACCTGACCGCCGTGCAGCACGCGGTCCAGGATCTGCCGGCGGACACGCTGCAATTCCTGCTCGGCAGCCGCTATTGCGAGACCGACGTGCTGTCGGCCGAGGCGTGGCGGCTGTTCGCCGACACCCCCACGGGCTGGGCGCGCGTGCAGGCGATCTGCGACTTCGTCCACAAGCACATCACCTTCGGCTACGAGCATTCCCGCCCGACCCGCACCGCCGCCGAGGCCTACGCCGAGAAGCGCGGGGTCTGCCGCGACTACGCCCACCTCGCCGTCGCCTTCTGCCGCTGCATGAACATCCCGGCGCGCTACTGCACCGGCTACATCAGCGACATCGGCCTGCCGCCGCCCTACGATCCCGGCGATTTCGCGGCCTGGATGGAGGTCTACCTCGGCGGGCGCTGGCATGTCTTCGACCCGCGCAACAACGTCCGGCGGATCGGCCGCGTGCTGATCGCGCAGGGCCGCGACGCCGCCGACGTGCCGCTGACCCACACCTTCGGGCCGAACACGCTGACCAGCTTCCGGGTCTGGACGGACGAAATCCCCGCCTGATGCCCTGTTTGCCGGCCCGCCGGCCAGCCCCGGAACGCCCGCTCGCGTTCCGGGGACGGGGAGCGCGCCCGCGCCTTGGCTAAAACGCAGCACGAATTTCAAAAGGTCGCCGAGAGGGCACCGTAAAAAATCGACGGCCCTGTCTTGTCGCCGCCAAAGCACGGCCCGCAGTTTTCGCCTGCCATCGTAATTTTCGAGAGGACGGAGGATCGAGGGATTTTTCCCGATATCGAACGTGTTCCTGGATTTATTTAAGGGGTACAGGCGCGATAGTGTTTTGAAATTCACCATCGGAAGACCATATTAATATCGATATTTTCTGAAATGGCGGTTCAAGCGGCGATGACTCATGCGAAGACACTGCCGCCCGCCACGAAACGGGGAGGCGACCGCTGGACGCAGGTCGCGTTCCTGACCGGCAAGCTGGCCGCGCGGTCCGGGGCGGTGCCCTCGACCAACCCGCATCCGGCGGGCAGCGAGTCCGCCAAGGGCTGGCAGGACGGCTGGCAGTCGCAGGCCCAGGCCGCGAACCGCCCCGCTCCGGTGCCGGCGCCCTCCCCGATGGCCGTCCCCCCTGCCGGCGATATCCGGCCCCTCCGACTTGAAAGCGAGCTGACGATGGATTTGCTGAAACGACTGCCCGACATGGCCGACGCCGATCTCGGCACTTTGGGCGCCAACGCCGAACGCCTCGCCCTGAACGGCAACGCCAAGCAGAAGACCGCCGCCCAGGCGGCGCTGCCCGCGATCCAGGAGGAATTGGCCGTGCGCCAAGCCCGCAAGGCCGCCGCGACGGCGGCGACCAAGGCGGCCGGGCGCGGGCGCCGCAAGGCGGCGGTCGTGGCGGCGGCTGAAGCCGCATCGGAATCGGCATGAACGCATACCGGATGGCCGGAGGCCAACCATGAACAGCCAGAAATTCCACATCGGCCAGATCGTCCATTTCTGCGAACCGGAGGTGAAACACGGCGCGCCGCGCGGCGACCACCGGGTGGAACGCTTCCTGCCACCGGACAGCGGCGAGAACCAGTACCGCGTCAAGGGAACGGAAACCGGGCGCGAGCGGGTCGCCCGCGAGAGCCAGCTCGGCGGCCGCATGGCGGTCGAGGCGCTGGCCCAGAGCCTCTACGAGGCCGAGAACGCCACCAAGGTGCCGTGGTCGACGCGCAACCGCATCGTCCGGGCGCCCTGGCTGAAGGCCGCCCTTCTCCAGCTCGCCGCAATCGAGAGCGCTCCGTGACGGAGCGCCGTCCAGGAGGGTCCCGATGCTCACGCGCAACACTCGAAGGACGGTCACCTTCACCCGCCCCTTCACCCTGAACGGTCTCGACGGCGCGCAGCCGCCGGGCCGCTACGTGGTGGAGATGGAGGAGGAACTGATCGAGAGCCTCTCCTTTCCCGCCTACCGCCGGACCTCCACAGTGATCCTGATGCCGGGCGCGCCCGGCGGCCCGGTCGTGATGCAGGCGGTGGAGGTCGATCCCGACGAGCTGGACGCGGCCGAGCGGCGCGACGCCTTGTAAAGCCGATCGCACGGCTCCCGAGCCTGCAAAAGAAAACGCCCGCTTCGGAGGACCGGAGCGGGCGTTTGAATGTCTGCCGATCGGAAACCGGCCGTCACCGGGTCGGGATCGGCGGCGTCTGCGAGTAGTCATAGAAGCCGCGGCCGAACTTCTTGCCGATCCAGCCAGCCTCGACATACTTCACCAGCAGCGGGCAAGGACGGTACTTGCTGTCGGCCAAGCCCTCGTAGAGGACCTGCATGACCGCCAGACAGGTGTCCAGACCGATGAAATCCGCCAGCTCCAGCGGTCCCATCGGGTGGTTGGCGCCCAGCTTCAGCGCCGTGTCGATGGCCTCGACGCCGCCGACGCCCTCGTACAGGGTGTAGACCGCCTCGTTGATCATCGGCAGCAGGATGCGGTTGACGATGAAGGCCGGGAAATCCTCGGCCACCGCCGCCGTCTTGCCGATGGCCTGGGTCAGCTCCTGAACGGCGGTGAAGGTCGGCTCGTCGGTCGCGATGCCACGGATCAGCTCGACCAGCTGCATCACCGGCACCGGGTTCATGAAGTGCATGCCGATGAACTTGGCCGGACGGTCGGTCGCCGCCGCCAGACGGGTGATCGAGATCGACGAGGTGTTCGTCGCGATCAGCGCCTCGGGCTTCAGGTTCGGGACCAGCTTCTTCAGAATGTCGCGCTTGAGCGCCTCGTTCTCCGTCGCGGCCTCGATCACAAGATCGGAGTCGGTGAAGACCGTCAGGTCGGTGCCGGTGACGATGCGGGCCAGCGCCGTCGCCTTGTCGGCCTCGGTCAGCTTGCCCTTCTGGATCTGGCGGTCGAAGTTCCGGCCGATCCCCGCGAGCGACTTGGCGATGACCTCCTCGCTGATGTCGGAGACGACGACGTCATAGCCCGCCTGCGCGCAGACCTGGGCGATGCCGCTGCCCATCTGGCCGGCACCGATGATACCAATCTTCTTGATCGTGGACATTGGGCTTTTCCGCGGGGATGGGGGGAACGGGGACCGGACGGGCCAGCCGTCTTAGCGGGCCTTGTCCAGCGCGGCCGTCAGTTCCGGCACCGCCTTGAACAGGTCGGCGACCAGACCGTAATCGGCGACCTGGAAAATGGGCGCTTCCTCATCCTTGTTGATCGCGACGATGACCTTGCTGTCCTTCATGCCGGCGAGGTGCTGGATGGCACCGGAAATGCCGACGGCGATGTACAGCTCGGGCGCCACGATCTTGCCGGTTTGCCCGACTTGGTAATCGTTGGGAACGAACCCCGCGTCCACGGCGGCGCGGCTGGCGCCGACGGCGGCGCCCAGCTTGTCGGCCAGCGCCTCCAGCAGCGGGAAGTTCTCGCCCGACTGCATGCCGCGCCCGCCCGACACCACCACGCGGGCGGATGTGAGCTCGGGACGCTCCGACTTGGTCAGCTCGGCCGAGACGAAGCTCGACAGGCCGGCCGCGCCGGCCGCCGCGACCGACTCGACGCTGGCCGAGCCGCCTTCGGCGGCGGCGGTGTCGAAGGCGGTGGTGCGGACGGTCAGGACCTTGACCGGATCCTTGGACTGCACGGTGGCGATGGCGTTGCCGGCGTAGATCGGCCGCTCGAAGGTGTCGGCCGACACGACGCCCGTGATGTCGGAGATCGCCGCCACGTCGAGCAGGGCCGCCACGCGCGGCAGCAGATTCTTGCCGACCGAGGTCGCGCCGGCCAGCACATGGCCGTAACCACCCTTGGCGGTGGCGACGACCAGCGGGGCGACGTCCTCGGGAAGCTGGTGCTCGTAGGCCGCGTCGTCGGCCAGCAGGACCTTCGCGACGCCCGCCACCTTGGCGGCGGCGTCGGCCACGGCCTGCGCGCCCTTGCCGGCGACCAGCACGTGGACATCGCCACCAATCTGGGCGGCGGCGGTGATCGCGTTCAGCGTGGCGGGACGAAGCGCCGCGTTGTCGTGGTCGGCGATGACGAGAATGTTGGCCATGATCAGATCACCCGCGCTTCGGTCTTCAGCTTGTCCACCAAGGCGGCCACATCGGCCACCTTCACGCCCGCCTTGCGCTTGGCCGGCTCGACCACCTTCAGCGTCGTCAGACGCGGCGCCACGTCCACGCCCAGGCTGTCCGGGGTGACGGTCTCCAGCGGCTTCTTCTTCGCCTTCATGATGTTCGGCAGCGACGCGTAGCGCGGCTCGTTCAGTCGCAGATCGGCCGTGACGATGGCCGGCAGCTTGAGGTCCACCGTCTCCAGCCCGCCGTCGATCTCGCGGGTCACGGCAACGCTGCCCTCACCGGCAACGATCTTGGAGGCGAAGGTGCCCTGGCCCCAGCCCAGCAGGGCGGCCAGCATCTGGCCGGTCT
>NZ_RZIJ01000109.1 GCF_003989665.1 Azospirillum doebereinerae | reverse complement strand
GCCGGCAACGAAGCGCGGGATTTGGAAGACGCGGTGAAGTAGAAAAGAGCCTCTGAAAAAGAAGCTTGACACGAAAAGCCGGATCGACTAAATAAAGGTCAAGACAAACGGCGGACCAAAATGAACGGTTCGCCAGAGACAAAGGCGGCAGCTTCAGCGCTGCGGGATGTTTGACAAGTTTATACCGTGTTGTGAGAAGGGATGCGCAGGCGGCGGTGAGGTTTTCACCGTTT
>NZ_RZIJ01000108.1 GCF_003989665.1 Azospirillum doebereinerae | reverse complement strand
TGCTCCATTACATGGGATCTCCCGACGGCGCCGGCACCAGCGTGGTCAGCTTTTCCACGCAAAGTGCGGGAGAACCAAACAAACGGGGCCACCTCTCACACGGATGCGCCGGAGATGCTGCTGCCGGCCAACCTGCCGGAGCTGTACCGGCGGAAGATTGCGGAGCTCGAGTCCGTGCTCGGCGACGGCGACGAGGGGATGGCCGCGATGGAGATGATCCGGTCCATGGTCGACCG
>NZ_RZIJ01000107.1 GCF_003989665.1 Azospirillum doebereinerae | reverse complement strand
CCCAGCGGGCCGCCGCCGCCGAACTGCTTGACCAGACCGCTCTGGGTGGCGGTGTTGCCGATCCCCGCCGCCGTGTTGCCGACCAACGCGGTGTTGGAGCCGCCGCCGATCACCGGCACCCCCATCGGGCCGCCGAAGCCGCCGCCCTGGACCACCGTCGCGCCCTGCCGGGCCACGTTGCCGACACCGGCGGCCAGATTGCCGACCTCGGCGCTGTTCGAGGTCCCCAGCACGCCGCGCCCGGC
>NZ_RZIJ01000106.1 GCF_003989665.1 Azospirillum doebereinerae | reverse complement strand
GAGTCCGTGCTCGGCGACGGCGACGAGGGGATGGCCGCGATGGAGATGATCCGGTCCATGGTCGACCGCGTCGTGCTTTCCCCCCTGCCCCTCGGGCGCCGGGCTGGAGGCGCAGCTTCATGGCGACCTGCTGGCGATCCTGCTGGCAATCCTGGAGGCGTGCGCCGAGGCGGAGCCCAAACGCGGACAGCCCGCCTCGTGGGAGGCGGGCTGTCAAGTGTCGTTGGTTGCGGGGGCAGGATTTGAACCTGC
>NZ_RZIJ01000105.1 GCF_003989665.1 Azospirillum doebereinerae | reverse complement strand
ACCGGCGACATCACCTACATCGCCACGCAGGAAGGTTGGCTGTACTTGGCCGTTGTCATCGACCTGTTCAGCCGGCAAGTTGTTGGCTGGGCGCTGGGCGCTGGGCGCTGGGCGCTGGGCGCTGGGCGCTGGGCGAACGCATGACGCGTCAACTCGTGATCGACGCCCTGGCCATGGCGTGGTTTCGGCGACGGCCGGCCGAGGGCATGATCTTCCATTCCGATCGAGGTTCCCAATACGCCAGTTCGGATTTCCAGGCGCTCCTGC
>NZ_RZIJ01000104.1 GCF_003989665.1 Azospirillum doebereinerae | reverse complement strand
GTAAGCGGCTGGGGAACGCCCTTCAGGTGGTGGCCATTTCCGGTTTCATGGTCCAGGGGAGAAGGGCATCATAGTCTGTGAGGTCGCGCTCGCGCCCGATGGCTTCCAGGACACGGGTGAGCCAGAGGCGCGGGTTGTGGCCGTTGGTCTTGGCGGTCTCGATGAGGGTGTAGAACACGGCCGCGGCTTTGCCGCCGCCGTCCGAGCCGGCGAACAGCCAGTTCTTGCGGCCCAGGGCGACGGCGCGCATGGCGCGCTCGGCGATGTTGTTGTCGATCTCCAGCCGGCCA
>NZ_RZIJ01000103.1 GCF_003989665.1 Azospirillum doebereinerae | reverse complement strand
CACGTCGATAGGAGGCGTGTGGAAGGGCGGCAACGCCTGAAGCTAAGCCTTACTAATCGCTCGATCGGCTTGATCTCTCACCCAACCAAGAGCGCCGCGCGCAGCGGCAAGCCCGCTCAAAAGGGCACGACACAGCAGCCGTCGTTTCGATCCTCATTCAACAGTCACTTGCACGAACAGCGCGAAAGCAACACCGGTCGGTGATGCGTGTCGGAGAGCAGCGTGTGCCTTGGTGACCTGGTGGTCATGGCGAGGTGCCCAACACCCGATCCCATCCCGAACTCGGCCGTGAAAAGCC
>NZ_RZIJ01000102.1 GCF_003989665.1 Azospirillum doebereinerae | reverse complement strand
TGCTGATCGTCAACGCGATGGCCTGATCCTCACTGCCCGAGGCCGCCGCCACGCTGAGCACCGGCGCGTCGGCCACCACGGCCACGTTGACCGTCAGCGCTTCGCTGTGGCTGGCCTGCGTGCCGTTCACCGACGCCGTCGCCGTCACGGTCAAGCCGAGGCTGCCGCTGAACTCGGCCGGCGGCGTCAGCGTCAGGCCCGAAAGCTGCGCGCCCGTCAGCGTCCACGTCCCGTCACCGTTGTCGCTGCCCGCCGACAGCACCGCCCCCGCCGGCACCCCGGCGATCACCACGCTGAGCACCTC
>NZ_RZIJ01000101.1 GCF_003989665.1 Azospirillum doebereinerae | reverse complement strand
GCGGGACCCAGGTTGTGCAGCGTGTTCAGCATGCGGAAGTTGTTCTTGGTGACCAGCGTGCGGCCGTCGAGCGCCATGCCACCCAGGCATTCGGTGACCCAGGTCGGGTCGCCCGAGAAGAGTTGGTCGTATTCGGGGGTGCGCAGGAAGCGCACCAGCCGCAGCTTGATGACGAACTGGTCGATCAACTCCTGCGCCTCGGCCTCGGTCAGCACGCCCTCCTTGAGGTCGCGCTCGATGTAGACGTCGAGGAAGCTGGAGACGCGGCCGATGGACATGGCGGCGCCGTTGGCCTCCTTGACCGCCGCCAGATAGG
>NZ_RZIJ01000100.1 GCF_003989665.1 Azospirillum doebereinerae | reverse complement strand
CCCGCGGCCAACCATAGGCGCCGCGGGTTTCGGTGTGGATCGCCTTGATGTGCGTCAGCAGAGCGAGGTTGCCCACCTGCTGCCCCGCGGGTGCCGCGTCCGTCCCAGCCTCTCTGCGGACGTATTGGCGAAACCCACGGGCGCTGACGCCGAGGGTCAACATTGAACCGAGATCGGCCACAGGTCGCGGTGCCGTTGAATAAAGGCGTACTTCACAGCAACTCCGTGGCGAAGTACGCCGCCGCTTTTTTTAGAATGTCGCGCTCCATCTTCACGCGCGCCAGTTCCGTCCGCAGTCGGCTGATTTCCATCTGTTCAGCGC
>NZ_RZIJ01000010.1 GCF_003989665.1 Azospirillum doebereinerae | reverse complement strand
GCCTCCGCCTCCGCCTCCGCCTCCGCCTCCGCCTCCGCCTCCGCCTCCGCCTCCGCCTCCGCCTCCGCCTCCGCCTCCGCCGGCCCGATCAGCATCCGCACCGTTGAACTCGACAGGGCGCCTTGGTTCGTGGGGATCGGCATTTACCGATGCCTTGGACTGTCCGCGAAAAATCAACGGAGCGCATAAGCGAAGCTTTCCACCGATGAGCGTCGCAACATTGATCGGATCACTCTAGGTCTGCCCGCCGGAACCGCCACCATGGCCGTTCCTGTCCGCACCCTGGAAATCAACGGGGCGCCGTGGTTCGTGGCGAAGGACGTTTCACATGCCTTGGACTGCGCAACACCACCGAGGCCCTGCGCCCCCTGACCGACGATGAAAAGGGGTTCAATCGGATTGATACCCGTGGCGGGATGCAGTCTCTCTACACCATAACGGAGTCTGGCCTTTACAAGCTGGTGATGCGTTCGGACAAGCCCGAGGCCCGCAAGTTTCAGGATTGGGTGACGCGGGACGTGTTGCCCGCGATCCGCAAGGACGGCGGAGTACCTTAATCGGTTTAAGGGACAAGCCGCCAATGTGATGGGTGATGGAGGGAGGCCCATAAGCGCCCCCCAGGGGATCACTACCGCGTCCCTACCATTGCCCGCTACCATGTAGCCACGCCCACGCCAAGGGCCTTCAGCGAGTCGCCCACGGGCTTCCTGAAGGTCTCCCGGACCATGAACGACCTGATTTGCGTTACCGCCGTTGAAGGTGAACCCCGTGTTCTGCACACGGAGCTTGCGGCGGCCCTTGGTATGGCCCGCCCGAACGATATCCGTAAGGACATTATCATTCCGAACCGGGCAGAGCTTGAAGGCTTCGGAGGTTTGCGGGAGTCGCCCCATAACCCCCGGTCCCCGCGGTGGCCGCCCCGGCAAAGCCTACTATCTGAACGAAGAACAGGCCCTTTTGGTCGCCATGTTCTCCCGTACCGAAAAGGCGAAGGAGGTTCGGGTAACCCTGGTCCGGGTGTTCGCCGCGTATCGCCGCGGTGATCTGGTGCAGGCACAACCGGCGTTCCGGGTGCCTCAGACCTTCGCGGAAGCCCTGCGGCTTGCTGCGGACGATGCGGCCTTGGTGGCGCTGGCGTGACTGAGGGGAAAAGTTGGTTCGTAAGTTATTATAGCCCTCAGGCTGCCAACATCTCCCTTTGCTCTCCCTGCCTCCGAAGTCTCGCTACGGACACACCATTAACCGTATAACCAGACAGCAAAGATATTTCGGTATTCGGTAGGTATCCATGGTCGCTAAGGAGATAGTTCAATCGCCATTTCTTATTATCAATGTTGGAAGCCATTTCAGTGATCCCTGCATGGTCCAGACACCACCAGATATTATCCAACACCTCTTCATAGAAGACGGGGAAGATGATTGTTGATTTATCCCCCTGGAATACCCCAGACCCTTTGCCGGGGATGACGTTATGTCCGTACCCAGCATGGAACACATTGTCCGGCACCAGTGCCCTTCGCTGTTGTCCGCCATAGGGGACCGTATCTAGGAACCCGTGGTGATCCAAGAGCGCCCTCAGGGTGGAGTCGGCTATACCCCAGCGTTCCGCCATAGCGGCCACGGTAACGCCTTGCTTGTCCCGCCAGAGGGGTTCCCGGCGGAGAGTGGAAATCTTCGGAATGTGCATATCGTTGTTCGTCCTTTGAGAGTGGGTTGACCCGCTTACCGGCTTCTCCGGTGCCCTGGTCCTGAGAGGCGGCATGGGGCCGTCCGCCTAAGGGTGGGTGAATTGCGGGTTCTCAAAGGGTGGGGGAATTAGGCGCTGGCGGAGCCAACACGGCCAGTCGGCGAAGCCAGAAATCTTGGTAACAGGACAGTGTGGGAAACCAATAATCTTCCTGTGCACTAGAGATTTCAAGCACCAAGCGAACTCTCGCGCCACAGCGCTTCGATGAAAATACAGATCGGAGCACGCATTTTTATGGATTAGGTGTGCATTCTTGAAATGATGGAGCGCCTTCAGAACTAAAGCGCCCCATCTTGAGGGTAGAAGGCGGGAATATCTATGCCGTAACTTCTTGGTTGTGAAGCATCATTGATGCGGCGGACGCCTTGATAGTCTGCGCACCTTTCACCTGCGCCGCCACTTCCTGCCCTTCCTTCGCGAATATCTGAAGTTGTGGCTTTAAAGCCATGAACTTCGAGGGATTGAGAAGCAATCTGATGCCGGTGCCGGGGAGCAAATTCATAGCTTGGCTTTCGTGTTTATCTTTCAGTATGCCAAGTGTCCCCTCTTTGCTTGAAATTAGGAAACTTCCGGCATTCCGGCAAATACGGCTAATCATATATAGACCATACCCAGAATTTTGCCAGACATCGTAAGGCTTCACTTCGACGCCTTGATACATTTTCCCAGAAACTCCCGGCATTACAGCAAGCTTCAAAGCATCACATTCGCTTTCAATATGTAAGAATGGATTTTTAGACAGTGTTTCTCTGATGCCAACCCCGGCATCTATAATCCCAATTTGCACTCTGTCTTTCTGTGGCCAATATTGAGCGCAATAACTTAGTGTTGGTGCTCGGGCATGTTCCGCAGTGTTCCGCATTATCTCGCGGAGGGCATACTGGACGGTTTCAAAAAGTGCGCCGGCCGCATGTCTAGTGAGAACTGCCGCAAGCCTTGCTGCGTGCTCATCAACAATTTCACCGACAGCAACATCGCGCTCACGTGCCTCACGGTACATGGCGGCAATACTGAGTTCGGTAAGCGGCAGGTAATTATCTCCCCCGGTTGCCGCACCGGGTTTCTTCCCAAAGTCTAAGCCGAACGCTTGAAAGAAGCCCATGTGCCCCGGATAGCCATGGCTTTCATAATTTTTCACTAGGAATTTGGCTCCGGGAAATCGCTTCATTAAATGCTTAATTGCCTCAGACGCATAGAGCATACCGAAGGGCTCGGTCCAAGACATATGCTCGAAGTCGAACGTGTAGCAGTCAGCCTCTGAAAGCGCGAGAAGCTGGCGAGCGAACTGTAAGGAACCACTTAAATCCAGCCTTTCCGGCACTCCAATGGTCACGTTCATGTCAATGGTTCTCCTTTCAAGCGAATATGACTGCGTATCTACCTCCGAAATGAAGTGTTCTCAAGGTTAATGCGCTAGTGATGGCGAACCGGCTGGAGGTTCATGCGCGAAATGTCGTCCTGATAGGGTTAACCCATGCAAGGCATTTGCGCGAGACACCCAAGCCTAGGCTTCCTGCGTCTTATTTGGGTTGACGGTAATTGCAAGACAGTGCATCAAAGCAGGGTCTAGAGGCAAACGAGACAGGGGGCAAGGCATCATGGCGGTTTACGGCTACGCACGGGTCAGCACCACCGATCAGAACCTTACCGTTCAGGAAGAGGCGCTTCGGACTGCCGGCTGTGACGTGATCCGCACGGAGAAGGTTAGCGGCACCACGCGCAACGGACGGGCCGAACTGGAAACCCTCCTTCAGTTCCTCCGCCCTGGTGACACATTGATGGTCACTCGCGTTGACCGCCTTGCCCGGTCCATCGCTGACCTTCAGGACATTGTGCGGGAACTGAGGGCTAAAGGCGCGGCGCTGAAGGCAACCGAACAGCCCATCGACACCAGCACCGCGGCCGGCAAAGCCTTCCTTGATATGCTGGGCGTCTTCGCGGAGTTCGAGACGAACATTCGCAAAGAGCGGCAGTTAGAGGGGATCGCCAAGGCCAAGGCGGAAGGCGTCTATAAGGGCCGTAAGCCGTCCATCAATACCGCAGAGCTAATGGCCCTGAAGGCGGAAGGGCTGGGCGCTACCGAGATAGCCAAGCGACTCGGGATCGGCCGTGCGAGCGTCTACCGTATCCTTGGTTCCGACACCTGAACGGCAGGGTAGGGCGGTAGGAGTCCCAAGGGACCGGAAGATACTGTCTGCCCTCCCCCGGCCCCTCGAAAACCGTGGTTCGTAGATCGGGGGCTAAACCGCTGTTGATTAGTTGTTGTTCCGGCCCTTCACCATGGGGAAGCCCGCCAGATTTTCCGAAGGGACTCCCGGCACCCCCCGGCCCCCTTCGATCTTCCGTTCCCCGAGAGGGGGCACCAATTCGTAAATCGGCCCCCACCGGGGGGAGGCGCGGCGCCTGAATTTCAACTGTGCCGTCCAAACTGTAGGCCGGTGGCGCCTTTGCTCCCATTCCGCTCCCACAGAACAAAAGGCTTCCCTGCGATGCCTGAAGGGAAGGGGCTGGACTGCGGCGAGTCGCTGAGGCAGATAGGGGGCATTCGTTGGGCAGCGGATCAGCCGTGGGAACAAACGCCCACAGCAGGCCGAAGCCTTGGGTGCAATTGGGAGCAAGATGGGAGCAAATTGGGTGCCCTGCGCCAACTAGGCTTCAGGGCTAAAAGCTGAAAACCCTAAGGTTTCCAGAGGGTTAGGATGGAGGCACGGGCGGGAATCGAACCCACGTACACGGATTTGCAGTCCGCTGCATCACCACTCTGCCACCGCGCCATCCCAGTCAGCGCCGGCGCCGTTCCCGTTCCGGGAGAGCGCCGTGGTGTGGAGCGAGGGTATAGCGACCCGTCGCGGACCGGTCAAGGCGAATGGTGACGCTTTTCCCACACTTCCTGAAACGTCTCGCATGGGGCCATCGGCAAGCTGGAGCCGCGCGGCTGTGGCGTTGTGTTCCCATGCCCTTTACGGCTATATAAGCTGCCATGGCAGGAGCCGTTCCGTGTTCGGCTTGGTGCCGGTGCCGTCACAACAGAATCCATAAGCGACCGCCATGACCGATTTCGCCGCCGCCCGCTTCTTCATGGTCGAGGGACAGATTCGTCCGAACAAGGTCACGGACCATCGCCTCGTCGATGTCCTGTCCGAGACGCCTCGGGAGGCCTTCGTTCCCGAATCCGCGCGCGGCGTCGCCTATGTCGACGACGACCTGCCGCTCGGCAACGGCCGTTACCTGCTGGAGCCGATGGTCTTCGCCCGCATGCTGCAATACGTCTCCGTGCAGGAGACCGACCGCGTGCTCGACGTCGGCTGCGCCGGCGGCTACTCGACGGCGGTGCTCGCCCGTCTGGCCGCGTCGGTCGTCGGCCTCGACAGCGACGCCGGGCTGACCGCGCAGGCCAAGGCCGCGCTGGCCGCCCAAGGCGTCGTCGGCGCGACCGTGGCGACCGGCCCGATGGCGGAGGGGTACACCCAGAGCGCCCCTTACGACGTCATCGTCATCGAGGGTACCGTGCCGGAGGTGCCGGCGGCTCTGGCCGAGCAGTTGGCCGAGGACGGCCGTCTCGTCGCCATCGTGCAGGACGAGCGCGGAGTCGGCGAGGTGCGGCTGTTCCAGAAGGCCGGCGGCGTGCTGTCCAGCCGCATCCTGTTCGAGGCCCAGCCCCACACCCTGCCGGGCTTTGCCAAGAAGACGACGTTCGTGTTCTAAAAAGAGTCTCATGAACTGAACCGTGCAGTTCACATCGCTCCGGTTCTGAGATACGGTCGTCCGACCCCTTTGCGCGAAAGTATCAACCCATGCCCGCACCGTTCGAGATCGAGGTCGAAGAGCTGGACAGCCGCCGCAAGGCCGGCGACGACGCCCTCGTCCTCGACGTGCGCGAAGCCTGGGAATACGAGCTGTGCGCCATCGACGGCAGCCTGCACATTCCGATGAGCGGCCTTCCGGGCCGCGTCGCCGAATTGCCGAAGGACCGCGACATCGTCGTCGTGTGCCATCACGGTGGCCGCAGCGCGCAAGTCACCATGTGGCTGCGTTCCCAGGGCTTCGGCCGCGCCATCAATCTCGATGGCGGCGTCGATGCCTGGGCGCGCCGAATCGACCCGAACATGAAGGTCTATTGAACATGACCGTGCGAAGCCGTTTTGCGCGCCCGTTGCTGGCGACGGCCTTGACCTTGACCGTCGCCCTGGGTGGCGGTTCCAGCGTGGCCTGGGCGCAGTCGCTGGAGCAGGCGCTGGCCCAGGCTTACGCCAACAACCCGACGCTGGGCGCCCAGCGCGCCCGTCTGCGGGCCGTCGACGAAGGCGTGCCGCAGGCGCTGTCCGGCTACCGTCCCACCGTGCGGGCCACCGCCGGAATCACCCGGTCGGCGAGCGAGAGCAAGTACAACGGCGGCGAGACCGGGTCGGAGGCGAACTCCAAGGCCCTCGGCCTCAGCGCGACCCAGCCGGTCTACGACGCGACGGTCGGTCCGGCCGTCCGCCGCGCCGAGCGTCTGGTCGAGGCGCAGCGCGCCACGCTGATCGCCAGCGAGCAGTCGGTGCTGCTGACCGCCGCCCAGGCCTATCTGGACATCGTCCAGAACCAGGCGGTGCTCCAGCTCCAGAACAACAACGAGCAGGTGCTCCGCCGTCAGCTCGACGCCGCCCGCGACCGCTTCCGCGTCGGCGAGTACACCCGCACCGACGTCAGCCAGTCCGAGTCGCGTCTGGCCGGCGCCATCGCCTCGAAGATCTCGGCCGACGGCCAGTTGAAGGCGTCACGCGCCACCTACGAGCGCGTCGTCGGCGCCGCTCCGGGCAATCTGAAGGCGCCCAAGCCGGCCTTCAAGCTGCCCAAGACCCTGGACGAGCTGGTCGAGCTGGCCCGCGCCAACAACCCCAACGTCCTGGCGGCGAGCTATTCGGAGGCCGCCCAGCAGGCGACCGTCGACCAGCAGTTCGGGCGTCTGCTGCCGTCGGTCAACCTGTCGGCGACCGGCAGCCGCACCTACGATCCGGGCCGCTCCTCGGGCGTTGATCTCCGGCATTCGGACAGCGCGCAGTTCACCGCCCAGGTGACCATCCCGCTGTATCAGGCCGGCCAGCCGGAAGCCTTGGTCCGCGAGGCGAAGCAGACCGCGAATCAGGCGCGCCTGCAGATCGAGGAGGCTCGCCGCAACGTCACCGAGACCGCGATCAGCGCGTGGCAGGCCCTGCAGACCGCGCGCGCCAGCATCGAGTCCTACACGGCCCAGATCAACGCGGCGCAAATCGCCCTGGAAGGCGTCCGGCAGGAGGCGCAGGTCGGCTCCCGCACCGTCCTGGACGTGTTGAACCAGGAGCAGGAACTGTTGAACGGCCGCGTCTATCTCGTGCGTGCCCAGCGTGACGAAATGGTCGCGGCGTTCAATGTCCTGGCGTCGACCGGCCAGTTGACGGCGCAGCAGTTGAGCCTGCCGATCCAATATTATGACCCGCAGGCGAATTACGAAAAGACTCGGGGCAAGTGGATCGGCACTTCGGTGTCCGAATGATCGAAACGGCCCGCGCAAGCGGGCCGTTTTTGTATTGTGGCTTTTTACCGGCGTCTGCCCTAGGTTTGGGGCGGGTTGACGTCTCGGGTTGTCACGATGAGCGATAAGGGCCAGCAAGAACCGTCGATGGAGGAAATCCTCGCCTCCATCCGTCGGATCATTTCCGAGGACGGCGAGCCCGCGAAATCGGAAGCCCCAGCGGCGGCACCCCCGCCTCCGCCGCCACCTCCCCCTCCACCGCCGCCTCCGCCGCCACCTCCTCCCCCGCCTCCCATGATGATGGAGGAGGACGATGAGGAGGACGTGCTGGAACTGACCCAGATGGTCGAGGACGATCCCGTCGATGACCGTCCGGATTTCGGGGAGCCGGACCCATGGAAGGACGAGCCGTCCTTTCCGGAGCCTCCGCCGCGCCCCTCGATCTACGACGACCCGGAGCCCGAGCCCCCGCCGCGCCCGGCCCGGCGCCCGCCGCCGGTCTACGATGAGTTCGAGGACGACGAGCCGCCGCCCCCGCCGCGTCCGCGCCGCCGTTCGGTGGTGGATGACGGGCTGATCTCCCGCCGCACGGCGGAGGACGCCTCGCACCACTTGACCCATCTGGCGCGCGAGTTGGGCGACGACCTGTCGATCGGCCCGATGCCGATCGGCATCCGCACGGTGGAGGAGGTCGTGCGCGAATTGCTGAAGCCGCTGTTGAAGGAGTGGCTGGACGAGAACCTGCCGACGGTGGTCGAGCGGCTGGTCCAGCAGGAGATCGACCGGATGATCCGCCGGTCGCAGAAGTTCTAAGGACTGAAGTCCATTCCGCCCTTCGGTTGAGATGTCGAGCGAAAGTTTCTGGTGATGTTGGAAAAGACGTACCGGCCCGCCGAGGTCGAGGAAAAGCACTACCGCTTGTGGGAAGAGTCGGGCGTCTTCGCCGCCGACACGCGGTCGAACGAAAAGCCCTACACCATCATGATGCCGCCGCCGAACGTCACCGGCAGCCTGCACATGGGCCACGCGCTGACCTTCACCATCCAGGATCTGCTGACCCGCTACCAGCGCATGCGCGGGCGTGACGCCCTGTGGCAGCCGGGCACCGACCACGCCGGCATCGCCACCCAGATGGTGGTGGAGCGCAACCTCGCCAAGGAGGGCAAGACCCGCCACGATTTCGGCCGCAAGGCCTTCATCGACAAGGTGTGGGAGTGGAAGGCCGAATCGGGCGGCACCATCACCCGCCAGCTCCGCCGCCTGGGCGCCTCGCCCGATTGGGCGAAGGAGCGCTTCACCATGGACGAGGGCCTGTCGCGCGCCGTCGCCAAGGTGTTCGTCGAGTTGCACCGCCAGGGCCTGATCTACAAGGACAAGCGGCTGGTCAACTGGGACCCCAAGCTGCACACCGCCATCTCCGACCTCGAGGTCGAGCAGAAGGAGATCAAGGGCAACCTCTGGCACTTCCGCTACCCGATCGACGGGGAGGAGGGGCGCTTCATCGTCGTGGCGACCACCCGTCCGGAAACCATGCTGGGCGACACCGGCGTCGCGGTGCACCCCGAGGACGACCGCTACAAGGACCTGATCGGCAAGAACGTGCGGCTGCCGCTGGTCGGCCGGCTGATCCCCATCGTCGGCGACGAGTACGCCGATCCGGAGACCGGCTCGGGCGCGGTGAAGATCACCCCGGCCCACGACTTCAACGACTTCGAGGTCGGCAAGCGCTGCGGGCTCGAGGCGATCAACATCCTCGACCGCGACGCCCGCATGAACGAGAACGTGCCGGAGGCCTACCAGGGCCTCGACCGTTACGAGGCGCGCAAGAAGGTGGTCGCCGAGCTGGAAGCCCTGGAGCTTCTGGAGAAGATCGAGCCGCACACCCACATGGTGCCGCACGGCGACCGCTCCGGCGTCGCCATCGAGCCTTGGCTGACCGACCAGTGGTACGTCGACGCCGCGACGCTCGCCAAGCCGGCCATCGAGGCGGTGGAGACCGGCAAGACCGTGTTCGTGCCCAAGCAGTGGGAGAACACCTATTTCGAGTGGATGCGCAACATCCAGCCCTGGTGCATCAGCCGCCAGATCTGGTGGGGCCATCAGATCCCGGCTTGGTACGGGCCGGACGGAACCTTCTTCGTCGAGGAGAGCGAGGACGCCGCCCGCGCCGCCGCCGCCAAGCATTACGGCTCGGACGTCGAGCTGACGCGCGATCCCGACGTGCTCGACACCTGGTTCTCGTCGGCGCTGTTCCCGTTCTCGACACTGGGCTGGCCGGACCAGACGCCGGAGCTGGACCGCTACTACCCGACCGACGTGCTGGTGACCGGCTTCGACATCATCTTCTTCTGGGTCGCCCGGATGATGATGATGGGTCTGCACTTCATGAAGGACGTGCCGTTCCGCACCGTCTACATCCACGCCCTGGTCCGCGACGAGCGCGGCCAGAAGATGTCGAAGTCCAAGGGCAACGTCATCGACCCGCTGGAGATCATCGACGAGTACGGCACCGACGCCCTGCGCCTGACCCTGACGGCAATGGCCGCGCAGGGGCGTGACATCAAGCTGGCGACCAACCGGGTCGAGGGCTACCGCAACTTCGCGACCAAGCTGTGGAACGCCGCGCGCTATTGCCAGATGAACGGCTGCGAGCCGGTCGCCGGCTACCGCCCGGTGGGGCTGACGCAGACGGTCAACCGCTGGATCGTCGGCGAGCTGGCGGACGCGGCGAACAAGGTCGCCGCCGCCATCGACGCCTACAAGTTCAACGACGCGGCCAACGCGGCCTACCAGTTCACCTGGGGCGGCTTCTGCGATTGGTACATGGAGTTCACCAAGCCGATCCTGGCCGGGACCGACGAGGCGGCGAAGGCGGAGACCCGTGCGACGACCGCCTGGGTGCTCGACCAGATCCTGCACATCCTCCACCCGATCATGCCCTTCATCACCGAGGAGCTGTGGGAGCAGCTGTCGCCGAACCGCGCCAGCCGCCTCATCACGGCCGATTGGCCGGAGGTCGGCCCGGAACTGGTCGATCAGGCGGCGCGTGACGAGATGAACTGGGTGGTGCGGCTGATCTCCTCGGTGCGCTCGATGCGCTCCGAGATGAACGTGCCGCCGGGAGCGCAGATCGAGCTGAAGCTGAAGGACGCCGGCGAGGCCAGCCTGAAGCGGCTCGACACCCACCGCGACCTGATCCTTCGCATGGCCCGCCTGTCGAGCGTCGAGCCGCTCTCCGGCCCGGTGCCCAAGAGCGCCGTCCAGGCGGTGCAGGACGAGGCGACGCTGGTGCTTCCGCTGGAAGGTATCGTCGACCTCGACAAGGAGCGCGCGCGTTTGAGCAAGGAGATCGACAAGCTGGCGGGCGAGATCAAGAAGATCGACGCCAAGCTGTCGAACGAGCAGTTCGTCGCCAAGGCCCCCGAAGAGGTGATCGTGGAGCAGCGCGACCGCCGCGAGGCCGCCGATCAGGCGCGTGGCAAGCTGCAAAAGGCGCTGGAGATGCTGGGGGCCTGACGCTTTCCGGTATCGGGGATTGCAGGGGCCGGCTTCGGGGAGACCTGAGGCCGGCTCCTTCTTTATGGGGAAGGGCAATGGCGAGCCTGCACGAGGCGTTGAACGCGGCGCTGGACCATATGGAAGCCGGGCGGCTTGCCGAGGCCGACACCCTCTGCGGCCGGATTTTGGACGCGGTTCCCGAGCATCCCGACACCCTGCACGTCTGGGGCGTCTGCGCAGCCCGGATGGGGCTTTTTCCGGAGGCGGCCGGGAGGGTCCGGCGCGCCATCACCGGACGCGGCGACGCTTCGCACTACCACGTCACGCTTGCGAATATCCTTGTTGAGATGGAGCAAGGCGATGAGGCGGTGTCGGCCTATCGCACCGCCGCGAGCCTCGATCCGGCGGCCGGTACGCTCTATGCGCTGGGGCGCCTGCTCGAACGGCAGGGGAAGGGCGCAGTCGTGGTCTACCGTGCTGCCGTCTGCGCCGATCCGGCCCATTTCGACGCCTATTGCCGCTTGGGGGAGGCGCTCGGGGGTGCCGAAGCGGTTTCGGCCTACCGTTGCGCCCTGGCTCTCGATTCGTGGAATGCCGATCTCCACCACAATCTCGGGCTGGCGTTGCAGGACGCCGGAAGACAGGACGAAGCGCTGGCCGCGCTCCGGACGGCGACCAAACTGCGGTCCGATTTTCCCGAAGCGCAGTACAGCCTCGGCAACCTGCTGCAAGCCCGTGGCGGCCAGGGGGAGGCGGTGGCGGCCTATCGTGCCGCCCTGTCCCAGCGGCCGGACTTCGCCGAGGCGTGGTGCAATCTCGGTAACGCCTGGAAAGGTCAGCGTGTCTTCGAGAAGGCACGGAGCGCCCAACGGATCGCCGTCGCGTTGCGCCCGGACCTCGATGCCGCCTGGAGCAATCTGGGCTTTGCGCTCCACGCGCTCGGGAGGCCGGACGCTGCCGTCGAGGCTCATCGCATCGCCCTTCGGCTCGCTCCCGCTCTGGCGGGGGCGCGGTCGAATCTGGGACTGGCGTTGAAGGATCTTGGTCGGGTGGAAGAGGCCGTCGCCGCTCAGCACGGCGCCGTCGCGCTGGCGCCCGCCCTCTCGGAAGCGTGGTCGAATCTGGGATCGGCGCTGAAGGCCAGCGGCCGGGTGAATGAGGCCCTGACAGCCCATGGCCGCGCCGTCTTGCTGACTCCGGATTCGGCGGACGCGCGCCTGAACCGCTCGCATCTGCTGCTCGCCACGGGTGATTTCGCGGTGGGATGGGCCGAGTATGAATGGCGCTGGCGCTCATCCATGCAGCGGGATCGCGGTTTTCCCTGGCCGCAGTGGCGCGGGGAGGCGCTGAACGGCCGCCGCATCCTGCTGCACGCCGAACAGGGGTTTGGCGACACTCTGCAATTCGTCCGCTACGCTGCGATGGTGGCGGAAAAGGGTGGGGCGGTCGTGCTGGAGATCCAGGCGCCGCTCAAGCGCCTACTGGGCCGGTTGCCCGGCGCCGTCCAGGTGATCGCGCGCGGCGAACCGCTGCCGGACTGCGATCTTCACTGCCCGCTTCTCAGCCTGCCGCTGGCGTTCGGCACCCGGCTGGACAGCGTTCCGGCAGCGGTTCCCTATCTGCAAGCCGATCCGGCGTTGTGCGCCGCCTGGGCGGAGCGGTTTCCATCGGATGGGCGGCTGGAGGTCGGGCTGGTGTGGGCGGGCAGCCCGCAGCCGGGCCACCGGCGGGTGGAGAGCATCGACCGCCAGCGCTCCATGGCGCTGGCCCAACTGGCGCCGCTGGCCGGAATTCCGGGCATGCGCTTCCACAGCCTGCAAAAGGACGGTGAGGCCGCCGCGCAGGCCGCCACGCCGCCGGACGGGATGGAGCTGGTGGACGCGATGGGCTCGGTGGGCGACTTCGCGGACACGGCGGCGCTGGTGGAGCGGCTCGATCTGGTGATCGGGGTGGACACCGCGGTCGTTCATCTGGCCGGGGCGCTGGGCAAGCCCGTCTGGGTGCTGTCGCGTTACGATGGCTGCTGGCGCTGGCTGGAGAACCGGAGCGACAGCCTCTGGTACCCGAGCCTTCGCCTCTACCGCCAGGACTGGCCCGGTTGCTGGGAGCCGGTCGTCGGGCGGGTGGCCGCCGATCTGCGCGCGTTGGCCGCCGGCCGTTAGGTCACACGCCCTCGCCGCGCAGTTCCGCCAGCCCGTCGTGATAGGCGCGGTCGAACAGCGCCTCCAGTCGGGCGTCGGTGCCGCGCAGGCCCGCGACCACCGCGTGCGCCCATTCGAAATACTCGACCTTGCGGGTCAGCGGCCAATCGGCCGGCGGGCTGGCCGCCATGGAACGCAGGTTCGACACCTTGTCGGCCAGCTTCACCAGCTTGGCGCGCTTCGACGCGGTCGGCGCCGCGTCGATCTGGTGCTGCTTGCGTTGGGCCTTGGACATGCGCTTGTCGTCGGTGGTCTCGGCGACGACCGTCACCACCTCCACCCCGAACAGCCGCTCGATCTCCTCGTAGCTGGCGTCGGTGTCCTCCAGCGTGTCGTGCAGCAATGCTGCGATCACCGCCACCGGGTCGGCGCCGCCGGTCGCCTCGGCGACCAGCAGCGCCACCTCCGACAGGTGGTTGACGTAGGGTTCGGCGCGCACGCCCTTGCGGCGCTGGTCGATGTGCTTGTGCGCGGCGAAATCCAGCGCGCGGGCGAAGTCCAAAAGGGGAGCAGACGGCAGGCTCATGGCGTTCTCTCTTCTAGGGCGCTACTCTCCGCCCGAGACCCCGCGCGAAGGACCGCTCATGTTCACGAGTTTCTTCTTCGATCTGCGCAAGGCCGGCGTTCCCGTCTCTCTGACGGAATACCTGACGCTCATGGAGGCCATGAAGCGCGGCACCGCGTCCTTCCGCGTCGAGGAGTTCTATTACCTCAGCCGGGCCTGTCTGGTGAAGGACGAGCGCAATCTCGACCGCTTCGACCGTGTGTTCGGCACGACCTTCAAGGGTCTGACCGGGGAGGGCGGCGAGGGCGCCGACGAGGTTCCCGTCACCGAGATCCCCGAGGAATGGCTGCGCAAGCTGGCCGAACGCTTCCTGACCGACGAGGAGAAGGCGCAGGTCCAGGCGCTCGGCGGTTGGGACAAGCTGATGGAGACGCTGGCCCAGCGGCTGGCCGAGCAGCAGGGCCGGCACCAGGGCGGGTCGAAATGGATCGGCACCGCCGGCACCTCGCCGTTCGGCGCCTACGGCTACAACCCCGAAGGCGTGCGCATCGGGCAGGCCGGGAGCCGGAACCGCCGCGCCGTGAAGGTGTGGGACAAGCGCGAGTTCAAGAATCTCGACGACGGGGTGGAGATCGGCACCCGCAACATCAAGGTGGCGCTGCGCCGCCTGCGCAAGTTTGCCCGCACCGGGGCGGCGAGCGAACTGGATTTGCCCGGCACCATCCGCGCCACGGCGGCCAACGCCGGCTGGCTCGACCTGAAGATGGTGCCGGAGCGGCACAATTCGGTGAAGGTCCTGCTGTTCCTCGACATCGGCGGCTCGATGGACGACCACATCCGCTTGGTGGAGGAGCTGTTCTCCGCCGCGCGCGGCGAATTCAAGCATCTGGAGCATTTCTACTTCCACAACTGCGTCTACGAGAGCGTGTGGCGCGACAACGCCCGCCGCAACACCGAACGGACGTCGACCTGGGACGTGCTGCACACCTACCCCTCGGACTACAAGCTGGTCTTCGTCGGCGACGCGGCGATGAGCCCCTACGAGATCGTCTACCCCGGCGGCGGCGTCGAGCATTGGAACGAGGAAGCCGGGCAGGTCTGGATGCAGCGGGTGCTGTCCGTCTATCACAAGGCGGTGTGGCTGAACCCGACCCCGCAACAGTACTGGGCCTATTCGGAAAGCACCCGGCTGATGCAGCGCCTTCTGGATGGACGCATGTTCCCGCTGACCCTGGAGGGGTTGGACGGCGCCATGCGGGAACTGTTGCGCTGAGGCTCCCGTCCCTCTCTTCGCTGGTTTGCCGAACGAACGCTTGACCCAGGACAAGGGGACGGTGTCGGGTATGCGGTATACGCCGCTTCCACGACCATGACACGGGTAAGGACAGATTGATGGACGATTGCACCGCTCAGGCCCCGACCGCCCTGTCGCTCGACGAGGCGGTGGCGCGCATCGACGGGAGCTTCGGCGCCGTCACGGGAACGGAAGAGGTGCCGCTCCGCGCCGCGCTGGGCCGTGTGCTGGCGGAGGATGTGGTGGCGCCGCTGAACGTGCCGCCGGCCGACGTGTCGGCGATGGACGGCTGGGGCTACGCCGCCGGAACCGGGGCCGAGACTAGCGACGGCATGCGGCGGCTGACGGTCGTCGGCCGCGTGCCCGCCGGCTCCAGCTTCGAGGGCGCGTTGAAGCCGGGCGAGGCGGTGCGCATCTTCACCGGCGCGCCGGTTCCCGCCGGGGCGGACACCGTCGCCATGCAGGAGGATTGCCGGACCGAGGGCGACGCCGTCCTCGTTCCCGCCGCGCTGAAGCGTGCGTCGAACGTCCGCCCGATGGGTGAGGACATGACCGCCGGCTCGGTGGTGCTTCACCCCGGCCAGCGGATGCGCGCGCAGGAGGTCGGGCTGGCGGCCGCCGTCGGCCGTGCCGCCCTGACGGTGCGCAAGCGGCTGCGCGTCGTGCTGTTCTCCACCGGCGACGAACTGCGCGAGCCGGGACAGCCCAAACCGTCCCACGCCATCTACGACGCCAACCGCTACACGCTGGCGGCCCAGCTCGACGCGCTGGGGGTGGAAGTCCGCGACCTCGGCATCCTGCCGGACCGGCCCGACGCCACCCGCGCGGCGCTGGCCGAGGCGGCCGGGACCGCCGATCTGCTGGTGACCAGCGGCGGCGTCTCGGTCGGCGAGGAGGACCACGTCAAGGCGGCGGTCAACGCGCTGGGCTCCATCGACCTGTGGACGCTCGCCATCAAGCCCGGCAAGCCGCTGGCGCTGGGCCGGGTGGGGACCACGCCCTTCCTGGGACTGCCGGGCAACCCAGTCTCGGCGATGGTGACCTTCCTGCTGGTCGGGCGTCCGCTGGTGCTGCGCCTGTCCGGCGCCACCAGCACGGCCACTCCGCGCAGCCTCGTGGTGGCGGGCTTCTCCTTCGACAAGAAGCCGGGGCGCCGCGAATTCCTGCGCGCCCGGCTGGAGCGCGGCGAGGACGGCCGCCCGTTGGCGGTCAAGTTCCCCAGCAACAGTTCCGGCGTGCTGACCTCGATGGTCGAGGCCGACGGGCTGGTCGACGTGCCGGCCGAGAGCCGGGGCGTCCGCCCCGGCGATCTGGTGGACTTCCTGCCCTTCACCGGCCTGTTCGCCTGATCGATCCGTATTTCTGATCGAAACGGTAAAAGCAATAGATTGGACGGATCATCGATTCCCCTCCAGTTTCCTTGTGAAATTGGAGGCCGCGACGATGACGATCCAGAACCGCTTTGCTTGCCTTATCCCCGGCGTCGCCGTGTCGGCATTGCTCGCCGCCACGGCGTCGCTGACGGTCACCGGATTCGGCTGGCGCACGGTCAGTCCGCTGGTGCTGGCGGTGTTGCTGGGAATGGCCCTGCGCGGGGTGGTCGGTGGGCGGGAAGCCCTGCGGCCGGGCATCGCCTTCACCGTCCGGCCGCTGCTGCGCGGCGCGGTGGTGCTGCTCGGCGCGCAGGTGACGGCGGCGCAGGTCTGGGCGCTGGGCGGGGCCGGGTTGGCGGTGGTCGCGGCCTCGCTGGCGGCGAGCCTGTGGTTCACCGGGCAACTCGGCCGCCTGTTGGGCGTCGAACCCCGGCTGGCGCGGCTGATCGGGGCGGGGACCTCGATCTGCGGGGCCTCGGCGGTGCTGGCGGTCAACAGCGTGACCCGCGCCGAGGAGGAGGACGTCGCCTACGCCATCGCCTGCGTCACCTTGTGCGGCACGCTGTCGATGCTGGCCTACCCACCGCTGGCCGAGGCGCTGGCGCTGAACCCGCATGTCTTCGGGCTGTGGGCCGGCGCCTCGATCCACGAGGTGGGGCAGGCGGTCGCCACCGCCTTTCAGGACGGCCGCGAGGCGGGGGAGATCGGCACCATCGCCAAGCTGTGGCGGGTGATGCTGCTGGCCCCGGTGGTGATCGGGCTGGGCGCCGCTCTGGCCCGGCGGGACGGGGCGGCAACGGGCGCGGTGCCGGCGCCGCTTCCCTGGTTCGTCGCCGGCTTCATTGGGTTGATCGCGCTGAACAGCGCCGGTCTGGTGCCGGAGATGCTGCGCGGCTGGGCCGGGCAGGCGGCGCCCTTCCTGCTGGCGATGGCGCTGGGCGCCATGGGGCTGGACGCCGACCCGTCGAAGCTGCTGGCCAGGGGGCCGCGCCCGCTGCTGCTCGGGCTGGGGGCGACGCTGTTCCTTGCATGTTTCAGCTTGGTCGGCATTTTGTGGTTCGCTTGATGTCGGGCGCCGACCCGTGTGCCCCCTCCCTAACCCTCCCCCGCTGACGCGGGAGAGGGGACTGCCGCCGAACGCCGACAAGCATCCGGCCCCCTCTCCCGCCACAGGCGGGGGAGGGATGGGGAGGGGGCAAATGGGGCCGGCGCTCTCTCCCCACCGCCGGAGGAGCCCTCGCCGATGACCCTGGAGCAGTTGCGCATCTTCGCGGCGGTCGCCGACGCCCTCCACTTCACCCGTGCGGCAGAGACGCTGCGCCTGTCCCAGCCGGCGGTCAGCGCCGCCGTCGCTGCGCTGGAGGCCGAACACGGCCTGCGCCTGTTCGACCGCATCGGCCGCAGGGTGGAACTGACCGCCGCCGGTGCGCTGCTGCGCGACGAGGCGCGGTCGATCCTGCGCAAGGTGGAGGAAACCGGCGCGATGCTGGCCGAACTGTCCGGGCTGACGCGCGGCACGCTGCGTCTGGTCGCCAGCCAGACGGTGGGCAACCACTGGCTGCCGCCCCGGCTGGCGCGCTTCGCCGCCGCCTTCCCCGGCATCCGGATCGACCTGTCCATCGGCAACAGCGAGGACGTGGCCGAAGCCGTCCGCGATGGCCGCGCCGAGTTGGGCATCGCCGAGGGGGCGGTGAGCGACCCGTCCCTGATGAGCGACGTGATTCCCGGCGACCGTCTGGTGCTGGCGGTCGGGCGCGGCCACCCCTGGGCCGGACGCGGCGCGGTGGCCCCCGCCGACCTTGCCGCCGCCCGTTGGATCCTGCGCGAACCCGGTTCGGGCACCCGCGCCCTGTTCGAGGCGGCGATCCGCGACGTGGGCCTCGACCCGGCGGCGCTGACCGTCGCGATGACCCTGCCCGGCGGTTCGGTGATCCGCCACGCCCTGCTGGCTGGGCTGGGCGCCAGCGTGCTGTCCGATCTGGTGGTGTCCGACGAATTGCGCGACGGGCGCCTCGTCGCGGTCGGCGGGCTGGCCTTGCCGGAGCGCGGTTTCCACCTCGTGCGCCACCGCGACCGTCACCGCAGCGCCGCCGAGCGTGAGTTCGTCCGGCTGGCGGTCATAGGGTCATAGGCCGGACGGGCATTACCCCAGCAGTCTGGGTCGTCACCGTATGGTTATCAACGTATAAGGGAACCCGCACGCGAACTCGGTTGAAGGCGAGATGATGGCAAGGCTGCTGACGCTGGTCTGGGTCCTGATGGTGGTCTTTGTCTCAAGCGGCCCGGTGAGGGCCGATTTCACGCCTCCGGGGGCGCTGGCGGACGCCGCCGGTTACGCCAACAGCCTGTTCGCCAAGGCCCCGCCGCAACCGAATCCGAAGCTCCAGGCCGAGGCGCTGAAACAGGCCCGCGCGGCGATGGAGCGCAAGGACGCCACCGCCGCCGTCCCGAAATTCGAGCAGGCGATCACCCAGGGCGCCAACACGCCCTCGGTCTGGCTGGAATTGAGCGCCGCGTGGTCGGCCCTGCCGGCGCCCAACAAGGACCGCGCGCTGCACGCCGCCGTGCTGGCCGGCCGCGCCAACACCAAGGACGAGGACCGCGTCGCCATCCTCTGGCGCATCGCCACGCTGATGGACGAATCCTTCGGCAAGCCGGAGGAGGCGGTGAAGGCGCTGGCCTCGATCCGCGAGATCGCCGGGCGGATGGAAGCGGCCGTCATCGACACCTACGCGCCGGGACTGGAAGGCCGCTGGCTCGCCATGCGCCGCAAGGCGGGCTTGCGCCTGACCGGCGTCACCGTCAACCCGGACGACGGCCCGCGCGCCTGCTTCCAGTTCACCGACACCCTCAGCCTACGCCGGGGCGTCCGCTTCGACGATTTCCTGCGGGTCGAGCCGGCGACCAAGCTGTCGGTCGAGACCCGCGAGAACACGCTGTGCGTGCGCGGTCTGGCCCATGGCTCGGCCTACCGGGTCACCCTGCGCCAGGGGTTGCCCGGCGAAGACGGCATCGACCTGAAGGCCGACGAGACCCAGTCGGTCCGCGTCCCCGACCGGCCGGCGATGGCGTCCTTCCGCGGCTCGGCCTTCATCCTGCCGCGCAGCGGGCCGGACGGCATCCCGCTGGTGACCGTGAACACCGAGAAGATCGCCGTCCAGGTCTACCGCGTCAACGACCGCGCGCTGATCGCCGGCGCGCAGGAAGGCCGGCTGTTCAATCCCTTGACCGAGAACGCCGCCGAACAACTGGCTGACCGCACCGGCGAACTGGTGTGGAAGGGCGAACTGGACGTCAAGGTCGACCGCAACCGCGACACGCTGACCGCGCTTCCCTTCCGCAAGGCGGTCGGCGACGACCCCAAGCCCGGCCTCTACGCCGTCACCGCCAAGCCGACCGACGTCGCCGACGCCGACCCGTGGGAGGAACTGGCGACCCAGTGGGTGCTGGTCTCCGACATCGGGCTGACCAGCGTCCGGGGCGCCGACGGGCTGACCGTCTTCGCCCGCTCCTACGGCACGGCCAAGCCGCTGGTCGGGGTCGAGGTCGCGCTGGTCGCCGCCAACAACGCCGAACTGGCGCGGGCGAAGACCGACGAGCTTGGCCGCGCCCGCTTCGCGCCCGGCCTGCTGAAGACCGGCGGCAACGCGCCCAACATGGTGATGGCCTATCTCGGCAGCGACTTCGCCGTGCAGGACCTGACCGGGGCCGCCTTCGACCTCAGCGACCGGGGCGTCGGCGGACGCCCGGCGCCGGGGCCGATGGACGCCTTCGTCTACACCGACCGGGGCGTCTACCGGCAGGGCGAGACCGTCAACCTGTCGGTCCTGCTGCGCGACGACAAGACCGACGCGGTCGAGAACTTCCCGCTGACGGTCAAGATCCTGCGCCCCAGCGGCACCGAGTATTTTTCCGGCCCGGTCCAGTCCCAGGCGGCGGGCGGCTTCTTCGTGCCGCTGACCCTGTCGCGCACGGCGCCGCTCGGCGGCTGGCAGGTGCTGGTCTACGGCGACCCCAAGGGCGAGCCGGTCGGGCGCGGCTCCTTCCAGGTCGAGGATTTCGTTCCGATCAAGCTGGCGCTCGACCTGACGGCCGGCGGGCCGTTCCTGGTGCCGGGCCAGCCCTTCGAGGTGGTGGCGCAGGGCCGCTTCCTCTACGGCCCGCCCGCCGCCGGCCTGGACGGCACCGCCGAGGTGCTGCTCCAGCCCGATCCGGCGCCGTACCCGGCCTTCAGGGACTACCGGTTCGGCCGGGTGCAGGACGGTTTCGACTCCAAGTTCAACGAGCTGTCCTTCCCGACCACCGACGCCGAGGGCCGCTCCCGCGTCGCGGTCGAACTGACCGACGTGCCCGACACCAGCAAGCCGCTGCGCGCGCAGATCACCGTCAACCTATCCGAGCCGGGCGGGCGCCCGGTGCGCAAGTCGGTCACCGTGCCGGTGCGCGCCAAGGCCCACGCGCTGGGGCTGCGCCCGCGTTTCGCCGATGGGCGGATCGGCGAGGGGCAGGAGGCGAGCTTCGACCTCGTGGCGGTGGCCCCCGACGGCACCGCCATCGTCAAGCCCGGCCTGAGCTGGGAGCTGGTCGAGGAGCGTACCGTCTACCAATGGTACCGGCAGAACGGCCGCTACAGCTACAACGCCAGCACGCGCAACATCCCGCTGGCGTCGGGCACGGTCGCGACGACGGCGGACAAGCCGGCGGTGCTGGCGCTGGGCAAGCGCGACTTCGGCCGCTACCGCGTCGAGGTGACGGACAAGGCGGCGGGCGTTTCCTCCTCCTACCGCTTCTACGCCGGCTGGCAGACCAGCGAGGACAACGGCGGCACGCCCGACAAGCTGGAGGTCTCGACCGACAAGCAAAGCTACCGCCCCGGCGACACCGCCCGCGTCCACATCGTGCCGGCCTTCGCGGGCGAACTGCTGCTGACCGTGGCGACCGACCGCCTCTTCGAGGTGCGCAACCTGTCGATCCCCGCCGAAGGCGCCACGGTCGAACTGCCGGTGGACGCCGCCTGGGGACCGGGCGCCTACGTCACCGCCACCGCCTTCCGCCCGCCGGTCAAGGGGCGGGAGCGGCAGCCGGTGCGCGCGGTCGGCGTCTCCTGGGTCGGCATCGACCCCTCGGTGCGGACGCTGGACGTGACGCTCGACGCGCCCGCCACCATCCGCCCGAACGGCAAGCTGGAGGTCGCGGTGAAGGTCGCCCCGGCCGGTGGCGGCACGGTGGAGGACGCCTACGTCACGCTGGCGGCGGTCGACGAGGGCATCCTGCGCCTGACCGACTTCGCCAGCCCGGAGCCCGGCAAGCATTTCTTCGGCAAGCGGACGCTGGGCCTCGACATCCGCGACGATTACGGCCGCCTGATCGACGCGCTGGACGGGCCTTATGGCGCCATGCGACAGGGCGGCGATTCCAGCGGGGCGGGGCTGCCGGTGGTGCCCTTCACCGTGGTGTCGCTGTTCAAAGGGCCGGTGAAGGTCGGGGCGGACGGCATCGCCCGCATCGCCTTCGACGTGCCCGACTTCAACGGCGAACTGCGCGTCATGGCGGTCGCCTACAGCCGCAACCGCGTCGGCTCGGCGGCCAAGCCGGTGACCGTGCGCGACCCGTTGGTCGCCGACGCGATCCTGCCGCGCTTCCTGGCACCGGGCGACGACAGCCGGGTGACCCTCTCCCTGCACAACGTCGAGGCTGCCGCCGGGACCTACGCGGTGACGGTGACCGGCCGCGACGCGGTGTCGGTGGAGGGCGGCTCGCTCTCCGTCCCGTTGGAAAAGGGGGAGCGCAAGACCCTCATCGTGCCGTTGAAGGGCCTGTCGGCCGGCATCGGTCAGGTCGCCCTGTCGGTGAAAGGGCCGGAGAACCTCGCCGTCACCCACGAGTACGGCATCACCGTCCGCCCGGCGCGCGCGGTGGAGACCCAGTTCGTCACCCGTCAGGTGGCGCCCGGCGAAAGCTGGCGCTTCGACGGGGCGGAGCTGGCCGCCTATGTGCCGGGCACCACCGCGTGGTCGGCGAGCTTCACCACCGCGCCGCCCTTCGACGTCGGCGGCATCCTACGCGCGCTCGACCGTTACCCCTACGGCTGCCTGGAGCAGACCGTCAGCCGCGCCCTGCCGCTGCTGTCGGTGCGCGACGTGGAGCTGGCGCTGGGTACCGACCGCAAGCCGGACGACGGGCTGGAAAGCCGCATCCAGCAGGCGGTCTCGCGCACGCTGGACAAGCAGCGCTTCGACGGCGCCTTCGGGCTGTGGGGCGCCCAAGACACGGCCGACGGCTGGCTAAGCGCCTACGCCACCGAGTTCCTGGTGCGCGCCAAGCAGAAGGGGCAGGCGGTGCCGGACAAGCCGCTGACCGACGCGCTGGCGTGGCTGCGTCAGCGCGCCATCTCCAGCGCGAGCGATCCGGAGGAACTGGCGGTCCGCGCCTACGCCCTGCACACGTTGGCGCTGGCGGGGATCTCGCTGCCGGGGCCGGCGCGTTATCTGCACGACACGGCGCTGGAATCGCTGCCGAGCCCGCTCGCCAAGGGCCAACTCGGGGCGGCGCTCGCCCGCATGGGCGACACCGAGCGGGCGACCAGCGCCTTCAATTCGGCCGTCTCGCGGCTGGCGCGCGACGAGTGGCGGATCGATTACGGCTCCACCGTGCGCGACGCGGCGGCGCTGGTGGCGCTGGCGGCGGAGGTCAACATGATCGGCGACCGCCTGCCGGCGCTGCTCGACCGCCTGCCGGTCTCCGCCACGGCGGCGAACCGCACCAACACGCAGGAGAAGGCCTGGGCGGTGCTGGCCGCCGACGCGCTGCTGCGCGGCGCCCCGGCGCGGGTCGAGATGACCTTGAATGGGGTGAAGCGCGACGGCGCGCGGGTCGACCTGACGCCGACGCTGGCGCAGTTGAGGGCCGGGCTTCCGGTCGCCAACAACGGCAAGGCGGCGGTATGGCAGGCGGTGTCGGTGTCCGGCGTGCCGGTGGCGCCCGCCCCGGCGGCGCGCGAGGGGCTGCGCATCAAGCGCAACTTCTTCACCCGCAAGGGCGAGCCGCTGAACCTCGACGCCATCCGCCAGAACGACGTGTTCGTCGTCGTGCTGGAGGGCGAGGCCAACACCAGCCTGTACCATCAGGCCGTGTTGACCCACCCGCTGCCGGCTGGCTGGGAAATCGAGAACGCCAAGCTGGGGGCCGGCGAGGTGACGGACATGCCGTGGCTCGGCTCCCTGACCGGGACCAACACCACCGAGGCGCGGGACGACCGCTTCGTCGCCGCCTTCGACCTGACCGAGGAGGAACGCAGCTTCAAGCTGGCCTTCATCGTCCGCGCCATCACGCCGGGCGTCTACGAGCTGCCGGGCGCGTCGGTGGAGGACATGTACAAGCCGCGCTTCTTCGCCCGGCAGACCATCGGCCGCATCACCGTCCATCCGGCGGAGTGACCGATTGAGGGCGCGGTTGCGTAAAGTCCTGACCGGCGTCGCGGCGGGAGCCGTGGCGCTGGCCGGGACGGCCTTGACCCTGGACGCGCTGTTCCCGCCGCCGCTCGCCCGGCTGGGCGACCTGTCGGTGACGGTGGCGGACCGGGGCGGGCAGCCCCTGCGGGTCTTCACCAACCGGGACGGCGCGTGGCGGCTGCCGGCTGACGCAAGTGCGGTGGCACCGCTCTTCGTCGATCTGCTGCTGTCCTACGAGGATCGGCGGTTCGAGAGTCATCCTGGCGTCGACCCGCTGGCGGTGTTGCGGGCGGTCGGGCAGAATCTGGGGGCCGGACGTGTGGTGTCGGGGGCCTCAACCCTGACCATGCAGGTCGCCCGCCTGCTGGAGCCGCGCCCGCGTACCCTGTCGGCCAAGCTGATCGAGGCGGCCCGCGCGGCGCAGTTGGAATGGCGCTACGACAAGCGCGCGATCCTCGGCATGTACCTGACCCTCGCCCCCTACGGCGGCAACGTCGAGGGCATCCGCGCCGCCGCGCTGACCCTGTTCGGCAAGCCGCCGACCGAGCTGGACGCGGCGGAGGCGGCGCTGCTGGTCGCCCTGCCGCAGGCGCCGTCCCGCCTGCGCGCCGACCGCTTCCCGGAGCGGGCGCGGGCGGCGCGTGACAAGGTGCTCGACCGGGCGCTGGAGGCCGGCTTGCTCTCCGCCAAGGCGGTGGCGGAGGCGAAGACCGAGCCGGTGCCGTCCGTCCGCCAGCCCCTGCCGGCCTCGGCGCCGCATCTGGCCGCTTCGGTACGGGCGCGGCGTCCGGGCGAGGCGCTGGTTACGACCACTTTGGACGGCGGCTTGCAGCGCGCCGTCGAGGCGCTTGCCCGCCGCGAGGCGGAGACCCTGCACGAGCGCGCCGGTCTGGCGGTGCTGGTGGTGGACAACCGGACCCGCTCGGTGCTGGCCTATCTCGGCAGTTCCGACGCGCTGGACGAGCGGCGGCTCGGCCCCATCGACATGGTGCGGGCGGTGCGCTCGCCGGGCTCGGCGCTGAAGCCCTTCATCTACGGGCTTGGCTTCGACGACGGGGTCGTCCACCCGCTGACCCAGGTGTCGGACGTGTCCACCCGCTTCGGCGACTGGGCGCCGCGCAACTTCGACCGCGCCTTCAACGGCGACCTGACGATCCAGGAGGCGTTGCAGCGCTCGCTGAACGTGCCGGCGGTGATGGTGCTCGATCAGGTCGGGCCGCTGCGCTTCGCCGACGCCCTGCGCCGGGCCGGCGCCCGGCTGGTCATGCCGGCGGGCAGCACGACGCCCGGCCTGCCGGTGGCGCTCGGCGGCGCGTCGATCAATCTGTGGGATATGGCGACGCTCTACGCCGGGTTGGCGCGCGGCGGCGTGGTGGCGCCGCTGCGGGCGGTTCCCGGTGCCGAGGGGGCGGAAACCCGCCTGCTGTCCGCCTCCGCCGCGCAGCAGGTCCGCGCGATCCTGGAGGGCACGCCGCCGCCGCCCGGCACCGTCCAAGCGCAGGAGTTGCGGGCCGGCGGTCCCATCGCCTTGAAGACCGGCACCAGCTACGGCTTCCGCGACGCCTGGGCCTTCGGCGTGACGGAGCGCTACACGGTGGGTGTCTGGGTCGGCCGGCCGGACGGAACGCCCAGCCCCGACCGCTACGGCCGCAACACGGCGGCGCCGCTGCTCTTCCAGGTCTACGACCTGCTGCCGCGCGACCACGGGCGCCCAGCTGGTCCCATCCTGTCCGAGGCGCCGCCGGAGCTTCTGCGCCGGCTGCACGCGGGCGAACCCGGTGTGACGGCGGCTCAGAAGCCCGACCGTCCGCGCCTGCTGTTCCCCGGCGGCGACATGGAACTGGAGGCGCTTGGACCCGACGGGCGGGGAGAGCCGCTGACCCTGCTGGCCACCGGCGGGCGGCGCCCGCTGTCCTGGCTGATCGACGGCCGGCGCATCGCCCTGTCGCCCATCGGGCGCGAGGTGGTGTGGCGCCCCGAAGGGCCGGGGCCGGTGCGCATCACCGTATTGGACGCCGACGGGCGCAGCGACAGCGCGACCGTGGACATCCGCTGAGTCCGTGTTTCAAGCGTTCTGCTTGAGGTAGGCGCGCGGCGGCGCGCCGAGGACGCGCTTGAACATCGTCGTGAAGGCCGCTGGGTTGTCGTAGCCGAGGTCCAGCGCCACCGTCGTCACCGCTTCCCCCGCCACCAGCCGGGGCAACGCCGCGACGAGGCAGGCTTGCTGGCGCCATTCGACGAAGCTGAGGCCGGTCTCCTGCCGGAACAGCCGCGTGAAGGCGCGCCGGCTGAGGCCCAGCGCGTCGCTCCACTCCTCGATGGTCGCGTGCGTCGTCGGCCGGCGTAGGAAGTGCCGGCACCGCTCCGCCAGGGCGGCGTGCCCCGGAAAGGGCAGGGAGAGCGGCAGCACCGGCAATTGCCGCAGCTCGTGCAGGATCAGCGCCATCAGCGCCCCGGCGTGGCTGTCCGGCTCGTAATCCACCGGCACGTCCATCGCCCTGGTCATCAGGCTGCGCATGAAGGGCGACAGGCCGACGACCTGACAGCGGTCGGGCATGCCGCCGGTCAATTCCGGTTCCAGGTAGAGGCTCTGGGTGCTGACCGCGCCGATCATGCGCACCTCGTGGACGACGCCCGGTGGGATCCACAGGCCGCGCTGCGGCGGCATCACCCACCGCCCCTGCGAGGTCGCCAGCACCAGCACCCCCGTGGCGCCGGAGAGCAACTGCCCGCGCCGGTGCCGGTGGGGAGCGAGCATGCCGCCGTCCTGGTAGTCGTGGCCCGTCACGATCAGCGGGCGCGGCACCGCGTCGATGGCGTCGATGGGAACGTTCCGGACCATGGCCCAGTCTCGTAGAAAATCGGCCTGACCTCGGTGGCGGGCCTCTTCCGTCCTTCATATGCTTACGGTCCATGACGCGCAACGTCCCGCCCGGCCGCCGGTCCGGCCGAGGGGAGAAAAAGGGTTTCCACCGTGTTCCAAAGCGCCATTGCCCGGCCCAAGGCCGGCACGACCGCGTTTTCCATCCTGGGGGCGATCAGCGCCTGCCATCTGCTGAACGACATGATGCAGTCGCTTCTGCCGGCGATCTATCCCATCCTGAAGGAGGGCTTCGACCTCAGCTTCACGCAGATCGGCGTGCTGACGCTGATCTACCAGATCACGGCCTCGCTGCTGCAACCGCTCATCGGCCTCTTCACCGACCGCCGGCCGATGCCCTATTCGCTGACCATCGGCATGGGCGCCACGCTGGGCGGGTTGGTAACCCTGGCCTTCGCGACCGGCTACCCGATGCTGCTGGCCGGTGGAGTCCTGCTGGGGCTCGGCTCCTCCATCTTCCATCCTGAGGCGTCGCGCATCGCGCGGCTGGCGTCGGGCGGCGCGCATGGGCTGGCGCAGTCGTTGTTCCAGGTCGGCGGCAACCTCGGCTCCTCGCTGGGGCCGCTGCTGGCCGCCTTCGTCATCCTGCCGCATGGGCAGAGCAGCCTCGCTTGGTTCGCCTTCGCGGCGCTGGCGGGCATGGTCGTCCTGGCGGGGCTGGGGAACTGGTCCAAGCACAACGGGCACACGCGCCGTGCGGCGCGTGGGGCGGGGGCCGGGCATTCCGACCTGACCCAGGCCCAGGTCCGCCGGGCGATGTCGGTGTTGGTCGTGCTGATCTTCTCGAAATACATCTATCTGGCGAGCATCACCAGCTACTACACCTTCTACCTGATGCACCGCTTCGACCTGCCGGCGCGGACGGCGCAGCTCTGCCTGTTCGTCTTCCTCGCGGCCGTGGCGACGGGCACGGTGATCGGCGGCCCCATCGGCGACCGGATCGGCCGCAAGACCGTCATCTGGACGACGATCCTTGGGATCCTGCCTTTCACGCTGGTGCTGCCCCATGTCGGGCTGACGGCGACCATCGCGTTGAGCGCGGTCATCGGGCTGGCGTTGGCCTCGGCCTTCCCGGCCATCGTGGTCTACGCGCAGGAACTGGTGCCGGGCCGGGTCGGCATGGTGTCGGGGCTGTTCTTCGGTCTGGCCTTCGGGTTCGCCGGGATCGGGGCGGCCGGGCTCGGCGTGCTGGCCGATTGGATGGGCATCGATTTCGTCTATCTGGTTTGCTCGTTCCTGCCGTTGCTGGGTCTGTTCGCGGTCTTACTGCCCAAGACCGGTCAGAAGGCCGAACGGGCCTGACGGCGGGCCGCTAGGACGCCCGGCGGAAGCGCTCCGGCCGGGCTTGCCCAACCTCGTTCCACACCCGCATCCGCACGCGCATCTGCTTCTGGCAATCGGCCGAGCAATAGAGCGGCGCCGGCCCGCGCATCGACGGGCGGGCGAAAGGACGGCCGCAGCAGGCGCAATGAAGCTGACGGGCGTGGGCGTGGTGGGCCGGACGGGTGGTGGCGGTCATGACAAGGGGCTGGGGGTGGTTTCGGGTGACCGCCAATATAGGGGTTGATTGTTGCACTTCCATGCTCGCGCGATCGGCTATGACCATAGGCCGGGAGCTGTCCCGAAAGGGGTGGCCGATTGACCGTCCGCGCCCTTCGGCCTATGTGTGGCGGGTCGGAAACGGGATGGCGCCGCATGCGGGCAGGGCTGTGGACAAGGTTTGGACGGGCGATGCCGGCGCTGATGAGCGTCCTGGCTCTGGCTGTCCTGCTGTCGTGGTCCGGTGGTGCGTCCGCCATGGCCAACCACAAGGCATCCGCCCACGCCGCGCATCAGCACGCCACAGGCACGGCGACGCCCGTTGCGCGGCTGTCCATGCCGGATGACGCGGCGCCCTGCCATCACGGACAGGGCCGGGCGCGTCCTCCCTGCTGCGCGGGGCTGGCTTGCGTTGCCATGCCTGTGGGCCTCGCCGCCGAAAGCCTGTCGGCGCCCGAGCCGGGCAGAGGAGCGGATCGTCCGGCGGGAGCCTCCTTGCTGGACGGTGTGGGCGTGCCGCCGGATTTGCCGCCGCCACGCTTGGGATGACCGCTGCCCTGGTTAGGGGCATCCCTCATCCTCATCCCTGCCTTTTCCGGAGTCCCTCATGACTCTCCCAGTTTCCCGCCGTCGCCTGTTGGCCACGGCCGCCGCCGGCGGCTGCGCCGCCCTGCTTCCCGCATTTCCGCGTGCTCTTGCTGCCGGCGCCGCCACCCGGCTGACGGTTGACGGCCGCACGCTGGAGGTGAACGGCAAGGCCGCCACCGTCTTCGGCATCCGCCAGCCCGATGGCACCGCCGGTCTGACCCTCGATCCCGGCCGACGTTTCCTGGTCGACCTCGCCAACCGATCGGGCGAGGACAGCGTCATCCACTGGCATGGACAGACCCCGCCCTACGTCCAGGACGGCGTCGCCGACCTCAACCGCCCGAACATCCCCGATGGCACGACGGTGTCCTACGCTTACGAGCCGCGTCCGGGAACACACTGGATGCATTCCCACCACGGTCTGCAGGAGCAGCGCCTGATGGCCGCGCCGCTGATCGTGCGAAGCGCCGACGACCGGCTCGCCGACGAGCAGGAGGTGGTGGTCCTGCTGCACGACTTCACCTTCCGCGATCCGGCGGAGTTGCTGGCCGGCCTGACCGGTGGCGCGGTGCCCTCCGGCCATGGAGCCGGGCATGGCGGCGGTCACGCCGGCATGAACCACGCCATGCCGGCCCCGGCCGCTTCCGGCCACGCCATGCACGGGATGGGCGGCGGGGCCATGGCGATGGACCTGAACGACGTCGAGTACGACGCCTACCTCGCCAACGACCGCACCCTCGACGATCCCGAACTGGTGCGGGTGGAGCGGGGCGGCCGGGTGCGGCTGCGGATCATCAACGGAGCGACCTCGACCGCCTTCCACATCGACCTTGGCGGCCTGACCGGCCGCGTGATCGCGGTGGACGGCACGCCGGTCCGACCGGTGGAGGGGCGCCGCTTCGGGATGACGATGGGCCAGCGTCTGGACATCCGCCTGACCCTGCCCGCCGAGGGCGGCGCCTTTCCAATCCTGGCTCTGCGCGAAGGGGCGGTGGAACGCACCGGCATCGTTCTGGCGAGCGCCGGTGCGGCGGTGACGAAGTTGTCCGGCCGGTCGTCCGAGGCCACCGGCGCGCTCGACCTGGGGTTGGAGGGGCGCCTCACCGCGCTCGCCCCGTTGCCGGCGCGGGCGGCGGACGTCACGGCCCGCCTGCGGCTGACCGGATCGATGATGCCCTATGCTTGGACGCTCGACGACCGCGCGTTCGGCGCGCACGCGCCCTTGACGGTCGCCAAGGGACAACGGGTGGTCCTGACGCTGGAGAACGCGTCGGACATGGCCCACCCGATGCACCTGCATGGCCATCACTTTCAGGTGGTCGCGCTGAACGGCGCGCCGCTGGCCGGGGCGGTGCGCGACACGGTGCTGGTGCCGGTAAGAGGGAGCGTCGCCGTGGCCTTCGACGCGGACAACCCCGGCCGCTGGCCGCTGCACTGCCACAACCTGCTGCACATGGCGACGGGAATGATGACCGAGGTCGTCTACGACGGTTACGCCTGAGCCGGCGCCCGCTCAGTAATGCGGCGGGGGGCGGTCGTCCTGCGGCGAGCGTCCCCCGCCGGCCTCGACCTCCGCCATCTGTTCGCGCAGGCGGCGCAGGTGGAGCGTCAGCCGGTCGATGGTGCGGCTCTGCTCGTAGAGGACCTCCGACATTTCCTCGGCCATGCGCTCGTGATGGGCGACACGGCTTTCGAGATCGGTCAGACGCTGTTCGAGAGCGGGGTCCATAAGAAGTGTCCGGTGGAATGGGGGAAGCGGGGCGCGCACCATGGACCATTCCCCGCTCCCGGTCGAGCGTCCGACGCGCTACCGCAGCAAGCCCGTCAGTCAGGACACCATGGCGGTGGTCCCGGCCAGCCAGCCCGACAGGCCGGTCAGCACCAGCACCATGGCGCTGGCCAGCCGCAGGGTCAGCGGCGCCATCGCCAAACCGCCCATCAGATCGCGGTTGCGCAGCAGCAGCAGCATCGGCACCAGGATGAAGGGCAGGGTCAGCGCCAGGATCACCTGGCTCAGCACCAGCAACTCGTCCGCCGCGCCGTCGCCCGAGGTCCACAGGATGGCCAGCGCCGGCACCAGGGAGGCGCTGCGGGTGACGAGCGCGCGCATCAGCGGGCGCATCCGCAGGTTCAGGAAGCCTTCCGTGACGATCTGCCCGGCCATCGTCCCGGTGGTGGTGGAGCTTTGCCCGGCGGCCAGCAGGGCCACGGCGAAGATCAGGGCCGCACCGGTGCCGATGGTGCTGTCCAGCAGGGCGTGGGCGTCCTCGATGCCGGGCGGGCTGGCTTCCGGCGCGATGCCTTGGAAGGCGACGGCGGCGACGGCCAGGATGGCGCCGTTGACCAGACCGGCCAGCGTCAGGGCGCTCGCCAGATCGATGGTCAGCCAGCGGGCGGCGCGTTGCCGCTCGGCGTCGGTCGCCTCCGCTGCCAGCCGCGAGCGCACCAAGCCGGAATGCAGGAACAGGTTGTGCGGCATGACGGTGGCGCCGATGATGCCGAGCGACAGGTAGAGCATCTCCGGGTCGCGGGCCAGTTCGACGGTGGGCACCAGACCGGCCAGCAGGGCGCCAGCGTCGGGCTTGGCGATCAGCAACTCCCAGCCGAAACAGACGACGACCACGCTCATCAGCGCGCCCACCACCAGCTCCGGCGCCCGGCCGCGCGCGCCGGGCAGGGCCAGGATGGCGAAGGTGGCGACGGCGGCGATCACCACCCCGGCCAGGATCGGGATGCCGAACAGCAGCTTCAGCGCGATGGCGCTGCCCAGCAGCTCGGCCAGATCGGTGGCGACCATCGCCAGCTCCGACACCGCCCACACCACCATCGCCACCGGGCGCGGGAAGCGGTCGCGGATCAGGCGGGCCAGATCCTTGCCGGTCGCCAGCGTCAGCCGGACGATCAGGGTTTGCAGGAAGATGCCGGCGAGGCTGGCGATCAGCACCGCCGACAGCAGGGCGAAGCCGAAGCTCGACCCGGCGGCGATGTCGGTGGCCCAGTTGCCCGGATCCATGTAGCCGACGGCGACGACGAAGCCGGGGCCCATCATCGTCCAGAAACGGCGGGGGGGCATCGGAACCGGAGCGGTGGCGGATTGCGCGCGGGAAGAGGGGGTGGTCACGCCGGAGGCTCCTGAACGACGACGGTTGCCGGACACGCGCGTGGCCGGTTCTTGGAAGGTGGCATCGCGGGGCGCGAAGGTCCAATCGGGACTTCCATGCGCAGCGATAGCCTCTCCCTATCTCCGGCCACCCCGCGGGGAGAGATGATCCGTGTGTTCAGAACAATGTAAAGGGCAAATCGTTCACTGTCTCATTCTCACTCCTTCTCAACGCCGTTTCGGACCGAAGCGCTTGCGCGGCGCCCCCCGGAAGCCGGCGGCGGGCGGCGGTTCGCGGCGTCGCGCGCGCGACGCCAGCCGTTCCGACAAGCGCTGGCCGATCGCGTCGCGGGTTGCGCGCACGTGGTCGCGGTCCGGCAGAGAATCGGGAAACTTTCGCGCCGCCCAGAAATACAGATCGCAGGCGCGCGACAGCCCCTCCAACAGGTCAGCTTCAAGTCCGTCCAGCCGGGGCGGAATCAGGCGACCGAGCGGCAGAGTCTCCCGCGCCTCGACGGCCTCCAGGATCGCGGCGTAGACCTTGGCGTCGGCGGGGTCCTCCAGGTCGGCAGGGGCGAGCAGCAGGTCGAGCCGGTCGGACAGACTCAGCCGACGGGCGTCCAGCAGCAGCGCCGCGCGCCGCAGCCCCGACAGGTCCGACAGCCGGAAGGGCGATCCGGCGACGGCGGCGTCGGCGAAGCAATCGACCAGCAGCCGGGTCTCCTGCGTCCCGATGTGGCCGGCCAGCCGGGCCAACATGGCGCGGGTCGGGCGGACGGACAGCGGGGCGTTGGGGTGCAGCCGGTGGTCGGGGCGCTCCAGCAGCTGGCGCAGTTGGGCCGGCGTGCCGCGCGCCACCACTCCGTAGAAGCCCTCCTCGAACTGGCCGAAGCGGCCGGCGCGGCCGGCGATCTGCTTGACCTCCGTCGCGGTCAGCGGGCGGATGGCGGTGCCGTCGAACTTCTCCAGGGCGGTGAACAGCACCCGGCGGCAAGGCAGGTTCAGCCCCATCCCGATGGCGTCGGTCGCCACCACCACGTCGGCCTCGCCGGACAGGAAGCGCGCCGCCTCGCGCCGCCGGACGGCGGGCGCCAAGGCGCCGTAGACGGTCGCCACCGTGAGGCCGCGCGCCAGCAGCGTGTCGCGCACGGAATGGACCTCGCGCCGGGAAAAGGCGATCAGCGCGTCGCCGGGCTCGATCTCCGGCCAGTCGAGCCGGCGGTCCAGCGCGGTCAGCGGGGTCTTGCGGTCCAATTCCACCACCTCCAGCGGCTCGCCGAGATGGGCGGCGGCGCGCTCGACCAGCGGGCGGACCTCCGGCGCGCCGAGGATGTAGACGGTCTCCGCCGGCACCCCCATCAGCGCGGCGGTCCAGGCCCAGCCGCGGTCCGGGTCGGCCAGCATCTGGATCTCGTCGATCACCGCAACCGCGACCGGGCGGTCGGGATCCATCACCTCGATGGTGGAAGCGGTGTGGCGGGCGCCGGGGGTGCGGATCTCCTCCTCGCCGGTGACCAGCGTGGTGGGGGTGCCCTCGGCGTTCAGGCGCTCCATCACCTCCAGCGCCAGCAGGCGAAGCGGCGCGAGGTAGACGCCGTCGCGGGCGGATTTCAAGGCGCCGATGGCGCGGTGCGTCTTGCCGGAGTTGGTCGGGCCGATCACCAGCACCAGTTTGCGATTGAGGCCGCGCGCCACCGGGAACAGCCGCTCGAAGCGGGCGAAGTCGAAATGGCGGTCGACGTAGGCCCGGCCGCGCGCCTCGGCACGGTCGCGGCGCCACTGGTCGTGCTCGCGCTCCCAGCGGTCGAGCAGATCGTCGGCGTCGAAGCGGTTGCGGGCGGCGCGGGTCAGCCGGTCGGCGAAGGCGGCGAAGGTCCAGTCGTCGGCCGGCTCGCCGATCTCTTCGGCGTAGGCGCGGAGCGCGGCGGCGACGCGCGACAGGGAGTCGTCCAGAGCGCCGGCCAAGGCGGGGTCGTGTTCCAGCCGGCCAGCGAGTTCGGCGTCGCCCAAATCCGACAGCTCCAGCGCGTCGAGGCTGCGGCTCGCCTGGAGGCGGACGGGCAGGGGCAGGCCGGGCCAGCGCAGTTCGTCGGTGCGGACGGCGCGCACGCGGGTGCGATCCTCGGCGGAGAGCAGGGCGGTGCGGGTGCCGTCCAGCGCGCGGCGCCCCTGGGCCAGCAGGGCGTCCCGGCGGTGGGCGCGGTCGATGCGGCCGCCGATCTCCAGCCGGATCGCGTCGCGCCGCTCGGCCGGCACCAGCAGGTCGCGCTTGCCTTTGGGGAGCGGCAGGCCGAGCGGAACCAGCCCACGCCCCTCCGCGTCGATCATCCGCGCCAGCCCGGCCGCCGCCAGCGTCGTCACCTCCGGGTGCGCCAGGGCGAGGTCGTGGACCAGATGCGGGTCGGCGGCGGCGAGGGCTTCGTCGCCGTCGTCATGGTCGCCGGTGTCCTGGATGGGGTTGCTCATCGGCTCTGCTCCGGATCGGCGGCGAAATGGTGGAGGACGATGCCGCTGGTGGTCGCCACGTTCAGCGAGTCGAAGCTTCCGGTCATCGGGATGCGCACCGTGCGGCTGCCGGCCAGCAGGGCGGGCGGCAGGCCCGGGCCCTCCGACCCGAACAGCAGGGCGGCGCGCGGCGGCGGTGCCAGCGCGGAGAGCGGCTCGGCCCCGGCGGGACTGAGCGCCACCGCCTGGAAACCGGCGCGGTCGAGCAGGGCCAGGGGATCCTCCCCGGCTTCCAGCCGGGCGGTGGGGACCAGCAGGGTCGCGCCCACCGACACGCGGATGGCCTTGCGGTAGAGCGGGTCGCAGCAGCCGGAATCGAGGATCACCCCGTCCGCGCCGAAGGCGGCGGCGTTGCGGAAGATGCCGCCCAGATTGTCGTGGTTGCCGATGCCGAACAGCATCACCACCCGCGCCCGCGCGCCGGTTCCCGCCAGAAGGTCGGCCACGCTCGGCATGGGTGCCTTTTCGCCGAGCGCCAGGATGCCCCGGTGCAGCGCGAAGCCGACGATGCGGTCCAGCACCGCCTGTCCCGCCGTGTAGACCGGCGTGCCCTCCGGCAGCTTGGCCAGCAGGGGGGCCAGGGCCTCGACCCGCTTGTCGGCGATCAGCAGCGACAGAGCGCGGTGGCGCTCCGCCTCCACGAGGCTGCGGACGACGACCGCGCCCTCGGCGATGAACTGTCCGTCGCGCCCGACCAGATCGCGTTCGCGCACGTCGCGGTAGGCGGCGATGCGCGGATCCTCCGGATCCTCGATGGGTATGATCGTCGGCACGGGGTGAGGCACTCGCGACGTTGCGGGACCTTATGCTTAGAGCATTCAGCCGGGCCTTTCCACGCCACCGGCGCTTGGGTCTTTTCCTCCGAAACCCGGCTTGGTCTTGTCGGTGGGATAGGGAGATCTAATGTTGCAATGCAGCATAACCGTGGAGATCCGATCATGGCGAAACTCGCGAAGCTCTGGGGCGCCCTGCGGCGCCGCCCGGGCGGCGCCGGAGCGTCCGTTCCGGTTCCGCCGCAACCAACCCCCGCCTCCCCCCGTCCTCCGATGGACCGGCCCAAGACCCGACTGGCTCTGGCGCTGCAGGGCGGCGGCGCGCATGGCGCCTTCACCTGGGGCGTGCTCGACCGGCTGTTGGAGGAGGAAAGCCTCGACATCGCCGGGGTCAGCGGGGCCAGCGCCGGGGCGATGAACGCCGCCATCCTGGTCCAGGGCTGGGCGCGCGGCGGCCGGCACGGCGCGCGGGCGGAACTCGACCGCTTCTGGGAAAAGGTCAGCGCCGCCGGGCGGCTCGGCCCGATCCAGCCGACCCTGACCGGCCGGATGTTCGGGCGCTGGAACGTCGACAACGCGCCGGGCACGCACTTGGTGGAATGGGCGCGGCGCTGGATCACGCCATATCAGATCCAATCGGCCGACTTCCATCCCCTGCGCGCGCTGCTGGGCGAGGTGATCGAGCCGGCGCTGATCAAGGACAGCGGGTTGCGCCTCTTCGTCAGCGCGACCAACGTGCGGACCGGCGGGCTGACCCTGTTCGACGAGACACAGGTCGGGGTGGACCATCTGCTGGCCTCGGCCTGCCTGCCGCATCTGTTCCGCGCGGTGCGGATCGACGGGCAGGATTACTGGGACGGCGGCTACGTCGCCAACCCGGCGGTGTTCCCGCTGATCGCGGCCTGTCCCGGCGTCGACATCGCGGTGGTGACGATCAACCCACTGACCAGTCCGGACACGCCGGAGGAGCCGGGGGCCATCGCGGCGCGGTTGAGCCAGATCACCTTCAACGCGCCGCTGGTGCGCGAGTTGCGGGCGCTGATGGCCTGCGGGGCGGCGCCCCGCCTGCACCTGATCGACGCCGATGCGGAACTGGGCGACCTCGGTGTCTACTCCAAGATGATGACGGATTGGGCCTTCCTGTCCTGGCTGCGCGAGGCCGGGCGCAAGGCGGGCGACCGCTGGGTGGAGAGCCATCTCGGCGCCGTCGGGGTGGAAACGACGCTGAGATCGGCGGCCTTTGCCTGAAAATCAAAAATAACCGCTGCAAAAAGGGATAGCCGGCACCCCGTCTTAGACGGTACTGCGGATTCATCTAAAATTTTCGACAACAGACACAACACGAGGCTCTGCATTGCTTGGGCGATAATTCTTGCAGCGGCCTGTGTTCTTCGCCGTCTCGATTTGATCACAACGCCGTCCCGCACGCTCCTGGCGATGCGAATACCGGTAACATCTCGTTAACCATACGCGGCCAATCTCCGGTCCAACGCAAACGGAAACGAGATTTCGCACCATGAGCATCGCCAATGGCTTCCTGCACACGGACGGCAACCAGATCGTCGATTCCTCAGGTCAGAATGTGAAGCTGACGGGTGTCAACTGGTTCGGGGCGGAGGGTTACGCCTTCAACCCGAACGGGATGGACACCAAAGGTTACTGGCACATGATGGACCAGATGAAGACCCTCGGGTTCAACGCCATCCGGCTGCCGTGGAGCGACGCGATGCTCGACGGCGACCGCGTGCCGACGGGCATCGATTACTCGAAGAACCCGGACCTCGAAGGCAAGACCACGTTGGAGGTCTTCGACCACATCGTCGAATACGCCGGCCGCATCGGGCTGAAGATCATCCTCGACCATCACCGCTCGGACGACGGCGCCTCGGCCAACGAGAACGGGCTCTGGTACACGGACAAGTACCCGGAATCCAAGATGATCGAGAACTGGAAGATGCTGGCGACGCGCTACGCCGGCAACGACACGGTGGTCGCCGCCGATCTGCACAACGAGCCGCACGGTCAGGCGACCTGGGGCGACGGCAACGCGGCCACCGACTGGGCCGCCGCCGCCGAGCGCATCGGCAACGCCATCCAGTCCGTCAACAAGGACTGGCTGCTGATGGTCGAGGGCGTCGAGATCCAGAACGACAGCTGGGAGTGGTGGGGTGGCAACCTGCGCGGCGCCAAGGAACACGGCGTCGAGTTCAACACCCCGGACAAGCTGGTCTATTCGGTCCACTCCTACGGCCCGTCCATCCACCAGATGAGCTGGTTCAACGACGAGGACTTCCCGAACAACCTGCCGGAGGTCTACGACGACAATTGGGGCTGGATGCTGAAGCAGGACAAGCACCCGGTGCTGGTCGGCGAATTCGGCGGCAAGCTGGACACCGCGCAGGACCAGCAGTACATGGCCAAGCTGGTCCAGTACATGAACGGCGATTTCGACGGCAACGGGACCAACGACCTCGGCGCCGGCAAGCAGGGGGCCAGCTGGACCTACTGGTCGTGGAATCCGAACTCGGGCGACACCGGCGGCATCCTGAAGGACGATTGGACCAGCGTCGACTGGACCAAGATGAACGCCGTGAAGCCCGGCCTGTTCGCCGGCGGCGGCAGCGCGGCCAAGGCGAAGGCGGCTTCCCTCGACGGGGCGGACGGGACCGATGTCTGGGCGCACACGGCGATCCAGGCCAAGGCGGCCGACGCGGCGGCGGCCTCGGTCGCGGCGGACGCCCACACGGCCTCGGCCACGGATCTCGGCGGCTTCGTCGACCCGTCGCTGCTGCACACGGTGCATCACGACAGCGACCTGCTCGCCGCCTGATCCACGCATCGCGCGCCCGGTTTTCGCGCGCTTGGCCTCCCGTCCGCAAGGACGGGGGGCCTTTTTCTTGGGCATGCCCTTCTTTGACTTGGGAGCGGGGCGCACGCCGCTTGCGCCCATGACGGCACCCCGCTAACTATGCCATCCTCATCGGACGGAGTGGAAACGGTGCAGTACGTCAGCACGCGGGGCGCGGCCCCGGTCCTGGGTTTCGAAGACGTTCTTCTGGCCGGGCTGGCCCGCGACGGCGGCCTGTACGTCCCGCAGAGCTGGCCGCAGTTCTCGGCCGACGAGATCCGGGCTCTGCGCGGCCTGCCCTACAGCGAGATCGCCGTGCGGGTGATGCGGCCCTTCCTGGGTGGTTCCATCGCCGAGGACGAGTTCCGCGCCATCGTCGAGGACGCCTACGCCGGCTTCGACCACGGCGCCGTGACGCCGCTGGTCCAGCTCGACCAGCGGACCTGGGTGCTGGAGCTGTTCCACGGGCCGACGCTGGCCTTCAAGGACGTGGCGCTGCAACTGCTCGGCCGCCTGTTCGACCATGTGCTGGCCAAGCGCGGGCAGCGGGTGACGATCGTCGGCGCCACCTCCGGCGACACCGGCTCGGCCGCCATCGAGGCCTGCCGCGACCGCGAGAACATCGACATCTTCATCCTGCACCCGAAGGGCCGCACCTCGGAGGTGCAGCGCCGGCAGATGACCAGCGTGCTGTCCTCCAACGTCCACAACGTCGCGCTGCACGGCACCTTCGACGATTGCCAGGACATCGTGAAGGCGCTGTTCAACGACACGGGGTTCCGCGACAGGATGGGCCTGTCGGCGGTGAACTCGATCAATTGGGCGCGCATCATGGCCCAGATCGTCTATTACTTCACCGCCGCCGTGGCGCTCGGCGCGCCCGACCGCAAGATCGCCTTCACCGTGCCGACCGGGAATTTCGGCAACGTCTACGCCGCTTACGGCGCGCGGGCGATGGGGCTGCCGATCGAGAAGCTGGTGGTGGGCTCGAACTCCAACGACATCCTGGCGCGCTTTTTTGCGAGCGGGACCATGTCCGCGGCGCCGGTCGTGCCTACTTTGAGTCCCAGCATGGACATCCAGATCTCCTCCAACTTCGAGCGCCTGCTGTTCGACCTGCTCGGCCGCGACGGCAGCGCCGTGACCGACGCCCTGAACCGCTTCCGCACCGAGGGCAAATTCGCCGTGACCGACGCCCAGCTGGCCGACGCGCTGGCGATTTTCTCCGGCCACCGGGTGGACGAGGACGCCACCATGGCCACCGTCGCCGCCACCTGGGAGGAAAGCGGTTACCTGCTGGATCCCCACACGGCGGTCGGCGTCGCGGCGGCCAAGGCCGACCCGCTCGACCCGTCCATCCCGATGGTGGTGCTCGCCACCGCCCATCCCGCCAAGTTCCCCGACGCGGTGGAGAAGGCGACCGGCCGCCGGCCGCCGCTGCCGCCCCGTCTTTCCGACCTTTACGAGCGCGAGGAACGCCTGTCCGAACTGCCCAACGACGTTGCGGCGGTCCAGGATTTCGTCGTTGCCCGCGCCCGCGCCGCCCAGGAGGCCGCATGAGTTCCATCCGTGTGACGACACTGCCCAACGGGCTCCGCGTCGCGACCGACACCATGCCCGATGTGCAGTCCGTCTCGCTGGGCTGCTGGGTCGGGGTGGGAACCCGAAACGAGGCGGCGAGCGTCAACGGCGTCGCCCACCTCGTCGAGCACATGCTGTTCAAGGGCACCAAGCGCCGCAGCGCCTTCCGCATCTCCGAGGAGATCGAGAACGTCGGCGGGCAGTTGAACGCCTACACGACCCGCGAGCAGACCGCCTACTACGCCAAGGTCCTGCACGAGGACGCCCCTCTGGCGCTGGACATCCTGGCCGACATGATCCAGCACTCGGCGCTCGACGCCGAGGAACTGGTGCGCGAGCGCACCGTGGTGCTGCAGGAGATCGGCCAGAGCGCCGACACCCCCGACGACATCATCTTCGACCACTTCCAGGCCACCGCCTATCCGGGGCAGGCGCTGGGCCGCCCGGTGCTGGGCTCGTCGGAGATCGTCGGCAGCCTGCCGCGCGAGGCGCTGGTGGACTACATCGGCGGGCATTACGGCGCGCCGGGCATGGTGCTGTCCGCCGCCGGACGGATCGAGCACGACCGGATGGTCGACATGGCCTTCAAGGCCTTCGGCGATTTGCCGAGCCACGCCCCGCCCGCGGCGGAAGCGGCGCGCTACGCCGGCGGCGACTACCGCGAGGCGCGCGACCTGGAGCAGATGCATCTGGTGCTCGGCTTCGACGGGGTTGGCGTCCACGATCCGGAATTCTACGCGCACTCCGTGCTCTCCACCCTGCTGGGCGGCGGCATGTCGTCCCGCCTGTTCCAGGAGGTGCGGGAGAAGCGCGGGCTGGTCTATTCCATCTACACCTTCACCGGCGGCTACCACGACGGCGGCCTGTTCGGCGTCTACGCCGGCACCGGCGAGGACGAGGTGACCGAGTTGCTGCCCGTCGTCTGCGATGAACTCGCCAAGGTCGGCGAGGACGTGACCGAGGACGAGGTGGCTCGCGCCCGCGCGCAGTTGAAGGCCGGCACGCTGATGGCGTTGGAAAGCACCATGTCGCGCTGCGAGCAGCTCGGCCAGCAACTGCTGATCTACGACCGCCCGATCCCGGTCGAGGAGGTCGTCGCCAAGATCGACGGGGTGGACCGGACCTCGGTGGTGAACGCCGCCCAGCGCCTGCGCCGGAGCCGCCCGACCGTCGCCGCCCTCGGCCCGATCGACCGGCTGGAGGATTACGACCGCATCGTGGAGCGTCTCGCCTGACGATGAACGCGTCGCTCTTGCCCCCTCCCTCCCACGCTTGCGCGTGGGCCCCTCCCTCCCCCGACTGCGTCGGGAGAGGGGACGGCAGCGGCAGTCCCCTCTCCCGCGTCAGCGGGGGAGGGTTAGGGAGGGGGCAGAGCGCTCCCTCATGTCCATGATCCGTCTGCTCGGTGGCGGCCTGATCAGCCCTCCGGCGATGCGGCTGGACGGACCGTCCTGCTACATCCGTCCACCCTTGCCGCGCGATTGGCGGGAATGGTCCGACCTGCGGGCCGATTCCCGCAGCTTCCTCACCCCGTGGGAACCGACATGGCCGGCGGACGCGCTGACGCGCACCGCCTTCGGCCGGCGGCTGCGCCGGCAGGCCCAGGAATGGCGGGACGACGAGGGGTACAGCTTCCTGATCTTCGACCGCGAGACCGACGCGCTGGTCGGCGGCCTCGGCCTGACCAACATCCGGCGCGGCGTCGCCCAGATGGGAACGTTGGGCTATTGGGCGGGGCAGCGCCACGCCCGGCGCGGTTACGTGTCCGGAGCGACGCGGCTGGTGCTGGATTTCGCCTTTGGACAGATGGGGCTGCACCGCATCGAGGCGGCCTGCCTGCCGACCAACCTCGCCAGCCGAGGCCTGCTGGAAAAGGTCGGCTTCACCCACGAAGGCTACGCGCGTGGTTATCTGCGCATCGACGGCGCGTGGCGCGACCATGTTCTCTACGCCGTGCTGCGCGAGGAGTGGAAGGGCTGAGCGCTGGTCCGAAGGGTGGGGTTCTACCCCGATTTCGTACAGGAATAGGACGATTGGCTTAACCAGCCATTAACCCGGCCACCGCACACTTCGACATGTTTTCAACGCCACAAACGGTGACACCATGTCGATGAAGCCCACTTGGACGAAAGAAAGCCCGCACCGCTACGCCGTGGAGCATTCCGGCCGCCGTGTCGATCTGCATTACGAGGAAGCCGGTTTCCAGAGCGGCTGGGCGGTCTACGCCGGTGAAACCCTGGTTCGCCGCTGCGCCGAGTTGATGCAGGCGCGGGGCGTCGCCGTGGCGCTGGCCTCCGGCGACGCGTGACCCGCCTGCGCGCCGCCGTTTACTTCTTCGGCGGCGTGGTGGTCTGCGTGTTTTGATTCTGGTTCTGGGACGTTTCGGCCTGCTGCTTGGCTTCGTCCTTCTTGTTGGCCTGATGGTGTCCGACGGCGCAGCCCACGGCAGCCCCGGCGACACCATGGCCCGAGCCGACCATATGCCCGGCGACCCCGCCGACGGCGGCGCCCTTCAGACAGCCCTTGGCCTCCGCGTCCTGCGGCAGGGCCGCCGCGCCGATGGCCAGCGCGGCCACGGCGATCGTCGCGAAAACAACCTTCATGGTGGGTACCCTCCTCGTTCGATGGGAGGGTAACGTTGCGGAGGCCGGCGCGGTTCCGTTGCTTAGCGCTGGTCGAGCTTGATCTCGATCCGGCGGTTGCGGGCCATCGCCTCTTCCGTGCCGCCGTTGTCGAGCGGCTGGAACTCGCCGAAGCCGGCGGCGGCCAGACGTTCGGCCGGAATGCCCTGGTCGATCAGGTATTTGACCACCGAGATGGCGCGGGCCGAGGACAGCTCCCAGTTCGACGGGAATTGCAGGCGGACCGGGCGCACGTCGGTGTGGCCATCGACCCGCAGCACCCAGCTGATGTCCGGCGGGATCGCCTTGCCGACCTCGATCAGCGTGCGGGCCAGATCGGCGAGCCGCTGCTTGCCAGCCTCTTCCAGCGTCGCCGAGCCGGAAGGGAACAGCAGCTCCGACTGGAAGACGAAGCGGTCGCCGACGACGCGCACGTCGGGGCGCGTGCCCAGCGCCTCCCGCACCCGGCCGAAGAACTCCGAGCGGTAGCGCGACAGATCCTGCACCTTGGCGGCCAGCGCCTGGTTCAGCCGCGAGCCCAGCTCCGCGATCTGCACCTTCTGCTCCGCCGACGCTTTTTCCGAGGCTTCCAGGACGGTGGCGATACGCGCCAACTGCTCGCGCAGCGCCAGAAGCTGCTGGTTCAGCATGTCGACCTGCTGGCGGCTCCGGCCGGTTTCCGCTTGCTCGCCGGCCAGCGAGGTCAGCAGCTCCTTGATGCGGATGTCGCGCTGGTCGATCTCCTTCTGGACCAGCATCGTCTTCTCGCCCGATTCGGCGAGCTGCGATTCCAGCGCCTTGGCGCGGTCGCGCGTGGTGCCGAGTTCGGTCAGCAAGGCTTGGCGCTGCTGTTCGGTCAGCGTGGTCGCGGCGACGGCGGCGGCGAGGTCGCCCTCCAGCTTCTGCCGGGCCTCGCGCAGCGCCTTGATGTCGTTCTGGAGGCTGAGGATCTCCTTCAGCTTCAGCTCGAAGCTTTCCCGATCCACGCGGACGTTGCGCTGCAATTCCTCCAGCGTGCGGGTGGTGCGGTCGCGGTCCTCGCGCAGTTGGCCCATGGCGAGCGCCATGTCGTCGCGCGTGGCGACGGAGGTCTGCAATTCCGTGGACAGCTGGGTGATGTTGACGCGCAGGTCGGCGTTGGCCTCGCGCTCCAGCGCCAACAGGTCGTTCATCTCCGCGACCTTGCGGTTCAGCGTGACGAGCTGCTCGTCGCGGCCGGTCAGCGCGGAGGCCAGATAGAACTGCGCCACCACGAAGACCATCAGCAGGAAGATGACCACCATGACCAGCGACGACAGCGCGTCGACCCAGCCGGGCCAGGCGTTGGCGTCGCGGTGACTGTTGCGGCGGCTGAGGCTGGCCATGATTGGTCCCTTATGGACGGCAGGTTCGGCGGCGGGTCAGCGCTGCGGTTGGTCGGCCTCTTCGGCCAGCGCCGCGATGGTGCGGGCCAGCATCTTGATCTCGCTGCGGATTTCCTGCACCGACTGGACCCGCCCGCTGGAGGATTCCTCGACCAGCCGAGCCAGATAGATGTCCATGTTGCGCAGGTGCTGGCGCGAGCCGTCGTCGAACCCGCCGATGGCGGCCTCCGACAGCCGGTCGAGCAGCGACTTCATCTCCAGTTGGTTCTCGCCCAACCGCAGCAGGAGTTGCTGTTCGGCCCGCATGTGGTCGGTCAGGGTGGTCAGCCGCTCGGTCAGCGCCATCAGGTTGGCGTTGGCGGCGCGGCGCCCTTCCTCGGCGGTCGCGACGGTGCGCTGGAGCGCTTCCATGTTCTCGGCGGTCTGCTCCAGCAGGGCGTGCAGATAGGCCGGTGCCGAGTGGTCGCCGGTCTCCAGCCCGCCGCCGACGCCGCTCGACAGGCGGGTGGCGCTGGACAGCCAGTCCTCGAGGTCCTGGAAGAAGCGGTTGTGGGCTTGGCTGGCCTGGAGTTCCAGGAAGCCCAGCACCAGCGACCCGGCCAGACCGAACAGCGAGGAGCTGAACGCGGTCCCCATGCCGACCAGCGGCGCTTCCAGCCCCTGTTGCAGGTTGCTGAACATGGCGCCGACGTCGCCGCCATGGACCGACAGGCTGCCGATGACGCCGCCGACCGACTGCACCGTGTGCAACAGGCCCCAGAAGGTGCCGAGCAGCCCGAGGAAGATCAGCAGCCCGATCAGGTAGCGCGACAGCTCCCGCGATTCGTCCAGCCGCGAGGCGATGCCGTCGAGCAGCGAGCGCATCGACAGCGCCGACAGGGTCAGCCGGCCGCGCCGCTCGCCCAGCATGCGGGCCATCGGCGCCAGCAGCACCGGCTCGTCCATGGCGGTGACGGCGACGCCGCTCTGGTACTTCTCCAGCCACGCCACTTCCGGGCGCAGCATCAGGACTTGGCGGAAGATGAAGGCGATGCCGGCCAGCAGCGTCGCCAGGATGACGCCGTTCAGCGCCGCGTTGTTCATGAAGGCGGAGCGCAGCGCCGGGAACAGAAGCCCGCAGACCGCCGTCACCACGAGCAGGAACAGGATCATCCGGGTCAGGAAGCGTTCCGGTCGCGTCATCAGGGCAGAGACCTCCAGCGGTCGGGGCGGTGCGATTGCGCTCATCGGGCCTCGGTTCGGGTGGCGTTACTCGTTCAGGAACTCGACGTCGATGCGGTCGGGATCGCCGCCGTTGTTGTCGATCCCCAGCGCGCGGACGTCGATCCGGCCGCTGCGGACGCCGAAGGCGGTCAACCGTTCGCGCAGCGACAAGGCGCGGGCCAGGGAGAGCTGCCGCGCCTCGCGTGCCGTTTCGCTCGTTCCGGTGGCGTAGGAGCGCAACTGCAACCGCGCGGTATCGCTGGCGCGCAGGCGCTGGACGATACGGTCGACCGTGGTCTCGGTCGCATCCGGCAGATTGGTGGCGGCCCCATCGAACACAAGGCTCAAAACGCTGGAAGGGGTGGCGCTCGCCGCAGGGGGTGCCGCGTCCGGCGGAGGGGGTAGGGAGGCCGTCTCCGTTCGCGACGGGGTGGGTGCCACGGACGGGGAGGCGGAGGGAGGAACTGGCGTTCCGGGCCGGGCGGCGACCGCAGGGGGCGGAGCCGGGGTGGGGGACAGAACGGCGCTCGGGGTGGTGGCCGGTTTGGCGGCGGGGGACGGCCGATTCGGCCCTTCGACCAGTTCCGGCAATGGCGGCGTGTCGAGAAGCTGGGGCGTCACGAAACGCGGCGGCGCCTTGATCGCCTTGGGCGAACCGAGGTTGGGCCGGGGCGGAACGGGCAGGGGGGCCGCGTTTTCCAAGGTCAGCTTCTGCGGGGCCGCTTGGACGGGCGGCGCCATCGCAACGACGGCCGCAGCGGCGCAGAGCGCGCAGAGCGCGCCCGTGCGTCCAAACATACTCGGCCCGCTGCGGCGCATGCGGCCGGTGAAACCCCAAAGGTCCAACACGATGTTCCCACTACCCCCCAAAAGGCTCTGGAACCATAGCCGATCGGCGGTTCCCGCGACAATGGGGTTCGGGGCGAGGGGCGGGGCCGGACCTGCTTTGCCCCAGCCCCGAAGACCCCCTCAGGCCTTGGCCGAAAGGCTGAGCTTGTCGGCCACACCCTTCAGCAGGCGGGTGACCGGGACCTGGAGGTGGGAATTGGTCGCCAGGATCGAGGTGCCGAACACCGGGTTGCGCCCGCCGCCGATCTCGCCGACGAAGCCGCCGGCCTCGGTCACCAGCAGGGCGCCGGCCGCCGCGTCCCAGGGGGACAGGCCGCGCTCCCAGTAGCCGTCGAAACGGCCGGCCGCGACATAGGCGAGGTCGAGCGAGGCGGCGCCGAAGCGGCGGATGCCGGCGACCTCCTTCATCACGGACTCGGCCTCGGCCAGGAAGCCGGCGTGGTCGCCGCGCCCCTTGAACGGGATGCCGGTCGCCAGCAGGCAGTCTTCCAGACGGCGGCGCTCGGAGACGCGCAGGCGCTGGTGGTTGACGAAGCTGCCCTGGCCCTTCTCGGCCCAGAACATCTGGTCGCCGATCGGCTCGTACACGACGCCGGCCACGATCTCGCCGGCCTTTTCGAGCGCGATGGAGATCGCCCAGTGCGGCAGGCCGTGCAGGAAGTTGGTGGTGCCGTCCAGCGGGTCGACGATCCAGCGCGCGGTGGCGTCGCTGCCCTTCGACTGGCCGCTTTCCTCCATCAGGAACCCGAACTCGGGGCGCGCCTTCTGCAATTCCTCGCGCAGGAGCTTCTCGGCCTTGAGGTCGGCGTTGGACACGAAGTCCGCCGGCCCCTTGCGCGAGACCTGGAGGTGTTCGACCTCGCCGAAGTCGCGGACGAGACCCTTGGCCGCTTTTTCAGCGGCGCGGACCATCACGTTGATGAGAGCGGAGCGGGTGGCCATGACCGTGTCTTGTACCGTGCTGTGCGGGAACCGGAAAAGAATACACCGGCCCCCGCGAATTGCGAGAGCCGGTGGTATCGGGACGAACCGTTGCCGGTGTCAGTCCTTGGCGCGCTCGACGTACTCGCCGGACGCGGTGTCGACGACGATGCGGGTGCCGGCGTCGATGTGCGGCGGAACCAGCACCGACACGCCGTTCTCCAGCTTGGCCGGCTTGTAGGAGGAGGAGGCCGTCTGGCCCTTCACCACCGGGTCGGCCTCGGTGATCAGCAGCGTGACCTTGCCGGGGATTTCGACGCCGAGCGGGCTGCCTTCGTGGGTCTGCACGGTGACTTCCATGCCGTCCTGGAGGAAGACGGCCGGGTCGCCGATAATCTCGCGGTCGATGGTGACCTGCTCGAAGGTCTCCTTGTCCATGAAGGTGAAGCTGTCACCCTCGGCGAACAGGAAGGTCATCTCGTGCTCGTCCAGGCGGGCGCGCTCGACCGTCTCCTGGGTGCGGAAGCGGTCGGTCGACTTGGTGCCGGTGCGCACGTCCTTCATTTCAAGCTGGATGAAGGCGCCGCCCTTACCCGGTTGAACGATGGCGGTTTTGGTGATGACCCAGAGCTTGCCGTTGTGCTCGAGCACATGGCCGGGGCGCATCGTGTTGGCGTTGACCTTCATGACTTACTCATCGATTTCCAGGATACGGGCGGCGGGGACCCTAGCAGTTTGACCCGCCATAGGCAACGCCGCGCAAGGCTTGCCGCCGCCCATCCGGACGATTTGCGCCCCTTTTCAGGCGGTCTGGAACCAGGACGTCTTCACTTGGTTCGCCGCGACGCCGGACAGCGTCATCGAGCCGCCGTCGTTGAAGGAGACCAGCGCGTTGCCCTGGATGTCCGACGAGACGCGGTAGGTCAGGCCGTCGGTCAGCATGATGCGGTCGCCTTGGGCAAAGCTGAAGTCCTGGATGACGTCGGCCCCGCCGCCGGCCGTCGCGACGAAGCGGTCGGCCCCGGCGCCGCCGATCAGCAGGTCGTTGCCGATCCCGCCGATCAGCGTGTCCGCCCCGGTGCCGCCGTCCAGCGTGTCGTTGCCGGCGCCGCCGAACAGCCGGTCCGCTCCAGCCATGCCTGACAAATAGTTGGCCGAGCCGTTGCCGGTCAGGACGTTGCCGAGCCCGTTGCCGGTGCCTTTGGTGGCGCTGTCCAGCAGGGTCAGGTTCTCCACCTGATCGGGCAGGGTGCAGTCGATCCAGGCGCGCACCTCGTCGGTGCCGCCGAAGAGGGTCTCGACGATGCGGTCCTTGGGGTTGTCGTAGTAATAGACGTCGTTGCCACTGCCGCCGACCATCACGTCGGCTCCGGCGCTGCCGTCGAGGATGTCGTTGCCGCTGTTGCCGAACAGCCAGTCGTTGCTGTAGCCGGCCCGCAGCTCGTCGTCGCCGCCGAGCCCGATCTGGACGTCGTTGCCCTCCTTGCCGTCCATGTAGTCGAAGCCGGAATTGCCGATCATCAGATCCGCGCCGGACGTGCCGAACAGCCAGTTCAAAAGGGTCGATCCGATGACCAGGGCCATAATTCCGTTCTCCGCTTTGGGTGGGTTTTTCCTGGCCTTGATACTAAATTTCGGACAAATGCCTGTCTTTCGCGCGGACGGGTGATGGCCGGGACGGGGAGGGGCGGGCGGTGGCGATACCCTGTTCGTGACCGGACCGCCCATTGGTGGGCGGCGCTTGCGGTTCGGGGGCGCGGATGGTCTGATGCGACGCTTTCGCGCACCCCTTTCCAGCATGGTCCGTACCCGACATGGTTGCCCGCACGATGCCGCTCCCGCCCTGGCACCCCGAGGAGTTCGCCCGCCGCCGCCCGTTCCTGTCCGCGCGCGGGCGGGTGCTGGGCAGCGTCCGCCGCTTCTTCGAGGAGCGCGCCTTCGTCGAGGTCGACACGCCGGCGCTCCAGGTGTCGCCGGGGATGGAGCCGCATCTCCAGGCCTTCGCCACCGACCTGCAAGGCCCCCATCCCGACGACCGCCGCCGGCTATACCTGCACACCAGCCCGGAATTCGCGATGAAGAAGCTGCTGGTCGCGGGGCTGCCGCGCCTGTGGCAGTTGGCCCACGTCTACCGCAACGGCGAGCGGTCGGGCACGCACGCGCCGGAATTCTCGATGCTGGAATGGTACCGGGCGGGGGAGGGCTACCGCACGCTGATCGAGGATTGCCAGGATCTGCTGCGCGGCGGGGCGGAGGCCGCCGGCCGGCGTCGCTTCGCCTTTCGGGGGATGGAGTGCGACCCGTTCCAGGATTGGCGGATCCTCACCGTGCCGGACGCCTTCGCGGAATACGCTGGGATCGACCTGATGGCGACCTACGACGGCTCGCACGATCCCGACCCGGCGGCCCTGGCGGCCGAGGCGGCGCGGATCGGCAGCCCGGCGCACGCCGGGGACCGTTGGGAGGACATCGTCTTCCGCCTCCTGTTCGACCGCATCGAACCGCATCTGGGGGCGGGCGTGCCCTGCGTGTTGACCGACTACCCGCTGTGCATGGCCGCGCTGTCTCGGCCCAAGCCTGACAACCCCCGGCTGGCCGAGCGGTTCGAGCTGTACGCCTGCGGGCTGGAACTGGCGAACGCGTTCGGCGAACTGACCGACGCGGCGGTGCAGCGCGACCGCTTCGAGGCCGACATGGACCTCAAGCAGCGCCTCTACGGCGAACGTTTCCCGGTGGACGAGGAGTTCCTCGCCGCGCTGGAGCACGGCATGCCGGAAAGCAGCGGCATCGCGATGGGGTTCGACCGGCTGGCGATGCTGTGCAGCGGGGCGGAGTCCATCGAGCAGGTGTTGTGGCTGCCGGTGGCGAGCGCCTGAGCGTCTGAGGGCGGGTAAGGAGCGCGAAAGGCCGCCGGGGATGCCCCGGCGGCCTTTCGCGCTCCGGATGGCCGGAAAATCAGAACGACAGGCGGGCCTGGAGGCCGATGATGTCGATGCTGCTCTTGTAGTTGGCCGACAAATTGCCGCGCCCGGCTTCGGGGCCGGTCAGGTCGTCGGTCAGGGCGATCGAGGTCTTGGGGATGAAGACGTGCGAGTAGGCGGCGTCGACATGCAGCGACTCGGTCACCTTGTAGCCGGCGCCGACCGACAGCCAATAGCGGTTCTGCTCGGGAATGCGCGGGGTGCGGTAATCCACGTCGACCGAGCCCTTGTCGAAGGCGACGCCGCCGCGCAGCGTCAGGTCGTCGGTCACCTTGTAGGAGGTGCCGAGCGCGTAATACCACGTGTCCTTCCAATGCTCCTCGGTCAGCGAGGATAGCGCCGGGTTGGCGATGTTGACGCGCAGCTCCTTGAAGCGCGACCAGTTGGTCCACTGCACGTCGGCCATCACCGCCCAGCGGTCGTTGACCTCGTGGTACAGACCGATGGAGGCGATGTCGGGGGTGGTCAGGTCGGCGTTGGCGCTCTGGGTCGGCAGCAGCGGGGCGAGGGCCGCCGGCAGGCCGGTGAAGGAGATGTTGCCGGTCAGCCGGTGCTTGACCGCCGAGCGGTAGGCGAGGCCGACGCGGGTGCCCTTGACCGGCTCGATCAGCGCGCCGAGCGTGAAGCCCCAGCCCCAGTCGTCGCCGGTCACGTCGCTGGTCACGTCCAGCGCGCCCGGACGGCCGAGCCGGCTGGCGCCGAAGTCCGACGCCTGCGACAGCTTCGCCTTGGCGTACTGGATCTGGACGCCGCCGCCCAGCGTGATCATCGGGTTGATCCGGTAGGACACGGTGGGGGTGAAGTTGTAGGTCTTCAGATCCGAGCGGATGCCGTGGTAGCGGCCGATCCAGTTGTCGCCGTAATCGGTCACCAGACCCCAGGGGCCGTTCGCCGAGAGGCCGACCTTCAGGTCGTCGTTGATCGAATAGACGAAATACCCGGCGGGAATGATGGCGTCCTGCGCGATGTCGCCCGGCGAGGAGTTGCCGGCGATGGCGGTGCCGCCCAGCCGCGCGGCGCGGGTGGACCGCGCGTCCTCGACCTTGGACTTCACCAGGATGCCCGACGCGGTCTGCACGAACTGGGTGCCGCTGACCAGCCCCATGGTGGCCGGGTTGTAGAACATGGCGCTGGCGTCACCGTTGCCGCCCGCCGTCACGCCGGCATAGGCCGTGCCCTGGCCGGACACGCTCTGCTCCTTCAACGCGAAACCGGCGGCGAGGACGGAGGAGGGGGCGGCGACGGGAGCGGTCAGGGCGATCGCGGCGGCGGCGGTGAGCAGACGGAGTCTCAGCGTCATGGTGGACATGGTTCCTTCCCCAGATTGTGTTGTTGACGCTATGATACACAAACTGACGCTTACGTAAAGAGGGGCGCCGGAACTTAATTGATTATACGTACAAACAATGCCATCGGCGCGACGCGCCAGCCAGCCGGCGCATCGTCGAGGTCATGATTTTCGGGAAAAACTGTCCCATTTCGGCAACGCTGAGACGTTGCGCGACCGTGTGGGGAGAAGGGTACGGCGGGCTTTAGGCGAACAGGCCGGTCAGGGCGAGGAACGCCTCGCGCAGGATGTTGTGCTCGTCGCTCCACACCAGCTTGGCGGTGATGGCGACGGAGGCGACGATCAGCATCGGCCGGACGATTCGCGCGCCGTTGCGGATGACCATGTGGGCGCCCAACTGCGCGCCGATGTACTGGCCGACCCCCATCAGCAGCCCGACGGTCCACAGCACGTGGCCGCCGATGATGAAGAAGACCAGCGCCGCGATGTTGCTGGTCAGGTTCAGCACCTTGGTGTGGGCGGTGGCCTTGCGCAGGTTGTGGCCGAGCAGCGAGACGAAGGCGATGCTGAAGAAGGTGCCGGTTCCCGGCCCGAAGAAGCCGTCGTAGAAGCCGATTCCCGTGCCGATGGCGAAGGCGAAGCTGTGTTCGCCGATGCGCTGGTGCGCGTCGATGTCACCGGCCTTGGGCGACAGCAGCAGGTAGAGGGCGATGCCGATCAGCAGGATCGGGATGACGTCGCGCAGGAAGCTCGAATCGAGCAGTTGCACCAGGATGGCGCCCAGCCCCGAACCGACGAAGGTGCAGGCGATCATCGTGCGCATGGCGCCCGGATGCACCTCGCCCCGGCGGACGAACTTGATGGTGGCCGACAGCGACCCGAAGCTGGATTGCAGCTTGCCCGTCGCCAGCGCTTCGGCCGGGGTGATGCCGGCGGCGAGCAAAGCCGGGATGGTCAGCAGCCCGCCGCCACCCGCGATGGCGTCGATGAATCCCGCGAGCAGGCCCACGGCGAACAACGTGCCCAGCACCTCGGGCGTCAGCAAATCCATGATGTGTCCATGCCCTGCGACGGCTTCAGCCGGCGTCGGACCCGTCGGGTGTGGAGGTGGCGTCGTCGGCCGCGATGGTGGCCGCATCGCTGGCGGTGTCGATGACCCAGTCGCTGGGCGCGGCGGCGATGGCGGCGTTCAACGCCTTGACCCCGGCCCCCGGCCCGCCCGGATGACCCCAGACGGCGTTGACCACCGCCAGGAAATCGGCGCCGGCCGACACCAGCGGCGCGCAGTTGGCGGCGGTGATTCCGCCGATGGCGACGCAGGGGACCTCCATCAGCTCGGACCACCAGTTCAGGAGCTCAGGCGCGGCGTGGTGCTCGGTGAGCTTGGTGTCGGTGGGGAAGAACGCCCCGAAGGCGACGTAGTCGGCCCCGTCCTCCGCCGCGACCATGGCGAGGTGGCGGCTGTCGTGGCAGGTCACGCCGACGATGGCGTCGTTGCCCATGATCTTGCGCGCGTCGCGGTAGGGCGTGTCGCCCTGCCCGACATGCACACCGTCGCAGCCCATCTCGCGGGCCAGCCTCGGGTGGTCGTTCAGGATGAAGGCGACCTCGCGCTCCTGCGCGATGGGGCGCAGGGCGTCGCAGGCCCGGCGGATCTCGTCGTCGGAACAATCCTTCAGGCGAAGCTGGACGCAGGCGACGTCGCCGGCGTCGAGAGCCTCGACCAGAAGCGGCGCGAACGCCGCCGGCACCAGGGCCGGCGGCGTCACGAGGTACAGTCGGCAGGCGGACGGTTCCGCCTGGGACGGCTTTCCCTTGGCCAAGTGTTACTCCCGGCCCTGATAGATCTTCATGATCCGGTCGAGCAGCTTGAGGGCGTCCTCGCGCGGGCGCTGGAAGGCGTTGCGGCCGATGATCGAACCGTTGCCGCCGCCGTCGCGGATGGCGCGGGCGTCCTCGAACACCGCGTCCTCGCCCTTGGTGGCGCCGCCGGAGAAGACCACGATGCGGCGGCCGTTGAAGGCGCACTGCATGATGTGCTTCACGCGCTCGGCCTGGGTGGCGATGGCGATCTGCTTGGACTCGTAGATCTTCTTGGCTTCGGGCTGTTCCAGCGTGGCCGAGGGCAGCTTCACCTTGATGATGTGGGCGCCGAGCAGGGCGGCCATGTGGGCGGCGTAGCCGATCACGTCGATCGCCAGCTCACCGTCCTTGGTGACGGCGCCGCCGCGCGGGTAGGACCACAGCACGGTGGCGAGGCCGTAGGACTTGGCCTCCTTCGACAGCTCGCGGAACTCCTCGTACTGGTCGTACATGCAGTCGGAGCCGGGGTAGATCGTGAAGCCGATGGCCGAGGCGCCGATGCGCAGCGCGTCCTGCACCGAGGCGGTCACCGCCTGGTCGGCCGCTTCCTTCTGGGTGGACAGGCTGTTGGCGCTGTTCATCTTGAGGATGAGCGGGATCGAGCCGGCGAAGGTGCCGGCGCCGGCCTCCAGCGAGCCCAGGGGGGCGGCGTAGGCGTTGCAGCCGGCGTCGATGGCGAGCTGGTAGTGGTAGTGCGGGTCGTAGCCGGCGTCGTTCGGGCCGAAGCTGCGGGCGGGCCCGTGCTCGAAGCCCTGGTCGACGGGCAGGATCACCAGCTTGCCGGAGCCGCCCAGCTTGCCTTCCATCAGGATGCGGGCGAGGTTCGCCTTGGTGCCGGGATTGTCGCTCTCGTAGTTGGCGAGAATTTCTTTGACGCGGCGCGTGAGCTTCATTGTGGCTCTTCCCCTGGGGCTTTTCTGGAATGGCGCCGTCTTAGCCCAGAAAAGCCGGTTTTGCAACGGCGGGAGGGGCGTAAACCGGTCCGTTTCCCCGTCGAAGAGCCTAGGACGCCCGGCCAGAGCAACCGGCCGAAGGGGCTCGGCCGAATTGCGGCGCCGGGTCGCGAAAGGGTTACAGAAGGAAGGAATGCACCACGACGTAGAGGCCGTATCCGGCCCCGCCCAGCACCGCCCAGGCCCCGAGCGTCAACGTCGTCCACAAGGCGACCAGCCGCAGGCCGCGCAGCTTGTCGACCCGCGGTTCGGGAAACGGCGTGCCGCGCCCGCCGTTGTGGGCCGGCGCACCCGACCCGCCGTGCAGCACGGCGGACGGCACCATGGTGGATTGGCCGGTCTCATGCTCCGGCGGCAGGATGATCGTGCTGGTCATCGGACATGGACCATCGGGTAGGGGAATTTTGAGCTCGGTCGCCGCATGGGCGGCCCCATTGAGATGCTACACCCCTTTTGCGCGCCATCGCTGGGCGAAAAAGCGGTATTCCCACGGTCAATGGTAGGGCGCCGAAAGCCAATCCCGGCAGGCCGTCACCGGATCGCGGCTCTTTCTTTGGTCGAGGGTGGGTGGGACTTCCGTCAGAAGTGCCGCGCCGTGTGCCTCGGCGATCGCCGCCAGCCGGGCCGCCGGGCCGGGCGGGCCGGTGAACATCACCAGGGGCACGCCGGCCGCCAGCGCGCCTTGCGCCTCCCCGGCCCGGTCGCCGCAGTCGAGCAGAGCGGTGACGGCGACCGAAGGGTGCTCACGCATCGCGCGGCCGGCCAAGGCCAACAGCCACGCCGCGCCGCAGGCGCCGTCGGCGAGCAGGGTCACGGAAACGCCCAGAGCCGCCGCCGCCGCCGCCGCCACCCGCGCGTCGGCGAGGCCATGGACGCGGATGGGCTTGAGCGGCGGAACGATGGCGGTCATGCGGCGGCCTTTCGGAGGGGAAGCGGGAACAAAGAAGGGCTAATTTCACCGCCTCGGGTGCAAGTCCAAAGTCCGGTTGCAAAAATTGAGGCAGGTCAAACCGCCCCGGATCATTCCCACGCTATGGTCTGCGTCATGCGGTCGCTGATGTCTTCGGCCGCTCGGACTTTCGGGACTGCCTCCCTCGGGAACGCCACGATGATGGAATACAAGGGCTACAAAGGCCAAATCGATTTCGACAGCGAAGCCGGAATCTTCGTTGGCGAGGTCATCAACACACACGATGGCATCACGTTCTCCGGTCGGTCGGTCGAGGAACTGCGCAATTCCTTCCACCGCGCGGTCGATGACTATCTGGAACTGTCCTGCGACATGGGCGGCGACGCGGAGCAGCCCTTCTCCGGTCGTCTCGCGATCCGCGTGAATCCGATCCTGCACCGGGCCATCGCGGATTGCGCGGAGCGGGAAGGCAAGAGCGTCGCCGCCTGGATCGCCGAGTGTCTGAGCCGGGCCGCCGGGGTGAACACGGTCAAGACGGGGGGATAGGGCGCCGCCGTCCGGCACCGGCCCCAAGCCCGCCGGCGGGGAATCACGAACACGGAGCCGCCTCCAGCAGGTGAAGGCAGGCGGCCTCCACCGCCCGCGCCAGCCCGGCCGCGTCCCCCAACGGACCGTCGCGCATGCGGCGGCGCAGTTCCAGCCGCAGTTCGGCGCGACGCGGCGCGTCGGCGGCGAGGCTTGCGGCGATCTCCCGGTAGTCCTGAAGGGTCGGTGCGATCAGGTCCGTCAGCCCGACGCGGGTCAACAGCGCGACTCCCACCCGCGCGGCGTGCCGCCCGCCCGCCAGCGTCACCACCGGCACCCCCATCCACAGCGCCTCGCAGGTCGTGGTGGTGCCGTTGTAGGGAAAAGGGTCGAGGCCGACGTCGATCCGGCTGTACAACGCCAGGTGATCGGCCCGGTTGGCGGTCCACCCCAGGAATTCGAGGCGGTCGGGCGCCACCCCATGGGCGATGAAGCGTGCGCGGAGATCCTCGCGGACCGCCGGGTCGCCCAACCCGGAGCTTTTCAGCAGAAGCCGGGAATCCGGCACGGCCGACAGGATGCCGGCCCAGGCCTCGACCACGGCCCTTGTCAGCTTGCCCAACGCATTGAACGACCCGAAGGTGACCGTTGTCCCTTGCCCGCTTCGTGGTTGCGGATCGGGTGCATCCTCCGGCGGGCGGTAGCGGAGGAAACCGTCGGGCAGATAAACCGGCCCCTCCGAACTCCGGTCCCGGCTGTCCGGCGGTTCGATGATCGGATCGGCGAGCCGGCCTTCGAGCGGCAGCCCAGTCGTGCCGGGATAGCCGATGGCCGTCAGCCGCACCGGTGCGGGCGCCAGCGCCAACACGCCGAGGCGGTTCCCCCCTGTGTGTCCGCCCAAATCGATCAACGCGTCGATCCCATCGGCCCGGATCAGCGCGGCCAGAGCCTCGTCGCCGAGCCCGGCCACGTCACGCCACTCATCCGCCAGCGCTTGCAGCCGGACGGTCGTCGGGTCGGGACGGCGGGCCGCGGCGTAGCAGACGGTGTGAACAACCCGCCGGTCGTGCGCCGCCAGCAGGGATTCGAAGAAGGCCATCACCGAATGGGCGCGGAAATCGGCGGACAGGTAGCCGATGCGCAGAAGCTTGCCGGATGCTTCTCTCCTGGAGGGGAGGGGACGCGTGCCGGGTGGCGGAGCGTGCAGTTGATTCCAGCGCCGATGCTCCGCCAGCAGAACGCGCCAATCGGAAGCGGGATCGCTCTGCTGGATCAGCAACCGATTGCTGTGCAGAGCAGGAGGCAGGGCCGGCGTGACGGCGATCATGCGGCGGAGGACCATCATCGCCCGTTCGGGATGACCGGAGGCGTGGAGGGAGCGGGCCAGAAGATCCAGCGCCGCGGGATAGTCGGAGCGCAGGCGCAGCGCCCGCCGGCTGCCGATCCCGGCGTCGCTGGGGCGCCCAAGGTCGAGCCAGCCTTGCGCCCGGTTGACCCATGCCTCGGCCATGCCCGGGTCGAGGGCCAGCGCGCGCGCCGTCGCCGGATCGCCGGATCGTCCCAGGTCGCGCAGGGCGAGCGCCCGTCCGTTGTGTCCGACGGAGCATTCGGGATGCCGGGCCAGGGCCTCGTCGAAGGCCGTCAGCGCGCCGGCCGGATCGCCCGACGCCAACAGGGCCGTAGCGACATCGAGCGCGCCCCCGACCCGTTCCGGCTCGACGCGGGCCGCGATGCGAAAAGCGGCGGTGGCGGCGCGAGGATCCGTCGGCATCAGCAGGAGGCCAAGATTCCGCGCGGCGCCCGGCGAGGCGGGAGCGATCGCCAACGCGGCCCGGTAGGCGAGGGCGGCCGCCCGCCGGTCGCCCAGATCGCGCAGCGCGTTGGCATGGTTGAAATGCGCCTCCTCCAGAAACGGAGACAGGCGCGTGGCCTCCCTGTAGGCGGTCACGGCCTTGTGAAGATGGCCGGCTTCATGGAGGGCGACGCCAAAATTGTAACGCAAGGTCCCGTCCGCCGGCCGCAGCCCGGCCAGCGCCCGCCAAGGGCCGACCGTCGCGGCGGTTCCCTCCTCATGCGCGGCGGCGGCGGCCAAGGCGGCCCACAGATCGTCCCGCGCCGGCTCCAGCGCCAAGGTCAACCGCAGCGCATCGGCACTCGGCATTCCCGACGCGGCGAGCGCCGTCACATGGTTGAGGCGCAGGTCGTTGCGGTCGGGCGCGTGACGGACCGCCGTGGCAAGGCGCTTGCGGGCCTCGGCCAGCCGTCCGGCCCTCGCGGCGGCCAGCCCGGCGAGATGCCAAGCGTCCGCCTGTTTTGGAGCCGCGCTCAGAATACGGCGGCACAACGTTTCGGTTTTGGAGAGCCGGCCGGCTTCCAGATGCTCCAACGCCGCCAGCAGCGCCTTCCCGATGGCGGCCATGCTCTCCCTCCTTCTTTCAGAGCCCATCGCAGGTGACGCGCCAAGCCGCCTCCTGCCATGAGGAGTCGGGCGTATCGATCCGGGTGAGACCCGGCGTGGAGTCGCCGCGTTCGTCCGGCAGGGCCAGCGTGTTGATGGACACCAAGCCGGGGAACGGGGTGCCAACCCGTCCCTTCCGGTTGGCCGGGTTGAAGACGGGCGCGATGTGCCACCACAGGCGATAGCCAAGCGGCATCAGCCGGGTCGCGGCATCGCGCTGCGCTCCATCTCCGGCGATGCGGAAATAGAAGGCGGGGCGATGCCGGGCGGCGATTTCCAGGATGAGAGGGTCCAGCGCGGCGTCGGCGCTGGCCAGCGTCGCCCGCACCAGATCGACGCGCCCGTGCGATGGCGGCCGTGAGACCGCTTCGGGCAGGGTCCGGCAGACGGCGATGGGAGCCTCTCCGTTCAACGCGAGACTGCGGACCAGACAGGCGAACAATCCGGGCGACGGCTCGACCGCCAGAATTTGCCCCCGAGGCCCGACGGCCTTCGCGAAGGCCAAGGCATGGGCGCCGATTCCGGCGCTGGCGTCCAACGCCATGCCGCCCGGTTTTAGGAAACGGGCGCACAGCGCGGTCTCGATCTCCAGCCACTCACCCAGAGTTTCGAGGGAGTCCCCGATATGCGGGGCGGCCGCCGGAAAGACGAGGCGGCCATGGCGTCCCGGCGCGTCGTCCAGTTCCGCCTCGATGGCCGCGCGGGTTTCCCACAGGCGGACGAGAGGGAACAGTTTGGCGCCGACATGGGAGTCGCCAGCCGCCATCGGTTCGGGAAAGGGCTGCCCCAGCGCGCCATGCAGGTCGTCGTGGACCAGGACGCGGCCGGCGATGCGCGGCCACAGCCATTCCGCCAGGAAATGCTGGTCGTCCCAGCGGCCGGAGCGGCTGGCCGTGAAGCGGTCGACTTGGGGCCGCAGCGGGGGCAGGTGGCCGGCCACTCCGCCCCACATGCCACCCATGACCGGCTCCATGTGCATGACATGGTCGCGCATGACGTGGAAGGGCAGCCCGGAGTCCAGCCACGCCCTCACCGCCGCGTGTTCCCGCGCGGTTGTCCGGGAATCGCAGTCCCGGCACAGGAAACGCCGGACCGTTGGATCGTCGGCGACGAAGAAGCGCCAAAACAGTCCCTGCCGGTCGGTGGAGGCGTTCGGCATCCCGACCAATTCGGCGCCCAGTGACGTCAGTTCCGCCAGGACATGCGCGGGGACCGAATCGTCGTGATAGAAGCGGCAGCGCCAGCCGGGCAGTTCTCTTGGAATGCGCCGCGCGTTCTCCAGCGCGCCGCCGCAGTAAAGCTCCAGCCGTCCCCACAGGCTGAAGCTCACCACGTCGAGCGTGCGTCCGGTCGTCGAGGCCGGCGGGAGGGTGACGGGCGGCACGGGTGAGGCAACCGCGTGCAGTTTGAGCGAAAGGGCACGGGTGGACCAGCGACGGGCTTCCTCCGGATCGCGGCCGTCGAACGCCGCCGCCAGCGCGTGGCATGGTTCCGGATTGTCCGGATCGAGGGCGCTGGCGCGCCGCAGGACGTTCAGCCGGGCGTCCGCCCGTCCGGTCCGCATCAGGGCGACACCGAGATTGTGCAGAAGCGGAGGCTCCGCCGGGCTCCAAGCCATCAGGCGCTCGCACAGCGCGACGGCCTCGGTGTCCCGACCGAGTTCGACCAGCGCCGTGGCCCGCGCAAAACCCAACTCGGGATCGAAGGGCATCAGGGCGGCGGCGGCCGTCAGATCCGCCAGTGCCGCCGCGTTTCGGCGCGCGTCCAGGTGGGCGCGGCCACGCTCGAACAGCAGCAGGCCGAGCTTTGAGCCATCGGTTCCTGGAACGAGGCGATGAGCACGCCTCAGAGCGGCGATGGCGTCGTCGGCCCTCCCGTTCCGGCGTTCCGCCGTGCCCAGCAACTCCCAGGCCGGCGCGTCGGCGGGAGCGAGCGCGACGATGCGGCGGCAACCCGCCAAGGCATCGTTCCAGTCGTCCGCTCCGGCGTCGATCTTCGCCAGATTGGCGTGGGCGGCCACAAGGTCCGGTTCCTGGGCCAGCGCCCGCACCAACAGGCCACGGGCGTCGGCGAAGCGACCCTGCTGGCACAGCAATGTGCCGGCGAAGTAAAGCGTGCGGGCGTGCTCGGGATCGACGGACAGGATCCGGCCGTACAGCGTGGCGGCCTCATCCAGTCGACCGGCACCGTGCAAATCCAGGGCGGCTTTGAGCGCTTCGGTGATGCTTGCCATGGGGTGGATGCGTACTCTCCGACAGAGGTACGACGATAGCGCAACAAATTGTTCAGTGTCGCCATCAAAAGACCGGTCCGACTCGCTGTAACCGTTGGAAAGCCTGGATTGGTTGAATTTTCCGAGGCGTGCGCACGCTCTCGGTCGCGGCCTTTTCCCGGGACACCCGCATCCGTTGATGGCGAGGAATTCGGGGGTGCGATCATGCCGGTTTCAGGCCATGTCGCCGCATCGAAGGGCGCTCCGGCCAGACGAAAAAAGGCGCCCCCGCGAAGAGGGCGCCCTTTCGGCATCCGGAGGACCGGAGGAGTGTCTTACTTCGCGTTCGCCATGGCGATGGCGGTGTCGCTCATCCGGTTGGAGAAGCCCCACTCGTTGTCGTACCAGGTCATGATGCGGACGAAGTTGCCGTCGATCACCTTGGTCTCGTTCAGCGCGAAGATCGAGCTGCTCGGGTCGTGGTTGAAATCGGTCGACACGAGGTCTTCGCTGTAGGCGGTCAGGATGCCCTTCAGCGGGCCTTCGGCGGCGGCGTCGCTGATGGCCTTGCTGATTTCCTCCACCGTGGTGGCGCGCTTGGTGTTGAACTTGAAGTCCACCACCGAGACGTTGGGCGAGGGCACGCGGATCGAGGTGCCGTCCAGCTTGCCCTTGAGTTCCGGCAGCACCTTGCCGACGGCCTTGGCGGCGCCGGTCGAGGTCGGGATCAGGTTCAAGGCCGCCGCGCGGGCGCGGTGCAGATCCTTGTGGTTGGTGTCGACGATGCGCTGGTCACCCGTGTAGGAGTGGATCGTCGTCATGAAGCCCTTTTCGATGCCGACCAGATTGTTCAGCACGAAGGCGACCGGCGCCAGGCAGTTGGTGGTGCAGGAGGCGTTGGAGACGATGCGGTGCTCGGCCTTCAACTGGTCGTGGTTCACGCCGTAGACGACGGTGATGTCCTCGTCGGTCGCCGGGGCGGAGATCAGCACCTTCTCGGCGCCCGCTTCCAGGTGCTTGGCGGCGTCGGCGCGCTTGGTGAAGATGCCCGAGCATTCCATGGCGATCTGGATGTTCAGATCCTTCCAGGGCAGCTTGGCGGGATCACGCTCCTGCACGACCTTGATTTCGTGGCCGTTGACGATCAGGACGCCGTCGCGGGTCTCGATGGTGCCGGGGAAGCGGCCATGGACGCTGTCATACTTCAGCAGATGCGCGTTGGCGTGCAAGTCGGCGAGGTCGTTGATCGCCACGACTTCCACATCGGTGCGGCCGCTCTCGTAGATGGCGCGCAGAACCAGACGGCCGATGCGGCCAAAACCGTTGATCGCTACCCGAACAGCCATGTCTTCCTCCAGTTTGGAATCGAGGGCGTCCAGATCGGCCGGACGCCCCTTTCGCTTTTCTCAGAGACGCGCCTTGACGGCCGCGACGACCGCCTCGGCGGTGATGCCGAAGTGCTTGTAGAGTTCCTGGTAGGGCGCCGACTCGCCGAAGCCGGTCATGCCGACGAAGGCGCCCTTGTCGCCCAGCCAGCGGTCCCAGCCGAGACGGATCGCCGCCTCGACGCCGACGCGGACGCCAGTGCCGAGCACGGAGGCCTTGTACGCGTCGTCCTGCGCCGCGAAAAGCTCCCAACTCGGCATAGACACGACGGCGGTGCCTACGCCTTCGGCCTGAAGCGCCTTGCGGGCCTCCATGGCGAGCGAGAGCTCCGAGCCGGTGGCGAGGATGGTCGCCTTGCGCTCGCCCTCGGCTTCGGCCAGCACGTAGGCGCCGCGCGCGCTGCGGTTCTCGGCGGTGTGCTCGGTGCGTAGCGTGGGGACGTTCTGGCGGGTCAGCGCCAGCACCGACGGGGTGCCGGTCGCCTCAAGGGCGATCTGCCAGCACTCGGCGGTCTCCACCGCGTCGCCGGGGCGCAGGACCAGCAGGTTCGGGATGGCGCGCAGCGCGGCCAGATGCTCGACCGGCTGGTGGGTCGGACCGTCCTCGCCCAGCCCGATCGAGTCGTGGGTCATCACGAAGATCGTGCGCTGCTTCATCAGCGCGGCCAGACGGATCGCCGGACGGCAATAGTCGGCGAACTGCATGAAGGTGCCGCCGTAGGGGATCACGCCGCCGTGCAGCGCCATGCCGTTCATGACGGTGGCCATGCCGTGCTCGCGCACGCCGTAGCGCATGTAGCGGCCGTTGAAGTCGCCACGGCCCTTCACGTCGGCGGTGTTCTTCGCCTTGGTGTTGTTCGAGGGGGTCAGGTCGGCGGAGCCGCCGATCATCTCCGGGATTGCCGGGACCAGCGCGTCCAGCACGTTGCCCGAGGCGACGCGGGTCGCCCAGCTCGGCTTGTCGGCGCTGATCTTCTCCTTCAGCGCGACGATGGCGTCGGTCAGCCCGGCGGGGACGCCACGGTCGACGGCTTGGGTGAACTGCTTGGCGACGGCGGCGTCGAGACCGGCGAAGCGCTCGGTCCAGGCCTGGAAGGCGCCGGCGCTGCGGGTGCCGGCGGCGCGCCAAGCGGACAGCACGTCGTCGGGAACGACGAAGGGCTCATGGGTCCAGCCGATGGCCTCGCGGGTCGCGGCGACCTCGTCGGCGCCCAGCGGCGAGCCGTGGCAGCCGTGGGTGTTGGCCTTGTTGGGCGCGCCCTTGCCGATGATGGTGCGGCAGGCGATCAGCGTCGGCTTGTCGGCGGAGGTCTGCGCCTCGGCGATGGCCTTGGCGATGGCGTCGGTGTCGTGGCCGTCGACCGAGATTGTGTTCCAGCCGTAGGACCGGAAGCGCGCTGGGGTGTCGTCGGTGAAGCTGAGGTCGGTCGAGCCGTCGATGGAGATGTGGTTGTCGTCCCACAGCACGATCAGGCGGTTGAGGCCGAGATGGCCGGCCAGCGAGCAGGCCTCGTGGCTGACGCCCTCCATCAGGTCGCCGTCCGAGGCGATGACGTAGGTGAAGTGATCGACCAGATCGTCGCCGAAGCGGGCGTTGGTGATCCGCTCGGCCAGCGCCATGCCGACGGCGGTGGAGACGCCCTGGCCCAGCGGACCGGTCGTCATCTCGATGCCGAGGGAGGGATCGACCTCCGGGTGGCCGGGGGTCAGGCTGCCGAGCTGGCGGAAGTTGCGCAGCTGGTCGACGCTCATCCGCTCGTAGCCGGTCAGGTAGGCCAGCGAGTAGATGAGCATCGAGCCGTGGCCGGCCGACAGCACGAAGCGGTCGCGGTCGGCCCAGGTCGGGTTCTTCGGGTCGAACTTCAGGAACTTGGTGAACAGCACCGTCGCGACGTCGGCCATGCCCATCGGCATGCCCGGATGGCCGGACTTCGCGGCCTCGACCGCGTCCATGGCGAGGGCGCGGATCGCGCTGGCCATCGTGTGGAGGGAGGGCTGGGCGGAGGTCTCAGCGGACATCGGGGCGTTTTCCTGAAGGTCGGACGCGCGAAGGGGCGACGAGGCAACGGCAGATGCACGGGCGCCTGTCAAGGCTCCGTGAAACGCGCGCACCATGCAGAAGCCTAGGCCCAAGGTCAACATGCGAATGGGAGGGGGCAGGCCCGGCGGACCGGGGTGGGATCGGTGTGCGGAAGGGGCGGGTCCATCGGCCGCACCGGATTTGCCGTTGACGGTTCCGGCCCCCGGCCCCACCTTTACCACTTCCGCGTCAGAACGACGCGTGCGGGACGCCCATTTGGTTCGAAGGTCTTCGCTGTATGGATTCGCTGAAAGCGGCGCTGTCGCGCTTGGGCAAGGCGGTGGATCGCCTGGAACACGCGGCCTTGGCCCGCGAGGAACGCATCGCCCGGCGCGACGGGGAACTGACCCGCGCGCTCGACACCGCGCGCGCCGAACGGGCCACCGCCCAGGCCACCGCCGAGGCCGTGTCGCAACGGCTGGAGGTGGCCATTGCCCGGCTCGAACAGGTGCTGGAGAACTGACGCATGGCCCAGGTCGACATCGATGTGAACGGACGCGCCTACCGCATGCTGTGCGAGGACGGGCAGGAGGGGCGGCTGCGCGAGTTGGCTGCCTACGTGGACGGCCGTCTGAAGCAGCTGACCGGCGGCGGCAAGAGCGGTTCGGAGGCTCAGATGATGCTGATGACCTGTCTCGTCCTGGCCGACGAACTTCAGGACGTGATGGCCGGGCGCGGCATCCCCGTCACCCCCGGAATCGACGAGGCGGAGGTGGCGTCGGGCATCGATCACGTCGCCCAACGCATCGAAGAGGTTGCCGCGCGGCTCGAACGCGCCTAGATTGGTAAACGGAAGGATGCTGCCTGGTTCGACAGGCTGCAATAATCCCCAGGGCCGATAACCTTGATCTCTAGGGAGCTGTCCCTGTCCGGACCCTTGGTCCGGATACATGGCGCCCACCTGCTCATGCAGGCCATGGAGGATAGGCATATGGCCACCGGCCGAGGCGGCGCCTTCCACCCTCTCTTTTTTCCTGATTCCCCGCGACGATGACCGACCCGTACGGCAAGGGCGCCGCCCGCATCCAGGCGCGCGCCGTGCGCGACGCCATCGCCGATCCCGATACCCGCGCGCGCGCCGCGCTGGCGATCCGCGAGCGGGTGACGGCGCTGCCGCTGCCGGATGGCGCGGTTGGGGGCTACTGGCCGTTCGGATCGGAACTCGACGCGCGGCCGGCTTTGATCCATCTTAAGCGACTTGGGCGAAGCGTCGGGCTGCCGGTCTCCGGGCCGCGCGGCACGGCGCTGCTGTTCCGCGACTGGGATCCGGACGAGCTGCCGCTGCCGGGCCGCTACGGCATCCTGGAGCCGGGCGAGGGACGGGCGGTCTTGCTGCCCTCGGTGCTGCTGGTGCCGCTGCTGGCCTTCGACCGCACCGGGCATCGGCTGGGCTATGGGGCCGGCTATTACGACCGGACGCTCGACCTGTTGCGGGCGGCGGGGCCGGTGCTGGCGGTCGGCGTCGCCTTCGCGGCGCAGGAAATCGCGACGGTGCCCTGCGCGGAGCACGACGAGCGGCTGGATTGGATCGTGACGGAGCGCGAGACGCTCCGCATTGGGAAGTAAGGCGAAACGATGCGTATTCTGTTTTTCGGCGATGTGGTGGGCCGGGCCGGGCGCGACGCGGTGATCGCGCAGATGCCGGCCCTGCGCGAGCGGCTGGACCCGGACCTGACCGTGGTCAACGGCGAGAACGCCGCCGGCGGCTTCGGCGTGACCGTCAAGATCGCCGAGGAGTTCTTCGCCGCCGGCATCGACGTGGTGACGTTGGGCAACCACACTTGGGACCAGAAGGAACTGGTTGGCACCATCGAGCAGCAGCCGCGCATCGTCCGCCCGGTGAACTACCCGGAAGGCACGCCGGGGCGCGGCTTCGTGCTGTTGCAGGCGCGCGGCGGGCGCAAGGTGCTTGTGATCAATGTGCTGCTGCGCCTGTTCATGGAGCCGATGGACGACCCCTTCGCGGCGGTGGACCGGGTGCTGAAGGCGCATCGCCTCGGGGCCGGCGGCGTGGACGCGATCCTGGTCGACGTCCATGGCGAGGCGACCAGCGAGAAGATGATCATGGGCCATTTCTGCGACGGCCGCGCCTCGCTGGTGGTGGGCACCCACAGCCATGTCCCGACCGCCGACCATATCGTCCTGCCGAAGGGCACCGCCTACCAGACCGACGCGGGCATGTGCGGCGACTACGACAGCGTCATCGGCATGAAGAAGGAGGTCGCCATGGCGAAAATGGTGCGCAAGCTGCCGACCGAGCGCCTGACGCCGGCCGAGGGCGAGGGCACCGTCTGCGGCTGCTACGTGGAGACCGACGACCGCACCGGTCTGGCCGTCCGCATCGAGCCGTTGCGGCTGGGCGGGCGTCTGAGCCAGACGGTGCCGGAGCGGGGCCAGTAACGGGAGGTTGACCGGCGTGGCGCGGCGGCAACGCCGGACGGTCGATGCGGGGTGCGGCCAAGGCCACGCCGCAATCTCGCCATATTGACTTTCTAATCCGGTGGGTGTCGTCTCCCGCGCCGAAAGCGTGCGGCGGCGGCTCGGACCTGCTATCAGGTGTCGTTCGACCAACCGCCCGCCACCCCGACCCATCTCCCGAGGCTCGTTCGACCATGGCCGGTCATTCCCAGTTCAAGAACATCATGCACCGCAAGGGCGCGCAAGACGCCAAGCGGTCGAAGATCTTCAACAAGCTCGCCCGCGAGATCACCGTGGCGGCCAAGTCGGGCCTGCCCGACCCGGCGGCCAACCCGCGCCTGCGCGCCGCCATCCTGGCCGGACGCGCGCAGAACATGCCGCGCGACCGCATCGACCGCGCCATCAAGCAGGGCACGCCGGGCGGCGGCGACGACACGAACTACGAGGAGGTCCGTTACGAGGGCTACGGCCCCGGCGGCACCGCGCTGATCGTCGAGGCGCTGACCGACAACCGCAACCGCACCGCCTCGGAAGTGCGCTCCGCCTTCACCAAACACGGCGGCAGCCTGGGTGAGACCGGCTCGGTGAACTTCATGTTCAACCGCGTCGGCGCGATCTTCTACCCGGCCTCGGTGGCCGACGCCGACACGGTGTTCGAGGTCGCGCTGGAAGCCGGGGCTGACAACGTCGAATCCGACGAGAACGGCCATCAGATCACCAGCACGGTGGAGAGCTTCGGTGCCGTCCGCGACGCGCTGGAGGCCAAGTTCGGCGGGGCGGAGAGCGCGCGGCTGACTTGGCTGCCGCTGAACACGGTCGCCCCCAGCGAGGAGGCCGCCGCCAGTCTGCTGAAGCTGATCGATGTGCTGGAAGACAACGACGACGTCCAGGTGGTTGAGGGCAACTTCGACATCTCCGACGAGCTGATGCAGAAGCTGACCGCCTGATACCCAGGGGGTCGGACGAGCGGGAGACGGGTCGTGTTTGCGCAGGCCGGACGGAACGGGGTGGCATCGTCGCCTATGGCAGTCCGCCTGCTGGGGATCGACCCGGGCCTGCGCCACACCGGCTGGGGCATCATCGACGTGGCTGGCAACCGCCTGACCCACGTGGCCGACGGCGCCGTCCATTCCGACGCCAACTGCTCGTTGGCCGAACGGCTGGTGCAGATCCACGACGCCCTGTCGGCGGTGCTGGAGCAGTACCGTCCCGACGAGGCGGCGGTGGAGGAGACCTTCGTCAACGCCAACGCCGTTTCGACGCTGAAGCTGGGACAGGCCCGCGCGGTGGCGCTGCTGGTGCCGGCGCTGGCCGGTCTGGCGGTGGCGGAATACGCCAACAACATGGTGAAGAAGGCCGTCGTCGGGCAGGGCCGCGCGGAGAAGGCGCAGGTCCAGACGATGGTCCGCATGATGCTGCCGGGTTGCCAGATCGGCTCCCCCGACGCCGCCGACGCGCTCGCCGTGGCGATTTGCCACGCCCACCACCGGTCGAGCTGGGCCATGTGGCGGAAGGGCGAGGCGAAGGCGGTGTCCCTCTCCCGCCCCGGGAGAGGGAAGGGACCCGCCGAAGGCGGGGAGGGTGAGGGGCTATGGGCCGCGGCACCTCCCTCTCAAGCCAAACGCTATCCCACCCCACAGGAAACCGAGCGCGCCCGCATCCTGCGGCGCGACTCCACAGAAGTGGAAAAACTCCTGTGGCAGAAACTCCGCAACGCCCAGCTCGGCGCCAAATTCCGCCGCCAGGAGCCGATCTTCGGGTTCACCGTCGATTTCGTGTCGCACGACTGCCGTCTGATCATCGAACTTGACGGCGGCCAGCACGCCGAGCAGACCGCCGCCCACGACGCGCGTCGCACCAAGCTTCTGGAACAAGCCGGTTTCCGGCTGCTGCGCTTCTGGAACAACGACGTCGCCGACAACCTCGACGGCGTTCTTACCGCCATCAAGGCGCGGATCGACGAAACGCCGGTCCTGCGGCGGCCGGCCGCGACCGATAGCCCCTCACCCGGCCCTGCGGGCCACCCTCTCCCGGGGCGGGAGAGGGATCTGGAGGACGAACGCGCATGATCGCCAAGCTGACCGGCATCGTCGACTCCACCGGCACCGATTGGGTCGTGCTTGACGTCAACGGCGTCGGCTACCTGCTGTCCTGCTCCAACCGCACGCTGTCGCGCATGGCCGTGGGAGAGCGCGCCTCGCTGGTCGTCGAGACCTTCATCCGCGAGGAGCGCATCGTCCTGCACGGCTTCGGCGACCAGGGCGAGCGGGAGTGGTTCAAGTTGCTGACCACCATCCAGGGCGTCGGCGCCCGGCTGGCGCTGTCGATCCTCGGCATCCTCGACCCCGAGCAGCTGACCCGCGCCATCGCGTCGCAGGACAAGACCGCGCTGATCCGCGCCGATGGCGTCGGGCCGAAGGTGGCGGCGCGCATCCTCAACGAACTCAAGGACAAGGTCGGCAATCTGGCGCTCGGCCCCGCCGCCTCGGGCGGAACCCCCGTCAAGGGCGCGCCGGCCGGCGTTCCCGGCGCCAGCCCGGCCTTGGCCGACGCGGTGTCGGCGCTGGTCAACCTCGGCTATGGCCGCTCGGAGGCCTTCGGCGCGGTGGTCGCCGCCGGGCGCGTATTGGGCGACGGCGCGGGCGTGTCCGACCTCATCCGCCAGGGCCTCAAGGAGCTTAGCCAATGACCGGACCCACAACCGGCCCCGACCGGCTGGTCCAGCCGGGGCAGGGCAGCGGCGACGGCGGGGAGTCCTCCATCCGCCCCCTGTCGCTCGCCGAGTTCATCGGCCAGCGGCAGGCGCGCGAGAACCTGTCCATCTTCATCCAGGCAGCCCGCTCCCGCAACGAGGCGCTGGACCACGTCCTGCTGTTCGGCCCGCCGGGGCTGGGCAAGACGACGCTGGCGCAGATCGTCGCGCGCGAGCTGGGGGTCGGCTTCCGCGCGACCTCCGGCCCGGTCATTGCGCGGGCCGGCGATCTGGCCGCGCTGCTGACCAACCTCCAGCCGCACGACGTCCTCTTCATCGACGAGATTCACCGCCTTAATCCCGCCGTGGAAGAGGTGCTGTATCCCGCCATGGAAGACTTCCAGCTTGACCTGATCATTGGCGAGGGGCCCTCGGCGCGGTCGATCCGCATCGACCTGCCGCCCTTCACGCTGGTCGGCGCCACCACCCGCAGCGGCCTGATCACGCGCCCCTTGCGCGAGCGCTTCGGGATTCCGGTGCGGCTGCAATTCTACGAGCCGGACGAGTTGGAGCTGATCGTGCGTCGGGCCGCCGGGGTGCTGAACATGCTGATCACGCCCGAGGGCGCGCGCGAGATCGCCAACCGGGCGCGCGGTACGCCGCGCGTGTCGGGGCGGCTGCTGCGCCGGGTCCGCGACTTCGCCGCCGTCGCCGGGGTGCCGGAGGTCGACAAGCGCGTCGCCGACGCCGCCCTGACCCGGCTGGAGGTGGATCGCCTGGGCCTCGACAGCATGGACCGGCGCTACCTCGGCCTCGTGGCGACCAACTACGGCGGCGGGCCGGTCGGCGTCGAGACGCTGGGCGCGGCGCTCGGCGAGCAGCGCGACGTGCTGGAGGAGGTGGTCGAGCCCTACCTGATCCAGCAGGGTTTCCTTCAGCGGACGCCGCGCGGGCGCATGCTGACCGACCAGGGCTTCCGCTACCTCGGCCTCAACCCGCCGAGCGCGCCGGGCCGGCAGCTCGACATGCTCGACCGTCTGGCCGACGAGCCGGGGGAGGCCGACGATGAGTGAAGGTCCCTCGCTCTCCGGCTGGTTCGCGGAGGACGGCTCGCACCGCTACCCCTTGCGGGTCTATTACGAGGACACCGACGCGGGCGGCATCGTCTACCACGCCAACTACCTGCGTTTCGCCGAGCGGGCGCGGTCGGAGATGCTGACTCTGCTGGGCTTCCGCCAGACCGAGATGGCGAAGGGCGTCACGACGGGTTCGGACGTTGTCACAGGTGTGTCATTTGCGGTACGGCGCGCGACGATCGATTTTACCGCTCCGGCCAAGCTGGAGGATACGCTTGAAGTGGACACCCGGATCGCCGATATCCGCGGAGCCTCCTTCGCAGTTGCACAAATCATCCGGCGGGATGGACGCGCGCTCGTGCGCGCCGACCTCCAACTGGTGACGATCAACCCGGCCGGCCGGGCGGTGCGCCTGCCGGAGGCGGTGCGCGCGGCGATCGACGCCCTGCGGCGCCGCCAGAGCCCACACCCTGTTTTGACCACGCCAACCACAGCGCAAACGCGAGACTGACTGCGATGGATGCCCTGCAAACCGCCCAGCTGGCCGGCAACGCCGCCGCGACGGCCCATGAGATCACGCTTCTCGGCCTGTTCTGGCAGGCCGACGCGGTCGTCAAGCTCGTGATGATGATGCTCGTCGTCGCCTCGGTCTGGTGCTGGGCGATCATCATCGAGAAGCTGATGCGCATCCGCAAGCTGAACGCCCAGGCTGACGCCTTCGAGGAGGGGTTCTGGTCGGGCGGTTCGCTGGACGCGCTGTACGACCGCATCGGCCAGAACCCGGCCGACCCGATGGCCGCGACCTTCGCCGCCGGCATGCGCGAATGGCGCCACGCCGCCGACCGTGGAATCGCCGGCACCATGAAGGGCTCGCTCCAGCAGCGCGTCGAGCGGGTGATGTCGGTCACCATCGGCCGCGAGATGGCGCGGGCCGAGCGTTACATGACCTTCCTGGCCTCGGTCGGCTCGACGGCGCCCTTCATCGGGCTGTTCGGCACGGTGTGGGGCATCATGAACTCCTTCACCTCGATCGCCGGTTCGGGCAACACCAGCCTCGCCGTGGTGGCGCCGGGCATCGCGGAGGCGCTGTTCGCCACCGCCATGGGCCTGCTGGCCGCCATCCCGGCCGTGCTGTCCTACAACAAGTTCTCGACCGACCTGGGGCGCTACGCCGACCGTCTCGACACCTTCTCGGGCGAGTTCTCGGCGATCCTGTCGCGCCACCTCGAGGAGCGGGGAGCCGCCTGAACCATGGCCGGACAACTCGCAGGCAAATCCCATGGCCGCGGCAAGCGCCGCGGCTACCGGGCGATGGCCGAAATCAACATGACGCCCTTCATCGACGTCATGCTGGTGCTCCTGATCGTCTTCATGGTCGCCGCCCCGATGCTGACGGTCGGCGTGCCGGTCGACCTGCCCAAGACCAACGCGGCGCCGCTGGAGCAGCAGAAGGATCCGCTGTTCGTCACCGTGCAGACCGATGGACGCGTCTTCGTGCAGGAGACCCCGGTCGAGCTGGCCAACATGGTGCCGCTGCTGATCGCCGTGACCGAGAACAACCCGGAGGCCCGCATCCTGGTGCGCGGCGACGCCAAGATCGCCTACGGCAAGATGCTGGAGGTCATGGGCACCATGAGCGCCGCCGGCTTCAAGAAGGTCGGCCTCGTCGCCGAGATGCCGAGCGGCCCGAGCGCGCCGACGGCGCGCGTCGGCGCCAAGCCGGTGCGTTGAGGCGGGCGGAACGTTCATGCGCAAGCCCCTGATCGCCTCGGCCGTGCTGCACGTCGCGCTTGTCGCGCTGATGGTGCTCGGCATGCCGCCCAGCGATCGCAAGCTCGAAATCGCGTCGTCGATTCCCATCGAGATCGTCGAGATGGGGGAGGTCACCCAGGCCGCCCGCGTCGAGAAGGGCGAGCCCAAGCCGGCCACCGCCGCGCCGCGCCCGCCCGTGCCGGAGTCCAAGCCGGCGCCCCCGGCGCCGACCCCGCCCGACGACGAGGACGAACCGCCGCCTCCGCCCCCGCCGCCCACCAAGGCGCCGGAGCCGCCGAAGGTCGCCCAGGTGCCGCCGGCCCCGCGCGAGCCGACGCCGCCCAAGCCGGTTCCGACCCCGCCGCCACCCCCTCCGCCTCCGCCGCCCCCACCGCCGCCTCCCACCCCGGAGCCGGCGCCCGTTCCCACGCCCAAGCCGCCGGAGCCCAAGCCCGAGCCGAAGCCGGAACCGCCCAAGCCGCCCGAGCCCCCGAAGCCGGAGCCGCCCAAACCGGAACCGCCGAAGCCCGAGCCTCCCAAGCCGGAGCCGAAGAAGCCCGAGCCCCCGAAGCCCGAGCCGGCCAAACCGGAACCCGCCAAGCCCGAGCCGCCCAAGCAGCCGGCCAAGCCGGAGGTGGCGAAGGCCGAGCCGAAGAAGGACGCCCCGGCCAAGCCGACCGAGAAGACTCCGGCCAAGACCGACCCGCTGTCCGACCTGCTGTCGAACGTGGGCAAGCTGAAGCCGTCGGACGACCCGAAGGCGGACGGCAAGGCCTCGGCCAAGTCGGACAGCACGGCCAAGCCGACCAGCCAGAAATCCGCCTCGGCGGCTCCGGCGGGCGCGGCCAAGGCGGCGAACGGCCCCGACAAGCCGTTCAAGCCGTCGGGCCGGGCGCTGGACGCGATCCGCGGGCAACTCAGCAAGAACTGGAACTTCGACAGCGGCCGCAAGGACGCCAACTCGATGCAGATCGAGATCCATGTGGAGGTCGCCCGCGACCGTTCGGTGATCCAGGCCTACATCGACGAGAAGTACCGCTCGCGCTACATGACCGACGCCGCCTTCCGCGCGTCGGCGGACGCCGCCGTTCGCGCGGTCAAGCGGTCCAGCCCGCTCGACCTTCTGACCAGCGAGTTCACGGCCGACACCTACGAAAGCTGGCGTTACATCGTGTTCAATTTCGACCCGAGGGACATGTTCTGACATGACGACGAAGACGAGGCTCCTGCTGAAGTTCGCCGGCTTGACCGGCGCGCTTTTCCTCTCCCTCGGCGTGGCCGCTCCGCAGGAGGCGCGCGCCGAGCTGCGCATCGACATCACGCGCGGCGTGGTCGAGCCGCTGCCCATCGCCATCACCAGCTTCGCCGGGGCCGGCGGACGCGACGTGCAGACCGGCGCCGACATCGCCAAGGTGATCTCCGCCGATCTGGAGCGCTCGGGCCTGTTCCGTCCGCTCGACCCGCGCGGCTTCCTGCAGACGCCGGAGCAACTGCGCACCGGCGACCCGCGCTATCCGGATTGGAAGGCGCTGGGCGCCCAGGCGCTGGTCGCCGGCAACACGACGACGGGCGCCGACGGCCGCATGAAGGTGGACTTCCGCCTGTGGGACGTCGCCGCCGGCCAGTACATGCACGGGCTGAGCTACACCGCTCCGGCCCAGGAATGGCGCCGCATCGCCCACATCGTCGCCGACGCCATCTACAAGCGCCTGACCGGCGAGGACGGCTATTTCGACACGCGCGTCGTCTACGTGGCCGAGTCCGGCCCGGCGAACGTGCGCAAGAAACAGTTGGCCATCATGGATCAGGACAGCCAGAACCACCAGTTCCTGACCGACGGGCAGACCCTGGTCCTGACGCCGCGCTTCTCGCCAACGACCCAGGAAATCACGTACATGTCGTACTTCAACAAGAAGCCGCGCGTGTACCTGTTCAACATCGACACCGGCCGCCAGGAGGTGCTGGGCGACTTCCCCGGCATGACCTTCGCGCCGCGCTTCTCGCCGGACGGCAACCGTGTCGTCATGAGCATGGCGCAGAACGGCAACACCGACATCTACACGCTGGACCTGCGGACCCGCCGCCAGACCCAGCTGACCGATTCGCCGGGCATCGACACCGCTCCCAGCTATTCGCCGGACGGCCAGAAGATCGTCTTCGAGTCGGACCGGGGCGGCAGCCAGCAGCTCTACATCATGGACGCCAACGGCGGCGGCACCAAGCGTCTGAGCTTCGGCGAGGGCCGTTACGGTACCCCCGTATGGTCCCCGCGCGGTGATTTGATCGCCTTCACGCGTCAGCGTGGCAGCAGCTTTGCAATTGGCGTAATCCGTCCGGACGGCACGGGCGAGCGCATCCTCAGCGAGGGCTACCATGTGGAAGGCCCGACCTGGGCGCCCAACGGTCGCGTCATCATGTTTTTCAAGGACTTGCCGGCGGGTGATGGGCGTGGTCGCAACTCCAAGCTGTATTCTGTTGACATCACGGGTGCCAACGAGCGCCGCGTGAGCACGCCGCTCGACGCGTCGGACCCGGCGTGGTCGCCCTTGATTCCCTAGAGGAGTAGCCCTATTTTGCGGCGCGCGAGAGCAGCGCTCAAGACAAGGGTCGGACGTCGAGATTTCCGTCGGGGTCTGTCGGAAATCAGCGGCTCTCGTGATACAGAACCGATCCAATCAACGAGTGTCGCTTTAAGGGGTCCCTAACATGCGCATGAAGTTCATCGCTCTCGCCGCCGTGGCTCTGCTCGCCGCTTGCGAAACCGCTCCGAAGGACGCCGGCACCGGCGCCAACACCGGCGCCGCCTCCTCCTCGATCCGTCCGGGCTCGCAGGAAGATCTGGCCGTCAACGTCGGCGACCGTGTCTTCTTCGGCTTCGACCGCTTCGACCTGTCGCCGGAGGCTCGCGCCACCCTCGACCGTCAGGGCGCCTGGCTGCAGACCTATGGTTCGGTCACCATCACCGTGGAAGGCCACTCCGACGAGCGCGGCACCCGCGAGTACAACCTGGCGCTCGGCGAGCGTCGCGCCAACTCGGTGAAGAACTACCTCGCCGCCAAGGGCATCAGCCCGGCCCGCGTCGCGGTCGTGTCCTACGGCAAGGAGAAGCCGGCCGTGGTCGGTTCGACCGAGGCCGCTTGGTCGCAGAACCGTCGTGGCGTGACCGTCGTCAACTGACGACGTCGCCCATACGGGTTTGACCCTTAGGGGTCTGAAGGGGGCGCCGTTTCCGGGACACCGGGGCGGCGCCCCTTTTCTTTGCGAGCCGGCTGTTTGGGTGCGCGGCGCGCCGTCTTCTGCTAAACAGCGCCATCGCGTCGCCCCAATGACCCAATACGGTTATTCTTGGGATCATCCGCCCGGACAGGAAACTCGCGCATGACCAAAGCCTCCTCCTTCGCCGCCCTGCTGTTGAGCGGCCTGCTGTGCGGCACGTCCGCCCTTGCCCAGACGGCGTCCCAGATGGACCGCGCGCAGCGGTTGGAGAGTCAGGTCGCGGCGCTGGGCGAACGCGTCGAGGTGGCGCAGATGTCGCCGTCGCTCGCCGCCGATTTCGAGATCCGACTCCAGCATCTGGAGCGCGCGATCTCCGAGTTGACCGGGAAATACGAGGAATCGACCTATCAGGTGTCGCAGATGCGCGACCGTCTGGAAAAGATGAACGCCGACCTGGATTTCCGCTTCAAGGAGCTGGAGTCCAAGGGCGGCGGCGGGGCGATGGGCGGCGGCGCCATGTCCGACAGCGCGCTGGGGCCGGCGAAGACCCCGGCCAAGGCAGCGGACAAGACTCCGGAGAAGGCGCCCGAGAAGCCGACGCAGACCGCGTCCGCCGCCGTGCCGCCGCTGCCGGCCAACGCCACGCCGGAGAAGCAGTATGAGCGGGCCTTCGAGCTGCTGCGCCAGTCCGATTACGACAAGGCGGAGAAGGCGCTCCAGGAGTTCATCGCCAAGAACAAGAGCCACGCCTACGCCGGAAACGCGCAGTATTGGCTGGGCGAGAGCTATTACGTCCGCAACAAGTTCCCCGAGGCCGCCCAGGCCTTCGCCGAGACCCTGTCGAAGTATCCGAAGAACCCGAAGGCTCCCGACAGCCTGCTGAAGCTGGGCATGAGCTTGCAACAGCTGAACAAGAAGTCGGACGCCTGCACGGCCTTCAACCAACTGATGACCAAGTTCCCCGAGGCCTCGGCCAGCGTGAAGCGCCGCGCCGACACGGAGCGCAAGCGCATCAATTGCGCGACCTGACCACCGGCCCGGTTTCCGACCCGGAGTTCGCCCGCCTGATGGACCGGCTGGGCGGCTTCGAGCCGGCCCCGCGCGTCGCGGTCGGGGTGTCTGGCGGCGGGGACAGCGTGGCCCTGGCGCTGCTGCTGCACCGCTGGGCGGCGGGGCAGGGCGGCGATGTGCTGGCGCTCACCGTGGACCATGGTCTGCGCCCCGAGTCGGGGGAGGAGGCCATCGCGGTCGGCCAAAGCATGGCTGCGCTCGGTGTTCCGCATCGGATTTTGCGCTGGACCGGCGACAAGCCGGCCGGCGGCGTCCAGGCGGCGGCGCGGACGGCGCGGCACCGGCTGCTCGCCGAAGCCTGCGCGGAGGAGGGAATCCTCCACCTCGCGCTCGCCCATCATCGCGACGATCAGGCGGAAACCGTGCTTCTTCGGCTGGCGCGCGGCTCCGGCATCGATGGCTTGGCCGGGATGGCCGCGATTCGCGCCGAGGGCGCTGTCCGCATCCTCCGCCCCTTGCTCGGCCTGCCGCATGAGCGGCTTCTCGCCACCTGCGCCGCCGCCGGTGCGGTCTGGGTCGAGGACCCGTCGAACCAAAACCCCCGCTACGCCCGCGCCCGACTGCGCGCCGCGCGCAGTCTGCTGGAGGCCGAGGGCCTTGACGCCCAGCGTCTTGCCGAGACGGCGCGGCGGGCCGGGCGGGCACGGGCGGCGCTGGAAACCGCCACGACGCTGCTGCTGGCCGAGGCCGCCGCGCTCTACCCCGAGGGTTGGATCCGCCTGGATCCCGCGCCGCTGCTCGCCGCCCCGGCGGAGATCGCTCTGCGTGCCCTGACGCGCTGCCTGGCCGTAATCGGCGGCGGCGGGCACCCGGCTCGCGACGAGGCGGTCGAACGCCTCCACGCGGAACTGGCGGCTGGCCTTGAACATGGGCGGACGTTGGCCGGGTGCCGGGTGCTGCGCCGCCGGGGCGCTATTCTGATTGCGCGCGAGCCGGAAGCGGCGGCGGAGCAACGGGACGCCTTGCCGGGGGAGCGGATCCGTTGGGACCGCCGCTTCGCCGTCATGCCGTCCGCCCGGCGCGAATCGCCTGTGACCGTTGCGAGGCTGGGAGCCGCCGGATGGGACGTCTTGAAGGCGTCCCGGCCCGACATGGCGGGGTTGGACCTGCACCCGGCGGTGCGGGAATCCTTGCCGGGCCTGTGGTCGGAGGGGCGCCTGGAGGCGGTTCCGACCCTGGGGTTCGACGCGAATGGACACATCCCGATGGATGCCGCCACATTCTCTCCGGTTTTGCCGTTGGGCAGACAAGCTTTTCAGGTTGTTTCGTGCGACGACGGCATTATTTAATCAGGGAACGTGCCCGTGGAGACCGGGGTGCGGCCTTGTCGGCGCACCGTGTGGCGATGGGTTCGCAGAAAGGCGTGTGACGTGAACAATTTCGGCAAGAATCTCGCGCTCTGGATCATCATCGGGCTGCTGCTGGTGGCCCTGTTCAACCTGTTCCAGAGCTCTTCGACCCGCAGCCCGCAGACGACCGTCCCGTTCAGCGAGCTTCTCGCCGAAGTGGACCGGGGTCAGGTTGCCGACGTGACGATCAAGGGCAACCAAGTGTCCGGCCATTTCACCGATGGCCGCTCGTTCAGCACCTTCATCCCGCCCGAGGCCGGGCTGGTGGAGCGGCTGACGAACAAGAACGTCCGGATCAGCGCGGTCCCCGACGACAGCAACGTGCCCTCGCTGTTCTCGGTGCTGCTGTCCTGGTTCCCGATGCTGCTGCTGATCGGCGTCTGGATCTTCTTCATGCGCCAGATGCAGTCGGGCGGCGGCAAGGCCATGGGCTTCGGCAAGTCGCGGGCCCGCCTGCTGACCGAAAAGGTCGGCCGCGTGACCTTCGACGACGTCGCCGGCATCGACGAGGCCAAGCAGGAGCTGACGGAGATCGTCGACTTCCTGAAGGACCCGCAGAAGTTCCAGCGCCTGGGCGGCAAGATCCCGAAGGGCTGTCTGCTCGTCGGCCCGCCCGGCACCGGCAAGACGCTGACCGCGCGTGCCGTGGCCGGTGAAGCCAACGTGCCGTTCTTCACCATCTCCGGTTCGGACTTCGTCGAGATGTTCGTCGGCGTCGGCGCCAGCCGCGTCCGCGACATGTTCGAGCAGGGCAAGAAGAACGCCCCCTGCATCATCTTCATCGACGAGATCGACGCGGTCGGCCGCCATCGCGGCGCCGGCCTGGGCGGTGGCAACGACGAGCGCGAGCAGACCCTCAACCAGCTGCTGGTCGAGATGGACGGCTTCGAGGCGAACGAGGGCGTCATCCTCATCGCCGCGACCAACCGTCCCGACGTGCTCGACCCGGCGCTGCTGCGTCCCGGCCGCTTCGACCGTCAGGTCGTGGTGCCGAACCCCGACGTGCTGGGCCGCGAGAAGATCCTCAAGGTCCACATGCGGAAGGTCCCGCTGTCGCCGGACGTCGACGCGAAGATCATCGCGCGCGGCACGCCGGGCTTCTCGGGCGCCGATCTGGCCAACCTCGTGAACGAGGCGGCGCTGCTCGCGGCCCGCATCGGCAAGCGCGTGGTCGGCATGGGCGAGTTCGAGGCCGCCAAGGACAAGGTCATGATGGGCGCGGAACGCCGCTCCATGGTGATGTCCGAGGACGAGAAGAAGCTGACCGCCTACCACGAGGCCGGTCACGCCATCTGCGCCGTCCACAGCCCCGACAGCGACCCGGTCCACAAGGCCACCATCATCCCGCGCGGCCGTGCGCTGGGCATGGTGATGCGCCTTCCGGAAGGCGACCGCATCTCGCTGTCGCAGGCCAAGCTGCTGGCCGACCTCTGCGTCGCCATGGGCGGCCGCATCGCCGAGGAGCTGATCTTCGGCAAGGACCGCGTCACGACCGGCGCCTCGGGCGACATCAAGATGGCGACCGAGATGTCCCGCCGCATGGTCACGGAGTGGGGCATGAGCGACAAGCTCGGGCCGCTGCTCTATGGCGAGCCGACGCAGGAGGTGTTCCTGGGCCACTCGGTGACCCAGCACAAGAACATGTCCGACCGCACGGCCCAGATGGTCGACGAGGAAATCCGCCGCATCGTCGACGAGAGCTACGAGAAGGCGCGGCAGATTCTGACCGAGAACATCGATCAGTTGCACACGCTGGCCAAGGGCCTGCTGGAGTACGAGACGCTGAGCGGCGAGGACATCAACCGCCTGCTGCGCGGCGACCCGATCATCCGCGACGACGACCGGGAGAGCTATTCGACCCCGCCGCGCCAGCCGACCTCGGGCCGTCGCTCCTCCGTGCCGTCGAGTGGCGGCAAGGAAGGCGGGGGCGGGATCGGGCCAGAGCCGCAGGGCACCTGACCCCACGTCCACGGTCTTCCGTGAATTGACAAAGGCGGCGCCTTCGCGGGCGCCGCCTTTTGTTTGGACCTGCGTTCGGTTCGGAAGCGGAACGTTTTTCAGGGGCGCCTTGTTGTCTGACGCACGTCACGCGAACGACAAGGAATACCTCGATGAGTCATGTTGCGAAGACCTTGGGCACCCTGTTGCTGGCCGGCACGGCGATGATGGCCGCGTCCGCGATGGCGCAGTCGCCCGGCGCCGGGCCGACCGCCAAGGACCGCCTGGATCAGGCGGTGGGCACCGTCACCGGCAGCCCGCTGGCCAAGGCCGACGCGGACATGAAGCATGTGCTCGACGCGCTGGCCGATCTGAAGCCCAAGCCCATCGAGGGTGACCTGTCCGCCGCCGAGGCCCGCCAGCAGCCGACGCCGACCGACGCGGTGATGGCCCTGCTGAAGAAGAACGGCAAGAGCACCGCGCCGGAGGCCGGAATCCGCACCGAGAACATCACCCTGACCGGGGCGGCCGGCTCGTTGCCGGCGCGGGTCTACATCCCCGAAAACGCTAACAAGAACACGCCGTTGCCGGTCGTCGTCTACTACCACGGCGGCGGTTGGGTGATCGCCGATCTCGACACCTACGACGCCTCGCCGCGCGCCATCGCCAAGCAGGCGAGCGCCATCGTCGTGTCCGCCCATTACCGGCAGGCTCCGGAAAGCAAGTTCCCGGCGGCGCATGACGACGCCTTCGCGGCCTACCAATGGGTGCTGAAGAACGCGAAGAGCTTCGGCGGCGATCCGGCCCAAGTCGCGGTGATGGGTGAGAGCGCCGGCGGCAACCTCGCCATCAACACGGCGATCAAGGCGCGCGACGCGAACATCCAGCTTCCAGTGCATCAGGTGCTGGTCTACCCGGTGGCCGGTGTGGACATGAACACCCAGTCCTACAAGGACAACGCCGACGCCAAGCCGTTGAACAAGCCGATGATGGAGTGGTTCGTCAAGCAGACGGTGCGCAACGAGGCGGACCTCCAGGATCCGCGCCTCGATCTGGTCGGCCGCGCCGACCTGCGCGGGCTGCCGCCGACCACCGTCATCACGGCCGAGATCGACCCGTTGCGCGACGACGGCCGCCGTCTGGCTGACAAGCTGCGTCAGGCCAGCGTGCCGGTCGACGCCCACGACTACGCGGGCGTGACGCACGAGTTCTTCGGGATGGGCAGCGTGGTCGCCGACGCCAAGACCGCCGAGGGGGTTGCCGCCGCCAACCTGACGACCGCCTTCCAGGGCACGGCCTCGGGGTCGAGCGCCGCCGCGCCCAAGCGCAGCGGCACCGGCAACTGAGGCGGAGAGGGGGGCTGTGCGCCCCCCTTTTCCGGACCCGTGTTTAGAAGGAGCCCTTCTGCTCGCGGCGGCGGTCCAGCGCGATGTCGAACTGGCGCAGCAGCTTCTGGGTGCCTTCGAAGTACAGCTTGCGCGATGGCGTGTTCTTCATGCAGCGGGCGTCGAGATGCCCGACGCTGGTCAGCGCCGACACGCAGTAGCCGAGCAGCCAGTAGCGCGAGCGGATGGTGCGCAGGTAGTCGCGGAAGGGCTCCGGCTTGCCGGCCATGAACGAGCTGAAGGCCGTCTCGTAGTCCGACAGGATGCCCCGGATGTCCATCAGCGTGGTCTCCAGCAGCTTGCCCACCTTCTCGATGTGCATCAGCAGCTGGGTCTCGTAGGGCTTGTGCATGCGGATGTCGACCGGCACGCACTCCTTCGACTTCAGCCAGTTCAGGATCACGCGGGCGCGCGGCGCGATGCGGCGCAGCTGGTACTCGTAGAAGGTGGTCCCCTTCCACGCGCTGAAGATGGTGTCCGCCTCGCTGCGCTCGATGCCGAAGGCCGACACGAACAGCCCGGCCTCTTCGAGGTTGGGGTTCCAGATGGCTTCCAGGAAACGCTCGATGCTCTGGGCGTTGCCGCCGCCACCGCCGGACAGCGCCTTGCGGACGATCGGCTCGATGCGGGCGCGGATCAGCCGGCGGAGCTGGTGGTCTTCCTCGTTGCTGATCAGCCAATGGCGGGGATCGACGTTGACCTTCTCCGCCTCGAAGCAGGTCTTCAGCAGGAACGCGTCGAGCGACGGCACCTCGTCGATCATCGACAGCATCTTCATGTCGCCGATGATGCCGTTTTCGGCCGGGCCGTTCTTGATGCCGAACTGCTCCTCCAACAGCGCTTCGCTGTTGTGGCCGCGCAGGTAGACGGCGACGCCGCCGGATTCCGGGGACCGGACGTTGTGCGGCACGTAGATACCGGTCTCGACCGGCCGGCCGCCGCCCTCTTCGTTGCCGTCGTCCTCGTCCGACATGGCTTCGCCGCCGTCGTCGAGGCCGTTGAAACTGGGGTATTTGAACAGGATCGCGCCATTCAGGCCCTGGGCCTTGAACATGCGCTGCTCTTCGGGAATCTCGCGCGTGATCGCGATGAGATTCATCGAGACGCTGGAGCCGCCATAGAGAATCTGCTCAAGGATCGGAGAAACCGAATCCATTTTCTTGCGAGCGCGCATTAAAATTACCCGAAGCCAGGATTATTGTGCAGAGCATAAACGCCGCTATCACAAACGCAAAGAGGGATCGGACAGCCGATCCCTCTTTGCAATCTTGGCGTGCGTCGAGCGGCTCAGCCGGCTTTCGGCGTGCCGCCCAGCGAGTTGAGCAGCTGCGCGACCCCGGCGGCCTCGTCGACCGCGACCATGCCGACCGTGTGGTAGCCGCTGTCGACGTGCATGACCTCACCGGTCACGCCGGTGCCGAGATCGGAGAGCAGGAACAGACCGGCGCCGCCGACCTCCTGGATGGTCACGTTGCGCTTCAACGGGGCGTTCAGCTCGTTCCATTTCAGGATGTAGCGGAAATCGCCGATGCCGCTGGCGGCCAGAGTCTTGATCGGTCCGGCCGAGATGGCGTTGACACGGATCGCCTTACCCCCCAGATCGACGGCGAGGTAACGCACGCTCGCCTCCAGGGCGGCCTTGGCGACGCCCATGACGTTGTAATGCGGCATGACGCGCTCGGCCCCATAATAGGATAGGGTGAGCAGGCTGCCGCCGTCCGTCATCAGCGGCACGGCGCGTTGCGCCACCGCGGTGAAGGAGTAGCAGGAGATGTCCATGGTGCGGAGGAAGTTGCTCCGCGTGGTGTCGAGGTAGAGACCGTCCAACTCGTTCTTGTCGGAAAACGCGATCGCATGAACCACGAAGTCCAGCTTGCCCCATTCGGCCTCGATGGCGGCGAAGGTCGCGTCGACGCTGGCCTCGTCGGTCACGTCGCAGGGCAGGACGAGCTTTGCGCCGACCTGATCGGCCAGCGGCTTGACCCGCTTCAGCAGGGCGTCGCCTTGGTAGGTGAAGGCCAGCTCCGCCCCGTGCTGGGCCAGAGTGGACGCAATCCCCCAGGCGATCGAGCGATCGTTCGCCACGCCCATGATCAGGCCACGCTTGCCGTACATCAGCGGCATCGGATTGGACATCGGAACCTCGTAAACTGCGCTATTGCCGCGAAAAGTGGGGCGCATCCTACACGAAAGCGGTGCGCGGTCAAACCGACGCGGGGGTACCGCCATGGCGGAGTCTGACAAGAGCCAGGCCAAGCTTCGGCGTCCCGCCGTCTACGTCCGCGAATTGCTGGGCTTCCTCGGCCATTCGATGCTGCGCTTCTACAACGACAACTGTTTCCAGACGGCGGCCGCGCTGACCTACACCTCGCTGCTGGCGATGGTGCCGATGATGACCATCGGCTTTGCGATCTTCTCCGCCTTTCCCGCGTTCAGCGCGTTGCAGATGCGGATCCAGACGGCGGTCATCAAAAATCTGGTGCCGGAGATCGGCGACGCGATCCTGCAATACCTCGGCACCTTCATGGCCAACGCCGGGCAGATGCCGATCTTCGGGGTGGTCGGGCTGGCGGTGTCGGCGGTGCTGCTGATCTGGACGATCGAGGGCTCCTTCGCCACCGTCTGGCGGGTGCGGGAGCCGCGCTCCTACGTCACCCGCATCCTGTCCTTCTGGGCGGTGGTGTCGCTGACCCCGCTCTTCGCCGGGGCCAGCCTGTCGCTGTCCAGCAGCCTGTGGAGCGCGCTGGAGTTCGCGCATCTGGAGGGTGTCGTCCACCCGCTGGTCGGCTTCGGCATGGTCCTGCCCTTCGTGCTGCAATTGATCGGCTGCACGCTTCTGTACCTGATCATCCCCAACCGCGACGTGCTGTGGATGGACGCGCTGTGCGGCGGGGCGGTGGGGTCGATCCTGCTGGAAGGCTCCAAGGCGGTCTTCGCGTGGTACATGCGCGAATACCCGGCCTACCAGACCATCTACGGCGCCCTGTCGGTCGTGCCGATCTTCCTGTTCTGGCTGTACATCGCGTGGTCGACCGTGCTGTTCGGCGCGGTGGTCGCGGCCTCCTTGCCGGAATGGCGGGCCGGCAAGATCACGCGCGGCGGGCCGGAGGGGCTGCTGCCGGCCCAGCGTCTGGCGCTGGCGCTGGCCGTGCTGCACGAACTGATGGACGCTAGCCGGCTGGGGGTGGGCTTGCGGCGGCGGACCCTGGTCGCGCGCGTGCCGGTGGGGACGCTGCTGATCGACGGCATCCTGGAGCAACTGCGCGACGCCCATTGGGTCGCCCACACCACGCGCGACGCCTGGGTGACGACCCGCGATCTGGGCGAATCGACGCTGTTCGACCTGATGAAGGCGTTGGGGATCGGGCTGCGCGGCTCGGTCCATGGGCTGGGCGGGCTGGACTTGCCGTGGCAGGCGCGCGCCGGGCATCTGCTGGAACTGGCCGAGGCGCGGCAGGGCGACCTGCTGAACGTGCCGATCAAGGCGCTGCTGTCGGACGACAGCCCCACCGGGGAGGGAACCCCGGCGGTGCCGATCCGGGCGGTGAAGAAATAGGGGGCTGTTCGCCCCTTACTCCAGCCCGGCCTTCTTGCGGACGTCGTAGCTGCGGGTCTTGGACCACTGCTCCATGAACTTGACCAGTTCGGCGTCGGGCGGGTCGGGGAGGACCACCTTCAGCTTCACGTACTGGTCGCCGGCCTGCTTGGTCGTCTGGTTGACCACGCCCTTGCCGCGCAGGCGCAGCGTCGCCCCGGTGTTGGTGCCGGGCGGGATCTTGAGGGCGACCTTGCCGCTGATCGTCGGCACATGGATGGTGGCGCCGAGAACCGCCTCGTTCAGCGTGATCGGCACGTCGACGTGGATGTCGCCGTCCTGCCGGGTGAAATGCGGGTGCGGCTCGACATGCACCTCGATGATGGCGTCGCCGTTGGGCATGCCGCCCATGCCGGGCAGACCCTGACCCTTCAGGCGCAGCTTCTGCTCGTTTTCCGTCCCCGGCGGGACGGCGACGTCGATGCTCTTGCCGTTGGACAGGTTGATGCGCCGCTTGGTGCCCTGCGCCGCCTCCAGGAAGGGGACGGTCACCGAATAGGCGATGTCGCTGCCCCGCACCTTCGGGCCGCTGGAGGAGCCAGCCCCGGCCCCGGCGGTGCCTCGCCGCCGGCCACCGCCGAACAGGTCGGAGAACCAGTCGTCGCCCGCCCCGCCGGTGCTGCTGAAGAACGAATCGTCGGCGTTGCCGCTGTAGGCCCGGCCGCGCCCGGCGTGCGAGCGCGAGCCGAAGCCCGCGTGGCGGTCCTGCCCCGACGAATCGATCTCGCCCCGGTCGAACTTGGCGCGCTTCTCCGTATCCGACAGCAGCGTGTAGGCCGCCGAGATTTCCTTGAAGCGCTCCTCGTTCGCGGCATCCCCCGGTTTCAGGTCGGGGTGATGCTGCTTGGCGAGTTTGCGGTACGCCTTCTTGATATCCTCGGCGCTGGCGGAACGGCTGACGCCGAGAACGCTGTAAGGGTCACGCGTGGCCACGGTCCGGGCATTCCCACCCCAAAAGTCGGGGCATTCAAAGGTTAAGAGTTGCCGATGATCTTCCACGTTCCATCGGGTTGTTTGCAAGCGGTTCCGTACGCCATCTCCGTCTTGCCGCCGACGGCGACCGTCTGCTGGTATTCGCGGCAATAGGTGCCGGCGCTGCTGTAGCCGTCGCGCGTCGTGGTGACCGTGCCCGAATTGCCCGATTGCGGGTTGTTCCAGGCGATCCGGTCGCCCACCGGGGCGGCATAGGCGCGGCGCGCGGCGCCGCTGGCGTATTCGGCGTCGGCCTTGTCCAGCGAGGAGCCGACCTGGCTGCCGACGAAGGCGCCCAGCAGCGTGCCGACGCCGGTGGCGACCAGCTTGCCGCTGCCGCCGCCGATCTGCGAGCCGATCAAACCGCCCGCGACGGCGCCGCCGACGGTGCCGACCGTCTCCTTGGTGCCGCCGGTGGTGCAACCGGCCAGCAGGGCCGCCGTCAGCACGGCCGGAACGAGCTTCTTCACGAACATCTTTGCCTCGAATAGGTTTTGGTGCCGCGATGCCTAAACCGGTAGCGTCGCGGTGGACAGTGATATAAGCGAGCCTATCCTTGCTGTGAATTGTGATGACGCTGTGACCATGTCGTTTTCCCAAGGAAACCCTCAAGGGATTTTTTGGGCGGCCCATGGAGCGGTGTCCGATGGAACAGGACCGCCAAGCATGACCGACGCCAACGACCGCGACCCTTACACGCTGTTCACCCACTGGCTGGACGAGGCCGGGCGCAGCGAGCCCAACGATCCCAACGCCATGGCGCTCGCCACCGCCGACGCCTCGGGCGTGCCTTCGGTGCGGATGGTGCTGCTGAAGGGCATCGACGACCGAGGTTTCGTCTTCTACACGAACACGGAAAGCCGCAAGGGCGAGCAACTGCTGGCCAACCGGAACGCCGCACTCTGCTTCCATTGGAAGACGCTGCGCCGATCGGTGCGGGTCGAGGGCGCGGTGGAGTCGGTCACCGACGCCGAGGCCGACGCCTATTTCGAGAGCCGCCCGCGCGAGAGCCGCATCGGCGCCTGGGCGTCGCAGCAGTCGCGCCCGCTGGAAGGGCGGTGGGAGTTGGAGAAGCGGGTCGCCCAATACGCCGCGAAATTCGCCATCGGCACGGTGCCGCGCCCACCGCATTGGACCGGCTTCCGCGTGCTGCCCAAGCGCATCGAGTTCTGGCAGGACCGGCCGTTCCGCCTGCATGAGCGGACCTTGTATCTGGCCGGCGAAGGCGGGTGGGAGACGGAGCGGCTGTATCCCTGAGGAAGGTTGCCGGCCCCCTTCCTAGCCCTCCCCCGCTTTTGGCGGGAGAGGGGGCTGCCGCCGAACGCCGACAAGCCCCCTCCCCATCCCTCTCCCGCCTTTGGCGGGAGAGGGATGGGGAGGGGGCAAGGACTCCGAATCTCCATGCCCAACCTCACCCCGGACCAGCTGCGCCGTTACGCGACCTACGCCAGCGTGGCGGTGTCCTCGACGCTGATCGCCACCAAGCTGGCCGCCTATCTGGCGACGGAGTCGGTCAGCGTCCTGTCCTCGCTGATCGACTCCAGCACCGACCTGATGGCCTCGCTGGTCACCTTGCTGGGGGTGCGCCAGGCCCTGCGCCCGCCCGACGCCAACCACCGCTACGGCCACGGCAAGGCGGAGGCGCTGGCCGCCCTGACGCAGGCCGCCTTCATCGGCGGCTCCGCCGTGCTGCTCAGCGTCGAGGCGGTGCGGCGGCTGGTCCATCCGGAGCCGGTCGCCGAGGGGGCGGTCGGCGTCGCCGTGATGGTGCTGTCCATTGTCCTGACCGCCGCGCTGTTGGCCTTCCAACGGCGGGTGCAGAGCGCCACCGGCTCGGTCGCCATCGGTGCCGACCGGCTGCACTACTCCGGCGATCTGCTGTCGAACGGGGCGGTGATCGTTGCCATCCTGCTGACCGGCTGGACCGGGGTCGCCGCCTTCGACCCGCTGTTCGGACTGGGCATCGCCGGTTTTCTGCTGTTCGGCGCCAGGGGCGTGGCGCGCGAGGCGCTGAACGTCCTGATGGACCGCGAACTGCCGGAGGAGGACCGTGCCCGCATCGCCGCCCTGGTGATGGAGGAGCCCGGCGCGCGGGGCCTGCACGACCTGCGGACCCGCAACGCCGGCACCGGCAGCTTCATCGAACTGCATTTGGAATTGGATGGAACCCTGACGCTGACCGCCGCGCACGACATCGCCGACCGGGTGGAACGGCGGCTGCGCGACGCCTTCGCCAACACCGATGTGCTGGTTCATCAGGAACCGGCCGGGTTGGCCGACGAGCGCCTCGACCACCGGATTCGATAGGTCGGCGGCGGAACGATGCCCCGCTGAACGGTGAAGGGACAATCCCTCTCCGCCAACCACCGATGATAAATTTCAGCCGAGCGAAAACCCGCATGACGGACGCGGTCCGGCCGCTGCACAATGCCGCGGTCTGCGCAATTTCGAATGTATTCGACCAATTGATGAGGGGGCGGGCGCATTGGTTGGTATGGCCACCGGTTGCGGCAAAACCGGAAAACAGCAATAATCGTTCACGGGAGTGAGCGCCAAGCTATAAATCTATAAGAATGGTGGTGGAATATGGACAGTGCGTTCGGGTTGCGTCCGCACCTGATTGCGGACATCGCCACGGAGGCTGGCAATCTCGGCATCGAGATCGCGGACATCGCCGGCCACATCGAGGACGTGAACGCGCGCGTGAACCGGCAGTCGGCCGTGTTCGCCCAGTTGCGCGACACCGGCGGCAAGATGTCGCAAAGCACGCAACGCATTTCCGCCGCCTCCACCGTCGCCCGACACGTCACCGAACAGGCGAGGCAGGAGGTCGACTCCTCCCATGACCGGGTGCAGCGGTCGCTGTCGGACATCCACGCGCTGGTGTCCTCGGTGACCGGGATCGAAAGCCAGATCGTCGGCCTGCGCGACGCGCTGGACCGGGTCGGCCGGGTCGCCAAGGAGATCTTCACCATCGCCAAGCAGACCAATCTGCTGGCGCTGAACGCCACCATCGAGGCGGCGCGGGCGGGGGAGGCGGGCCGTGGCTTCGCCGTGGTCGCCAACGAGGTGAAGGCGCTGTCCTCCAAGACCAGCGAGGCGACGACGGAGATCGACGCGACGCTGAAATACCTGAACGAGCAGGCGCAGCGCCTGATGACCGAAAGCTCCGCCAGCGCGGTCAAGGCCCGCGCGGTCAGCGAGGGCACCGCCGCCATCGGCACGGTGATCGAGACGGTCGGCCGCGCCATGCGCGAGCTGCACGGCGAGACCGACAAGATCGACGCCGCTTCCTCGGAGATCGGCAGCAACTGCGCGGAACTGGAGAGCGAGATCGCCGATCTGGCGGTGGGCGTGAAGCTGTCCAGCGAGAACCTGTCCCAGGCCCGCGACCGCGTGAACAACCTCGTCGGGATGAGCGAGCGGCTGATCGGCGTCACCGCCGAGCTGAACATCGAAACGGTCGACACCCCCTTCATCAAGATGGTGACGGAGGCCGCCGCCAAGGTCTCCGCCGCCTTCGAGGACGCCGTTGCCCGTGGCGAGGTCGGCGAGTCCGATTTGTTCGACCGCGCCTACCAGCCGGTGGTCGGCTCGGAGCCGCAGCAGTTCACCACCCGCTTTACCCAGATCTGCGACCGGCTCCTGCCGGGCATCCAGGAGCCGGTGCTGTCGGGCCACGACCGCATCGTCTTCTGCGTGGCGCTGGACGAGAACGGTTATCTGCCGACCCACAACCGGGCCTTCAGCCAGCCGCAGGGGCGCGATCCGGTGTGGAACGCCGCCAACTGCCGCAATCGGCGCCTGTTCAACGACCGGGTCGGGCTGGCGGCCGGGCGCAACACCAAGCCCTTCCTGCTCCAGACCTACCGGCGCGACATGGGCGGCGGCAATTACGTGCTGATGAAGGACGTTTCGGCCCCGGTCTCGGTGCGCGGCCGTCATTGGGGCGGTTTGCGTCTGGCGTATAAGGTGTAAAAGCGACGCTTTCGCGCTAAACTCGGCGCCGAAACGGGATCGGGCGGCGCCGGGGCGCGCGAAAAGGACGGGACGCATGGGGTTCACGGTCACCTTCTGGGGCGTGCGGGGCACCATTCCCTGTCCGATGGCGTCGCATCTGGGCTTTGGCGGGAACACGTCCTGCGTCGAGGTGCGGGCGGGCAGCCAGCGGATCATCCTCGACGCCGGGACAGGCCTGCGCCCACTGGGGCGCAAGCTGCTGGCCGAGGGGGTGACGGCGGCGACCCTGCTGCTCAGCCACACCCATCTCGACCACATCAGCGGCTTTCCCTTCTTCGCGCCGGCCTACACCAAGGGGTTCAGCCTGCGCGTGGTCTCCGGCCACCTCTCCGGCAGCCCCAACATCGAGGCGGTGATGGCCCGCCAGATGGAGCGCCCGCTGTTCCCGGTGCCGATGCGGACGATGGGCGGCGACCTCAGCTTCATCGAGGTGCCGGCGGGCCACAGCTTCAAGCTGGAGGGGGGCGTTCGCATCCACACGGCGGCGCTGAACCACCCCGACGGCGCCACCGGCTACCGGATCGAGTATCGCGGCCATTCGATGGCCTACGTCACCGACACCGAGCATGTGCCCGACCAGCCCGACCGCAACATCCTGAATCTGGTCGACGGCGTCGATCTGCTGCTCTACGACTCGACCTTCACCGACGAGGAATGGAGCCAGCGCATCGGCTGGGGCCATTCGACGTGGCGCGAGGCGATCCGAATCGCGAAGGGCGGCAACGTCAAGAGATTGTGCCTGTTCCACCACGACCCGGACCACGACGACCGGACCATGGAAACCATCGAGGCGGCGGCGCAGGCCGAGCTTCCCAACTGTTTCGCCGCGCGGGAAGGGACGACGGTCACCCTGCGGTGAGCCGGCACGCCGAATCATGACCCTTCTCATCCTCGTTCTGTTCGCCGTGACCTATCTCGGCATGGCGCTCGGCCGCTTTCCGGGCCTCAGCATCGACCGAACCGGAATCGCGCTGGTCGCGGCCATCCTGCTGCTGGCGGCCGGCGCGCTCGACACCGGCCAAGTGGTCGAGGCGGTCGATTTCCCGACCATCTTCATCCTGCTGGGCCTGATGATCCTGTCGGCGCAATACGCCGGCAGCGGATTCTACGACTGGTGCGCGCTGCGGGTCGCGCGGGCGGCGCGGTCGCCGGCCCGGCTGCTGGCGGTCATCGTCGCGGTGGCCGGCGGGCTGTCGGCGGTGCTGGCCAACGACGTGGTCGTCTTCGCCATGACGCCGATGCTGTGCGTCGGGCTGACGGCGCGGCGGCTCGACGCGCGGCCCTACCTGATCGCGCTGGCGGGCGCCGCCAACGCCGGGTCGGCGGCGACGGTGATCGGCAATCCGCAGAACATCCTGATCGGGCAGGTCGGGCATCTCGACTTTTGGCGCTTCCTCGGCGTCTGCGGCGTGCCGGCCCTGGCCGCGCTGGTCATCGTCTACGCCACGGTCTGGCTGGTCTGGCGCGGGCGCTTCGGCCTGCCGGACGGGGAGGGGACGGTCGCCGAAACCAAGCTCGACCGCTGGCAACTGGGCAAGGCGGTGGCGGCGACGGTGGCGCTGCTCGCCCTGTTCGCCTCGCCGATGCCGCAGGAGCACGCGGTGCTGCTGGTCGCCGGGGTGATGATGATCAGCCGGCGGCTGGCGAGCCGCGACATGCTGGGGATGGTCGACTGGCATCTGTTGGTGCTGTTCGCGGCGCTGTTCGCTATCAACCACGCGCTGGGGCTGACCGGCATTCCGGGCGCGCTGGTCCGCGACTTGGAGACGGCCGGCTGGCTGCCCGACCGGCTGGCGGTGATGGCGCCGCTGGCGCTGGCCGGCAGCAACGGCATCGGCAACGTGCCGGCGGTGATCCTGCTGCTGGCCGCTTGGCCGTCCCCGCCGGAGGGGGCGCTCTACGGGCTGGCGCTGCTGACGACGCTGGCGGGGAATTTCCTGCTGCCCGGCAGCCTCGCCAACATCATCGTGGCGGAGCGGGCGGCGGCCTCCGGGGTGCACCTGAGTTTCGCCGAGCACGCCCGTTGCGGCATACCCATGGCGTTGCTGTCGATGGCGGTGGCCGGGTTGTGGCTTTGGGGCGGCGGATGGATGAGGCTGTTGTGATAAATTCGTCGAAACCCTTCTGCCACCCCCCTCGATTGGGGTAGTCTGGGACTGCCTAGTTGTGGGGAGTGCGGGTGTCGTGGGTCTCGTCGGCCAATTCCTTGAATTCATCGAGCAGACGCCCAACCAGACCTTGCGCTCGCTGAGCGGCCGGGTCCTGCACAAGTGTCGCGAGCTCACGGCGGCCGAAGCCGGCAGCGTCTTCATGCTGCGCGGCCAGGGGCGGTCGCGGCAGTTGGAGGCGGTCAGCGTCCAGAACGACGTGATCCGCGCCAAGACGGCCTCCTTCACCATCCCGGTCGATCCGTCCTCCATCGTCGGGCACGTCGCCGCCACCGGCGAGACGGTGCTGATCGACGACGCCTACGCCATGGGGGAAGACCGGCCCTACCGTTTCAATCCGGGTTTCGACCAGCGCACCGGGTTCCGCACCCGCTCGATCATGGCCTTCGCCCTGAAGGGGTTTCGCGGCAAGCCGGTGGGGGTGGTGCAGTTGATCAACCGCCGCTCCGCCGACAGCGCCGGGCCGCTGCCCTTCCTGCTGGATCACGAGGCGATGATCGCGCCGGTGAACCACCTCGTCGGCCGCGCCCTGGAGCGCGCCGCGACGCTGGAGCGACTGAAGGAACGCAACCGCGCCTTGGCCCAGGAACGCCGCCGTGTCGCCGAGCAGCAGAAGGAGACCGAGCGTGCCTTCATGGTGTCGGTCAACCTGTTGGCCCGCGCGGCCGAGGTCCACGACGAGGACACCGGCAACCACATCCTGCGGGTCAACGAATACGCCTACGCGCTGGCCAAATGGGCGGGCTGCCCGCGCGCCTTCTGCGACGAACTGCGTTTCTCCGCCGCTCTGCACGACGTTGGCAAGATGAGCGTCGATCAGGCGGTGTTGCACAAGCGGGGCCGGCTGGACGACCGCGAGATGGCCGAGATGCGCCGCCACCCGGTCTACGGCCACGCCATCCTGGTCACCTCGGACCGGTTGAAGATGGCGGCGGAGATCGCGTTGAGCCATCACGAGCAATGGGGCGGCGGCGGCTACCCCAACCGTTTGAAGGGGGAGGAGATTCCCCTGTCGGCGCGCATCGTGGCGATCGCCGACTGCTACGACGCGCTACGCAGCAAGCGCCCCTACAAGCCGTCCTTCAGCCACGACAAGACGGTCAACATCCTGACGCTGGGCGATGATCGGCTCGACCCCGTGCAGCATTTCGACCCCCGCCTGATCGCGCTGTTCGCCGAGCGTCACATGGAGTTCGACCGTATCTGGGAAGAACTCCGCGACGAGGACGCGGTTCCGGAGGCGATGCTGGCCTGACGCCACTGCGGCGCCGCCGTGAAAGGTTTTTTGGCTGATAATGAACAAAATTATGAAGTGAAATTCGGGATTCTCTTCCGCTCTTCTGTTGAAATCGATCTTCCAGCTTGGGGAATTCGTGCTAAATAGCGTGAGAACCCTGTCGAGGAAGATTCGATGTACAGCTTGACCCGCCGTGCCGCCATCGCCGCGATGGCCGCCTTTGTTTCCGTCGCGACCCTGGCGCCCGGCGCGTCGCGCGCCGCCGACCCGGTGAAGCTCGAAATCGGCTACATCCCGATCCTCGCCGCCGCTCCGCTGTTCATCATCGACGGCCAGGGCTGGGCCAAGGACGCTGGCATCACCTTGAAGCTGACCCGTTTCGAATCCGGCCCCCACGCCATCCAGGCGATGGCCGCCGGACAGATCGACCTGCTCTACGCCGGCGTCGCGCCGGTGCTGGTTGCCCGCACCAAGGGCGTGGACGTGTCGGTCATCGCCAACTCGGCGGTCGAGGAGATGGTGGTCGCCGCGCGCGGTCCCTTCGCCAAGGCGGTGGGCACCACCCCGACCGCCGACACTTTCAAGAAATTCGCCGCCGACAACGGTCGCAAGGCCAAGATCGGCACCCAGCCGCCGGGCTCGGTTCCCGACACGGTGCTCAAGCACTGGCTGTTCAAGGTCGTGAAGGTCAACCCGGCCGATGTCGAACTGGTGCCGATGGGCATCGAGAAGACCCAGCAGGCGCTGCTGGCCGGCGCGCTCGACGCCGCCACGATCCGCGAGCCGACGGTGACCGTCACCCAGCAGATGGACCCGAGCGTCGCGTTGCTGGCGACCGGCGCCCAGATGTTCCCCGACCAGCCCGGCACCGTGGTGTCGGCGCGCGGCGAGGTTCTGAAGAAGAACCCCGAGGCCATCGGCGCCCTGATCAAGGCGCATCTGCGCGCCGTCGAGCTGATCGCCAAGGACCCGGCCGGCGCCTCGAAGATCGTCAACGAGTATCTCGGCAAGGGCCTGCTGGAGCCCTCGACCCTGGAAGCCGCCTTCCGTGGTCCGGGCTCCAAGTTCGTCGCCGACCCGCACGGCGTCGTCCCGGCGGTGGAGAACATGATGAACTACGCCAAGGAGATCGGCTCGGCCGACGGCGTCATTCCGGTGGCGGAGGCGTTCGATTTCCGCTTCTATGACGCCGCCGTGGCCAAGTAAGCGACACCCGGACGTTCAATGAAGACCCGCAACTCACTCGCCCTGTCGGCGCTCGGCGTCATCGGCTTCCTTCTGCTGTGGGAGGCGGTGGCGCGGAGTGGCATCGTGCCCGCCCAGTTGATCCCGTCGCCCAGCGCCGTTCCCGCCGCCTTCCTGACCGAATTCCGCAGCGGAATCTGGCAGGCGATGGTGGCGGCCAGCCTGTCGCATTATCTGGTCGGGCTGTCGCTGGGGGCCTTCCTCGGCGTGACCTTCGGGACGGCCGCGGCGCTGTGGGGCGTGTGGGACGCGTGCCAGGCCTGGGTCGTGCGCATGTTGCGCCCGATCCCGGCCATCGCCTGGATCCCCTTCGCCATCATGTGGTTTGGCATCAGCGAGGCCGCGGCGTCCTTCCTGATCGCGCTGACGGTGTTCTGGATCAACTACTACGCCACCTACGCCGCCGTGCGCGGGGTGGACAAGGATCTGATCGAACTCGGTTACGCCTTCGGGCAGGGCGGGCTGGTGGCGCGCCTGTTCAAGATCGTGCTGCCGGGGGCCTTGCCGGGCATCCTGTCGGGCCTGCGGGCCGGGCTGGGGCAGGGCTGGATGACCGTCGTCGCGGCGGAGTTGTTCGGCATCTCCGGCCTCGGCATGCGGATGGGTGAAGCGTCGAGCTTGCTGGCAACCCACATCGTCGTGCTCTACATGGTGACCATCGCGCTGCTCTACGGCGTGTCGGACTTCCTGTTCATGCAAGTGCAGTCGCGGGTTCTCTCATGGCAACGGTAAAAGGGGCACCGCTGAGCGGTGCCGCGGTGATCGACCTCAAGAACGTCTCCATCGGCTATGGGAAGGACGCGCCGCCGGTTCTGGTGGACGTGGATCTGTCGGTGGAGCGCGGCAGCTTCGTCGCCATCGTCGGGCCGTCCGGGGTCGGCAAGTCCACTTTGCTGCGCGTCGTCGCCGGGCTGCACAAGGCGCGCACCGGCGGCGTGACCATTCACCAGGACCCGCGCCCGGCCCACCGCCCGGTCGGGCTGGTGTTCCAGGACGCCCGGCTGCTGCCGTGGCGCCGCGTGGTCAAAAACGTTCAGTTCGGGCTGGAGGGGTTGCCGGTGACCAGCGACGAGCGCCTGCGCCGGGCCGAGGAGGCGTTGAAGCTGGTGCGGCTCGACGGCTATGCCCGGCGCTGGCCGTATGAGCTGTCGGGTGGGCAGCGCCAGCGCGTCGGCATCGCGCGGGCGATGGCGGTCGATCCAGACATCCTGCTGATGGACGAACCCTTCGGCGCGCTCGACGCCATCACCCGCAACAACCTCCAGGACGAACTGCGGCGGATCCACCGGGAGACCGGCAAGACGATCCTGTTCGTGACCCACGACCTCGAAGAGGCTGTGCATCTGGCCGACCGCATCATCGTGCTGGGCGGCACCCCGGCGCGGGTGGTGCGCGACGTGCGCAACAGCGCGGGGCGGGATGGCTCGGTGTTCCGCGAGCAGGTCGAACAGTTGCGGTTGGAGATCGCGGACAATTACAGCATTTGAGGGGGGAGGTTTCGGCTTCGATGCCCCCTCCCTAACCCTCCCCCGGGTTGCGGGAGAGGGGAGCAAGCGCTTTCTCCCTTACGACACGTCCGTCATCAGCGACGTCGGGAAGCCCGCCTCCTTCATCCGCACCATCAGCGCCTGCACATGCGTCTGGTCGCGGGTTTCCAGAAGCACGTCCACCTCGGCCATCTTCACCGGCACATTGTGGAACAGCCGCTGGTGATAGACCTCGACGATGTTCGCCCCGGCCTCGCCCAGCAGGTGGGTCACGCGGGCCAGCGCGCCGGGGGCGTCGGTGATGCCGATGCGCAGCCGGACGATCCGCCCCTCGTAGACCAGACCGCGCATCAAGACCTGCGCCAGGATGCGGGAGTCGATGTTCCCGCCCGACACCACGATCCCGACGTTGCGGCCCTTGAACGCCTCCGGGTTGTCCAGCACCGCCGCCAGCGCCGCCGCCCCCGCTCCCTCGGCCACCAGCTTCTGCATGGTGGAGAGGCGGTAGACGGCCTCCTCCAGCCTAGCTTCGCTGACCTCGACCACCTCGTCGACCAGGGCGCGGACGATGGGCAGGGTCATCCCTCCCGGCGCCTTCACCGCGATGCCTTCGGCGATGGTGACGCCGCCGCAGGCGATGGGCTGGCCGGCCAGGGCCTGCCGCATCGCCGGGTATTGACTGCACTGCACGCCGACCACGCGGATGCCCGGCTTCACCGCCTTGGCCGCCGTCGCCATGCCGGCGATCAGTCCGCCGCCGCCGATGGGAACCACCAGCGTGTCGAGGTCCGGTACCGCGTCAAGGAACTCCAGCGACGCCGTGCCTTGTCCCGCCGCGACGAAGGGATCGTCGTAGGGGTGCACGAAGGTCAGCCCCTCGCGTGTTGCCAATTCCCGGGCGAAGGCTGCCGCGTCGCTCAGCGTATCGCCGTGCAACTCGACCTTGGCGCCCAGGCTTTCCGTTCGCTCCACCTTGGTGAAGGGGGTGAAGCTGGGCATGACGATGGTGGACCGGATGCCCAGCCGCGTCGCGTGGCAGGCCACCGCCTGCGCGTGGTTGCCGGCCGACATGGCGATGACGCCGGCCTTCCGCTCCTCATCCTTGAGCGACAGCAGCTTGTTCAGCGCGCCGCGCTCCTTGAAGGAGCCGGTGGCGTGCTGGCTTTCCAGCTTCAGGTGGAGCCGGCATCCCGCCATGTCCCCCAGGCGGGGCGCCGGCACCGCCGGTGTGAGGGGCAGATGCCCCGCGATGCGCACGGCGGCCGCGCGCACGTCCTCCAGGCTGATGGTGGTGGTCATTGGTTCGTCCCGGTGTTGCGTGGTGTGAGTGTCAGCACCTCCGCCCCTGCCGTGGTCAGCGTGCCACGGTCGCCGGACAGACGCAACGAGCCGCCGTCGCGCCACATCGAAACGAGGTCGCCCCAATGGCGCGACAGCGGATTCCCCGACTGGCCGGTCGCGATCACGAAGCGCGAGTTGTCGAGATCGGCCAGATCGTAGACTCCGCGATAGCCGGCGCCGTGGACATGCGCGAAGGGCGCCGCCGCGTCGCGGATGCGGGTGGTTCCCCGGTTGACCGTGAAGAAGCCGCCGTCCGTCTCGATGGACAGGTCGGTCATGCCGCCCAGCAGCGGCACCGCGCCCAGCATGCGGTGCTTCAACGCCGCGCGGTGCTCGTCGCCCCAGCGCCAGCGGGCGACGGTCGAGCCGTGGCGCTTCTCCAGCGCGGTCAAGGCGTCGGTCAGCGCGGCGGCGATGGCGTCGCCGCAGGTCTCGGTGGCGGAGGTCGCCACGTCGTCGCACCATTGCGGCTTGTCCCGCAGCACGCGGACCAGCGCCGCCGGACGCAGATCCCAGTAGGACGCGAAGTCGGGGCCGAGTTCGTCGGCGAAGACGGTGCGCACCAGCTCGCGCAGCCACGCCTCGAAGATCAGCGGCTCCGGCCGGTCGCGGGACATGGTGCCGTCCCAGGTCTTGAGCAGGGCGACGGCGTCGGTCGCCATGCCGCGCGGGACCGGGTATTTCAGCAGTTCCGGCAGCAACTCGCGGGCGGGCAGGGAGACGCTGTCCATCTGCTGGTGGGCCACGTCATCGACCGAATGGCGGCTGGTGCCGAGCATCTCGACGATGCGCTTGGCGCGCGACGGGTCGGGCCATTCGGTGGCGATGCGGTAGGGGTAGTCGGCGCCGACGATGGCGTTGTTGGCGTTGACGAACTGCCCGGACGGCGGGTTGACCGCCTGGGGCAGCGCGTAATAGGGCAGGAAGCCGGTCCAGTCGTACTCCCCGGTCCAGCCCGGCACCGGCACCCGTCCGTCGCCCTTGCGGCGGATCGGCACGCGGGCCGGCGAGATCAGCCCGACCTCGCCCGCGCGGTCGGCGTAGACCACGTTCTGCTGCGGCGCCACGTGCAGGCGCAGGGCCTCGCGCACGCCCTCGGCGTTTTCGGCGTGATTCAGGCGATAGAGCGCCTCGGCCGAGCTGTCGTCGTCGGACAGGCCGGGGAAGGACAAGGCCAGCACATGGCCGGAGGGCGTTGCCCCGCCGCCCTCAAGGTCGGAGATCACCGGGCCGTGGCGGGTGGCTCGGACGGTCAGGGTCTCGTCGGGCTGGCCGTCGATGCGGATCGTTTCGGCGCGGTTCTCGAAGGGCAGAGGGCCTTCGGGGCCGGCGTAGCGGGTGGGATCCTGCGGGTCGATCTTCTCGACGAAGAGGTCCTGCGTGTCGCTGTGGGTGGTGGTGAAGCCCCAGGCGACCTTGCCGTTGTGTCCCAGGACGTGCAGCGGCACGCCGGGGACCGTCGCCCCGGCGATGCTGTACTGCGGCGTCACGATGCGGGCAAGGTACCAGAGGATCGGCGCGTCCAGACCCAGATGCGGGTCGTTGGCGACGATCGGCTTGCCGGTGGTGGTGCGGGCACCGGTCAGCGCCCATTCGTTCGACGCGGTGTCGAAGCCCAGATCCGGCAGTGCCGCCAGGGTCCGACGGAGTTCCTGTTGCAGGTTCAGCCCGCGCAGTTCCGCCGCCAGCGTCACCGGCGATCCCGGCGGGTCGGGGGGGAACAAATCGTCCACCTGCTGCGGCGTCAGCTTTTCCAGCACGCGGGCGCGGAACAATTCGTCGCGGTAATTGGCCGACAGTTGCAGCCCCATCAGTTTGGCCCAGACCAGGCTGTCGGTCGGCGTCCACGGCTCCGGCGTGTGGCGGAGAAGCTGGAACTCGATGGGCAGGGCCTCGCGCCGGGTATCCAGGTAGGCGTTCACGCCCTCCGCGTAGGCCTCGAAGGCGTCGCGGGCCTGCGCCGACAGCGTGCCGAGCATCGCCTCGGCCGACCGCCGGACGCCCAGCGTCCGCATCATCCGGTCGTTGCGCAGGGCGAAATCGCCGAACCGCGTGCCGACCAGCTCAGCCAGCCGGCCGGACCCGGCGCGGCGCATGGTCTCCATCTGCCACAGCCGGTCCTGGGCGTGGGCGTAACCCAGCGCGCGGTAGGCGTCGCGCTCGTTCGTCGCGAAGATGTGCGGCACGCCGTGGGCGTCGCGGATGATCTCGACCGGTGCGTCCAGCCCCGGCAGCGCCACGTTCCCGGCCGTCTGCGGCTGCTGCGCGCGCATCCAGAGGAAGAGCCCGCCGGCGAACAGCGGCGGCAGGAGAATCAGGATCGCCACCGCGATGGCGATGCGGATGAGAAGTCGGCGGGGCATCACGGTCCGTGCAACGGGGATTGGAACCGGCGGGTTCCGGTTTTGGGAGGTCGGGGGAGAGGCTTACGCCGCCGAGGACAAAATGTCGCGCAGGATCGTCGGCGACACCGGTTTGTGCAGCAGGCGGTGACCGCTGCGCTGCACCTCGGCGATGCGGGCCGGGTCGGTGTCGCCGGTCAGCACCACGGCGGGCACCCGCACGCCGCACACCCCGTAGATGTCGCGGATCGCCTGCACGCCGGTCCGCCCCTCGCGCAGGCGGTAGTCGGCGACGATCATCGCCGGACGCTGGCCGATGTTCAGCAGCGTGTCGATGGCCTCGTCGGCCGACACCGCCGCGACCACGTCGTAGCCCCATTCCTCCAGCATCGCGCGCATGCTGAGCAGGATGATGGTGTCGTCCTCGACGATGACGATCAGGCCCTTGCCGCGCGGGCGTTCGATGGCGGCGCGCGCCGGCTTGGGGATCGGGCGCGGGGCCGCCGACGGCAGGTCGACCAGGAAGGCGCTGCCCCGGCCCGGTTCCGACCGCAGGGTCACCGTGTGGCCGAGCAGGCCCGCCAGCCGCTTCACGATGGCCAGCCCGAGGCCGAGGCCCTTGCGGCGGTCGCGCTCGGGGTTGGCGAGCTGGGTGAACTCCTGGAAGATGTCCTGGGTTTTGTCGGCGGGGATGCCGATGCCCTGGTCGTAGACGGCCAGCCGCACCGAGCCGTTCCGCCGCCGGCAGCCGAGCAGGATCGTGCCCTTTTCCGAATAGCGGATGGCGTTCTCGATCAGGTTGCGCAGGATGCGCTCGACCAGCGCCGGGTCGCTGCTGGTCCAGGCGGCGGTCGGCACGTGGCGCAGCCGCAGGCCGGCTTCCGAGGCGCGGATGGCGTATTCCTCGGCCAGCCGGTCGAGCAGGGGGCCGAGCGCGAATTCGGTGACGCTCGGCTTCACCACCCCGGCGTCGAGCCGCGACACGTCCAGCAGGCTGTCCAGCATCACCCGAAGTCCGTTCAGGGATTCGCTCATGCTCGCCAGCAGCGGCGCGGTCGGGTGGCCGTCCAGCTTGTCGGAGAGGGCGTGGGCGAAGAAGAACAGCGATTGCAGCGGCTGGCGCAGATCGTGGCTGGCGGCGGCGAGGAACTTGGTCTTGGCGCGGTCGGCGCGCTCCGCCGCGCTCTGCGCGCGCAGCGCCTCCTCGCGCGCGGCCTCGGCCTCGTCGCGGGCGCGCAGGATGGTGTCCTCCGCCGCCTTGCGGGCTGTGATGTCGCGCATGATGCCGGTGAAGAGGCGTCGCTTCCCCGCCCGCCATTCCGCCACCGACAGGTCGAGCGGGAAGGTGCTGCCGTCCTTGCGCCGGCCCTCCACCTCGCGGCCGACGCCGATGATGTGGCGTTCGCCGGTGCGGTGGTAACGGGACAGGTAACCGTCATGGGCGGTCTGGTAGGGCTCCGGCATCAGCATGGAGACGTTGCGGCCGACGGCCTCGTCGGCGGTGTAGCCGAAGGTGCGCTCGGCGGCGCGGTTGTAGGATTCGATGAGACCGCGCTCGTCGATCACGACGATGGGGTCCACCGCGCTGTCGACGATGGCGCGGTAACGCGCGTCCTGCTCCGCCGTCTTCTCCGCCTGCCGCTGGCGGGTCAGCAGCGAGGAGGCCAACGCCAGGGTCAGCAGCAGCAGCGTCCCGGCCCCGGTCAGCGCCGCCAGCAGGGACGAGGACAGGGCCGGCATCGCGCCGTGTTCGGCCATCGCGTCATGGGCGACCTCGGCTTCCATTCCAGCGGCGGCCATGCCGGTGTAGTGCATGGCGACCACGCCCAGCCCCAGTAGGACGGCGCCGGCCGCGCGCTCCAGGGGGCGGGTGGTGCGGAAGGCGAGCCACAGGGCGGCGGTCGAGGCCGCGATGGCGATGGCGACCGAAGCCGCGACAAGCGCCGTGTCGTAGGACAAGCGAGCCTCCATACGCAGACCGGCCATGCCCACATAGTGCATGCCGACGATTCCAAGCCCGGTCATGGTGCCGGCGGCCGGCAGGACCAGGCCGTGTGGGCGGTTGTGTGCCATGGCGAACAGCCCCGCCCCCGACATGATCACGGCCAGCGCGAAGGACAGGACCGTCAGGCCGGCGTCGTAGCCGACGGCGGTCTCCATCCGGTAGGCCAGCATCCCGATGAAATGCATCGACCAGATGCCGGCCCCCAACGCCAGCGCCGCTCCGGTCATCCACAGCCCGCCGCCCTGCCGGATGGCGCGGGCGTGGTGGGCGAGGTCCAGCGCCACGTAGCCGCCGAACACGGCGACGGCGTAGGACAGGGCGACGAGGAGAGGGTCGTAATGGCCGGGCACGGGGGGTGTATCGCCAAGTTGTCGGGGTTGAACTGGATGGGGGAGAGTTCTCCCCAACGTAATGACAATTTGGGCGAGCGTGCCATCCTCACCAATCTGACGAAAGGCCCCCCTTCGTGGTAGAAAACGACCTAAGACGTATGTGTGGGCATAGCCGATGAGCGAAAGCGTCCCCCTTTTCCGCTCCGTCCTGCGCCGGGTGCTGCGCCCGCTGGTGACGGTTCTGGCGCTCGCGTATTTCCTGATCGACGCGCTGGTCTACTGGGTGGTGCGCCCCTTTGCCCGCTGGATCGGGCGGCTGCCGGTGTTCGGGCGCGTGGCCGGTTGGGCGGCCGGGTTGCGGCCCTATCCGGCGTTGCTGCTGGTCCTGCTGCCGCTGGCCATCCTGGAACCGGCCAAGCCGGTCGCGGCCTGGCTGTTCGCCACCGGACGGCCGTGGCCGGCGCTGCTGGTGCTGGGTGGGGCGGAGCTGGTCAAGCTCACGCTGGTCGAGCGGCTGTTCCACCTGACGCGGCCCAAGCTGCTGACCATCCCCTGGTTCGCCTGGATCTATGCGCGCGCGGTCCGCGGGCTCGACTGGCTGAAGGCGCTGCCGCCCTGGCAGGCCGTCCGCCGTGCCGCCCGGCGGTTGCGTGAGGCGGGGCGACGGGTCGCGGCGTTGGTGAGGGGATGGCATGCGGGAGGCCGATAAGCACCACCCCCACCTTGCCGATGCGCATTCCCGTCACCATACTCGCGGCTCGCCTGTGCTTCCCAAGCGTTGCGTGTGCGTGGTTTCGGTTCCGGAGGACAAGGGTTTGAGCGGTCGCGTCGTGTCGGTGGTGCTGGCGGGGTTCCTTGCCCTGGCGGCACCCGCAGTGCTGGCGGCCGATAAGCCCGCTCCCTCCGTGGCGGAGCTGACCCCGCCGTCGCCGCCCAAGCTGTCCAAGAGCTTGAGCGATTGCGAGGCGGCGGAGCAAGGCGACGCCAACGCCGCCTTCCGGCTGGCCCGCCGCTACCTGTTCGGCGTCGGCGTCCGCAAGAACCAGCGGCTCGGCACCGCGTGGATGCGTGCGGCGGCCTCGCGCGGGCACGCCGACGCGCGCCGCCTCGCGAACTACATCCCCGGCCGCATGGGCCGCATCCGCCCCTGGTGCCGCCCCGGCGCCGGTCCGGTGCGCGCGCTGTCCGCGCCGCCGGCCGAGATCGTCAGGCTGGTCCAGACCATCGCGCCCAAGCACGGCGTCGATCCGGCGCTGGTGCTGGCGGTGATCCAGGCGGAAAGCGCCTTCCGCACCAACGCGGTGTCGCCCAAGGACGCGGCCGGGCTGATGCAGCTGATCCCCGACACCGCCGACCGCTTCGGCGTCGGCGACGTCTTCGATCCGGCGCAGAACATCACCGGCGGAGTGAGGTATCTGCGCTGGCTGCTGGCTTATTTCCAGGGCGACGTCAATCTGGCGCTGGCCGGCTACAACGCCGGGGAGCGCGCGGTGGACCGCTACAAGGGCATCCCGCCCTACGAGGAAACCCGCAACTACGTGCGCATCATCCGCCGCCTCTACGACGCCGACCGCCACCCCTACGACGGGAGCGCCGCTGGAGAAACCTCGCCGCTCTTCGCCGCCGCCCCCGCTGGGGAGTTGCCACGCCCGGCCAAATCGCCGAAAAAGGGGTGAGCGGACCGCCCGCGAGCCGACCGCCCGGATCAGGAGACCCCGTCCCGTGCCGATGTCCGAACGCAGCTTTCTCGGCCTCAGCGCCGCCGGTTTCCATCCGGTGGCCTATACGCAGTGGGGGCGCGACGACGCGGCGCGCACCGTCGTCTGCGTCCACGGCCTGACCCGCAACGGGCGCGATTTCGATCCGCTGGCCCTGGCGCTCGCCGGCCAGCGCCGGGTCGCCTGCCCGGACGTGGTGGGGCGCGGGCGCAGCGGCTGGCTGCCGGTGCCGGCGCTCTACGGCTACCCGCAATACTGCGCCGACATGACCGCCCTGATCGCCCGGCTGGGGGTGGAGGAGGTCGACTGGGTCGGCACCTCGATGGGCGGGCTGATCGGCATGACGCTGGCGGCGCAGCCCAACAGCCCGATCCGCCGGATGGTGATCAATGACGTCGGCCCCTTCATCGCCAAGGCCGGGTTGCAGCGCATCGCCGATTACGTCGGCAAGGATCCGGTCTTCGAGGATCTGGCCGCCGTCGAATCCTACCTGCGCTTCGTTCTGATGGGCTTCGGGCGGCTGTCGGACTCCTGCTGGCGCCACATGGCCGAGCACAGCGCGCGCCGCCGCCCCGATGGGCGCTACGGCCTCGCCTACGACCCCGGCATCGCCGAGGCGTTCAAGAACCAGCCGATGGACGACGTGGATTTGTGGGCGGTGTGGGACCGCATCCAATGCCCGGTCCTGGTGCTGCGTGGCGCCGATTCCGACCTGCTGACCGCCGAGACCGCCGAGGAGATGACCCGGCGAGGTCCCGGCGCCAAGGGCAACGTCCGGGTGGTCGAGTTTCCCCACACCGGCCACGCCCCGGCCCTGATGAGCGAGGACCAGATCGCCGTCGTCCGCGATTTCCTTCTGGACGCCTGAGGGCGCGACGCCGATGCGCGCGCTTCTGCTCGCCCTGCTGGTCGGGGTGGCGGCGGGACCGGCCGCCGCCCAGGATCACCGCGCCGCCCCCCGCGTGGACGCGCTCGACTGGCTGGCGGGCGAACCGATGACCCTGCTGGATTGGGGGATCGCCCGGCTGCGCGGCGATCTCGATTACGCGGCGGCGGAGGCCGCGCAGGGCGGGCGCTCGACGCTGGCCCGCAGCGGGGCGTTCTACCGCCCGCAGGACCGCCGCATCGTCGCCTACGCCAATTTCGTGGAGCCGGCCGCCAACCGGACCGAGGCGGTCTGCGTCGAGTTGTTCGGCCGGGTCGCCGGGGCGCTGGTGCGCGGCGCGCCGCAGGGCTCGGGCGGCGCGAGCTGGTATCTGGAAAGCGTGTTCGGCCACGAGGCGCGCGGCGCCAACCGCCCGCCGGAGCTGGGCGAGCAGATGGCCGACCGCGTCGCCTTGCAGGTCACGCTCGGCGCGCGGGCGCCCGACGCCTTCGAGGATCCCCGCCGGGTCACCTGCACCGGGCGCCTCGACTCGCCGCCCGCCGGCATCGCCCTGCGCGTGGAGGGCTGACGGCGGCGCGGCGGCGGCTTATAAGACCAATCATGACCGACGATCCGACCGCCATGCCCACGACCGACTCCGCCGCCCCGATTGCCGTACCGGCGCCCATGCCGGCCCCCGTGCCGGCTTTCGACCCGCACGCCCTGCCGCCGCTGCGCGACGTGATCGCGCGGTTCGAGCTGGGGGCGAAGAAGTCGCTCGGGCAGAACTTCCTGCTCGACCTGAACCTGACCGGGCGGATCGCGCGCTCGGCCGGGCCGATGAAGGGCGTGTCCATCATCGAGGTCGGCCCCGGCCCCGGCGGCCTGACCCGCGCGTTGCTCACCACCGACGCGCCGAAGGTGATCGCCATCGAGCGCGACCGCCGCTTCATCGAGGCGCTTCAGGACGTGGTCGACGCCGCCGGCGGCCGCCTGAGCATCGTCGAGGCCGACGCGCTGACCGTCGATCCGGAAACATTGGCCCCGGCCCCGCGCGCCATCGTCGCCAACCTGCCCTACAACGTGGCGACGCCGTTGCTGCTCGGCTGGCTGGCCCGCATCGACGCCTATGTCAGCCTGACGCTGATGTTCCAGCGGGAGGTCGCCGACCGGCTGGTCGCCGAACCCGGCAGCAAGGCCTACGGTCGCCTGTCGGTGATCACCCAGTGGCGGTCCGACGCGCGGGTGCTGTTCAACCTGCCGCCGCGCGCCTTCACGCCGCCGCCCAAGGTCGAATCCACCGTCGTGCACCTGACCCCGCGCGCCAACCCGGAGCCGGCGGACTGGAAGACCCTGGAAAAGGTGACCGCCGCCGCCTTCGGCCAGCGCCGCAAGATGCTGCGGCAGAGCCTGAAGTCGCTGGGCAACGCCGAGGCCCTGCTGGAGGAGGTCGGCATCGCCCCGACCGCGCGGGCCGAGGAGATCGACGTCGCCGGCTTCGCGGCGCTCGCCCGCGCCCACCGCGCGCGGGAAGCGCTCGCGGGGGAGGCGACGCCCCCGGCATGACGACGATCCGCGTTACCCCCCGCATCAGCCTGGACGAAAGCGAACTCCAGGAGGAGTTCGTCCGCGCCTCCGGACCGGGGGGCCAGCACGTCAACAAGACGGATTCGGCGGTCCAACTGCGCTTCGACGTGGCCGCGTCGCCGAACATCCCGGACGACGTGAAGGCCCGGCTGGCCCGGCTGGCCGGGTCGCGGATGACGGCGGCGGGTGTCCTGATCATCGCTGGGGACCGCTACCGCAGCCAGCTCCGCAACCGCGAGGACGTGCGGGAGCGTCTGATCGACCTGATCCGCGACGCCTCGATCCCGCCCAAGACCCGCCGCGCGACCAAGCCGACCTTCGGATCGAAGCAGCGGCGGCTGGAGGGCAAGGCCAAGCGCTCGGAGGTCAAGCAGGGCCGCCGCTCCGGCCCCAGCGACGACTGAGGCCGTCCACGTTCATCCCCGCACGGTCATCCGGTACAGGTGCCACGTCGCGTGGCCCAGCACCGGCATGACGACCGCCAGCCCGACGAAGGCCGGCAGGCAGCCGAGCGCTAGTGCGCCGACCACGATCATGCCCCACAGCGCCATCGTCCCCGGATTGGCCATCACCGCGCGCACCGAGGTCTGCATGGCGATGACCCAGTCGACCTCGCGGTCGAGCATCATCGGGAAGGACACGACGCTGAGAGCCAGCGCGACCGCGCCGAAGAGCAGTCCGACCGCGTTGCCCAGCACGATCATTTGCCAGCCTTCCGGCGTCGCGAACAGCAGGCGGACGAACTCGCTGGCCGAGGCGGGGTGAAGCGTGCCCAGCGTCGTGTCGTAGACCAACTGCGCCGCCCCCAGCCACAGCAGGAACAGCGTCAGCATCAGCAGCCCCAGCGCCGCGATGGACCAGATCGCCCGCGACCGCAAGACGTCCAGCGTGTTGAGCCAGGACACCGGCTCCTCCCGCTCGCGGCGGCGGCTCAGCTCGTACAGGCCGACGGCTGCGATCGGGCCGACGAAGGCCAGCCCGGCGACCATCGGGTAGAGCAGCGGCAGCATGTCGCCGCCATAGGCCACCCGCCCGGCCACGAGGCCGACCAGCGGGTAGATGATGCCGAGGAACAGCAGCTGCGTCGGGGACGCCATGAAATCGCGCCAGCCCATCGCCAGGGCGTCGCGCAGATCCCGCGCGTCGATCCTGCGCACCATGGGGGTGGTGGGGACCATCACCATGTCGGCCATGCTGCGCTGGCTCGGCATGTGGGGCATGGACCATCGTTGTGCCATCGTCCGACCTCCGTCATCCCGACCGCGGGCCGCAGCGTCGGCGGGGCGCGATGGGGTGTGCATGCGGTGTCGCGAGGGGGCCGATCCGGCGGTCGTTTCAGGGCCGGCGCGACGCCCGGCCGTCCGCGTGCGAAAGGATGGATCGAACCACGATCCCGACCAGCCTACACCCGCTCCGCTCCGCACCGCAGCCCATAACGTTCGCATACAACCAATGCGTAGGGCGAACAAATGGCGGACGGACTCCTTGGGGGTGGGGCGGGTTTCAACGGCCCGAAGCCTCCCCATGTGTGCACGGGCCACAGGTTCATGGGCATTCGGCCATGGGCTAAGGAACGGCCCCCGGCAAGGAAGGGAACGATGGGCAATCTGAGCAAGGTTCTGGGCGTCATCCTGGCCAACGGGCTGGCCGGCCGCACGGGGCGGGGACCGGCCTTCGCCGCCGCGATGCCTCTGCTTATGGGCAAGAAGGGGAAGAAGAAAGGCTATCACGGGCACGGCATCCCGCACGCGCCGGCCGGTGGCATGGGCTTGTTCCAGAAGGCCGGGCTCGCCTCGCTCGCCTATCTGGCCTATCGCGCCTATCAGGACGGCCAGAAGGGCGCGGCGCCGTCGTCCCATCCCTCCACCCCATCGACCGGTTTCCCGACGGCCGGTTCGGCGGGCGGGCCGCTGGGGGGCATCCTCGACCGGCTCGGCCTTGGTGGCGTGCTCGGCGGAGGGGCCGCGTCCGGGGGAGGGGGGGCCTTGGGAGGCGTTCTGGGCGGAATCGCCGGCGGGGCGGCGGGCGGTCTCGGCGACCGGCTGGCCGGCGTGCTGCGCGGCGGCACACCGGAACCCGACCTCGGCGACGCCAAGGCCTTGCTGCTGATCCGCGCGATGATCGCGGCGGCCAACGCCGATGGACGGATATCGTCGGACGAGCAGCACCGGATCCTCGGCAGCCTCGACGCCGCCCAGGCCGATCCGGAGGACCGCCGCATCGTCGAGGCCGAACTGCGCTCTCCAAAGCCGATGGACGAGGTGGTCCGCGCGGTGCGCGATCCCGAGACGGCCGAACAGGTCTATCTGGCCTCCGAACTGGCGGTGCGCGGCGGCAGCGAGGTGGATCGCCAGTATCTGTCCTACCTCGCCTCCCGCCTGGGCCTGTCGGAGGAACGCCGCCGCGAACTGGACTCGATGGTTTAGGAGCGCCGGGGCCCGCGATTGCGGCTAGCGGTGGGCCTGTTCGATTACCAACGTGGCCCGCGTCAGCTTCTCGGCCAGCGTCGTCGACAGCAGGCGGTGGAAGACGAAGGCCAGTTCGGCGTCCTCGCGCTCCAGCCGGGCCAGCGTGGCGGCGGTCAGGCGGTAGATGACCGAGGGTTCGTCGACCACCACGTCGGCGATGCGCCGCTGGCCGAGCAGCAGCGCGATCTCGCCGACCACGGCGCCGCCGGTCATCGTGCGGAGCCGCAGCCGCTGGCCGTCGGGCCGGGTGGTCTGGACCTTCACGCGGCCCCGGCCGATGATGAACACGTCGCTGGCCGTCTCGCCGGCCTGGATCAGCACCGTCTCCGGCATCAGCCGAAGCTCGTCCAGCGCCGCCACCGCGTCGGCGAGCCGCGCGTGTGGGCCGAGGGCCTCTTCCAGATGGCGGATCAGCGCGCCATCGGGCGGGGGTAGGGGGGCCGTCGCCAGCAGGCCGTTCTCGCAATGCTCCAGGGCGTGGTCGATGTCGATGACGCGCGCCAGCGCCGGGTCGCTCTCCAGATCCAGCTCGGTCAGGGCCAGCGCCGCGGCGACCTTGGGCGGCAGGCCGCTGAGGAGCAGACGGACGCCCGCCGTGGCGGTCAGGTTGCGGATCCGGGTGAAGCCGCTCGCCGCCGCCGAATCCATGCCTTTGATGTGGGCGAAATCGACGATCAGAAAGCGGAGCGGCGGCGCCCCGGCGTCGGACAGGCGCCGGCGCACATGGTGGACGATCTGCTCGGCGGTGCCGAAGAACAGATAGCCCTGAAGCTGCAGGATCTCGATGGCGCCGCCGGCCTCTGTCAGATGGTGCATCGCCGCCGGGGAGCGGTCGACCCGGCTGCGCAGCGCGTGGCCGGTGGTGCTCGATCGGATGACGGGCAGGCGGGCGTAGGTGTAGACGAACATCGCCAGCGACACGGCCAGCCCCAGCGCCAGCCCCTCGATGAAGCCGACGACGGCGATGGCGACCAGCACCGCCAGCACGATCAGCCAGTCCCCGCGCGGCAGCCGCTTGCGCGAGGCCACCGCCCATTCCAGCAGCAACTCGATGCCGAGGAACAGGATCAGCCCGGCGGTGAGGAAGACCGGCGTGTTGGCCACCAGCCAGCCGGCGAAGAACAGCCCGAGCCCGATGACGGCGGCGGTGGCGATTCCGGCCCAGCGGTCGGCGGCGCCGAGCCGGCCGGCGAGCAGCGTCATGCCGAGCCCGACGAAGCCGGATGGCCCGCCGAACAGCCCGGCGATCAGGTTGGCGCTTCCGGTGACGCGAAGCTCGGCGTTGGCGTCGATGTCGTGGCCGTTGGCCAGTTCGATCCCGCTGCTGTTGAGAAGCAGTCCGACGAGGCCGAGAACCGCCACCGACAGGATCGCCGGGGCCGCCGCCAGCACCCGCGACCAGTCGGCCGTCGCGACGATTTCCGTCGGCCACGGCAGGCTGACCGCGCCGGCGCCGGACACCGTCGGCAACCATTCCCAGGCGCGGGCTTGGTCGGGGGTGATTCCCAGAACGGCGAGCGCCGCGTGGAAGGCGAGGGCGGCCCCGACCAGCACGGCCGGCAGGGCGAAGGGCGGGGCGTTGCGGCGCAGGACCACGACCAGCAGGGCGGCGAGGAGGGCCGCCGGCGCCAGCTTGGCCAGGGTCGGCGGATTCGCCAGGGATCCCAGGTTGGCGAGCGGCGCGTGCTCGCCGGTCAGCATGGTCAGCCCGCCTTCCACCAGCAGCCAGCCCGATCCGGCGAGAAAGCCGGCGACGACCGGGTAGGGAAAGAAGCGGACGAGGGTTCCCAGCCGCAGCCGTCCGACCAGCCAGAACAGGGCGCCGGTGACCAGCGTGCTGGTTCCCAGGATCGCCAGCGCGGTCGCGACCCGGACCGCGTCGGGGGCGTCCGGTGTGTCGGCCGCCATCGCCGCGACGGTCGAAGCGAGCACGGCGACGCCGGTCTCCTGAACCAGGGCGACGGTGTTGGGCTGCGTGCTGCGCAGTCCGACCAGCAGGGCGAGGATCGCCGCGCTCAACAGCACGACGCCGACGCCCAGCCCCAGCCCGGAGGCCAGCGGGCCGGAAAACAACAACGCGGCGATCGCCAGCCCGTTTCCGAGATTGTCGATCCCGGCGACGAGCCCGATCATGCCGGAGGCCAGGATGGCGTTGCCGCGCAACGGCGTCTTCTGATTCTTTGTCATGCTGCTGTGGGGCACGCTGTCCGGTGGTCCGCGCCGTTTCCACGGAGCGGCACGTGGGCCTTGCCGGGTCCTCGGCGGTGGGTTGACCTTTGCGGCATAGTGACCGCAAGCGGGGCGTTGGAAGCAAGCTGAAATGGCAGGAACTCCCACCTTCCCAACGCGGCATTGCGAACCCGTCCGAACATGGCGGCGAAGGGCGCTTCAGCCGCTTTGCGCCCGTCCCGTCGCGGCCGGGGTGCGCCACCTCCCCCCATTGAAAATCACCCCGCTTTCCGTCTACGGTCGCGCGACCCTTCGGAGCGAGTGTATGCGCGATATCACCCCCATCACGGTCGCCCCCGGCGACGGCATCGGCCCCGAGATCATGGACGCGGTGCTTTATGTGATGAACGCGGCCGGCGCGCGGCTGAAGGTGGAGGAGGTGCCGGCCGGCGAGGCCGTCTACCGGCGCGGCCACGCGGGCGGGCTCGACGCCGCCGGCTGGGGATCGATCCGCCGCACGCGGGTCTTCCTCAAGGGGCCGATCACGACGCCGCAGGGTTATGGCAACAAGTCGCTGAACGTCACGGCGCGCACCACGCTGGGGCTGTTCGCCAACGTGCGCCCTTGTGTCGCGTACCACCCCTACGTCCGCACGCGCCACCCGCGCATGGACGTGGTGATCATCCGCGAGAACGAGGAGGATCTCTACGCCGGCATCGAGCACCGCCAGACCGACGAGGTGATCCAGTCGGTCAAGCTGATCTCGCGGCCGGGGTCGGAGCGCATCGTCCGCTACGCCTTCGACTACGCCCGGTCCAACCACCGGCAGAAGGTGACGGCCTTCGTCAAGGACAACGTCATGAAGATGACGGACGGGCTGTTCCTGAAGATCTTCTACGAGTTGGCCGCCGAGTATCCGGAGATCAAGGCCGACCACATGATCGTCGACATCGGCGCCGCCCGTCTGGCCGACCAGCCGGAGCGCTTCGACGTGATCGTCACGCTGAACCTCTACGGCGACATCGTGTCGGACATCGCCGCGCAGATCACCGGGTCGGTCGGGCTGGCGGGCTCCGCCAACATCGGCGAGACCTGCGCCATGTTCGAGGCGATCCATGGCTCCGCCCCGATGATCGCGGGGCAGGGGACCGCCAACCCCTCCGGCCTGCTGATGGCCGCCGTGATGATGCTGGTCCACATCGGGCAGGGCGACATCGCCGCGCGCATCCACAACGCGTGGCTCAAGACCATCGAGGACGGCGTTCACACCGCCGACATCTTCGCGCGCGGCATCGGCCGCGTCCGCGTCGGCACCCGTGCCTTCGCCGACGCGGTGGTCGAGCGGCTGGGCCAGATGCCGGTCACCATGCCGACCGTCGGCTACACCACCGCGCGTCCCGCCTATGACGGCGTCAACCGGCTGTCGCCCCGCCGCATCGCGGTGAAGGAGTTGGTCGGGGTGGACGTCTTCCTGCAATGGTCGGGCGGGGTGCCCAACGATCTGGCCGATCTGGTCGGGCCGCTTTCGACCGAGGCGCTGACGCTGACCAGCATCTCCAACCGTTCGCAGCGGGTCTGGCCGGACGGCAATCTGGACGTCTTCTGCACCGATCACTGGCGCTGCCGGTTCCAGGCGCTGGGCGGGCCGGTCAAGCATGGCGCCATCGTGGAACTGCTGAGCCGTCTGGCGGAGGCCGGGATCGACTTCACCCAGACCGAGAACCTCTGCAACTTCGACGGCAAGGCCGGCTTCTCGACGCCAGGGTAAGAATCCGATCGCGGGAATAAACGGGAGGGGCCGAGCGTCATGACCGGTGAAGACGCCCCCGATGGACCCGACATGACCGGCCCCAGCCCCGACGATCACCGGATCGGTCACCAAATCGACGACCGCGCCATCGCCGCGCATGTGCCCCGGCTGCGGCGCTACGCCACCGCGCTCGTCGGCAACCGCCCCGACGCCGACGACCTCGTGCAGGATTGCGTGGAGAAGGCGCTGGCCAACCGCCACGCCCTGCGCGACCCGTCGCGGCTCGGCGGCTGGCTGATGTCGATCCTGCACAACCTCCACATCTCGGGCCTGCGCGGACGGCGGCGGCGCGGAGCGGAAATTCCGGTCGAGGAACTGGCCGACGATCTGGCGCTCAGCGCCCCGCCGGCCGACCGGGGGGCGGTGCGGGACTTCGTCCGCGCCTTCGGGCAGTTGACCGACGAGCACCGCACGGTGCTGCTGCTGACCGGCATGGAGGGGCTGTCCTACCGCGAGACGGCGGAGGTGCTGGAACTGCCCATCGGCACCGTGATGTCACGGTTGGCGCGGGCGCGCGAACGGTTGAGGGTCCTGCTCGACGGCGGTGCGGAGCAGGCGGTGAGGAGGATCAAGTGATGACGACCGGCGCCAACGGCCCCCAGACTCCCGTGACCGAGGCCGACCTGCACGCTTGGCTCGACGGTGAACTGCCCGAGGAGCGGCGCGCCTCCGTCGAACGCCACCTCGCCGACCACCCGGAGGAAGCCCGGCGCATCGAGCGCTACCGCGCCCAGCGCGCGTTGCTGTCGCACAGCTTCGGCCCGCTGATCGACCAGCCGGTTCCCGACCGCCTGACCCCGCCCTTCGAAGCCCGTGCGTCCCTGCCCGTAGGGACCGGGCGGCTGCGGTTCTGGGCAATGGCGCTGGCGGCGTCCCTGCTGGTCTTCCTGGCCGGTGGGGCGGGCGGCTGGCTGCTGCGCGACCGCGCGGGTCTGCGCGGCGATCCCCCCACCGCCGCCTTCATCGCCGACGCCGTCGCCGCGCACCGGGTCTTCACCGTCGAGGTCCGCCACCCCATCGAGATCGGCGTCGACCAGGAGGCGCATCTGGTCGCTTGGCTGTCCAAGCGGATCGGCAAGCCGATGCGCTGTCCCAAGGTGACCCGAGGCGGCTATGCGCTGATGGGGGGACGGCTGCTCGCCGACGCCGACGGGCCGGTAGCGCTTTATATGTATGAGGATGCGGCCGGACGCCGCATAACCCTCTACATCCGGCCCAGCCCGAACACGGCGGGGACCGCCTTCCGCTTCGCCCAGGACGGATCCTTGCGGGCTTTGTACTGGCGTGACAACGGCTTGGCCTTGGCCGTGACCGGCGATCTCGATCGGGCTACCCTTTCCGGAATTGCCGAGGAGGTGTATGGTGCCCTGAACTCCTGACGGGGCACCCCCGGACTTATGCACAGGATTGTTGTCGCGAGCCTCTATCGTTTGCGGCGTTCATCTGGTAGGTTCCTCCTCGGCTGGCACAAAATGTTGCGGCTTATGGAAAACGGCGTCAGACCGCGACCACGAGCCAAGCAGCGGCACCGGATCGGGAGTACACGGGGATGAGTTGGACGGACGAGCGGATTCAACAGCTCAAGGATCTGTGGTCCCAGGGGTTGAGCGCGAGCGAGATCGCCGACACTCTGGGTGACATCAGCCGCAACGCGGTGATCGGCAAGGCGCACCGCCTGGGGTTGTCGGGCCGTCCCTCGCCCATCAAGAAGAAGCCCACGCGCGGGGCAACCATCCTGGCGCTGACCGAGCGCATGTGCAAATGGCCGGTCGGCGACCCCAAGCACCAGGATTTCCATTTCTGCGGCAAGACCTCGCTCAGCGGTCTGCCCTATTGCGCGGAACACGCCGCCTTGGCTTACCAGCCGACCGGCACCAGCAAGAAGCGCGAAGAGGAACGGGTTCGGAACGTCGGCGCCGCCTGACCGGCTGCCCGTTTCCTTCCCGCCCGAACGCCGAAAGCAAAAGCGGAAAAGCCCTTCTCTCGGGGGAGAGAAGGGCTTTTCCGCTTTTTGCGCGTTCAGTAATCCTGCGCGTCGTGCTTCAGCCGCACCAGTTGCCCCGACAGAAGCGATAGGATCAACTGCACCACCGTCTCGTGGACGATGAGGGTGTGGTGGTTGTCGGAGTCCAGCATCTCCCGCCGCAGCGCCTCGCGCACGGCGGGAACGCCGGTGACGTCGATCAGGATGTCGAGCCGGTCGCCCAGCCGGGCCAGCTCCATGAAATCGGTGGTGGTCGCGACGCCGCGCTCGCGGGCCAGACGCGCGCCCGGTGCTTCGGCGTCGAGGTCGGCCACGCCCAGCAACTCGACGAAGGGGGCGTCCAGCAGCGTGCGCAGCAAGGGCGTGCCGGTCTCGCCGGCGCCGATGACGGCGACGCGGAACAGGTCGTTGGGCATGGGGTCGTTTCCTCCCGGATTTTTCCGAAAATTGGGCAACAAAAAAAGCGGGAAGCCGAAGCTTCCCGCTCGAACCCTAGCCGACCCGGCGCCCGGTTTGACCCGGACGCGGCGTCGCACCCATGCCTTTTACGGCAAGGTTACTGCCAGGCGGCCATCTTCTTCTGAAGATTGTCCGACAGCTTGTCGAGGAACTGCTTGGTCGTCAGCCACGGCTGTTGCGGGCCGATGAGGATCGCCAGATCCTTGGTCATGTAGCCGGACTCGACGGTCTCGACGCAGACACGCTCCAGCGTCTCGGCGAACTTGATCACGTCGGGGGTGTTGTCGAACTTGCCGCGATAGGCCAGGCCCTGGGTCCAGGCGTAGATCGAGGCGATCGGGTTCGTCGACGTCTCCTTGCCCTTCTGGTGCTCGCGGTAGTGGCGGGTCACCGTGCCGTGGGCGGCTTCGGCCTCGACGGTCTTGCCGTCCGGCGTCACCAGCACCGAGGTCATCAGGCCGAGCGAGCCGAAGCCCTGCGCCACCACGTCGGACTCCACGTCGCCGTCGTAGTTCTTGCAGGCCCAGACGAAGCCGCCTTCCCACTTCAGCGCCGAGGCGACCATGTCGTCGATCAGGCGATGCTCGTAGACGATGCCCTTGGCCTTGAACTGCTCGGCGTAGGTCTCGTCGAAGATCTGCTGGAAGATGTCCTTGAAGCGGCCGTCATAGGCCTTCAGGATCGTGTTCTTCGTCGACAGATACACCGAGTAGCCGCGCTCCAGCCCGTACATGAAGCTGGAATGGGCGAAGCCCTGGATTGAGTCGTCGAGGTTGTACATGCCCATCGCCACGCCGGCGCTCGGGTAGTCGAAGACCTCGTGCTCGATCGTCTGGCCGCCGTCGGCGGCTTCCCACTTGATCGTCATCTTGCCGGGACCCGGCACGACGAAGTCGGTCGCCTTGTACTGGTCGCCGAAGGCGTGGCGGCCGATGATGATCGGCTTGGTCCAGCCCGGCACGTAGCGCGGAACGTTGGAGCAGACGATCGGCTCACGGAACACGGTGCCGCCCAGGATGTTGCGGATGGTGCCGTTCGGCGACTTCCACATCTTCTTGAGGTTGAACTCCGTCACCCGCGCCTCGTCCGGGGTGATGGTCGCGCACTTCACGCCGACGCCGTACTGCTGGATCGCCTTGGCCGATTCGACGGTGACCTTGTCGTCGGTCGCATCGCGGTTCTCGACGCTCAGGTCGTAGTATTTCAGATCGATGTCGAGGTAGGGCAGGATCAGCTTGTCTTTGATGAACTGCCAGATGATGCGCGTCATCTCGTCGCCGTCGAGTTCGACGACCGGATTGGCGACCTTGATCTTGGACATGGGTGCGAGATCTCCCCGAACGGGTAAGGGCGTTGTGTTTCCTTCGATGCCGGGCGCGTCATCCAGCGGGCGCTTGTTGCCGGGAAACCGCGCGAGGACGGTCTCCCGGTACCCCGGGCGGAAATTAATCGCGGTTATATAGCACTGCCCCGTCACGGAAAGGAAGGCGCGGCGGACCGCACGGCTTCAATGTCGCATAAGCATGGCTGGATTGCGGTGGTTTCAGATGGCCGACTCCGTCGAACGCGCGCCGTGGACCGGGGGGGACGCGGCCAGCGCCAGCTCCCGTTCGGCGTGGACCATGTAGTCCCGCACCAGCGGCACCGCTCCCAGGGAGCGGGCAAGCTGGATCTGGAACACCATGTGGCCCTGGGTGCGGAAGCTCAACTCGGCTCCGGCCAGATAGAACTCCCACATCCGGCAGAAGCGCTCGTCGTAGAGCGCCCGCGCCTCGTCGCGCCGGGCCTCGAAGCGGTTGCGCCAGTGGCGCAGGGTCTCGGCGTAGTGCAGGCGCAGGATCTCCACGTCGGTGGAGAGCAGACCCGACGATTCGACGACCGGCAGCACCTCCGACAGGGCGGGAGAGTAGCCGCCGGGGAAGATGTACTTGCGCATCCACGGGTTGGTCGCGCCGGGGCCGTCCAGCCGGCCGATGGAATGGAGCAGCGCGACTCCGTTCTCCGTCAGCAGCGCGCGCACCGCGTCGAAATAGGCGCGGTAGTGGGGCAGACCGACATGCTCGAACATGCCGACCGAGACGATGCGGTCGAAGCGCTCGGTGTTGCTGGCCGCCAGTTCGCGGTAGTCGCGCAGCTCGAAGGTCACGCGGTCGGACAGGCCGGCCGCCTCGGCCCGCTCGCGGGCGACGGCGAGTTGCTCGGAGGACAGGGTGATGCCGGTGACCCGCGCGCCGGTGGTCCGCGCGAGGTACAGCGCCATGCCGCCCCAGCCGCAGCCGATGTCGAGCACGCGCATCCCCGGCACCAGCAGCAGCTTGGCGGCGATGTGGCGCTTCTTGGCCTCCTGCGCCTCGTCCAGCGTCATCGCCGGGTCGGCGAAATAGGCGCAGGAGTACTGCATGTCGCGGTCAAGGAAGAGTTCGTAGAAGCGGCGCGACAGGTCGTAGTGGTGCTCGACGTTGCGGCGCGAGCGCTGCATCGGGTTGTGCTGCTGGAGGCGGCGCAGGGCGGGGGACAGCGTCTCCAGGACACGCCCCAGGGCGCCCTGCACGGTGCTGTCGGTCATCAGCAGCGACAGCATGTCGTAGATCGTCCCGCCCTTGATGGACAGACGCCCGTCCATGTAGGCTTCGCCGAAGCGCAGGCGCGGGTTCATCAGCAGGTCGCGCGCCACCCCTGGATCGTGCAGCCACAGCGTCAGGGCCGGAACCCCGGCCGGGCCGAGGCGCCGGCGACGGCCGTCGGCGGTGACGAGGTCGAGCGATCCGCCACCGATGGCGGCGCCGAGCAGGCGGGCGAGCAGCATGCCGAAATCCTCACGCGATATCCGTTCAAGCATGGCGCGCGGGAAAAGCGGAAGGCAACCCGCCGGTAGGTCAGACTTGCTAACCCATTCGGGCGAGTACGGAGGTAGGCCAACCGGCCCATAAGCCGGACCCCGAATGCGAAAAACCGCCCGATCCCGGTCTGGGATGGGCGGTTTCTCGGACGAGCGACGCTCACCCCCGACCGAAGCCGGAGCCGAGCGGCCGAAAAGGCGATCAGGCCTCTTCGTCTTCCTCGGTCGCGGTGTTCTGGACGTAGGTGTCTTCCTCGTCCTCTTCGTCGCGCAGGTCGGCGGCGGTGACCATGCCACCGCGCTGGGCCTGCAGCTCCGACTCTTCCTGCGAACGGGCGATGTTGACCGTCACGCTGATCGAGACTTCCGGATGCAGGACGACACGGACCTTGGACAGGCCCAGCGTCTTGATCGGGTTCTCGATCACGACCTGCTTGCGGTCGGTCTTGTAGCCGGCCGCGTCGAGCGCGTCGGCGATGTCGCGGTTGTTCACCGAACCATACAGGACGCCGGTCTCGGCGGCCTGACGGATCACGACGACCGTGACACCGTCCATCTTGGCGGCGACTTCCTGGGCGTCCTTGCGGCGCTCCAGGTTGACGGCCTCAAGGTGGGCCTTCTGCTTCTCGAAGACGGTCAGGTTCGCCTTGGTGGCGCGCATGGCCTTCTTCTGCGGCAGCAGATAGTTGCGGGCGAAGCCCGGCTTGACGTTGACGACCTGGCCCATCTGGCCGAGTTTCTCGACCCGCTCCAGCAGAATAACTTCCATCACTCGTCCTCCTGACCGGGGGCGGCACGGGTAAACCGGCGGCGCAGCCCGATCCATTGCTCGATCATGCCCAGGCCGACCAAAAGCAGGATCGGCCACCCGAAGAGAAACAGCACCATGTAGAACCCGACGATGATCGGCGTGCGCGCCGATCGGCTCCGGGCCGTCACATGAACCACCGAAAGCCCGGCAAAGGCGAACGGCACCGCCAGGATCAGCGCGACGTTGACCGCCAGGAACCCAAAGGTGTCCGGCAGGACGCTCGCTCCCAGCAACGCCGCGAGAAAGGCGGGAACCAGCCAGCGCGGCAGCTCCAGCTCGGCCAACCGCATGGGCGGACGCTTGTTGCGGCCGAACCGCATCAAGGCGCCCTGCGCCAGGGCCCCGTTGACGATCGTCATGATGACCCACGAGATCGCCACCAGCCCCGGCAGGGCCGCCGCCATCCAAATCTCCTCCGGACCCGGGGCCGACTGGCCCTGCGCGCGGAACAGAGGCTCGGCCACGCGGGCCAGCATCCGGCGCACCACGCCCTCCAGCCCGCCGGGCTGGTCGAACGTCAGGATCACGGCGGCGAGGACGGCCACCACACCCAGTCCGGTCAGGCCCATCAGGACCCGGCCGGGCGGATACCATTCCAGGCTCCCGTCGCCCGACACCCGCGCCAGCAGCGATTGCCGCACCACCAGGACGGCCGGAAGCGCTCCGGTCATCAGATAGGCGAGCGACACCAGCCAGCTTCCGGATGTCCCGGCCATCACCGCGACGGTCCCCGCCAGACCGGCGAAGAGCACCGCGGGCGTCCCCAGCCACAATCCCGCAAGGAACAGCGGCAGGGGAGCGAGATAGCCGAGGATCAGCGTTCCGAACCCGCCGAACATGACCGACAGGTAGAAGAACGCGCTGACCAGACCGCCACCGACGGCGACAACCAGCGGAGCGGCCAGACCGGCGGCCATGGGAACCCTTTCGAACCTATTGCCTGAACCTTCGATCCCGATCCGGGCTTACTTCACGATGTACGGAAGCAAAGCCAGGAAACGGGCGCGCTTGATGGCGCGGGCCAGTTCGCGCTGCTTCTTCGTCGAGACCGCGGTGATGCGGCTCGGGACGATCTTGCCACGCTCCGAGATGAAGCGGGACAGCAGCTTGACGTCCTTGTAGTCGATCGCCGGAGCGTTCGCGCCCGAGAACGGGCAGGTCTTGCGGCGGCGGAAGAAGGGACGGCGAGCGCCGCCACCGGTGCGGGCCGCCGGGGCGCCCGTGGTCTGCTTGTCGCTCATTACGCGGTCTCCCCTTCACCAGCGGCCATGGTCTCCGAACGGCGCGGCGGACGCGGGCCACGGTCGTCGAAGCGGCGGGGACCACGGTCGCCACGGTCGCCGCGATCACCGCGCTCGTTCCGGCTCTGCATCATCGCCGACGGGTTGGCGTCGAGCTCGTCGACGCGCACGCTCATGTAGCGCAGGACGTCTTCGTTGATGCTCATGTTCCGCTCCATCTCGGCGACGGCGGCGGCCGGCGCGTCGAGATTGAACAGGGTGTAGTGACCCTTGCGGTTCTTCTTGATCTTGTACGTCAGGGTCTTCAGACCCCAGTACTCGGTCTTCGCGACCGTGCCGCCGTTGTCGCGGACGATCTGGGCGAACTGCTCACCGAGCGCTTCGGCTTGGGCGGCCGAGATGTCCTGGCGTGCGATCAGCACGCACTCGTAAAGTGCCATTGCACTCCCCATGGCTGTTCATGGTCCGGCGCTGCGCCGTCATCCCCAATGGATGAGGTCAGCCGCCCGGGCCTAGCCGGCGGCATGCCGTCGGCAAGGAGTTATGAAGCGGCGCAGTATGCACAGGCGAGCCCCGCTGTCCAGTGGAAATCCGAAGGAAATTCAAGCGCCCTCCGGCGTTGCTTCCTTCGCCAAGCGCCCCGGCGCGAAACGCCCGCTCCAACCTGCGAGGGTAACGCCGACGCGCCGCCGGGCGCCAAGGCGAGAAAGCCGTGACGCATACAGCCAAACGGCAGAACAAGCCCGCAGGAGCGCCGTTCCCGCCTGCGTCCCAGGGCCGTGCGGCGTTCGCTAGGCCGGGAGACAAGGTCACCGGGCCGGCGCGACGGTCGCCATCCACATTTCGGCTCGCACGGGGAAACCAATGCGCACAGACTCCCAGTCCTTCCACATCGCGGAACTGCGCGGCCTCGCCTGCATCCTGCTGGTGGCCTACCATGTGGTCGGGGTGCCGGGCACCGGCATGCAGGTGGACGACGGATCCATCTACCGTTACGCGACCAGCAGCTTCGAACTGATCCGGATGCCGCTGTTCACCTTCATCTCCGGGCTCGTCTACGCCTACCGCCCGGCCCGCGGCGGGGCGCTGCCGTCCTTCTTCGTGAAGAAGCTGCGCCGCCTGGGCTTCCCGTTCCTGGTGGTCTCGACGCTCTTCTATCTGGTGCAGACCCGCGCGCCGGGGGCGAACGGCAGCTTCGCGCCGGGGGCGATGTGGGAGATCTACGTCTATTCCTACGCCCATTTCTGGTACCTCCAGTCGCTGTTCCTGATCTTCGCCGTGGTGGCGCTGCTGGACGCGGCCAAGCTGATCGACCGGCCGCTGCCCTTCGCGGTCGCGCTGGGGTTGGCGATGGTCGCCTGCCAGACGATCCACACCGAATCGAACGTCTTCTCGATCAACGAGACCTTCGTCCTGCTGCCGCATTTCCTGCTGGGCGTGGCCGTCACCCGGTTCCGCGACCGTCTGCCGCGCCGCGCGCTGCTGGGGGCGGGGGCCGCCGCGCTGCTCGTCGGGCTGGCGTTGCACCAAGCGTCGCTGTTCGGGGTGATCCAGCATTATTTCGGCTGGAACAGCGTGGTGGCGCTGCTGTGCGGGATGGGCGGGGCGGTGACCCTGCTGCACGTGATGCCGTCGAGCCTGGTGTTCCGCACGGTCGGAAAATCCTCCTACGCCATCTATCTCCACCACGCCTTCTTCACGGCGGGGGCGCGGGTGGCGCTGCACAAGCTCGGATTCGACGACGCCGCGGTGTTCACCGTGGCGCTGCTCGCCGGGCTGACCGGGCCGATGGTGCTGGAGGCGCTGGCGCAGATGCGGCCCTGGACGCGGGTCGCGCTGGTCGGAAAGGCCTGAGCGCCAGGGGCGGAGACCGCGATCCCTTGCGGTCTCCGCCATTTTGCCGCCGGTCTCACGGCACAGCTTATGAACAGAGCAAGATTCGAACGGCCCGGACCCACGAACAACGCCGGAGTCGAAACGGCTGTTCGTGTGGCTTTTGCCTGGATCGGGTGCATTTTATCGACCGGTTGGCGGTTTCATCATCGCGCGTCGCTTGACTTGCCCAAAAGTGAGGGTATGACTGTCGCCCAATCCACGGTGCCGCCGCGATAGGGCGGGGCGCTTTCATCAGGGCTTCATACACAGCATGACCAGGGCGTTCGTCTTTCCGGGGCAGGGCAGCCAAGCCGTCGGCATGGGCCGCGAACTCGCCGAAGCGTTCGAAGTCGCGCGCCGCACCTTCGAAGAGGTCGACGACGCGCTGAACCAGCGGCTGTCGCGCCTGATGGTCGAAGGCCCCGAGGCCGACCTGACCCTGACCGAGAACGCCCAGCCCGCCCTGATGGCGGTCAGCGTCGCCGTGCTGCGCGTCCTGGAAAGCGAGGGCGGGGTCGATCTCGCCAAGCACGCCTCCTTCGTCGCCGGCCATTCGCTGGGCGAGTATTCGGCGCTCTGCGCCGCCGGAGCCTTCACCCTGGCCGACACCGCGCGCCTGTTGAAGAAGCGCGGTCAGGCCATGCAGAAGGCGGTTCCGGTCGGCAAGGGCGGCATGGCGGCCCTGCTGGGCGCCGACCCCGAGCAGGCCCAGGCGATCGCCGCCGACGCCGCGCAGGGCGAGGTGTGCTCGGTCGCCAACGACAATTCCGCCGGTCAGGTGGTGATCTCCGGCAGCGCCGACGCCATCGACCGCGCCATCGCGCTGGCCGCCGAGCGGGGGCTGAAGCGCTCCGTCCGCCTGCCGGTTTCCGCGCCCTTCCATTGCTCGCTGATGCAGCCCGCCGCCGACGCGATGGCCGAGGCGCTGGCCGCCGTCACCATTTCGGCGCCGGTCGTGCCGGTGATCGCCAACGTCACCGCATCCGCCGTGTCGGACCCCAACGCGATCCGCAAGCTGCTGGTCGAGCAGGTGACCGGCATGGTCCGCTGGCGCGAGAGCGTCCTGTTCATGAAGGAGCAGGGCGTGACGACGCTGGTGGAGATCGGTTCCGGCAAGGTGCTGGCCGGCCTGACCAAGCGCATCGACAAGGAACTCTCCGCGTCGTCGGTCGGCACGCCGGCGGACGTCGAGTCGTTCCTGAAGACCCTGTGAGGCCCCATCCCATGTTCGACCTGACCGGCAAGTCGGCCCTCGTCACCGGCGCGTCCGGCGGCATCGGCGCGTCCATCGCCCGCGCCCTCCACGCGCAGGGCGCCACCGTTGCGCTGTCGGGCACCCGCGTTCCTCCGCTGGAGGCCCTGGCCGCCGATCTGGGCGAGCGCGCCTTCGTGGTGCCGGGCAACCTCGCCGAGGCGGCCTCGACCGAGCAGCTCGCCAAGGACGCCGAGGCGGCGCTGGGCAAGATCGACATCCTGGTGAACAACGCCGGGCTGACGCGCGACCAGCTCGCCATGCGCATGAAGGACGACGACTGGCAGGCGGTCCTCGACGTGAACCTGACGGCGGCCTTCCGCCTGTCGCGGGCCGCCATGCGCGGCATGATGAAGCGCCGCTGGGGCCGCATCGTCAACATCACGTCGGTGGTCGGCGTCACCGGCAATCCGGGGCAGGCGAACTACGCCGCCTCGAAGGCCGGGCTGATCGGCATGTCGAAGGCCCTTGCCGCCGAGCTGGCCTCGCGCAACATCACCGTCAACTGCGTCGCGCCGGGGTTCATCACCACGGCGATGACCGACGCCCTGAACGACGAGCAGAAGCAGAAGCTGCTCCCCGCCATCCCGGCCGCCCGCATGGGCGAGCCGGGGGAGATCGCCGCCGGGGTCGTGTACCTCGCGAGCGAAGAGGCCGCCTACGTCACGGGCCAGACGCTGCACATCAACGGCGGCATGGCCATGATCTGAGGCGTCGCGCCTCTTGTGAAGCTTCGCAGTCCCCGGCCCCCGCGGGCGCTGGTCAAGGCTGCGGAAATGTGTTATCGGACGGGGCTTTTCGCGGCAGGACGGCACGTTCTTCGCGTGTTGCTCCGACCGGATTATCCCGAGCGGTTTCAAGGATTGGAAGGTCTTAAAAGATGAGCGACATCGCCGAGCGCGTGAAGAAGATCGTTGTGGACCACCTGGGTGTCGAGGAGTCGAAGGTGGTGGAGAACGCCTCCTTCATCGACGATCTGGGCGCTGACAGCCTCGACACCGTCGAGCTGGTCATGGCCTTCGAGGAAGAGTTCGGGGTCGAAATCCCTGACGACGCCGCGGAGAAGATCCTGTCGGTGAAGGACGCCATCGACTTCATCAAGGCGAACGCCTCGGCCGCCTGATCGCGGTCGTCCAGCGTTTCCCGAGGGCCAGGCGATCCGCGACGCGGTGGCCTGGCCGTCGACGAATTTCTATGGGCAAGGGTCAAGGAACAGCCTCATGAGACGTGTTGTCGTCACCGGCCTCGGTCTGGTCACGCCGTTGGGCGTCGGCCACGCGCTGAACTGGGAGCGGCTGGTTGCCGGTCAATCGGGAATCCGCGCGATCACGGGCTTCGACGTTTCGGACCTGCCCGCCAAGGTGGCCGGCCAGATCCCGCGCGGCACCGGCGAGGGGGACTTCAACCCCGACGCCTACGTGCCGGTCAAGGATCAGCGCAAGATGGATGACTTCATCCTCTACGCGATCGCCGCCGCCCAGGACGCCATCAAGGATTCCGGCTGGGTCCCGCAGACCGACGAGGAGCGCGAGCGCACCGGCGTCATGGTCGGGTCCGGCATCGGTGGCCTGCCCGGCATCGCCGCCGGCGCCATCACCATGCACGAGAAGGGGCCGCGACGCCTGTCGCCCTTCTTCATCCCGTCCTGCCTGATCAATCTGGCCTCGGGCCATATTTCGATCCAGTACGGCTTCAAGGGACCGAACCACGCGGTGGTGACCGCCTGTTCGACCGGCGCGCACGCCATCGGCGACGCCGCGCGGCTGATCATGTGGGAAGACGCCGACGTCATGGTCGCGGGCGGCACCGAGGGCGCGGTCCACCGCCTCGGCATGGCCGGCTTCGCCGCCATGCGCGCGCTGTCCACCAACTTCAACGACACGCCCGAGAAGGCCTCGCGTCCCTACGACAAGGACCGCGACGGCTTCGTGATGGGCGAGGGCGCCGGCGTCGTCGTGCTCGAGGAGCTTGAGCACGCCAAGCGCCGTGGCGCCACCATCTACGCCGAGATCGTCGGTTACGGCCTGTCGGGCGACGCCCACCACATCTCCGCCCCGGCGGAGGACGGCAACGGCGGTTTCCGCGCGATGAGCGCGGCGCTGAAGCGGTCGGGCCTGTCCACCGGCGACATCGACTACCTCAACGCGCACGGCACCTCCACGCCGCTGGGCGACGAGATCGAACTGGGCGCCGCCAAGCGCCTGTTCGGCGCCGACATGGACAAGCTCGCCATGTCCTCCACCAAATCGGCCATCGGCCATCTGCTGGGCGCGGCCGGCGCGGTCGAGGCGATCTACTCGATCAAGTCGATCAACCACGGCGTCGTCCCGCCGACGCTGAACCTGGAAAACCCCTCGGAAAGCTGCCTGGGCGTCAATCTGGTGCCGAAGGTGGCCCAGGAACGCCGGGTGCGCGCCGCGCTCTCCAACTCCTTCGGCTTCGGCGGCACCAACGCGTCGCTGGTCTTCAAGGAGTTCGCGTAAGCGCGATGGGCTGGGGCCTCCGGATCATCGCGGGGGTGCTGGTCGTCGTCAGCGCCGCCGCCGCTGGAGTCGGGTACTGGGGAGCCTCGCGCGTCGTGGCTCCCGGACCGCTCGAACACGCCGAGACGGTCGTCATCCCGCGCGGCAGCGGGATCGAGGCCATCGCCATCACGCTGGGTGACGCGGGCGTCATCGAGTCGCCGCTGCTGTTCGCCGCCGGGGCGAAGCTGATGGGCAACGTCCGCGACCTGAAGGCGGGCGAGTATCTGTTTCCCGCCGCCATCAGCATGGAAGCGGTGCTGGAGCAGATGCGCCAAGGGCGCACCGTGGTCCGGCGCTTCACCGTGCCGGAGGGGCTGACCTCGGCCCAAGTCGTCGCCCTGCTCGACAAGGAGCCGGCGCTGACCGGTCAAGTGGCCGCCGTTCCGAAGGATGGGACGCTGCTTCCGGAAACCTACCATTACGCCTATGGCGACGGGCGCGCGGCGCTGGTCGAGCGCATGCGCACCTCCATGACCCAGGCTCTGGCCGAGGTGTGGAAGAACCGGGACGAAGGGCTGCCGTTCGAGACGGCGCAGCAGATCCTGACGCTGGCCTCCATCGTCGAGAAGGAGACCGGCATCGCGGCGGAGCGCGCCAAGGTGGCCGGTGTCTTCATCAACCGGCTGGAAGCCGACATGAAGCTGCAATCCGACCCGACGGTGATCTACGCGCTGACCGGCGGCGAGGGCGAACTGGGGCGGGCCTTGACCCGCAACGACTGGAAGTTCGAGTCGCCCTACAACACCTATCAAATCACCGGTTTGCCGCCGGGTCCCATCGCGAACCCCGGCAAGGCCTCGCTCCAAGCGGTTGCGAAACCGGAGAAGCACGAGTTCCTGTATTTCGTCGCCGACGGCACCGGCGGCCATGTCTTCGCGAAGACTCTTCCCGACCACAACCGGAACGTTGCGAAGTGGCGGGAATTCCAGCAGAGCAAAACGGGCGGCCACGGCGAAACCTCGGCCGATTGACGGCCGAATTGCCGATAACGTTTCGCCCGGTTGCGGGAGCCGTCAGGCTTCGGCAGTCTTTGCACTGCAACAAAACCGACGCGACCCTAGCCAAGGAGAGTGCCATGAGCGTGGACGTCGAGCAGCGCATCCGGGACCGCGCCTACACGATCTGGTTGGAACAAGGCTGTCCGCATGGTCAGGACGGCGACCATTGGCTGCAAGCCGAGCGCGACGTCGCGGCGACGGTCACGCCCATCGGCATCCCCGCGGAAACGGCGGCCCCGGCGGTGAAGGCACCGCGCAAATCGGCCAAGAAGGCGGTGGAGGCCGAACCGGTCGCGCCGGTGGTGTCCGAGGCGCCGGTCAAGGCGCGCAAGCCGCGCGCCCGGAAGACGGTACCGGCCTGAACGGCCGGTTCCATAGGACGCTGCAGGCGTATGATCTGAAACTTGAAACCGGCGCCGCCCGATCAGGCGGCGTTGGACGCGGCCAGGACCGGCTCGGTCACGGTGGCGACGACGACACCGGCGGTGGTGCCGTAGGACTTGCGCGCGGCGCGCAGACGCTCCAGCGATTCCAGCAGGCTTTCCTCGGCGAAGCCGGGGGCGAGACGGGCGAGTTCCTGTTCCGTCATGGCGATGAAGCCATCCAGAAGGCGCGCGTGGATGCGGCTGGCCGTGCGGACTTCATCGGCGATCATCGGTGCGGACATGGTCGGCTTCCCTGTCTTCGGGTTGGGGTCTGTATCACTGCCGGGTTCAACCTCCCGACAGCCCCAATTAACGACCATCACGGTTAAAAGAAGATTAAATGCGATCTAATCCGTCATGGGAATAGGAATTACCACTTTCGATATTGTGTGTATGCGCGGTAGTTGTCTTGCCTGGTCTGTGACAGACGGTGGCTTGTTCTTGTGACATGGCCTGTAGACTTGCCGGAAGATGTATGACTGGCCTTGAATGCTGATGGGGTTGCCGCAGCATGGGGGCAAACCGCCCGCAAAATGTTTCATGAAAACGAATTCATGGTGCGGACAGGCGTGGGACACATGCCGGACGCTACTGTTTGTCGTGTGACGGGGACGGTTATCCCCCAAGATCGGTCCCGTCCTTGAAGCCTTGTTGAAGCGTTTGTCATTTGCGTCTCTTCCGGTGGTTCCCTGCCACCGAAAACGGCCGTCCGGCTTCTCCCGCAAGCCCCCCGGACGGCCTCCTCGGCGGAGCGCGGCGTGGCCATTCTCGCGGCCATCGTTGCCCCCCACAGTGACCGCCGGTCCCGGCGCGCTCCGCCACCCTTCTCCTTTCCCGATCCGTACAGCGCGGCCTTGACGAGAGGCGTGGCAACCGGCTTTCTGGGTGCGGTCCCAAGCCCTTGCCCCCGTGAAAATCCCGCCCGTGCGCCCAGTCATCCTCTTCCCGCTGTTCAAGCCGGTCACGGCGCTCCCCGGTCTCGGCCCCCGTCTGGGCAAGCTGGTGGAAAAGCTGGCCGGCGCTCATGTCGTCGATCTGTTGTGGCATCTGCCCTGCGGGGTCGTCGACCGCCGGTTCTCGCCGAGGATCGCCGAGGCGCCGAACGGCCGCATCGCGACGCTGACCGTGCGGATCGATTCCCACGTCGCTCCCGTGAATCCGCGCCACCCCTACCGCATCCGTTGCACCGACGACAGCGGCGTGCTGGAGCTGATCTACTTCCATGTGAAGGGCGATTGGCTGAGCAAGCAGATTCCGGCCGGGACCACGATGGTGGTGTCGGGCAAGGTCGAATGGTTCAACGACACCCCGCAGATCACCCATCCCGACGCCGTCGTTCCGCTGGAATCGAAGGACGACATCGAAACGGTGGAGCCGGTCTACCCGATGACCGCCGGGCTGCCGGCCAAGACGCTGCGCAAGGCGGTGCGCGCGGCGCTGGGCGACGTGCCGACGCTTGCCGAATGGCAGGATCCGGCATGGCTCGCCCGCCGGCAATGGCCGGATTGGGCCGACGCGCTGAAGCGCGCCCACACGCCGGACGACGAGGCCGACCTCGCCGCCACCTCGCCGATCCGCTGCCGGCTGGCCTATGACGAGCTTCTGGCGAACCAATTGGCCTTGATGCTGGTGCGGGCCAGCCAGCGCCGCCTCGCCGGCCGGGCGACCGAGGGGAACGGGGCGCTGCGGCAGGCCGCGCTCGCCGCCTTGCCCTTCTCGCTGACCGGGTCGCAGAGCCAGTCGCTCACCGAGATTTACACCGACATGGCGGCCGAACGCCGGATGCTGCGCCTGTTGCAGGGCGACGTCGGCAGCGGCAAGACGGTGGTCGCCCTGATGGCGATGCTGAACGCGGTGGAGACCGGCGCGCAGGCCGCGCTGATGGCGCCGACCGAAATCCTCGCCCGCCAGCACGCCGAGAGCCTCGCGCCGCTGTGCAAGGCGGCGGGGGTGGAGATCGGCCTGCTGACCGGGCGGGACAAGGGCAAGGCGCGTCAGGCGGTGCTCGACCGGCTGGCGTCCGGTGAGTTGCCATTGCTGGTCGGCACCCACGCGCTGTTCCAGGAGGACGTCGCCTTCAAGGATCTGGCCTTGGCGGTGATCGACGAGCAGCACCGCTTCGGCGTCCACCAGCGTTTGCAGCTCTCGGCCAAGGGGCGGGCGGTGGACGTGCTGGTGATGACGGCGACGCCGATCCCGCGCACGCTGACCCTGACCGCCTACGGCGACATGGACGTGTCGCGTCTGACCGAGAAGCCGGCGGGCCGCAAGCCGGTGCAGACCGTCACCATCGCGCTCGACCGGCTGGAGGAGGTCGTCCACGGCATCCACCGCAAGGTGGGGGAGGGCGCGCGGGTCTATTGGGTCTGCCCGCTGGTGGACGAATCGGAACAGACCGACCTCGCCGCCGCGACCGAGCGCCACGCCTTCCTGCGCGCCACCTTCGGGGAGCGCGTCGGGCTGGTCCACGGCAAGATGCGCGGTCCCGACAAGGACGCCGTGATGGCTGCCTTCGCGGCCGGCGATCTGGACGTGCTGGTCGCCACCACGGTGATCGAGGTCGGCGTCAACGTGCCCGAGGCGACGGTGATGGTGATCGAGCACGCCGAGCGCTTCGGCCTCGCCCAACTCCACCAGCTGCGCGGCCGGGTCGGGCGCGGCGAGAAGCCGTCGAGCTGCCTGCTGCTGTTCGACCCGCACCTGACCGAGACGGCGCGCGCCCGGCTGAAGACGCTCCGCGACACCGAGGACGGCTTCGTCATCGCCGAGGAGGATCTGCGGCTGCGCGGGGCCGGCGAGGTGCTGGGTACGCGGCAGTCGGGCCTGCCGGGGTTCCGGCTGGCCGATCTGGCGGTGCATGGCGATCTGCTGGCGGTGGCGCGCGACGACGCCAAGCTGGTGGTGGACCGCGACCCCGAACTGGCAACGCCGCGCGGTCAGGCGCTGCGGACGCTGCTCTACCTGTTCGAGCGGGACGCGGCGGCCAAGACGCTGCGCTCGGGCTGAGTGGTAACGTCGGCGGGGGGGAGGGCGGCGGGCATGGCGGCGCGGCGCTCGGTCGGCACGACGATGCCGCCGGACATCACCAGCTTCAGCCCGTCCTCGACCGTGATGTTCAGGACCGTCACCGCGTGGCGCGGCACCATCACCAGATAGCCGGCGGTCGGCGGCGCGCAGGGGATGAAGACGTTCACCATCTCCTCGCCGCTGACCCGCTGCACCTCCGGATGGGCGCTGCCGGTGATGAAGCCCAGCGACCACACGCCGTCGCGCGGGTACTGCAGCATCACCACCTCGCGGAAGGCGTTGGATTTCTTGGCGAGGACCGTCTCGAAGATCTGCTTCACCGCGCCGTAGACGGTGCGGACGACCGGCATCCGCTCCACCAGCCCCTCGCCCAGCCCCAGCACCAGACGGCCGACATAGCCGGCGGTGAAGGTGCCGATCAGGGTGACGACAATCAGGACGGTCAGGACGCCGATGCCCGGAATCGAGAAGGGCAGATAGTTTTCCGGGTTGTAGGCCGCCGGGATCAGCGGCCGGATGTGCCCGTCGATGAAGGACACGAACCACCACGCGATGTAGATCGTGATGGCGATGGGAGCGGTGACCAGCACGCCGGCCAGGAAATAGGCCCGCAGCCGCCCGATGAAACCGATCCGTTCACGGCGGGGGCGCGGCGGTTCGGCCGGCTGCCCATTCTGCTCCGTCGCGTCCTTGTCCACGCCCGCCCATCCGTCGAAAGCCGTTTCCGGCCATAGTGATGCAAGCGCGCGCGCGGCTCAACCGCCGCAGTGCGAAAAACGTTGCCCCTTCATCCAGAGACGATGCGTCAGCCTAACGCGATGCAGAGCATCGTCACCGCGCCGGCGATGGCCGCGCCGTCGACGTGGTTGGGAAAGGATTGCCAGAACTCCTCCTTCGGCGCGGGCTCCGGCGCGTCGAATTCGTCCAGCCACAGGCCGGCGGCCATCCCGCCGCAGATGCGGTCGGTGATCGCGCCGGACAGATGGGCGGTGGCGACCGCCAGATAGCAGAACTTGATGAATTCCAGGACAAAGGCCATGGCGCCGCCCGCCTCGGCGACCGGGTCGGTCACGCCGCCGACGGCGGCGACGGTGGTCGCCATGGCGACGGCGGCCGCCAAGGGGATCGCGGCGACCGACAGCAGCCGCTGGGTGTCGACGCGGCGGGCGGTGGGAATGAAGGTGGACGGCATGGCGGTCGATCTCCGGGCGGGTGCGGATGGCGTGTTCCCTCCGTTCTCACCCGTTAGGGTTAACGGACGATTGACGCGGTTCATTGGTCACATCCCTTTCCACCTTTGCGCGGCTCGGGTTATTCTTTTGCGCGAAGGTTTCCCCCGGTTCGAAGGTCTCAGCGCCTTGTCCACTCCCGCCGAATCGACGCACGCCCTGGCGCTCGACCGCATCCACCTGCTCGATCCGCTGACGATGGAGCAGCGGGCGGCGGTGGCGCGCCAATGCCGCTGGCGCCGCTTCGCCCAGGACGAGCAACTGATCGACCATTGGGCGGAAACCGGCGACGTTGCCTTCATCGTGGAAGGGCGCGCGCGGGTGGTCAGCCATTCGGCCGGCGGGCGTGAGATCAGCTTCCACGACGTCGAGGCCGGTGAATTCGTGGGCGAGATGTCGGCGCTGGACGGGCGTCCGCGCTCGGCCTCGGTCGTGGCGGTGGCGGAGGGCACGCTGATCGCCTTCCTCGCCCCCCGGCCGTTCCGGGAGCTGATCGCCGGTCATCCGGCGTTGGCGATGACCATGATGGCGCGGCTGTGCGACAAGCTGCGGGTGGCGACCGACCGGATCATGGAGTTGTCCACGCTGGGCGCCAACAACCGGGTGCACGCGGAGCTTCTGCGCCTCGCCAAGACGCGGGGCCGCGCCGATGGCCGGGCGGCGTGGATCGCGCCCATCCCCGTCCATTCCGACATCGCCGCCCGCGTCAGCACCACGCGCGAGACGGTGGCGCGCGTGTTGAGCGACCTGACCCGCGACGGGCTGGTCGAACGCCGTCCGGACGCGCTGGTGGTGCGCGACGTGGCGCGGCTGGAAGAGATGGTCGAGGACGTGCGCGGCGGCGCCTGACCGGCTGCCATGGGGCTGGCGCGACGGGCCGGAACGCGAAAAGGCGCGTGCGCGGGACGCCGTCCCTCTTGGTGGGCGGCAGTCCCAGGCAACGCGTCGAAATCAAGCGTCAGCAGTGACGATCGGAACGGTCAGTGGGACATCATCCGCAGGGCGATGGACACCGGCGTCGCGTGGAACCACGCCTTCAGGAAGGCGCCGACCGGACGCAGCAGGATGGCGGCCGGGGTGGCCTCGTACCAGGAAGTCACGAACTCGGCGACCGCGTTGTGGGACACCGGGGCTTCGTGGTGATGGCCGGCGTGCGGGACGGTGATGGTGCTCATGATGGCCTCCAAGGACGGAAGGGAAAGAGGAACGGTTCGCCGGGACTCAGTGGAGCAGGGCGCGCAGCGCGATGCAGGCCGGGGTGGCCTGCGCCCACTCCTTCACGAACGCGGCCACGGGGCGCAGGACGAGGTAGGCGGGGGTGGCCTGGAACCAGGAGACCGGGAACTCGACGACGCCGTGCAGGGACTGCGACGAAGCGTGTTCGGCGGTGTTGTGGGAGAAGGTCGTCGTGGTCATGTCGCTCTCCATCAAGCTGATGAAGAGGACTATACTCTGGTACACCAGATGCCAAATACGCAGTCTCTGCATTGCTGGACGGCGCAAAAATTACAGCTGCCCAGAGATTTTCTTCGACGGATGTTTGGCAAGAGGGATGGTTTGTTATGCGAACGATCTGTGATCTTGGCGGACTCTGGCGGAAAGCCCGGCAACTCTTCGGGCGGGACCCTTCGATCGGGCAAAAAAGGAAAAATGGCAAAATGCAGAGCCGCTTGACGGAAGCGGGGACGGTCCCGACCTCAGACAGCATGACGCATTACATCGGTCCCGATCCGCTCCGCACCCTTTACGACGCCGTTCTGGCGCTGCGGCAGCAGCCGTCCGACACCTCCCGCACGGGCAAGCTGATCGCCCAGGGGCGTGCGCGCATGGCGCGCAAAGTCGGGGAGGAGGCGATCGAGGTCGCCATCGAGGCGATGCGCGACGACCGGGGCGCGGTGGTGATGGAAAGCGCCGACCTGCTCTACAATCTGGTCGTCCTGCTGGCCGATCTCGGCATTCCGCCGGACGAGATCATGGCCGAGCTGCGGCGGCGCGAACAGGCCTTCGGCATCGCCGAGAAGCTGCCGAAGACGGAGGAGCCGGTGGTCACCGCTCCGGCTCCGGCGCCGCCCCAGAAACGGCGCAAGAACGCCAAGGGCTGAAAACGCGGTGGCCGCTCAGGCGGCCAGGATCAGCGGCGGGTCGGTCACCACCGCCTGGAAGGCCGGCTTGGCGAACAGATAGCCCTGCATCAGCGTCACGCCGAGGTCGCGGAGCGCGCGGGCCTCGTCGACGGTTTCAACGCCCTCGGCCACCGGGATGATGCCGAGGTCGTCGCAGACGGTCAGGATCGCCTTCACGATGCTGCGGCGGGGACGGTCGCTGTCGATGTGCCGGGTCAGCTCCATGTCCAGCTTGATGATGTCCGGCTGGAATTCCGCCAGCAGGTTCAGCCCGGAATAGCCCGAGCCGAAATCGTCGATGGCGGTCAGGAAGCCTTGGCGCTTGTACTCGGTGAAGATGCTTTTCAGGTGGTCGTGATCGACGATCCGCTCGTTCTCCGTCACCTCGAAGATGATGCGGTCGGTCGGGAAGCCGGTGCGCCGGGCGGCGGCCAGCGTCGCCTGGATGCAGGCCTCGGCCTTGTAGACGGCGTTGGGCAGGAAGTTGATCGACAGCCGGGCGCCGTTCATCGGCAGCCCGGCCGCCAGTTCGATGGCCTTGACCCGGCAGGACTGGTCGAAGGCGTAGCGGTTGCCCTCGTTGACCTGCCCCAGGACCCAGCCGGCGCCCTGTCCCTCGACTCCGCGAACCAGCGCTTCATGCGCCCAGACGCCGTGGGCAGCCAGATCGACGATGGGCTGGAACGCCATGGTGAAATCCAGAGGAAATTTCTCGGCGCAATGTCCACCGCAACCCGCTCCCGCTGTCGTCATCGTCCAGCCTCTCTTTCCAACGCTCGTGTGCCCAGGCAAACAAGTTCATAAATAGGCGGTTTCGTCGCGGGTGTTAACCCAACGGAGGTGTGACAACGGCAACACCTTCGTCTATCCGGATTCCCCTATTCGGCCGCCGCGCGGCTCGGTGCCCCCTGAATCGCCGTCCAGATCGCCAGCGGGGTCGCCGGCATATCGATGTGCTCGACGCCGTATTCCGACAGCGCGTCCACCAGCGCGTTGACGATGGCCGGCGGGGCGCCAATGGCTCCGGCCTCGCCGGCGCCCTTCATGCCCAGCAGGTTGGTGGTGCTGGGAACGCAGTTCAGCTTCACCTCGATCGGCGGCATGTCCTCGGCGCGCGGGAGTTGGTAGTCCATGAAGGAGCCGGTCAGCAACTGGCCGCTGTCCGGGTCGAACACCACGCGCTCCTGGAGCGCCTGGCCCAGCCCCTGGGCGATGCCGCCATGCACCTGCCCGATCACCAGCATCGGGTTCACGACCGTGCCGAAATCGTCGACCACGCTGTAGCGCACGACCTCGACATGGCCGGTGTCGGGATCGACTTCGACCTCGGCGATGTGGCAACCGTTGGGGAAGGTGCTTGCCGGCGGGGTCCAGCGCGCCTGCTCGGAAAAGGCGATGCCGCCTCCGGCGGCCGCCGCCTTGGCCGCGACCTCCTTCAGCGAGACGCTGCGGTCGGTGCCGGCGACGGTAAAGCGGCCCTCGGCGAACTCGATGTCCACCTCGGCGGTTTCCAGGAGGTCGGCGGCGACGGGAATCGCCGTCTTCACCACCTTCGCGGCGCTTTCCGCCAGGGCCGATCCGCCCACCGGGACGGAGCGCGACCCGCCGGTGCCGGCGCCGAAGCTGATGCGGTCGGTGTCGCCCTGCACGACCTCGACGTCCTCGGGCGGCACGCCCAGGCGGTCGGCGAGGATTTGCTTGTAGGCGGTCTCGTGGCCCTGGCCGTTGGTCTGGGTGCCGATCAGCAGGACGACCTTGCCGTCGCCGCCGACCTGCACGGTCGCCTGCTCCGGCCCGCCGCCCGAGCAGGCCTCGATGTAGGTCGACAGGCCGGCGCCGCGACGCTTGCCGCGCGCCCTGGCCTCCGCCTTGCGGGCGGGCAGGCCGGCCATGTCGGCGAGGATCAGGCCGTCCTCCAGATTCTGCGCGAACTCGCCGGTGTCGTAGACCTGCCCCATCGGTGTCGCGTAGGGCATCGCCGAGCCGGGGATGAAGTTGCGCCGCCGGATCTCCGCCGGCCCCAGCCCGGTGACGCGGCCGGCGTGGTCGATCAGCCGCTCCAGTAGATAGGCGGCTTCCGGCCGTCCGGCGCCCCGGTAGGCGTCCACCGGCTGGGTGTGGGTGAAGACACCCTTGACCCGCACGTGGACGGCGGGCGTCCGGTAGGAGCCGACCAGCATCGCCGATCCGGCGTCGGTCGGGATGAACGGTCCGTAGTTGGACAGATAGGCGCCGAGGTTGGCGACGGTGTCGACCCGCAGCCCCAGGAAGCGCCCGTCGGCGTCCAGCGCCAGCCGCGCCTTGCTGACGTGGTCGCGGCCATGATCGTCGCTGACGAAGCCCTCGGTGCGCTCGGCGGCCCATTTCACCGCGCGGCCCAGGCGGCGGGCGGCGAACAGGCAGGCGACGTATTCCGGGTAGTTGAACAGCTTCATCCCGAACCCGCCGCCGACGTCGGTGGTCAGCACGCGGATGCGGGATTTCGGCTCGTTCAGAAGCTCGGCGAACTGCTTCTGCAGGCTGTGGACGCCCTGGCTGGTCACGTGGATCGACAGGCGTCCGGTGTCGGCCTCCACCCCGGCCAGACAGGCGCGGCCCTCCATCGGGCTGGCGACGACCCGGTTGTTGACGATCTCCAGCTCGACCACGCGGGCCGCCTTGGACAGGGCGGCCTCGACGGCGGCCTCGTCGCCGGTCTCCCAATCGAAGCAGAGGTTGTTCGGCGCCTCGTCCCACACCAGCGGGCGGCCGGGCTCCAGCGCCTCGGCGGTGCCGGTGACCGAGGGGCGGTCGTCGTAATCGACCATCACCAGCTCGGCGGCGTCGCGGGCGGCGTCCAGCGTCTCGGCGACGACCATGGCGACCGGATCGCCGACATGCCGCACGAAGCCCCGCGCCAGCGCCGGGCGCGGCGTCCGGACGTAGGGCGACCCGTCGCGCTGCTTCAGATCCGAATTGCAGGGGATCGGGCCGACGTTCTCGGCGTCGAGGTCGGCCACGGTGTAGACCGCCAGCACGCCGGGCACCGCCAGCGCCTCGGCCGTGTCGATGGCGCCGATGGCGGCAAACGCGTGGGGCGAGCGCACGAACGCCGCGTGGCTCTGGCCGGGCAGCGACACGTCGTCGGTGTAGCGTCCGCTCCCGGTCAGGAGACGGGCGTCCTCGGTGCGCGGAACCGCTTGGCCGATGCCGAACTTCATGGAGTCACTCCCCTGTTCTGGCGTGTGTTCCGGCCGCTGTGCCGGTTCGATCCGGTGGATGGCTCCTGCGAAGATAGGCCGGCGTGCCGCAAAGGGGAACCCCGCCGGACCGCAGAGGCACCGTCGCAAACGCGCAAGGTCGCGGCTGGCGAAGCCGGACAAAGGGCGCCATATTGACAAGCATGTGTGGACGAATGCTGCTCACCACCCCCGTCAGCGAGCTTCAGCGGATTTTCGGCGTTCCCGACCGTCCGAACCTGAAGCAAGGCTGGAACGTCGCCCCGACCCACGACATTCCCATCATCCGGTGGGAAGAGGAGGGGCGGCGCCTGCGGCTCGCCCGCTGGGGCCTCGTGCCCTTCTGGGCGGAGGATCCGTCGGTCGGCGCGCGGATGATCAACGCGCGGGCCGAATCCGTGGCCGACAAGCCGGCCTTCCGCGAGGCCCTGCGCAAGCGGCGCTGCCTGGTGCCGCTCGACGGCTTCTACGAATGGACCGCCGCCGGGACAAGCAAGCAGGGCCACGTCATCCGCCGCCGCGACCGCGCGCCCTTCGCGCTGGCCGGGTTGTGGGAGGTGTGGCGCGGACCGAAGGGCGGGCCGCCGCTGGACGTGCCGCTGGAAAGCGTGACGGTCGTCACCACCACCGCCAACACGACGCTTTCGGTTCTGCACGAACGGATGCCGGTGGTTTTGGACGCGGTCGATTGGAAACGCTGGCTCGACCCGGCGACGCCGGTGGAGGACGCAAGGAGTCTGCTGCGTCCGGCGCCCGAAGGGCTGCTGGACGTCGTCCCGGTTGGGCCGCGTGTCAACAGCGTGCGGAACGATGACCCGTCCTGCCTCGATCCGCCGCCACCCGACCCGCGCCGGAAGGCCAGCGATGACCAGCCGACGCTGTTCTGACCGGATCGCGGTTGCAACCCTGACCTTGATGCTCGCACTTGGCGTTCCGGCCTATGCGTTGGGGCAGGCGGCGGGGCAGGGGGCCGGCAAGACCAAAGGCAAGGTGGCGGGTACCCCCAATGTGGAGTTAAAAGGAAAGGCGATCGCGATGGAAGGCGATCTTCTGAGCATCGATGGAACGCCCATCCGGCTGATGGGAATCGATGCGCCCGATCCAGGGCAGAAATGCAGGAACCGCTACGGCCACGAACTCGACTGCTTCAAGATCGCGACGGCGGTTCTCGCCGCCATGGTCAAGGACGAGGAGGTCACCTGCACCGTGGCCGAAAAGGACCGGACCGGCGAGAAGAAGGGCGAATGTCGGGTGCGCAACGTCGATCTGGGAGCGATGATGGTGTCGCGCGGCTGGGCCTTCCACTACGCCAGCCTGTCGGCGGTCTACCAGAAGGGCGAGGCCTACGCGCAGAGCAAGCGGATGGGGCTGTGGGCCGGGCAGGTCGAGAAACCCTGGCAATGGCGCTCACGCCAGCTTCGCGAAAAAGCCCACTGAGCCTCTGCCTTCCGGGAGTTCTTTTCGGGTCGCGAAGGGGCGGGGGGGCGTGATAGGGTTGGAGATTGTTAACGCTTTATTAACTATCTTGGCGCGGGCGCCACGATGGATTTCGGAAGCGGATGGTGGGCCATGCGGGTGTACGGACACGAACTCTACGACCATCTGCCCTACCTGCGCCGCTACGCGCGCGCTCTGACCGGGACGACCGAGGCCGGCGACGCGCTGGCGACGCGCTGCGTCGAGGTGGTGGTGATGGCGCCGACGCGGTTCGGGCTGGACCGGGGGGAAGGGGCGCGGCTTTCGCTCTACGCGTTGCTGCACCTGCTGTTCGACCAGTCGGCCGATGACGGCGCCTACGATGGACGCCCGGCCGCCTCGCCGCACCCCATCGAACGGGCGCTGGCGGCGTTGCCGGAAGCCGACCGGCGGCTCTATCTTCTGATCACGCTGGAGGGGCTGTCGCTGGCCGAGGCCGCGCAGGTTTTGAACCTTGCCCCGCTCGACGCGGTCGATCACCTGAAGGCGGCGCGGGAGATGGTGCGCTCCGCGATGACCCAGCGCGTCCTGGTGGTCGAGGACAACGCGTTGCTGGCGATGGAGATCGGCGAGTTGGTGGCCGACATGGGGCACGTGGTCTGCGGCACCGCCGTCAACCAGCGCGAGGCGCTGTCGCTTTTGAAGGCGGAGAAGCCGACGCTGGCGCTGCTTGACGTGCGACTGGCCGACGGCAGCAGCGGGGTGGAGATCGCCCGCCATCTGCGGCGCACGCGGGCGCTGCGCACGATCTTCGTGACCGCCTTCGACGGCGACCTGGAGGAAATGGACGCCCGCCATCTCGGCCAGATCGTCCGCAAGCCCTTCACCGCCGAGGCGATCCGCGCCGCGATCTCGCGCGCCGTCTTCATGCCCCGGCCGGTGGCGCTGATCTAGACAAGGCTCCAGACACGGGAAAGCCCTCCTCCCACGGTGGAGAGAAGGGCTTTCGAGTGGCGTCGATCCTGTGCGGAACGCCTCAGACCGTGGTCCGGCGTCCGGCGATCATGCGGTAGAGCGCCAGGATCACGACGGCGCCGACGATGGCGCCGATGAAGCCGGCTCCCTCGCCCGGCCGGTACCAGCCGACGGCAGCGCCGAGGTAGGTGGCGACGAAGGCGCCCGCGATGCCCAGCAGCGTCGTGATGATGAAGCCGCCCGGATCGCGGCCCGGCATCAGGAACTTGGCGACGATGCCGGCCAGAAACCCGATGATGATGGTCCAAAGAATGCCCATGGTCCTGTTCCCTTCCGTTGCGGGACCGTCTTCCCAGAGCCAATAACGCTTGAGACGCCGTTTGGTTCTGCGACGGCCGGGACCTTTGTGGGGTGCTCCTACGGGTGTGTGCTTTCCGGGCGCGGAAGCGTCAGCGCAGCGCGGCGATGTTGGCGGCGTATTGGCTGGGGCCGCCGGTGAAGGTGGCGGTGCCGGCGACCAGCACGTCGGCGCCGGCCTCGATCGCCAGACGGGCCGTCTCGACGTTGATGCCGCCGTCGACCTCCAGGTCGATGGGCTTGCCGAGCGCGTCGATGCGGGCGCGCAGGTCGCGGATCTTCGGCAACTGGCTCTTGATGAAGCTCTGGCCGCCGAAGCCGGGGTTGACCGTCATCACCAGCACCATGTCGATGTCCTCCAGCACGTGCTGGATCGCGTCCACCGGCGTCGCCGGGTTCAGCGAGACGCCGGCCTTCACGCCCAGCGACTTGATCAACTGGATCGTGCGGTGCAAATGCGGCCCGGCCTCCGGATGGACGGTGATGATGTCGGCGCCGGCCTTGACGAAGTCGGGGATGAACAGATCGACCGGCGAGATCATCAGGTGCACGTCGAAGACCTTGGCCGAATGCGGCCGCAGCGCCTTCACCACCCCCGGACCGATGGTGAGGTTCGGCACGAAGTGTCCGTCCATCACGTCGATGTGGATGTAGTCGGCGCCGGCGGCGTCGACCGCGCGGACCTCCTCGCCCAGCCGGGCGAAATCGGCGGAAAGAATGGACGGGGAGATTTTGACGGCGGGCATGACGGCGTTCCCTGACGGACGGAGCGTGATGGCCTCCCCATAGCACGACAGGCCGCGCGGGGCCACGCCGGCAAAATCCCCTTTTGTTTGAGGGGCTATTTCCGCTTTACCGAGTCCGCAAAGCGCTGTATCCGTTTGTATATAAACTGTGACACGAAACTCATGGAGATCCGGAATGTTCGGTGTGCGTAAGCGCGCGATGACGCGTCTGGTGTCGGCGGCGGTGTTCGGCGTCGGCCTGATGGTGTCGGCTCCGGCCGCCATGGCGCAGGACGTGCTGGTGATGGCCGCGGCCTCCACCAAGAACGCGGTGGAGAAGCTGGCGGTCCAGTTCAAGGCCAAGACCGGGGCAACGGTGACCTCGTCCTTCGCCGCGTCCTCGGCCCTGGCCAAGCAGATCGAGAACGGGGCGCCGGCCGACCTGTTCATCTCCGCCGACCTCGACTGGATGGACTATCTCCAGAAGAAGGACCTCATCAAGGTCGACAGCCGCGTCAACCTGCTGGGCAACGATCTGGTGGCGATCGGGCCGAAGGGCTCCACCTTGAAGCCGAAGCTGACCCAGGGCGGCGATCTGGCCGCGCTGGCCGGCGACGGCCGCATCGCCACCGGCGACCCCTCGAACGTTCCGGTCGGGAAGTACGCCAAGGCGGCGTTGGAGAAGCTCGGCCAGTGGGAGGCCGTGGAGCCGAAGCTCGCCCGCGCCGACAGCGTCCGCGCCGCGCTGGCGCTGGTCAGCCGGGGTGAGGCGCCGCTCGGCATCGTTTACGCAACCGACGCGGCGGTCGATCCCGGCGTGACCGTGGTCGGAATCTTCCCGCAGGACAGCTATCCGGCCATCGTCTACCCGGCGGCGCTGGTCGCCACCTCGAAGAACAGCCAGGCCGCCGCCTTCCTCGACTACGTGAAGTCACCGGACGGCATGGCGGTCTGGAAGGAGTTCGGTTTCGCTCCGGCGCCGAAGCTGCCATAAGCTCCGCGTCATGGATTTCCTGTCGCCGATGGAGACGACCGCGCTGTTGCTGAGCCTGCGGGTCGCGGGCTTGGCCATCGTGGTGAGTTTGCCGCTCGCCGTTCTGGCCGCCTGGATCCTCGGGCGCTATTCCTTCCCCGGAAAGACGCTGTTCGACGGGCTGGTCCATTTGCCCCTGGTGCTGCCGCCGGTGGTGGTCGGGTACATCCTGCTCATCACCATGGGCACCAAGGGCGTCATCGGCGGCTGGCTGTTGCAGACCTTCGGCATCCGGCTGATCTTCACCACGGAAGGGGCGTCGCTGGCGGTCGCCGTGACCTCCTTCCCGCTGATGGTGCGGGCGATCCGCCTGTCGGTCGAGGCCATCGACACCGGGCTGGAAGCGGCGGCGCGCACGTTGGGCGCCGGCCCGGTCGACCGCTTCTTCACCATCGTGCTGCCGCTGATGGCACCGGGCCTGCTGTCGGGCGCCATCGTCGCCTTCGCCGCCGCGATGGGCGAGTTCGGGGCGGTCATCACCTTCGTCTCCAACATTCCCGGCAAGACGCAGACCCTGCCGCTGGCGATCTACGCCGCGACGCAGGAACCGGGCGGCGACGCCATGGCGGCGCGGCTGGCGACGATCTCCTTCTCGGTCGCGCTGATCGCGCTGATGGTGTCGGAGTTCCTGGCGCACCGGTTGCGCCGCCTGATCGGGCAGGGGTAGGCCGCGCCATGTTGGACGTTTCCATTCGCCAAAGCCTGGGTCGTTTCCAACTCGACATCGCCTTTACGGCGGAGGAGCGCGGGGTGACGGCCCTGTTCGGCCGTTCGGGGTCGGGCAAGACCTCGGTCATCAACGCCATCGCCGGGCTGACCCGGCCGGATTCGGGCCACATCCGCATTGGCGGCACCACCTATTTCGACAGCGCGGCGCGCGTCGACGTGGCCGTGGAGAAGCGCCGCGTCGGCTACGTGTTCCAGGATTCCCGCCTGTTCCCGCACATGACCGTGCGCAGCAACCTGGAGTTCGGCCTGCGCCGCGTCCCGGCGGCCGAACGCCGCATCGCGCTTGGGCCGGTGGTCGATCTGCTGGGGCTGGGGCATTTGCTCGACCGCCGGCCGCGCGGGCTGTCGGGGGGCGAGAAGCAGCGCGTGGCGCTCGGGCGCGCCCTTCTGGCGCAGCCGCGCCTGCTGCTGATGGACGAGCCGATGGCCTCGCTCGACGCCGGCCGCAAGGCCGAGATCCTGCCCTACATCGAACGCCTGCGCGACGAGATGAACATCCCCATCGTGCTGGTCAGCCACGCGCTGGACGAGGTGATCCGCCTCGCCACGACCATGGTGCTGATCGGAGAGGGCCGGGTGGTCGCTTCGGGTTCGGTGGGTGCGGTGATGGGGCGGCTCGACCTGTCGGCCGTCACCGGGATCCACGACACCGGCGCCGTGCTCGACCTGACCGTCGAACGGCATGTGGAGGAGGACGCGCTCAGCGTGCTCGCCTTCGACGGCGGTCGGCTGATGGTACCGCGCGTCGGCCGCCCGGTCGGAGCGCCGGTCCGTTTGCAGATTCACGCGCGCGACGTGGTTCTGGCGCTGGAGCCGCCGACGAACACCAGCCTGCGCAACACGCTGAGCGGTCGTGTGACGGAGATCGCGGAGTCGGGGCCGTCCTCGGTCGATCTGCGCATCGCGGTCGGCGAGTCGGTGCTGATCGCGCGCGTCACGCGGGCCGCCGCCCGCGACCTGGACCTCGCCCCCGGCCGCGCGGTGGTGGCGCTGGTGAAGGGCGTGGCCTTCGAGCCGGACATGATGGGAGCCGGCCCGGCCCGAGTCGTGGATGTTTGAAGCCCCTCCCCGCAAGAGGGAGGGGCTTTATACCCGCCCTTACTGCTGACCGCTCGACGGAGTCGTGCCCGCTCCGCCCCCGGCCGAGCCGCCGGCGGTCGAGCCACCCGGCGCGGTGACGGTCGGACCGGTCGTGCTGTTCATGTCGTTGCCCGACGTGCCGCCGGTCACCGGGACGCCCGACGCGGGCGGCGTGGTGGTCGACCCCGAGGTCGCGGCCGGCCTCTCGGCGGTCGAGGTGTTGTTGTTCGATTGGTCGTCGCAGGCCGCCAAGCCGAGGAGCAGGGCGGGCAGGGCCGCGATCAGAAGCTTGCTGCGCATGGGAGTGTCTCTCCTTACCATGGGTCGCATGGGGCTGGTTGCCGAACGATCGCACGCCACCGGGTGCGGCGCGGTCTGGCAACCGCTGTTCCTTGCAAACATGGGCGCGGCAGGATTCATTCCGTGCTGCGTTGCGATTTTTTCGCGGGAGCCGGGTCGGCCGGGGAAGAAAGCAATGCATAGGGCCAAAGTCTTGTGGCTCGAAGAACACGAAAGGACCACGAAAGCGTGTCGTCTTTTGTGTTGCTTCTTTTTTGTTTGACCCCCGGAAAGCCGCTGTGATCCCATACTCTGCATCATGACGATGCTCGCCGATCTCACCGATACGCTCGCCCGCGCCGCAAAAAGCGCGCTCCGCCAAGCCATTGCGCCCTCGTTGTGCGCGTGCGTGGTAACCTATTTCGCCTACTACGCGATTCATGGCGACCGTGGTTTGGTTGCCATGAAGCAGATCCAGGGTGAGATCGCGCAGGCCGAAACCGTTCTGGAACAGTTGAAGGGGGAGCGCGAGCGCATGGAGCGCCGCGCCCAGCTTCTGCGCGGTGACAACCTCGACCGCGACATGCTGGACGAACGCGCGCGCTCGATGCTGAACCTGTCGAACGCCCGCGACGTGGTCGTCACGCTTCCCAAGCTGTACGACGACGAGACCGCTTCGGAGAAGCCGGTCAAATCAGCCAATTAACCGAAACCCGGTTAATCCGAAATACGCCTGCAAAAACAGGTGTTTGCGCGAGCGGATTTGCTCGTGTACTGTGCGCGCCATATCCGCTTCCGGTGCGGGAATCCGTTGCCCGCAACGCGTGGTGACGGCGGCCGTCTCAAGGCCGCCGCCGCATGAACCCTGGGGAGGAACCATGGCCGCGTCCCGACGCCGTCCGACCAAGGCGCAAACCGAGTCTGCGCCCGCTCAAGCCGCTTCGACCGAAGACCTTCTCCACTATTACCGCGAGATGCTGCTGATCCGCCGCTTCGAGGAGAAGGCGGGCCAGCTCTATGGCATGGGCCTGATCGGCGGCTTCTGCCATCTCTACATCGGCCAGGAAGCCGTCGTCGTCGGCGTGCAGGCCGCGCTGAACGAGGGCGACAGCGTCATCACCAGCTACCGTGACCACGGCCACATGCTGGCCTGCGGCATGGACGCCAAAGGCGTGATGGCCGAGCTGACCGGACGCCGTGGAGGCTACTCCAAGGGCAAGGGCGGCTCGATGCACATGTTCAGCCAGGAGAAGAACTTCTTCGGCGGCCACGGCATCGTCGGCGGGCAGGTCCCGCTCGGCACCGGTCTGGCCTTCGCGCACAAGTACAGCAACGACGGTGGCGTGGCCGCCGTGTATTGCGGCGACGGCGCGATCAACCAGGGCCAAGTCTACGAGAGCTTCAACATGGCGGCGCTGTGGAAGCTGCCGGTGCTCTTCATCATCGAGAACAACAAATACGCCATGGGCACCTCGCAGGAGCGCGCCTCGGCCGGCGAGCTGCACCAGCGCGGCGCCGCCTACGGCATCCCCGGCTATCAGGTCAACGGCATGGACGTGCTGGAGGTCAAGGCCGCGGCGGACCAGTGGGTGCCCCACATCCGTGGCGGCAACGGCCCCGTCATCCTGGAGATGAAGACCTACCGCTACCGCGGCCACTCGATGTCCGACCCGGCCAAGTACCGGACGAAGGAAGAGGTCGAGAAGATGCGGTCGGAATCCGATCCCATCGATCAGCTCAAGGCGAAGATCCTGGCAGGCAACCACGCCGACGAGGACAAGCTGAAGGAGATCGACCGCGAGGTGAAGGCCATCGTCACCGAATCGGCCGAATTCGCCCAGCAGAGCCCGGAGCCCGATCCGTCGGAGCTGTGGACCGACATTCTCGTCGAATCCTGACGTCAACGATAAGCGGGAGCGGCGCCTGTGGGACGGGAAACCGGAATCCCCGCGCCGCCGGAGGTTGAGGAATGCCGATCGAAGTGCTGATGCCGGCCCTGTCGCCCACGATGACCGAGGGCAAACTGGCGAAATGGCTGAAGAAGGAAGGTGACTCGGTGAAGTCCGGCGATGTCCTCGCCGAGATCGAAACCGACAAGGCGACCATGGAGGTCGAGGCGGTCGATGAAGGCCGCGTCGGCAAGATCCTGATCGCCGAAGGCACCGACAACGTCGCCGTGAACACCCCCATCGCCGTCCTGCTGGAAGAGGGCGAGGACGAGAGCGCGCTGAGCAAGGGCGGCAACGCCCCGGCCGCCGCCGCTCCCGCCGCCGCTGCCCCCGCCCCGGCGGCGGAAGCGGCGCCCGCTCCGGCCCCGGCCCCCACGGTGCCGGCGGCCCCGGTCGCGGCGCCCGCGTCGGACGAGGACAAGTTCATGGCCAAGACCGTCAAGAAGACGGTCCGCGAAGCGCTGCGCGACGCGATGGCCGAGGAAATGCGCCGTGACGACAAGGTGTTCGTCATGGGCGAGGAGGTCGCGCAGTACCAGGGCGCTTACAAGGTGACCCAGGGCCTGCTGCAGGAGTTCGGCGACCGCCGCGTCATCGACACGCCGATCACCGAGATCGGCTTCGCCGGCCTGGGCGTCGGTGCCGCCTTCAAGGGCTTGAAGCCGGTCGTCGAATTCATGACCTTCAACTTCGCCATGCAGGCGATCGACCACATCATCAACTCGGCCGCCAAGACGCTGTACATGTCGGGCGGCCAGATGAGCAACTCGATCGTGTTCCGTGGTCCGAACGGCGCCGCCGCCCGCGTCGGCGCCCAGCATTCGCAGTGCTACGCCTCGTGGTACGCGCATTGCCCGGGCCTGAAGGTCGTGTCGCCCTGGTCGGCGGCCGACGCCAAGGGCCTGCTGAAGTCGGCGATCCGCGATCGCAACCCGATCGTCTTCCTCGAGAACGAGATCCTCTACGGCCAGAGCTTCGAGGTCCCGGAGGACGAGGAGTTCACCCTGCCGATCGGCAAGGCCAAGATCGAGCGCGCCGGCAAGGACGTGACGATCACCGCCTTCTCGATCATGGTCGGCCACGCGCTGGCCGCCGCCGAGATCCTGGCCAAGGAAGGCATCGAGGCGGAGGTCATCAACCTGCGCACGATCCGTCCGCTCGACACCGAGACCATCGTCAACAGCGTCAAGAAGACCAACCGCCTGGTTTCGGTCGAGGAGGGCTGGCCCTTCGCCGGCATCGGCTCCGAGCTGGCCGCGCTGATGATGGAGCAGGCCTTCGACTACCTCGACGCGCCGGTGATCCGCGTGGCCGGTCTGGACGTGCCGATGCCCTACGCCGCCAACCTGGAAAAGCTGGCGCTGCCGCAGGTCGATCACATCGTCAAGGCCGCCAAGCAAGCCTGCTACCGTTGAGAGGGGGCTCTAGATCATGACCGTTCAGATTCTGATGCCCGCCCTCTCGCCCACGATGACCGAGGGCAACCTCGCCAAGTGGCTGAAGAAGGAAGGCGACACGGTGAAGTCCGGCGACGTGCTCGCCGAGATCGAAACCGACAAGGCCACGATGGAGGTCGAGGCGGTCGATGAAGGCCGCATCGGCAAGATCCTGATCGCCGCCGGCACCCAGGGCGTCGCGGTGAACACGCCCATCGCCATCCTGCTGGAAGAGGGCGAGGACGAGAGCGCGCTGTCGGCCGCTCCGGCCCCGGCTCCCGCTCCGGCCGCCGCCGCGCCCGCCCCAGCCGCTCCGGCTCCGGCGTCCGCCCCGGCCGCTGCCGCTCCGGCGGCTTCGGCTCCGGCCGCCGCCCATGGCGAGCGCGTGTTCGCCAGCCCGCTGGCCCGCCGCGTCGCCGAACAGGCCGGCGTGGACCTGAAGGCGGTCAAGGGCAGCGGCCCCAACGGCCGCATCGTCAAGGCCGACGTCGAGGCCGCCAAGGCCGCCGGCCCGGCCAAGCCCGCCGCCGCCCCGGCGGCTGCCGCTCCGGCTGCGGCTGCGGCCCCCGCCGCCGCTCCGGCCGCGCCCGCTCCGGCGGCGAAGCCGGCCGCCGGCGTGGACGCCAAGGACCTGTCCGACAAGCTTGGCATGACCTACACCGAGATCCCCAACAGCGGGATGCGCAAGGTCATCGCCCGGCGCCTGACCGAGGCCAAGCAGACCGTCCCGCATTTCTACCTGACGGTGGAGATCCAGCTCGACGCCCTGCTGAAGGTGCGCACCGAGCTGAACGGCCGGTCGGATGCCTACAAGCTGTCGGTCAACGACTTCGTCATCCGCGCGGTCGCGCTGGCGCTGAAGAAGGTCCCGGCGGCGAACGCGGCTTGGACGGACTCGGCGATCCTGCAATACGACCACGCCGACGTGTCGGTGGCGGTCGCCACGCCCACCGGCCTGATCACCCCGATCATCAAGAAGGCCGAGGGCAAGGGTCTCGCCCAAATCTCGTCCGAGATGAAGGATCTGGCCAAGCGCGCCCGCGACGGCAAGCTGAAGCCGGAGGAGTTCCAGGGCGGCACCTTCTCGATCTCCAACCTCGGCATGTTCGGGGTGAAGGAGTTCGCGGCGATCATCAACCCGCCCCAGGGCTGCATCCTGGCGGTCGGTGCCGGCGAACAGCGTCCCGTCGTCAAGGACGGCGCGCTGGCCGTCGCCACAGTGATGAGCTGCACCCTGTCGGTCGACCACCGCGTGGTGGACGGCGCGGTCGGCGCGGAATTCCTTGCGGCTTTCAAGAAGCTGATCGAGGATCCGCTGTCGATGCTCCTCTAACCTGACCTTGGGAAACCGGATCGTGATCGCCAGCCTTGCCCCGCTTCGCGCCGAAATCGACGCCATCGACGACGAGATCGTCGCGCTGCTGGGCAAGCGCCTGTCCGTCGTCCACCGCGTCGCCGTGGTGAAGATGGCGGAAGGGCTTCCGGCCATCCTGCCCGACCGCGTCGAAGCGGTGAAGGCGCTGGCGGCCGAGCGGGGCATGGATTACGGCCTCGATCCGGTTTTCATGGCCGCCCTGTACCAGATGATCATCGACGAGGCGTGCCGGGTCGAGGAGGGCATCTTTGCCGCCGGCCCGCAGGACACGCCTCGCTCCTGACTGGGGAGAAGTTTCTTGGCCGACATGAATTACGACGTCATCGTCATCGGTGGCGGACCGGGCGGCTACGTCGCGGCGATCCGCGCCGCGCAGCTTGGCCTCAGCACCGCCGTCATCGAGCGTGAAAACCTCGGCGGCATCTGCCTGAACTGGGGCTGCATCCCGACCAAGGCGCTGCTGCGCTCGGCCGAGGTGCTGCATCTCGCCAAGCACGCCGCCGATTACGGCCTGTCCGTGCAGAACGCGACCTTCGACCTCGACAAGGTCGTGCAGCGCTCGCGCAAGGTGGCCAACCAGCTCAACGGCGGCGTCAAGCACCTGCTGAAGAAGAACAAGGTCACCGTCATCGAAGGCTCGGCCAAGCTGGCCGGCAAGGGGCAGGTGACGGTCACCAAGGGGTCGGCTCCGGTCGGCACCTTCGGCGCCAAGCACATCATCATCGCCACCGGCGCCCGCGCCCGCACCCTGCCGGGGCTGGAGGACGACGGCAAGCTGGTCTGGACCTACCGCAAGGCGATGACCCCGGACGTGATGCCGAAGTCGCTGCTGGTCATCGGCTCCGGCGCCATCGGCATCGAGTTCGCCAGCTTCTACAACGCGCTCGGCGCCAAGGTGACGGTGGTCGAGGTGATGGACCGCATCCTCCCGGTGGAGGATGAGGAGATCTCCGCGATGGCCCGCAAGTCCTTCGAGAAGCAGGGCATGCGCATCATCACCGGCGGCAAGGCCGGCAACCTGCGCAAGACCGCCGACAGCGTGACGGTCGGCGTCGAGCATGGCGGCAAGACCGAGGACATCACGGTCGACCGCGTCATCGTCGCCGTCGGCATCAGCCCGAACACCGAGAACCTGGGGCTGGAAAGCACCAAGGTGAAGACGGACCGCGGGCACATCCAGACCAACGCGATGTGCGAGACCGACGAGCCGGGCGTCTACGCCATCGGCGACGTGACGGGCGCGCCCTGGCTCGCCCACAAGGCCAGCCACGAGGGCGTGATCGTCGCCGAGCACATCGCCGGCAAGCACCCGCACGCGCTGAACGTGCTGGGCATTCCGGGCTGCACCTACTCGCACCCGCAGGTCGCCTCGGTCGGCCTGACGGAGAAGAAGGCCAAGGAGAAGGGCTACGAGGTCAAGGTCGGCCGCTTCCCCTTCATCGGCAACGGCAAGGCCATCGCGCTGGGCGAGACGGAGGGCATGGTCAAGACCGTGTTCGACGCCAAGACCGGCGAACTGCTCGGCGCCCACATGATCGGCGCGGAGGTGACCGAGCTGATCCAGGGCTACACCGTCGCCAAGACCATGGAGACGACCGAGGCCGAGTTGATGCACACCGTGTTCCCGCACCCGACCCTGTCGGAGATGATGCACGAGTCGGTGCTTGATGCCTATGGCCGGGCTATCCACTTCTAGTTAAGCTTTTCCGAGACGACGTTCTTCCAAAGGTTCGGGTGATGGACCGCGCAAGCGCCGGATACGACGAGGATTTCTACGCCTGGACGCAAACCCAGGCGGCGGAGCTTCGCCGCGCCGGCGCCGAGCGCACCAACGCCCCCATCGACTGGGCGAACGTCGCCGAGGAGATCGAGATCCTGGGGCGCAGCCAGAAATCGGAGATCGACAGCCGCCTGTCCGTGCTGCTGGTGCATCTGCTGAAATGGCTGTGCTGCCCCGACCTGCGCGAGCGGTGCGAGCGCGGGTGGCGGCTGACCATCCGCGAGCAGCGCAAGAAGTTGCTCCGCGACATCAAGGACAGCCCGAGCCTGCGCCCTTACGTCGCCGAGGTTTTCGACGACGTCTACGAGGACGCCCGGCTCAAGGCCGCCGCCGAAGCCGACGTGCCCAATTCGCACATACCGGTCGAGCCGCCTTTCACGCTTGACCAAGCGCTCGATCCGGCCTATCCGGCGGCTCTGTTTCCGCCGGACTGGCGGGCGTGACGCCTTTCCGTTCATCTTCGGGGCCGCAAGCGTGCCGGCCGTCGGGAGCCTTCAGACCATGACCCTCGTCGATCCGACCGAGAAGCTTCGCCACCCGGAAAAGGCCCACAAGCCCGACAACCCGATCCAGCGCAAGCCCGCCTGGATTCGCGTCAAGGCGCCGATGAGCCAGGAGTACAACGAGACCCGCCAGCTGATGCGCGGCCTCAAGCTCAACACGGTGTGCGAGGAGGCGGCCTGCCCGAACATCGGCGAGTGCTGGAAGCAGAAGCACGCGACCTTCATGATCCTGGGCGCGATCTGCACGCGCGGCTGCGCCTTCTGCAACGTCGAGACCGGGCGCCCCGACAAGCTCGACCCGCATGAGCCCGAGAAGGTCGGTGAGGCGGTCGGCCAGCTCAAGCTGAGCCACGTCGTCATCACCTCGGTCGACCGCGACGACCTGGAGGACGGCGGGGCGGAGCATTTCGCCCGCACCATCCGCGCCATCCGCGAGGCGTCGCCCGGCACGACCATCGAGATCCTGACCCCCGACTTCCAGAAGAAGAAGGGCGCGCTGGAGATCGTCGTCGCCGCCAAGCCCGACGTGTTCAACCACAATCTGGAAACGGCGCCGCGCCTCTACCCGACGATCCGGCCGGGAGCGCGCTACTTCACCTCGCTGCAACTGCTGGCGAAGGTCAAGGAACTCGACCCCACCATCTTCACCAAGTCCGGCGTCATGGTCGGCCTGGGCGAGACGAAGGAGGAAATCGGGCAGGTGATGGACGATCTCCGCGCCGCCGATGTGGACTTCATGACGATTGGGCAGTATCTCCAGCCGACGCCGAAGCACGCGGCGGTCGATCGCTTCGTGACGCCGGAGGAGTTCGCCGGTTATACCACGGTCGGTCGTGGCAAGGGCTTCCTGCTGGTGGCGTCGTCGCCGCTGACCCGGTCGTCCTACCACGCGGGCGCCGATTTCGAGAAGCTGCGGGCGGCCCGGCTGAAGAAGCTCGGCCTCGCGGCCTGAGACAGGAAGGATTGAAGGTAAGGGCATGCCGACTCACGCGGAAAAGAAGGTTCTTCCCTACACGCCCATGCAGATGTACGCGCTGGTCGCCGATGTGGAGAGGTATCCGGAGTTTCTGCCCTGGTGTCTGGCCGCCCGCATCCGCCGCCGGGAAGGCGATGTGATGTTCGCGGACCTCGTCATCGGTTTCAAAATGGTCCGCGAACGCTTCACCTCGCGGGTGGAGCTGAACGAGCCGGAATGCCGGATCAACGTCCAGTACACCGATGGGCCGTTCCAGTACCTGAACAACCATTGGATCTTCCGCGAGCACGAAGGCGGTTGCTGCGTCGATTTCTTCGTGGATTTCGAGTTCCGCTCCAAGATGCTGCAGAAGATCATGGGCCTGTTGTTCAACGAAGCCGTGCGACGGATGGTGCAGGCCTTCGAGACGCGGGCCAACCAGCTGTATGGGCGCGCCGGGGCGACTCAATCGGCCTGAGTGCTCTCCGAATCGACTACCCCCTGTGCTCCCTTGCGGACATCCGGGTCACCCAGGAGGCGGTGAAACGGAGCATGATGGTGTGAAGGATTCTCCTTTCCCGGCACGTATGGTTGCGTGAACGCACCGGTCGTGAGGAGAAGGAGGACATCGGAGCATGCTGGAACGGCAAACGAGGGACGTTCGGCTCGATCTTTTCCGGGGCCTAGCCCTTCTGATCATTTTCGTCAACCACGTCGGCCTCAACCCTCTGGCGAAGGTGACGCCGGCCCGGTTCGGCCCCTCCGACGCGGCCGAGATCTTCATCTTCATCTCCGGTTACGCCGTGGCGCTGGCCTACGCGCCGCTCTTCGCGGAGCGCGGCTTCCTTCCCTCCCAGATGAAGGCGCTGGTCCGTTGCCGCCAGCTCTGGGTGGCGAATTTCCTGACCATGCTAACCTGCGGCCTGATCGTCGGGATCTCCGTGTTCGGCGGGCTGGTTTCGGTGACGGATTCGCACCGGCTGGCCAGCTTTCTGCCGCTTTTCGAGCAGCCGGCGACGGCGCTGGCGTGGCACGCGGTGCTGCTCTACCTGCCATACGCCTTCGACATCCTGGCGCTCTACATCGTGCTGATCGTGGCGGCGCCGGCCTATCTGTGGCTACTCGCCCGGTTCGGGGTGGCGGCGTTCCTGGGGCCGGTGGCGCTCTACGCGGGCGTGCAGGTGGCGCCCGACCTCTCGCCACCGAATCTGTGGGGGGAACGCTGGAACTTCAGCCCGCTGGCGTGGCAGGTCGTCTTCTTCCTGGGCATGACCATGGCCTTCGCCCTGCGCGGCGGCCACCGGCTGCCCCGGTCGGGCGCGCTGCTGGCGGCGGCGCTGGCGATCCTGCTGGGGATGATGCTGTGGAAGGGGGCGGCGGCCGAAGGAATCCGTGCGATGCTGCCGGGCGGAATGCAGGCCGTCCTACCGGAGCAGGGCATCCCGCTGGCCGAGAAGCATACGCTCGGCCCGATGCGGCTGCTGCATTTCCTGGCCCTGGCCTGCGCGGCGGCCCTGCTGGTGCCCCGCGACGCCAAGTGGCTGAGATGGGGGCCGATGCAACTCCTGACGAATTGCGGGCGACACTCCTTGCCGGTGTTCTGCCTCGGTCTGATCCTGTCCTTCTGCGGAACCATCGTGCTGTTGAAGGCGCAGGGGATCGCCGCCGTGCTGGCGGTGAATCTCGGCGGCATGGGGGCGCTGATCCTGCTGGGCCTAACGCTGGAGCGCCAGCGGACGCTCCGTCGGACGCGCCGGTCGCCGGTCGAGGGCCGGAGGGTGTCCGAAGCCCTCTGACCGGCGCCCTTCAGCGCATCACTCGGCCGCGATGGCGCTCTCGATGGTCACGCCCAGCCTCTGGGCGACGCCGTGGCCATAGGCCGGGTCGGCGGCCAGGAAATGGCGCAACTGGCGCTGCTGGATCGCGGCGGGGGCCTGCCCCAGCGAGCCGGCGATGTTGCCCATCAGCCGCGCCTGGGCCTCGGCGCCGATCAGGCGGAACAGCGCGCCGGCCTGGGCGTAGTCGTCGTTCCCCTCGCGGTGGTCGTAGCGGCCGGCGTCACCGGAAATCCTCAGCGGCGGCTCGGCCTTGCTCGGGTCCTGCGTCGGGCCGCCGAAGCTGTTCGGCTCGTAGTTCGGCCGTCCGCCGCCGTTGCCGTCGAAGCGCATGGCGCCGTCGCGCTGGTAGTTGCGCGCCTCCGTCGCGTGCGGGCGGTTGACCGGCAGATGCCCGTGGTTGGCGCCCAGCCGGTAGCGGTGGGCGTCGGCGTAGGCGAACAGCCGGCCCTGCAACATCTTGTCCGGGCTGAAGGAGATGCCGGGCACCACGCTGGCCGGGCTGAAGGCGGACTGCTCGACCTCGGCGAAGTAGTTCTCCGGGTTGCGGTTCAGCGCCAGCTCGCCGATCTCGACCAGCGGGTAGTCGGCGTGCGGCCACACCTTGGTCAGGTCGAAGGGGTTGATGGCGTAACGCTCGGCCTCGAGCTCCGGCATGATCTGCACCGACACGGTCCAGGCCGGGAAATCGCCGTCCGCGATGGCGGCGAACAGGTCGCGCGTCGCGTGGTCGGGGTCGATGCCGGCCATGCGGGCGGCTTGCTCGGCGGTGAAGTTCTCGATCCCCTGGCGGGTCTTGAAGTGGTACTTGACCCAGAAGCGCTCGTCCGCCGCGTTGATCCACGAGAAGGTGTGGCTGGAGAAGCCGTCCATGTGGCGGTAGCCGCGCGGCGTGCCCCGGTCGCTGAACAGGATGGTCAGCTGGTGCATCGTCTCCGGCGACAGCGAGAAGAAGTCCCAGACCGCCGTCGGATCCTTCAGGTTGGTCGCCGGGTTGCGCTTCTGCGTGTGGATGAAGTCGGGGAACTTCAGCGGATCGCGGATGAAAAAGACCGGCGTGTTGTTGCCGACCAGATCGTAGTTGCCGTCCTCGGTGTAGAACTTCAGCGCGAAGCCGCGCGGGTCGCGGTCGGCGTCGGCCGATCCCTTCTCGCCGCCGACGGTGGAGAAGCGCAGGAAGACCTCGGTCTCCTTGCCGATGGCCGACAGGAAGGACGCCTTGGTGTGGGGCGTCACGTCGCGGGTGACGCGGAAGACGCCGTAGGCGCCGGCCCCCTTGGCGTGGACCACGCGCTCGGGAATCCGCTCGCGGTTGAAATGGGCCAGCTTCTCGATCAGGTGGAAATCCTGCATCAGCACCGGCCCGCGCGGCCCGGCGGTCAGGGAGTTCTGGTTGTCGGCGACGGGCGCGCCGGCGGCGGTGGTCAGGGTGGTCATGGCGTTGTGTCCTCTCTGGCTTTCTTGGCTTGGGACCGCTTTCACCTCTGGTTATCCGTCACCGTCGTCGATATATCCAAAACATCGTTCCAAACAAATCCATAGGATATATCTATGAATGTGGCGGGGCTGTCGTTGCGGGATTTGGAGTATGCCGTCGCGGTCGCCGAACAGCGGCATTTCGGCAAGGCGGCGGAGCGTTGCGCGGTCAGCCAGCCGTCGCTCAGCGCGCAGATCCGCAAGCTTGAGGATACGCTGGGAATTGCCCTGTTCGAACGCACCAGCCGCCGCGTCCTCTTGACGCAGCAGGGCGAGGCGGTGATCCGGCAGGCGCGCGTCGTGCTGGAGGAGGCCCGGCGCCTGCTCACCGTGGCGCGGGGGACGGAAGGCACGCTGACGGGGACGCTGTCGGTCGGCGCCATCCAGACGCTGGGGCCGTATCTGTTCCCCCACGCTCTGCCGGTGATGCGCCGCCACCTGCCGAACGCGCAACTCGTGCTGTCGGAAGGACGCACGGAGGGGTTGCTGGAGGAACTGCGCGAGGGGCGGATCGACGCCGTGCTGCTGTCGCTTCCCATCGACACCGAGGGGCTGGCGACCGAGGCGCTGTTCTTCGAACCCTTCCTGCTCGCCCACCCGGCCGGGCACCGGCTGGAGGATCTGCCGTCCATTGGCCTGAAGGATCTCGACCCGAACGAGCTGGTGCTGCTGGAGGAGGGGCACTGCCTGCGCGACCAGGCCCTGGTCGCCTGCGGCGCCACGGCGCGCGGCATGCGCCACGCCACCGGGCTGGAGACCCTGCGCCATATGGTGGCGGCGGGAACCGGCTACACGCTGATGCCGCGCTTGGCGGCCGGGGAGGGCACCACGGTCGGCGGTCTGGTCGCCTACCGCAAGTTCGAGGGCGACGCGCCGGGGCGCGAGATCGGTCTGGTCTGGCGGGCCAGCGATCCGCGCGCGCCGGGCTTCCGGGACTTGGCGCAACGGCTGCGCGAGGCGCCGCCGCCGGGCATGCGGCCGGTTTGAAACATGGCGTCGTCAGGACGCCGCGCGCATCGGAGGCTGGGTGGCGAAGCTGTCCCGTACCGGCGCCGGGAAGGTCAGGATCTCCCCGCTGAGGGCGTCGGGCACGCGGCCGGCGCGCGGTTCCGTGCCGTTCAGGATCCAGGAATAGGCGGCGGCGATGGACACGCGGTCGCGCCCGTCGGTGACGAGGACCCGCACGGCATGACCGGCGTTGGCGGTGTCGAGCGCGGCGCGCAGCCGTTTGGCCGTCGCCGGGTCGGACAGCAGAACCGCGCTTCGGCCGATGCCCATCCGGGTCAATTGGGCGAACAGTCCATCCAGCGACGCCGACGACAGGGTCGCGTCACGCAGATCGGCGAACAGGCTCGACGCCCGCCCGGCCTTGCCCACCATCCCGACGGCTTCGCGCAGTGCCGCCAGCCAAGCCGCCGAATCCGCCTCCGTGAAGCCCTTGTAGAGGATGGCGTGGACACCCCAGTCGTTGGCCGCGATCGAGAAGCCCTTCATGGATCACCCCCACCGTTGGCGCGGCCGCTGAACCGGGGATCGGCAAGCGCCGCGCTCAAGGCAAGAATATTGATCGTATTACTAACAATCCGTTTACAAACCAATCGGGGGCCGTCAGTCGGGCTTGGCCGCCAGGGTCTCGGACAGCCAGCCGTCGATCCGCTCGGCGGCGCGGTCCCACTCGCGCTCCAGCATGATCGCATGGCCCATGCCGGGCATGAAGACGGGGTCGACCCCAAGCGCGCGGGCGGTGGCGGCGACCTCCGCGCGGGGGAACAGCAGATCCTTCTCGGCCCCCATGACCATCACGGGGATGTCGCGGGGCGGCAGGATCGGAAAGGGAATCCAGCCGCCGATGTCCATCAGCACCCGGCGCGATTCCTCCTGGAGCAGCGGCTCGTATTTCGCCGCCTCCTCGCGCGGCATACCCTCGGCGAACATCGAGCGGCCGATCAGGTCGGCGCTGACCGCCGAGGTGCCGAACATCGTCAGCAGCGACATCTGCTGGTAGACATCCGGCGCCCGCCACATCAGCCCCAGCGTGGAGGACCACAGCCCGTGCGGCGGGGATGAGGCCATCAGCACGGCGGCGGGGAAGCGGCGGCGGCGCAGCGCCCGCTGCACGACCAAGCCGCCCATCGAATGGCCGATCAACACCGGCGGGGCGGAGCAGCGACCGGCGGCCTCCAGCACGTCCTCCACGTAATCGGCGATGCCGAAGCTGTGCAGGCGGTCCGTCCCCTCGCTGCCGCCATGGCCGCGCAGGGAGACGGCGTGCACCTCCCACCCGCGCTCGGCGAACCAGGGCAGGAACTTGGCGTCCCAGATCCAGGCGGCGCTGAAGGCGCCGTGGACGAAGAGAAGCGGCGTCGGCTTGGCCGGGCCGGCGGGACGGTGGCTGATGATTTCAAGCTGGGACATCGGGCTCGGGCATCGTGTTGTGCGGTGCGGTGACAATGGCGGGCCGACCGGCGCGCGTCCAGCCGCCTTGCGCCGGTGCGCCTGTCCGGTTTGACGCCGCCGGCCGGGTTTGCGACAGTCCACCCCCGCAACCCCAGGAGAGGGCCGTGACGACCGATTCCGCTCCCCCCAAGGCGCCCGTTCTCGATCCCGCGACGCTGACCGCGCGCACCGGCGCGACCGACTACCCCGATCCGTTCCGCGCGGCGGTCGCCGGCCGGCACCGTGTCGCGCTGGGCGATCCGCTGGGCCTGAGCAATTTCGGGGTGAACCTGACGCGACTCGATCCGGGCGCGAGTTCGGCCCTGCGCCATTGGCACGGCCGCCAGGACGAGTTCGTCTATGTGGTGGAGGGCGAGTTGGTGCTGGTCACCGAGGCCGGCGAGACCCTTTTGACCTCTGGCCTGTGCGCCGGCTTCCCGGCGGGCAAGGCGGACGGCCACCGCCTGATCAACCGCAGCGACCGGCCCGCCAGCTATCTGGAGATCGGCGACCGCAGCGCGGGCGACGCCATCGACTATTCCGACGAGGACATGGTCTGGCGCGATGGCGCCTATCATCACCGGGATGGAACGCCCTGGTGAGCGCGCCCGATCTGACGCTGGTCCTGGGCGGCGCCCGCTCCGGCAAGAGCCGTTACGCCGAGGGGCTGGTGACGGCGCTCGGCGGTCCGCGCGTCTACATCGCCACCGCCCGAATCTGGGACGACGAGATGGCGGAGCGCGTCGCCGCGCACCGCGGCGACCGCGGCCCCGGCTGGACGACGGTGGAGGAGCCGCTCGACCTGACCGGCGCGCTCCGCCGCCACGCGGCGGACGGCACGGGCGTGCTGGTGGACTGCCTGACGCTGTGGCTGACGAACCTGCTGATGGCCGAGGCCGACGTGGAATCCCAGACGGCGGCGCTGGTCGCGGCGCTGGCGGGCTTGCCGGGGCGGGTGGTTCTGGTGTCGAACGAGGTTGGGCTGGGCATTGTGCCCGACAACGCGCTGGCCCGGCGCTTCCGCGATCACGCCGGACGGCTGCATCAGGCGGTCGCGGCGGTGGCGCCGCGCGTCGTGCTGACCGTCGCCGGCCTGCCGATCTTTGCCAAGGGAAACGCGCCATGACCGAACCGGCCCCCATGACCGCCGCCGATGCCGACATCAACGAACGCCACGCCGAGAAGATGAAGCGCCGCAAGGCGTTGCAGGAACGGGCGCTGGCCTCGAAGACCATCGAGAAGGGGCTTCTCATGGTCCACACCGGCAAGGGCAAGGGCAAGTCCACCGCCGCCTTCGGGCTGATGATGCGGGCGGTCGGGCACGGCATGCGCGTCGGCATGGTGCAGTTCGTCAAGGGCGCCTGGTCCACCGGCGAGACGGTGGCGTTGGAGCGCTTCGAGGATCTGGTGGACTTCCACACGATGGGGGAGGGCTTCACCTGGGACACCCAGGACCGCGCCCGCGACATCGCCGCCGCCGAGGCCGCCTGGGCCAAGGCCAAGGCGATGATGGAGGACCCGCGCTACCGCCTGATCGTGCTGGACGAGCTGAACATCGCGCTGCGCATGGACTACCTGCCGCTCGACGAGGTGCTGGCGACCTTCGCGGCTCGGCGCCCCGACCTGCACGTCTGCGTCACCGGCCGCAACGCCAAGCCGGAGTTGATCGCCGCCGCCGATCTCGTCACCGAGATGACGCTGGTCAAGCACCCCTTCGAGGCCGGGGTGAAGGCCCAGGCCGGAGTCGAGTTCTAAACGATGGCCGACCCCCGCAAGACGCGCGCGGTGATGCTCCAGGGCACCGGGTCGGACGTCGGCAAGTCGCTGCTGGTGGCCGGGCTGTGCCGGGCGTTGACGCGGCGCGGGCTGTCCGTGCGGCCGTTCAAGCCGCAGAACATGTCCAACAACGCCGCCGTGACCGCCGACGGCGGCGAGATCGGGCGGGCGCAGGCGCTCCAGGCGCGTGCCTGCGGGGTGGCGCCGACCGTCCACATGAACCCGGTGCTGCTGAAGCCGCAGTCGGACATCGGCTCGCAGATCGTCGTGCGCGGCGTCGTGGTCGGGACCGCCAAGGCCGCCGATTATCAGGCGCGCAAGCGCGAACTGCTGGGCACCGTGCTGGACAGCTTCGACCGTCTGATGGCCGAGGCCGACATCGTCGTCGTCGAGGGCGCCGGCAGCCCGGCGGAGGTCAACCTGCGGGCCGGCGACATCGCCAACATGGGCTTCGCCACGGCGGCGCAAGTGCCGGTGGTGCTGGTCGGCGACATCGACCGGGGCGGGGTGATCGCCAGCCTCGTCGGCACCCACGCCCTGCTGCCCCAGGAGGAGCGCGACCGCATCAAGGGTTTCCTCATCAACAAGTTCCGGGGCGACGTCCGCCTGTTCGACGAGGGGCTGCGGATCATCGGTGCGCACACCGGCTGGCACGGCTTCGGCGTCGTGCCCTGGCTGGCGGAGGCCGCGACCCTGCCGGCGGAGGACGCAGTGGCGCTCGACCGCACCCGCCCCGGATCGGGCGAAGGCGTGCGGATCGCCGTGCCGATGCTGTCGCGCATCGCCAACTTCGACGATTTCGACCCGTTGGCGCAGGAGCCTGGCGTGTCGTTGACCATGGTGCCGCCGGGGCGCCCGCTGCCCGGCGACGCCGATCTGGTGATTCTGCCGGGGACCAAGGCGACCATCGCCGATCTGGCCTTCCTGCGCGCTCAGGGCTGGGACATCGATCTGCTGGCCCATTGGCGGCGCGGGGGGCGGGTGCTGGGCATCTGCGGCGGCTACCAGATGCTGGGACGAAGCATCGCCGACCCCGACGGCATCGAGGGACCGCCGGGCGAGGCCGCCGGGCTCGGCCTGCTGGACGTGGCGACCGTGCTGAAAGGCCCGAAGGTGCTGGAGGAGGCACGGGCGACCGAACGCCGCACCGGGGCAGCCGTCGCCGGCTACGAGATGCACATGGGCCGCACCGAGGGGCCGGACCGCGCCCGGCCGATGCTGGCGCTGGCGAACGACGCCACCGATGGCGCGGAGTCGGAGGACGGGCGCGTCCAGGGCTGCTACCTGCACGGGCTGTTCGGCGCGGACGGGTTCCGTGGCGCGTTCCTCGCCGGGCTTGGCGGCGCCGGATCGGGGTTGTCCTACGGGGCGGCGGTCGAACGGGCGCTCGACGCCATCGCGGACCGCCTGGAACGCGAAATGGACATCGACGGGATTATTGCCGTGGCGGAGCAATTCCCGTCACGCTAGCATTCCCTATTCGTCAATGCGGGGGAGGGATGCCGATGGCGTTGCGGGTGGACAGCGAGGAGGCCGACCAGTTGGCGCGCCGGCTGTCGGACATCACCGGTGAGAGCGTGACGGTCGCGGTGACGCTGGCTCTGCGCGAACGTCTGGCCCGGCTGGACCGTCCGCACGACCCGGCCCGGCGCGAGGCGCTGCACGCCATCCGCGAGCGGGCCTCCAAGCTGCCGTCGCTCGACGGGCGTCCCGACGACGCGATCCTGGGGCGGGACCGGACGGACGGCCCGCGATGGTGATCGACGGCTCCGCCATCCTCGTCTTCCTGCGCGGCGGCCCCGAGGCCGACCGGATCGAGGCGCTGCTGGACGACGCGCCGGCCTGCCACATCTCGGCCGTCACGGTGATGGAGTACCGCGCGCTTCTGCTGGCACGCTTCGGCGAGGACATGCTGCGCGAGTTCGAAAAGTTGATCGAGCGGGCCGGCATGGTGATCCGCCCCTTCGACCGGGTGCAGTCCACGCTGGCCTTCAACGCCTTCCGCCGCTTCGGTCGGGGCTGCGGGCATCCGGCGCAGCTGACGCTGGGGGATTGCGCCGCCTACGCGCTGGCGCGTTCTCTGGATTCGCCGCTGCTCTACGTCGGCAAGGACTTCGCGCTGACCGACGTGGAATCGGCGCTGGCCTGAGCGTGGTGCCTTCAGCCGAACACCGCCAGCACCAGCGCGCCCGCCACCAGCACCACGCAAGCCCGGCGGTAGAGCGCCAGTCCCCGGCCGATGTCCGCCGGGGTCGCCGCCGTCCGTCCGCTGCCCAGCCACACGTCCTCGACGCGGGTGGCGCCGTAGACGCGCGGGCCGCCCAGCCGCAGGTCCAGCGCGCCGGCCATCGCCGCCTCCGGCCAGCCGGCGTTGGGCGAGCGGTGGCGGTGGGCGTCGCGCCGCACCGACCGCCACGCCTCGCGGGAGTCGGCCCCATCCATGAACCGCGCGGCGACCGTCAGCAGCAGCGCGGTCAGCCGCGATCCCGGCAGGTTGACCAGATCGTCGAGCCGCGCCGCCGCCCAGCCGAACGCCTCGTGGCGCGGGGTCCGGTGGCCGATCATGCTGTCGGCGGTGTTGATCGCCTTGTACAGCGCGATGCCCGGCAGCCCGCCGAGCAGCAGCCAGACCGCCGGCGCGACGATGCCGTCGGAGAAGTTCTCGGCGAGGCTTTCGATGGCGGCGCGGCAGACGGCCGGTTCGTCCAGGCTGGCCGGGTTGCGGCCGACGACGCGCGACACCGCCTCCCGCCCGCCCTCCAGCCCGCCCTTGGCGAAGCCCTTGGGCACGGCGGCGACGTGCTCGTGCAGGCTGCGCTGCGCCAGCAGGGTGGAGGCCAGCGCCGCCTCCAGCAGCCAGCCGAAGGGCAGCAGCCGGCACAGCCACGCCACCGCCACCGCCACGCCGCCGACCGTCAGCAGCAGGACCAGCAGCGCCAGCACGCCCAGCGCCTTGCGCAGGCCGAAGCCGTCCGTCTCGCGGTTGAGCGCATGGTCGAGCTGCGCGATGAGCCCACCGATCCACACGACGGGATGGCGGATGCGGGCGTAGAGTGCGTCCGGGTAGCCGGCCACCGCCTCGATCACGAGCGCGGCGGCGAGCAGGAATGGATGAAGCGGCACGACGGCGGGTTCCTGGCAGAGGGCGGGCAGGGGCGGCGGACGGGCGGGAGAAGAGGCGGGATCATGGCCGAAACCACGGCGGCAACCAAGGATTTGCGGGCGGAAGCCGGAGGGGCGATCCTCCATGGCGGCGACCTGGACGCGGCGCGCGCGGCCTTCCCCGGCGCGCCGGAACCCTGGGTCGACCTGTCCACCGGCATCAACCCCTGGTCCTACCCGCTGCCGCCGATTCCCGCCGATGCTTGGACCCGCCTGCCGGCGCGCGGAGCGGAGGCGGCGTTGTTCCGCGCGGCGGCGGCCTGCTACGGCGCGCCCTCGGCGGCTTCGGTCGCGGCGGCGTCCGGCTCACAGGCGCTGATCCAGCTGCTCCCCCGTCTGCGGGCGCCGGGCCGCGTCGCGGTGCGGACCCCGACCTATGCCGAGCACGCCGCCAGCTGGGCCGCCGCCGGCCACGCCGTGTCCGGGGTGAGCGAGCCGGAGGACGCGAATGCCGACGTGCTGGTCCTGGTCAACCCGAACAACCCGGACGGGCGGGTTCTGCCTCCCGCACGGCTGCTGGCCCTGGCGGAAACGCAGGCGGCGCGGGGTGGCTGGCTGGTGGTGGACGAGGCTTTCGCCGATTGCGACCCGGCCGCCAGCGTTGCCGGCTTCGCCGGTATGCCCGGCCTGATCGTGCTGCGCTCCTTCGGCAAGTTCTTCGGGCTGGCCGGGCTGCGGCTTGGCGTCGCATTGGCCGAACCCGCCCTGGCGTCGGAGCTGCGGAGGGCCATCGGGCCGTGGGCGGTGTCGGGGCCGGGGTTGGCCGTCGCCACGGCGGCGCTGTCCGACGACCCTTGGATTGCGGCGACGCGGACGCGTCTGGCGGATGAGGCCGAGGCGCTGGACCGGCTGCTGACCGGTGTGGGGCTGACCTTGGTGGGGGGGACGGACCTGTTCCGTCTGGTGTCGCACGAGCGGGCTCCCACGTTGTATAGGGCCTTGGGCGAGGCCGGCATCCTGGTCCGCCGGTTCGACCACCGGCCCGATTGGCTGCGCTTGGGCTTGCCCCCTGGTGACGAAGCGCGGCAGCGGCTGCGGATTGCTTGCAATCGGTTCGATTTTTAGTAAAATCAATCAGTGAAGTGAACAATTGAAAGACTGCGGGTTGACGCAGCCGGACAGGTGATCCGGCGGCGGTCGTCGCGCTTCCCTCGCGAAATCGCGTCATTGCAGTGAAATATTATTTTATGGGAAACTGCTGCCCATGTTCGATTCGGGTAACCCGGTGATGATTCCCCAACAAGGCGTGGACGACGCGCGTCCGGCGGCATGGCAGGCGTTCGACGCCCTGCCGGCCGGCGTGTGCGTTTCGACGCCCGCGGGGGAGATTCGGCATGCCAACCCGGCGCTGCACGCGTTGCTGGGTTATCCGCCGCCGGACCTGATCGGAAAGACGCTGGCCGATCTTACCCTGCCGGACGATCCCGTGCCGGAGGGCGCGGAGCGCCGCTTGCGCCGCCGCGACGGTTCCGGCCTCTGGGTCGCCGAGACGGTGGCGCCTTTCGGTGATGTGGACGGCGCGCCGCTGCGCCTCACCCTGTTCACCGACGTGGACGAGCGGTGCCGGCGCGAGGCGGCGCTCCAAGACCGCCTTCTGATGAAGGAAGCTCTGTTCGACACGTTGCCGGTTCCCGTCTTCGTCAAGGACGTCCGGGGGCAGTACATCCGCGTCAACGACGCGTTCGAGCGTTACACGGGCCTCGACCGCCGCGACCTCCTGCAGAAGACGACCTTCGCCGTCATGGATCCCGGCACCGCCAAGGCGCACGCCGCCCAGGACCGGGCGGTGCTGGCCGAGGAAAGCCGCGCCCGCTACGAGGAGGTGGTTCCCGTCGCCGGCGGCACGTTGCGCATGACCAGCCTGAGCAAGGTGTCCTTCCGCGACAGCAGCGGCAATCCGGGTGGCATCGTCGGCGTCATCCACGATTTGACCGACTCCCAGCCCAACGAGGGACGGCTGGAGGCGATCCTGGAGCAGAGCCCCATCGGGGTGTCGGTGTCGCGCCGCGACGACGGGCGGATCGTTTTCGTGAACACCCGCTTCGCGGAGCTGATCGGGCTGCCGCGCGACCGGCTGGTCGGCAGCCGGGCGCGGGACTATTACTTGGACAACCACCAGCGCGAACGCGTGCTGGAACGGCTGCGCGGCAGCGGCGCCGTCGTGAACATGGAGGTTCAGTTCAAGAAGGCCGACGGTTCGCCCTTCTGGACGCTGTTCACGGTCAACCAAGCCGTCATCCAGGGCGTCGAGGTGAACCTTGCCTGGATTTACGACTACACCGAGCGCCGCAACATGGAGGAGGCGTTGCGCGACATGGCGTCGCGGGACCCCCTGACCGGCATCTACAACCGGCGCTCCTTCATGGAGATGGCGCGCCAGCAACTGGCCCGCGCGCACCGTTTCCACGAGCCGCTGGCGGTCTTCGTGCTCGACGTCGACCATTTCAAGAAGATCAACGACACCTACGGCCATGCCACCGGCGACGACGCCCTGCGCATGGTGGCCGGCGGCTGCCAGGCGATCCTGCGGGAATACGATGTGCTGGGCCGTCTGGGCGGCGAGGAGTTCGTGGTCGTGCTGCCCGGCGCCACCGCCGACGAGACTCGCGTCGTCGCCGAACGGGTGCGCCGCAACCTCGCCCGCATGCCGATCCCGGCGCCGGAGGGGCGTTTCCACCTGACCTCCAGCATCGGCATCGCCGGGCTGGAGGGGGCGACCGACACGCTGGAGAAGGCCATCCACCGCGCCGATCTGGCGCTCTACCGCGCCAAGCACGAAGGGCGGAACCGGGTCGTCGTCTACGAACGCGGCATGTGACGCGGCGCAACCGCGCGTATGCTGCGCTGCCGCATAAAGTGTGCGGCCGTTCTCCGGTCGCCGTTTCCCGAACGAAACGGTGGAATGAATCACCCAGAGGTAAAGGAAGACTGAAGCGCCGCCGCAGCGTGCCGTTTTGCCGCACCGGCCTGCGCACGATTCATGCGGCCACCGGATAATTACTACGATATCCCAGCCTGGAGCCCGGTATTACCACTGGGCGGTCTAGCAGGAGCCAGGCCGGGATGACCTCCAGAGGCGCAACACTGACCGGACACGAACGCAAGTTCGGGTCCGACGAGATCATCGTCTCCAAGACGAATCTCAAGGGGATCATCACCTACGCCAACGACGTGTTCCTGCGGATCAGCGGTTTTTCCGAAGCGGAACTTCTCGGTCGTCCGCACAACATCGTCCGCCATCCCGACATGCCGCGCTGCGTCTACCGCCTGCTATGGCAGCGCATCACGGCAGGGCACGAGATTTTCGCCTATGTCGTGAACCGGGCGCAGAACGGCGACCACTACTGGGTGTTCGCGCATGTCACACCGGTGTTCGGCCCGGACGGCGCCATCGCCGGCTACCATTCCAGCCGCCGCCGGCCCGAGCGCGGGGCGGTGACAGCCGCGACCGGACTCTACGCCCTCCTGCGGGAGGAAGAGGCGCGGCACCGCTCGCCCGCCGACGGCATGACGGCGGCCGCCGAACGGCTGGACGAGATCCTGCGCGGAAAGGGCGTGAGCTATGACGAATTTGTCCTCGGTCTCTAAGGCGCTGGTCGCGGTCGGTCTGGCCGGCGGTTTGACGGCGCTCCTGGCGTTGCAGGGCGCGCTGGACGGACGTTGGGATCTGGTGGCGTCGGCCCTGACGGCGCTGGCGGCCTGCGCGGTCGCAGTGCGCTTCCTCGTCCTCACCAACCGCTCCCTGCGCAAGGCGGCGGCGGTGCTGGCGGCGGCGGAACGCGGCGACCTGCAACCGCGCATCCTGCGCATCCACGGTCGCAGCGAGGTCGCCGAGCTGCTGCGCTCGCTGAACCGCCTGCTCGACCGCGTGGAATCCTTCGGCAAGGAGGCCAACGCGGCGATGAGCTTCGCGTCGGAGGGGCGCTATTTCCGCCGCATCGTGATGACCGGCATGGTGGGGGAATTCGCGGCCTACGCCCGCTCGATCAACGGCGGGCTGGAGGCGATGGACGGCAAGAGCCGCGAGTTCGTCGACAGCGCCACCCGCATCGGCGACAACATCAAGGACGTGGCGCAGAGCCTGTCGGCCAGCGCCGCTCAACTGGAATCGGCCTCCACTTCGATGACGCACGTCGCTTCGGTGGCGAGCGAGCAGTCCTTCTCCGCCGCCTCGGCGGCCGGGCAGGTGTCGGCCAACGTGGACGGCGTCGCGCTGGCGGCCGGCGAGGTGTCGGGCGCCATCGGCGAGGTGGCGCGTGGCGTCACCCGCACCGCATCGCTGGCGCGGGAGTCGGTTGGCAAGGTGGCCGACGCCGACCGCACCATCGGCTCGCTGATCGCCGCCTCGCAGCAGATCGGCGAGGTGGTGAACCTCATCAACGCCATCGCCAGCCAGACCAACCTGCTGGCCTTGAACGCCACCATCGAGGCCGCCCGCGCGGGGGAGGCCGGCAAGGGCTTCGCCGTCGTCGCCAACGAGGTGAAGAACCTCGCCAACCAAACGGCCAAGGCGACCGAGGACATCCACGCCCAGGTGGCGCAGGTCCAGGCGGTCAGCCGCGACGCGGCCGAGGCGATCCGCCAGATCGGCGTGATCATCCACGGCATCGACGAGATCGCCATCGGTATCGCCGGGGCCGCCGAGCAGCAGAGCGCGGCCATCGGCGGCATCAGCCAGTCGATCCACGACGCCTCGGACGGCGTGCGCACGGTGGCCGAGGCGGTGACCCAGGTGTCGGGCGGCGCCCAGGAGGCGAGCGCCGCCGCCAGCCAGGTTCTGTCTTCGGCCGGCGATCTGGCGCGGCGCGCGGAGACCCTGCACGGCGACATCGATTCCTTCGTCCGCCGCGTCTGCGGCGCCGGCCGTTGAGCCGTGTCGCCGGCACTTTGCCGCTAGCACCCCATTTACCGCCGCACTGGTTTTCGTACTCCTGATCCGCTGGTTCATTTTGCCGGGCAACCGCGCCACGCCCGTTGGTCGACGACCTTGCCGCCCTGGATCAGCGGGCGGGACGGTTGAGGTCGACGACCCCGATCACCCGGTTGCCATTGCCGACATAGGTCAGATGGTCGAAGCCGACCATGCGGGCGAGCGCGATCCCCCTCCCGTGAGTGGCCGTCGACTGGAACGCGTCCACCGTCAGGTAGCGGCTGGAATCGAACCCGTTCCCTGTGTCGGTGACGGTGAAGACGATGCGGTCGTCGTTGCGCTCGACATGCAGGGTGGCGTGCTTGTCGCGGTGCTCCGGCGAGGCCAGCCGCGTCTCGATCTCCTTGCCCAGCGTCCCGGTGGCCTTCAGCACGCTCTTGGCCTCGAAGCCGATGCCGAGGATGCCGTGTTCCACCGCGTTCATCATGATCTCCGACAGGCCGAAGGTCAGGCTGTGCGCGGTTTCGGCGATCGACGACAGGGCGATGGCGAGGTTCTGCGCCTCGTGCGGGGTGCGGAAACGGAAGCGCGCCTCGCGCATCAGCCCCATGGCGTCGGCGCGTGAGCGCAGGTCGCCTTGCAGGCTCCTCATCCGGCCGGAGCTTTCCTCCGCCGCCCGGACGACCGAGCGCAGCAGCGCACCGTCGTAGGGCTTGATCAGATAATAGAAGACCCCGGCGCGGATCGCCGCCGCGATGTCGGCGCTGCTGTCGGACACGGTCTGGATGATGACCGGGATTTCGGCCAGTTCCGGAACCGTCTTCATCCGCTCGAACAGCTTCAGCCCGTCGCCGTCGTGCAGCCGGCGGTCGAGCAGCGCCACATGGATCGTCACGGCGGGATCGTTCAGGATCCGCCACGCCTCGGCCAGCGTCGCCGCCTCCAGCGTCCGGTAGCCGATGCGGGCCAGATAGCCGGCCACAATGGCGCGGGTCATTTCCTCGTCGTCAACGACCAGTGCGGTGACGGGTTCAGCCATGATCGGCGTGTTCTCCGGCGTTTTGACGTTCGAGAGGGCGGGCGAAAGGGCAGGCATTTCCAATGGTTCGCATCGTAAGTATCGGCGCATTATAGTCAAGTCATAATTCCCGCTCAAATTGCATTTCATCCGAGACCCTAGAGGTAAGCGTGTTGCTCCGGAACTTTTCAAAACGGTCGCGCCCGCTCCGCTTTCATGCCCGCCCCTCCATCCTTGGGCGGTGCCGTCGCCAGAAGCGGCTGATAGGATTGCCCGGTCGACCCTTGTCGTTGGAGCGCCACCGTGATCCTGATCGGACAATATGATTCCCCCTTCGTGCGGCGCGTCGCCATCGCCCTGCGGCTCTATGGAATGGCCTACGAGCACCGTCCCTGGTCGGTCTTCGCCGACGCGGCGGAGGTCGACCGCTTCAACCCGCTGAAGCGCGTCCCCACCCTGGTCCTCGACGACGGCGAGGTGCTGATCGAAAGCTTCATCATTCTCGATCATCTGGACGAGCAGGCTGGGCCGGAGCGCGCGCTGATCCCGCGCGGCGGGCCGGAGCGGCGGCGCGCCTTGAAGACCTGCGCGCTGGCGACCGGTCTGGCCGACAAGGCGGTCAGCCTCGTCTACGAGCGGGTCCTGCACGCGGACTCGTCGCGGATGTGGGTGGAGCGCTGCGCCGCGCAGATCGCCGGCGTGCTCGACGCGCTGGAGGCGGACCGGGCGGCACGGACCGGCGCGTGGTGGTACGGCAACGCCATCGGGCACGCCGACATCGCGGTCGGCTGCGCGTTGCGCTTCATCGGCGAGGCGCATCCCGGCGTCTTCGACGCGGCCCGTTGGCCGGCGCTGGCGGCGCATTCGACCGCCTGCGAGGCGCTGGAGCCGTTCCAGGCCGTCGTCCAGCCCTTTTCGGTCAGCGCCTGACGGCGCCTGGTCAGCTTGGTCGGTGGAGCGTGACCATCCGGCCGAAGGGGTGGAAGTCGCGCGATGAGCCGCCGGCCGCGATGGTGCGGGCGACCCCGTCGCGGTCCTCGGCGACGAAGCCGGCCAGCGATTCCAGGCCGTAGGCGAAGAGGCGCGGCGTCAACGGCGTTCCGGGACCGATCATGGCGATCCGCGCGCCGGGCGCCACGCGCAGCAGGCGGGGCAGGGTGCGGTTGGCGAAGGCCGACGCGGTCACCGCCACCGCCTCGGCCCCCGGCAGCAGCCAGTCGCAGGCGGCCTCCGGGTGTTCGCCGTCGCTGGGGTTCATATCGATCACCTGGGCGCGCGGCAGGCGGTGGGCGATCCGCGGGAAGGCGCCGATCACCACCACCCGGCCCTCGACCGCGGCGAACAGGTCCAGCCCGTTCCCGCCGACGCCGGACAGGGAGGGGCGGTTGTAATGCGCGTTCAGCGCGGCGACGCCGACCGCGATGTCCATCGGATCCCAGGCGCGGGCGGCAAGCGAGGCCAGTTCGCGCAGGCTCCGACCGGCCCAGCGGGCGGCGGACTCCTCGCCGGTTCCTTCCCTCTGGCGCGCGGCGACGCCCAGCCCGTCCCCGGTCTCGACCAGCACCCATTTGGCGCCGATCACCACCCGGCGGACAGGGGCGTCGGCGACGCCCAGCAGCAGATCCTCGTAGAGCCGCTGCGGCCCCCACCAACGCCACAGCGCGTCCATCGTCGGCGCCAGCCAGTCGCTGAACCCGCCGGTCGCCGCCTGCCATTCGTTCAGATAGCGGCTGCCGACGCTGGTCAGCACCGGAATGCCCTCGGCGATGCCGGAGAGCAGTTCGTCCACCAGCCCATCGCCCTGCGCCTCCAGCCCGGCGTATTTGTTGACCACCAGCAGGTCGACCCGCTCCGCCACCGCGCGGCGGATCGCCTCGCTGGCCTCCGCGACACCGGTCGGGTCGACGCGGCAGGATTGGGAGGCGCGGCCCAGCCGCTGGGTGATGTCGAAGGACTGCCCGGTGGCGACGTCCACCAGTTCCATCACCTCCGCGCAGGCGTCGTCGATGGCGCCGTGGTTGCGCTGCACCAGCCCGCCGACCCGGAACCCGCGCCGGATCAGCTCCGCCGCGAACGCGTCGAGCAGCGCGTCCACCCCGACGGAACCGGGGCCATGGATGACGGCGCCGGGGCGCAGCGGCGGCGGGGCGGCGGGGGGAAGCGTCATCGGGAAATCCTTGCGGCCGGGAAATGCCTCAGCCGCCGCGGCGGATGCGGTAGATGAACAGGGTGGTGTGGGTGTCGTCGGGCCGGGTCTCGTGGGCGAGCAGCTCGTTCTCGGTCGTATTGCAGAAATGCTTGAAGTCGATGACCGAGGCCGGGTCGGTCGCGGTGACGACCACCTCGTCCCCCACCGCCATGCGGTCCAGAAGCGCCCGCGTGCGCAGGATGGGCAGCGGGCAATGCAGCCCTCTCACGTCAAGCTCTGTCGCCGGCACCACGCCCGCTCCCTGTCGGTTGGGATGAAGCCCGGCCCCGGTGAGGACCGCCGGGGCAAAAGCCTTATTGCGCGTATGACTGTAGCGGGTTCGCGGCGCCATCTCCAGCCGGTTGGGGCGGACGGTCCCGGTCGGCCGCGACATTCGCGCCGTGCTTCTGTTGTGCCTCCTGACGATTCGAGGACAATGGGGAGCGGACGGCCATGATGGCGAAGCGGTTCGACGGCACCGTGGTGGTGATCACCGGGGCCTCCAGCGGCATCGGGCGGGCCACGGCGCTGGAGTTCGCCGGGCGCGGCGCGGCGGTCGTGCTGGCGGCGCGCCGGCTGGCCGCGCTGCACGAGGTGGCCGAGGCCTGCGTCGAGGCCGGCGGGCGCGCCATGGTGGTGCCGACCGACGTTACCAGCCAGGAGGCGATGCGCCGGCTGGCCGACCGCGCGCTCGACGCCTTCGGCCGGATCGACGTCTGGGTGAACAACGCCGGGGTGATGGCGCTGGGCGCCTTCGAGGACACGCCCGACGACGTGTTCGAGAGGGTCGTGCGCACCAACTTCTTCGGCGTCGTCCATGGCTGCCGAGCGGTGCTGCCGCATTTCCTCGACCGGGGGGAGGGGGTCGTCGTGAACACCGCCTCGATGGCGGCCAACGTCGGCCAGCGCTACGCCACCGCCTATGTCGGCAGCAAGTTCGCCGTGCGCGGCTTTTCGGAATCGCTGCGCCAGGAGTTGGTGGACGAGCCGGGCATCCACATCTGCATGGTGATGCCGGCCGCCGTGGACACCCCGCTGTGGCAGCACGCCGCCAACTACACCGGCCGCGCCGTGCAGCCGATGGAGCCGATCCATAGGCCCGAGGAGGTCGCGACCGCCATCGCCGCGCTGGCCCAAGCCCCCCAGCGCGAGCTGTTCGTCGGGGCGGAGGGCCGCCTCGCCGCCCTGTCCAACGCGGTGGCGCCGGCGCTGGCCGAGCGGTCGATGGCCCACGGGATCGACCGCAACATGTTCGCCAACCGCCCGGCCCGCGCGACCTCCGGCGGCGTGCTGCGCGCCATGGCCGAGCACCAGGGCGCCAGCGGCGGCTGGACCGCGCGGCGGCCGGAGCGCCGCCTGTCCTGGGCCAACCTGACGCTGTTCCTGCTGCCGATCCTGTTGGCCAGCCGGCCGCTCGCCGCGCGGGTGTCCGCACGCGCGTCTTGATCCCGCCCGCCGGAGCGGTTATACGCTCGCCCCTTTTCGGACGCCTGGAAGCAGGAGCCTGGGAACAGGGATGGAGGACGGACGATGACGGCTTGCGGACTCGATTTCGGGACGTCCAACACCACGCTGGGCGTGCATGATGGTGGCGTCGATGGGGGCGGCTTCCGCCTGCTGGCGCTCGACGGCGTGCGCACGACGCTGCCCACGGCGGTCTTCTTCGATTTCGAGGCCGACGCCGTGACCATCGGGCAGGCAGCGGTCGATTCCTACGTGTCCGGGGTCGAGGGGCGGCTGATGCGCTCCATCAAGTCGATGCTCGGCACCGACCTGATCGACGCCGACACCGCGCTGCGCAAGGGCCGCATCAGCTTCCGCGCGGTGATCGGCACCTTCCTCGACACGGTGAAGGGCCGGGCCGAGGCGGCGCTGGGCGCGCCGCTTTCCGACGTGGTGGTCGGGCGCCCTGTGCATTTCGTCGACGGCGATCCGGCTGGCGACGCGGCGGCGGAGGAGACGCTGGGCGCCATCGCCAAGGCCGCCGGCTTCCGCAACGTGTCCTTCCAGTTCGAGCCCATCGCCGCCGCGCTGGACTACGAACAGCAGGTGTCCGGCGAGGAATTGGCGCTGATCGCCGACATCGGCGGCGGCACCTCCGACTTCTCCGTCGTCCGCATCGGGCCGGAGCGGCGCGGCAGGCCGGACCGGTCGGGCGACATCCTGGCCAACGACGGCATCCGGGTCGGCGGCACCGATTTCGACCGCGACCTCAGCCTTGCCACCGCCATGCCGGAGCTGGGCCACGGCAGCGCCATGAAGCGGGTCGGACTGCTGGCGCCCAAGAGCGTCTATTTCGATCTGGCGACCTGGTCGAAGATCAACTTCCTCTACACCAACAAGGCGCTGTCCGACCTGGAGCGGCTGCACCGCGATTCAGCCGCGCCCGAAAAGATCGAGCGGCTGATCGGCATCGTCGAGCACCGCCAGGGCCACGCTCTGGCGATGGCGGTGGAGCGGGCCAAGATCGCGCTGTCGGACCACGACGAGACCCGGCTGGCCCTGGACTGGGGGGACGGGGAATTGTCGCTGCCGATCGACGTGGCCGGTCTGAACCAGGCGACGGGCGCGCTGGCGGCGCGGATCGGCACGCGCATCCGCGATTGCCTGTCCGAAGCCGGCGTCACCCCGGACCGCATCGACGCGGTGTTCCTGACCGGCGGTTCGACCCTGCTTCCGCAAGTCCGCGCGGCGATTCTTGCCGAAGCACCCGGCGCGCGTGTGGTCGAAGGCAACATCTTCGGGTCGGTCGGACTGGGTTTGACCGTCGAAGCGCAAAGACGGTACGGCTGATCTTTTTTGTGCAGCGCGGTATTTCGGGGAAAAATGCCGCGCCCCAACTTTGCGACAGTATTTCCCCCGGTCATACGCTACTTTAAGGCTGGACTCCCCACTGGCCAACTTTGACCGCGGAACCCCACTCTCAATGACCGTCGTCGCTCAGGCGCAAGCTCGTCGCGCCCCGGTTTCGTCCAGCGAAACCACCATCGCAGCCACCTGCGATTCCCCGTCAAAAAAAACCTCATCCAGCAGCGCCAAGGACCGCAAGGCCATGGCCCGCTTCTGGGCGGAGCGTCTGGCGGAATACAAGACCCCGGTGACCAGCCGCAGCCTCAGCCAGCTCGCCACCACGCTGCTGCCGCTGGTGGCCCTGGTCGCGGCGATGGGCTACGCGCTGGAGGTCGGCTACTGGCTGACCTTGCTGCTGGCGGTGCCGGCGGCGCTGTTCCTGACGCGGCTCTTTGTGCTTCAGCATGATTGCGGGCACGGCTCCTTCTTCAAGGCGGATTGGGCGAACAACTGGGTTGGCCGCGCGCTGAGCGTGTTCACCGTCACCCCTTACGAAGTCTGGCGGCGCGACCACGCCATCCACCACGCGACCTCGGGCAACCTCGACAAGCGCGGCACCGGCGACATCGACACCCTGACGGTCCGCGAGTATCTGGCGCTCAGCCCGTTGAAGCGCCTGGGCTACCGGATCTACCGCCACCCGGTGGTGCTGTTCGGCATCGGCCCGACCGTGCTGTTCATGTGGAAGTTCCGCTTTCCGCTGGGCGAGCAGACGCGCGACGTGAAGGCGTGGCTCAGCGTGCTGTCGACCAACGTCATGATCGCGGGCGGTCTGGCCGCCTTCATGCTGGCTTTCGGCGCGCTGCCGGTCCTGATGATCTGGGCGCCGGTGGTGATCCTGGCCGCGACCATCGGCATCTGGCTGTTCTACGTCCAGCACCAGTTCGAGGACGTCTACTGGCGCAGCCAGGACGAATGGGACTTCCACGAGGCGGCGGTCGAGGGTTGCTCCTTCTACGACCTGCCGCGCTGGCTGCACTGGATGACCGGCTACATCGGCTACCACCACGTCCACCACTTGGCCTCGCGCGTGCCGAACTACCGTCTGCGCGACTGCCACATGGCGATCCAGGAACTCCAGAAGGTCGCCCGCATCGGCGTCTGGGAGAGCCTGAAGACGGTGCGTCTGGCGTTGTTCGACGAGGAAAGCCGCCGCATGATCCGCTTCCGCGATCTCCGCACGGCTTGAGTGTTGTTCCCTCTCCCGGGGCGGGAGAGGGCATTTCTACCGCCTCACAAGACCGCGCAGCCGGTACAGTTCCTCCAGCGCGGCGCGCGGGGTCAGGGTGTCGGGGTCGATGGCCAGCAGCGCCTCCTCCACCGGCGACGGACCGGCCGGGACCGGGGCGGTTTCCACATGGGCCGGAGCCGACGGCGGCCGTTTCAACGCCGCGCTGAACAGCGGCAGATCCTCGGCCAACCGGTGGATCGCCGCGTTCTGGTCGCCCGATTCCAGCAGCTTCAGCACGGCTTCCGCACGCCCGACCACGGCCGGGGGAAGGCCCGCCAGCTTGGCGACGTGGATGCCGTAGCTGCGGTCGGCCGAGCCCGAGGTCACCTCGTGCAGGAAGACCACGTCGCCCTGCCATTCCTTGATCCGCATGGTGTGGCAGGACAGCGCCGGCAGCTTGGCCGCCAGCATGGTCAGTTCGTGGTAATGGGTGGCGAACAGCGCGCGGCAGCGGTTCACGTCGTGCAGGCTCTCCACGCAGGCCCAGGCGATCGACAGCCCGTCGAAGGTCGCCGTGCCGCGCCCGATCTCGTCGAGGATCACCAGCGCGCGCGGTCCCGACTGGTTCAGGATGGCGGCGGTCTCCACCATCTCCACCATGAAGGTGGAGCGGCCGCGGGCCAGATCGTCGGCGGCGCCGACGCGGCTGTAGAGCCGGTCCACCGAGCCGATGTGGGCGTGGCTCGCCGGGACGTAGCTTCCCATCTGCGCCAGCACCGCGATCAGCGCGTTCTGCCGCAGGAAGGTCGATTTGCCCGCCATGTTCGGGCCGGTCAGCAGCCACAGCCGGTTCTCGGTCGCCAGATCGCAGTCGTTGGCGACGAAGGCCCCGGCGTTGGCGGCGTCCAGCACCGCCTCCACCACCGGATGCCGGCCGCCCCGGATGTCGAAGGCCAGCGAGCCGTCCACCAGCGGCCGGGAGTAGCGCCGCTCCGCCGCCAACTCGGCCAGCGAGGTCGCCACGTCGAGCGCCGCCAGCGCGTGGGCCGCCTGGGCGATGGCGTCGGCGCGGCTGGTCACCTCCTCGACCAGATCGGCGAACAGGTCCAGCTCCACCGCCAGCGCCTTGTCGGCGGCCTCCGAGATTCGGCGCTCCAGATCCGACAGCTCCACCGTGCCGAAGCGCACGGCGTTCGCCATGGTCTGGCGGTGCATGAAGACCTCGCGCGCCTCGCCCGACATCAGCTTGTCGGCGTGGGTCGCGGTGACCTCGATGTGATAGCCCAGCACGTTGTTGTGCTTGATCTTCAGCGCCGGCACCCCGGCGATCCCGGCGTATTTGGCCTGCAACCCGGCGATCAGCCGCCGGCTCTCGTCACGCAGCGTCACCAGCTCGTCGAGCGCGTAGGAATAGCCCGGCGCGATGAATCCGCCGTCGCGGGCCAGCAGCGGCAGCTCCGGCGCCAGCGCTTGGCTCAACTGGCCGACCAGCTCGCTGTGCTCGCCCAGCCGCCGGTCCACCACGCCCAGCCCGTCCGGCAGCGTGCCCAAGCCGCCCAGCAGGTGGCGCACCGTGCCGGACTGGATCAGCCCGTCGCGGATCGAGGCGAGGTCGCGCGGTCCGCCGCGCCCCAGAGTCAGCCGCGACAGCGCGCGCTCCAGGTCGGGGCAGCGCCGCAGCGTGTCGCGTAGTTCGCCGCGCAGGGCCTCCTCGGTCAGCGCGAATTCGACCATGTCGAGCCGTTTGGCGATGGCGGCCGGGTCGGTCAGCGGTGCCGATAGATGGGCGGTGAGCAGCCGCGCGCCGGCACCCGTCACCGTGCGGTCGATGGTGGCGAGCAGGCTGCCGCGCCGCTCGCCGGTCATGGTGCGGGTCAGTTCCAAATTGCGGCGCGTCGAGGCGTCGATCTCCATCACCGCCCCCGGCCCGACCCGGCGCGGCGGCGACAGGCGGGGGACGCGGCCTTTCTGCGTCAGCTCGACGTAGCCGACCAGCGCCCCGGCCGCCGCGACCTCCGCGCGAGTAAAGGTGCCGAAGGCGTCGAGCGTGCCGACCCCGTAGAGCGCCAGCAGGCGCTGCTTGCCGTTCTCGCTGTCGAATCGCGGGTTCGGCTGGATCGTCAGGCGAGATTTCCATTCCCCCCACAGCTCGAACAGGTCGGGCTGCTGGCCGAGCTTCTCGGAGATCAGCACCTCCTGCGGGTCGAGCCGGCCGAGCGCGGCGCCCAGCCCGGCGCGCTCCACCGGCTGCACCACCAGTTCGCCGGTCGACATCTCCAGCCAGGCCAGCCCGATGCCGCCCGCCGTCTCGGCGATGGCCGCCAGCCAGTTGGAGGAGCGCGAGTCGAGCAGGCTGTCCTCGGTCAGCGTGCCGGGGGTGACGATGCGGATGACGCCGCGCTTGACCACCGATTTGGCGCCGCGCTTCTTGGCCTCCGCCGGATCCTCCATCTGCTCGCAGATGGCGACGCGGAAGCCCAGCCGGATCAGGCGCTGCAGGTAGTTCTCGTGGCTGTGGACCGGAACGCCGCACATCGGGATGTCCTCGCCCAGATGCTGGCCGCGCTTGGTCAGGGCGATGTCCAGGGCCGCCGCCGCGTTGACCGCGTCCTGGAAGAACATCTCGTAGAAATCGCCCATCCGGTAGAACAGCAGGCAGTCGGGATGCGCCCGCTTGATCTCCAGATACTGCGCCATCATCGGGGTGGCGTCGGGCGGAATGACGATGGCATTGGCGGCGGCGGGAGCGGCGATGTCGGACACGGGAATTCGTACCGTTGAGTGGAGCGGTCGGGCGGGGAGGGGCGCAGCCTAGCACGGGAGGCGCATGCCCGAATACGTCGGATGGGACAATGGGACGCGCACCGACGATCCGTGCTGCGGCGCCCTCGCCATTGACGGGCGCGCGACGGGAGCCGTTCAATGGAGAAACGAACCATCGGCGCTTCCGGTGGTTTCCACCAACGAGCCAGCCACCAACGAACACCGGCAACCGGGAGAGTCCACCATGACGCAGGCGACCGAACAGAACGTCACCCCCGAGGTGCGGGAGGTCGTTGCCCTCTTCACGACCAGGGCCGCCTTCGACCGCGCGGTCGCGGCGCTGCTGGAGGGCGGATTCGACCGGTCCGATTTGTCGGTGCTGGCCAGCCACACCTCGCTGGAGGCGGCCGACCCCAAGGCGGCCAAGCCCAAGGACGAGGCGTTGACCGGGCTGGTGGGCGAGCTGAAATACGCCTTTCCCCTGACCACCGCCGGGCTGATCGCCATCGTCGGCGGCCCCATCGAGGCGGCGCTCGCGGCGCTGGTGGCGGCGGGATTGGGCGGGGTCGCGATCAAGGATTACCTGGACGAGCTGACCAGCCATCCCAAGCCCGACGAGTTCTCCCGCGCGCTGGAGGCCGGCGGCGTCATCCTGTGGGTGACCGTCGGCGACGCCGAATCGGAGAACCGCGCCACGGCCATTCTGGAGCGCGAGGGCGGCGGCAACGTCCATCTGTCAACGCGCGAGGCGTAAGGGGAGCGACCCATGGGTCAGGCGGTCAGATCGACCGCCGCCCCGCGCCGGTCGTCCTTGCCGGTCAGCCGGCGCTTCAGCTCGTCGGCGATCTCCTTCTCGATCGCTTTGCGCTGTTCCGGCTCCATGGTGGCGAGGCCGTCCTCGGTCAGCTTGTGGCGGGCGAGCAGTTCCTCGCGGATGCGCTGGGCCGGGGTCTTCTGCGCCTCCTTGATGAAGGCGTCTGCGGCGCTGACCTTGCTCGTGTCCTCCAGGGACGTGTCGAGGCGGCCTTGCACGGAGGAGATCCCGCTGGAACGGAACTGCCCGTAGACGCTGGCGAGATAGCCGGAGATTTGCATCGCTGTTTTCCTTGGCCGATGAGGCGGAAAACGGCAGAGCAAGTTTCATGCTAGCGTTGCGGTGTTTTGCATCAAGGCGTTGGATGGAATGTGATGCCGGATCGTTCTTGCCGGGCGGCATAAACTACCCGGCAAAGTTGTTCCATCACGCGGCCTTCGCGCGAAGCTCGGTGTCCTGGCCGACGACGCGCAGGCCGCGTGCCTTGAACTCCGCCTGGACCAGGGAGGCCCAGCCCATGCGGATGACCACCAGCTTGAAGCGATCCCCGACCTCGCGCCCGGCCACCAGATCGGTGACCTGCCACATCAGCGTGTCGTCCACCGCCTGGGGGAACAGGGCCGCGACGCGCAGCAGGCGCACCATCAGGGCGGCGGGGGAGAACCGCCCCACGTCCCGCTCGGCCTGGAACAGCAGGTCGCCGAACGCCGCCAATTCCCGCCGCGCCATCTCCGCCGTCCCCTCCATGCCCCCGTCCCCCGTCGCAAGATCGTCGAGCGGAAGCATCGCCGTTCGGGCGGGCCGCGCGCAGTGACGGCGATCACAGCCCTCCGGGACGATCCGGAGGGCGACGGCGCGTGCCAAGGCGGCGGTTTACCGTTATAGTTCAAACGGTCTGTCCAGCCGGACAGCGGAAGTCCTTAGAGGTCGTTCTTCACCGATGCTCTCCGCACGCAGCGCGGCCCCGCCGCCGTCCCCCGCCCAGCCGTCCACGATCCCCAACAAGCGCGCGATCATCTCGCGCCGCAAGCTGGCGGGAGAGCTGGAAGCGCTGGTGGCCGAACTCGGCACCGGCGACAAGATGCGCCCCGCGCTGCTCGCCTGCCTGCGCAAGGCGCTGGCCGACGGACGCGAGGAGGTGCGCAAGCGCTTCGAGGCCGGCGGGTCGGGCGAGGAGTGCGTGCGCGAGAATTGCTACCTCGCCGACCGGCTGATCGGTGCGCTGGCCGACTTCACCGTACTGCACATCTTCCCCACCGCCAACCCGACCTCCGGCGAGGTGTTCGACGTGGCGGCGACCGGCGGCTACGGCCGCGGCGAGCTGGCGCCCTTCTCCGACATCGACCTGCTGTTCCTGCTGCCCTACAAGCGGACCCCCCGCGTCGAGCAGGTGGTGGAGTACATGCTCTACATCCTGTGGGATCTGGGGCTGAAGGTGGGCCACGCGGTGCGCAGCGTGGACGAATGCATCCGCCAGTCCAAGGCCGACGTCACCATCCGCACCGGGATCCTGGAATCCCGCTATCTCTGGGGACCGGGCAAGCTGTTCGCCGAGCTGCGCAAGCGCTACGACAAGGAGGTCGTCGCCGGCACCGGCCCCGAATTCGTCGAGGCCAAGCTGGCCGAGCGCGACAACCGCCACCTGAAGATGGGCGACAGCCGCTACGTGCTGGAACCAAACCTGAAGGACGGCAAGGGGGGCTTGCGCGATCTCCAGACCTTGTTCTGGATCGCCAAGTACCTGTACCGGGTCGAGGGGGTGGACGAGCTGGTCGGCAAGAAGGTGCTGATGCCGGAGGAGGCGCAGCGCTTCGCCAAGGCGCAGAACTTCCTGTGGACGGCGCGCTGCCACCTGCATTACCTCGCGGGCCGTCTGGAAGACCGGCTGACCTTCGACGTGCAGACCTCGATCGGCGCGCGCATGGGCTACACCGAGCACGCCGGGACCAAGGGCGTCGAACGCTTCATGAAGCATTACTTCCTGGTCGCCAAGGACGTCGGCGACCTCACGCGCATCTTCTGCGCGGCGCTGGAAGCGGAATCGAAGCGTCCGCCCAAGTTCAACCTGCTGCGGCTGGCCTCGGTCGCCCGGCGCAAGGACGTGGACGGCTTCATCGTCGACGGCGAGCGGCTGAACGCGCGCGACGAGCGCCAGTTCAAGGAAAAGCCGATCGACATGATCCGGCTGTTCCACACCGCCCAGATCAACGACATCGACATCCACCCGAACGCGCTACGCTCCATCACCCGCTCGCTGACCGGGATCGGGCCGAAGCTGCGCACCGATCCGGAAGCCAACCGGCTGTTCCTCGACATCCTGACCGGGCCGAAGGATCCGGAAATCACCCTGCGCCGCATGAACGAGGCCGGGGTGATGGCCCGCTTCATTCCCGACTTCGGCCGGGTGGTGGCGCAGATGCAGTACGACATGTACCACGTCTACACGGTGGACGAGCACACCCTGTTCGCGCTGGGCATCCTGCACAAGATCGCCGCCGGGGAGCTGACCGACGACCTGCCGCTGTCCTCGGAGGTGATCCACAAGGTCGTGTCCAAGCGCGCGCTCTACGTCGCGGTGCTGCTGCACGACATCGCCAAAGGGCGCGGCGGCGACCATTCGGTGCTGGGCGCGCGGGTGGCGGAGAAGCTCTGCCCCCGGCTGGGGCTGACGGCGGAGGAGACGGAGACGGTGGCGTGGCTGGTGCGCTGGCACCTCGCCATGTCCTACACCGCCTTCAAGCGCGACCTGGAGGACGAGAAGACCGTCCGCGACTTCGTGGCGCTGGTCCAGTCGCCCGAGCGGCTGCGGCTGCTGCTGGTGCTGACGGTGGCCGACATCCGCGCGGTCGGGCCGCAGCGCTGGAACAACTGGAAGGCCACGCTGCTGCGCGAGCTGTACAACCGGTCCGAGGAGCTGATGTCCGGCGGCATGACGGTGGAGGGGCGCGGGCGGCGCATCCAGTCCGCCCAGGCCGCGCTGCGGGCCGAGCTGACCGATTTTGACGACGCGGCCTTCGAGCATCACAAGACGCTGGGTTACCCGGCCTATTGGCTGGCCTTCGACGCCGGGACGCTGGCCCACCACGCCCGCGTCGTGCGCGGGGCCGAGCGCGACGGGCGCGAGTTGACCGTGGAGACCCGCATCGACCGGGGCCGCGCGGTCACCGAAGTGACGATCTACGCCAGCGACCATCACGGGCTGTTCTCCCGTCTGGCCGGCGCCTTCGCCGCGTCGGGGGCGGATATCGTGGACGCGCGCATCTTCACCATGACCAACGGCATGGCGCTGGACGTCTTCTCGGTGCAGGACGCGTCGGGCGGCGGGGCCTTCGAGAGCAGCGACAAGCTCGCCAAGCTGTCGGTGATGATCGAAAAGGTGCTGTCCGGCCAACTGAAGCCGTTGCAGGAGCTGGCGACGCGCAAGACCCCGCATTCCAGCCGCACACGGGTCTTCCATGTGCCGCCGCGCGTGTTGATCGACAACAACGCGTCCACCACCCACACGGTGATCGAGGTCAACGGGCGCGACCGGCCGGGGCTGCTCTACGACCTGACGCGCGCGCTGTCGAACCTGACGCTCCAGATCTCGTCGGCGAAGATCTCGACCTTCGGCGAGAAGGCGATCGACGTGTTCTATGTGAAGGACGTCTTCGGCCTGAAGGTCAGCCACGAGGCGAAGCTGGCGAAGGTCAGGGAACGCCTGTTGCACGCGCTGGCCGATCCCGCCGGCGACGTGCCGGTCCCGGCGCCGGTCAAGCGGACGCGCAGCAAGGCTGCGGAGTGATGTCTATCTTCTTGGGGGCATGAGGCGAAGAGGAACTCTCTTCCCTGATCCCGACCCGGCATGTGTGGGCGTTCTCGAGACTCGGAGGACGCCTCCCATCCTGTGAGGCTCTTGGCCCGAAAAAGGGAAGTGCGGGCTTATCCATTGATTCCGTTCGGAAAGCGTCGGGGCCGCATCTGGCTGGCGCAATGAGCGGGAGGGGGCGGTGTTCTGGGAACGTCGCCAAACTCTCTGAATGGTATTTTTTCCCGACTAGCCAAACGTCATAGTTTTTTCAATGGACTGAAACGCCTTCCCCTGCCTATGCAGGAGAGGGACTTTTTGCGCGTCATTAAAATCCAAAAAATACCGAGAAATAGTTTTCATATTTCTAATTTTTGCAACTTCAAGCATCATTATGAATGCCTGATCTTCTTTCCCGCTTTTGCCCTGTAAGCGTTCCCCTTGCCGTCTCGAAACCCGCAAGCGGACCATGGCTTTTGGCTTAGAGACAAACCTTACATGGTAGCGAAAAGTTCCTGGGTTGCATCCCGACTGGAGGATGCATATAGGAATATGCAAAGGGGAGAAGAATGGCTGCGTTTAGCGAGGCATTTTATCTGGCCATGTATCCGGACGTGGCCGCGGCCGTCCGCGCTGGCGTCTATTCCAGCGGTTTCGCCCATTATCAGGCGAGCGGTGCTTCGGAAGGCCGATGGGGCAGCGACACGCTCAGCTACAACGAGGTGAGCTATCTGGCGGCGAACCCGGACGTTGCGGCGGCGGTGCGTGCCGGGACCTACGCCAACGGCTTTGCGCATTACGTCGCATCGGGGCAGGCGGAAGGCCGGTTGGCATCGCCCTACAGCAGCTTCGACGCGAACTACTACAAGGCCGAGAATCCGGACGTGGCGGCGACGACCACCACTTCGCCGGGGCTTCAGCAGCATTACCTGCTGTATGGGAATTTCGAGGGCCGCTCCCCCTCCGCTTCGGCGTTCAGCGAGAGTGGTTATCTGGCGAAGAACCCCGACGTTGCCGCCGCCGTCTTCGCGGGTACCCTTCCTTCGGGGCTGGCACACTACAACGCGTTTGGCCGTGCCGAGGGGCGCAAGGCCAGCGGCGACGCCTTCAACGACACCGACTATCTCCAGCGCTATCCGGACGTGGCGCGGGCTGTCCAAGCCGGACAGTTCAGCACCGGCGAGGAGCACTTCGCGCTGTGGGGCATGTCGGGTGGCCGCTACGCGACCTACATCGGGCGCGCGATCGATGCGTCGTCGGCAACCAGAGGATTTAATCTGCTCGGCGCGGCCGGCAATGACGCCCTGATCGGCGGGGCTGGCAATGATACATTGTGGGGCGGTGTCGGTGCCGATGCCCTGACCGGCGGCGCCGGGAACGACTCCATCTCGGGCGGTTCCGGGAACGACACGCTCTCCGGTGGGCTCGGGAACGACACCATCATCGGTGGGGTCGGGGCGGATCTCATGGCCGGCGATCTGGGAGCCGACACCTTCGTCTTCGCCAACACGACCGAGATGGCGGGCGACGTGATCACGGACTTCCAGGTCGGAACGGACAAGATCAACCTGTCGGCCATCGCCGGAGCGCTTGGAGGGCGATTCCTCGACACCGGAACCTTCACGAACAACGCCGGAACCGAAGTGCGGGTCGATTACGGTGCCAGCCAAGCGGTGGTGTATGTCAGCCCGTCCAACAATTCCCGCTTTTCCTACGCGGCGATCACGTTGAGCGGCGTAACCGGGGGGTTGTCCTCCACGGACTTTATTTTCAGCTGAACGATGCCGGGTGCCAACGCGGGGGCATGGTTCGTAAGGTAAGACGCCAACCGACGTCTCATAAGCAAGGTGATTTCCGCGTCCGACGGGGGCTCTTCTCCCCATCGGGCGCGGAACTCGGTCGGGGGGCGGATCACGCCAGAACGTTCACACCCTGGGAACCGCGCGTCGCCACGCTGGCGAACAGCTTTTGCGCGCTCGACACGTCGCCCGATTGCAGGGCGCTGCCGATGTCGCCGAGGCTGCTCTTCAGCTTGTCGAGGAAGGAATTCGACGACGAACTGGCCGAAGTGGTGGAGCTTGTGGACGACGAATCATCCTCGTCTTCGTCGTCGCTCGACGCGGTCAGCAGTTTGGTCAGCGAAGTCAGCGAATCCTGGGCACCCGACACATCGCCCGACTGAAGCGACTGGGCAAGGCTGCCCACCGCGCTGCCGACCTCGCCGCCACCTCCCGGAGGCGGACCGCCACCACCACCTGGAGGGGGGCCGCCGGCACCGCCCGGTCCACCGCCGCGACCGCCGGCACCGCCACCGGGCGGGACGTTCTGAGCGACCGCCTGCTGGACCGCGCTGACATCGCCGGTCTTCAGCGCCTCGCCGACGCTGGTCAGCAGCTTGGACAACGGGTCCTTGGCGTCGCTGCCGGCGGACGAGGTGCCGGACGTGCCGCTGCTGCCCTGCTTGTCGGCTTGCAGCTTGGACAGGGAATCATAGGCCGACTGGACCGAGGTCAAGTCGCCGGACTCGACCGCCTTTTTCAGAGTGTCGATTCCCTGCCGGATTTCCTTTCCAGGCCCTTGCGGGCGCTGAAGGGTCTGGCTGGAAACCGATGAACTTACCATCGATACGGACATGGCTCTCTCCTGACGGAATGCCTCACAAGAGGTATTACGAAGGAGAGAGCGCTGTGCCTGCGCGGAAAAATATTTAGCTAAAATTTTTCCTATCCGAGCTCCGGGCGATGCCGCCCGGTGTCAGACCCGGCTGTAGCCTTGGCCGCGCGCGGCCTCGTCGTTGGAGACGATCTCGGTGCCGACCGGCCACAGGGCGACGAGCGCCAGCTTCAGATGCGCCCAGGCGAAGGGCAGGCCGATGATGGTGACGGCCAGCGCCACGGCGGCGAACAGATGGCCCAGCGCCAGCCACCAGCCGGCCAGCACGAACCAGACCACGTTGCCGATGAAACCGATTCCGCCGGTGCCCATGTCTTCGCGGCCGCGGAACTCGTCCCGGCGCACGGCGGTTTGCCCGAAGGGAAGCAGCGTGTAGCGGGCGATGGTCAGGGCGGAGCGCGCCCAGGGAAGCCCGATGATGGAGATCGCCATCACGACGGCGGCAAGCAGCCAGCCGAGCGCCATCCAGATGCCGCCGGTGACGACCCACAGGACGTTGAGGACAAAGCTGACCAAAGGCATGACAGGGGTTCTCCTTTCGCCGGTCATGTGGGGATGGTGGATGGCTCCGCCTAGATGCGGTGGCCCGAAAGAACAACGAACTCGAAAGAACAGGGAGCACGCTTCTTTCGGTGCCTTGAAGAGCACTGTTTTTGTCCACAAATCGAAGGAAGAGGCAACGTGACGATACGTCCAGGCGGACGTTCCGACGGCGGAGCGCCCGGTCCCGGACCTCACGGATCGGAGGCCGCATGAGCGAAGCATTGAACGACGACCCCGGCGCCGAGGCGCCGAACCAACCGGCCGAGGGCGAATCGCTTTCCCCGGTGGTTGCCGCCATCCTCGGCACCGCCGTCGCGGCGGCGGCCAAGCGCGGGGCGTCCGGCGACGTCGCCCGCGGGCTGATCGCGGGCTTGCGCGTCCTGCGCGCCACGGTGGAGGAGGAGGCCGGCTACACCATGGCCGCCGCCGTCGACACCGCCATCCGCACCCGCCTGCTGGTCGACAACTTGGCCAAGCTGCGCACCACCGGGCAGGAACCGGAGGCGATTCCGCTTCCCGCCCCCGGCCCCGGCGCCGGCGCCGCCGCCGCCATCTTCGAGAGCGCGGCGGAATCCTGCCTCACCGTCAACGCCCACGCCGAGGACAACGGCCCGCTGGAGCACGCGGTCTTCGCCTTCACCACGCAGTTGCTTCAACAGTTGGGCGGCGCCCCGGAATGGCGCTCGCTGGTCGGCGAACTGCGCCGTGCGTCCGGCGGGAATCCGGACGAGGAGAGCGACGGCGAGGTCACGCTGCACTGATCCTGATCGGCGGGGCGTATTCCTGTCACGGGGCCGTTAAGGTTTATGGCCAATTTATCGAACGGGACGAAGGTCTTCAGCCTCCGCTAGGGTGGGTTCGGCGATGGGGTCTTCCCATCGCGGAATCGCCAGCCGGGGGATCCCGCTCTTGTTCTTTCATACCACCCCGTCGGCCCCCCGCCCAGCCGCCGACCGCTCCGGATCCACCGACCGTCCCGGTTTGATCCGGTCCGGGCGCGTTCCGGTGTCCTCTCCCCGGCTGTCCCTGGTGTCGCGGGCGGATGGCACGGCCGGGGATCCCTGGGGACGGCGGGTGATCTTCCTTCATCCCGGAAAGGGCGCGTGGTGGCGCCTGCTGCACGGCGTGCCGCCCGGCCAGGAATGGATGACCGTGCCGTCGCCCGGCAATGCGCCGTTGCATCCCCTGCTGGTCGAGCGCGGCGGGCGCAAGCCGGTGTTGGTGGCCGGCGTGCTGACCGCCGCCGCCGCGCTCGGGGCCGCGCTCGACCATCCGGACGCGGTGGGCGGGGTGATGATCGTCGACGACGTCGGGGCGGATTCGGCGCTCCGGCGGCGGCTCGGCGCCGTCGCGTCGCTGTTCGGTCTGCCCGTGGACGGGACCGGGCTGGGCGCGCTGGAGACGGAACTGCCGGCGGTGCGCGTGCCGGTCACCCTGATGCAGGGCAGCGCGCCCGCCACGCTGATGGGCACGCTGGAAAGCGGGCTGACCGGCTGCCGGACCCTGACCGTCCTGGCTGTTCCGGACGCCGGCGCGGTCCGCCCGCGCACCCACGCGGCCGAACTGCGGACCGCGCTGGCGGCGCTGATCGCGGCGGTCGAACGGACAAAAATGTAAGCGCACGAATGTGAGCGGCGCTTCCGATTACCGGCTCGGACCGCCTCCCGGTGGCTTGGGCAGCTTCTCGGCGATGCCGTAGAGCGCCTCGCGCCGGCGGATCTCGGCGAAGACGTCGGTCGGGTGGATGTTCAACGTCGCCCACAGGACCGACAGATTGTAGAGCAGGTCGGCGCTTTCGTTGATGACCCCCTGACGATCCTCGTTCATGGCGTCCAACGCCACTTCGACCGCTTCCTCGCCGACCTTCTTGGCGATCTTTTTCGGCCCGGCGGCGAACAGCCGCGCGGTTTTCGATTCCGCCGGATCCATGCTCCGCCGTTCGAGGATGGCCTCGTACAGGCGGAGCAGGTCGTCGGTAGTCGGGACGGCTGGGGAAGGGGAGGTGTCGGGAGCGGTCATGGTCTCGGTCGTTGAGGCGGCACGGTGTCGATTGTGACGGCAGCGTGAACCTATAATGACCAAGTTACCACCCAACTCTCGGGCATCGGCCGATAATCCCTTCCAGCCCGAAGCGGATAGGCCGCCTTACCCTTCCGCCGGATCGCAGGAGCGGTCGGCCTTGGGGCGTTCGTCCAGCAGCGGCTGGCCGGTGCTGACGAAATACACCACCTCGGCGATGTTGGTGGCGTGGTCGCCGATGCGCTCCAGATTCTTGGCGATCATCATCAGGTGCATGTGGGCGGCGAACTGGTCCGGCGTGGCGGCGGCGGAGCGTTCGATTTCGGCGGCGATGCTGGTGTAGAGCGCATCGACCTCGTCGTCGGTCCGCCAGATGCGCAGGGCCGCTTCGCTGTCGGTGTCCACATAGGCGTCGATGACGCTGGTCAGCCGCTCGCGGACCAGCCGGCCCAGCTTCGGCAGGCCGGCGAGCGGGGCGGAGTCGGGGAAGATGCCGACCGCCGCCGCGCGCTTGGCGGAGTTGGCGGCATGGTCGCCGATACGCTCCAGGCTGCCGGCGATCTTCAGGGCGGCGATCACCTCGCGCAGGTCGTCGGCGACCGGCTGGCGCAGCACCAGCAGGCGCATGCAGTGGGCCTCGATCTCGTGCTCGAAGGAATCGAGCCGAGCGTCGGACAGGACAATCTCACGGGCCAGCTCCGGGTTGCGCTGCGTCAGGCAGGTCAGCGCCTGGTCCAACTGCGTTTCCGCGGCCCCGGCCATCTGGACGATGGCGGATTTCAGCCGCTTCAACGCGTCCTCGAACGCGGACACGATGTGCGGGGCGGAAGTCTTCATCGCGCAAAACCCTTTCGACACGAGAGGCAGTCAAAGACCGCAGCATAGCGCGGCAACGTTACCGGAGCATGACGGTGACACCGCGACGATGCATATTTCCGCGCTCGCCGCACGGGAAAATCCGCGCATCCGGCGGTTGATTTTGCGGTGCGGCACTGTCACAAGGCGGGGTCAGGCGGCAGCCCCGCCGCCCTTCCTTCGCCACAGCCGACGATGTCCGCCATGATCGAACGCCGCTTTGAACAGGTTCTCTTCGCCAGCCGCTGGCTGCTCGCCCCCTTCTATCTGGGGCTGGTGATCGCGCTGGCCGCGCTGATGGTGAAGTTCCTTCAGGAGATCCTCCACATCGTCCCCTACGTGCTGGAGATGCCGGAAAAGGATCTGCTGCTGGCGATCCTGACGCTGATCGACCTGTCGCTGGCCGGCAACCTGCTGGTGATGGTGATCTTTTCGGGCTACGAGAATTTCGTCTCGAAGATCGATGTCGCCGACCACGAGGACCGGCCGGACTGGATGGGGAAGGTCGATTTCGGCGGGCTCAAGCTGAAGCTGATCGCCTCCATCGTCGCCATCTCGGGCATCCATCTGCTGAAATCCTTCATGAACATCAAGAACGTCTCGCACGACGAGCTGATGTGGCTGGTGATCATCCACCTGACCTTCGTCGGGTCCGGCGTGCTGTTGGCTTTGATGGACCGGCTGGAGGGCCACCACCCGGCCCCGAAGGGCGGCAAGACGGCGCCGAGGGGGCTGCCGGCCGACCATTGATCAGAGGCTCTCCTTTCGGTCATGCGCGCGGCTTTTCCTCACAAGGCCGTTGCGGCGCAGCATGAAACGGCCTAGACAGGGCAGCGGAAACGGGGCCGCCGGCCGCCGGATCGCGTCCGGAAGACCACGGACGTTCCGGCATCGCCGTCCGATCCCGTTGACGGAAAATTAACCCTGATCCGCCAGTGTCGCCGGTGTCGAAGCCCGCTCATCGAACGGGATTTCGGCGATCCGGCGCTCGTTTCCGCCGGGGCGCACTCTCCGCTTGAGCGTGCGGAAGCATTCGTCTATGGAACCGCTGGCGGACGTGGTATGTCCTTCCGCCAGTTCGGTCGTCTCAACCGCTTTCGAAGAGTCCGGCATCTCCATGCTTTCCAAACTGCTTGGCGTTCTGTCCGCCGACATGGCGATCGATCTGGGGACGGCGAACACCTTGGTGTATGTCAAGGGTCGCGGCATCGTCCTGAACGAGCCGTCCGTCGTGGCCATCGCCAACGTGCGGGGCAAGAAGCAGGTTCTCGCCGTGGGCGACGAGGCCAAGATGATGCTGGGCCGCACCCCCGGCAACATCCAGGCCATCCGGCCGCTGCGCGACGGCGTGATCGCCGACTTCGAAGTCGCGGAAGAGATGATCAAGCATTTCATCCGCAAGGTTCACAACCGCCGCAGCTTCGCCAGCCCGCAAGTCATCATCTGCGTGCCGTCGGGCTCGACCGCCGTGGAACGCCGCGCCATCCAGGAATCGGCCGAGGCCGCCGGCGCCCGCCGCGTCTTCCTGATCGAGGAGCCGATGGCCGCCGCGATCGGCGCCGGGCTTCCGGTGACGGAGCCGACCGGCTCCATGGTCGTGGACATCGGCGGCGGCACCACCGAGGTGGCGGTCCTGTCGCTGGGCGGCATCGTCTACTCGCGCTCGGTCCGCGTCGGCGGCGACAAGATGGACGAGGCGATCATCGGCTACATCCGCCGCACCCACAACCTGCTGGTGGGCGAGGGTTCGGCCGAGCGCATCAAGAAGGAGATCGGGTCGGCCTGCCCGCCGGAAGACGGCGAGGGCCGCATCCTGGAGATCAAGGGTCGCGACCTGATGAACGGCGTGCCCAAGGAGCTGATCATCTCCGAGCGCCAGATCGCCGAATCCCTGGCGGAGCCGGTCTCGGCCATCGTCGAGGCGGTCAAGGTCGCGCTGGAGCACACGGCGCCGGAGCTGGCCGCCGACATCGTCGACAAGGGGATCGTCCTGACCGGCGGCGGCGCGCTGCTGGGCAACCTGGACTTCGTCCTGCGCCACGCCACCGGCCTGCCGGTGTCGATCGCCGACGACCCGCTCTCCTGTGTCGCGCTGGGCACAGGGCGCGCGTTGGAAGAGATGAAGACCCTGCGAAACGTCTTGGTCAGCGCCTACTGATTGGTGTATCTCTCGGTTGGAAGGCCTTCGGTTCCCAAGCCCGCGCCGGGCATGAGAACCGAGGACGGACCGCGTATCTGGACGGGAATTTCCTGTGAAGCCACGCTCATCCGGCTCCGTCGTTCGCCTTGCCGCACCTTTGCGGGCACTTGCGCAGCGTTTCTCCTTTCTGTTGCTGGTCTTCGCCTCCATCGCCTTGATGATGGTGGGCAAAATCGAGTCCGTCTCGGTCGACAGCGCGCGGGCGCGCGTCACCGACGCCTTCGCGCCCATCCTCGACGCCATCTCCCGCCCGGCGGCCACCGCCGCCCGCGTGATCGAATCCGCCGTCGAGGTTGAGAACGCCTTCGACGAAAACCAAAGGCTGAAGGCCGAGAACGCCCGTCTCCTGCAATGGAAGCAGGCGGCGCTGCGGCTCGAAACCGAGAACGCCAGCCTGCGCACGCTGCTGCGCGTCACCCCCGAACCCTCGGTCTCCTTCATCACCGCCCGCGTCATCGCGACGCCCGGCAGCTCCTTCGTCCGCACCCTGGTCGTCACGGCCGGGCGCCGCGACGGGGTGCGCAAGGGGCAGGCGGCGCTGGCCGGGGCCGGACTGGTCGGCCGGGTGATCGAGGTCGGCGAATGGTCGTCGCGCGTGCTGCTGCTGACCGACATCAACGCCCGCGTTCCCGTCGTGCTGGAAAGCTCCCGCCAGCGCGCGGTGCTGGCCGGCGACAATTCCGACCAGGCCAAGCTGCTCTACCTGCCGCCGGAATCGCCGGTGCAGGTGGGCGAGCGGGTCGTTACGTCGGGCCATGGCGGGCTGTTCCCGCCGGGTCTTCCGGTCGGTGTCGTGACCTCGGCCAGCGAGCGCGGCGTCCGCGTGCTGCCCAACGCCGACCTGTCGCGGGTCGAGCATCTGCGGCTGGTCGATTTCGGCCTGCCCGGCACCGAACTGGATCTGGCCGCCGAGTGGAAGTGACGGTTTCGAACGTTGGCGCCGCGGAAGGGGCCGGTCGGGCATGACCGCGACCTTCTGGCAGCGGCTCGACAAGGCCGGGCGGAATCTGGCGCCTTTTGCGGTCACGGTGATGCTGGTCCTGATCGGGCTGATTCCGATCCCGGTCCCCGCCTACACGCCGGTGGCGCCGCAGCTGACGCTGATCTCGGTCTATTACTGGACGATCCACAGACCTGATCTGATGCGGCCGGGGGTGGCCTTTCTGCTCGGGCTGCTGCAGGATTTGCTGATCGGCGGACCGCTGGGCGTCAACGCGCTGATGCTGGTCGTCGCGCAATGGGCGGTGCTGAACCAGCGCCGGGTCTTCCTGGCCAGCACCTTCGCCCTGCTGTGGATCGGCTTCGCCATGGTGATGGCCGGTGCCGTCTTCCTGGAGTGGCTGGCCTTCTCGGCGTTGAGCGCCACGATGCTGCCGGTCAAGCCGGCGTTGTTCCAGGGGCTGCTGACGGTGGCGATGTTCCCGGCGGTTGGCTGGCTGCTGATCCGGATGCACCGGGCCTTCTTGAACGCGTAACAGTTTTTCCGACAGGGTTTCATGAGTTCCGCTCCATGAGTTCCATCGACCGCGACACCGACCGATCCCGACTGTTGAGCCGCCGCGCGCTGGTTCTGGGCGGGATCAAGCTGGCCGGCCTGTCGGCGCTGGTCGGGCGGCTCTACTACCTGCAGGTCCTCGAATCCGCGCGCTACACCATGCTGGCGGAGGAAAACCGCATCAGCCTGCGGTTGATCGCCCCCTCGCGCGGCAACATCGTCGACCGCTTCGGCACGCCGCTGGCGGTCAACCAGCAGAACTACCGCGTCGTCGTGGTGTCGGAGCGCACGCGCAACATCCAGGAGACGCTGGACAAGATCTCCCGCATCGTCCCGCTGACCGACGGCGACCGCCGCCGGGTGATGCGCGAGCTGCACCGCAAGCGCCGCTTCGTCCCCGTTACCGTGCGTGAAAACCTTACCTGGGAGCAGGTCGCCACCATCGAGATGAACACACCCGACTTGCCGGGCGTCGCCATCGAGGTCGGCGAGATCCGCAACTACCCGCAGGCCGACGCCACCGCCCACATCATGGGCTACGTCGGCGCGGTGTCGGAGGCCGAACTCAGCGGCAACAGCGATCCCGTGTTGTCGCTGCCGGGCTTCCGCATCGGCAAGGCCGGCATCGAAAAGTATCACGAGAAGGTGCTGCGCGGCACCGCCGGCACCAGCCAACTGGAGGTCAACGCCGTCGGTCGCGTCATCCGCGAGCTGTCGCGCGACGAGGGGCAGTCGGGCCGCGAGATCCAGCTCACCATCGACATGGGGTTGCAGCATTACGTCCAGCAGCGTCTGGCCGAGGAGCAGAGCGCCTCGGCGGTGGTGATGGACATCCACACCGGCGGCATCTACGCCCTGTCCTCCCACCCCAGCTTCGACCCCAACCAGTTCACCATGGGCATCAGCGCCGAGCTGTGGGAGGATCTGCTGTCCAACCCGGCGACGCCGCTGAACAACAAGGCGGTGGTGGGCCAGTACCCGCCGGGGTCCACCTTCAAGATGGTGGTGGCGCTGGCGGCGCTGGAATCGGGGATCGTCAACAACCGCCACACCGTGTTCTGCCCCGGCCATCTGGAACTGGGCGATCACCGGTTCCACTGCTGGAAGCGGGGCGGTCACGGCACCATCGACATGGTGGGGGCGCTGCGCCATTCCTGCGACGTGTTCTTCTACGACGTGTCGCGGCGGATCGGCGTGGACCGCATCGCCGAGATGGCGAAGCGCTTCGGGCTGGGGGAGCGCACCGGGCTGGATCTGCCGCACGAGCGCGCCGGGCTGATGCCATCCATCGCCTGGAAGAAGGCGACGCTCGGAAAGGGCTGGGACATGGGCGAGACGCTGGTGGCCTCCATCGGCCAGGGCTATGTCCTTGCCACCCCGCTGCAACTGGCGGTGATGACCTGCCGGCTCGCCAACGGCGGCTATGCGGTGAAGCCGCATCTGACCAAGCAGATCAAGTCGGTCAGCGGCGAGCAGGTGACCTGGCCCAGCCTGGGGGTCAAGAAGGAGAACCTCGACGTCGTGCTGCGCGGCATGTACGAGGTGTCAAACGCGCCCAACGGCACCGCCTTCAAGTCGCGCATCACCCAGGTCGGCTACGAGTTGGCCGGCAAGACCGGCTCGGCCCAGGTCCGCCGCATCACCATGGCGGAGCGCAGCACCGGGGTGAAGAAGAACGAGGACATCCCGTGGCGCGAGCGCGACCACGCGCTGTTCGTCGCCTTCGCGCCGGTCCAGGCGCCGCGCTACGCCTGTTCCGTCTTCGTCGAGCATGGCGGCGGCGGTTCCACGGTCGCGGCGCCGATCGCCCGCGACATCCTGCTGGAATGCCAGAAGCGCGATCCGGGACGGGCCTCCGTGGCGGAAAGCGTGCCGCCGCCGATGACGGGCGAGCCGCGCGGGTAAGGGGGGACGGTTCAGGCCGCGAGCGGTTTGAGCTTGGCGGGAATGGTCATCGCGGCGACGCCGACGATCACGCAGGCGAAACCGGCCCAAGCGGTCGGACTCAGGGTTTCGCCAAGGAAGACCACGCCGATCGCGACGCCGATGGGCACGCGCAGATAGGCTTGGGCGGTGGTGCCGACCGAGCCGATGGTGTAGACGAGCCGGAAATACAGGACGAAGGCCAGCGCGGTGGAGAAGACCGACAGGCCGAGCAGGGCCGCGACCGACTCCGCCGAGGGCGCCAGCGTCCACGGCGCGTCGACCAGCAGGCTGAGCGGGGTGAGGATCGCCGCCCCGCAGACCAGCGACCCGGCCGCCGGCATCATCGGGTCGAGCCCCTTGAAGACCCGGCCGAAGATCGCCGCGCCCGCGTAGCAGAGCGTGGCCACGACGATGGCGAGTTGCGCCACCACGTCCTGCCCGGCGCCGTCGAGCGCCTGGACGCCGATGACCAGCCCGGTCCCGACGATGCCGGCCGCGACGCCCACCGCCTTGCGCGCGGTCAGGGCCTCGTGCCGGGTGAGCAGCGCGGTCAGCAGGAAGGCGAAAATCGGCGTCGTCGCGTTGAGGATCACGGCCATGCCCGCGTCCACGCTGCGTTCCGCCCAGGCGATCAGGGTGAAGGGGAGCACGCTGTTCAGAGCAGCCTGGATCAGGAAATTCCTCCAGGTCGCGAAATCCCTCGGCATCGCCAGCCCGCGCCAGCGGATGACGGCCAGCAGGAGCGTGCCGGCGATCAGGGTGCGGGCGGCGATCAGGGTGACGGGCGGAATCGTCTCCACGCCGATCTTGATGAAGCTGTAGGACGCGCCCCACAGGGTCGCCAGCGCGAGGAGCAGCGCCAGTTCGGTGCGCATCGTCGTCGTTCGCTCGGTCATGGTCTGGCCTCGGTCGTTTGGGGGGATGGCGACCATGCCAGCCTTCCGTTCCGGAATCCGTGACGGACGTTTCGGTCCCGGTCGAACCATGCGAGGCAGACGGCCCGGCCGGAGCGGATTATCATCGGCCTTATGTCGAACATCGCTTCCGGAAACAGCATCGCGGAGATCGCGGCCCTGATCGGGGATCCCGCCCGCGCGAACATTCTCTCAGCGCTGATGGGCGGGCAGGCGCTCACGGCCGGCGAACTGGCGTGGCACGCCGGCGTCGGCGCGCCGACGACCAGCGGGCACCTCGCCAAGCTGGCGGGGGCTGGGCTGCTCGCCCTGGAAAAGCAGGGGCGGCATCGTTACTACCGCTTGGCCTCGCCCGAGATCGCCCAGGCGATGGAGGCGCTGATGGCGCTCGCGGCCTCGGGGCCGAAACGTCACCGTCCGGTCGGGCCGAAGGACGAGGCGCTGCGGGCCGCCCGCACCTGCTACGACCATCTGGCCGGACGGTTGGGAATCGCGCTCGCCGATGCGCTGCATGCGCAGGGGCACGTCGTGCTTGCCGATGGGACCGGCGTGGTGACGGCAGCGGGGCGGCGGTTCCTGGACGATTTCGGGATCGGGCTTGGGACGGAACTTACGGGCCGACGCCCGCTCTGCCGGACCTGCCTGGACTGGAGCGAGCGCCGCCCGCACCTCGCCGGCCGGCTTGGGGCCGGGCTGCTCGACCGGTCGCTGGCGCTGGGATGGATCGCGCGCGTTCCCGACAGCCGCGCCGTGTCGGTCACGGCCGAGGGGCGAGAGGGGTTCGCCGCCACGTTCGGGATTCCGCCGGAGCAGGACGGTGTCGCGTAGAAAGCTCCACAAACGAAAAGCGCGCCCCGAAGGACGCGCTTTCCACAAATCAGACCAGTTTGGCGAAAACGCCGATCAGTTCTTCGACTTGTCGACCAGACGGCGCTCGGCGATCCACGGCATCATGGCGCGCAGCTTCTCGCCGACCTTCTCGATCTCGTGCTCGGCGTTGCGGCGGCGGATCGCCTTGAAGGAGGGCTGGCCCACCTTGCACTCCTGCATCCAGTCGCGCACGAAGCGGCCTTCCTGGATGTCGGTCAGCACGCGCTTCATCTCGGCCTTGGTCTCGGCGGTGATGATGCGCGGGCCGGTGCGGTAGTCGCCGTATTCGGCCGTGTTGGAGATCGAGTAGCGCATGTTCGCCATGCCGCCCTCATAGATGAGGTCGACGATCAGCTTCACTTCGTGCAGGCACTCGAAATAGGCCATCTCAGGCGCGTAGCCGCCCTCGACCAGCGTCTCGTAGCCGGCCTTGATCAGCTCGGTCAGGCCGCCGCAGAGGACGACCTGCTCGCCGAACAGGTCGGTCTCGCACTCTTCCTTGAAGCTGGTCTCGATGATGCCGGCGCGGCCGCCGCCGTTGGCCGAGGCGTAGGACAGCGCGATGTCCAGCGCGTTGCCGGAGGCGTTCTGGTGCACGGCGACCAGCGACGGCACGCCGCCGCCACGCTGGTATTCGCTGCGCACGGTGTGGCCGGGGCCCTTCGGCGCGATCATGAACACGTCGAGGTCGGCGCGCGGCTCGATCAGGCTGAAGTGGATGTTCAGGCCGTGGGCGAAGGCGAGCGCGGCGCCTTCCTTCATGTTCTTGGCCAGATCGTCCTTGTACAGGTCGGCCTGCAGCTCGTCGGGGGTCAGAACCATCACGACGTCGGCCCAAGCGGCGGCCTCGCCCGGCGCCATCACCTGGAAGCCGGCGGCCTCGGCCTTCTTCGTGGTGGCCGAGCCGGGACGCAGGGCGATCCGCACGTCCTTGACGCCGCTGTCACGCAGGTTGTGGGCGTGAGCGTGGCCCTGGCTGCCGTAGCCGACGATGACGACCTTCTTGCCCTTGATCAGGTTGACGTCGGCATCACGATCGTAATAGACGCGCATGGTGATGGTTCCTTGAATTCACAACACTAAGGTGATGAGTGCGTTCCCTTGCCGGCGGATTACTCCATTGAGCAAAGCCGTCCGTCAAGCGAAACAATCGCATGATCCGGCGGCGAAACGCGGAGCTTCCTTGCGATTTTCGCCGCCCTGACCGTTGGATAAGAACCCGGTTCCGGTTTGATCAGAAGCCGGAGGGACCCTTCGACATGGCGACCACGCCGGTGCGGCTGGCCTCGACCAGACCGAGCTGGGACATCAGCCCGACGAAATCGTCGACCTGCGCCGTGCTGCCGGTCAGCTCGAAGACGAAGGAGGTCAGCGTCGCGTCGAGCACGGTGGCCTTGAAGATGTCGGCCAGACGCAGCGCCTCGATGCGCTTCTCGCCGGTTCCGGCCACCTTGACCAGCGCCAGTTCGCGCTCCACCGACGGCCCCTCGTCCGTCAGGTCGTGGACCCGGTGGATCGGGACCAGCCGGTCGAGCTGGGCCTTGATCTGCTCGATGACCATCCGGGTGCCCGAGGTCACCAGCGTGATGCGCGACAGGTGGTCGGCGTTGTTGACCTCCGCCACCGTCAGGCTTTCGATGTTGTAGCCGCGGCCGGAGAACAGCCCGATGACGCGCGCCAGCACGCCCGGCTCGTTGTCCACCAGCACCGCGATGGTGTGCTTCTCGATCTTGCTTTCGTCCATGATTCCCATTCCTCGCGCCGAGCGTTCCGTCAAAAGCCGATCAGACCAGAACCATGCCGTCTTCCGGCGTGGCGCTCGACGGGCTGTCGTCCGGACCGAACAGGATCTCGTTGTGGGCCTTGCCGCCGGGGATCATCGGGAAGCAGTTCTCCTTGGGATCGACCGCGATGTCGACGATGCAGGGACGGTCGGTGACCGCCAGCATCTTCTCGATCACCTCGTCCACCTCGGCCACCGTGGTGGCGCGCAGGCCGACGCAGCCCCAGGCCTCGGCCAGCTTGACGAAGTCAGGCAACGCCTCCGAATAGCTCTGCGAGAAGCGCGAGCCGTGCAGCAGCTCCTGCCACTGGCGGACCATGCCCATGTACTGGTTGTTCAGGATGAAGATCTTCACCGGGGCGCGGTACTGCACGGCGGTGCCGATCTCCTGCATGTTCATCAGGAAGCTGGCCTCGCCCGACACGTCCACCACGATGGCGTCGGGATGGGCGATCTGCGCACCGATGGCCGCCGGCAGGCCGTAGCCCATGGTGCCGAGCCCGCCCGAGGTCATCCAGCGGTTGGGCTGGTCGAAGGGCAGGAACTGGGCGGCCCACATCTGGTGCTGGCCGACCTCGGTCGTGACGTAATGGTCCTTGCCGCGCAGGGCGTCCCGCAGGCGTTCCAGCGCGTATTGCGGCTTGATGACCGATTCGGTGCGGTTGTAGTTCAGGCAGTTGCGGGCGCGCCAGCCGTCGATCTGCCCCCACCACTCCTTCAAGGCCGCTTGGTCGGGGCGCTTGGCGCGCGCTTTCCAGATGCGCAGCATGTCCTCAAGGACGGCGCCGCAGTCGCCGACGATCGGGATGTCCACCTCGACGGTCTTGTTGATCGAGCTGGGGTCGATGTCGACGTGGATCTTCTTCGAGAAAGGCGCGAATTCCGACAGCTTGCCGGTCACGCGGTCGTCGAAGCGGGCGCCGATGTTGATCATGACGTCGCAGTTGTACATGGCGAGATTCGCCTCGTACGTGCCGTGCATGCCGAGCATGCCCAGCCACTGGCCGTCCGACGCCGGGAAGGCGCCCAGACCCATCAGGGTCGAGGTGATCGGGAAGCCGGTCGCCTTGACGAACTGGGTCAGCAGCTTGGCCGCGAAGGGGCCGGCGTTGATCACGCCGCCGCCGGTGTAGAAGACCGGACGCTTGGCGTTGGCGATCAGCTCGATCGCCTCCTCGACGCGGGCGATCTCGGGCTTCACCTGGGGGCGGTAGGTCTTGTGCTTGACCTCGGTCGGCGGGACGTAAATTCCGTCGGCGAACTGCACGTCCTTCGGCACGTCGATCAGCACCGGACCTGGACGGCCGCTGCGGGCGACGTAGAACGCCTCGTGCAGGGTGCGGGCCAGATTGTTGACGTCCTTCACCAGGTAATTGTGCTTGGTGCAGGGGCGCGTGATGCCGGTGGTGTCGGCCTCCTGGAAGGCGTCGTTGCCGATCAGATGGGTGGGCACCTGACCCGACAGGCAGACGATGGGGATGCTGTCGCACAGCGCGTCGAGCAGGCCGGTCACCGCGTTGGTGGCGCCGGGGCCGGAGGTCACCAGCACGCAGCCGACCTTGCCGGTCGAGCGCGCGTAGCCCTCCGCCGCGTGAACCGCGGCCTGTTCGTGGCGTACGAGGATGTGGCGTAGGTCGTTCTGCTGGAACAGCGCGTCGTAGATGGGAAGTACGGCGCCGCCGGGATAGCCGAAGATGGTGTCAACGCCCTGATCCTTCAGGGCCTTGATGATGATCTGGGCGCCGGTCAGCTTCTGTTCGGACATCGCTCACGACCTTTTCGTAGATGGGGCGCCTCTCTCCTTCGGGCGCCCGTTTCCCCGGGACTACCGCCGGCCTGACGGGCTTGGCCGTCAAAACAACGGCTTAGCCACGCTTGGTTGGGGCGGGAGCCGCAAACTAGCCAAAGGGGGCGTCACAGGTCAACCCATTTTGCGAATGATCGAAAAGTTTTTTGGCATTCATTTTTCCGATTGTTGCGCAAATGTTTTCCGGTTGAAAAACAGGGCGGAACCGCACTGTGCGAAAGCCATCCTTGATCGTGCCAAGAGGCATGCGCATCATGACTGCGCATGGTTATGGAGAGACCGATGCCCGACACGCGCCTTTCGTTCGACGCCTCCGCTCCGAAGCGGGCAACCAACGTCAGCCTCAACAGCGATCTGCTGGAGCAGGCCAAGGCGCTGGGCATCAACGTATCGCGCGGGATTGCCGAATTGTGCGACAGGCAATGGTTGGAGGCGAATCGGGAGGCGCTTGCGTCCTCCAACGCCTACGTCGAGGCGCATAGCCTTCCGTTGGCGAAACAACGGCTCTATTGATGGCGCGTTGAGTCCTTGGAAACGCGTTTTTCAACGTTTCCAACAGCGTATGAAATCTGCGGAGCCTGTAACCCTCTCCGCCCTCGGGGAGAGGGTGGCCCGAAGGGCCGGTGAGGGGGTTACGGCCGATAGGCCGGAAAAGAATCACGTCCATGACTTTTCCGTCAACCGGTCGTGGCGCTTCCCCCTCACCCAACCCTCTCCCCGGGGGGAGAGGGCTAAGTTGGCGCCCGTGGGCGAGAATCAGCCCACGTCGAACTTGATGCCCTGGGCCAGCGGCAGCGCGGAGGAGTAGTTCACCGTCGCGGTCTGCCGGCGCATGTAGGCCTTCCAGGCGTCGGAGCCGGATTCGCGGCCGCCGCCGGTGTCCTTCTCGCCGCCGAAGGCGCCGCCGATCTCGGCCCCGCTCGGCCCGATGTTGACGTTGGCGATGCCGCAGTCCGAACCCGACGCCGACAGGAACCGCTCCGTCTCGCGCAGGTCGGTCGAGAAGATGCAGGAGGACAGGCCCTGCGGGACGGCGTTCTGCAGCGCGATGGCCTCGTCCAGCGTCTCGTAGGTCATCACGTAGAGGATCGGCGCGAAGGTCTCGTGCCGGACCACCTCGGTCTGGCCGGGCATCTCGACGATGGCCGGGGTGACGTAGAAGGCGTCGGCGAAGCGGTCGGTCAGCGTGCGCGCGCCGCCGGTGACGGAGCCGCCCTCGGCCTTGGCTTTCTCAAGCGCCGACTGCATCGCCTTGAAGGCGTCGGCGTCGACCAGCGGCCCCATCAGGATGCCGTCGTCGAGCGGGTTGCCGATGGCGACCGAGGCGTAGGCCGACTTCAGGCGCGGCAGCAGCTTGCCGGCCACATCCTTGTGGACGATCAGCCGGCGCAGCGTGGTGCAGCGCTGCCCGCAGGTGCCGACGGCGGAGAACAGGATCGCCCGCAGCGCCATGTCGAGGTCGGCCGACGGCGCGACGATCATCGCGTTGTTGCCGCCCAGCTCCAGGATGGTGCGGCCGAAGCGGTCGGCGACCGACTTGGCGACCTCGCGGCCCATGCGGGTCGAACCGGTGGCCGAGACCAGCGGCAGGCCCGGATGCGCCACCAGCGCCTCGCCGACGGCGCGGCTGCCCTGGACGACCTGGGACAGGTTGGCCGGCGCGTCGCCGAAGCGGGCGGCGGCGCGCTCGAAGATCACCTGACAGGCGGCGGCGGTCAGCGGGGTCTTTTCCGACGGCTTCCAGATCACCGGATCGCCGCAGACCAGCGCCAGCGCCGCGTTCCACGACCACACCGCGACCGGGAAGTTGAAGGCCGAGATGACGAGGCACGGACCCATCGGGTGCCAAGTCTCGCGCATCGCGTGGCCCGGCCGCTCCGACGCGATGGTCAGGCCGTAGAGCTGGCGGGAGAGGCCGACCGCGAAGTCGCAGATGTCGATCATCTCCTGGACCTCGCCGAGGCCCTCCTGATAGATCTTGCCGGCTTCCAGCGACACCAGACGGCCGAGATCCTCCTTGGCGGCGCGCAGCTCCTCGCCGAGCAGGCGGACCAGCTCGCCCCGGCGCGGGGCCGGGACGCTGCGCCACGCCTCGAAGGCGCGGGCGGCGTTGGCGACGATGTCCGGCACCAGGGCCGCGTCGGTCTCGGCGACGGTGGCGAGCGTGGACCCGTCCACCGGCGACCGCGCGGTGAGACCGGCGCCGGTCGAGGAGGTAAGGCCGAAACGGGAAAGAATGTCGCTGTGCTGCACCGGGATGGTTCCTTCTGACAAACTTAGCGCGAGGCGCCGGCGGCGCGGATCTCGGACAGGGTCCGGGTCGGCGTCAGGGCCTCGGGATCGAGCTTCACGTGGATGATGGCGGGCAGGCCGGACGCGCGGGCGCGCTCGAAGGCCGGGGCGAACTCCTCGGTGCGCTCCACCGTCTCGCCATGCCCGCCGTAGCTGCGGGCGAAGGCGGCGAAATCGGGGTTGCGCAGCTGCGTGCCGGACACGCGGCCGGGATACTCGCGCTCCTGGTGCATGCGGATGGTGCCGTACATGCCGTTGTCGATGACCAGCACCAGCACGGCGGCGCCCTCCTGCACGGCGGTGCCGAACTCCAGCCCGGTCATCTGGAAGCAGCCGTCGCCGGCGAAGCACAGCACGTCGCGCTCGGGGTGTTCCAGCTTGGCGGCGACGGCGGCGGGCAGACCGTAGCCCATCGAGCCGCAGACCGGCGCGGCCTGGGTGCCGAAGCGGCGGAAGCGGCGGAAACGGTGGATCCAGGTCGCGTAGTTGCCGGCGCCGTTGGTGAAGACCGCGTCGTCGGCCAGCCGCTCGTTCAGCCACGCCATCACGTCGCCCATCTGCACGTCGCCGGGGATGCTCTTGGGCGGGGTGCTCCAGGCCTCGTAGGCGGCGTGCGCCGCCTCGGCGCGGGCGGCCCAGCCGGGGGAGGGCGGAACGGCGAGGCCCGACACCGCCTCGAGGAAGGCGCCCGGCGTCGCGACGACGCCCAGCGCCGGGCGGTGGACGCGGCCGATCTCCTCGGCGCCGGGGTGGACGTGGACCACGGCCTTGCCCGGATCGGGGATGCCGAGAAGCGTGTAGCTCTGCGACGGCACCTCGGAGAAGCGGTCGCCCAGCAGGATCAGCAGGTCGCTGTCCGCCACCAGGGCCGAGAGCTTCGGGTTGATGCCCAGCCCGACGTCCCCGGCGTAGAGCGGGTGGGCGTGGTCGAACAGCATCTGGCGGCGGAAGGTGACCGCGACCGGCAGCGAGAAGCGCTCGGCGAAGCCCTGGAGCGCCGCCACCGACTCCTCGGTCCAGCGCGAGCCGCCGACGACCAGCAGCGGGCGCTCCGCCTTGGCCAGCAGCCGGCCGAACTCGGCGATCTGCGACGGGGTCGGGGCGCTTTCCACCGCTTCGGCGCGCGGCGCGGCGACGGCGTCGGCGACCTCGGTCAGCGTGTCCTCGGGCAGGGCCAGCACCACGGGGCCGGGGCGGCCCGCCATGGCGGTGTGGAAGGCGCGCGAGATCATCTCCGGCACGCGGTCGGCGCTGTCGATCTCGGCGACCCATTTCGCCATGCCGCCGAACAGCTTGCCGTAATCGACCTCCTGGAAGGCGTCGCGGCCGCGCATGCCGCGCTCGATCTGGCCGACCAGCACGATCAGAGGAGTCTCGTCCTGCTGGGCGACGTGGATGCCGGACGCGGCGTTGGTGGCGCCGGGACCGCGGGTGACGAGGCAGACGCCGGGGCGGCCGGTCAGCTTGGCCTGCGCCTCGGCCATCATGGCGGCGCCGCCCTCGTGACGGCAGACGACCATCTCGATGGGGCTGTCGTGCAGCGCGTCCAGCACCGCGAGGTAGCTCTCGCCCGGCACGCCGAACACCCGACGCACGCCCTGCGCCTCCAGCGCCTCGACGATCAACTGGCCACCGGTCTTCATCGAATCCTCGCTCCGCCTGTCCCACTTCGTGACGGTTGACGGTGCCTCGCCGCGCGGCGTCCCGCAACCGACTTTCTTTCCGCAGGTCATGAGCTGTGGTAATGACCTGGGATGGATTTGCAGCGCCGTCTTCTTCCCTCGATGAGCGCGCTGACCGCCTTCGAGGCGGCGGCGCGCACCGGCAGTTTCACGACGGCGGCGAACGAGCTGTCGCTGACCCAGGGCGCCGTCAGCCGCCAGATCAAGGCCCTTGAGGACCAGATCGGCACGCCGCTGTTCACCCGCAAGGGGCAACGCGTCACCCTGACCCCCACGGGGGCGCTCTACGCCGAGCCGATCCGCGACGCGTTGCGCCAGATCTCGGCGGCGACGGTGCGAACCATCGCGGCGCCCAAGGGGGGCGTGCTGAACCTCGCCATCCTGCCGACCTTCGGCACGCGCTGGCTGGTGCCACGGCTTCCGGCCTTCCAGGAGGCGCACCCGCACGTGGTCCTGCACTTCACCACCAAGCTGGCGCCCTTCGATTTCCGCACCCACGATCTCGACGCGGCCATCCATTACGGGTTGGGCGACTGGCCCGACGCCGTCTGCGACCATCTGCTGGACGAGGAGGTGCTGCCGGTCTGCGCGCCGTCCTTCCTGGCGGCGCACCCGGTCGCCGGGCCGGCCGACCTGATCGCCCTGCCGCTGCTGCACACCAGCACCCGGCCCGATGCCTGGGGGGAGTGGTTCGAGGCCCAGGGGCTGGCGCCGCGCACCGGGGCCGGCATGTTCTTCGAGCAGTTCGCCACCACCGCCCAGGCGGCCGAGGCGGGGCTGGGCGTGGCGCTGCTGCCCACCCTGCTGGTGCGCGGCGAACTGGCGGAAGGCGTGTTGGTTCCCGCGATCGACCGGCCGCACCGCAGCGCGCGGGCCTACTACCTCGTGCATCCCCGCAACAAGGCCAACCACCCGCCGCTCGCCGCCTTCCGCCTCTGGCTGCTGGACGCGGCGCGGGAGGCGGTCAGCCCGCCGTGACCAGTTCGCCGATCCCGTCGCCGTCCGCCGGGCGCAAGGTCAGGCGACGGTCGTGGTGGGCGTTCAGGCTGGCGCGGTGTCCGACGCTGACCAGCGTGGTGGCGGGAAGCCGCTCACGCAGCAGGCCGTAGAGCCGTTCCTCCGTCGCCGGGTCGCAGGCCGAGGTCGCCTCGTCCAGATAGAGCCAAGCCGGCTTGTGCAGCAGGGCGCGGGCGATGGCGACGCGCTGCTGCTCGCCGCCGGACAGGCGCTGCCCCCAATGGTCCTGCTCCTCCAGCCGGTCGGCGAAGGGGGCCATGCCGACCGCGTCGAGCACCGCGCGCACCGTCTCGGCGTCGAAGGCGTCGGGCGGGGCGGGGTAGGCGACGGCGGCGCGGAGCGTGCCGATGGGCATGTAGGGCTTCTGCGGCAGCACCATGGAGGAGGCTTGGGCCGGCAGCCGCACCCGCCCCTGGCCGAAGGGCCAGATGCCGGCAACGGCGCGCAGCAGCGTGCTCTTGCCCGATCCCGACGGGCCGGTGATCAGCACGCGTTCGCCGGGGGCGACGGTCAGGTCGGCGCGCAGCAACGGCGCGCCGCCGGGGGTGGCCAGCGCCAACCCGTCGAGGTGCAGCGCCGCATCGGTTCCGGTGGCGCGTTCCACCCCGGCGTGGTCGCGGCCGGCGGCGCGCACCGTCTCGACCGCGTCGCGGAAGCCGACGAGGCGCATGGTGGTGGCGTGCCAGTCGGCGAGGTTGACGTAGGCGTCGATGAACCAGGACAACGCTCCCTGGACCTGCCCGAAGGCCTGCGAGGTCTGCATCAGCCCGCCCAACGGGATGGCGCCGCCGAAATAGCGCGGCGCCGCGACCAACAGCGGGAAGATGACGGCGACCTGCCCATAGCCGGCAGTGAACCACAGCAGGCGCTTCTGCGTGCGCATCAGCGCCCACCAGTTCGACACGACGCGGCCGAAGCGGTCGGCGAAGCCGCGCGCCTCCTGCGCCTCGCCGCCTTGCAGGGCGACGCTCTCGGCGTTCTCGCGCAGGCGGACGAGCGCGAAGCGGAAGTCGGCCTCGTATTTCTGCTGGTCGAAGCTGAGCGCGGCCAACGGCTTGCCGATCCTGTGGGTGATCCAGGTGCCGGCGATGGCGTAGACCAGCGCCACCCACACCATGTAGCCGGGGATCTCGAAGCCGAACAGGGTGACCGAGCCCGACAGGCCCCACAGGATGACCAGGAAGGACACCAGCGAGACGATGTTGGTCAGAAAGCCCAGCGACAGGCTGAGCGTCAGCTGCACGAAGCCCCGCAGATCCTCGGCGATGCGCTGGTCGGGGTTGTCGGTGCCGGTGGCGGCGAAGGCCAGCCGGTAATAGGTCTGGTTCTCCAGCCAGTCGCCGAGATACCGCTCGGTCAGCCAGCGGCGCCAGCGGATCTGCAACATCTGGTTCAGGTAGAGCCGGTAGACCTCCACCGCGATGAACACCAGCGCCACCCCGCCGAACAGCAGCAGGGCGTGGAGGAAACCGGTCTCGTCCTTGTCCTCCAGCGCGTTGTAGATCGTCGCGTTGATCTGGGTGAACCACACCTCCATGAAGACGGCGGCGAGGTTCAGCCCGACGATGGACCCCAGCAGGCCGCGCGCGGCCCAGCGCTCCTCGGACGACCAGTAGGGGCGGGCGATGCTCCACACGTTCTTCAGGAAGGCGCTGGCGGCGGAGAGGCGGCTGGCCATGGGCGGGCACTCGGCGGCAGAGTGGAAGGTGGCTGGGCGGAACGGTCCCTGCCGATTACCACCCTTTGCCGAAGGCGCCCCGTGAATTCGGCGTCATTTGCCGCGGATGAGGTCCCAGCTCGCCAGCAGCGCGCCGCCGGCGATCAGGGCGCAGGCGGTCCACACCGTCCAGCCGCCGGTCGCCTGCCCGAACAGGATCAGCAGCAGCGTCGAGGCCGGCGGCACCGCGTAGGACATCACGCCCAGCGCGCGGATGTCGCCGCGCTTCATGCCGTGATCCCACAGGAAGAAGGACAGCCCGAACGGCCCGATCCCCAGCGCCATTAGCGCCGGCCACGCGATGCCGTAGGGCATCACCGTCGTCTCGAAGGCGAGGTGGCAGAGCAGCGCCAGCAGCGCGGTGACGAGGCAGAAGCCGCCCACCGCCTCGGTCGGGACGCTGCCGAAGCGGCGCGACAGCACCGAATAGGCGCCCCAGATGACCGCCGCCGTCACCACCGCCGCGTAGGCCGGCAGATGGTTCGCCGTCAGCGATACGCCCTCGCCGCGTCCGGTGATGATCAGCGCCGTCCCGGCCAGCCCGCACAGCGCACCCAGCACATGGCCCGGCTTCAGCCGCTCCCCCGGCAGCAGCGTGGAGAACAGCACGATGAACAGCGGCCACAGGTAGTTCAGCAGGTTGACCTCGACCGTCGCGCCGTCCGCGATGCCGAAGGCGAGGAAGTAGAAGAAGTGATAGCCGAACAGCCCGACCACCCCGACCAGCCAGACCGGCCAGGGTTGCCGCAGCGGGCCGATCACGTCGCGTCCTCGTGCCAGCCCGGCCAGCGTTCCGGTCAGGAAGGCCAGCGTGAAGGTCGAGGCGACGAGCTGGAAGGGCGGGATGCCGCCGAGCAGCGAGGTCAACAGGGACGAGGCCGCCCAGAGCGGGATGGCGATGGCGGCGATCCCGGTGGCGCGCCGCACCTCGGAGGCGGAAGGCGCGGAGGCGGACGGGGCGGGGGCGAGCGTGTCGGTGGTGCTGGTCATGCCGGTGGGATAGCGGAGCCGTCCGGTCTACGCAACCGTTGCCGCCTCCGCCTCCGGCACGCAGACGGAGAAGACGGTCCCCTTGCCCTCGACCGAGCGCACCGCCACCGGGTGGCCGAGCAGCCGGGCCAGACGCTCGACGATGGCCAGCCCCAACCCGATGCCCTCGCTGCGGTCGCGGTCGGGGCGGTCGAGCTGCACGAACTCCTCGAAGATGCGGCGGCGGTCGGTCTCGGCGATGCCGCGCCCGGTGTCGTAGACCTCGATCCACAGCCGCCCGCCGCGTCGCCGGCAGCCGACCAGCACGCCGCCCTCCTCGGTGTAGCGGATGGCGTTAGCGATCAGGTTGCGGACGATCCGCTCCAGCAGGGCCGGGTCGCTGCGCACCGTCACCCCGGTCGGCACGGCGCGCAGGCGCAGCCCCTTGGCCTCGGCCAGACCGGCGAACTCGGCCTCCAACTGGTCGAGCAGCGGTGAGAGCGCCAGATCCGCCGGCTTGGGCGACACCACGCCGGATTCCAGCTTGGAGATCTCCAGGATCGCGTTGAGCAGGTCGCGCATCGACCGTTGCGCCGCCTTCAGGTCGGTCAGCAGCGCCGCCGCCTTGGCGGTCTGGCTCTGGCGCTCCAGCATGCCGGTGAACATGCCGATGGCCTGCAAGGGCTGGTGCAGGTCGTGGCTGGCGTGGGCGAGGAAGCGCGACTTGGCGCGGTGCGCCTGCTCGGCGGCGGTCTTGGCGGCGTGGAGTTCGGCGGTGCGCTCGCGGACCTGCTGCTCCAGCGTGGCGTTGGCCCGCTCGATGGCCTCGGTCATGCGGGCGATCTCGGTGAACTGGTCGCGCACGTGGCGGGTCATCGGGCGGAAGATCACCAGCGCCTCGGCCACCAGCGTCAGCAGCGTCAGGATCAGCGCCGCCAGCCCCATCCGGTGCAGGGAATGGAAGCCGGCCTCGCCCTCCTGCTGGTAGAGCGCCACCATTGTTTCCAGCCGGTCGAGCAGCGGTCCCAGCGCTTGGCTGGTTACGTAATCGGCCTCGGCCATGCCGGATGGCAAGCCGGCGGGCGCGGCGGCGATGACGGCGCGCAGCGCGGCGACATGGCGCGCCACCAGCGCGTCAAGCGGGTCGGGGCCGCCGGAGAACAGGTTGCGGGGTGGCGGTCCCAGGACCGGGCCGTCCTCCGGGCCGGCACGGCCGTTCAGGCGCCGATGGGCGGCCTCGAACATATCGGTGGCCTCGGCCAGACGCCGGGCCAGATCGGCGCGGGAGGCCGGGTCGGAATCATGCTTGAGCTGCTCGACCAGCAGGGCGGTGCGCTGGGACAGCATGCGCTGGCGGCCGGAGACGTTGACGACCTCCAGCATGCGCTCGTGCTGGCCCATCACCCGCTCGGTCATCACGAAACCGGCCAGCGTGCCCAAGGCGATCAGCGCCAGCGCAATGCCGTAGCGCAGCGTCATCCAGCGGGCGGTGGTCGTGCCGATGGGGATCATGCGCAATCCTCGCCCCTCATGCCGCAACGCAGCGAAGACCCGAGCCTAAACCCGAAGCTATGAAGCCTCCGTAAAGCCGCAAGCCCCCAGCGCCGCCCGCATGTGCGCCGGAATGGGGGCGACGGCGCCCACGGCCTCGCGCTTGGGGTAGAGCGGCAGGGAGATGGCGCGGGAGTGCAGGTGCAGCGCCCCCTCCGGCCCGCCGTATTGCGGGTCGCCCAGCAGCGGGCAGCCGATGGACGCGCAGTGGACACGGATCTGGTGGGTGCGGCCGGTGCGGGGCGTCAGCTCCAGCCAGGTCAGACCGTCGGCGCGGCCCTTCACCACGTAGTCGGTGACGGCGGTCTGCCCGTCGGGATTGCCGCCGACGATGCGCCAGCCGCCGGTCTTGTTGGAGACCTTGGACAGCGTCAGCTCGATCCGCCCGGATTCCGCCGGCGGCGAGCCGACGACGACCGCCCAATAGGTTTTGTCGACCTTGCCGTCCTGGAACAGGATGCCGATCTTGCGCAGCGCCTTGGCGTGGCGTCCCAGGATCAGGCAGCCTGAGGTGTCGCGGTCCAACCGGTGGGCCAGCGACGGCGGCTTGGGGAAGCCGAAGCGCAGGGCGTCGAAATGGCGCTCCAGATTGGGGCCGCCGGCCGGGCCGGCGTGGACCGGCAACCCCGCCGGCTTGTCGATGATCAGCATCAGCCCGTCCCGGTAGAGGACGCGCTCCTGGATTTGGGCGGGTGTCACGAAGGGTCGGTTCCTGCTTGCCCCCACCCCGGCCCTCCCCCGCTGGGCAGGGGAGGGGGACAGGAGCTTTGTCGATGTTCAGCGGCAGTTCCCTCCCCCGCCCAGCGGGGGAGGGTTAGGGTGGGGGCAAGGGGGCGGAAAGTCCAAGCCGCCGTCAGGCGAGCTTCAACTCCTTGAAGAAGTCGTTGCCCTTGTCGTCGACGATGATGAAGGCCGGGAAATCCTCGACCTCGATGCGCCAGATGGCTTCCATGCCGAGTTCGGGATACTCGACGACCTCGACCTTCTTGATGCAGTCCTGCGCCAGCCGGGCCGCCGCGCCGCCGATGGAGCCCAGGTAGAAGCCGCCATGCTGCTTGCAGGCCGCCGTCACCTCCGGGCTGCGGTTGCCCTTGGCCAGCATGACCATCGAGCCGCCCGCCGCCTGGAACTGGTCGACGAAGCTGTCCATGCGCCCGGCCGTCGTCGGGCCGAACGAGCCCGAGGCGTAGCCTTCCGGCGTCTTGGCCGGGCCGGCGTAGTAGATCGGGTGATTCTTGAAGTAGTCAGGCAGCGGTTCCCCGGCGTCGAGCCGCGCGCGCAGCTTGGCGTGGGCGAGGTCGCGGGCGACGATCAGCGGGCCGGTCAGCGACAGGCGAGTGCGGATCGGGTACTGGCTCAGCGTCTTGCGGATCTCGCTCATCGGCTGGTTCAGGTCGATCCTGACCACGTCGTCCGACAGATGCTCGTCGCCGATCTCCGGCAGGTACTGGGCCGGCTCGGTCTCAAGCTGCTCCAGGAAGATGCCGTCCTTGGTGATCTTGCCCACCGCCTGACGGTCCGCCGAGCAGGACACGCCGACGCCGATCGGCATCGAGGCGCCGTGGCGCGGCAGGCGGATGACGCGGACGTCGTGGCAGAAGTACTTGCCGCCGAACTGGGCGCCGATGCCCATGTTCTGGGTCAGCTTGTGGACTTCGGCCTCCATCGCCAGATCGCGGAAGGCGTGCGCGTCCTCGCCGCCCTCGGTCGGCAGGTTGTCGAGGTAGCGGGCCGAGGCCAGCTTCACCGTCTTCAGGTTCTGCTCCGCCGACAGCCCGCCGATGACGATGGCGAGGTGGTAGGGCGGGCAGGCGGACGTGCCGAGGTAGCGGATCTTGTCCTCGAGGAACTTCAGCAGCCGGTCGGGCGCCAGAACCGAGGGCGTCGCCTGATGCAGGAAGGTCTTGTTGGCCGAGCCGCCGCCCTTGGCCATGAACAGGAATTTGTAATAGTCCTCGCCCTCCGAATAGATGTCGATCTGGGCGGGCAGGTTGTTGCGGGTGTTCTTCTCCTCGTACATGGAGATCGGCGCCAGCTGGCTGTAGCGCAGGTTGCGCTTCAGGTAGGCGTCGCGGGCGCCTTCGGACAGCGCGGTCTCGTCGCCGCCCTTGGTCCAGACGCGGCGGCCCTTCTTGCCCATGATGATGGCGGTGCCGGTGTCCTGGCACATCGGCAGCGTGCCTGCGGCGGCGATGTTGGCGTTCTTCAGCAGGTCGAGCGCCACGAACTTGTCGTTCGCCGAGGCTTCCCCGTCCTCCAGGATTTTCGCCAACTGGGCGAGGTGGCCCGGACGCAGCAGATGGTTGATGTCGGCGAAGGCGGCCTCGGCCAACAGACGCAGGGCTTCCGGCTCGACCTTCAGGATCGGCTCGCCGTCGAACTCGACGACGGAGACATGGTCGGAGGTCAGCTTGCGGTAGGTCGTGTCGTCCTTGGCGAGCGGAAACAGGCCGGTGGCTCCGCGTGCTGAGGAGAGGTCGTCGGGCATGGGGCGTTCCTTCATTATCCGCTGGGTCGCCCGCGCCTCCCGCGCAACCGACGATCCGGATGCGCGAAGGGCCGGGGCCGCGCTCGGACCCCCTTATACACCGCTGGGGCGCCGAAACAACCGGCGGACGGGCAGGGCGGGACCATCGTCCAGGGGGGAGCATCCCGGAACGCAAAAAGGGCCGCGACAATGCGCGGCCCTTTCCAAGTCCGTCCAGGAGCGGAGCGGCGTCAGGCCGCCGCCTTGAAGCCCTTCGCCTCCGCCGGCTCGTGCCGGCCGGCCGGCTGGGCGGGGGCGCCCTCCCATTCGGTGTGGGCGGGGATATCCTCGCCCTTCATCACCAGCGTCAGCGGCCCCAGCCGGGCGTAGTCGCCGATGTGGGTGTCGTAGAGCACCGTGGCACCGGCGCCGACCGTCACCCCCGTGCCGACCGCGACGCGGCCGACCTTCATGACCCGGTCCTCGTAGAGGTGGGTCTGCAAGGCCGACAGCGCGTTGACCGAGGCGTAATCGCCGACCGACACGCAGTCGAACTCGGTGATGTCGGTGCTGTCCATGAAGACGCCCTTGCCGAACTTGGTCCCGAACAGCCGCAGCACCCAGGGCAGCATCGGCGTGCCGCGCAGATGGTCGAGCAGCACCTTGCCGGCCAGACCCCAGTACAGCACCGCGACCGCCTCGGTCCGCATGGCCCACCAGGACCACATCGGCTTGGTGGTGGGGGCGTAGCGCCCCATCAGTGCCCATTTCACCAGCACCACCATCAGCACCATCGCGGCCGGGATGGCGACGCTGACCGCCAGGAACTGCCAGAGGAAATCGCCGTAGCGGTTCTCCAGCAGCGCCGGGGAGAACATCTCCACCGCCAGCGTGCCGAAGGTGATGAACAGCATCGTCGGCATGGACAGGCTGAAGGCCTCGAACACGGCCCGGCCCAGCCGGCGCCCGCGCGACGGCTCGAAGGTCCAGTTGGCGCCGACGTTGTCGAACTTCTGGCGCACCGGCAGCTTCATCGGCGGGCTGCCGAACCAAGTCTCGCCCGCCTGCATCTCGTGGTTGGCCGGCGGCTTGGACTTGATGCCGATCAGCGAGCCGGTCGGAATCATGGCGCCCGGCGGCACCACGGCGTCGTTGCCGACGAACACGCGGGCCTCGGTCTTCACCGGCTTCAGCTCCATCCAGCCGCGCCGGATGTCCTCGTCGCCCAGCACCACCTCGTCGGCGATGAAGCATTTCTCGCCGATCTCGACCAGATCGTAGCGCCCGGCGAGGTTTGTCGAGATCTCCGCGTCACGGCCGATCTTGGCGCCCATCAGCCGGTACCACGCCCGCATGTAGACGGTGGCGTAGAGCGAGCTGAGCGTTTCCAGCATCACCTCGGTCGACAGCGCGACGATCCATTTGCGCACGTAGAACCAGCTGTGGATCGAGTAGGTCCCGGCCTTCACGCGCGGCAGCAGCGCCCAGCGCACCCCGGCGATCAGGAACACGGTGACGCCGACCATCGCCATCGCCGTCGGCCACGCGATGGCCGGCACATAGTACAGGTAGTTGACCTTGATCACCCCGCCCATGATGGCGTCGAGCCGGTCGAACAGATAGAAGGCGGGGAAGATCGGGATCAGTGCGATGGGCGGCAGGGCCAGCACCGCGACGGCGTAGACCAACGCCTGGACCGCCTTGCGCAGCGGTCCGGCCTCGGCCTCGTCGGGCAGGGAGGCGCGGTCCACTGTGCCGACGCAGCGCGCCGGCGATCCGTCCCACTTCTCGTAGGTGCCGGTGCGGGTGCCCGCCGACAGCGCGGTCAGGTCGGCCAGCTCGGTGCCGGCCCCGACCACGGCGTCGTGCCCGATGACGCAGGAGGTGCCGATGTAGCCGTCCTCGCCGATCTCCACGGTGCCGATGATCAGCTCGTTGCCGACCACCTCGGCGTTGGCGAACTTCACCTTGCCGCCGATGGCGGCGCCCCGGCCGATGGACACGAGGTCGATGGCGCCGGACTCGAACTCGCCGATGATCGCCGCGTCGCCGACCTTGGCGCCCAGCGCGCGCAGGAACACCCGCATCACCGGCGACCCCTGGAACCACTTCAGGTGGATCAGGCTGACGAAGCGCTGCACCAGCCACCAGCGGAAGTAGTAGGTTCCCCACAGCGGGTAGCGGCCGGGCTTGGTCCGTCCGATGATCAGCCATTTCGCCGCGACCGCGATGATCAGCGTGACGATGTTGATGACGACGTAGACGCCCAGCAGCGTGGTGACTTCCGTCAGCAGCGTCGCGTCCTCGCCGGACAGCAGCATGTAGCTGACGAACACGCCCAGCCACTGCGCGGTCATCAGCGCCAGGATGAAGGGCAGCACGGCCGCCTGCGCCAGTCCGCACAGGAAACGGCGCATCAGCGGCGGCGGGGTGAAGGACAGATCGGCGGGGGGCGCCGTCCTGCCGCCCGGTCCGCGCGGGTTGCGGGCTTCCAGCCGCTCGGCCATCGCCCGTAGGGTGCGGGCGCCGTAGACGTCCTGGAGCGTCAGCCCGGCCAGCCCGGCGGTCTCGCGCACCGCCGAAACGAAGCGCGCCGCGATCAGCGAATGCCCGCCGAGGTCGAGGAAGAAATCGCCTTCGAACGGGATCGCTTGGCCGGGGAAAACGCGGCGGGCGGCGGCCAGCAGGGCGGCCTCCGTCGCGCTGCGCGGCTCGTCCTGTTCTGAGACGACGGTCTCCTCGGTCAGGACGGCCTTCTGGAGCGTCTTGCGGTCGGCCTTGCCGGAGGTCAGGCGAGGCAGGCTCTCCACCCGCTCGTAATGCGCCGGGACCATGTAGCTCGGCAACTGGGCGCGCAACCCCGCCCGCAGCTCCGCGACGTCGAGCGTAGCGCCGGGCCGCGCCACCAGGAAGGCGACCAGCCGGTCCAGCCCATGGTCGTTGCGCAGCACGACGGTCGCCTGCGCCACGTCCGGCATGTCGGTCAGCTTGGCTTCGATCTCGCCGAGTTCCAGGCGGAAACCGCGGATCTTCACCTGATCGTCGATGCGCCCGTGGAACAGCAGATTGCCGTCGCCGTCGACGCTGACCGCGTCGCCCGAGCGGTACAGCAGGGGATCGGCGGCGCCGCCACGGAACGGGTTGGCGACGAACTTCTCGGCCGTCAGGTCCGGCCGCCCCAGATAGCCCTGGGCGACGCCCGGACCGCCGATCAGCAGTTCGCCCTGTGTTCCGGCGGGGACGAGGCTCAGCGCATCGTCGACCACATAACAGGTGTAGTTCGGGATCGGCCGGCCGATGGTGACGGGCGCGTCCGGCCGCACCTCGGCGATGGTGGCGACGACGGTCGCCTCGGTCGGGCCGTAGCTGTTGAACAGGCGGCGGCCGGGCCGGCACCAGCGCGCCGCAACGGCGGGCGGGCAGGCCTCGCCGCCGAGGATCACCACGCGCAACGACGGCACGTCCTTGGGCAGCATCGCCAGCAGGGTGGGGACGGTGTCGAGCACCGTGACCCCGGCCTCGTTCAGCACGTCGGCCAGACGGTCGGCCTCGTCGAGAACCTGGCGGCTCGCCACCCACAGGGTCGCGCCGGCCAGATAAGGGACGAAAATCTCCTCCAGCGACAGGTCGAAGGCCACCGACGCGCCCTGGAACGCCACGTCGTCGGCGGTCAGGCCGTAGACGCTGTTGGCCGCGCGCAGGTAATGGCAAATGTTGCGGTGGCTGATGACGATGCCCTTGGGCTTGCCCGTCGAGCCGGAGGTGTAGATCGCGTAGGCCGGATCGTCCGGCGTGACGCCGTCGGCGCGCAGGTCGAGGGCGCTGTCGTCGTCGGCCAGCACGTCGCCCATGCGCAGGGTCTGCACGCCCTCCAGCCCAGCGGCCTTCGAGCCGGTCACCAGATCGACCAGGATCGCCGGGGCGGCGCAATCGGCGAGGCTGACCGCGACGCGCTCGGCCGGCGCGTCGGCGTCAAAGGGCAGATAGGCGGCGCCGGCCTTCAGGATGCCCAGCAGCGCCACATGCAGGTCGAGCGACCGCGCCATCCACAAGCCGACGAAGCAGCCGCGCCCGATGCCCTGCGCGCGAAGCCCCCGCGCGACGCGGTTGGCGCGCGCGTTCAGCTCGGCGTAAGTGACGCGGCGGCCGTCGAACAGGATGGCGGTGCGGTCGGGCGTGCGCGCCGCTGTGGCAGCGGGAATGTCCGGCAGAAGCTCGTCGCACAAGAAGGATGGCTCGACCGGGCCGGCCAGGGTCGGCGCCGCTCCCGGAAGGGGAGGGCGGCCGGAAGCGGGGAGAGGAGCGGAAGTTTTGGCCTCATCCAGGGCGGATGCCCGTTCGCTCAGCAGTGTCACGCTGTGTCAGCCTTCCTTTTGGGATCAGCGCGGTGGCGCCATGTGGGCCCGATCAGAAGGTGCCCCGGCGGTCGGCTGAAAGCGGCTTGATGCCGTCCCTCTGTTCTAGGATTCTTTGGTTAACGAAGAGTTGATGTGGTACTCGGGACCGCCCTTGCGTGGCATTGCGGAAACGATCGGGCTGCTGCGGTGGCGTCAAAAGCACGATGAATACCGGGTCAATGCAAGATTGTTACTGCGGTCAATGATCACAAAGGGGCTGAGACCAAGGACTCCTTGATGATCCGCCGCGCTGTCACGGTCAAGCTTTTGCTGGTCCATCCATGCCTGCGGGCGCAGCATCTTGCCCTTCTTGGCGGCAGGATTTGGTCGGGCAGGGGGGCGAGCAGCGCCCCTATATGGATGTCACGCGGCGGAGAGAACAAGATCGCTCGAAAAAATGCGGTGAGGACGAAAAAAGCGCTTGCGAGGTCGTGGCTCCCCGCCTATAAAGCGCCTCCCGACGCGAACGACGCCGACGCGGTCCAGACGGACGGCCGGCAACGAAGCGAAGGGGAGCCAGACAAGACGGCCATTGCGGCCCGAACCTCTTAACGGAGGAAGCGGGACGCCAGCCGGTTTGATCGTGGCGGGATGTTTGACAAGTTTATACCGTGTTGTGAGAAGGGATGCGCAGGCGGCGGTGAGGTTTTCACCGTTTGAGCGTTTGGTTCCGGTTCATGAATGGGATCGGCACAAAACGCGGACGTCTGTTCGCATCCAAAGTTGAAGCAAGCAAACTGTAACAGGTTTTACGC
>NZ_RZIJ01000001.1 GCF_003989665.1 Azospirillum doebereinerae | reverse complement strand
GCCGGAGCGGCTTCGGGGACCGGAGCCGGGGCGGGCGGCGCTTCGACCGGGGCCTCGGCGGCGGCCTTGCGCTTGCGCGCCGGCTTCTTGGCCGGGGCCTCCTCGACGACGGCCTGGGCCGGAGCCTCGACCACGGCGGCGGACTTGGCCTTGCGGCGGCCTTTCGCCGGAGCGGCTTCGGGGACCGGAGCCGGGGCGGGCGGCGCTTCGACCGGGGCCTCGGCGGCGGCCTTGCGCTTGCGCGCCGGCTTCTTGGCCGGGGCGGCCTCCTTGACGGCGGCCTGCACCGGGGCCGGAGCCACCGGAGTGGGCGTCTCGACCGCGACGGCTTCCTCGGCCGGCGCCTCGCCCGTCAGGATCCAGTCGAGGTCGATGGCCTCGGCCGGAGCGGCCGGCGCCGCAACCGACGGAGCTGCGACCGGGGCTTCGGCGTCCGAGTCGGCGGAAACCGCCTCTTCGCCTTCCACACCCTCGACGCCATCGCGACGGGTCCGCCGACGGCCGCCACGCTTGCCGCGACGGCGCTTCTTGCGTCCGTCGGCGCTGGTGCCCGACTCGTCGCCGTTCTCCTCCTCGTCGCCCTCACCCTCGTCGGTGTCGGTCTCGACGGCCTCGCCAACGGTTTCGGCAACGTCGGTGGCGAGCGCCGCGACGGGAAGGGCGGCCTCGGCCGCTTCGTCCTCGCCCTGGCTCTCGCTCTCCTCGCTTTCGCCTTCGGCGGTCGTGTCGCCACGGCCGTCCTCGCGGTCACGACCCCGGCCGCGGCGGCGGCGGCGGCGGCGGCGGCGCTCGTCGCCGTTGGCATCGCCATTGGCTTCGGTGCGCTCGCCGGCCTCGGCTTCGTCCTCGCCCTCGACGGCCTCGTCGATCTCGACCTCCTCGACGATCTCCTCGACCGGCTCGGCGGCCAGCGCGCGGTCGGTCTCGGCCATCACGCGGTCGGCGCTGACCAGCGGGCCTTCCTCGTCGGGCAGGCGGGCGCGGTTGCGCTCCAGACGGTGGTCCGGGGCGATCAGCGAATCGTCGGCCTGGACCATGACGTGGAAGCCGTGACGCTCCTCGATCTTGGCCAGCTCGCCGCGCTTCTGGTTGAGGATGTAGAGCGCGATCTGCGTGGGCACGTAGATCGTGATCTCGGCGGAGCGCTTGCGGATGCCCTCCTCCTCGATGGCGCGCAGGATGTGCAGCGACGCCGATTCGACCGAGCGGATGACGCCGGTGCCCGAGCAGTGCGGGCAGCGCTCGAAGTTGGTCTCCAGCAGCGACGGGCGCAGGCGTTGACGCGACAGCTCCAGCAGGCCGAAGGCCGAGATGCGGCCGAGCTGGATGCGCGCCCGGTCGTTCTTCATCGCCTCCTTCATGCGGCGCTCGACGGACGCGTTGTTCCGTGGCTCCTCCATGTCGATGAAGTCGATGACGATCAGCCCGGCCAGATCGCGCAGACGCAGCTGGCGCGCCACCTCGTCGGCGGCCTCCAGGTTGGTCTTGTAGGCGGTTTCCTCGATGTTGCGCTCGCGGGTGGACTTCCCGGAGTTGACGTCGATGGAGACCAGCGCCTCGGTCGGGTTGATGACGATGTAGCCGCCGGAACGGAGCTGCACCACCGGGCTGTGGATCGCGTCGATCTGCGTTTCCACCTGGTAGCGGTGGAACAGCGGGATCGTGTCGTCGCGGTACTGCTGGACGCGCTTGGTGTGGCCGGGCATCAGCATGCCCATGAACTCGCGCGCGGTGTTGAAGCCGGCGCTGCCCTCGACCCAGATCTCGTCGATGTCGGCGGCGTAGAGGTCGCGGATCGACCGCTTGATCAGGTTGGCCTCTTCATAGATGAGGCAGGGCGCCGACGACTTCAGCGTCTGTTCGCGGATGTCGTCCCACAGACGCAGCAAATATTCCAGGTCGCGCTTGATCTCGGGCTTGGAGCGCTCCAGCCCGGCGGTGCGCAGGATGACCGCCATGCCGTCCGGAATGTCGAGATCCGACAGGATCTCCTTCAGGCGCTTGCGGTCGGCCGGGTTGGTGATCTTGCGGGAGATCCCGCCGCCGCGCCCGGTGTTGGGCATCAGCACGCAGTAGCGGCCGGGCAGCGACAGGTAGGTGGTCAGCGCGGCGCCCTTGTTGCCGCGCTCCTCCTTGGTCACCTGCACCAGCATGACCTGCCGGCGCTTGACGACCTCCTGGATCTTGTAGCTGCGCAGCGGACGGGCGCGGCGGCGCTGCACCTCCTCGGCCTCTTCCTCCTCGTCGCCGCCGAGCACGTCGGGGTTCTCGGGAGTCGCGACCTCTTGGGAGGCCGCCGTCTCGTCCGTCTCGCCGGTCAGCGCGTCGTTGTCGCCGGCCTCCGGAGCGATGGGCGAGGGCATGGGCGACCATTCCTCGACCACGCGTTCCGGGTGCACCGGCTCGGCCATCACGGCGCCGTCGGCGGCGGCTTCGGCGCGCGCCTCGGCCTGCTCGTCCAGGCGGCGCTCTTCGGCCAGAAGCGCCTCACGGTCGGCGACCGGGATGCGGTAATAGTCGGGATGGATTTCGGAGAAGGCGAGGAAGCCGTGGCGGTTCCCGCCATACTCCACGAAGGCCGCCTGAAGCGAGGGCTCGACCCGCGTGACTTTCGCGAGGTAGATGTTGCCCTTCAACTGCTTGCGGCTGGCGATCTCGAAATCGAGCTCTTCCAGCCGGTTGCCACTCACCACGGCGACCCGGGTCTCTTCCGGGTGCGTGGCGTCCACCAGCATGCGCTTGGCCATACACGATCCTCAACGACGCAATCCGGGTGGACCCGCGCGACCGACAGGGTCGCCCGGACGCATCGTCTGTTGTGGGCGAAGCGTGCGGCGCAGGGACCGGCACCGTCGAACGGCGCTGATAAAAGCAGCCAGGACGGGTCGGTCGACAAGCGCCGGGCGGCGACCTTGCGGCCCCCGCCAGCTCCGAGGTTTCGTCCTCTCACCGGCAACCCGAACGCGCCACCCGGCGACGACCCGCGGGCGCGAAGGACCGGACGGGTGGTGTCAAGGGGCGGCGCCGCAGCTTCCCATCGTCCGGCGCCTCGATCGGAAACCGAAGAGGGTCCGGCCGGGAGTCTGGCGAATTGCGGTCTGTCGCAACCATACCATAGACAAGCGCTTTGGCTTGCACAACGCGGAAATGCGGCGAGTCGCGTCACGGTGGCAACCGAAAGGGCGCGCCTTCGAGTCGCCGTCGTGGCGGTGTTGCAGGAACGGCACCCTCGCGCGGAATCCGCGCAGCCCCGCGCTTGCGCGTTGAGCCCGCCGATTTGGCTGGGCTATAGCTGGGACGTGTCTGTTCCTTCATCGTGCCGAGTGGTTTCCATGCGGCGACTGCCCCTTGTCCAACGGTCCATGCCCGCCCGGCGCGGAACCGGTTCGCGCGCGCTCGTCGCGGCGCTGCTGGTCGCGTTGGCGCTGGGGGTGTCCGGCAGTGCGGCGGCGCAGACCACGGCGGCGCTGCCGGGACCGCCGCCCAAGCCGGCGGTGGTCGACGCGCGACTCGGCTTGCATCCGGACAAGACGCGCTTCGTGCTGGAGCTCAGCGACGCGGTGCCCTTCACGGTCACGGTCGCGGCCAACCCCTACCGCATCCTCGTCGACCTGCCGGAGCTGATCTGGCCCGGCGGGGGCGTGCCGATGGAGGGCAAGGGCCTCGTCTCGCGCTACCGTTACGCGGTGGCGGAGCCGGGGACGCTGCGGGTGAGCTTCGAGACGGTCGGCCCGGCCAAGGTGCGCGAGGCCTATTGGCTGCCGGCGCGCGACGGGCACCAGCCGCGCCTCGTCCTCGACCTCGAGCGGGTGACGCCGGCCGACTTCCAGCGCGTCGCGGCGGCCGCCCCGCCGGAGCCCAAATCGGCGGCCCGCGCGGCCAACGCGACCCCGTCGCCGGCGCCCTTCGCCCCGCTGCCCTCGCTGCCGCCGGCCCAGGTCGTGCCGGTCGCCATTCCGGTGGCGCCGCCCGTCGCGACGGCGCCACCGGCGGCGCCCAAGGCGCCCTCGCTGGTGGAGAAGCCGCTGGTCATGCTCGACCCCGGCCATGGCGGCGCCGATCCCGGCGCGGTCGGCGTCGGGGGCTTGCACGAGAAGGACATCACGCTGGCCGCCGCCAAGGAGGCCAAGCGCCAGTTGGAGGCGACCGGCCGCTACCGCGTGCGGCTGACCCGCGACAAGGACGTGTTCGTGCGGCTGCGCGACCGCGTCGCCATCGCGCGGGAGGCCGACGCCGACCTGTTCATCTCGTTGCACGCCGACAGCATCGGCAGCGGGTCCATGCGCGGCCTGTCGATCTACACCCTGTCCGACAAGGCGTCCGACCGCGAGGCGGAGATGCTGGCGGCCAAGGAGAACCGCGCCGACGCGATCGCCGGCATGGATCTGTCGGGCGAGAACCAGCTGGTCGCCAGCATCCTGATCGATCTGGCGCAGCGCGACACGATGAATCATTCCAAGCGCTTCGCGAAGCTCGCGCTCGACAATCTGGGCCGCGAGGTGACGCTGATCCCCAGCAAGCCGCACCGGCAGGCCGGCTTCGCGGTGCTGACCGCGCCCGACGTGCCCTCGGCCCTGATCGAGATGGGGTATCTGTCGAGCAAGCAGGACGCCAACCTGCTGGTTTCGGCGGGGCACCGCGAGAAGCTGGGCCGGGCGCTGGCCCGGACCATCGACGCCTATTTCAAATGGCTGAGCGGCGCCAAGCGCGATTGATGGGCCGGCCGGGAGCCGCCTCGTTTCGTTTTCCGCCCGCCTCAGCCCTCTGCGTGTCACATTTTCCTGACATGTCTGGAAGAGGGTCGGCGTACCCCGCTTGCGCGGTGTAGGATGCGCCGGTCCGACGGGCGGCCGCTTTCGCGGCCGGCCCGACGCCGTTTGCCTTGGGATCGGTCATGCGCCTTATTCTGTCTCTTCTGATGGCCTTCGTCATGCTGGCTCTGGCCGGCGCGGGCGGGCTCGTCTACATGCTCGACCACTACAACCAGGATCTGCCGGACTACAGCCGGCTGGCGACCTACCAGCCGCCGGTGACCACCCGCGTTCACGCCGGCGACGGGCGGCTGCTCGCCGAGTTCGCTTCGGAGCGCCGGGTCTTCGTGCCGATCGACGCCATGCCCAAGCGCGTCATCAACGCCTTCATGGCGGCCGAGGACAAGAACTTCTACGAGCACAAGGGCGTCGACCCCATCGGCATCGCCCGCGCCATCCTGGTCAACATCGAGAATTTCGGCCGCGACCGCCGGCCCGTCGGCGCCAGCACGATCACGCAGCAGGTCGCCAAGAACATGCTGCTGACCAACGAGGTCTCCTTCGCCCGCAAGATCAAGGAAGCGATCCTGGCGGTGCGCATCGAGCGGTCCTTCTCGAAGGACCGCATCATGGAGCTGTACCTCAACGAGATCTTCCTCGGCTTCCGCTCCTACGGGGTGGCGGCGGCGTCGCTGAACTACTTCAACAAGGCGCTGGACGAGCTGGACATCGAGGAGGTCGCCTATCTGGCGGCCCTGCCCAAGGCGCCCAGCAACTACCACCCCGAACGCCAGCGCGACGCGGCGCTGGCCCGGCGCAACTGGGTCATCGGCCGCATGGCCGAGGACGGCCACATCACCCCCGACGAGGCCCGCGCCGCCCAGGCCAAGCCGCTGGTCGTGCGCAAGCGCGACGAGCAGGAGATGGTCACCTCGGAGTATTTCGCCGAGGAGGTCCGGCGCGAGCTGGTCAAGCTCTACGGCGAGCAGGCGCTTTACGAGGGCGGCCTGTCGGTGCGCGCCTCGCTCGACCCGGTGATCCAGGCGGCGGCGACCAAGGCGCTGCGCGACGGTCTGGTCGCCTACGACCGCCGCCACGGCTGGCGCGGCCCGGTCGGCAAGATGGAGAATTTCGACGGCTGGCCCAAGAAGCTCGCCGCCACCGCGCACCCGCCCGGCGCCGAGGGCTGGAAGCTGGCCGTGGTGCTGAAGGACGACCTTCCCGACGCGCTCGACATCGGTCTGGCCGACGGCGGGCGCGGGCGCATCCCGCTGTCGGAGCTGCGCTGGGCGCGGGCCTGGAAGGAGGGCGAAAATCTCGGCCCGGCGATCCGCAAGCCGTCCGAGGTCGCCAAGCTGGGCGACCTGCTGCTGGTCGAGCCGACGACGGCCAAGGACGAGAAGGGCAAGGAGCTGCCGGCTGGCAGCTACGCGCTGCGCCAGATCCCGGCGGTGCAGGGCGGCATGGTGGCGCTCGACCCGCACACCGGCCGCGTGCTGGCGATGGTCGGTGGCTTCTCGCCGCACATCAGCGTCTTCAACCGCGCCACCCAGGCGATGCGGCAGCCGGGCTCGTCCTTCAAGCCCTTCGTCTATCTGACGGCGCTGAACCAGGGCTTCACCCCGTCCTCGCTGGTGATGGACGCGCCCTTCGCCTACGATCCGGGCGGGGGGCAGCCGGTGTGGCGGCCCGAGAACTTCAGCCACGAGTTCTACGGCCCGACCCCGCTGCGCGTCGGCATCGAAAAGTCGCGCAACGTCATGACCGTGCGGCTGGCCCAGCAGATCGGCATGGACAAGGTCAAGGCGACCGCCGAGAAGTTCGGCATCATGGACAACCTGCAACCCTACCTGCCGATGGCGCTGGGGGCGGGCGAGACCACGGTGCTGCGGATGTCGACCGCCTACGCGATGCTGGCCAACGGCGGCAAGAAGGTGGTCCCGACCTTCATCGACCGCATCCAGGACCGCAACGGCAAGACCATCTTCCGCCACGACAACCGTCCCTGCGACACCTGCGCGGCACCGGAATGGCGCGACGGGCTGGCAACGCCGCGGGTGCCCGACGCGCGCGAGCAGATCAACGATCCGCGCACCACCTACCAGATCGTCTCGATCCTGGAAGGCGTGGTCCAGCGCGGCACGGCGACGACGTTGCTGTCGCTTGGCAAGCCGCTGGCCGGCAAGACCGGCACCACCAACGACAGCAACGACGCGTGGTTCATGGGCTTCTCGCCCGATCTGGTGGTCGGCACCTACATCGGCTTCGACCAGCCGCGCTCGCTGGGGCCGCGCGAGACCGGCGGCTCGGCCGCCGTGCCGATCTTCAAGGAGGTGATGGCCGAGGCGCTGAAGGACAAGCCGGCGACGCCGTTCCGCGTGCCGCCCGGCCTGCGTTTGGTCCGCGTCAATCCGGCGACCGGCGATCTGGCCCAGCCGGGCGACCGCCGGGCGATCTGGGAAGCCTTCCTGCCGGGCACCGAGCCGAACCCGGACCGGCCGCAGATGGTGCTGGACGGTTCGGCCAACAGCGCGCTGGGCATGGGCGACCCGAACGCGCTGCCCGCCTCGGCCGATCCCGGCAGCATGGCCAGCCCGCCGGCGGCGGCGACCCTGGGAACGGGCGGGCTGTACTGAGCGAGAGACTCCCTCTCCCGCCTCGGGAGAGGGAAGCGGCCCGCTGAAAGCGGGAAGGGTGAGGGGCTATGGGGGCAAGGATTCAGTAACCACGCCCGCTAGCGCCTCACTCTCTCCATCTGCGATGGGTCCCCTCCCTCTCCCGGGGCGGGAGAGGGCATCAAATCAGCGCTGGCTCGTTTCCACCGGGGTGGACAGCGACGCGATGGCGTCCACCGGGCAGGCGCCGAGCGGGCGGAGGTCCGGTTCCAGCGCCGCGAACATCGCCTTCACGCCGTCCTCGTTGACGTGCAGGGCGTCCATGAACAGCTCCTCCTTCTGCACGCCGCGACGGGCGTCGATGAAGGCCACGTCGGCCGGCAGGCGGCGCTTCATGTCCTCGAAGAAGGCGTCGTAGTTGGTCAGCTTGGCGGCGTGGACGGGATAGAAGGGCGTGATCACCACCGCCACCTTGGTGCCCTGCGCCCGCGCGCTCTGGACGATGCGGTCCATCGCCTCCCAGTTCAGCTGGAAGCCGACCATCGTCTCCTCCGGCGCGTTCGCCAGCTGGGCGCGGAGCGGGGCCGGGACGGTGCCCGACAGGGTGCGGTCGCCGGACGGACGGATCAGACCCGCCGCCAGCCGGATCGTCTGGTTGCTGTTGAAGGCCATCAGGTGGAAGGCCTTGTTGGACAGCCACTGGCCGTGATCCACCTTGCGGACCAACTCGTCCACGCGCGGCGAGTAGTGCGAGAGCAAGGGCACGTCGGCCAGCGTGCGCGGGTCGTCCACCACCCCGGTCGGTTCCAGGATCAGCAGGCGCGGCGCGCCGTGGCGCTCCACGTAATCCTGCCACAGCGCGTCGGACACGGTGGTCGGCGCGCCCCCCATGCCCAGGTTGATCGCCGTGCCGCAGGCGACGGCGCTCACCGCCTCGGTCGGGAAGTGGTTGTCGGCGCGCGAATTGCCGAGCACGACCACGTCCGCCGGCCGCTCGTCGGGCGGGGCGGGGCGGTAGACCGCCATGAAGCGGTCGTCCGACCGCAGCAGCAGGTCGCCCAGCGCCGAGGCCAGGACCCGGTCCATGGTCGCCACCATGGCGACGATCAACGCGATGCAGGACAAGAGGCGGATCATCGGACGAACTCCGTGCTTGAAATGGCCGTGCTCAGAATTGGAAGTAGATGAAGGCGTGGTTCTCGAAGCTGCCGAACAGCAGCATCGTCAGGATCAGGAAGGAGCAGGCCATCGACCGGGCGATCACGTTGGTCCCGGCATAGCGTTTCCCGGCGCCCTTCTCGATCATCGCGTCCACCGCCAGCACGATCAGCCCCATGATGGCGACGCGGACCAGGGAGCTTGCCTGCTGCATGCCGCGCGGCAGGGTGAAGTCGCCGTCGCCGATGATGCCCAGAATGGTCCAGACGGTCTGGAGGTTGTCGGCGCGGAAGGGCAGCCAGGTCAGGGTGACGATGACGAAGACCATGCCCACCATCATCAGCCGCCCGGCGGCGAGCGACAGGCCGGTCAGGCGGATCGGGCTCTTCGACCCCAGCCAGCGCAGGGCGTCCTCGGTCACCATCAGCGCGCCGTGCAGGGCACCCCACAGCAGGAAGGTCCAGTTGGCGCCGTGCCACAGGCCGGAGATCAGCATGGTGATGACGATGTTGCGGGTGCGCAGCCAGCGCGTGCGGTTGCCGCCCATCGGGACGTAGACGTAGTCGCGGAACCACGTCGACAGCGAGATGTGCCAGCGCCGCCAGAAGTCGCGCATGCCGGTGGCGAAGTAGGGCCGGGCGAAGTTCTGGCACATGGTGTAGCCGAAGATCTGCGCCAGCCCGATGGCGATCAGCGAATAGCCGGCGAAGTCGCCGTAGATCTGCAACGAGAAGCAGACCAGCCCCATCACGTGCTGCAACGCGTTGTAGAACTCCGGCTGGTGGAACCGGGCGTCGACCACGGCTGCGGCGTTGTCGGCCAGACCGATCTTCAGGAAATAGCCCCAGACCACCTTCTCAAGCCCGGCGAACCGCTCCTGAAACGGGATGTCGCGCGGACCGGACTGGATTTGCGGCAGCAGGTCGCGCGCCCGCACGATGGGGCCGGCGACGAGCTGCGGGAAGAAGGCGGTGAAGGTGGCGTAACGGACCAGCGACCGTTCCGGCTGCTTCAGATCGCCGGTGTAGAGGTCGATGCCGTAGCTGAGGTTCTGGAAGGTGTAGAAGGAGATCCCGACCGGCAGCAGGATGTTCAGCGTCCGCTGGCCGATCTCGACCCCCAGCGAGGACAGCGCCACCTCGGCGCTGTCGATGAAGAAATTGAAGTATTTGAAAAAGAACAGCATGCTCAAGTTCATGCCGAGGCTGATGAACAAATAGAATTTCTTGGTCTGCTTGTCGTCGGCGTCGGCGATCTTCATGCCGCAGTAGAAATCGACCAGCGTGGCGAAGGCCAGCAGCCCGCAGAACCGGTAATCCCAGTAGCCGTAGAAGACGTAGCTGGCGATCAGCAGGAAGGGCGTGAACACCCGCGTCCGCGCCATCGCCATGAAGCCGGCGGTGAACACGGTGATGAACAGCAGGAAATTGAGGCTGGTGAAGCTCATCGGGCACCGCGCGAAATCGAGTTTCAGGACACGCAAGAATGGAGAAGACAGGCCCGAACATAATTCCAATTGTGAGATTCCCCGCCGCCGCCGTGGGGGTGTCGCGCCGGATAAGCGTCGTACTCAGAAATGACGAAACCGGATGATTCGGACCGGTTAGGACGCGCGGTCTAAGCCGCTCGGGCAAACGGGCGGATTAAGGGGGTGCAAGCCGGGGAACGAGCCGCTACATATGCAGCCGACCATCCTTTTAACTCTAGGCTGACGAGGAGGCACCGCCATGCGGGCCGAGATCGAGGCGGCCGCTGGCGAGATCAGAGAATCGCTGGCGCTGCTGAGGAGGCATCTTTGACTGGGATAACGCGCTGCGTCGTCTCGACGAACTGAACAACCTCGCGGAGGATCCCAAGCTCTGGGACGACCCCACCCGCGCGCAGACCATCATGCGCGAGCGCACGCAGCTCGACACCTCGGTGTCGGGCTACCGCGCGCTGGAACGCGATCTGGCCGATAGCCTTGAGCTGATCGAGATGGGCGAGGAGGAAGGCGACGCCACCGTCGTCGCCGACGCCGAGGCCCAGCTCTACGCGCTGCGCGAACGGGCGGCCAAGCTCCAACTCGAAAGCCTGCTGTCGGGCGAGGCCGACGCCAACGACTGCTACGTCGAGGTGAACGCCGGGGCCGGCGGCACCGAGGCGCAGGATTGGGCGCTGATGCTGGTGCGCATGTACACGCGCTGGGCCGAGCAGCATGGCTTCAAGACCGAATGGCTGGAGGAGAGCGCCGGCGAAGAGGCCGGCATCAAGTCCGCGACCATCCAGATCAAGGGCCACAACGCCTATGGCTGGCTGAAGACCGAGGCCGGGGTGCACCGTCTGGTGCGCATCAGCCCGTTCGACAGCCAGGCGCGGCGCCAGACCAGCTTCTCGGCCGTCTCGGTGTCTCCGGTGATCGACGACAAGATCGACATCGAGATCAACGAGAAGGATTGCCGCATCGACACCTACCGGGCGTCGGGCGCCGGCGGGCAGCACATCAACAAGACCGACTCGGCGGTGCGCATCACCCACTTGCCGACGAACATCGCGGTGAGCTGCCAGCAGGAACGCTCCCAGCACAAGAACCGCGCCAAGGCGTGGGACATGCTGCGCGCCCGCTTGTACGAGCGGGAGTTGAAGATCCGCGAGGACGCCGCCGCCGCGCTGGAAGCGACCAAGACCGACATCGGCTGGGGCCACCAGATCCGCTCCTACGTCCTACACCCCTACCAGATGGTGAAGGATCTGCGGACGGACGTGGAGACCTCGCAGAGCCAGGCGGTGCTCGACGGCGCGCTCGATCCCTTCCTGGAGGCGGCGCTGGCCGCCCGCATCAAGGGGCAGAGCGACGAGGACAGCGCGGGCTGATAGAGGCCCGTTGACGGCGGTTCAATGGTGGCGCCCCCGATGCCGTTTCCGCGTTTTCGGGAATGGGATCGGGGGCGTCGCTGTTTTCAGGGCATGACCTCAGCGACTCGGGAGTTTTCCAGGATGATCCGTTATCTCTGCGCCGCGCTTCTCGTCACCGCCGCCACCTCGGCCGCCACCCCGGCCTTCGCCGCCTGCGGGTCGGACGGCATGCCGCCGGAGATGTTCCGGGCCTTCGTATCCGGCACCCAGGAGGCGTTGAACGAGCACGGCTTCAAGGCCGGCGGCGTGGACGGGAAGATGGGATCGCGCACCCAGTCGGCGATCCGCTCCTACCAGCGCGCGGCCAAGCTGCCGGTGGACGGCTGCGTCAGCCAGGAGCTTCTCGACCACCTGAACTTCGCCCAGCCGAAGGTCTACGCGCCGGGCGCGCGGAAGCCGTGATGGAGTTTCCCTCTTCCGGGGCGGGAGAGGGCGTTTCTCACTGCCCGACGAAACTCAGATCCATCACCGACTTGGGCTCCAGCGTCTTGTCCACCTGTCCTTCGGACTGCCAGAACTTCACCTGGTTCACCACGTCGTCGATCAGCAGCTTGGCCTGCGGGTCGGCGTAGGGCAGGCCGGCGGTGACGATCTCCGGCTTCTGCTTGGTCGCCTCGGCAATGATGGCGACCAGCTCGTCGTAGCCCGGCCCCTTCACCAGGGCGCCCGAGGAATCCTTGGCGTTGAACGCCGCGTGGTATTCGGCGAGCGCGGTCTTGTAGGCGCGGATGAACTTCTCCACCACCGGGCGGCGCTGCTGGATGGTCTTCGGGCCGGTGAACAGCGCGCCGAGCTGCCAGGGCGTCTCGTCGCCGGCCCAGCCGACGATCTTGCCGGCGCCGTCGGCCACCACCTGCCGCGAGACGGTGGAGGGCGCCAGGATGGCGTCCACCTGACCGCCCTTGAAGGCGGAGACCATCTTCGGCACGTCCTGCAGCGGCACCATGGTCACGTCCTTGACCGTGAAGCCGTATTTCTGGCCGAGGATGCCGATCATGTAATGGAAGGTCGAGCCCACCGTGGTGATGGCGATGCGCTTGCCCTTCAGGTCGGACGGCTTGGTCAGCCCGGCCTCGTAGGCGGCGTTGGTCGCGACGTAGGCGCTCAAGGGGAAGCCCGGCTCGTCGCGGCTCTGGGCGGCGACGATAGTGACGGCGCCCTTGGCGGCCAGATTGTAGAAGCCCGCCGTCAGCCCGGTGACGCCGAAATCGACGTCGCCCGACGCCACCGCGACCGGAACCTGCTGGGCCGAGGTGAACATCTTCAGCTCGACGTCCAGCCCTTCCTTGGCGAAATAGCCCTTGGCCTTGGCGATGAAGATCGGGCCGGAGGACGACAGCGCCAGCACGCCGACCGACGACTTCTCCAGCGTCTGCGCCAGCGCCGGCAGCGCGGTCGCCGCCAGCGTCGCGGTCAAGCCGCCCAGCACGGCGCGGCGGGTCCAGGTGGTGAAGCTCATGATGGTGTCCTCCCTTGGCGAGTTTTGTTGATTGAGGGACTCAGCGCCATTTCAGCAGGCGCCGTTCCAGCAGCGACAGCAGCGTGCCGATGGTCAGCCCCATCAGCGACAGCACCAGCACGCCGGCCAGCAGCGTGTCGGTCTGCATCAGGTTGCCGGCCATCAGCACGAAGGCGCCGATGCCGTATTCGGCCCCGATCATCTCGGCGGCGACGACCAGGATCAGGGCGATCGAGGAGCTGATGCGGAAGCCGGCGAGAATCCCCGGCAGCGCCCCCGGCAGTACGATGGAGCGCAGGATCGACCGCCATGGCAGGCCGAAGCTCTGCGCCATGCGGATCAGGTTGCGCGGCACCGAATCGATGGCGCTGTAGGTGGCGATCACGGTGGGGAAGAAGACGCCGAAGCCGATGGTGGCGAATTTCGACGGCTCGCCGATGCCGAACCACAGGATGAACAGCGGCAGCAACGCGATCTTCGGGATCGGGAAGAAGGCCGAGACCAGCGGCACCCCGACCGCGCGCGCCAGCGACCCGATGCCCATGGCGAAGCCGACCAGCATGCCGCCCAGCGTGCCCAGCGTCCAGCCGACCGCGATGCGCCCCAGCGACGCCTTCAGGTTCAGCCACAGCGAGCCGTCGGTGACCATGACCGACAGCGCGGCGCCGACCGCGCTCGGCGGCGGCAGGAACAGCGGGCTGGCCAGCCCGATGCGGCTCGCCCCCTCCCACAGCCCGATCAGCACCGCGAAGGCGGCCAGCGCCGCCCAGGGGTGGCGGCGCACGGTGAAGCCCCCGCCGCGGAAGCGCACCGGCTGCGGGCCGGACAACGACGGGCTGGCGGAGGGGAGAGCGTCGGAACGCAGGATCTCAGACATGGGCGATCTCCCGGTCGGCCATCTGGGCCTCGGCCTTCATCAGGTGCCACAGCCGTTCGCGCACCTCGGCCAGATGGGCCTGGGCGGAGGGGGCTTGCCGGCGGTCGCGCGGCTCCTCGACGGTGACGATCTCGCGGATGCGGCCGGGGCGGCGGCTCAGCACCACGACCCGGTCGGCCAGCCGCAGCGCCTCGTCCAGATTGTGGGTGACGTAGAGCGCCGTTGTCTTCTCGCGCCGCCAGAGGTCGAGGAAATCGTCCATCAGCAGTTCGCGGGTCTGGGCGTCGAGCGCCGACAGCGGCTCGTCCAGCAGCAGCATCGCCGGGCGCACCGCCAGCGCGCGGGCGATGCCGACCCGCTGGCGCATGCCGCCGGACAACTGCTTGGGCAGCGCCTTGCGGAACTCCCACAGGCCCATGCGGCGCAGGCCGGTCTCGATCCGCTCGCGCCGCTCCGCCGTCGGCAGAGGGTGGTGTTCCAGCACCAGGGCGACGTTGTCCTCCACGCTGCGCCAGGGCAGCAGGGCGAAATCCTGGAAGATGAAGGTGATCGGGTTCAGGCAGCCGTCGGGAAGCGGCCCCTCCACCGACACGCGCCCCGACGTGGGGGCGACGATGCCGCCGGCGATGCCGAGAAGGGTGGACTTGCCGCAGCCGCTGGGGCCGATCACCGCCAGGACCTCGCCCTCGGCGAGCGTCAGATCGATGCCGTCCAGTACGGTCAAATCCTCGTACCGGTGGGTCAGATCGGAAACCAGAAGCCTCATCGCACCCTGTGCCGCGCGTTCGTGTCGTTCCGCCGGGTCCGGCGGGAGCGGCACTCTGTCGCAACAGGCACCGGCCTGTCGAGTGTTCGTCCCAAGGGGGTGCCGTGCGCGGGGGCGTGGCGCCGCGCCAAAAGGGCCGGCCGCGCGGAGGCGGCCGGCAAGGCGCTCTGGACGGATCGGCGGCGGGTCACGCCCGTGTCGATCCGGAGACCTCAGCCGCAAGCCGCGTGCCACGCGCGCCGGTAGTGGAAATGGCGGGAAGACGCCATTCCGCCCAGATGTTTCCGGATGGTTGACGGAGAACCGTGTGCGATTCCGGACAGGGCCTGTCCGGTGCCGGTTCGGTCAGGCAATGTTGGCGAAGGGGGAGGGAGCGTATTGGCGGGTGAGGTTTTGGAGGTTGGCGGCGCAGCGGTCGACCGCCTCCTCCGCCAGCCTGTACCGGTCGGTCAGGCCAGCCTCGTCGATCTCGTCGGGGGTCATCGTTTGGAGAAGCACGGACAGGGTGCGGACGTAGGTCCGCAGCATGGCGGTCTCCTCGGAGAAATCGGGCAGGCCGACCGCCGCCGCCGCGCTCAGGCCGTCCAATTCGCTGTCCAGCGACAGGGCGGCCGCCTCGACGGCCTGAAAGGTCTTGGTCAACCGGACATGCTTCAGAACGATCACTTGGCCCATCGCCGCAACTCCCGCGTCTGCCGGAATAAGGGGCCGGCCGCGAGGGGAAATCACGGTCGGCCGAGTTTAGGGAGGAAACTTGCCGGAGGGCACAAGCCACAACCGCGTCGCCGCCGGCATCGCGACAAAGAGCAATCGGCGTGCCAGAGGAGAGGGTGTGTTTTCCATGTGGTTTTCGACAATGCGGGCCGCCCGTTCGGACGGCCCGGCGCGGATTGCCCGTCATTTTGCGAAAGCCGTCCGGCAATTTGCGAAAACGGGCGCCGGCCATTCGCGCATGGTCAATCCGCGACTCAGCGTTCCCGCATCGACGGATGCCACGCCGTCGTCAGCCGCTCCAGCAGAGCGAGCCCGCCGTAGAAGCCCGATCCGGTCAGCGCCGCCACCGCGATGGTCGCCCAGACGATGTCGAGGTTCATGCGCGCCACCTCGGTCGAGATTCGGAATCCCATGCCGACCACCGGCGTGCCGAAGAACTCGGCCACGATGGCGCCGATCAGCGCCAGGGTGGAGTTGATCTTCAAGCCGTTGAACAGGAAGGGCAGGGCGTTGGGCAGCCGCAGCTTGACCAGCGTGCGCGCGTGCCCGGCCCCGTAGGAGCGCATCAGGTCCAACTGGATCCGTTCGGAGCTGTCCAGCCCGGCCAGCGTGTTGATCAGCATGGGGAAGAAGGTCATCACCACGATGACCGCCGCCTTGGACGGCCAGTCGAATCCGAACCACATGACCATGATCGGGGCGATGCCGACGACCGGGATGGCGCTGGCGAGGTTGCCGAGCGGCAGCAGCCCGCGCGCCAGGAACGGCACCCGGTCGGCCAGCAGCGCTACGGCGAAGCCGGCGCCGCAGCCCATCAGGTAGCCGCGCACCACCGCGGTCAGCACCGTCTGGCCGAAATCGTCCCACAGCACCGGCGCGTTGGCGGCCAGCGCGGCGGCGATGCGGCTCGGCGCCGGCAGCAGGATGGCCGGCACCTGGAAGCCGCGCACCAGAACCTCCCACCCCGCCAGCAGCCCCAGCCCGAACAGGCCGGGCACCAGCACCGATCGGGTCCAGCCCGGCACGCCGGACAGCGTTCCCAGCACCCGCCACAGCAGCAGCGTCGCGGCGGTGAGGAACAGCCACAGCCCCCAGCCGGCCGACAGGTCGATCTCCTCGTCCAGCAGATGCAGCGGCAGCAGCCAGGCCAGCGCGACGGCGGCCAGCTCGACCCAGGCGCCCAGCGGCCGCGACGGCGCGGTGCGCCCGCCGATGACCGCGAGCGCGACCCCGATCAGGAACAGCGGCGCCAGCGAGCCGCCGAACCAGCCGAGCGCGACCCCGTCCTTGGCGCCCAGCGGCAGGGTAAGCGCCGCCAGCACGATCAGGACCAAGGCGACCAACCCCCAGTCGGCGGCGGTCCGCAGGGTGGTGCGGTAGGGATCGGCGGTGTGGTGACCGGTCATCGCGCACCCGCCTTGCCCAGCAGGGCCAGTTCGACGGTGCGGACCACGCCGATCAGCAACACGGAGAGAAGGGAGGCCATGACCAGCGCGCTCCAGATCTGCACGGTCTGGCCGTAGTAGGACCCCGACAGCAGCCGTGCGCCCAAGCCGGCTTGTCCGCCGGTCGGCAGTTCGCCGACGATGGCGCCGACGACGCTGATGGCGACCGACACCTTGAGGCTGGCGAACAGGAAGGGCAGCGAGGCCGGAAGCCGCAGCGACCAGAAACTCCGCAATCCCCCCGCCGAATAGGTCCGCATCAGGTCGAGCCACAGCGGATCGGCGGCGCGCAGCCCCTTCACCATGCCCACCGTGATCGGGAAGAAGCACAGATACATGCAGATCACCGCCTTGGGCAGCAGCCCGGTCAGCCCGAGATTGCCGAGGATCACCACGATCATCGGCGCGATGGCCAGGATCGGGATGGTCTGCGAGGCGATGACCCAGGGCAGCAGGCTGTACTCCAGCGTGCGGGTGTGGACGATGCCGACCGCCAGCAACGTGCCCAGCGCCAGCCCCATCGCCAGCCCGGTCAGCGCCGCCTCCGCCGTCACCCAGGCGTGGAACAGCAGGTTGCGCGGGCTGGTGGGCGTGGTGCCGGTCAGCGAGTTCCACAGCTCCACCGCCACCTGGTCCGGGGTGGGCAGGATCGGGCGCTTCATGCCGTAGGCCTGGGCCAGCAGGTCGGTCCAGCCCCAGGGTTTGGCCGCGCGGACCAGCGCTTCCTCCGCCTGCGGGGCGTTCAGCCACAGGGCGCCCGCGTACCAGACGGCGACCAGCAGCAGCGTCATGGTGGCGACGGGCAGGAACCGCCTAGTCGTCATAGCTGTGGCCTTCCTTCAGCCCTTCGCGGACACGGTGGGCGATGGCGGCGAACTCCGGCGTCTCGCGGATGTCCAGCGTGCGCTCGCGCGGCAGGTCGCAGTCGATGACGTCGAGGATGCGGCCGGGGCGCGGGCTCATCACCACGATGCGGGTCGACAGGAACACGGCCTCGGCGATGGAATGGGTGACGAAGACGCAGGTCTTTCCGGTGGCCCGCCACAGTTGCGTCAAGTGCAGGTTCAGATGGTCGCGGGTGATCTCGTCGAGCGCGCCGAAGGGCTCGTCCAGCAGCAGCAGGTCGGGCTGGAGCGCCAGCGCGCGGGCGATCGACACCCGCTGCTGCATGCCGCCCGAGAGCTGCCAGGGGAATTTCCGCTCGAAGCCGGCCAGCCCGACGCGCTCCAACTGCGCGCGGGCGCGGGTCCGGCGCTCGGCGGCGGGCAGCCCCATGATCTCCAGCGGCAGCATCACGTTGCGCTCGACGTTGCGCCAGGGATAGAGCGCCGGGGCTTGGAAGACATAGCCGTACAGCCGTTTCAGCCGGGCCTGTTCGGGCGACAGCCCTTCCACCGCGATGCGGCCGGAGGTCGGGCGTTCCAGATCGGCGATGACGCGCAGCAGGGTGGTCTTGCCGCACCCGCTCGGCCCGATCAGCGAGACGAAATCGCCCTTGGCGATGGACAGGCTGACGTCGCTCAGCGCGGTGACCGGCTGGTCGGCGGTGGGGTAGATCAGCGACAGGCCCCGGATGTCGACGATGGGGTGGCCGGGGCCGTCGGCGGGGGCGCTGGAGGCGGGCACGGGTGTGGACGCCCCGTCGGATCGGGGCGGTGGCGCGGTGTGCACGGGCGAGGATCCTTCCAGCGCGGATCGGATGTGGGTAAGAGTTGCAAACGCTAACACCGACGCGTCTTCGGCGCCAGAGGCGGCACCGTCGCGGGCTGGTGGCCCAGTCGTTTGAAAGCATTGAAGAAAGCGTCCGAAGTGGCCGTGTCCGCGATAAGGCTGGACGGCGCGCGGTTGCCAAGCCCAGGATCACGCCCATGCCCGCCGCTCCCTCTCCCCCGCCGCCGGTCGAAGTCACGCGCGAGGACTCGGGCAGCGGCGCCGTGTTCGTGGCGACGCCGGGCATCGGTCCGCGCATCCGCACGCGCTATCTGCTGGTCGCCGGCCTGCTGGCGGCGGGGCTGATCGCCGGATCCGGACTGGCGCCCGACCACACCGCCCGGATGCTGCAATGGCTGGCGGGCCTGTGCGCGGTGCCGGTGATGGTGCTGTGGGTGGTCATGCTGAGCGAGACGGTGCGGCGGCGCGCGGTGCGGCTGGGCGTCACCAAGGCCGGGCTGACGGTGGACGGCGCCCGCATCTACCGGCACGAGAACATCCGCGACCTGACGCTGTACCCGATGATCGGCGGGCGGCCGCTGTTCGTCGCCTGGATCGATCCCAGCCGCGACTACGGCCACAAGACGGAGCTGGAACTGGTCGGCGGCGGCGTGGCGCCGGACGCGGTCAAGGCGGCGATGAAGGAGGCCGGCGGGCGCGGCGTTCGGCTGGTGCTGCACCGGCGCGACGGGCGGCGCGCCATCGTGCTGGTGCGCGGGCTGAGCCTGTCGAGCGGCGAGGGCCTGCTGGCGGCCCTGGCGGCGGAGCTTCGCCCCCACAGCCGTTGAGCGGGGGCGGGTCGTTGCTCCCTCCCCATCCCTCTCCCGCGAAAGGCGGGGGAGTGTCGGGGAGGGGGCCCCGCAAATTGCGTCCGCCGTCAGCGGCGCGGGAGGGCCGGAGGCTCCGGCAGGTCCTCTTCCAGGATCACGACGTGCAGCGCGTAGGAGACCTCGCCCTCGTCCTCGTCGCGGTTCAGCGTGCCGAAGAACTCGCCGTCCAGCGTCACCTCGGCCGACTGGCCGGGCTTGGCCGGGGCCTCGATCACGAGCTTGGGGTTGCCCAGCGTCTTGCGCAGGTAGCCTTGGACGCGGGCGATTTCGGTGTCGGAGATCCGGGCGGCGGTGGGTTTGGCGGGCGGCATGGCGGTCCTCGAGAATCGGTGCGGAAAGCGCGTCATATAGGCGGCTTTGTCGCAAAGGAAAAGCGCAACCTCGCCGCTCATCCCCTTTCGCGCGGGGTAGCGCCCGCCGGCTGGACGCCTCGAAAGAACGGGAGGCGCGGCCGGATGGAACGGCTATGCTCCCGCGGACTCGAGGCAGGGAAGCGGGAGGGGCCGGGGTGAAGGCCGTGCTGTGGGGATCGTTGTTCGCCGGAGCGCTTCTGCTGGCAATGGAGCCGGCGGGGGCGGTGGAGAAGCGCGTCGCGCTGGTGCTGGGCAACGCGCGTTACGCCGCCGCGGCCGGGGAGGTCGCCACGGTCGGCGTCAACGCGGCGGCGATGGCGGCGGCGCTGCGCAAGGCGGGCTTCAGCGTGACGCGGGCCGACAATCTCGGCCGCGTCGCCATGGAATCGGCGCTGGAACGCTTCCGCGAATCGCTGTCCGGCGCCGATCTCGGCTTCGTCTATTACAGCGGTCTCGCGGTGGGGGTGGAGGAGCGCGAGTATCTCTTGCCAACCGACGCCGCCCCCGCCACCGCCGGCGACCTGCCGCGCGATGCGCTGGACCTCGACGCTTTGCTGGGCGACCTGCGCGGAATCGGGCGCCGGACGGTGGTGGCGCTCGACCCGGCCGGGGGCGACAACCCGCTGGCCGAACGGGTCGGCGGCGGCGCGCTCGGCACGCCGCTGGAGGCGGACGGGCTGTTCGTGATCTATGCGCACCGGCCGGGCGTGCCGCCGGTCGCCGCGACCGGCAAGGGGCCGGACGCCTTCACCGCCGCTTTGGCCCGCGAGATCGTCAAGCCGGGCGTCCCCTTGCGCGATTCGCTGGCGGAGGTCGCCCGCGCCGTCGCCACGCGCAGCGGGGGGCGACAACTGCCCTGGCTCCAGGACCGGCTGGGCGGCGATCTGGTGCTGGTCCCGGCGGTGGTCGCGGCGGTCAAGCCGGTGCCGAAGGAACCGCCAAAGGAACCTCCGGCCAAGGAAGCGTCCCCTGCGCCGCCCAACGTCCCCGCCGCCCTGTCGCCCGGCCGCTACGAGGCGGTGCGCGGCGGCATGCTGTTCGAGCGCCCGGCGGTCGGGGCGCGCGGCGTGGCGCCGCTGGCGCGCGGCGACGCGGTGACGGTGATCGAGGCGGTGCCGCAGGGAAGCTGGGTGCGTGTCCGCGACGCCGCCGGCCGGATCGGCTACGTCACCGCCGGCACCCTGTCGGAGCGTTGGGGCGAGCCGCCGCCCCCGGTGGCGGCGTTGCCGCGCGGCGCGGTCGAGGCCGGGCCGTCCTCCGAACCGTCCATGGCTCCGGACGGCGTCGCCACGCTGCCGCCCTCCGGCGCTTCGGATCCGCAAGGAGCCGACGGACCGGCCGGGACGGCGGAACAGCGGGCGATGCAGGCGGTGGGCAGCGCACGGACGGCGGCGGAGCGGGCGCGCGGCGGGCGCGGCGGCCATTGGAGCTACCAGTTTCCCAACGGCGACCGTTACGAGGGGGCGTGGTCGCAGAGCGAGGGGAACGGCGGGCTCGGCCGTCCCAGCCGCGAGGGGTTCGGCGTCTACCGCTTCGCCAACGGTCAGACCTACGAGGGGGAATGGTCGCGCGACCTGATGTCGGGTTACGGCGTCATGACCTTCCTGGACGGCAGCCGCTTCGCCGGGCGGTTCCGCGACGGCCAGCCGGACGGCCCGGGGGTCTTCCGATTCGGCGACGGCAGCCGGAGCGCCGGGCTGTGGCGCGGGCCGGTCAAGCTGGACGACTGATCCACACCTCCGGAGCGGCGCCCCTTCCAAGGCTGGAAGGCGCGGCGCTCCGGCTCATCAGAATGTCTCAGCGGGGCTTCAGCGCCTCGACCACCTGGACATGGCCTTGCAGCGCGCCCAGCGTCAGGGCCGAGTTGCCGTTGGTGTCCATGCGGTACGGGTTGGCGCCACGTTCCAGCAGCAGCGCCGCCGCCCGGTCATGCCCGTTGTTGGCGGCGTACATCAGCGCCGACCAGCCGTTCGCCGTCGTCCGGTCCACCGCCACCCCACGGTGGAGCAGGGCGTTCGCCACGCCGGTGTGCCCGCGCGCCGCCGCCGCCATCAGCGCCGTCTTGCCGTCGTCGTTGGTGGCGTCGAGGTCGGCGCCGCCGTCGGCCAGCGCGGTGACCACGCTCTCGTAGCCGCCCCAGGCCGCGTACATCACGGCGGTGGCGCCGTCCGACGTGCGCAGGTCGGTTCGGGCCTTGCGGTCCAGCAGGATGCGGGTGGCGTCGGTCAGACCCTGTTCGGCGGCGACCATCAGCAGGGTCTTGCCGTTGTCCAGCCTTGTGTCGGGGGCGGTGCCGGATTGCAGGGCGCGGGTCAGCTCGGTCGGGTTGCGCAGCAGGGCCAGCACCGATTCGCGGCTGTGCAGGCCGGGCGTCGCCGTCGCCGGGGCGGAGAGCGCCGGATTGGCCAGCGAGGGCGCGGGGCCGAGGCTGCGGCGCTCGCCCGCCGCCTTGATCCGCTCGGGCAGATCGGGACTGTCGGGAGAGACCATCAGGGCGCGCTCGTAGAAGCGTCTGGCCTCGTTCCAGTCGGCGTCGCGCTCGGCCAGGGCCGCCCAGCGCCGGTAGGTGTCGGCCATCGTCGCGGTCAACTCCGCGGCTTCCGGCGCGGACGGCGCGGTCTGGCGGAGGCGCTGGACCGTCTCGTAGGCGTTGTCGCCCGGCGGTGTGGTCAGGCGTTTTCCGGCAATCTGGCGGCGGGCCTGATCGACCAGGGCGCGGGCGCGCTGCGCCAGCCCGGCGTCGCCGTCGAAGCCGAGCGGAGCCGCGAGCGGGGAGACGTGGGCCGGCTCCTCCAGCGGCGGCAGCGCCGCCGTGCCGGGGGCCGCCTCGCTGTTCGCCGGAGCTGCCGGCGGCGCGGAGGACGGCGCCGGGGGCATGGCGGGTTGCTCGGGCGCCATCGGGGCAACGGAGGTCGGGAGGGCGGCGGCCGGTGCGGCCGGCGGCAACGCGGCGGTCTGGATCGGCGCCGTCTGGGTGTGAGGGGCTTGGGCTTGCGGGCCCGGCGGCTGGACCGGTTGGGTAATGGTGGCGTGCGGCTCGACCGGCTGGGCTGGCGGCAGCACCAAAGGCGGCTGGAAGCCGCGGGTATCCGCATGGGCCGTGCGCGGGGTGCCCAGCGCCAGGGCTTCGCCGTCGTGCTCGCCGCCCAGCAGGCCGCGCAGGTTGCGCTCCACGAAGGAGCGCGTGTCGCTCCAGCCGCGCTCCACCGTCGCCGTGGCCGTCGCCGTGGCCGTCGTCAGGGCGTTGGGCGGCAGCACGCCCGGAACGCTCGTCACCACGGCGGCCCCGGCGGCGGCGAGCAGCACCAGCGTCGTCAAGGCGGCCCCGGCATAGAGCGCGGCGCGGCGCGGCGGGCGCTGCAGGGTGGGATCGGGTGCCTGCATCCCGGAGTCGCCGGGCGGACCGGGCATCACCATGGCGCCGGTCCGGACGCCCCGGTCGATCCCGTTGCCCCGGTCGATGCCGCTGTCCTGGCCCGGCCATTCGGCGTCGCCGGTCCAATCGTTGGCCGGCTGGCGGATGCGGCGCGGCGGTTCCGGCGGGGCCGGCTCGGGGGCGGCCAGGAGGGGAGCGGGCTTGACGGAGGCCGGCTTGGCGATCTGGTTGGGTTTGGGTGTCTTGGCCGGCGGCTGCTTGGCTGTCGCGGCTTCCACCGCCAGCGCCATCGGCGTGTTGGAGGGGGCGGCGCCGGGCGCCATCCGGTAGATGACCCCCAGTTCGCGCAACGCGTCGGACAGCCCGGCGCGGGCCAGCGACCGCTCCAGGTCAGGGGTGCCACACAACAGAACCTGAAGGAAGCGTCCCGCCGCCGTCTCCGACCGGGTCAGTTCGACAAGGTCGGCCAGCACCGGCGGAGCCAGCGCCCCGGCGTTCTCCACCGCCAGCAGCCCGGTGCCGGCCAGATCCAGCCGTTCCTCCAGCGCGCCGATCAGCGCGTCGAAGTCCGCCTCCGCATCCTCCTCGCCGATCCGGACGCCAGCGGCGGCCTCCAGGATCAGATCCTCGATCTCGATGCCGGGGTTTGCCGTGACCGGCAGAACCATGGCGCCGTCCGACGCGATGTGCTCGACCAGTTGCCGGTAGACGGCGGCATGTCCCGACCCGGCTTCGCCCACCAGCACCAGCAGGCGTTTGCGCGCGAGCAGGGCCAGGACGAGTCCGTCGTGGATCTCCGACGCCTGATGGTCCGGGAGGGACACGGCCGGTTGCGGAGTGTGTTTCGGGGCTGGACGGTCCATGGGCATCGCACACGCCGATCAATGAGAGGGGACGCACCCTTGACTCTAGTGACGCCGGTTCTGGGATCGGACGGTGCAAAGGGCGGTGGGGGCTTCTCTTCCGGGGTGGAGCACCTCCACCGGGTAGCGCGTTCGGGGGATGGTCGGCCGGACGGGTGGCGGTATAGGGTTGCCCCGAAGGAAGCAGTCGGACGGCCAAGACCCCATGCGAAGCGCACTCAGGCGAGTCGGACCCACGCGGGTCGGAATAGACCTCGGCGGCACCAAGATCGCCGCCATTGCGCTCGACGCCAGCGGCGCCGAGCGCGCACGCCACCGCCTGCCCACGCCGCGCGGCTACGACGAGACGCTCGCCGCGCTGGCGGCGGCGGTGGCGGCGGTCGATCCGGACGGGGAGGGCGGCGTCGGCGTCAGCCTGCCGGGCATCGTCGATCCGGCGGGGGGGCGTGTGCGGGCGGTCAATCTGCCGTGGCTCGACGGGCGGCCCTTCGCCGGGGACGCGGCGCGGGTTCTCGGACGGCCGGTGCGGATCGCCAACGACGGCAACTGCTTCGCCCTGTCCGAGGCGGTGGACGGGGCGGCGGCCGGTGCCGGGGTGGTGTTCGGCATCATTCTGGGAACGGGGGCCGGCGGCGGGATCGTGGTCGACGGCCGCATCTTGCCCGGCGCCAACGCCATGGCCGGGGAATGGGGCCACAGCCCGCTGCCGTGGCGGAGCGAGGCGGACGGCCCGCCCGTCTTCTGCGGTTGCGGCCGGATCGGCTGCGCCGAAACGCTGCTGTGCGGTGCCGGGTTGGAGCGGCTGCACGCGTGGCGGACGGGGGAGAGGGTGGCTCCCCCTATCCTTGCGGCGCGCGCGCTGGCCGGCGATCCGGCGGCGCTGGCCACGTTGGCGCGGCACGCCGACGCGCTGGCCCGCGCGTTGGCGCCGGTGCTGAACCTGCTCGACCCCGACGCCGTCGTCGTCGGCGGGGGGCTGTCCGCCCTGCCGGGGCTGTGCGAGGCGGTGCGGGAGCGCTGGGGCCGGTGGACGCTGGCCTCCGAACCGCGCACGCGGCTGGCGGTGGCGCGCCACGGGGGGGAAAGCGGCATGCGCGGGGCCGCGTGGCTGTGGCCGGTGTAAGCCTCCGGGCTTCCGTTTTCCTGGCACAAGTCTTGCCATTCCTGTCGGCGGATCGAACGGGGGCAAGCCCATGATGCGGAAGAAACAGGGAGTGCGCGGCATGGCGATCGAAGCGTCTTTGCATTTTGCAAACCGGAACGCGACGAAAGCCGGCAAAGCCGACGCTTGTTTGCATTTTGCAAACGCTCCGGAGACCGGACGCCACTTGGAGCAGGCCTGTGCCAGCCTTCAGGACGCGGCGGAGGAGTTGGAGGCTGTCTTGTCGCGGCTTCCCGGTTCGAACGGAAAAGCCGATCTCCACGAGGCCATCGGCTCCATCATGGAAACCTTGCAGTTGATCGCCTCGGCGCACGCCCGGCTTGGCCCGAGCGCCGCCATCGACTGACGGCCTTCGACGGAAGGACGGCGTCTTCCCAAAACGCGAAAGGGCGGCCCGAGGCTCGGGGCCGCCCTTTCGCGTTTCACGATCCCGGTCGGGACCGGAAGCGTGTCAGTCGGTGATGGTCTGCCAGAAGAAGAACAGGGCGGCCAGAACCATGATGGCGATGTCCATGGAAAAACTCCTGATTAGGATGGAGGCTTGACCGCTTCTATACGACAGTTCGCGCAGCGGGGGCAGGGGGTTCCGTGCGCGTCGGGTCCTTTTTTCGAGCTGTACGGGCCGGATGGAACCGTTCACGTAAATTTTTTTACGGTTCGATCCGCGTAAAATCTCGGGCGTGTGAGGACGGTCGTCAGACGCATGCTTCGCACAGCATCCGGTCGTTCCGTTGATGGGCTTCAAAAAAATGTCAGTGTAACAATGGTTTGCCGTTCGACCAAGCCCCCGTTGGCTCCGCTTTGGGACCAGGACCGGCCTGAAAGGCTGGGAGGCGGTCGGACAACCTGCACCGTTCGGGGGGCGGACAGGAAGCCGCTATGACTTTTGTCAGGGGTTGCCTTTCCCCTGGGCTTTCTGGCAGAAAAAAGGCCGCTGAACACAGCGGCCTTGAGTTTAGGGAGGAAACGCCCAAGAAGGGCGAAGCAGCAATCGCTTGCTGCACTGCAAAAATAACAAAAAGACGGGGACCCGCAACCCCCAAAGCAACGGCCCCTCCGCGGGGCCGAAGTTTTTGGAGGATCTCTGTTGCCGATCCGCCACAGCCATGGATGGCGGATGTCCGGGGAAGATGGTGCGACCGCTCCTTTCGTGACCGGCCGATGGACCTTTCGGTCGTTCCAGGCGTTTCGCAGATGCGGCATTCTCTGCCCGCCGCACGGCCCGCCTTTCCGGCAACGGCACGAGGACGATCCTTTGTACGCTTCCACGCCTTCCGCGCCCCCCTCCGCCCTGGCGGATTTCGATGCTCTCGCCGCGACGATGGGCGATCGCCGACCGGCCCTGTTCCTCGATTACGACGGCACCCTGGCGCCCATTGCGGCAAGCCCCGAGCTGGCCGTGCTGGACGAGTCCGCGCGCGCGGCGGTGCGTCGGCTGGCGGCGCTGTGCACGGTCGCCTTCGTCAGCGGGCGCGACCTGGACGACCTCACCGCGATGGTCGGGCTGGAAGGCCTGATCTACGCCGGCAGCCATGGGTTCGACATGCGCGGCCCCGGCCTGCGCACCCAGATCGGGCTGGAGTATCTGTCCGATCTGGAGATGGCCGACGGAGACCTGCGCACCCAGTTGGCCGATCTGGGCGGCGCGGCGCGGGGCGTTCTGGTGGAGCGCAAGCGCTTCGCCATCGCCATCCACACCCGACAGGCCTCCCCCGCGATCAAGCCGGCGGTGACCGACATGGTGCGGGCGCTGGCCGCCAGCCAGCCACGTCTGCGCGCCACCGGCGGCAAGGAATTGCTGGAGCTGCGCCCCAACATGCCCTGGGACAAGGGGCAAGCGGTCCTGGCTCTGCTCGACGCGCTGGGCCTGGACGAGGCCGGCACGCTGCCCTTCTATCTCGGCGACGACGAGACCGACGAGGACGCCTTCCAGGCGCTGGTCGGGCGCGGGATCGGGATTCGCGTGATGGAGCGCCCCGAACCCACCGCCGCGACCTGGAGACTGCGCGATCCGGCGGAGGCGGTTGTCTTCCTGAACCGGCTCGCCGATTGGCTGGCGGATCGCTGAGCCCGCCCGGACGATCCGGTCTTCAGGAAGAATTCACGAAGGCGGCGTAGGCTTGGGCCACGCTTCCGCCCCGAAAGCCGATCCAACACCGATCTTAGGGGCCGATCTTAGGAAACGCCGCCATGGCCATCGGTTCCGCAACCTCCTCCTCGCTCTACGCGCCGCAGGCGACCGCGCTCGATGGCTTGCAGAACGCGCAAGGGAGGGTGGCGGACGCGTCGGAGCAGCTGGCGGCGGGCAACCTCGACCCGGCGGTGATCGTCGACGTGACCTCGGCGCAGATCGATTTCGCGGCCAACGCCAAGGTCCTGGAAGCTTCTCAGGAAAACACCAAGCGCCTGCTCGACATGTTTGCCTGAGTCGGTCCGAAGCTCCGCCTTCACAGAGCCAGATAAGCCCGCCGCGCCGCCTCGTCGGCCATCAGATCGGCCATGGCGCCGGTCCAGCGGACTTGGCCCTTCTCGATGACGCTCGCGCGGTCGGCGACGACGGCGGCGAAGGACAGGTTCTGCTCCGACACCAGCACCGACAGCCCTTCCGCCTTCAGGCGCCGCACGGCGTCGGCCATCTGGCGCACGATGATCGGGGCCAGCCCCTCCGACGGCTCGTCGAGCAACAGCAGCGACGGGTTGCCCATCAGCGTGCGCGCCAGCGTCAGCATCTGCTGCTCGCCGCCGCTCATCCGGGTGCCGCGCCGGCCGCGCATTTCCGCCAGATTGGGAAACAGCGCGAACAACTTTTCCGGCGTCCAGGCCGGCGCGCCGGGGCGGGGCGGCTGGCGGCCGACCTCCAGATTCTCCTCGACCGTCAGGTCGGCGAAGATGCGCCGGTCCTCCGGGACGTAGCCGACGCCGAGCCGGGCCATCCTGTGCGGGGGCAGGGAAGAGACGTCGCGGCTGTCCAGCGCGACCCGGCCGCGCCGGGATTCGACCAGACCCATGATCGCCTTCAAGGTGGTCGTCTTGCCGGCGCCGTTGCGGCCCATCAGCGCGACGACCTCGCCCCGGCCGACGGTCAGGTCGACGCCGGTCAGGATGTGGGCGCGGCCGTACCACGCCTCCAGCGATTGGACGGAGAGAAGGGGGGCTGCGGTCACGCGTCGCCTCCGAGATAGACGGACTGCACGCGGGCGTCGGCGCGCACCGCCTCGGGGGGGCCCTCGGCGATCGTCCGGCCGCGGTCGAGCACCAGCACGCGGGTGGCGTGGCCGAACACCACGTCCATGTCATGCTCGGTGAACAGCACGGCGAGGCCGCGCTCGCGGACCAGCGCGGCGGTCAGCGCCATCAGCTCCAGCCGTTCGGTGGGGGCCATGCCGGCGGTCGGCTCGTCCATCAGCAGGATCTTCGGGTCGCTCGCCAGCGCCATCGCCAATTCCACCCGCTTCAGGTCGCCATAGGCCAGCACGCCGCAGGGGCGCTCGGCCTGGGAGGCCATGCCGACGCGGTCGAGCAGGGCCAGCGCCTCCTCCCGGAAGCACGCCGCCGCCGGACGCCACAGGCCGAACAGGCGGCGCGCCCGCGACAGGAAGACCATCTGCACGTTCTCCGCCACCGTCATCGAGGCGAAGGTCGCGGTGATCTGGAAGGTGCGGCCGACACCCAGCGCCCAGACGCGGCGCGGCGGCAGCCCGACCAGCTCGGCGCCGTCGAGGCGGACCGATCCCCGGTCGGGGCGGAGCTGGCCGTTCAGCAGGTTGAAGCAGGTGCTCTTCCCGGCGCCGTTGGGGCCGATCAGGGCCAGCAGGTCGCCGGACTCCAGCGTGAAGGACACGCCGCGCACCGCCTGCACCCCGCCGAAGGCGCGGTGCAGGTCGCGGACTTCCAGGCGGCTCCCGGGGCGGCTCATCCCCGCCTCCGCAGATCTGCGAGAAACCCGACGATGCCCTTGGGGAACAGCAGCACCAGCGCGACGATGACGAGGCCCAGCGCCAGCCGCCACCAGTCGGTGACCCGCATCACCTCGGCCTCCAGCAGATGGAACGCCGCCGCCCCGGCCAGCGGGCCGGACACGGTCTGGAGGCCGCCCATCAGCACCATCACCAGCGCGTCGACCGAGGCCGGCACCGCCATCAGGGTGGGGAATACGCTGCCCTTGGAAAAGGCGTAGAGGCCGCCGGCCAACCCCGCCGCCGAACCGGCCAGCGCGAAGGCGAACCATTGGTGGCGCCGCACGTCGATGCCCACCGACTCGGCGCGCAGGGCCGAATCGCGCCCGGCCCGCAGGGCGTAGCCGAAGGGCGCGAAGGCGGCGCGGCGCAGCAGGGCGAGCGCCCCGGCGCAGAGCGCCAGCGTCAGCCAGTAATAGACCGCTTTCCCGGCGGCCCAGGGCGGCGGCCAAACCCCGACGATGCCGTTGTCGCCCCCGGTGAAACCGTACCATTGGAAGGTCACCGACCAGACGATCTGCGCGAAGGCCAGGGTCAGCATGGCGAAATACAGCCCCGACCGCCGCACGCAGAACCAGCCGGCGACCAGCGCGCCCACCCCCGCGACCAGCGGCGCCGCCGCCAGCGCCAGCGGCATCGGCGCGCCCAGATGCTTGACCAGCAGCGCCGCGCCATAGGCGCCCAGCCCGAACCACGCCGCGTGGCCGAAGGAGACCAGCCCGCCCAGCCCGATCAGCAGATGCAGGCTCGCTGCCATCAGGGCGAGAATGATCATCTCGGTCAGCACGATCAGCGCGTAGTCGCCAGCCGCCAGCGGCGCCAGCGCCAACCCGGCCAGCAGCAGCGCCGCCCAAAGCCCGACGCCGGCCCCGGCGCTCAGCGGCGGCGCCAGCGAGGCCGCGGTGGTCGGCGGAATCTCCTCCGCCCGTCCCATCAGGCCGTGCGGGCGCAGCACCAGCACCACCGCCATGAACAGGAAGACCAGCACCAGCGTGATCTGTGGGAAGATCAGGATGCCGAAGGCCTGCAACTGCCCGATCAGCAGCGAGGCGAGGAACGCCCCGGTCAGGCTGCCCATGCCGCCGACCACGACGACGACGAAGGCCTCGACCACGATGGCCATGTCCATGTGCAGGTTGACCGCCTCGCGCGGGACCTGGAGCGCGCCGCCCAGCCCGGCCAGCGCCGATCCCAGGAACAGCACCCCGGTGAACAGCCGCGCCGGATCGACGCCCAGCGCCGCCGTCATGCCCCGGTCCTGGGTGGCGGCGCGGACCAGCGTGCCCCAGCGCGTGCGGTTGAACAGCAGCCAGAGCATCCCCAGCACCAGCGGCCCCAGCCCGATCAGCATCAGGTCGTAGAGCGGGAAGGGCTGTCCCAGGATGTCCACCGAGCCCTTCAGCCCCGGCGCCCGCCGGCCCAGCAGATCCTCCGCTCCCCAGATCCAGGAGGTCACGTCCTGGAGGACCAGCACGACGCCGAAGGTGCCCAGCAGTTGGAACAGCTCCGGCGAGCGGTAGAGCCGGCGCAGCAGCCCGGCCTCCATCGCCGCGCCCAGCGCGCCGGCCCCCAGCGCGGCCGCCGCGACGCTTCCCCAGAACCCGGCGGGGGTCGTCCCGAACCGCTCGATCAGCGACCAGCCGAGATAGGCGCCGAGCATGTAGAAGGACCCGTGCGCGAAGTTGACGATCCGCGTCACGCCGAAGACGATGGTCAGCCCCGACGACACCAGGAACAGGGTCGCCGCCGTGGCGAGGCCGCTCAGGGCCTGGACGAGCAGGAAGGACATGAGGGCTCGCTGGGGGTCTCGCTGGGGGCCGCGCCGGGATGGCCCGCCGGTCAGTTCGCCGGTCGCAGCGCGCGCACCGCCTCGTCGCTCGGCAGATAGGCGGCGCCGTCGGCGTAGCGCCAGTCCTTCATCGCGCCGCGCCCGTCCTTCACCGTGGTGGTGCCGACATAGGCGCCCATCGTCGCCTGATGGTCGGAGGCGCGGAAGACGACCGGCCCGAAGGGGCTGGAAATCGACAGGCCGCTCAGCGCTTCCACCAGCTTTTCCGGATCGGTCGAGCCGGCCTTCTCCACGGCGGCGGCGATGGCGGTCAGCGTGGCGTAGCCGACCACCGAGCCCTGGCGCGGCGCCTCCTTGAAGCGCGCGGTGTAGGCGTCGCGGAACGCCTTGTGCTCGGGGGTGTCGATCTGCTCCTGCGGGTAGCCGGTGACGATCCAGCCCTCCGGCGCCTCGTCCTTCATCGGGTCGAGGTATTCCGGTTCGCCGGTCAGCAGGCTGACCACGCTGCGGTTCTTGAACAACCCGCGCCCCTCGCCCTCGCGCACCAGCTTGGCGAGGTCGGCGCCGAAGGTGACGTTGAAGATCGCGTCGGGGCTGGACGCCGCCAGCGCCTGCACGGTCGGCCCGGCCTCCAGCTTGCCCTGCGCCGGCCATTGCTCGGCGACGAACTCCACGTCGGGACGCTTTTCCTTGAGCAGCTGCTTGAACCACGTCACCGCCGACTGGCCGTATTCGTAGTTGGGGGACACCGTCGCCCAGCGCTTGGCCGGCAGCTTCGCCGCCTCCTCCACCAGCATCGACGCCTGCATGTAGGTGCTGGGGCGCAGGCGGAAGGTGTAGCGGTTGCCCTTGGACCAGGTGATGGCGTCGGTCAGCGGCTCGGCGGCGACGAAGGGGATCTTGTTGCGCGCGGCGAAATCGGCCACCGCCAGCCCGATGTGCGAGAAGTAGGTGCCCGCCAGCAGCTCGACCTTCTCGTTGCTCAACAGTTCCTGCGCGACGCGCACGGCGTCGTCGGGCTTGCCGGCGTCGTCGCGCGAGATCACCTCCAGCTTGCGCCCGCCGAGCAATCCGCCCTTGGCGTTGACCTGCTCGACCGCGAGCTGCCAGCCCTGGCGGTAGGGGATCGTGAAGGCGGGCAGGCCGGTGTAGCTGTTGATCTCGCCGACGCGGATCGGGCCGGTTTGCGCCGGAGCGGTTTGGGCCAGAGCAGGCACGGCTGCGGCCAGCGGGGCGGCGAGCGCGGCGGCGCCCAGCAGCGAAAGGGTCTGACGGCGGTTCATCATGCTGCGGGCGTTCCGGCGTTGGGGGTGGACAGAACTGGACGGCGCGTCCGTCCGTTTCCGTCCGTCCGCCCCGCGTTCATAGCAAACCCCGCGCAAAAGTCATCGCTCCAAAGGCGCCGGCCGCCGGAAAGCCGCCCGAAAGCCCTGCGCGCCCGTCCTCACATCAGCTTGGCGAGCAGCCCCAGGAAGACCGTCCGCTCGTCCATCGACAGGGGTTCGAGCGTGCGGTCGTGAACGGCGGCGGCGTCGTGGATCCGGTCGACGACCATGGCTTGCCCGACGCGGGTCAGCCGCACGCTGGTGCGCCGCCGGTCCTGCGGATCGGGCTGGCGTTCCACCAGACCGCGCTCCACCAGCCGCAGGATGACGCCCTGGGTGGTCGCCGGGTCCATGTAGGTCAGGCGGCCGAGCTGGTTCTGCGACAGCGGGCCCTCACCGTGCAGGGTGGCGAGCGCCGCCCATTGGGTGGGGGTCAGCTGGGTGTCGCCGATGGTGTCGAGGAAGATGGCCGACGCGCGCTGGTGGGCGCGGCGAAGGCGGTGATGCACCTGGACGGCCAGCTGGTAGTCGTCGGGAGGCGGTCGGCCGAAGTCGTCCATGGGGCACACGCGAGTCGGTTCACGCCCGCCTTCGATCCGGGCGAAGGCGGTGCGGGTCCGGAGCGCGGCTCCCGGCGGCGAAGACGCGGGGTCTTCTAAGCGAACCCGTCGCGTCGTTCAGTGCGTTCCGTGGAGTCGGAGGTTAGGAAGGCAACAATCGCGGAGCAACCTTCGCGGATGCGGCATAGGGACACAGTCGCGGCGCCTACTCCTTTCGATAACCGAAAGAAAACCGAGGCGGGAAAATGTTCGCGCGGACGGTGCCGCCGGCCCCGGACATCTTCGGCGGGGCAACGGCGGGCCGGCTGGTCAGGGCTTCTGTTTGGGCGGATAGGTGTCGGGCGGCGCGGTCCCTTCGGCGGGGGTGGGCGGGGCTTCGCCTTCGGGCGGGGGAACGGCGCCCGGCGTGTAGCCCGGCATCTGGTCGTCCGCTGGACGCTGGGGTGACTTGGGCGGCGGCGGGGTGTCGAGTCGTTGGGGCATGACGGCGGCTCCGGTGATCGAGGGGGTGTCCGATCAACGGCGGCCGGTCCCGCCGGGTTCCAAGTCCATCTCCGACTCGGCACTCCGTCTCGATTGGTTTTCGTATGTCTTTGGTCTTAGCGCGCCGTAGCCTTTCCCTGCCCAAATTCCGATGAAGGCGCGTGGTTTCTTTCGAACCGAGTCGTCTCTTGTTGCGCCGACACCACAGGTCGCCCCAAAAACAGCCACGCCCCGGCTTCACTGTTGCGCTGGAAGCACGCAGTGTTGTGTCTTGTTGGGGCGACGTCGCATCCACGAGGACGCGGCGCCCGCCACGAGAGCCGGCCCTCCGCCCGGCGCCCCCGTGATCCTCGCGGATCGCCGGGCGACCGCCGACGGAGCAGGCGGGCCGTTTCGAGCCGACCGATTCCAGCCAAGCGCGGTGACTCCATGAAGATCAGCACCCTGTCCGTTCTCGCCCTGGCGCTCGCCTCGACCGGGTTGACCTCGCTTCCCGCCGTCGCCCAGGACGATCTCCAGCGTGGCGAGACCGTGCTGGAGCGCCGCCGCCCGGAGTTGGAGCAGCTTGGCATCCGTGCCGGGTCGTTCCGCTTCCTGCCGCGCCTGGAAGCCGGCGCGATCTATGACACCAACGTCTTCGCGTCCGACGCCAACAAGCAGGACGACATCATCTGGACGGTGCAGCCGCGACTCGACATCCGGTCCGACTTCTCCGCCCATGCCCTGAACTTCTCGGCCTCGGCCAACGCCGGCCGGTACCAGGATTACTCCAGCGAGAACTACACCGACTACGCGTTCCAGGCCGACGGCCGCTACGACGTGAGCAAGAGCGGGGCGGCCGACGCCACGCTCTACCACCGCCGCAACCATGAGGGACGCGGCGACATCGACAGCTTGTCGGGCTACGTCGAGCCGGTGACCTACACCCAGAGCGGCGGCGAGGTCGGCTACACCCAGCGCTTCAACCGTCTGCGCGCCCGCCTGTCCGGCACGGCGCAGTATTCCGAATACGACGATGTCGGGATACGCAGCGGCGGCATCGCCCGTCAAGGCGACCGCGACCGCTGGGAATACGCCGGCACCGGCCGCGTCGGCTACGAGTTCATCGAGGGCTACGAGACCTTCGTCCAAGGCACTTATTCCTGGACGCGCCACCGCCGCGACCGCGACTTCAACAACGTCAACCGCGACTCGGACGGCTACGAGATCGTCGGCGGCGTGACCGGCGAGCTGACCGGGCTGATCACCGGCGAGCTTTATGCCGGCTATCTCGCCCGCAACTACGAAGATTCGCGGTTGAAGGATTTCGGCGGCTTGGCGCTCGGCGGCCGGGTGAACTGGTCGGTGACGCAGCTGACCACCATCACCGGCTCGCTCAGCCGGCAGATCCGCGAGACGAGCAGCAGCCTGGGCCTCGGCACGGCGTCGAGCTACGAGCGCACGATCGTCGCGGTCGGCGTCGACCACGAGCTTCTGCGCACCCTGCTACTGAACGCCCGCGCCCAGTACCGCCGCGACGATTTCAACGGCAACAGCCGCAAGGACGACATCTACACGGCCGGCGCAGGCGCGACCTACCAGTTCAGCCGCAACCTGTTCCTGACCGGCGGCTACACCTACGAGAAGCGCAATTCCGACGTCACCAACATCGGCTACACCGACAACCTCGTGTATCTGCGCCTCGGCGCGCAGATGTAGGCCTGAGCTTTACCTGGGCTCGGCCTTAGGGCCATTTCGGCGAAAGGGCGTCCGTCTTACGACGGGCGCCTTTTTGCGTGGGGGATTACCCCTAAGGAGCCGCGGATTTTGGCCCGAAGGCGGTAATTCCTCTCCACTTTTTCCCAAGCGCTTGCGAGTTGATAGGCTGATCACGAGTTCAGGAGAGCGTGACCATAGGACGCCGGACCGTGCCCACCGAAAGCGGAGGGACCGTTCCCGGCCTCCGCGAGCCAGGGAAGGGGTTTAGGGATGAATCGACGTCATGTGTTCCGCGTGCTCGGTCGGGGTGTGGGGTTGGCCGCGCTTGCCGTTGCCATGGCGGGCTGTGCCGGCATGGACGCCCCGATGGAGACGGCCAGCGCCGCCCAGGTGACGGACTACCGTCTGGGATCGGGCGACGCGCTGCGGGTGATCGTGTTCGGCGAGGAGCAGCTGTCCGGCGAATTCCGCGTCGACGGCGCCGGCAAGGTCGCCATGCCGCTGATCGGCGACGTGGCGGCCAAGGACCGCACCACGCGCGAGGTGGAGAAGGAGATCGCCACCAAGCTGTCTCAGGGCTACGTGCGGGACGCCAAGGTCAACGTCGAGGTGATGAACCACCGCCCGTTCTTCATCCTGGGCGAGGTGCGCAACCCCGGCCAGTACCAGTTCCAGAACGGCATGACCGCCCTGTCGGCGGTCGCCATGGCCGGCGGCTACACCTACCGCGCCAAGGAGGACTACATCTTCATCACGCGCGGCAGCGACCCGAAGAAGGAGCTTCGCAAGGCGCCGATCACCACCACGGTGATGCCCGACGACGTGGTCCGCGTGCCGGAGCGTTACTTCTGATCGGCAGGACGACCGGCGCGGCGTTTCGCCGCGCCCGCAGATCTCGCCCTCAGGTCTCGAACGTGTTTCCGCCCTTCTTCTGACCCGGCGGGGTGCGCTGGTCCTCCGGGACCACCGCGTCCCGCGCGTCGAAGAGGGGCGGCGTCGTTCCGGCCGCCTCGTCGTCGGTCCCCAGCGGCGCCGCCGCCGGATCGGAGGCCGGCACCTTGTCGCCGGTCAGCCCGCGGTCGATCGCGTCGCGCAGGCGGTTCGTTTCGGCGGTGGAAGGGGCAGGGGGAGAGTGCTTGGAATCGGTCATCGGTGTTCAACCTCGCGTCGGCATGGATCGGACGGCACGGCCATGTCGAGACCGCTTACGTCCAACCGTCAGGGAAGTGTTGGGTTCCCCGATTCGCGAGGCTTTGCCTGAAGATGCCCTACCGAAGGCGAGGGGGAGCTGGTGCCGGATACAGGATTTGAACCCGTGACCTTCGGTTTACAAAACCGCTGCACTACCGCTGTGCTAATCCGGCCCGCTCGTCGCCGGCCCGTTGATGGCCGGCGGGCGCCACAGTAGCGTCCCGCCGCCTCCGGAACAAGCCTTACACGCGCAGGCGCGCCACCTCGTACAGCGCCACCGCCGCCGCGTTGGAGACGTTCAGGCTGCCGACCGGGCCGCCGGTCGGCAGTCGGGCGATCCCGTCGCAGCGCTCCATCGTCAGCCGCCGCAGCCCGCTGCCTTCGGCGCCCATCACCAGCGCCGTCTTGCCGGTCAGGTCGAACTGGGCCAGCGTGCCCTTCCCCGATTCGGCCAGCCCGACGCTCCAGAAGCCCGCCTGTTGCAGCTCCTCCAGCGCGCGGGCGAGGTTGGTCACCCGCACCAGCGGAACCACCTCCAGCGCGCCGGACGCGCTCTTGGCGAGCACGCCGGTGGTCTCCGGGGCGTGGCGTTCGGTGACCACCACCGCCTTGGCGCCGAAGGCGGCGGCCGAGCGCAGGATGGCGCCGACGTTGTGCGGGTCGGTGACCTGGTCGAGCACGACGATGACGGCGTGCGACTCGGCGGCCAGCTCGTTGCAGAGGTCGTCGATGCCGACCTCGGGCAGGGGGGCGGCGTCCACCGCCACGCCTTGGTGCACGGCGCCGGCCGGCATCATGCGGTCGAGCTCCGCCTTCTCCACCACCATGACGCCCGGCCGGGTCAGGCCGGCGGCGCGCCCCTGCGTCAGCACGCCGTCGAGCGACGCGCGGCCGGCTTCCGTGACGACCAGCCGATGGATGCGCCGCTCCGGGTTGGTCCAGGCGGCGGCGACCGGGTGCAGGCCGTAGAGCCAGACGCCCTGCGCGCCCTTGGACGCGGAGAGCTTGGCGGCCCCGGCCTGGGGCTTGGCCGTGGGGCGGCCGGCGTGCGAAGCGGGGGAGGGGGATTTGGAACGTGTCATGCTACCCGCAAGGAGGAGGGAGGAGGCGCCGGAACGGCGTATCGAATTTTTTCTGGTGTGGACTGCTTAAGCCTTGTTGACAAGGCCCGAAAAATGGGGATAGTGCCGAACTCCGCGACGGGCCCAGCCTGGAGCGGAACGGAAGGGTGGCCGAGTGGTTAAAGGCAGCAGACTGTAAATCTGCCCGCGTAAGCGTACACTGGTTCAAATCCAGTCCCTTCCACCATTTACTTTCCACGGCTTGTCCGTGATCGAGTTGCCCCGGACGGTCGCGCCGGCGGGATGGCGTGGCGGGTGTAGCTCAATGGTAGAGCAGAAGCCTTCCAAGCTTACGACGGGGGTTCGATTCCCCTCACCCGCTCCAACCCGCGCGCGCCACGGATGACCGATCCCGGCCGGGCCATGTTGTGCGTCCGGAACGTCGGGAACGAAAGACCAAAGCGATGGCGAAGGCAAAGTTTGAGCGGAACAAGCCGCACTGCAACGTTGGCACGATCGGCCACGTCGACCACGGCAAGACGTCGCTGACGGCGGCGATCACGAAGGTGCTGGCGGAGTCGGGCGGGGCGACGTTCACCGCCTACGACCAGATCGACAAGGCGCCGGAGGAGAAGGCGCGCGGCATCACGATCTCGACGGCCCACGTCGAGTACGAGACGGCCAACCGTCACTACGCCCACGTCGACTGCCCCGGCCACGCCGATTATGTGAAGAACATGATCACCGGCGCCGCGCAGATGGACGGCGCGATCCTGGTCGTGTCGGCCGCCGACGGCCCGATGCCGCAGACCCGCGAGCACATCCTGCTGGCCCGCCAGGTCGGCGTGCCGGCGCTGGTGGTGTTCATGAACAAGGTCGACATGGTCGACGACGAGGAGCTGCTGGAGCTGGTCGAGCTGGAAGTGCGCGAGCTGCTCTCGTCCTACCAGTTCCCGGGCGACGACATTCCGATCACCAAGGGTTCGGCGCTGTGCGCGCTGGAGGACCGTTCGCCGGAGATCGGCCGTGACGCCGTTCTCGCCCTGATGAAGACGGTGGACGAGTACATCCCGCAGCCGGAGCGCCCGGTCGACCGTCCGTTCCTGATGCCGATCGAGGACGTGTTCTCGATCTCGGGCCGTGGCACGGTGGTGACCGGCCGCGTCGAGCGTGGCATCGTGAAGGTCGGCGAGGAAGTCGAGATCGTCGGCCTGAAGGCGACGGTGAAGACGACGGTGACCGGCGTCGAGATGTTCCGCAAGCTGCTGGACTCCGGGCAAGCCGGCGACAACATCGGCGCGCTGCTGCGCGGCACGAAGCGTGAGGACGTGGAGCGCGGCCAGGTTCTGGCCAAGCCCGGCTCGATCACGCCGCACACCAAGTTCAAGGCCGAGGCGTACATCCTGACGAAGGAAGAGGGTGGCCGTCACACGCCGTTCTTCACCAACTATCGTCCGCAGTTCTACTTCCGCACGACCGACGTGACGGGCATGGTCTCGCTGCCGGAAGGCGTGGAGATGGTGATGCCGGGCGACAACGTGGCGATGGACGTCGAGCTGATCGCCCCGATCGCTATGGACGAGGGTCTGCGTTTCGCCATCCGCGAAGGCGGTCGCACCGTCGGCGCCGGCGTTGTTGCCAAGATCGTTCAGTGATGCTATAAGCCTGCCTCCCCCGCCGGACGGAAGCCCGGCGGGGGTCGGTTCAAAGGGCAGGTTGTTGCGTTAGCGCTTCCGGTACAAAGCCTTGGCTCCCTCGGGAGCTTCGGCCGGACGGCGATAGGAGTGTAGCTCAATTGGTAGAGCACCGGTCTCCAAAACCGGGGGTTGCGGGTTCGAGCCCCTCCACTCCTGCCATCCCGTCTTGATAATGAATTGGGTAGAAGCGGCGCCCTTCCAGTCGCTCCGGAGCTCGCACGGTTCGCACGATGGCTAAAGTCAATCCCGCAGAATTCGCGCGCGAGGTCCGCCGCGAGGTTGCCAGGGTCACCTGGCCGACCCGCAAGGAAACCGGCATCACCACCGCCATGGTCTTCGTCATGGTCGTGCTGGCCGCCCTGTTCTTCCTCGTCGTCGATCAGGTGCTGGCGGTTGCCGTTCGCTTGATCCTTGGACTGGGGGCTTAAGACATGGCTGCGCGCTGGTACGTGGTGCACGTGTATTCGGGTTTCGAGAAGAAGGTCTCCCAGGCGATCCGCGAAAAGGCGGCGCAGAAGGGCCTTGAGGACAAGTTCGAGGAAATCCTGGTCCCGACCGAGGAAGTGGTCGAAGTGCGCCGGGGTTCCAAGATCAACACCGAACGCAAGTTCTTCCCCGGCTACGTCCTCGTCAAGATGGACCTGACCGACGAATCCTGGTCGCTGGTGAAGAACACGCCGAAGGTCACGGACTTCCTGGGCGGTGGCGGCAAGCCGCAGCCGATTTCCCAGCGCGAGGCCGAACGGATCATCCATCAGGTGCAGGAAGGCTTTGAGCGCCCCAAGCCCTCGATCACCTTCGAGGTGGGCGAGCAGGTGCGTGTGAGCGACGGCCCCTTCACCTCCTTCAACGGCACCGTCGAGGAAGTCGACGAAGAGAAGTCCCGCCTCAAGGTGGCGGTGTCGATCTTCGGCCGCTCCACGCCGGTCGAACTGGAATACACCCAGGTCGAAAAGGTCTGAGTGTAAGGTTTCCATGTGTTTTCCCGAAGCTGCCGACGCCTTTCGCGTCGGTGGCTTCTTCTGCTGCGGAAGGCTTGCCATAGCCGGACCGCGGAACCCCGCGACGCCAAGCAGTCTGGCGCGGCGTCGTCTTTGGAGGTTGTGACATGGCAAAGAAGATCGTCGGTTACATCAAGCTGCAGGTCCCGGCCGGCAAGGCGAATCCGTCGCCGCCCATCGGCCCGGCGCTCGGTCAGCGCGGCCTGAACATCATGGAGTTCTGCAAGGCGTTCAACGCCAAGACGGCGGACCTGGAAGTCGGCATGCCGATTCCCGTGGTCATCACCGCCTTCGGCGACCGCACCTTCACCTTCGTGACCAAGACCCCGCCCGTCAGCTACTTCCTCAAGAAGGCGTCGGGCAAGGACAAGGGTTCGACGACCCCCGGCAAGGGCGGTTTCGTCGGCTCGGTCACGACCTCGCAGATCCGCGAGATCGCCCAGAAGAAGATGGTCGATCTGAACGCGCACGACGTCGACGCCGCCGCGACCATGATCGCCGGCTCCGCCCGCTCGATGGGCCTCGAAGTGGTGGAGGGCTGATCCATGGCCAAGCTGGGCAAGCGTCTGACCGACGCCTACAAGAACGTCAACCGTGACAGCTTCTACGACCTGACGGCCGCCGTCGGTCTGCTGAAGAGCGGGTCGAAGACCAAGTTCGACGAGACCATCGAGATCGCGATGAACCTCGGCATCGATCCGCGCCACGCCGACCAGATGGTCCGCGGCGTCGTGAACCTGCCGAACGGCACCGGCAAGACCGTGCGCGTCGCCGTCTTCGCCCGCGGCCCCAAGGTGGACGAGGCTCTGGCCGCCGGCGCCGACGTGGTCGGCGGCGACGATCTGGCCGAGAAGATCCTGGCCGGCAACATCGACTTCGACCGCTGCATCGCGTCCCCGGACATGATGGGCGTCGTCGGCAAGCTCGGTAAGGTTCTGGGCCCGCGCGGCCTGATGCCGAACCCGAAGCTGGGCACGGTGACCATGGACGTGGCCGGCGCCGTCAAGGCCGCCAAGGCCGGCGCCGTCGAGTTCCGCGCCGAGAAGACCGGCATCGTGCACGCCGGCGTGGGCAAGGCCAGCTTCTCGGAAGAGGCGCTGGTCCAGAACATCCGCGCCTTCGTCGACGCGATCACCCGCGCCAAGCCGACCGGCGCCAAGGGCCAGTACATCGAGAAGGTCTCGCTGTCCTCGACCATGGGCCCCGGCCTGAAGCTGGACCTCGCCACCGTGTCGGCCCCGGCCGGCGCCTCGGCGTAAGGTTTTCGAATTTCGCGCCTGGCCCCTCGGGGCCGGGCGCGATCGGGTGGTTCGCCTCCGGGCGGCCGCCCACCCTGTCCGAGACCGCAGGTGCCCGACCGTCCGCAAGGCATGGGAAGGCTTAAAATTCACCGGCGCAGACAGGAGTTGAACCGTTGACCATTCCGGCTTTCCAGGCGACTGGGCGAATCGGAGCAGGAACGGCTTGAACTTCTGGGACAGGTTCGCCGGAGCCAAGACCCCCTCGGGGGTTCCGGCTCCATGTACACCTCTGTGCAAGGAGGCGATCCGTGGATCGTACACAAAAAGAAGCGACGATCGCGGCTCTGCAATCGAAGCTCCAGGACACGGGCCTGGTGGTGGTCACCCACCATCTGGGCCTGACGGTGAAGGAAGTCACCGACCTGCGTGCGAAGGTTCGGGCTGCTGGCGCCGGCTTCAAAGTGACGAAGAACCGGCTCGCCCGTCGCTCCCTTCAGGGCACGCAGTTCGAAGGTCTGGACGGTCTCTTCAAGGGACCGACGGCGATCGCCTACTCGAAGGATCCCGTTGCGGCCGCCAAGGTGGTGGCCGACTACGCGAAGACCAACGAGAAGCTGAAGATCGTCGGCGCCAGCCTCGGCACCCAGATTCTGGACGCGGAGGGGGTCAAGGCCCTCGCCTCGCTCCCGTCGCTGGACGAACTGCGCGGCCGTCTCGTGGGCATGATCCAGACCCCGGCGACTCGCATCGCTGGTGTCCTCCAGGCTCCGGGTGGCCAGGTCGCCCGCGTGCTGGCGGCCTACGCGAAGAAGGACGACGAGGCGGCGGCCTAAGCCGGCCCTCAAAGCCAGCTTTCGTCACTCGTTTTTTACATCCCCAGAACTCAAGTCGTTTGGAGTAGTAACATGGCTGATCTGCAGAAGCTCGTCGACGATCTGTCGGCCCTGACCGTCCTGGAAGCCGCCGAGCTCTCGAAGCTCCTCGAAGAGAAGTGGGGCGTCTCCGCCGCCGCTCCGGTGGCCGTCGCCGCCGCCGGCCCGGCCGCTGCCGCCGCCCCGGTCGAAGAGCAGACCGAGTTCAACGTGATCCTCGCCGACGCCGGCGACAAGAAGATCAACGTGATTAAGGAAGTCCGCGCCATCACCGGCCTGGGCCTCAAGGAAGCCAAGGACCTGGTCGAAGGCGCTCCGAAGTCGGTCAAGGAAGGCGCGACGAAGGACGAGGCCGCCAAGATCAAGAAGCAGCTTGAAGAGGCCGGCGCCAAGGTCGATATTAAGTAAGACCTTGTTGCGTTACGGATCATACAGTTCCACGCCGGACAGCGGTCGATCCTCCTGGGATCGGCCGCTGCACGGCGTTTTCTGCCTTTCGCCGTACCGGGCTCGTCCCGGTGCGGTTCTTTCCGTCCCGGTTTCCGGGATGGCCCGCGCGGTGACCCGCCGGGGTATCCCTTGGGCTTAGCCCCCTAGGGAACGGTTGACGGTCGGTTGAGCGCATCACGTAGCAGACGTTTGGGGACATCCATGGCCAAATCCTTTACGGGTCGTAAACGTGTTCGGAAGAGCTTCGGGCGCATCCCGGAAGTCACCCAGATGCCAAACCTCATCGAGGTGCAGCGCAGCTCCTACGACCACTTCCTGCAGATGGACATCGCCCCGGAAAAGCGGGCGAACCTCGGCCTCCAGGAAGTGTTCAAGTCGGTGTTCCCGATCAAGGACTTCTCCGACCGCGCCGTGCTCGACTTCGTGAAGTATGAGCTCGAACAGCCCAAGTATGACGTCGAGGAGTGCCAGCAACGCGGCATGACCTTCGCCGCCCCGCTGAAAGTGACGCTGCGCCTGTCCGTCTTCGACGTCGAGGAAGACACCGGGCTGCGCTCCATCCGCGACATCAAGGAGCAGGACGTCTACATGGGCGACATGCCCCTGATGACGGCCAACGGCACCTTCGTCATCAACGGCACCGAGCGCGTCATCGTCTCGCAGATGCACCGCTCGCCGGGCGTCTTCTTCGACCATGACAAGGGCAAGACCCATTCGTCGGGCAAGTATCTGTTCGCCGCCCGCGTGATCCCCTACCGCGGCTCCTGGCTGGACTTCGAGTTCGACGCCAAGGATCTTGTCTACGTCCGCATCGACCGCCGCCGCAAGCTGCCGGCCACGACCCTGCTCTTCGCGCTGGACGGCGCGGACACCGAGGCGCTGCGCGCCGAGCGCAAGGCCAACCGCAAGGACCTGCTGCCCTACGAGGCGCAGGGCATGGCCAAGGAAGAGATCCTCAACTACTTCTACGAGACGATCACCTACTCGCGCTCGGCCGGCGGTTGGAAGACCCCGTTCAACGTCGACCGCATGAAGGGCGTGAAGCTCGTCTCCGATCTGGTCGACGCCGCCACCGGCGCCATCGTGTCCGAGGCCGGCACCAAGATGACGCCGCGCGTCATCAAGAAGCTGGTCGAGGCCGGGCTGACCGAGCAGCAGGTTTCCACCGAGGAGCTGACCGGCCGCTATCTGGCCGTCGACATCATCAACGAGCGCACCGGCGAGGTGCTGTTCGAGGCGGGTGACGAGTTGTCGGCCAGCGATCTCGACAAGCTGGAGAAGACCGGCGTCGACGAGCTGCCGGTGCTGGCGATCGACCACCTGAACGTCGGCGCCTACATCCGCAACACGATGAACGCGGACCGTAACGCCAGCCGCGAAGACGCGCTGATCGACATCTACCGCGTCATGCGTCCGGGCGAGCCGCCGACCCTCGAGTCGGCCGAGGCGCTGTTCAACGGCCTGTTCTTCGACAGCGAGCGCTACGACCTCTCGGCCGTCGGCCGCGTGAAGATGAACGCGCGCCTGAACTTCAAGACCGACGACCAGATGCGCGTTCTCCGCAAGGAGGACATCCTGGAGATCCTGAAGGTTCTGGTGAACCTGAAGGACGGCCGGGGCGAGATCGACGACATCGACCATCTCGGCAACCGCCGCGTCCGCTCGGTCGGCGAGCTGATGGAGAACCAGTACCGCGTCGGCCTGCTGCGCATGGAGCGCGCGATCCGCGAGCGCATGAGCTCGGTCGAGATCGACACGGTCATGCCGCACGACCTGATCAACGCCAAGCCGGCGGCCGCCGCCGTGCGCGAGTTCTTCGGATCGTCGCAGCTCTCGCAGTTCATGGACCAGACCAACCCGCTGTCCGAGATCACGCACAAGCGTCGTCTCTCGGCGCTGGGGCCGGGCGGTCTGACCCGCGAGCGCGCCGGCTTCGAAGTCCGCGACGTGCACCCGACCCACTACGGCCGCATCTGCCCGATTGAGACGCCGGAAGGCCCGAACATCGGTCTGATCAACTCGCTGGCGACCTACGCCCGCGTGAACCAGTACGGCTTCATCGAGAGCCCCTACCGCAAGGTCATCGACAGCCGCGTCACCAACGAGGTGGTGTATCTGTCGGCGATGGAGGAGGGCCGCTACGTCGTCGCCCAGGCCAACGCCGAGTTGACTCCGGACAACAGCTTCGCCAGCGACCTTGTGTCGTGCCGCCAGGGCGGCGAATACCTGATGTTCCGGCCGGAAGCGATCGACCTGATCGACGTGTCGCCCAAGCAGCTGGTCTCCGTCGCCGCCGCGCTGATCCCGTTCCTGGAGAACGACGACGCGAACCGCGCGCTGATGGGCTCGAACATGCAGCGTCAGGCGGTGCCGTTGGTGAAGGCCGACGCTCCGCTGGTCGGCACCGGCATGGAGGCGACCGTCGCCCGCGACAGCGGCGTGACCATCGTCGCCAAGCGCTCGGGCATCATCGACCAGATCGACGCGACCCGCATCGTCGTCCGCGCCACCGACAGCTCGGACAGCACGGCGCCGGGCGTCGACATCTACAACCTGCTCAAGTTCCAACGCTCGAACCAGAACACCTGCATCACCCAGCGTCCGCTGGTGAAGGTCGGTGACCGGGTGAAGGCGGGCGACATCGTCGCCGACGGTCCCTCGACCGACCTGGGCGAGCTGGCGCTCGGCCGCAACGTGCTCGTCGCGTTCATGCCGTGGAACGGCTACAACTTCGAGGATTCGATCCTCATCAACGAGCGCATCGTCAAGGACGACGTCTTCACCTCGATCCACATCGAGGAGTTCGAGGTCATGGCCCGCGACACCAAGCTGGGCCAGGAGGAAATCACCCGCGACATTCCGAACGTCGGTGAGGAAGCCCTCAAGAACCTCGACGAGGCCGGCATCGTCTACATCGGCGCCGAGGTCCGTCCGGGCGACATCCTGGTCGGCAAGGTGACGCCGAAGGGCGAAAGCCCGATGACGCCGGAAGAGAAGCTGCTGCGCGCCATCTTCGGCGAGAAGGCCTCCGACGTCCGCGACACTTCGCTGCGCCTGCCGCCGGGCGTCGTCGGCACCATCGTCGAGGTCCGCGTGTTCAGCCGCCGTGGCGTCGACAAAGACGAGCGCGCGCTCGCCATCGAACGCGCCGAGATCGAGAAGCTGGCCAAGGACCGCGACGACGAGCGCGTTATCCTGGAGCGCAGCTTCTACACCCGCCTCAAGGAAGTGCTGATCGGCCAGACCGCGCAGTCGGGCCCGAAGGGCATGAAGGGCGGCACCGTCCTGACCGACGAGGTGCTGGGCGGCCTGTCGAAGGGTCTGTGGCGCCAGATCTCCATCGCCGACGAGACGGTGATGGAGAACGTCGAGAACCTCGCCAAGGTGTTCGACGACTCGATCAAGGCCCTGCAGGACCGCTTCGAGAACAAGGTCGACAAGCTCCAGCGCGGCGACGAGCTGCCGCCCGGCGTGATGAAGATGGTCAAGGTCTTCGTCGCGGTGAAGCGCAAGCTGCAGCCGGGCGACAAGATGGCCGGCCGTCACGGCAACAAGGGCGTCGTGTCGCGCATCATTCCGCAGGAGGACATGCCCTATCTGGAGGACGGCACCCCCGTCGATCTCGTGCTGAACCCGCTGGGCGTGCCCTCGCGCATGAACGTCGGTCAGATCCTCGAGACGCATCTGGGCTGGGCCGCCTCGGGTCTGGGCAAGCAGATCGGCCGCGCGGTCGACCAGTACCGCCTCGCCATCCGCCAGAAGGCGGACGGGGCGACGCAGCTGGAGGCCCTGCGCGGGACGCTGAAGAACTCCTACGGCGAGGTCACCTACGCCGAGGACATCGCCGACATGACCGACGGCGAGATCCTGGAGCTGTCGGGCAACCTGCGCAAGGGCGTGCCCTTCGCGACGCCGGTCTTCGACGGCGCCCGCGAGGAGGACATCTGCGTCCATCTGGAGCGCGCCGGTTTCGACCGGTCGGGCCAGAGCACGCTGACCGACGGGCGCACCGGCGAGACCTTCGACCGCAAGGTCACGGTCGGCTACATCTACATGCTGAAGCTGCACCACCTCGTGGACGACAAGATCCACGCGCGGTCGATCGGCCCCTACTCGCTGGTCACGCAGCAGCCGCTGGGCGGCAAGGCCCAGTTCGGCGGTCAGCGCTTCGGTGAGATGGAGGTCTGGGCGCTGGAAGCCTACGGCGCCGCCTACACGCTGCAGGAAATGCTGACGGTGAAGTCGGACGACGTGTCCGGCCGCACCAAGGTCTACGAGGCCATCGTCCGTGGCGACGACAACTTCGAGGCCGGCATTCCGGAGTCGTTCAACGTGCTGGTCAAGGAGCTGCGCTCCCTCGGCCTGAACGTCGAGCTGAACCAGCGGGACTACTAAAGTCCGTTTGACGTGACCAAAGCCCCGGAGCGGCCGACCGCCGCTCCGGGGTTACGCACTGCCCTTAACCGACAACGCGGCGCTGCCAGCGGGAGACGGTCATGAACGAGTTGATGAATATTTTCGGCCAGGTCCAAGGCCCCCAGAGCTTCGACCAGATCCGCATCCAGATCGCCAGCCCCGAGCGCATCCGCTCCTGGTCGTTCGGCGAGATCAAGAAGCCGGAAACCATCAACTACCGCACCTTCAAGCCGGAGCGCGACGGTCTCTTCTGCGCGCGGATCTTCGGCCCGATCAAGGATTACGAGTGCTTGTGCGGCAAGTACAAGCGCATGAAGTACCGCGGCATCATCTGCGAGAAGTGCGGCGTCGAGGTCACGCTGTCGAAGGTCCGGCGCGAGCGCATGGGCCACATCGAGCTGGCCTCGCCGGTCGCGCACATCTGGTTCCTGAAGTCGCTGCCGAGCCGCATCGGCCTGCTGCTCGACATGACGCTCAAGGATCTGGAGCGCATCCTCTATTTCGAGAACTACGTCGTCATCGAGCCGGGCCTGACCCCGCTGAAGCTGCACTCGCTGCTCAGCGAGGAAGACTTCATGAACGCGCAGGACGAGTACGGCGAGGACGCCTTCACGGCGGCCATCGGCGCCGAGGCGCTGCGCATCATGCTGTCCGCGCTGGATCTCGAGGAAGAGAAGAAGACCTGCCGCGAGGAGCTGCGCGACACCAACTCCGAAGCCAAGCGCAAGAAGCTGGTCAAGCGCCTCAAGCTGATCGACGCCTTCATGGCCTCGCAGTCGCGGCCCGAGTGGATGATCCTGGAAGTCGTTCCGGTGATCCCGCCCGAGCTGCGTCCGCTGGTCCCGCTCGACGGCGGCCGCTTCGCGACCTCGGATCTGAACGACCTGTACCGCCGCGTCATCAACCGCAACAACCGCCTGAAGCGGCTGATCGAACTGAAGGCGCCGGACATCATCGTCCGCAACGAGAAGCGCATGCTGCAGGAGGCCGTCGACGCGCTGTTCGACAACGGCCGCCGTGGCCGCGTCATCACCGGCGCCAACAAGCGTCCGCTGAAGTCGCTGTCCGACATGCTCAAGGGCAAGCAGGGCCGTTTCCGTCAGAACCTGCTCGGCAAGCGCGTCGACTACTCGGGCCGTTCGGTCATCGTGGTAGGTCCGGAGCTGAAGCTGCACCAGTGCGGCCTGCCCAAGAAGATGGCGCTGGAGCTGTTCAAGCCCTTCATCTACGCCAAGCTGGAGCTGTACGGCCTGGCCTCGACCATCAAGGCCGCCAAGCGCATGGTGGAGAAGGAGCGTCCCGAGGTCTGGGACATCCTGGAAGAGGTCATCCGCGAGCATCCGGTGATGCTGAACCGCGCGCCGACGCTGCACCGCCTGGGCATCCAGGCCTTCGAGCCGACGCTGATCGAGGGCAAGGCGATCCAGCTGCACCCGCTGGTCTGCACCGCCTTCAACGCCGATTTCGACGGCGATCAGATGGCCGTCCACGTCCCGCTGTCGCTGGAAGCGCAGTTGGAAGCGCGCGTCCTGATGATGTCGACCAACAACATCCTGTCGCCCGCCAACGGCAAGCCGATCATCGTGCCGTCGCAGGACATCGTGCTCGGCATCTACTACATCTCGATGGACCGGCCCGGTGAAGCGGGCGAGGGCATGGTGTTCTCGAACACCTCGGAGATCGAGCAGGCGCTGAACGCCAAGGTCCTGTCGATCCACGCCAAGATCAAGGCGCGTTACGTCGGTGTGGACGACGACGGCGAGACCAAGATCTCGATCGTCGAGACCACCCCCGGCCGCATGCTGCTGTCGGAGATCCTGCCGCGTCACCCGAACGTGCCGTTCTCGCTGATCAACCGCGTGCTGACCAAGAAGGACGTCGGCAACGTTATCGACGCCGTCTACCGCCATTGCGGCCAGAAGGAGACGGTGATCTTCGCCGATCGCCTGATGAAGCTGGGCTTCGGCCACGCTTGCCGCGCCGGCATCTCGTTCGGCAAGGACGACATGGTGATCCCGGAGGCCAAGGGCCGTCTGGTCAACGAGTCGAAGGACCGGGTGAAGGAGTTCGAGCAGCAGTACCTCGACGGCCTGATCACCCAGGGCGAGAAGTACAACAAGGTCGTCGACGTCTGGTCGGAGTGCACCGAGAAGGTCGCTTCCGAGATGATGAAGGCCATCTCGACCACCGCCCCCGGCAAGCCGGTGAACTCGGTGTACATGATGGCCCATTCCGGCGCCCGTGGTTCCGCCGCGCAGATCCGCCAGCTGGCCGGCATGCGCGGCCTGATGGCCAAGCCCTCGGGCGAGATCATCGAGACGCCGATCATCTCGAACTTCAAGGAAGGCCTGTCGGTGCTGGAGTACTTCAACTCCACCCACGGCGCCCGCAAGGGTCTGGCCGACACCGCCTTGAAGACGGCGAACTCCGGGTACCTGACCCGCCGTCTGGTCGACGTGGCGCAGGACGCCATCATCGTCGAGCATGACTGCGGCACCGTAAAGGGCATCACCGTCAAGGCGGTGATCGATGGCGGCGAGGTCATCTCGCCGCTGGGCGACCGCATCCTCGGCCGCACCGCCGTCGGCGATGTGATCGACCCGCTGAACGGCGAGTTGATCATCGAGGACGGCGGCCTGATCGACGAGCCGACGGTCGACCGCGTCGAACGTTCGGGCATCGACAGCGTCTTCATCCGTTCGGTGCTGACCTGCGAGACCAAGGACGGCGTCTGCGCCAAGTGCTACGGCCGCGATCTGGCGCGCGGCACGCTGGTAAACACCGGCGAGGCGGTCGGCGTCATCGCGGCGCAGTCGATCGGCGAGCCCGGCACGCAGCTGACGATGCGCACCTTCCACATCGGCGGCGCCGCCCAGCGCGGCGCCGAGCAGAGCCAGGTCGAGGCGGTGTTCGACGGCACCGTGCGGATCAACAACCGCAACGTCGTCATCAACTCGTCGGGCATCCCGGTCGTGATGGGCCGCAGCACCGAGGTGATCCTGCTCGACGACCAGGGCCGCGAGCGGGCGCGTCACCGCGTGCCCTACGGCGCCAAGCTGCTGGCCGACGACGACGTCAAGGTCGAGCGCGGCCAGAAGCTGGCCGAGTGGGACCCCTACACCCTGCCGATCATCACCGAGCGCGCCGGTACCGCCCGCTACCTCGACCTGGTGGAAGGCATCTCGGTCCGCGAAGTCATGGACGAGGCCACTGGCATCTCGTCCAAGGTGGTGGTGGACTGGCGGCAGCAGCCGCGCGGCGCCGATCTGAAGCCGCGCATCGCGCTGCTCGACGACCGGGGCGAGATCATCACGCTCGGCAACGGGCTCGAGGCGCGCTACTTCATGTCGGTGGACGCCATTCTCTCGGTCGAGAACGGCGCCGAGGTCCGGGCCGGCGACGTGCTGGCGCGCATCCCGCGCGAGTCGTCGAAGACCCGCGACATCACGGGCGGTCTGCCGCGCGTGGCCGAGCTGTTCGAGGCGCGCCGTCCCAAGGACTTCGCGATCATCTCGGAGATGAGCGGCCGCGTCGAATTCGGCAAGGACTACAAGACCAAGCGCCGCATCGTCGTCCGCAACGACGAGTCGGGGGACGAGAAGGAATACCTGATCCCGAAGGGCAAGCACATCTCGGTGCAGGAAGGCGACTACGTCGAGCGCGGCGACCTGCTGATGGACGGCAACCCGGTGCCGCACGACATCCTGGCGGTGATGGGTGTGGAGGCCTTGGCCAACTACCTGATCAACGAGATCCAGGACGTCTACCGGCTCCAAGGCGTGAAGATCAATGACAAGCACATCGAGGTGATCGTCCGCCAGATGCTGCAGAAGGTCGAGATCACCGACGCCGGCGAGACCACCTTCCTGGTGGGCGAACAGGTCGACCGTCAGGAGTTCGACGAGGAGAACGAGAAGACCGCCGGCGAGGGCTTGCAGATCGCCGCCGGGCATCCCGTGCTCCAGGGCATCACCAAGGCTAGCCTGCAGACGCGCTCCTTCATCTCGGCCGCGTCGTTCCAGGAAACCACCCGCGTCCTCACCGAGGCGGCGGTCGGCGGCAAGGTCGACAACCTGGAGGGCCTCAAGGAGAACGTCATCGTCGGCCGCCTGATCCCGGCCGGCACGGGCTCCGTGGTCAACCGCCTGAAGCTCATCGCGGCCGAGCGCGACCGCGAGGCCGAGCTGGCGAGCGCCAGGCCGGAGGAGACTCCGGCCCTGCCGCAGCCGGGCGAGGAAAGCACGGCGGCGTAAGGTTGCCGGTCATAGGGTAGGGGAGGGGGCGCGTTCCGCAGGGGACGCGCCCTTTCTCTTTTGGCTGTGCAGAGCTAGGCTTGGGCCGTCCATCGCCAGGGAAACCCGCCATGACCGACCGTCCTCCCCGCTTCGGCCTGTTGCTGTTCCCCAACATCACCCAGCTCGACCTGACCGGCCCTTACGAGGTGCTGGCGCGGGTGCCGGGCGCCGAGATGCATCTGCTCTGGAAGGACACCGATCCGGTTCGTTCCGACACCGGGCTTCGGATCCTGCCCACCACGGCGTTGGCGGATTGCCCCGACCTCGATCTTCTGCTGGTTCCCGGCGGTTCCGGTGTTCAGGAGCTTCTGGCCGACGAGACAGTGCTGGCCTTTTTGCGGTCGCAGGCCCGCACCGTGCGCTATCTGGTCGGGGTCTGCACCGGCTCGCTGGTGCTGGGCGCCGCCGGACTCTTGAAGGGCCGGCGGGCTGGAACACACTGGGCGTCTCGGCAATTTCTGGCGGCGTTCGGGGCCGTGCCGACCGATAGCCGGGTGGTGGTCGATGGGACCCTGTTCACCGGTGGCGGGGTGACGGCGGGCATCGACGTGGCCCTCGCCATCGTCGCCGAACTGTTCGGCGAGGACCACGCAAAGCTCATTCAACTCTCCATCGAATACGATCCCCAGCCGCCGTTCAACGCCGGATCCCCGGTGGGAGCGGGGGAGGACCTGACCGCGCGCCTGCTGGAACGGATGGGACCGATGCTGGCCGCGCGCTCGGCGGCGGTGCGGGCGGCGGCAGCCCGGCTGAACGCGGCGCAGGATTGACTTTCGCGGCGCCGACGCAAGGAATGCAAGCAAGCGGTGCCATGATTTGCGCGCTTGACGCTCTCCGGCCGCTTCCCTATAGTCCGCGAACTTCAAAGGGACCCTGGGGTGGAGTGTATCCAGCCTGGGCCGTTCGCTTGAACCCAACGACATAGCCGTTCGAAGCAATTTGATCGGCGCTTGCTCATTCGGCCCGCTCGAAGCGGCAATGCTTCGCAGGCGGGCTTTTGCATCGTCCGGCTCCGCCGGGCGAATGGCCTTGAAGGGATAAAGGGCAGATATGCCGACGATCAACCAGTTGATCCGTAAGCCGCGCGAGCCGTTGGCCGCGCGCAACAAGGTGCCCGCGATGGAGGCCTGCCCGCAGAAGCGCGGCGTGTGCACCCGCGTGTACACCACCACCCCGAAGAAGCCCAACTCGGCGCTCCGTAAGGTCGCTCGCGTTCGTCTGACGAACGGCTTCGAGGTGACGAGCTACATTCCTGGCGAGGGCCACAACCTCCAGGAACACTCGGTGGTCATGATCCGCGGCGGTCGTGTGAAGGATCTTCCCGGCGTGCGCTATCACATCATTCGCGGCACGCTGGATACCCAGGGCGTCAAAGATCGTAAGCAGCGCCGGTCGAAGTACGGCGCGAAGCGTCCGAAGTAAGGAGAACACACGATGTCCCGTCGTCATCGCGCCGAGAAGCGTGAAGTCCTGCCGGACGCCAAGTACGGCGACCGCGTTCTGACCAAGTTCATGAACTGCCTCATGTACGACGGCAAGAAGTCGTCGGCTGAGACGATCGTCTATGGCGCGCTGGGCCGCATCGAGGTCAAGACCAAGAACGATCCCGTTCAGGTCTTCCACGACGCCCTCGCGAACGTCAAGCCGCACCTGGAAGTCCGGTCCCGCCGCGTCGGCGGTGCGACCTACCAGGTTCCGGTCGAGGTCCGTTCGGACCGCGCCCAGGCTCTGGCGATCCGTTGGCTGATCAGCGCCGCCCGCGCCCGTTCGGAAAACACCATGACGGAGCGCCTGTCGGGCGAGCTCCTCGACGCGGCCAGCCAGCGTGGCACCGCCGTCAAGAAGCGCGAAGACACGCACCGCATGGCGGAAGCCAACAAGGCGTTCTCGCACTACCGCTGGTAAGGCCTTCAACGCCTCCCCGAGTGATCGTACATGCCCCGTTCGCACGCTCTCGACCGTTACCGCAACATCGGCATCATGGCCCACATCGATGCCGGCAAGACGACGACGACCGAGCGCATCCTGTTCTACACCGGCAAATCCTATCGGATGGGCGAGGTCAATGACGGCACCGCCGTCATGGACTGGATGGAGCAGGAGCAGGAACGGGGGATCACGATCACCTCGGCGGCGACGACCTGCTTCTGGCGCGATCATCGCATCAACATCATCGACACGCCCGGCCACGTCGACTTCACCATTGAAGTCGAACGGTCGCTGCGCGTGCTCGATGGTGCTGTTGCCATTTTCGATTCGGTGGCGGGCGTCGAACCGCAGACGGAAACGGTGTGGCGGCAGGCCGACAAGTACGGCGTGCCGCGCATCGCCTTCGTCAACAAGATGGACCGCGTCGGCGCCGATTTCGCCGCCTGCGTCGCCATGATGAAGGACCGGCTCGGCGTCGCGCCGCTGGTCCTGCAATTGCCCATCGGGTCCGAGGCCGCGTTTGCCGGCGTCGTCGATCTGGTGGCGATGCGCGCCACCGTCTGGAAAGCCGAGACGCTGGGCGCCGAGTTCCACCACACCGAAATTCCCGAGGGTTTGAAGGACGCCGCCGTCGCCGCGCGCCAAGCGCTGCTGGACGCCGTCCTCGACCTCGACGAGGCGGCGACCTCCGCCTATCTGGAAAGCGGCACGGAGCCGTCGCCCGAGGCGCTGCGCGCGTGCATCCGCAAGGGAACCATCGCCGGCTCCTTCGTGCCGGTGCTGTGCGGCTCCGCCTTCCGCAACAAGGGCATCCAGCCGATGCTGGACGCCGTCGTCGATTACCTGCCGGCCCCGGTCGACATCGGCGCCGTCACCGGCCACCGGGTCGGCGCCGTCGAGACCGAGGAGCGCGCGGCCAACGACGACGCGCCCTTCGCCGGCCTGGCCTTCAAGGTGATGAACGACCCCTATGTCGGGCCGTTGACCTTCTTCCGCGTCTATTCCGGCACGCTCAGCGTCGGCGACACCGTGTTCAACCCGGTGAAGGGCGAGCGCGAGAAGATCGGCCGCATGCTGCTGATGCACGCCAACAGCCGCGAGGACATCGAGCGGGCGCACACCGGCGACATCGTCGCCTTCTCCGGGCTGGAGCACACCGGCACCGGCGACACGCTGTGCGACCCGCACAAGCCCATCGTGCTGGAGCGCATGGACGTTCCCGAGCCCGTCATCGAGGTGGTGGTCGAGCCGCGCACCGATGCCGACCACGACCGGATGAGCGCCGCGCTCGGCAAGCTCATGCAGGAGGACCCGTCGCTCAGCGTGTCGCTCGACCGCGAGAGCGGCCAGACCGTCATCCGCGGCATGGGCGAGCTGCATCTGGAGATCGTCGTCGACCGCATGAAGCGCGAGTTCCGCGTCGACGCGGCGGTCGGCGCCCCCAAGGTGGCCTACCGCGAGACCGTCACCCGCAAGGCCGAGATCGACCACACCCACCGCCGGCAGACCGGCGACCGCGCGCAGTTCGCGCGTGTCGTCCTGGCCTTCGAGCCGCTGGCGCCGGGATCGGGCTTCGTGTTCGAGAACCGCGCCGCCGCGACCGCCGTGCCGAAGGAGTTCGCGGCCGGTGTGCAGAAGGGGCTGGAGGCGGTCAAGGACAGCGGCGTGGTCGCCGGCTTCCCGACGGTGGACGTCAAGGCGACGCTGACCGACGGCGCCTTCCATGACGTCGACTCCTCGGCGCTCGCCTTCGAGCTGGCCACCCGCGCGGCGTTCCGCGAGGGCGTGACGAAAGCCGCGCCCGTGCTGTTGGAACCGCTGATGCGGGTCGAAATCATCACGCCGGACGATTATATGGGCGATGTCATCGGCGACCTGAACGGTCGCCGGGGTCAGATCACCGGCATGGATCAGCGCGGCAACGCCCGAGTCGTCACGGGACTGGTTCCCTTGGCGTCCATGTTCGGCTATGTGAATTCCCTGCGCTCCATGAGTCAGGGCCGCGCGCAGTACAGCATGCAGTTCGACCATTACGAGCCGGTGCCACAGGCCATCGCGGACGGCGTCCGTGCCAAGGTGGCCTGAAAACCGCTGGAACGATTGAGAAACGGAGAGACCACCCCATGGCTAAGGCAAAGTTCGAGCGGAACAAGCCGCACTGCAACGTCGGCACGATCGGCCACGTCGACCACGGCAAGACGTCGCTGACGGCGGCGATCACGAAGGTGCTGGCGGAGTCGGGCGGGGCGACGTTCACCGCCTACGACCAGATCGACAAGGCGCCGGAGGAGAAGGCGCGCGGCATCACGATCTCGACGGCCCACGTCGAGTACGAGACGGCCAACCGTCACTACGCCCACGTCGACTGCCCCGGCCACGCCGATTATGTGAAGAACATGATCACCGGCGCCGCGCAGATGGACGGCGCGATCCTGGTCGTGTCGGCCGCCGACGGCCCGATGCCGCAGACCCGCGAGCACATCCTGCTGGCCCGCCAGGTCGGCGTGCCGGCGCTGGTGGTGTTCATGAACAAGGTCGACATGGTCGACGACGAGGAGCTGCTGGAGCTGGTCGAGCTGGAAGTGCGCGAGCTGCTCTCGTCCTACCAGTTCCCGGGCGACGACATTCCGATCACCAAGGGTTCGGCGCTGTGCGCGCTGGAGGACCGTTCGCCGGAGATCGGCCGTGACGCCGTTCTCGCCCTGATGAAGACGGTGGACGAGTACATCCCGCAGCCGGAGCGCCCGGTCGACCGTCCGTTCCTGATGCCGATCGAGGACGTGTTCTCGATCTCGGGCCGTGGCACGGTGGTGACCGGCCGCGTCGAGCGTGGCATCGTGAAGGTCGGCGAGGAAGTCGAGATCGTCGGCCTGAAGGCGACGGTGAAGACGACGGTGACCGGCGTCGAGATGTTCCGCAAGCTGCTGGACTCCGGGCAAGCCGGCGACAACATCGGCGCGCTGCTGCGCGGCACGAAGCGTGAGGACGTGGAGCGCGGCCAGGTTCTGGCCAAGCCCGGCTCGATCACGCCGCACACCAAGTTCAAGGCCGAGGCGTACATCCTGACGAAGGAAGAGGGTGGCCGTCACACGCCGTTCTTCACCAACTATCGTCCGCAGTTCTACTTCCGCACGACCGACGTGACGGGCATGGTCTCGCTGCCGGAAGGCGTGGAGATGGTGATGCCGGGCGACAACGTGGCGATGGACGTCGAGCTGATCGCCCCGATCGCTATGGACGAGGGTCTGCGTTTCGCCATCCGCGAAGGCGGTCGCACCGTCGGCGCCGGCGTTGTTGCCAAGATCGTTCAGTAAGTCTTCTGTCGTTTCGGTTCGGACGGTCCGGTTCGCCGGTTCCGTCCGTTCCGCAGGGTTCTAGCCATCGGGCGTGAGTTCTTCGCACCGCCCCCGTGCCGATCCGGTCTTCTTCCCCTCAGGGGAGAATCAGGATTGACACGGGGGCGGTGTCGTCATAGAGATTACGCCCTCTGGATTTTGGGTTGGTGGTAGGCAGGTTCGGCCTAGACGCAGCCTGATGACGAACGGCACGGCACGCTCCAAGCGAAAATTTGGGGCGTGGATATGCTGACCGGAACATCCCTTCCGCACCTTCGGGCGCGGGGGATGTTCTTTTCGTATCGGCCCCGTCGCACTGGTTGGACAGCCCCCCGTCGCCCGCTTCCGCGGACCGGCGCGCGGCGTCTTGTCGCTTGGTGGTTCGTGGAGGTTGTTTGTGGGGTTCCGGTGGCGCGTCCGCGTCATCGTTACGAGGTGCAAGGGACGTTTGGAATGGACAGCCAGAACATCCGCATCCGCCTGAAGGCGTTCGATCATCGCGTGCTCGACCAGTCGACCAGCGAGATCGTCAACACTGCCAAGCGGACCGGCGCGCGCGTGCGGGGCCCGATCCCGCTGCCGACGCAGATCGAGAAGTTTACCGTGAACCGTTCGCCGCACATCGACAAGAAGTCGCGCGAGCAGTTCGAGATCCGCACCCACAAGCGTCTGCTCGACATCGTCGATCCGACGCCGCAGACGGTGGACGCGCTGATGAAGCTCGACCTCGCCGCCGGCGTGGATGTCGAGATCAAGCTCTGATTTTGGTTTGGTGAGGGACCTCTCCCATCGCGGATGTCCCTGGTCAGGAGATAAAGAACAATGCGATCCGGTTTGATCGCGCAGAAGCTGGGCATGACCCGCGTCTTCACCGACGATGGTCAACATGTTCCGGTGACTGTGCTGAAAGTCGACAGCTGCCAGGTCGTCGCCGTTCGCACCGAAGAGACGGACGGCTACACCGCCGTCCAGCTCGGCGCGGGCGCCATCAAAGTCAAGAACGTCACGAAGCCTGAGCGCGGGCATTTCGCCAAGGCGCGCGTGGAACCGAAGCGCAAGCTCGCCGAGTTCCGCGTCGATGCCGATGCCCTGATCGAAGTCGGCGCCGAGATCTCGGTGGCCCATTTCGTCGCCGGCCAGTTCGTCGACGTCACCGGCACCTCCATCGGCAAGGGCTTTGCCGGTGCGATGAAGCGGTGGAACTTCGGTGGTCTGCGCGCCACGCACGGCGTGTCGGTGTCGCACCGCTCGCACGGTTCGACGGGCAACCGTCAGGATCCCGGCAAGGTCTTCAAGAACAAGAAGATGGCCGGCCATCTCGGTGACGAGAAGGTCACGGTCCTGAACCTCCAGGTCGTCTCGGTCGACGAGGCTCGCGGCCTGATCCTGGTCAAGGGCGCCGTCCCCGGTGCCGAGGGCGGTTGGCTGCGCGTCCGTGACGCCGTCAAGAAGAAGGCGCCGGAAGGCCTGCCCTTCCCGGCGGCCGTCAAGTCGGCTCCGGCGGCGGAAGCCCCGGCCGAGACGCAGGAGTGAGCGCCATGAAGGCCACGATCAAAAACCTGAGCAACGAAACGGTCGGAGAGATCGAGCTGTCGGAGGCCGTGTTCGGTCTTCCGGTTCGCACCGACATCCTGGCTCGGATGGTGAACTGGCAGCTGGCCAAGCGCCGCTCCGGCAACCACAAGACCAAGACGATCAGCGAGATCCGCGGCACCACCAAGAAGCCCTATGGGCAGAAGGGCACCGGCCGCGCTCGTCAGGGTTCCATCCGGAACGCGCAGTTCCGCGGCGGCGCCACCATCTTCGGCCCGGTCGTCCGCTCGCACGAGCACGACCTGACCAAGAAGGTCCGCAAGCTGGCCCTGAAGACCGCCCTGTCGTCCAAGGCCGCCGAAGGCAAGCTTGTCGTCCTCGACGCCGCTGCCGCCGCCAGCCACAAGACCAAGGATCTGGCGGCTCTGCTGTCGGCCCTCGGCCTGACCTCGGCGCTGTTCATCGACGGCTCGAACCTGGACGAGAACTTCGCCAAGGCGTCGCGCAACATCCCGTTGATCGACGTGCTGCCGGAGCAGGGCGCCAACGTCTACGACATTCTCCGCCGCGACACGCTGGTCCTGACCCGCAACGCGGTCGAGCAACTGGAGGCTCGCCTGAAATGAGCAATCGGTCGAAACCTTCGGTTAGCCAGGAGCGGATGTACGACCTGATCCTCGCTCCGGTCATCACCGAGAAGTCGACGCTGGTGTCGGAGCACAACCAGGTCACGTTCCGCGTGCCCCTCACGGCCACCAAGCCGGAGATCAAAGCCGCCGTTGAAGGTCTCTTCAACGTCAAGGTGACCGCCGTCAACACCCTGATCTCCAAGGGAAAGACCAAGCGGTTCCGCGGCATCATGGGCCGTCGTTCGGACTTCAAGAAGGCCGTCGTTACCCTCGCCGAGGGTAACAAGATCGACGTGACCACGGGCATCTGAGCGGGAGTGTGATCCGATGGCTCTGAAGCAATACCGCCCGATTACTCCGTCGCTCCGCCAGCTGGTCATCGTCGACCGCTCGGAGCTGTGGAAGGGCAAGCCGGTCAAGTCCCTCACCGAGGGCCTGACCAAGTCCGGCGGCCGCAACAACACCGGCCGCATCACCGCGCGCCGGATTGGTGGCGGTCACAAGCGCGTCTACCGTCTGGTGGACTTCAAGCGTCGCAAGTTCGACGTTCCGGCCACCGTCGAGCGGCTGGAATACGACCCGAACCGCACCGCTTTCATCGCGCTGATCAAGTACCAGGACGGGACTCTGTCCTACATCCTGGCGCCGCAGCGCCTGAAGGTCGGCGACACGGTCATCTCCGGCGAGAAGGTCGACGTGAAGCCCGGCAACGCGATGCCCCTCAAGAGCATCCCGGTCGGCTCCATCGTCCACAACGTCGAGCTGAAGGCCGGCAAGGGTGGTCAGGTCGCGCGCTCCGCGGGCACCTACCTCCAGCTGGTCGGCCGCGACGGCGGCTACGCCCAGCTGAAGCTGCCCTCGGGCGAGCTTCGCGTGGTGCGTGGCGAGTGCATGGCGACTCTGGGCGCGGTGTCGAACCCCGACCAGATGAACACCAACCTGGGCAAGGCCGGCCGCAAGCGCTGGCTGGGTGTGCGTCCGTCGGTTCGTGGCGTCGCCATGAACCCGATCGACCACCCGCACGGTGGTGGTGAGGGTCGCACCTCGGGCGGCCGTCATCCGGTCACGCCGTGGGGCAAGCCGACCAAGGGCAAGAAGACGCGTCACAACAAGAAGACGGATGGCCTGATCCTGCGCCGCCGTCATTCGAAGTAAGGAGGTCGAACGATGGCACGCTCCGTTTGGAAAGGCCCGTTCGTCGACGGCTATCTGCTCAAGAAGGCGGACAAGAGCCGGGCTTCGGGTCGCAACGAGATCATCAAGATCTGGTCGCGTCGCTCGACCATCCTGCCGCAATTCGTGGGTCTGACGTTCGGCGTCTACAACGGCCACAAGTTCCTGCCGGTTAACGTCACCGAGCACATGATCGGTCACAAGTTCGGCGAATTCGCTCCGACGCGGACCTTCTACGGTCACGCGGCGGACAAGAAGGCGAAGAGGAAGTAACCCATGGGCAAGTCTGCCAATCCCAGCCGGGTCGAGGAGAACGAGGCTCTGGCCCGCAATCCGATGATCCGCACCAGCCCGCGGAAGCTCAACCTCGTCGCCCAGCTGATCCGCAACATGGATGCCAGCCGCGCCGTGGCCGAGTTGACCTTCTCCAAGCGCCGCATCGCCGGCGAGGTGAAGAAGGTCCTCCAGGCCGCGATCGCGAACGCCGAGAACAACCACCAGCTCGACGTCGACCGTCTCTACGTGTCGTCGGCGACGGTCGGTCGCGCTCTGGTGATGAAGCGTTTCCATGCCCGTGCCCGCGGTCGCGGCGCCCGGGTGGAGAAGCTGTTCAGCAACCTGACGATCATCGTCCGCGAGCGTGACGCTGCCGTTGCCGAAGGGGCCGAGTAATGGGTCAGAAAATCAATCCGATCGGGTTGCGCGTCGGCATCAACCGCACCTGGGACAGCCGGTGGTTCGCCAAGCGCGACTACTCGAACCTGCTGCACCAGGACCTGAAGCTGCGCGGCTACCTCCAGGGCCGCCTGCAGCAGGCCGGCGTGTCCCGCGTGGTCATCGAGCGTCCCGCCAAGAAGGCCCGCATCACCATCCACTCGGCCCGTCCGGGCGTGGTGATCGGCAAGAAGGGCGCGGACATCGAGAAGCTGCGTCTCGAGCTGTCGAAGATGACCGGCAGCGAGGTGAGCCTGAACATCGTCGAGATCCGCAAGCCGGAAATCGACGCCCGCCTCATCGCCGAGAACATCGCCAGCCAGCTCGAGCGACGCGTCGCCTTCCGTCGCGCCATGAAGCGCGCCGTGCAGTCGGCCATGCGTCTGGGCGCCCAGGGCATCCGGATCAATTGCTCCGGCCGTCTGGGCGGGGCGGAGATCGCCCGCATGGAGTGGTACCGCGAGGGCCGCGTTCCGTTGCACACCCTGCGCGCCGACATCGACTACGGTGTGGGCACCGCCAAGACCACCTACGGCACCTGCGGTGTCAAGGTGTGGGTGTTCAAGGGCGAGGTGATGGCTCACGACCCGATGGCGCAGGACAAGCGCATGGGCAACGAGCTGGTGCCCACCGATGGTGAGCCGCGCCGCGATCGTCACGATCGTCGCGACCGCCGCGAGCGCTCCGAGCGCTCCGAACGCGAGTAAAGGGGCCGAGCGATGCTTTCTCCCAAGCGTACGAAATTCCGCAAGGCCCACAAGGGCCGCATCCATGGCAACGCCAAGGGTGGCACCGACCTGAACTTCGGCGCCTTCGGCCTGAAGGCCCTGGAGCCGGAGCGCATCACCGCCCGCCAGATCGAGGCGGCCCGCCGCGCGATCACCCGCGCGATGAAGCGTCAGGGCCGCGTCTGGATCCGGGTGTTCCCGGATCTGCCGGTGTCGACGAAGCCCGCCGAAGTCCGCATGGGCTCCGGCAAGGGCACGCCGGAATACTGGGCGGCGCGTGTTAAGCCGGGCCGCATTCTCTTTGAGCTGGACGGCGTGCCGGCGGATGTGGCAAAAACCGCCTTCGCTTTGGCGGCTGCGAAGCTGCCGATCAAGGTCAAGCTGGTGACCCGCCTCGGCGGTGTCGAGGAGGGCGCGGCATGAAGGCCGTAGACATTCGGACGAAGAGCGCGGACGAGCTGAAGGACCAGCTCATCCAGCTCAAGAAGGAACAGTTCAACCTGCGTTTCCAGAAGGCCTCCGGCCAACTGGAGAACACGGCGCGGGTGAACGTGGTGCGTCGCGACATCGCTCGCATCAAGACCATCATCGGCGAGCGTGCCCGCTCCGCCGACGCCGGCAAGTAAGGGGATAATTTTCATGCCTCGCCGCGTTATGCAGGGCACGGTGGTCAGCGACAAGGGCGACAAGACCGTTACGGTTCTCGTCGAACGCCGCGTCATGCACCCCGTGTACAAGAAGTTCATTCGCCAGTCGAAGAAGTACGCCGCCCACGACGAGAACAATCAGTTCAAGGTCGGCGATGCCGTTTCGATCATCGAATGCCGTCCGATCTCCAAGCGCAAGTGTTGGACGGTCGTGACCGAGGCGGTCGCCGACAACGGCGCCGCGTGATAACGAAAGGTCATAAACCATGATCCAGATGCAAACCAACCTGGAAGTCGCCGACAACAGCGGGGCGCGCCGGGTGCAGTGCATCAAGGTGCTTGGCGGGTCCAAGCGGAAGGTTGCGACCGTAGGCGACGTGATCGTCGTCTCGGTCAAGGAAGCCATTCCGAAGGGCCGCGTCAAGAAGGGCGACGTGCATCGCGCCGTCATCGTCCGCACCGCGAAGGAACTGCGCCGGGAGGACGGGTCGGCGATCCGTTTCGACCGGAACGCCGCCGTGCTCATCAACAAGCAGGGCGAACCGATCGGCACCCGTATCTTCGGGCCGGTCACTCGTGAACTCCGCGGCAAGAAGTTCATGAAGATCATCTCGCTGGCGCCGGAGGTGCTGTGATGGCGGCGAAGATCAGGACCAAGGACAAGGTCGTCGTTCTGACCGGCCGTGACAAGGGCAAGACCGGCGAAGTCATCAAGGTCCTCCCCAAGGAGGGCCGGGTGGTCGTGCAGGGTGTGAACCTGGTGAAGAAGCACCAGCGCCCCAGCGCGAAGGCCCAGGGTGGCATCGTCGAGTTCGAAGCGCCGATCCAGGCCTCGAACCTCGCTCACATCGATCCGAAGGACGGGAAGCCGACGCGCGTCGGTTTCAAGGTTCTGGAGGATGGCCGCAAGGTGCGTGTCGCCAAGCGGTCCGGCGAAGTCATCGACCTGTGAGGGCCGGACAATGAGCGCACGTCTCAAGGACGTTTACGACTCCACGATCCGCGCGAAGATGAAGTCCGAGTTCAATTACACGAACGACTTCGAAGTTCCGCGCATCGAGAAGATCGTCATCAACATGGGAGTCGGCGAGGCTGTCGCCGACTCCAAGAAGATCCAGCTGGCCGTCGCCGAGCTGACCGCGATCGCCGGTCAGAAGCCGGTGGTGACCAAGTCGCGCAAGTCGATCGCCCAGTTCAAGCTGCGCGAAGGCATGGCGATCGGCTGCAAGGTCACGCTCCGCCGCGACCGCATGTACGAGTTCCTCGACCGCCTGGTGACGATCGCGTTGCCGCGTGTCCGCGATTTCCGCGGCATCAGCGGCAACAGCTTCGACGGCCGTGGCAACTATGCCATGGGCGTCAAGGAGCAGATCATTTTCCCGGAAATCGATTACGACAAGATCGATCAGATCCGGGGAATGGACATCATCATCGTCACCTCGGCGAAGACCGACAAGGAAGCCAAGGCTCTCCTGAAGGCCTTCGACATGCCGTTCGTGAGCTGAGGACCGCACCATGGCCAAGACCAGTTCCGTTGAAAAGAACAAGCGTCGCGCCAAGCTGGCGAAGCAGTACGCCCCCAAGCGTGCCCGCCTCAAGGCTATCGCGAACGACCAGAGCCTCCCGCCGGAAGAGCAATTCGCCGCCCGCCTCAAGCTGGCCGAACTGCCGCGCAACTCCTCGAAGACGCGCATCCGTAACCGTTGCGAACTGACCGGCCGTCCGCGGGCGTTCTATCGCAAGTTCAAGCTGTCCCGCGTCGCGCTCCGCGATCTGGCCTCGACTGGTCAGATCCCGGGCATGACGAAGTCAAGCTGGTAAGGGGGGCCGACGATGTCTTTGAGCGATCCGCTCGGCGATATGCTGACCCGCATCCGCAACGGTCAGCATGCTCGCATGTCCGTTGTGGTTAGCCCGGCGTCCAAGCTGCGCACCAATGTTCTCGAAGTGCTCAAGCGCGAGGGGTTCATCCGCGGTTTCTCGGAAGAGACGCTGCGCCCCGGCGTGAAGAACCTGAAGATCGAGCTGAAGTATCACGAAGGCGAGCCTGTCATTAAGCAGATCGCCCGCGTGTCGAAGCCCGGCCGCCGCGTTTATTCGAAGATCGCCGACCTGCCCCGCGTGTTCAACGGGCTCGGTCTGTCGATCCTGTCGACTCCGCGTGGCGTGATGTCGGACAACGAGGCCCGCGCTGCCAACGTCGGCGGCGAAGTCCTCTGCCGCGTGTTCTAAGGGGGATTCGCGATGTCGCGCATTGGCAAGCATCCTGTGGCGGTCCCGGCCGGCGTTGACGTGAACGTCAACGGCCAGCTGGTGACGGCCAAGGGCAAGCTGGGTTCGCTCAGCCTGACCCTGATCGACGACATCTCGGCCTCGCTGGAAGACGGCAAGGTCGTGGTGAAGCCGGCAAACGACAGCAAGCGGGCCCGCACCATGTGGGCCACCTCGCGCACGCTGATCAACAACATGGTCACGGGCGTGAGCCAGGGCTACACGATCAACCTCGAGATCAACGGCGTCGGTTACCGCGCGGCCGTGCAGGGCAAGGAGCTGGTGATGCAGCTCGGCTTCTCGCACGACGTGAAGTACCCGATCCCGGAAGGCATCGCCATCAAGTGCGACAAGCCGACCGCGATCTCGGTGTCGGGTTACGACAAGCACAAGGTCGGTCAGGTGGCCGCGGAAATCCGCGGGTGGAAGAAGCCGGAGCCCTACAAGGGCAAGGGCATCAAGTACACCACCGAAACCGTCCTGCGCAAGGAAGGCAAGAAGAAGTAACCGCCATGCTGAAGCCAAAGCAACTCAACGAGCGCCGCAAGCAGCGCGTTCGCACGCAGATTGCCAAGAAGGCCGGCGGGCGCGTTCGCCTCTCGGTCTTCCGGTCGAATCTGCACATCTACGCCCAGCTGATCGACGACACGAGCGGCAAGACGCTCGCGTCGGCCTCCTCGCTCGAGAAGGACCTTCGGGAACAGCTCAAGCACGGCGGCAACGTCGAGGCGGCCAAGCGCATCGGCGTTCTGATCGCCGAGCGTGGCAAGGCGGCGGGCGTCTCCGAGGTCGTGTTCGACCGCGGCGGCTACATCTACCATGGCCGGGTCAAAGCCCTGGCCGACGCCGCCCGCGAGGGCGGGCTGTCGTTCTAAGGAGCCCCGGATATGGCACGTGAACAAGGCGGTCGGGACAACCGCGATCGTCAGCCGCGCGATCGGGAAGAGAGCGAGCTGATCGAAAAGCTCGTCGGGATCAACCGCGTCGCCAAGGTGGTGAAGGGTGGTCGTCGCTTCGGCTTCGCCGCTCTGGTCGTGGTTGGTGACGGCAAGGGCCGCGTCGGCGTCGGATCGGGCAAGGCCCGTGAAGTGCCGGAAGCGATCCGCAAGGCGACCGACCAGGCGAAGCGCGGCATGATCCGCGTTCCGCTGCGCGAGGGCCGCACCCTGCATCACGACTCCAACGGCCACTTCGGTGCCGGCAAGGTCGTGCTGCGCGCCGCCCCGGCGGGTACCGGCATCATCGCCGGCGGTCCGATGCGCGCGATCTTCGAGGCTCTCGGCGTCCAGGACGTCGTGACCAAGTCGATCGGCACGTCGAACCCGCACAACATGATCAAGGCGACCTTCGACGCCCTGACCCAGGCCACCAGCCCGCGTTCCGTCGCGGCGCGTCGCGGTCGTCGCGTGAGCGACATCCTCGGCCGTCGCGAGGCCGGCGCCGGTCAGGAGGCCTGATCATGGCTGACAAGAAGACCGTCGTCGTCACCCAGACCGGCAGCCCGATCGGGCGCAAGCACGACCAGCGCGAAACGCTGGTTGGCCTGGGTCTCAACAAGCTGCACCGGACCCGCGAGCTGGAGGACACTCCGGCCGTGCGGGGCATGATCGCCAAGGTCGCGCACCTGGTCCGCGTCGAGAACGAGGGCTGATGTCATGACCAAGCTCAACGATCTGCGTGACAACGCCGGTGCCCGCAAGGCGCGCATGCGCGTCGGTCGCGGTATCGGCTCCGGCAAGGGCAAGACCGCGGGCCGCGGCGTGAAGGGTCAGACCTCGCGCACCGGCGTCGCGATCAACGGCTTCGAAGGCGGGCAGATGCCTCTGCACCGCCGTCTGCCCAAGCGCGGCTTCCGCAATATCTTCGCCAAGGAATACTCGGTGGTCAATCTGGGTCACATCCAGAAGGCCATCGACTCCGGCAAGCTCAACGCCGGTGAGACCATCGACGCGGCGGCCCTTCAGGCCGCCGGCGTCACCGGTCGGGTGAAGAAGGACGGTGTTCGTCTGCTTGGCAAGGGCGAGCTGACCGCGAAGGTGAACTTCTCGGTCGCCGGTGCGTCCAAGTCGGCCATCGAAGCGGTCGAGAAGGCGGGCGGCAGCGTCACGCTGCCCGCCGCCGAAGCCGAAGCCGCCGAGTGACAGTGACCTGACAGCGGTTCCCGTGCTTGCGCGGGGACCGTTTTCGGCACTACAAGAAGCGAAGTCGCGAGGGGGCGGCCTGCATCACGCAGGACCGCCCCCTTCGCACTTATGGGCTCCGCATTTACGGGACAGGGATCGAACCATGGCATCAGCGGCCGAGCAGCTTGCCGCCAACATCAATTTCGGGGCGTTCTCCAAGGCGACCGAGCTGAAAAAGCGGATTTGGTTCACCTTGGCGGCCCTGATCGTCTATCGGCTGGGCACCTACATCCCGATTCCGGGCATCGACCCCCACATTCTGCAGGATGTGTTCAAGCAGCAGGGCGGCGGCATCCTCGGCATGTTCGACATGCTGGCGGGCGGCGCGCTGCACCGCATGACCATCTTCGCGCTCAACATCATGCCCTACATCTCGGCTTCCATCATCGTCCAGCTGCTGACCGCCGTGTCGCCGCAGATGGAGGCGATGAAGAAGGAGGGCGAAGCCGGGCGCAAGAAGCTCAACCAGTACACCCGCTTCGGCACGGTGGCGCTCGCCACGGTGCAGGCCTATGGGCTGGCGGTCGGCATGGAGGCCATGCGCGGCTCATCGGGCGCGGCGGTCCTCGATCCCGGCCTGTTCTTCCGCGTGGCGACCGTCATCACGCTGGTCGGCGGCACCATGTTCCTGATGTGGCTGGGCGAGCAGATCACCGCGCGCGGCATCGGCAACGGCATCTCGCTGATCATCTTCGCCGGCATCGTCGCGGAACTGCCGCGCGCGCTGGTGAACACGCTGGAACTCGGGCGCCAGGGCGCGCTGTCCACCATCTTCATCATCCTCATGCTGCTGATGTCCGTGGGCGTGGTGTTCTTCATCGTCTTCATGGAGCGTGCCCAGCGCCGCCTGCTGGTCCAGTATCCCAAGCGCCAAGTCGGCAACCGGGTGTTCGGCGGCGAGGCCTCGCATCTGCCCCTCAAGCTCAACACGGCCGGCGTCATCCCCCCGATCTTCGCGTCGTCGCTGCTGCTGCTTCCCCTGACGGCGGTCGGCTTCGCTGGTGGCGAGGGGCCGGAATGGCTCCAGGCGGTGTCGCGCTATCTGGCGCACGGCACGCCGCTGTACATGCTGATGTACGCGGCGATGATCGTGTTCTTCTGCTTCTTCTACACCGCCATCGTCTTCAACCCCGGCGAGACGGCCGACAACCTGCGCAAGTACGGTGGGTTCATCCCCGGCATCCGTCCCGGCAAGAACACCGCCGATCACATCGACTACGTGCTGACCCGCCTGACGGTGATCGGGTCGGGCTATCTTGTCGCGGTCTGCCTCCTCCCCGAAATCTTGATTTCCCAGCATTCGGTTCCGTTCTATTTTGGCGGCACCAGCCTGCTCATCGTGGTCACGGTCACGATGGACACGGTTGCGCAGATCCACTCCCATTTGCTGGCGCACCAGTATGAGGGGTTGATCAAGAAATCAAAGCTTCGGGGGAGAAGGTAATGAACCTCATACTGCTCGGTCCGCCGGGCGCCGGGAAGGGGACCCAGGCGCGCCGTCTGGAAGACACGCGCGGGCTGATCCAGTTGTCGACCGGCGACATGCTCCGCGCGATGGTCGCGGAGGGTGGGCCGCTCGGCCAGCAGGCCAAGGAGATCATGTCGGCCGGCAAGCTGATGCCGGACGACCTGATGGTCCGCATGATCGGCGAGCGCATCTCCAAGCCCGACGTGGTCAACGGCTTCATCCTCGACGGCTTCCCGCGCACGGTGGCGCAGGCCGAGGCGCTCGACGCCATGCTGGCCGAGAAGGGGCTGAAGCTCGACCACGTGATCGAGATGCGCGTGGTCGACGACGTGCTGGTGGAGCGCATCACCGGCCGCTACACCTGCGCCAAATGCGGCAAGGGCTACCACGACGTCTTCGAGAAGCCGAAGGTCGCGGGCGTCTGCGATTGCTGCGGCGGCACCGAGTTCAAGCGCCGGGCGGACGACAACGCCGAGACGGTCACCACCCGGCTGGCCCAGTACCACCAGCAGACGGCGCCGATCCTGCCCTATTACCAGGAGCGCGGCGTGCTGAAGACGGTGGACGGCATGGCCGACATCGACGAGGTGACCACCGAGATCGGCGCCATCCTCGCGTCGTAGGACGCGGAGCGGGCACCAACGACAAAGGCCGCCGTCCTTGGGGACGGCGGCCTTTCGTTTTGGGGTGGGCGCTTGCTCGGGGACGGGTGCCGGATCAGTCGTCGCCGGGCGCGGCGGGAGGCAGCGGGGCGCCGCTCATCGCGTGGTAGCGCGCGAGAACCCAGCCGAGATGGGCGGTGACAGCGGCGGCGGCGGCCTCCGGGTCGCGCTTCGCGATGGCCTCATGGATGGCGCGGTGATGGTCGATCATCAGCGCCTCATGGTTTTCCATGTAGGGTTCGGTGTGGTTCATCTCCACCATGTTGCCGAGGATGTCCCGGATGGTGGAGAGCAGGTGCAGGTAGACCGGGCTGCCCGAGGCCTGGGCGACGGCGAGGTGGAAGTCCATGTCGTCGGCACCCCGCCCGCCGTCGCGCCCCGTCTGGGTCATCGCGTTGAGGATGCGGCCGATGGTGGCGATCTGCTCGTCCGTGGCGTGCAGCGCGGCGCGGCGCGCGGCCCAGCCTTCCAGCGCCATGCGGATCTCGACGAGGTCGCACAGGTTGTCGTGCTTGCTGCGCACCATGGTGGTCAGCGCGCCGTCCATCACCCCGGTGGAGGAGACGACGCGGGTTCCGCCGCCCTGGACGGCGGTCAGGAAGCCCTGAGTCTTCAGCTTTTGCAACGCCGCGCGCACCGAGACGCGGCTGACGTGGAGTTGCTCCGCCAGTTGCCGCTCGCCGGGCAGGCGCTCGCCCGGCACCAGTTCGCCGCGCGCGATGCGGTCGAGAAGCTGCTGCGCCACCCATTCCGAAATGCGTTGCGAGGAGGAGGGGACGTGAGCGCTGTCGTCGGTGGCGGGCACGGGATCGTTCCCCTTGTTCATAAGCTGTAAGTGATACCCGTAGCGGTCCGAACCGGCCGGGTCAACCGCCGAACTGGCCGCGCAATCCTGCCGCCCAGCGGCTTGGCGACGCGGCGTCAGCGGCTGCCACGCCGGGCCATCAGGATGCCCACCAGGATCACCGCGGCGCCGGCCGCTTGCAAGGCCCCCAACGGCTCGCCGAGCAGCATCCAAGCGAGGACGGCGGCGGCGGCCGGCTGCAGCAGCAGACTGACCGAGGAGAAGGACGCCGGCAGATGGGCCAGCGCGTAGGCGATCAGGCTCTGGCCGCCGGCGTGGCTGAACAGCGCCAACCCCAGCAGCACGCCCCATCCGTCCAGGCTGGGCGGCGTCAGGTTTTCGCCGGAGACCAGCGCCAGCGGCAGCAGCACCAGGGCGGTGATGACGCCGCTCCAGGTCATGATGGTGGCGGTGGAGAACTCGGCGCGCAGACGACCGACCGACAGGATGTAGCCGCCGTAGAAGGCGGCGGTCAGCAGCCCCAGCGCGTCGCCGAACAGATGGTCGGCGCTGAGCCGCAGGCTCTGCCCCATCAGGATCAACGCGCCGGCCAGCGCCAGCAGCATGCCGGCGACGAAGCGGCCGGTGAAGCGCTCCTTGAACAGGAACCAAGCGACGGGGGCGACGAAGATCGGCGCGAAATTGGCGAGCAGCGTGGCGTTGGCGACCGAGGTGTAGCGGATCGACCAGTGCCAGACCGCCAGATCCCCGGCGAAGAACAGGCCGACCAGCGACAGGCTGGCGTAGTCGCGGACCGAGCTGGGCCGCCGGCTGCGGCCTCGCGGTTCGGCGGCCATCCACAGGGCCAGGACCGGGGCGGCGAAGGCGACGCGCCAGAAGGCGGTGGACACCGGGCCGACCTCCGACAGGCGGACGAAGATCGGTGCGAAGGCGATGCCGAGAGCACCGGCCAGCAGCGCGATCAGCGCGACGCGCTGGGTCCGGGCGGTGTCGGTGGCGGCGGGGATAACGCTGGCGTCGGGCATCCTGCGCTTATAACAGAGCGGCGGGACGGAGCCAGACCGACGCGCGGCATGGCTGCTTTGCGCGCCGACCCTTCCCGGAAAGGTTTATCGGCGTCAGCGCGGGCGGAGGCGCTTCAGGGAGACCGACTCGTCGTCCTCGCTGCCGTAATCGTCGTAATGGACGGGGCAGCGCCCGTCGCTGCGCAGCGGTCCCTTGACCGTCGCCGGGTACCACTCGCCCTTCGATTGCGCCTCGACCCTCATGCCTTTTTGGCAGAGCGAACGGTCATTGTCGTTCGACAGCGGCGTAGGCACCGGCGTCGACATCGGGCCGGACAGCGCGGCCCCGTTCGCGGCGCCCGGCGGAGCGGGGAGAAGGACTGGGGCGGCGGCGCCACGGGGCTTCTCGTCGCAGAAGGCGGTGCAGACCGTCTGCGCGGTCACTTGGCCGCCGCAGGCACCCCCGAAGCAATCGCGGTAATCGGCCTCGCAGCGGGCTTCACAGCCGCCCGTGCCGCACTCGAAGGTGTTCTCGAAGCTGCTCATGCTCCTCTTGATCGGCTTCTTCTCGGCCCTCTGGCGGTCCACATAGGCTTGGTACTCGTAGAAGGCGCGGTTGCGGGCGTCGTTCAGACAGGCTTGCTGGCCGATGCTGCAGCTCTGGCGGCAGATGGCGCGGTTCTGCTGGCACTGCCCGACGCAACGCCGTCCTTCGACCGAGGTCGGCGGAACCAAGCTGTATTGCGTGTCGTAGATCGGGCCGCAGGCGCCGAGCAACGCCAGCAGGCCGAGACACAGGGACAGCAGGCGGCGGCTCATCGGTCGGGCTCCGGATGGTGATTGCTGGAAACCTAACAGTTCGCCGACCGGCCTACCACCTCTGCCCGCGCTTCCGCCCCCCTTGCGGATTGGGTTAGTGTGGGGGATGGCTTCCTCGTCCCCCCCTCCCGACTCCGGGCATGGCCCCGCCGCCCATGAACGCCCGTCGCCGGGGCCGACGCCGCCCCGCGCCGCGCCTGTGCCGCCGCTGCTGGGTCCCGACGACCCGCCGGCCGTCACGGTGCTCAACCCCGAGGCGCGCGGGCCGCTGCTGCTGGTGTGCGACCACGCCTCGCGCGCCGTTCCCAAGGCGCTCGGCGATCTCGGGCTGCCGGAGGAGCAGCTGTGCCGGCACATCGCCTACGACATCGGCGCGGCGGAACTGACGCGGCGGCTGGCGGCGCATTTCGCGGCGACGGCGGTGCTGTCGGGCTTCTCGCGGCTGGTGGTCGATCCCAACCGGGATCTGGACGACCCGACCGCCATCCCCGTGGTCAGCGACGACACCGTGATCCCCGGCAACCGCGCGCTGGACGCCGAGGCGCAGGCCCGCCGGATCGAGGCGATCTTCCGGCCCTACCACGCGGCGGTGGCGGACGCCGTCGCGGCGGTCCGTGACCGTGGGCAGGTGCCGGTGATGGTGTCGGTCCACAGCTTCACGCCGGCTATGCGCGGAGTCGCCCGGCCCTGGCACATCGGGGTGCTGTGGGACCACGACCCGCGCGTCGCCGTGCCGCTGCTCGACGCGCTGCGGGCGGACGGGCGCTGGTGCGTCGGCGACAACGAGCCCTATTCCGGCCGCGACACCACCGGCGGCACGGTGGAGACCCACGCGACCCCCGCCGGCTACCCCAACGTCCTGCTGGAGGTCCGGCAGGATCTGATCGCGACCCCGGACGGCGTCGCTCTGTGGGCCGGGGTGCTGGCCGACACGCTCGGCCCCATCCTCAGCCTGCCGTCGCTGACCGCCGCCCGGCACTACCCGCGGGATTGAACGCCATGGAACCGTCCTTCACGCTGGGTCTGGAAGAAGAGTATCTGCTGGTGGACCGGCGCACCGGCGACATCGTGCCGGCCCCGCCGGAAGAGATGCTGGAAGCCTGCCAGGAGCAGGCGCCCGGCCGCATCCACCCCGAATTCCTGCGTTGCCAGATCGAGGTCGGCACCCCGGTCTGCAGCACGCTGGCGGAGGCGCGGTCCGAACTGGCGGCTCTGCGCGGCACGGTGGCGGGGGTTGCCGACCGCCACGGGCTGGCGCCGATCGCCGCCTCCACCCACCCCTTCGCCGCGTGGGAGCCGCAGAAGCACACCAACCGCGACCGCTACAACATGCTGGCGCGCGACCTCGGCGCCCCGGCGCGGCGGCTGATGATCTGCGGGATGCACGTCCATATCGGCATCGAGGACGACGACCTGCGCATCGACCTGATGAACCAGGTGCGCTACTTCCTGCCGCATCTGCTGGCGCTGTCGACCTCCTCGCCCTTCTGGCGCGGGCGCGACATGGAGCGGCGGTCCTACCGGCTGTCGGTGTGGCATGAGCTGCCGCGCACCGGCATGCCCGCCGGCTTCCAGAGCTACGGCGAGTACCAGAGCCACGTCGCCGCCCTGGTCGACGCCGGGGTGATCGAGGACGCGACCAAGCTGTGGTGGGACATCCGCCCGTCCTTCCGCTTCCCCACGCTGGAGATGCGGATCACCGACATCTGCACCCGGCTGGACGACGCGGTGACGGTGGCGGCGCTCTTCCGCTGCCTGCTGCGCATGCTGTGGCGGCTGAAGCTGCGCAATGTGACGTGGCGGCCCTACAAGAACATGCTGATCGAGGAGAACCGCTGGCGCGCCCAGCGCTACGGGCTGGACAGCGGGCTGGTCGATTTCGGGCAGGGGCGCATCGTGCCGTACCCCGACCTGCTGGAGGAGATCATCGAGCTGACCCGCGAGGACGCCGCGCATTTCGGCTGCACCGCCGAGGTCGAGCGGGCGCGCGACATCCTGGCGCGCGGGACCAGCGCCCACCGTCAAGTGGACATCCACCGCGCCGCGCTGGAGGCGGGCGCCAGCGAGGACGAGGCGCTGCGCAAGGTGGTGGATTGGCTGGTCGAGGAGACGATGGTGGGGGTCGCCGACCAAAGCGCGCCCGGTTGACGCAAGTCCTTCTTCCGTCAGCCGGTGGCATGCGGTTTCAAGTCGTTGACGCTCCCGCTTGACGCGCGCGTCATGTCTCCCATACCCTCCCGCCCCGTCAGCACCGTCCAAAACGGGTTGAACAGGGCAGGCAAAAAAGAAGAGGGCCGCTCATTGCAAGCGGCCCTTATTTTTTGCGCCCACACCATGGAAGGGGAGGGGGCAAGAGCATGGCCGACGCCAAGTTCCTGAAATTCGACACGCAGAGCCTGCACGCCGGTCAACGGCCCGATCCGGCCACGGGGGCGCGGGCGGTGCCGATCCACCTGACCACCTCCTACGTCTTCCCGGACACCGACCACGCGGCGGCGCTGTTCAACCTGGAGCGGCCCGGCCACATCTATTCCCGCATCTCCAACCCCACCGTCGCGGTGCTGGAGGAGCGGCTGGCCACGCTGGAGGGCGGCGTCGGCGCCGTCTGCACGGCCAGCGGACAGGCGGCGATGACGCTCGCCATCCTGACGCTGATGGACGCGGGCGGGCACATCGTCGCCTCGTCGTCGATCTACGGGGGCAGCCGCAACCTGCTCGCCTACACGCTGCCGCGCTTCGGCATCACCACGACCTTCGTCAACCCGCGCGACCACGACGCGATCCGCGCGGCGATCCGCCCGGAAACCCGGCTGCTCTTCGGCGAGGTCCTGGGCAACCCGGGGCTTGAGGTGCTGGACGTTCCCGCCGTCGCCGCCATCGCGCACGAGGCCGGGGTTCCGCTGCTGATCGATTCGACCTTCACGACGCCCTATCTGTGCCGGCCGCTGGCGCACGGCGCCGATCTGGTCATGCATTCCTGCACGAAATGGCTGGGCGGCCACGGCGTCGCCATCGGCGGCGTCATCATCGACGGCGGCACCTTCGACTGGGAGGCGTCGGGCAAGTTCCCGACCCTGACCGAGCCCTACGCCGGCTACCACGGCATCGATTTCGTCGAGGAATACGGCCCGTCCGCCTTCGTCATGCGCGCCCGCGCCGAGGGCCTGCGCGATTTCGGCGCCTGCCTCAGCCCGATGAACGCCTTCCAAATCCTCCAAGGCGTGGAAACCCTGCCGCTGCGCATGAAGGGCCACATCCACAACGCCCGCAAGGTGGTCGGCTTCCTGGAATCCGAACAGTATTCCGAGAAGGGCAGTGTCGCCTGGGTGTCCTACCCGGAGTTGGCGGACCACCCCGACCACGCGCTGGCCTCGAAGCTGCTGCCCAACGGGACCGGCTCGATGATCGCCTTCGGCATCAAGGGAGGGCGTGACGCCGGCCGCCGTTTCATCGAGGCGCTGTCGCTGTTCTCCCACCTCGCCAACGTCGGCGACGCCAAGTCGCTGGTCATCCACCCGGCCAGCACGACCCACGCGCAGCTCGACGCCGCCGCGCTCGCCGCATCCGGCGTGGGCGAGGACATGATCCGCCTGTCCATCGGGCTGGAGGATTGCGAGGACCTGATCGACGATCTGAAGCAGGCGCTGCGCGCCGCGACGAAGGGCTGAGCCGGACCATGGAACTGACCGTCAACGGACACGCCGTCTTCGCCCACACCGGCGGCCGGCCTTTCGACCCGGCGCGCCCAGCCGTCGTGCTGATCCACGGTGCCGGCATGGACCACACGGTGTGGAGCCTGCAAAGCCGCTTCCTGGCCCATCACGGCCGCTCGGTGCTGGCGGTCGACCTGCCGGGCCATGGCCGGTCGGGCGGCGGGCCGCTGGCCTCCGTCGCCGAACTGGCCGACTGGGTGCCGGCCCTGCTCGACGCCGCCGGGCTGCCCCGGGCGGCGCTGGTCGGCCATTCGATGGGCGCCCTGGTGGCGCTAGACACCGCCGCGCGACACCCGGACCGCGTCGAGTCCCTGGCCCTGCTGGGCGTCGCCGAGCGCATGCCGGTCCATCCCGACCTGCTGGCGGCGGCCGCCGCCGGGGAACCCTCGGCCGTCGAGCTGGTTGTCGGTTGGGGGCATGGTCCGCGCGGCCACACCGGCGGCAACCCGACTCCCGGGCTGGCGTTGATTCCCGGCAGCCGCCGTCTGATGCGGGGGGTGGCTCCAGGCGTGCTCGGCGTCGATCTCGCCGCCTGCAACGCCTACGTGCAGGGTGCGGCCTCGGCCGAGGCGGTAGTGTGCCCGGCATTGTTGCTGCTGGGGGCACTCGACCGCATGACGCCGGCCAAGGCCGGGCGGTCGTTGGCGGCGCGGATCAAGTCGTCACAAGTCGTCACACTTCCGGCGACAGGCCATATGGTGATGACCGAAGCTCCCGACGCCACGATCGACGCCTTGACGCCGTTTCTTGGTCTGCGGCGGGGTTGATTGCTTTTTGGGGGCGTTCGCGTGAGGGTCGATACAATCCGTTAATCTTTGCGATGTTAGCGTTGTCGTGACTCTTTCCGGGGGCGGCGGGTTGGCTGGAGTGCGGTGCCGCTTCGGAGGGTCGGGCCTTTTAGGTTGATCGTCCGGAGTGCGCTCGTGCAGGTCAACGAACGATCGATTCGCGCCTTGATGCGGAACGCCACCGACGTCGCGGCGGTGGTGTCGCCGGCCGGGATTCTGCTCTACGCCAGCGACGCGGCGGCCCAGGTGCTCGGCTACACCCCGGAGCAACTGGTCGGCCGCGCTCTGATCGACCACGCCCATCCGGACGAGCGCGCCGACGTGGAGCGGCGCATGGCGGCCCGGATGGCCGAACCGGACGGAAGCGCCGGCACCGCCATCTTCCGTTTCCGCCACGCCGACGGCCGCTGGCGCTGGCTGGAGGCCACCGCCCACAACCAGTTGGACGAGCCGTCCATCAAGGGGCTGGTGCTGAACATCCGCGACGTGACCACGCAGCTCGACACGGCGAACCGGCTGCGCGCCAGCGAGTCGCGCTACCAGAGCCTGGCCGAGTCGGCGCCGGTCGGCATCTTCCAGACCGACGCGGCCGGACGGATCGTCTTCGCCAACGCCCGCTTCGCGCTGATCGCCGGGCTGCCGCTGCCCCGTCTCCTGGGCGAGGGCTGGCTCGACGCCGTGCATCCGGAGGATCGCGCCAAGGTCGCGGCGGAATGGACGCAGGGGCTGGACGACGAGACTGCGGGCCGTCCCAACACGCCGCTGCTGCTCGATTTCCGTTTCCGCGCCACCGGCACCATGACCGACATGCCGGTGCTGTGCCAGCGGGTCCGGATGGCGGAGGGCGGCTTCACCGGCACGATCACCGACGTCAGCGAGTACGTCCACACCGTCAAGGCGCTGGCGGCGTCGCGGGCGCGGACCGAGGCCATCCTGGGCGCCGCCGCCGACGCGATCCTGACCATCGACGACAGCGGCATGATCCACAACTTCAACCGCGCGGCGGAGGCGATGTTCGGCGTGTCGTCCGGCGACGCGATGTGGCGGCCGGTCGATTCGCTGCTGCCGCAAGCCTGCCTGCGGGAGGAGGACGGGCAGCCGGTCGCCTTCGCGCCGGGGCAGACCACGGCGGTGATCGCCCGCTCCCGCGCCGCCGAGGTGCGCCGGGCCGACGGAAGCGTCTTTCCGGTGGAGATCTCGGTCAGCGCCAGCGAGGTCGAGGGGCGGCGGCTCTACACCGGCATCATCCGCGACGTCACCGAGCGCCAGCGGATCGAGCGCGAGATCATCGCCGCCAAGGAGGCGGCGGAGGCCACCGACCGCGCGAAGTCGATCTTCGTCGCGACGATGAGCCATGAGCTGCGCACTCCGCTGAACGCGGTCATCGGCTTCGCGCAGCTGATGGAAATGAAGATGCACGACCCGCGCGCGCTCGAACGCTGCATCGAATACGCCACCTCGATCCGCATGTCGGGCGAGCAGTTGCTGGCCATCATCGACGACATCCTGGACATGGCGCGGGTCGAGGCCGGACGGCTGGAGCTGTCCGAACAGCCGCTCGACCTGTCGGTGGTGCTGGCGCAGGCGGCCTCGCAGATGGACTTCCAGGCCTCCCGCATTCCGGTGACGGTCGCGATCCAGTTGGCTCCCGATTTGCCGCCGGTGCGCGGCGACGACCGGCGGCTGTGCCAGGCGCTGTGCAACCTGCTGTCCAACGCGATCAAGTTCAGCCCGGTGTCCGGCACCGTCATCGTGTCGGCCGGCGTCGCCGCCGACGGCTGGCTGGAGATCGCCGTGCGCGACACCGGCATCGGGTTGGAGCCCAACGACATTCCCAAGGCGATGACCGCCTTCGTCCAATTGGACCAGTCGATGACCCGGCGGTTCGAGGGTCTGGGTCTGGGGCTGCCGCTTTGCCGGCGGCTGGTCGAGGCGCATGGCGGCGTGCTGACGCTCGACAGCCGGCCGGGGGAGGGCTGCACCGCGACGATCCGCCTGCCGGCTTCGCGCATCCTGACGCTGGACGAGTTCCTGGCCGGGGTTTGAGGGCCGTCAAAACCCGGATTCCGCGCAACGAAAAACGGCGCCCCGATCTCTCGGGGCGCCGTTCTCGCTTTCAGACGGGTGTTACGCCGCCTGCTGGGTCAGGGCGGGGGCCGGTTCCGCGTCGATGCGGGCCGGGGTGCTTCGGGCCGCCTCGATCGGAATGCTGCGCGGCTTCATCGTTTCGGGTACCTCGCGCGCCAGCTCGATGTGCAGAAGACCGTTCAGAAGCGACGCGTTGGACACTTTGATGAAATCGGCCAACTGGAAGCGGCGCTCGAATGCGCGCCCGGCGATACCCCGGTAGAGGAATTGGCCCGAGGCCTCCTCCTTCTTAGCTTTTCCAGTAACGGTCAACGAGTTCTGATGGGCGGTGATGGTCAGGTCGTCCAGGCCGAAGCCGGCGACGGCCATCGTGATCCGGTAGGAGTCTTCGCTCATCTTCTCGATGTTGTATGGCGGGTAGGCCGCGGTCGCCTCGTCCCCGGTGGTCGCGGTCTCCAGCAGACGCGACAGGCGGTCGAAACCGACGGTGGAACGGAACAGCGGCGAAAGGTCGTAGCTACGCATGACATATCCTCCAAGAGAGCGATACAGCGGATGGGAACCACCGTCCTGGTCGGTCCCCGTTGCGGTCAATTCCGGCGAGCCCCGTCTGGGCGCCCGCCGGATGAGCGAGAGATAGCGGCGGGCTTTTGCGGTTCAAGAGGGCGGAGAAAAACTTCGCGCGGCCCGCTCAGGGTTGCACGCGGTGGCCGCTCACCCATTTTTAATCAGTTGCGGCAAGGCTCAAGTCCGGGCCGGATCGCCGCGGGAGGGGTATGGCTGTGATCGCTTCGCACACCTTCTTCTTCAATGGTCCGTATGACGAGACCATGGCGCTTCTCATCGAAGCCCGGAACTACATCGCCTATCACGACATGTCCGAGCATCGGAAACTGTCGCCCCAGGTGCGGTTGCAGATTTCCTACGAGTCGATGCGGGTGACCAGCCGGCTGACGCAGGTGATGGCGTGGCTTCTGGCGCAGAAGGCGGTCCACGCCGGCGAGATCTCGCGGGAACAGGCGGCGAGCGGCGATTTCTCGCTGTCCGGCGGCGAGATCTGCTCCGATCCCTCCGGCCCCGACAACCTGGATCTGCCGGCGGGCCTGCGCAGCCTTCTGGAGCGCAGCCACAGCCTCTACATGCGGGTCGAGCGGCTGGACACCATGGTGCGCCAGGACGTGGAACGCGCCGCCGAGGCTGAAGCGGCCGTCGGCTGATCCTGCAGGGGCGAGTGCCCCGTTTTTCGAACACGAAACGACGCCCCCCCGAACGCGAAAAGGGCGCCCGACAGCTTCGGGCGCCCTTTTCGTGTCGCGTCGAACAAGGCTTACTTCTTGAGGCCGAAACCGGCGAAGCGCTTGTTGAACTTGGCGATCTGCCCGCCGGTGTCCAGCAGCTTCTGAACGCCGGTCCACGCCGGGTGCGACTTCGGGTCGATGTCGAGGCGAATGGTGTCGCCCGGCTTGCCCATCGTGGAGCGGGTCTTGAACGAGGTGCCGTCGGTCATGACGACGTTGATCTCGTGGTAATCGGGGTGAATGTCAGTCTTCATGGCCGGGGTTCCTGCTAAACGAGCGGCGTCTATATCAAACCCCCCCCCGCGATGCAACCCCGATCCGGTCCTCCCCGCGCTTCGGGACCGCGCAATTCGGCGTGGTGTGGCTTGTTGAGGGGTAGGCCGCTTGCTATATGCCGGCGGTTCGCGTCCAATCCGCCGCCTGCCCCCATCGCTTCCTCGGGAAATCCGGTGTCTCGTCGATCCCCTCTCGATATCAACGACGCCGCGGCCGATGGCCGCCGGCGCGATCTCGGTCCCCTGCGCCGTCTGGTGCCCTTCCTGCTTCCCTACAAGTGGCGGATCGCCGGGGCCATGCTGGCGCTGACGGTCGCCGCCGGAACCGTGCTGGGGCTGGGGCAGGGCATGCGGGTGCTGGTCGACCAGGGCTTCGCGGCCGGCGACTCAGGCCTGCTCGACCGCGCGCTGCTGGTGCTGCTGGGCGTCATCGCGCTGATGGCGGCGGCCACCTACGGGCGCTTCTATCTGGTCAGCTGGATCGGCGAGCGGGTGGTCGCCGACATCCGCAGCGCCGTCTACGACCATGTGCTGACGCTGTCGCCCGGATTCTTCGAGACGACCAAGACCGGCGAGATCCTGTCGCGGCTGACCACCGACACCACGCTGCTGCAGGTGGTGGTGGGATCCTCGGCGTCGATTGCGCTGCGCAACACGCTGATGTTCCTGGGCGGGACCGGCATGCTGCTGGTGACCTCGCCCAAGCTGACCGGGCTGGTGGCGCTGGTGGTGCCGCTGGTCGTGGCCCCGATCGTCCTGTTCGGCCGCCGCGTCCGCAAGCTGTCGCGTGACAGCCAGGACCGCATCGCCGACATCGGCTCCTTCGTGGAGGAGACGCTGGCGGCGATCCGCACCGTGCAGGCCTACACCCACGAGGCCATCGACCGCACCCTGTTCGGTCGCCGGGTGGAGGACGCCTTCGACGTGGCGGTCGGCCGGGTGCGGGTGCGGGCGCTGATGACGGTGATCGTCATCGTGCTGGTCTTCGGCGCGGTCGGCATCATCCTGTGGATCGGTGGGCATGACGTGCTGTCCGGCCGGCTGACGCCGGGCGAGCTGTCGGCCTTCGTCATCTACGCCGTCGTCGTCGCCGGGTCGGTCGGCGCGATCAGCGAGGTGATCGGCGACCTGCAACGCGCGGCCGGCGCCACCGAGCGCCTGTTCGGTCTGCTCGCCGTCGAGTCGGAGATCCGCCCGCCGCTGTCCCCGGTGGCCCTGCCGGTTCCGGCGCGGGGCGACTTGGCCTTCGAGGGCGTGCGGTTCCACTACCCCTCGCGGCCCGATTGGGCGGCGCTGGAGGACTTCACGCTGAGCGTCCGTCCGGGCGAGCGGGTGGCGCTGGTCGGGCCGTCGGGCGCCGGCAAATCCACCGTCTTCCAATTGCTGCTGCGCTTCTACGACCCGCAGGCCGGCGGGATCCGGCTGGACGGGGTGGACGTGCGCGAGGCCGATCCGCTGGACGTGCGCCGCCGCCTGGGCCTCGTGGCGCAGGACCCGGTGATCTTCTCGGCCAACGCCTGGGAGAACATCCGCTACGGCCGACCCGACGCCAGCGACGCCGAGGTGCGCGCGGCGGCCCAAGCGGCGCACGCGCTGGAGTTCCTCGACGCGCTGCCCGAAGGCTTCGACACCTTCCTGGGCGAGAAGGGCGTCCGTCTGTCGGGCGGCCAGCGCCAGCGGCTGGCCATCGCGCGGGCGATCCTGCGCGACCCGCCGGTGCTGCTGCTGGACGAGGCGACCAGCGCGCTCGACGCCGAGAGCGAGCGCATGGTGCAGGACGCGCTCGACCGGCTGATGCACGGGCGCACCACGCTGATCGTGGCGCACCGTCTGGCGACCGTCCTGACCGCCGACCGCATCGTCGTCATGGACCACGGCCGGGTCGTGGAGACCGGCACCCACGCCGAGCTGGTGGCCCAAGGTGGCCTCTACGCCCGGCTCGCCGCGTTGCAGTTCGACCGGGCGGAGGCGTAGTCGGCGGACGCCGTCAGCGCGTCAGCCGCTTCATCAGGCTGGACGTGTCCAGCCGGTTGCCGCCCATGGCCTGGACGTCGCCATAGAACTGGTCGACCAGCGCGGTGACGGGCAACGTGGCGCCGTTGCGCCGGGCCTCGTCCAGCACGATGCCGAGATCCTTGCGCATCCAGTCCACCGCGAAGCCGAAGTCGAACTTGCCGTCCAGCATGGTGTGGGCGCGGTTCTCCATCTGCCAGGACTGGGCGGCGCCCTTGGAGATCACGTCCACCACCTTGTGGCCGTCCAGCCCGGCCTGCTGGGCGAAGCTCATCCCCTCGGCCAGCCCCTGCACCAGCCCGGCGATGCAGATCTGGTTGACCATCTTGGTCAACTGCCCGGCCCCCGACGGTCCCATGTGGACGACCGAGCGGCCATAGGCGGCCATCGCCGGCTCGGCGCGGGCGAAGGCGTCGGCGTCGCCGCCGACCATCACCGTCAGCACGCCCTTCTCCGCCCCGGCCTGACCGCCGGACACCGGCGCGTCGAGGAAGAAGACGCCGCGTTCGCGGGCCAGCGCGTCCATCTCGCGCGACACGGCGGCGGAGACGGTGGTGTGGTCGGCGACGATGGCGCCGGGGGCGACCGCCGCGATGGCCTCGCCCGCGACGGCGCGCAGGTCGTTGTCGTCGCCCACGCACAGGAAGACGATATCGGCGCCGGCCGACGCCTCCGCCACCGTGGCGGCGCTGCGGCCGCCGTAGGTCCCGACCCACGCCTCGGCCTTGGCGGCGGTGCGGTTGTAGACGGTGACGTCGTGGCCCGCCTTGGCGAGGTGGCCGGCCATCGGGAAGCCCATGGTGCCCAGCCCGAGGAAGGCGAGCTTGAGGGGGGCGGTGCTGAGGTCGGACATGATGCTCTTCTCGGAAGGTTGTTTATTGGGACGCGGCTTTTGTTTTGGCCTCCAGGGTAGGGCGCCCGCGCGTCCGGAGCAAATCCGGACTTAGCCGGAACGGAGTGCGCCAAAGGTCGCAAGCGGTTGTCGCGTCGGGATGTTTGTCGCGGACAGGCGATGTGCTAAACCAGGGAACCGGTGCGCCAAGCGCCGGCAAGGCCAGGGATCAAGACCAGGGGAAGGAACACCGCATGACGAACAAGTCGGGTTTTCAGGACGCGCCGCCGGATGACCGTTCGGAGCTGACCCCGGAACAGGAAAGCGCCATCCGCATCGTCGCCAACAACCTGCACCGCCTGAACGACGCCGTCGTCAAGGCGGTCGAGGCCGGCATCACGGTGGAGCTGATGCGCACCGCCCGGTACCACAACGAGGCCGGCAACTGGGGCGACCAGCTCACCCCGGTGATCCGCCCCGGCAAGTAACCCCGGCGCCTTAATCGTCCAGGATTGGACGGGATTGGGCGCCCAGGGTTTGGAAAAGGGCCTTCGTCCGGTCGGACGAGGGCCTTTTTTCGTATGCACGGGTTTTACGGAAGAGGCACTGGCGAAATCGGAGCGGCGGCACAAGCTTGATGGGGACAGCCCTGCACAGTGTCACCCCGCATTGCCAGCGAGAGGCCCGCCATGTCCGATCCGCGCAAGCCCGACGAGAACCAGCCCTCCGCCCGCGACGTGCAGGCGATGTGGAGCATGCACCGTCTCGAGGCGCCGACCTTCGACGATCTCACCAAGGGGCTGTGCCTGGGGCTGCTGTGGTGCATGGCGCTGTGGGCGCCGATGTTCCTCAGCGCTCTGACCTGACCGCCGCGGCCTTGGGCGAGGTCGGCGCCGGCGACGCCACGATCGACCGGATGCGCGCGGCGAGTTGGTCGGGCCGGAAGGGCTTGGCGAGCACGGCGGCGGTGTCGGCGCCCATGGTGGCGAGCGACTCCGGGCTGTAGCCGGACGCCAGCAACACGCGCAGATGGGGCCAGCGCTCCTTGATGCGACGCGCCAGATCGATTCCCGACACGCCATGGGGCATGACCACGTCCGACACCACGATGTCGAAGGCTTGGTCCTGCTCCAGCACCTCCAGCGCCGCGACGCCGTGGTCGGCGGTCTCCACGATGAAGCCCTCCTGCGTCAGCCCTTCCACCGTCGCCATCAGGACCAGCGCGTTGTCCTCCACCACCAGCACCCGCAGGGGCTTGGGCGCTTCGGCCGGTCTCTCGGACAGGGCGGGCGGCGGCGCGGCGGGGGCCTCCGGCGACAGGGGCAGGTCGATGCGGACGCGGGTGCCCTCGCCGGGACGGCTCTCGATGGTGGCGTTGCCGCCGGACTGGCGGGCGAAGCCGTAAACCATCGACAACCCCAGCCCGGTGCCCTTGCCGACCCCCTTGGTGGTGAAGAAGGGGTCGAAGGCGCGGGCCTGGACCTCCGGCGGCATGCCGGTCCCGGTGTCGGCGACCTCCAACCGGGCGTGACCGGCGACCGGGCTTGGCCGCACCGACAGACGGATGCGGCCGCCGCCCGGCATGGCGTCGCGGGCGTTGAGGACGAGGTTGAGGGTCGCCAGTTCCAACTGCACCGTGTCGACGGCGATGGGAAGCGGCACCGGGGCGACGTCCCATTCCAGCGCGATGTCGGCACGGATCGAACGTTCGAGCAGATCGCCCATCCGGTGCAGGCTGTCGCCGAGATCGACCACCGCCGGGTTGATGGCGTCCTGGCGCGAGAAGGACAGCAACTGCCGGGTCAGCTTCTCCGCCCGTTCCAGCGCGGTGTTGGCGCCGTTGAGGAAACGTTTGGCCTCTTCCGGCAAATGGCGGCCGAGCAGATGCAGGTTGGTCAGCGCGGCGGTCAGCAAATTGTTGAAGTCGTGGGCGACGCCGCCGGTCAGCTGGCCCAGCGCCTCCATCTTCTGGGATTGGCGCAGGGCCTCCTCCAGGCGCTGGCGGTTGCGCACCTCCTCGGCCCAGAGCCGCAGCGTCTGCGCCTCGGAACGGGCGCGGGCATAGGCCAGCCAAGCGATCAGCGCCAGCGCCAGCGTCGCCGGAGCGACGAAGGCGGCGTCGAGCGCCATGTTGCGCCACCACATGCCGGCGACCAGCGAGGCATCGACCGCGTAGACGACGTAGACCGGGAAATCGCCCACCTTCTTGTAGGCGTAGAAGCGCTCCGCCCCGTCGTTGTAGCTGGTGTTGAGGAAGACCCCTTCGTCGGGCCGGGTCTGGATGGCGAGGAGAAGGCCCCGGTTGGGGGGCAGCGTCAGCGCCTGGTTCTCGTCGCGGATCATCGGGTAGCGGACCAGCACCTGCCCGTCGCCGCGCACCAGGGTCACCGCTTCGCCCCGGTCGGCCAGGACCCGGTGGTAAAAGCTGGCGAAGTAATCGGGATCGACGGTGGCGTGGATGATGCCGTCGAAGGCGCCGTCCGGGCCGCCGGTGGCGGTGCGGCGGCGGCTGAGGCTGAAGCTGCGCCGGCCGGTCGCCTTGCTGACCATCGATTCGCCGATCAGCAGGCCGGCGTCCGCTTCCTGTTGGGTGCGGAAATAGGCACGGCCGCCGATGTAGGCGTTGCGGGCCGGGAAGACGTTGCTGGCGTTCCGGATCAGCCCTTGCGGGTCGGTGACGGCGAGGACGCCGATCTGGTTCAAATCCTCGTTCAGCGTCTTCAGGTAACGGTGCAGCGGTTCCGATCCGGCGATTTCGGGCCAGCCCATGCCGCGCGTGCGCTCGTCCACCCGGTCCAGCGTCATGGCCATGGTGTCGAAGACCTTCAGCACATGCTCGTGCAGGAGCAGTGCGGTCTTCCGGCTGTTGCGTTCGACCTCGGCCCAGGAATCGCGGTGCTCGCGCCAGCCGATCCCGGCGAACAGCACGAGCGGCAGCGCCACCGACACCACCAGCAGAAGGCGGAGGAGGCGCAGCGACCCGGTGCGGCCGGCGGCGAGGCTTTCAAGCTTGCGGGAGGGCATCACCGTCCGTGGATGAGGGTGGCGGGGCGGCGCGAAAGGCTTCGACGCCGGCCGCCGCCGAGTCTCTGGATCGCGATTCGGGAGACACCATGGACGATGGTGACGGCGCGGGGCAATTCAGACTTTCCGGGGGTGCGGACTCTTCAGGAGTCGCACCCGCAGGTCCGCGGCAGCCGACCCTCGGTCCAACGGCGGCGGCGGGTGTCGTCACCGTCCTCCTCGGCCGGGCGGGGCAGGCCGCAGGCCCCGGCCAGCAGGTCGCGCAGGTGGTCGAGATGGGCGGCGGTCAGGATCGCGACCCCCGCATAGAAGGGCTCGCGGCACCGCGTCGCCACCCGGCTGCAAAAGCCGGGAACCCAGCGCAGCGGGTGCTGGTCGAGGAACAGAGTCGCGTCGGCCGCCTGTCCATGCTCCAGCAAGGTCGCCAGCAGGTCCAGTTCGGACACCAGGTGGTCGGGCGCGGGGCCGGCCGCCAGCGGCGGTTCGTTCAGCGGGAGGTTGTCCGGCGGGAGGCCGTCCAAGGAAAGTCCGGCGCGCTGCCGCCAACGGCGGAGCGAGTCGGCCAGCCCGGCCACCGGCTTCCCTTCCCCGGTCATCCAGTCTCTCTCGGCGGGGTGGGCACGATAGCCCAGGCTGCGGTGGATGGCCGTGAAATCGGCGCGCAGCGGGGCGATGCACTCCTCCGTGAGCGGGTCGGGCAAGTCACTGACCACCTCGTCGACCAATGCGATGGCCTGGAGCGCGTCGTCGCGGTCGAGCATGAAGCCGAAGCCCCCGCGCAACGGCGCGGCGCGCAGCCCGGCCAGGAACTCCACCGTCGGCTCCGCACCGTGGAAGCCGGTCAGACGGCGCAGCCCGGCGGCGGCCGGCGCGAAGGGCGGGACCGGCGGGGTGACGCCGTCGAGACCGAAAGGGGGTTCGGCGGAGAGGCGTTCGGCGGTGCGCTCCAAGATCGATCCGTTCACGCTCTTCTCCCGGCGGCCGATCCGGGATCGGGCCGGGGTCGGACTGCATCAGAACGCCGCACGGCGTTGCCCGCCATGCTCTTTTTTTCCGCCGCCCGGCCGGCTGCGCCAAGGCGGTACCCGTAGGCGATCTTATCAAGCGCTTTTTCTACCAAAACGAGGGTGCTTCGGTCAACGTCGGCGGCGTCTACAGGCGCCGTTGCGCCAAGCCGTTGACGAGGTCGCTGCGCACGGTGAAGTGGGCGATGCTGCGGCCGTCCGGGATGTCCTCGCTGGAGATTCGCTCGATGCGGACCGCCACGTCCCAGCCTGCCCTTTCCCAGGCGGCGCGGATGCTGCGGGCGAGTTCGCGGGCGCCCTTCTCGGTGAAGCCGTTGACCTTGCCCCGGCAGGGGCCGGGGTAGAAGCGTGGATGGTGCTGGGGCATGCGGAGTTCCTTTGTGTCGCGCTGTGTGTCGCGAGACAAGGAATAATCCATTATGGATTTATAATCCAGAAAAACCCTATACCGAAGAGGTATCCCCTCAGGGTTCTTGAAGCCCGACCACGGTGTGGACGGTGTCGAGGTCCTCGTCGGCGACGGTGAACTCGCGGTCGTCCGGCTGGTATTCGCGCAGGACGACACCCTCGGGCGCGCGGCGCACGAACTCCTTCACCAGAACGGCCTTGCTGCGCTTCACGACGACAACCCCAGCCCCGGCCGCCGGTGGCTTGTGCGGGTTGACGTGGAGAAGCTGGGCCGGGCGGAAACGCGGCATCATCGACTCGCCCACCACATACATCGCGTAGGGATCGCGGGCGTTCTTCAGATAGTCCGGCTTGGCCACCCAGTCGATCGGGCCGTCCTCCAGGAACATCTCCTGGTCGACGCCGCCGCGCGCCGCCGCGCGCACCGGCATCGGTTCCGCCACATGGTTCGCCGCGGGCATCGCACGGAGCAGCGGAGGCGAGGAGGCGCGCGGACGCACGGGCGCGGGCGCGGGCGCGGCGTCCAGTCCCAGCAGCAAAGCCGGCTCGACCCCCAGCGGACGCGCCAGCTTGACCGCCCAATCGACGGTCATCTTGCGCTGGCCGGTTTCCAGCTTGTTGATCTGCGGCTGCGAGGTTCCCGCCAGCTCCGCCAGCTTCTCCTGGCTCAAGCCGGCGGCCTGCCGCAATTCGCGCATGGTGGACATGGGCCCTTTCATACCGGATCGGTTTGAAAAAGTCCAATACGCCGCACCCAATCCACTTGCGTGTAAAAACCGGATTGGGTTAAACCGTTACGGTATGACGCTCGACGATTGGCTCACCCGCACCGGCACCAAGGAAGACGCTTTCGCCGCCAGCATCGGCACCAGCCAGGCGGCGGTCAACCGGTACCGCCATGGCCTGCGGGTGCCGCGCCCCCCGGTGATGGCCCGCATCGCCCAGGCGACCGGCGGTGCCGTGACCGCCAACGATTTCCACGGCCTGAGCGGCTGATGGGGCGGGCCGGCGCTTTCCCCGGCCATCCTGCCGCCCTACCATGGCGGCGGATCGCCATTGGAGACCGTTGGAACGATGCCCACGCCCATGCCCTTGCTGCCCCAGGAGATCGCCCCGGTGACGCCGCAGCAGGCCGCCCTGACCGACCGCCACCTGACCAGCCGTGGCGACGCGCTGATGGCGTATTTCCTGGCGCTGCGGGCGGAGACCGACGCGGCGCTGGCGCCCCGGCTGCCGATGGCCGCCGGGCAGGCCTACCCCTATGGCCGGTGCGAGGAGATCACGCGCGACCTGTTCGCCCGGCTGGCGTCGCGCGTCGCGCGGCCGGTCACCGCGATGGACCGGGCCGTGCGCGAATTCGTTGCGGCCGGTGGCATGGTGCGCACCGTCTGGGGGGTGCTGCGCGAGCGCTACTTCCAGAACGCCATCCAGTTCGGTGGGCTGTACGTGGACGTCTCCAACGACACGGTGGTGGTGACCAAGCCGAAGGTGGAGATCCTGCCCATCGCGGAGTCCGGTCTGGTCTCCCCGCGCAGCCTCGCCCATTTCCGCGAGACGGCCGCGCTCTACTGGGGGGCGTCGGTCTACGCCAACCATCTGGCGCCGTCGCTGGCGCCGCTGCTGCCGATGGTCTCGGCCAGCCCTGGCAAGCTGCTGCCCGGCCTGCAATCGGCCTGCGACTACATGATCGGGCTGATGTGCTGCGACGCCTTCCAGGAGGCCGAGGCGTGGCTGCGCGACGGCCCGCCGCCGCCGCCGGACGTGGCGGAGGCCGTGCTGGCGACCATGCCGGAGGATTTGCGCGCCGCCGCCGATGGGCGGAGGGAGGCGGTGGCCGCCTGCACGCAGGCGCGGGAGGCCGGCTGCGCGACGGACAAGGCGTGGCGCGACGCGCGGGTGATGGATTACCTGCGGATGATGGACGCGCGCGGCCTGCCGGCGGAGGCGTCCGGCGCGCCGTAAGGTCGGAAACGCCGTTTTCTGGTCCGGGGCGGCGCCCCGGAAAGGCGGCCGGGGAAAAACGGACCCGGAAACGAAGAAGGGCTCCCAAGTTTCCTTGGAAGCCCTTCGTCTTGCTGGTCGGAGTGAGAGGATTCGAACCTCCGGCCCCTGCCTCCCGAAAGCAGTGCTCTACCAGGCTGAGCTACACTCCGTTCAGGTCACCGGCTGACTTGGTGATGTCCGCCGGTGGCCGGGGTTATAGGCGGTCCCGCTTGGGCGCGCAACGCAAAAAAGCGTCATGCGCCGAAAAAAGATGCGGGCCTCAGAAATCGCGGTCGATCACGAAATCAATGACTTCCAGAAGGGCGCGCTTGATCGGGCTGTCGGCGAACAGGCCCAGGCTGTCCCGCGCGATGGCGCCGTAGTGGCGGGCGCGCTCCACCGTGTCCTTCAGGGCGTTGTGGCGCGCCATCAGGGTCTGGGCGTGCTCCAGGTCGCCGTCCTTCTGGTCGAGCTCTTCCATGGTGCGGCGCCAGAAGGCCCGCTCCTCGTCGTTGCCGCGCCGGAAGGCCAGCACGACCGGCAGGGTGATCTTGCCCTCGCGGAAATCGTCGCCGACCGTCTTGCCCAGCTTCCCCTGCAGGGCCGAGTAGTCCAGCACGTCGTCCACCAGCTGGAAGGCGATGCCGAGATTCATGCCGTAGTCGTACAACGCCAGTTCTTCGGCCATGGGGCGTTCGGCGACGACGGCGCCGACGCGGCAGGCGGCGGCGAACAACTCGGCCGTCTTGCCCTTGATGACCTCCAGATAGGCCTGCTCGCTGGTCTCCGTGTCGTTGGTGGTGCGCAGTTGCAGCACCTCGCCCTCGGCGATGATGGCCGAGGCGCCCGACAGGATGCGCAGCACGTCGAGCGAGCCGACCTCCACCATCATCTCGAAGGAGCGGGAGAACAGGAAATCGCCGACCAGCACGCTGGCCTTGTTGCCGAACACCGCGTTGGCCGAGGCCAGCCCCCGACGCAGGTCGCTCTCGTCGACCACGTCGTCGTGCAGCAGGGTGGCGCTGTGGATGAACTCCACCACCGCCGCCAGCAGCTGGTGCTTGGTCCCGGAATAGCCGCACATGTTGGCGGCCGCCAGGGTCAGCACCGGGCGCAGGCGCTTGCCGCCGGCCGCGATCAGGTAGCCGGCGAGCTGCGGGATCATCTCCACCTGCGACTGCATGCGCTGGATGATGATCTCGTTGACGGCGCTGAGGTCTTCGGCCACCAGAGCGGTCAGGTCGTCGAGCGGGGAAGACTTGCGCCGTTTCGGCTCGAAGTTGGTAACGACCGCCAAGGTCGACTCCACAGGTGATTGACGCCAGGAATTGCGGTAGGGAGCATAACGGCCTAGCCTCTTCGGTCAAGTCCGCAGGGCCATGCTCTTTCGTTGAGTCCATGACAGAAATTCTCCGAACCACCGACCCTGTGCGGCTGTCCTGGCTGATCGCGCTGCTCGCCGACGCCGGAATCGACGCCGTGGTGCTCGACACCCACACCAGCGTGCTGGAGGGCTCCATCGGCGCCATCCCCCGCCGGCTGGTGGTCGCGGAGGAGGACGCCGCCCAGGCGCTGCGCGTGCTGAAAGAGGCGGGCGAGGCGTGAGCGGGCCGGCCGACCTGCCTCTGGATGAGGCCGCGCCGACCGATTTCCTGCTGGGCGGCCGGGTCCGTCTGCTTCAGCCCGAGGAAGGCTACCGGGCCGCCATCGACCCGGTGTTCCTGGCTGCCTTCACCGCCGCACGGGACGGTGAATCGGTGCTGGACGCTGGCACCGGCACCGGGGCTGCGGCGTTGTGCCTCGCCGCCCGGCTGCCGGGCGTGTCGGTGGTCGGGCTGGAGCAGCGCGCGGACGCCGCCGCTTTCGCCCGCCGCAACGCCGCGCTGAACGGGCTGGAGGCCCGCGTTTCGGTGGTGGAGGGCGATCTGCTGGCCCCGCCCGACGCCCTGCGTCCCAGCTCCTTCGACCGGGTGATGATGAACCCCCCCTACCTGCGCGCCGACGCCGCCAGCCCCCCGCCCGGCGCCTGGAAGGCCGCCGCCAATGTGGAGGGCCGGGCGCGGCTGCCCGACTGGCTGCGCTTCGCCGACGCCATGCTGAAGCCGCGCGGCATGGTGACGCTGGTCCACCGCGCCGACCGGCTGGACGACATCCTGGCGGCCCTGCGCGGCCGCTTCGGCGCCGTGGTGGTGGTTCCGCTGTGGCCGAGGGCCGGGCAGGAGGCCCGGCGGGTGCTGGTCGCCGCGCGCAAGGGGGTGCGTTCGCCGGCCCGGCTGACGGCGGGGGTGACGGTCCACGACGCGGACGGCCGCTACACCGCCGAGGCCGAGCGGATTCTGCGCGGGGCCGCCGCGCTGGAGCTTTGAAACGCTGGGGTTGCGTCCCCATCTGTCGCGGCATGAGCCTGCACTCCCTCCTCGCCAAACTCCCCTTCGGCCCCTGGCGCAACGCCGGGCCGGTGGTTTCCGTCGTCCGTCTGTCCGGCGTCATCGGCCAGGGGGGCGCCTTCCGCCCCGGCCTGACGCTGGCCGGGGTCGCCCCGCTGCTGGAACGCGCCTTCGCGCCGAAGGGGCAGGCGGCGGTGGCGCTGATCGTCAACTCGCCGGGCGGATCGCCGGTGCAATCGGCCCTGATCGCCAAGCGCATCCGCGATCTGGCCGAGGAGAAGAAGCTGCCGGTCCTGGCCTTCTGCGAGGACGCGGCGGCGTCCGGCGGCTATTGGCTGGCCTGCGCCGCCGACGAGATCTGGGCCGACGAGAGTTCCGTCGTCGGGTCGATCGGCGTGGTCTCGGCTGGGTTCGGCATGCACGAGTTGCTCGAACGCCACGGGATCGAGCGGCGGCTTTACACGGCCGGCGACAAGAAGGTGCTGCTCGACCCCTTCTCGCCGGAGCGCGAGGACGGGGTGGCTCATCTGAAATCCATCCAGGCCGACATCCACGACGCCTTCAAGGCGATGGTCCGAACCCGGCGCGGCGCCCGGCTGACCGGGCCGGAGGATCTGCTGTTCTCCGGCTCCTTCTGGGCCGGGCGCAAGGCCAAGGAGCTTGGGCTGGTCGACGGGTTGGGGGACCTGCGCGGCGTGCTGCGCGGACGCTTCGGCGACAAGGTCCGGCTGCGGGTGGTGCAGGCGGAGCGCGGTCTCATGCGCAAGCTGGGGATGCGCGCCGGCCTGGGCGGTCCGGCGCTGGATGTCTCGCTGGGCGCCCAATCCCTGGCCGAAGCCCTACCGGCCGCCGCCGTCGCGGCGGTGGAGGAGCGGGCGCTGTGGTCGCGGCTGGGGCTGTAGCGCGTCCGGCTTTCCGCTAGAGTGCCGCCCTTCGAGGACGGGGGCGGCGATGACCGGGGCGTTGATTTTTCTGGTTGGCGGCGCGCTGGGCGGGTTGATGCTGGGCGCGCTGGGCGTGGGAACGGCGTTGATCGCCGTGCCGCTGCTGACGCTGGTGCTGCCCTGGCTGGGCGTGCCGGCGGAATCGGCGCCGCTGACCGCGCTGGCGACCTCGATGGCGGTGGTGGCGGTGACCTCCGTGTCCTCCGTCCTGTCGCACCACCGGCTGGGCAACGTGGAATGGCCGGTCTTCCGCGTCACCATCCTGGCCAGTCTGGCGGGGGTCGCGCTGGGCAGCGCCGTCGCCACCCATCTGCCGGCGGCGGCCCTGCGGCTGGCGGTGGGCGGGTTCCTGCTCTACACGGCGTGGCGGATGGTCGTGGGCGGCAAGGCGAAAAGCAACATCCCATCCGCCGGGATGGCCGGGGCCGGGGCCTACCGGCTGGGCGGGGCGCTGATCGGCGTCGCGGGCAGCTTCATCGGAGCCGGCGGCGGTGTGCTGATGGTCCCGTTCCTCAGCGGCCGGGGGCACGCGATGACCCGCGCGGTGGCGACTTCGACCGCCATCGGCCTGCCGGTGACGGTGCTGGGCGCCATGCTCTACACCGGCCTTGGCCTGCGCGACGGTGTGCATCTGCCGGGGCAGATCGGCTATCTGCACCTTCCGGCCTTCCTGGAGATCGGCGTCGCCAGCGCGCTGACGGCCCCGTTCGGGGCGCGGCTGGCCTCGCGGATTCCGGCGGCGCTGCTCAAGCGGATCTTCGCCGTCCTGCTGGTGCCGCTGGCGTTGAAGATCGCGGTCGGCTGAGAGGCCGCGTCAGGTCCGATCAGCGATCCGGCAGGATCAGCGGCAGCGGCGGGCCGATGGCGAAGCCGGCGGGGGAGGGGTGGCGTTCCTGGATGCGCTTGCGGGCCTCGTCGGGCGTGTCCGCCACCAGGGCGTAATGCCTCACGCCGGTCCAGGGCGCCGTGTCGTCCTTGGCCTCGACCGCGACGTACCAGAGCGGCCCCTCGGAGCGCGGAACCCGGTCGGCGCAGTGGAAGACCATCGGGGCGTTGCCGTCGCCGGACTCGGCGTCGGCCTGCAGGGCCTTGACCTCCGCCTCGGCCACGGCGACCTGCTCGCGGAGTTTGGCCGCCGTCTCCTCCGACTCGATGCGGCGCAGCGCGGCGAGCTTGCCGTAATTGGCGTAGACGTCCAGCCGCTCGACCAGCGCCGTCAGCTTTTCAGACAGCCGGTTGGCGCGGAGGCGCAGATAGCGCTCCCCCAGGAGGCCCACGGCCATGGCGGAGGTCGCGATCAGCGACCACAGGATGACCATCATGACGCGAGCGTTCCCCGGCCGTCGCCCGCCCGACCGCCGGCTTCCCCCTCCGGCGCGCCGACGGTCACCCCGACGGCGTCGTTGAAGACGGTCCGGGTCAGCATCTGGGCGGCCGGGAAATCGGCGGCCCAGACCTCCACCCGGTTCTCGAAGGCCCAGATCGCGGGATGGACGACGGCCTTGGCGTCGGGGCGCTGGAGGAAGCCGGGTGCCATCGACAGGGAGAAGGCGAACAGGCTGCGCCCCGGCTCGCTACGGCCGATCTCGTGGGTGAAGCGGCGCGAGGTGTCGGTGCGCTTGCGGCCCCGGCGCCCGAGGATCAGCTTCTGCGTCGCCAGATCGGCCAGCGAGGCGCGCAGGCGGTCGATCTCGGCCTGGAGCGCTTCCAACTCATTGGCGCGCTGTTCCAGCTCCTCGCGTTCGGCCATCAGCGTCGCGCCGGCCTTCTTGACCTCGCGGTCCTTCATGTGGATCAGGGCGCGGCGCCCAGCCAGGAACAGGATCGCGCCGGCCACGCAGAGGACGGCCACGAGAAAAGCGAGACCGTCCCTGCCCATGCCCCCGAACCCCTCCGCCACGGCGGACCCATGGCGGAGCCCATCGCCAAACCCGCCCGAATGATGGGCGCAAACTAATACGGCGAGGGGCGGAACGGCGTTTCAGGAATTGCAACGAAATGCGACGCCCGGCCAGGGCGGGGACCAACAGGAAAGGCCGGGCGTCGCGCGCTCGTCGTCCGCTTACTTGCGGTTCGCGACGGCGGTTTCCGCCGACTTCACCAGATCGGGGCCGATCTGCTTGGCCCATTTGTCGTAGACGGCCTGGGTCGCCTTCTGGAACGCCTTCTGCTGGTCGGGGGTCAGCCGCACCAGATCGACGCCCTGTCCGGCGATCTCCTTGAGCAGGCTGTCGTCCTCGGCCGAGATGCCCTTGCGGGAGATGGCGACCTCCTCGGCGGCGGCCTGGACGGCGGCGGCGCGGACGGCCTCCTGGTCCTCCTTCGACCAGCTGTTCCAGACTTCCTTGCCGACCACGAAGATCAGCGGGTCGGCGACGTAGCCCCACAGGGTCAGGTGCTTCTGGCCCAGCGTCGGCAGCTTGGCGGCGGTGAAGATGGTCAGCGGGTTTTCCTGCCCGTCGACGGCGCCGGTGGACAGCGCCGGCTGCGCATCGGCCCAGCTCATCTGCGTCGGGTTGGCGCCCAGCGCGGTGAAGGTGTCGAGGTAGAGCGGCGAGCCGACGACGCGGATCTTCAGGCCCTTGAGATCCTCCGGCGCCTTGATCGAGCGCTTGGAGTTGGAGATCTCGCGGAAGCCGTTCTCGCCCCAGGCCAGCGGCACCACGTCCTTGGTGGCGAGCAGGTCGAACAGCTGCTTGCCGACCGCCCCTTGGGTCAGGGCGTCGAGCGCCTTGTGGTCGGGCATCAGGAAGGGCAGGGAGAAGAGGTTCAGCTCCTTCACCTGGGGCGACCAGTTGATGGTCGAGCCGACCGCCATGTCGATGGTGCCCTGGCGGAGCGCGGTGAACTCCTTGGTCTGGTCGCCGTTCACCAGGGAGGTGCCGGGGTACATCTTGACGACGATGCGGCCGTTGGTCTTCTCCTTGACCAGCTCGGCCCAGCGCTCGCCGCCGACGCCCCAGGGGAAGGGCTTGCCCAGAACGGTGGAAAGCTTGTACTCCGCCTTGTAGTCGGCGGCGCCCGCCGAACCCGGCAGCAGGGCCGGAAGCGCCAGAGCGGCCAGCGCGAGGCCGGTGAGCAGAGTCTTCAGCGATTTCATAGTTGTTTCCTCCCAAGCGCCCTATACGAAAGATACGGACCGGGATGGTACAGAGCCACGCACGGGACTTGCACGCGGAATTCGACGCAACCGTCAGCAAGACGGACAATGCGGCCATGCGCAAGCGGCTGTTCTCGTTCGCCGCCGGGCTGCTGGTCGCGCTGGCGTCCGCCGCCTCCGCGCAGACGGGAGCGGCCCAGAACGTTCCGCTCGGGCCGAACCCCAGCGAATGCGAGATCCAGGCGGCGCTTCTGGGGACCGTTGGCCCCGGCTGCCCCCCCTTGCGGATGCGCCGGCCCCCGGCCCCCGGACCGGACACGCCGGCCCTGGCCCCGGCGGCCCCGGCTGCCCCGGCTCCGCCGGTGGCGAAGCCCGACGCGGTCGCGCTTCCGGCGCTGACCCCGCCGGTGGACATCGCCAAGCCGGAGCTGCGGGCGGCCTTCCGGGTGGAGTTCGCGTTCAATTCCGCCGTCATCCGGGACGAATCGCGGGCGATCCTCGACCGGGTCGGGGCGGTGATGGCGGCGCCGGAGACCGGGGCGATGCGGTTCCGCATCATCGGCCACACCGACGCGGTCGGCGGCGACCGCGCGAACCTGACCCTGTCGGAACGGCGGGCGAAGGCGGTGGCCGCCTATCTGGTCGAGCACCACCGCATTGCGCCGGACCGGCTGGAGGCCTCCGGGCGCGGCATGCGGGAGCTTTTGCTGCCCGACCAGCCGAAGGCGGCGGCGAACCGGCGGGTGGAGATCGTCAATTTGGGGGAATAGGCGGGATCGTTTTGGCGGCTCAGGTGTTCGCTTCGGGATCGGCCAGCCGTGCGGCCACTGCGAACGGAGCCTCACCCATGCCCCAATCCGTCCTGCGCATCGACCGCAACCGGATCGCCGACGACGAAATCGGCAAGCCGGCGATGTTCGGCACCATCCTGTCCGGCGACCCGCGCGAGATCCACCGGAACCTCTACGATGGGGACGGCGGACGTTTCGCCTCGGGCGTCTGGCAATGCACGCCGGGGGTGGTGGCGATGAAGGATTGGCCCTACGACGAGTTCTGCATCCTGCTGTCCGGCCGCGTCGTCATCACGCCGGAGGGTGGGTTGCCGCAGGAATACCGGGCGGGCGACGCGCTGGTGCTGCCGATGGGCTTCACCGGCACCTGGGATATCAAGGAAACCGTGCGCAAGCACTACGCGGTGCAGAAACGCCAGACCGCGCTGGCCCGGCTGAAGACACGGGTGCGGGGCTGGCTGGGCAGCGGTGCGCGGAAGGGCGTTCCCGAAGCGGCGTTCTGAGGGGGCGTTTACCCCCACCCTAACCCTCCCCCGCTGGGCGAGGGAGGGGACTGCCGCCGAACGCCGAACAAGCATCCTGCCCCTCCCCCGCCCAGCGGGGGAGGATGGGTGGGGGCAAACGGGCCTGTACCCTCTAGGCACGGGCCCCGCTCGCCCTCACACCGCCCGGCTGTGGCGGCCGGCGCCGCTGGCGAGGTGGGTGTCGAAGCGGGCGGCGACGATCCGCATCAGCGGGCGGGCCGCCTCGGGCACCGACACGCGGCGGCCGTCGATGGCGGCGACGCCGTCGGCGACCAGATCGTCCATCGCCGCCAGATCGGCGTCGAAGGCGCTGGAGTCCAGCCCATGCGCGATGGCGACCTCCCCGGCGTCCACCGACAGGTCGCACATCAGCCGCATGATCAGGTCGCGGCGCAGGCGGTCGTCGTCGGTCAGCGCGATGCCCTTGGCGGTGGGCAGGCGGCCCTCCTCGATGGCGGTGGCGTAGTGGTCGAAGGGCACGGCGTTCTGCACGTAACCCTGCGGCAAGGCCCCGATGGAGGACGCGCCGAAGCCCAGCAGGGCGTCCGCGTCGTCGGTGGTGTAGCCCTGGAAGTTGCGGCCGAGCCGCCCCTCCTCCTGCTGGACCGCCAGCTCGTCGCCGGGGCGGGCGAAATGGTCGAGCCCGATGGCGCGGTAGCCGGCGTCGCCCAGCGTGTCGGCGATGGCGGCGAACTGCTCCCAGCGGCCCAGCGTGCCGGCCAGCACGGATTCGTCGATCTTCTTCTGATGGGTCTTCATCCACGGCACATGGGCGTAGCCGAAGACCGACAGGCGGTCGGGCGCCATCTCCAGCGCGATTTTGGCGGAGCGGGCGACGCTCTCCACCGACTGGTGCGGCAGGCCGTACATCAGGTCGAGGTTGACGTTGGCGATGCCAGCGTCGCGCAGCCAGCTCAAGGCCTGTTCGGTCACGGCGCGCGGCTGGACGCGGTTGATCGCCTCCTGCACCGTCGGGTCGAAATCCTGCACGCCCAGCGAGGCGCGGTTCACGCCCGACCGGCCGAGCGCCGCCGCCATCTGCGCCGTCAGGGTGCGAGGGTCGATCTCGATGGCGAGTTCGGCGTCGGCGGCCACGTCGAAGCGCGTGCGCAGCAGCGCGATCAGCGTCTCGAAATCGTCGGGCGCCATCATGGTGGGGGTGCCGCCGCCGAAATGGATGTGGCGCACCCGCAACCGGCCGGGGATGCGGTCGGCGACCATGCCGATCTCGCGCCGCAGATGGCCGAGATACTCGGCGATCGGAGCGTAGCGGGCCACGATCTTGGTGTGGCAGCCGCAGTACCAGCACATCTGGTGGCAGAAGGGGACGTGGAGGTAGAGCGACCCGGACCGCGTCAGGTCCATCGCCTCCAGCCAGCCGCCGTAGACCCCGGCATCGACGGCCGGGGTGAAGTGCGGCGCGGTCGGGTAGCTGGTGTAACGCGGCACCCGCAGCCCGTCGTATTTGGCGAGCAGGGCGGGATCGACGGAGGCCGTGCGGGACGGGGCTGCGGTCCGGGCGGCGGCGGGGGAAAGAGCGGGAGCGTCCATGGGCGACAGAGTGCCGCAGGGGGCGCCCTCCCGCCTTGATCCACGTCAAGCTGCCAAAGCGGGACTCAGCGGCCGGCGGAGGGCTGGCCGAGCCGGCCCTCCAGATGCTCGAACAGCAGGTCGACGTTCATCCGGTTGGCCTTGAAGGCGATGTCGAAGATCGTCCCCAGCACCGGGATCGAGCCGAACAGCCAATCCACCCCCACGTTGCCCACCATCCGCAGCAGCAGCGACTTGGGCAGGCCGAAGCGCGAGGCCTCCAGGATGATGTAGGCCGAGACGACGGCGGTGACCGTGTCGCCGGCCACCGGGACGATGCTGGCGATGCCGTCCAGCCCGATGGGGATGCGGGTGCCGGGGATGCGCCAGCGGGTGTCCATCAGGCGCGACAGCCGGCGCAGCCGTTCCAGCCGCTGGAAATCGATGGGGATGGGCGCGCCCGCGTCGGTGCGCGGCGGGGCGGCGGTGAAGGCACGGCGGCGTGTGCGGATGGCGTCCATCGTCGATGTCCCCCGAGGAGGCGGCGTCGCCCTTGTCCAAGGGGACGGTCCCGCCTGTGAACAACCCCGGGAACGAGCGGCGGTTCCTTCGCCGTGCGAGTCTTGACCCAAGGTCTAGGAGGCGACGGCGACCGGCCGGGTCCGGCGCCCCTCGGCCGCCCGCAGCAATGCGTAGCCGGCCAGCGCCGAGGCCAGCGATCCGGCCAGCACGCCAAGCCGCACGGCGACGGCGTGGGCGGGGTCGGGGAAGGCCAGCGTGCCGATGAACAGGCTCATGGTGAAGCCGATGCCGGTCAGCACCGCGACGCCGTGGACCTGCCGCCAGGACGCCCCCGCCGGCAACCCGACCAAGCCGAAGCGCACGGCCAGCCACACCGCCAAAAAGACGCCCGCCTGCTTGCCCACGAACAGGCCGAGCGCGATGCCGAGCGGCACCGGGGCCAGCAGGCTGGCCGGCGTGATCCCGGCCAGCGGCACGCCGGCGTTGGCCAGCGCGAAGATCGGCATGATGCCGAAGGCGACCCAGGGGTGCAGCGCGTGCTCCAGCCGGTGCAGCGGCGCCTCGTTCCGCTCGGCCTCGCCTTGTCCGCCGCGCAACGGGATGGCGAAGGCCAGCGCCACGCCGGCCAGCGTCGCGTGGATGCCCGATTTCAGCACGCACACCCACAGCACCAGCCCCAGCAGCAGATAGGGCGCCAGCGACCGTACCCCGGCCCGGTTCAGCAGCCACAGCCCGGCTCCGGCCAACGCCGCCAGCCCGAGCGCGGCGGGCGCCAGCCCATGGCTGTAGAAGACGGCGATGATCACGATGGCGCCGAGATCGTCCATGATGGCGAGCGCCAGCAGGAACACCCGCAGGCTCGGCGGCACCCGCCGGCCCAGCAGCGCCAGCACGCCGACCGCGAAGGCGATGTCGGTCGCCGCCGGGATGGCCCAGCCTCGCAGAGCCCCCGGTTCCGCCTGGGCGAAGGCGCAGTAGACCAGCGCCGGCACGACCATGCCGCCCAGCGCCGCGATGCCCGGCAGCATGGCCTTGGCGCGGCTGGACAGTTCGCCCTCCAACGCCTCGCGCTTGATCTCGAGCCCGACCAGCAGGAAGAAGACCGCCATCAGCCCGTCGTTGATCCACAGGATCAGCGCCTTGTCCAACCCGACCCCGCCGGCGGTGACGGCGACGGGCATCGCGAGCAGCGCGTCGTAAAGGGGCGCCGCCGGGGAGTTCGCCCAGATCAGCGCCGCTGCCGCCGCGATCATCAGGACCACGCCGCCGGCGCTTTCGGTCTTCAGGAAGCCGCCGAGACGGGTCAAAGCCATCGTTTCCACCTTTCGGGATGTTGGAGATCTGCCCAAAGGATGTAAGCGCTTGGGACTTCCGTTGAAAGCCGAAGCGGCCGGACGGGGCGGCGAAATGACGCGCCGGGACCGGAAAGTGGTTTCTTCCGCAATCGCTTGCTAAAAGAACGTTTCCAAGATTCTGACGCTGTTCAAGGGGGTATGCCTTTTTTCGTCTGGCGAAAATCGGTGAGTCTGTGGATAGTATCGGTCATCACAAAGAAGAGTGCCGGGACGACTTCGGTCCGCGAGCATGAAGAGCGGCTGCAATGAACGGCCAGCTCATAGGGAAGGATCAATCATGACCCCATTGTATTGCGCCTGCTGCGGGCGTCCCTTTGCGCGGACCTCGCCGCGTGGGCCGGCGCCGCTCTATTGCTCGCGCGATTGCCGGCTCCAGATCGCGACGCGCCGCCGCGTCTGGACGGAAGTCGAGCGGAAAAGCGTCCCGGACGAGCGGAAAGTTGGCCTGTGGGACCGCATGCGGGCCGAATGGACCCGTCCCGATCCGGGCTTCGCCCAGCCCTCGCCCTTGTGAATCAAGACGTTGAAGAAAGAGCGTCCCGCTGATTGTCGCTCGGCTGTGGTTTTATCGAAGAAACCGGCGGCCCCCCTCTACAACGGCAAGGCGCGCACCCCCATCTGGTAGGCTCCTTTGGCTCTGACGGCTGTTGCGATCATGAACGAGAACACCCGACCTACCACCATGCCGGCGAAAAGCACCACCCGCACCGCGACCGCCGTGGCGGTCGCCCTGATGATGGCCCTCTCCGCCGGCACGGCCGACGCCCGCGCCGGCAAGAGCAGTTCGTCGGGCAGCCGTGGCGCGCGCACCACCGAGGCTCCGGCCGCGACCTCCACCGCGCCCAACACGGCGATGCCGATGGAGCGGTCGGCCGCCCCGGCCGCGCAGCCGGGCATGCAGCGCCCCAACGCGGCCCCGGCGCAGGCCGGCGGCTTCTTCCGGGGCGGCGGTTTCATGACCGGCCTGATGGGCGGCCTGATCGGCGCCGGCATCGGCGCGATGCTGTTCGGCGGCGGCTTCTTCGAGGGGCTGGGCAGCTTCGCGGGCATCCTGGGCTTCCTGCTCCAGATCCTGCTGGTCGTCTTCCTCGTCCGTCTGGCGATGCGCTTCTTCCGCAACCGTTCGCAGCCCCAGCCGGCCTCCGCCTCGATGGGCGCGCCGCTCGGCACCGGTCCGAACCCGGCCTACGCCGGCGGCCCGCTGAACCGCGATTCGGCCGATCCCCGCCAGAACGGGTCGATGGGCGGTGGCGGACTGGGCGGCTTGGCCGGTGGCGCCAACCGCCGCCAGCAGCCTGATGAACTCGGCGTCCAACCCGCCGACTACGAGGCGTTCGAGCGTCTGCTGGTGACCGTCCAGACCGCCTACGGTCGTGAGGACGTCGAAACCCTGCGCGGGGTGACGACGCCGGAAATGCTGTCCTACTTCACCGGCGACCTGTCGGAGAACAGCAGCCGTGGCGTGGTCAACAAGGTGAGCGACGTCAAGCTGCTGCAGGGTGACCTGTCGGAAGCGTGGCGTGAGGGCAACGCCGAATACGCCACCGTCGCAATGCGTTTCTCGCTGGTCGACACCACGGTGGAACGCGCCAGCGGCCGGGTCGTGGAAGGCAACGCCAACCAGCCGGTCGAGGCCACGGAGCTGTGGACCTTCGTCCGTCCGCGCGGCGGCCAGTGGCAGCTGTCGGCGATCCAGCAGACCCGCTGACGCCTGTTCCCCTGCCTGTTGTACGACGAACGCCCCGGCCTTGCGGCCGGGGCGTTTTCGTTTGGGCGCCGGTTGCACGCAAGCCGTGCCGGCTCATATCGGCGGCGAACCGGCACGGTGCCGGGGACTGACTTCCGTATCGGGAGGAGGGCGAGGGAAGGGAGAGGGATGAGACTCCGGGCGCCGCGCAACCGCCGGGGCGGTTGGAGCGTGTCTTATGAGATCCGGTCCCCTAAGGAGCCGGTGCCCGGATCGGGGCCGGGAATCCACCGGCCAAAGACATGAGCGTTCGTTATGAAAAGCGGCGTGTCGGCCGCTGTCGGAGACCGGACAGCGGCCCGTGTCGCCTTTCGCTCAGTAGTCGGTGGCCCAATCGGGTTCGCGGCGGGCGAACGGAACGTCGTCCTCAGGATCGGTCATCCAACGCGGATCGTCGGCGTGCAGCGGCAGTTGCCGGGCGAATTCCGTGGTGTCCGCGTCGCGGCGTTGCTTCAGCAAGCGGTCGGCCAAATGTGCGGGCAGCATGGCAGGGGTCTCCTTCTGAGCGCCGGGAGGAAGTCGGGAACGGCCCTTTGGTCGTCCTTGGCTCCGCCCGTCCTGTTTGCCTGAAACCTATCACGCAAGTTCCAGGCCAGCCGTGAAACGCATCACACAAGGTCCATCACACACGATGAACCCTCTACAAAAGGTTTATACGCACGACGATGTCGTCGCCCGCGACGGCCGGTCTCGTCGTTTCGACCGGCCAGGAAGAGATGTGGTTCCCTTCCGCGCCGTTCCAACCCATATTCGCGGTTATCTCCGTTCAAGGATTGCGTACCTCCCATGCACAGCGCCACCCCTCCCGAGTCCTGCCCGACCTGCCTAAAACCTAATCACCTGTGCATTTGCGAGGCGGTGGAGCCGGTCAAGAACGGCGTCTTTTTGCTCATTCTCCAGCACCCGCAGGAAAAGCGCGAAAATTTGGGCACCGCACAGATCGCGCATCTCCAGTTCGCCAACTCGGCCCTGAAGGTCGGCCTAAGCTGGCCGAACCTGAAGCGCATCCTGGGCCGGGAGGTGGATTACAAACGCTGGGGCGTGTTGTATCTCGGCCCGGTGAAGGCCGACAATCCCGCCGCCAAGGCCGAGATCGCGGTCGTCGACCGCAACGGTGTTCCCCAGCAGGACAGCCGTCAGGTGCTGGCCGACCTGGAGGGCGTCATCGTGCTGGACGGCACCTGGAGCCAAGCCAAGACCCTGTGGTGGCGCAACGCGTGGCTGCTGAAATGCCGGCGCGTCGTCCTGCACCCGGAGTTCCAGTCGCTCTACGGGCAGGCGCGCAAGGAGCCGCGCCGCGAAAGCGTCTCGACGCTGGAGGCCAGCGCTTTCCTGCTGTCGCGGCTGGAACGCGACGCGGGCATCATGGATCGCGCGCTGAAGCCCTTCGCGCTGCTGCTGAAGAAGATCCGGACGCCACGCCCGCGCGCCGCCAAGCCCGGCGCGGAAGCCGGTGGCGCCGACGTGGAAATGGACGCCGGGGAGAACGGCGCGGAAGGCTGAGTCCGTTCGGCGCACCTCCTTCTTTTCCCCGTCCGATCGGGATCCGCGTGCAACCAACCGGCACCGGGGCCGTTGTTACAGGTGAGAGCGGCCGGACGAACCCCCCGGCCCACCGCCAACACAACGGAGGGAGCGCGTCATGAAAGGTATCCTGCTGTGGCTCGTCGGCTTGCCGATTCCCATCATCATCCTGCTCTACATCTTCAATGTGCTGTGACCGGATGATGTCATACGCGCACGGTTGACGAAGACGGGACGGGACGTGCCAAATGCGCCGGTCCGGGCGCGCTCGCGCCTCGGACCGACCTTTGGGAAGAGAGCATCATGGCCAGCGATTTCGTCCCCTTCGGCCTGACCGTCTGCGGCATCGAGGAACTCTGCGATTTCGGCGGAGGCAAGGTCAGCCACGTGCTGTCCATCCTCGACCCCGACCACCCGGAGCCGACCGCCTTCGGCGATTACGGCGAGCACGAACGGCTGGAGCTGCGCTTCCACGACATCATCGACCCGACGCGCGGCCAGATCGCCCCGCAGAAAGCCGACGTGGAGCGCATCCTCGCCTTCGGCCGCGACCTGCTGTCCGAGCCGGTGGATTGTCGGCATTTGCTGGTCCATTGCCACGCCGGTATTTCCCGCTCCACCGCCGCTTTGACCATGATCCTGGCGCAGGCCCGGCCCGAACGGCCGGCGGCCGACGCCATGGCCGCCGTGGCCGGCATCCGCGCCAAGGCGTGGCCCAACCTGCGCATGATCGAATTTGCCGACGACCTTCTGGGCCGCAAGGGCGATCTGGTCGAGGCCGCGCGCCAGCGCCATCACACGCTCGGCAGGCAGCGGCCGGAGCTGGTCCAGTTCATGATCGACAACGGCCGCATCCGCGAGGTCGAGGACCTGATCGACTGAGCCGGCCGCAACCGGCCGCCGGTTCAGCGCTCGGCAAGCGCCAGCTTCAGTCCGAGGGCGACCAGCGTCGCGCCCAACGTCCGGTCCAGCCACTGGCCCAGCCGGCGGCTGGACCGCAGCCTTGCGGACAGCCGGTCGCCGAGCAGCACTATGGGGGTCTCGATCAACGCCGCGACGGCGATGATCAGCACGCCGTGCAGCAACAGCTGCGCCCACACCGGGCCGGCACCCCCGACCACGAATTGCGGAAGGAAGGCGAGGAAGAAGATCGCCACCTTCGGATTCAGCAGGTCGATCAACGCACCCTGACGGAACACGGACCACGGATTGGGTTCCGCCGGCGCGTCGTCCGGCCGGAACCCGCCGCCGCGCGACCGCAACGCCTGCACGCCGATCCAGAGCAGATAGGCGACGCCCACCCATTTGACGGTGGAATAGGCGAGGGCGGACGCGGCGAGGATGGCGGAGAGGCCGGCGGCGGCGAGCAGGACGTGACCGAAGGCTCCGGCCCAGATCCCCAGCATCGCCGCCGTTCCCGCCCGCACCCCGCCCTTGACCGTCTGGCCGAGGATGAAGGCCATGTCCGGTCCGGGCGACAGGTTGAGCAGCACGGCCGCCGCCAGGAAGGCCGACCAATGCGCGGCGTCGTACAGCGGCACGCTGCCCCCCTCAGCGGATCGGCGCGGTGACGACGTCGGCGGCGGTTCCCACGGCGCTGGCGGTGACGCTCACCGCCGAGCCGGCGACGCTGGCCGCTCCGCTGACGACTCCGCAGCCGGCCAGCAGGGGCAGGGCGAGCGCGGCGGCGGACAACGCCAGGATCCAACGGTTCATGATCAAGACTCCACAAAAGGAAACGGTGGCGATTGGACCACGCCAATCGCCACCGTTTCGTTAATCGCCCCTCGCCGTTTTTTGGATGGCCGTTTCGGGGCGGCTCAGAATTCCTTCCAGTCGTCGTCGTCGCTGACGCTGTGGGTCAGCACGTTCCCGGCAACCTGGACAGGCGGGCGGGGCGCCGCCACCGGGCGCAGGGCCGGCTTCGCGGCCGTCTTGGCGGCGGCCTTCGCCGCCGAGGCGGGGCGGGTCGCGGCGACGGTCCGGCGCACCGGGGTCGCCGAGACGGCGTGGTTGGCCGCCATCCGCATCGGGGCCGCGTTGACGGTCTCCAGCTTGAAGAAGCCGATCAGGCCCTTGAGGTCGCCGGCCTGTCCGCTCATCGCCTGGGCGGCGGCGGTGGTCTCCTCGACCAGGGCGGCGTTCTTCTGGGTCATCTCGTCCATGCTGGCGACGGTCGCGTTGATCTCGTCCAGCGCGGTGGCCTGCTCGGCCGAGGCCGAGGCCATCTCGGCGATCAGCGTCGCCACCTGATGCACCCCCGACACGATGCCGTTGAGCGCGCCGCCGGCCTTCTTCACCAGATCGACGCCGTCCTTCACCTGGGCGTCGCTGTCCATGATCAGGCCCTTGATCTCCTTGGACGCCTGAGCCGAGCGCTGGGCCAGTTGACGGACCTCCTGCGCCACCACCGCGAAGCCGCGCCCGGCGTCGCCGGCCCGTGCCGCCTCCACCGCCGCGTTCAGCGCCAGCAGGTTGGTCTGGAAGGCGATCTCGTCGATCACCCCGATGATGTCGGTGATCTTACGGCTCGACTCCTCGATCCGGCGCATCGCGTCGATGGCCGAGCCGGTGACGCCGTTGCCCGATTCGGCGGCGGTGCGGGCCTCGGACGCCATGATGTTGGCGCGCTGGGCGTTGTCGGCGTTGGAGCGCACGGTGGCGCCCAGCTCCTCCATGCTGGCGGCGGTCTCCTCCAGCGAGGAGGCCTGCTGCTCGGTCCGGTCGGCGAGGTCGGAGGAGCCCAGCGACACCTCGGCGGCGGCCGACGCGATGGTGTCGGCGGCCTGGGTGATCTGGCCGACGATCTCCGCCAGCTTGACCGAGGTGGCGTTGACGTCGGTCTTCACCTGCTGGAAGGCGCCCTGGTAGTCGCGGGTGACGCGGCTGTTCAGGTCGCCCTGGGCCAGCGCGCTCAGCACCTCGCCCAGGTCGGCGATGACGCTTTCCACCGTGTCGGTCAGGCGGTTGATGCCGTCGGACATGGTCCGGTAGAAGCCTTCCTTGCCGTTCAGGTCGATGCGGCGCTCCAGGTCGCCCTTCGACACGGCGTCGATCAGGCCGGCGATCTCCTCGCCGATGGCCTGCTCGCGCTGGCGCTGGGCCTCGGCGGCACGGCGCTCGGCCTCCAGCCGGTCGCGCTCGGCCTCGTCCATGCGCTTCTTCTCGATGGCGTTTTCCTTGAAGACCTGGACGGCCTTGGCCATCTCGCCGATCTCGTCCTGGTTGGCCAGGGCGGGGACGGTGACGGTCAGGTTGCCGGCCGCCAGATCGGTCATGGTGCCGGTCATGCCGACCACCGGCTTCACGATGGAGCGCGCGGTCAGGTAGGCGATCAGCATGCCGATGACGAAGGCGCCAATCGCCAGCCCGGTGACCAGCGTCACCGTCTCGGACGTGTCCGACTTCATGGTGTTCTGGACCTGGAGCCGCGAGTCGTTCTGCGAGGCCACGGTCTTGTTGACGAGGTCGGCGAACTGCTCGGCCTCGTCGACCATGGTGGTGAAGGCCAGGGTCTGCGCCTCGGTCACCACGGTGGACAGGCTGTTGACGGTGTCGAGATAGCGGGCGCCGAGCTGCGCCGAGTCCTCCGCCAGCCGCTTGCGGGCCGGGTTGGCCTGGCGGTCGGCGAAGGCGGTGATCGCGGAGCGGAAGTCGGCGTTGCGCGTCTTGACCTCGTCCAGCGCCTTCGCCGAGGGGGTGGCGAGGAAGTGCAGCGCGCTGATCCGCGAGACCATCAGCTTTTCCATCACGACCCCGGCGCCGGAGGCCGACTCGAGGTCGCCATCGGCCATGCCGCTGGCCATGATCTGGCTGATGTTCTCACGCGCCTTGGAGCCGATCGGGAGCAACTCCTCCTCGTACAGCCGGTCGCGGCGCTCGCGGATGTCGGTCAACTTGGTGAAGTTGGCGGCGTAGCTGTCGAAGATCTGGATCATCCGGTCCAGGTTGGCGCGGCGGCCGGGGTCCTGCGTCGCCTCGCGGATGGAACGCAGGGTCTGGCCCAACTGCTTCTGCTGGGCGCGGGTCGGCTCGATCAGCGCGTTGTTGCCGGAGAAGGAGTAGTTCACCACGTTGCGCCGCATGTCCGACACGTCGCCGTCCAGCTCGCTCAGGCGCAGCGAGTTGTCGGAGATCGCGGCGTAGCGGTTGAACCCGGCTTCGACGCCGGTCAGCGCGCGGACGCCGAAGACCGCGACCAGCCCAAGCAGGGCGAGAATCAGCAGGAAGCCGAAGTGGATGCGGGTGCCCACCTTGAAACGGCCGGCGAAACTGGCGTTCTGCATGGTCGGAAATGCCTTGATCTGCGGTTCGGGTCGCGCTGCGGTACGGACACAGACTAAGGTAATATGGTTTCCAGTCCGTTGCCAAACGCTGCGGAAAAGCCGAATTGCCGCATATTCCGCCGATCAGCCCATGATCTTTCGGTGTCAAGCGGGAGCCAAATCGGCGGACGGCCCTTTGACGGCGGCGGCGCGGCTCCTAGGTTAGGCCCGTCCGGGTGTTGCCCGCCCCTTCCGTTTCCAGCCGCGATTGCCACGCCCATCATGCGCAGAACCCTGCCGTCCTCCGGCACTCCATCCCCCGAAGACACCGCCTTCCAGCCCCGTCCCGGCGGCGAGATGGCGGCGGTCCGCTCCCTGATCCCCTACATCTGGCCGCGCGACTCGGTGGAGACGCGGGTGCGCGTGGTCATCGCCATGCTGCTGCTGATCGGGGCCAAGGTCGCCAACGTCTACGTGCCGGTCTTCTACAAGCACGCCATCGACGCGCTGACCCCCGGCAACGTGCCCGGCGGGGTGCTGTCCATTCCGGTCGGGCTGATCCTGGCCTACGGCTTCGCCCGCGTCACCTCGCTGGTCTTCGCCGAACTGCGCGACGCGGTCTTCGCCACGGTGGCGCAACGCACCATCCGCCGGGTCGCCCTGTCGGTGTTCCGCCATCTGCACGCGCTGTCGCTGCGTTTCCATCTGGAGCGCCAGACCGGCGGGCTGACCCGATCGCTGGAGCGCGGCACCCGCGCCATCGAGGCGCTCCTGCGCTACGCCCTGTTCTCCATCGTGCCGACGCTGGTGGAGATCGCGCTGGTCTGCGTCGTGCTGTGGACGATGTTCAGCGGCTGGTTCGCGCTGGCCACCTTCGTCACGGTGGCGGGCTACATCCTCTACACCTTCTTCGTGTCGGAATGGCGCATCCAGTTCCGCCGCGTGATGAACGACACCGACAGCGTCGCCAACACCAAGGCGATCGACAGCCTGCTGAACTACGAGACCGTCAAGTATTTCGGCAACGAGGAGCACGAGGCCCGGCGCTACGACGGCGCGCTGCAATCCTATGAAAAGGCCGCGGTGCGCAGCCAGCAGAGCCTGTCGCTGCTGAACGTCGGGCAGTCGGCGATCATCTCCGCCGGTCTGGCGGTGGTGATGGGGATGGCGGCCAACGGCATCGTGCGCGGCACCATGTCTCTGGGCGACTTCGTGCTGGTGAACACCTATCTGTTGCAGCTCTACCAGCCGCTGAACTTCTTCGGCGTGGTCTACCGCGAGATCAAGCAGTCGCTGACCGACATCGAGGCGATGGTCAAGCTGCTGTCGGTCGGCCGCGAGGTCGCCGACGATGCGGACGCCAAGCCGCTGGCGGTCGACGGGGCCGAGCTGCGCTTCGAGGGGGTGGAGTTCGGCTACGATTCGCGGCGGCCGATCCTGAAGGGTGTTGGCTTCACGGTGCCGGCCGGCAAGACGGTCGCCATCGTCGGGCCGTCGGGGGCGGGGAAATCCACCATCAGCCGGCTGCTGTTCCGCTTCTACGACGTCAACGGCGGGCGCATCCTGATCGACGGGCAGGACATCCGCCGCGTCACCCAGTCCTCGCTGCGGGCATCCATCGGCATCGTCCCGCAGGACACGGTGCTGTTCAACGACACCGTCTTCTACAACATCGCCTACGGCCGCGCCGGGGCCAGCCCGGCCGAGGTCGAGCAGGCGGCGCGGCTCGCCCACATCCACGACTTCGTGATGGCGCTGCCCGACGGCTACCAGACCATGGTGGGGGAGCGCGGGCTGAAGCTGTCGGGCGGCGAGAAGCAGCGCGTCGCCATCGCCCGCACCATCCTGAAGAACCCGGCGATCCTGCTGTTCGACGAGGCGACCAGCGCGCTCGACACCCACACCGAGCGCGAGATACAAGCGAATCTGCGCGAGGTCAGCCGGGGCCGCACCACGCTGGTGATCGCGCACCGCCTGTCCACGGTGATCGACGCCGACGAGATCCTGGTGCTGGAAGCCGGCCGGGTGATCGAGCGCGGACGCCACCTCGAGCTTCTGGCGGCCGGCGGCGCCTACGCGTCGCTGTGGGCGCGGCAACAGGAGTCCAGCCAGGGCCCGGCACCGGTTCCCGGCGTCCTGGCCCCCACTTGAACCTTTCGGAGCGCATGAATGGGTCCGGCGAGGCAGGCGTTGCGCGAGGCGACGCACGACATCCACGAGCGTCTCGACAAGGCGGCTGTCCTCCAGCCGCTGGTCCGGCCGGACATCACGGCGGCGGAGTACCGCAAGGCTTTGAGTGTCCTCTACGGCTTCCACGCCCCGGTGGAGCGCGCGCTGGGCGGCGACGACGTTCGGCTGGGGCTGCTGCGCGACGATCTGACGGTGCTGGGCGCCGATCCGGACACTCTGCCGGAGATGACGGACCTGCCGCCGCTCGACAGCCCGGCGGCCCGGCTGGCGGCGCGTTACGTGCTGGACGGTTCGGCCCATGGCGGCCGGGCAATGCTGCCGGGGATCAGCCGCGCGCTGGGGCATGACGCGACGCGCGGGGCGCGGTTCCTGGCGTCGGACGGGCTGGACATGGTGGGGGCGTGGAAGGCGTTGATGGTTCGGCTGGAGGAGGAGCTGGCCGATCCGCAGCCGCGTGATGTCGCGTGCGGAACGGCGGTCGCGCTGTTCGGGGCGCTGGAGCGATGGGCGGCGGAGTACGGGCTGCCGGAGTGAGTGAAGGCAGGGGAGGGTTCGGTCCTGCGCCCCCCGCCCTCCAAACGCTTTATCCGATCCCCGCACCAAGTTAGGCTGGCGGGCATGACGACGATGACCATTCCGACCGCAGCCCCCGCCATGCCCGATCCCGTCCAACTCGCCGAGGCCGTGCGCGCCGGGGATCGCCGGGCGCTGGCCCGCGCCATCACGCTGATCGAATCGACGCGCGCCGACCACCGGGTCGTCGCCGATGCCCTGCTGGCGGCGCTGCTGCCGCACACGGGCCGTTCGGTGCGACTCGGGATCTCCGGCGTGCCGGGGGTTGGAAAGTCCACCTTCATCGAGGCGTTCGGGCTGCACGTCATCGGGCTGGGCCACAAGGTCGCCGTGCTGGCGGTCGATCCGTCGTCGCAGCGCACCGGCGGATCGATCCTGGGCGACAAGACGCGGATGGTCGATCTCTCGCGCGATCCGGGCGCCTTCATCCGGCCCTCGCCGGCCGGGGCCACGCTGGGCGGGGTCGCGCGGCGCACGCGGGAGGCCATGCTGATCTGCGAGGCCGCCGGCTTCGACGTCATCGTCGTCGAGACGGTGGGGGTGGGCCAGTCGGAGACCGCCGTGGCCGACATGGTGGATTTGTTCATGCTGCTGCTGCTGCCGGCCGGCGGCGACGAGTTGCAGGGCATCAAGAAGGGCATCGTCGAACTGGCCGACCTCGTGGTCGTCAACAAGGCCGACGGCGACCTCGCCGCCACCGCGCGCCACACCGTCGCCGATTACCGCCACGCCCTGACCCTGCTGCGCCACGGCGACTGGCGGGTGCCGGTGCTGAGCTGCTCGGCGGTTCACAAAAGGGGCATCGACGCGATCTGGGACACCATCGGCGAGCACAAGGCGATCACCGAGGGCAACGGCCAGCGCGCCACCCGCCGCGCCGAGCAGGCCCGCGCCTGGCTGTGGAGCGAGATTCGCGAAACGCTGATCGACCGATTCCGCGCCCACCCGGCGGTGCGCGCCGACCTTGCGCGAATCGAGGCGAGCGTGACCGAAGGCGCCACCATCCCGACCACGGCGGCGCACGCGCTGCTGGCGCGTTTCCTGGGCTGAGTCGCAGGGCGGAACGACAAGCGGAGCTTCGGGCGAATAGTCCGAACCGCTTATGCTGCACCGCAACAATCCTGTTGCGCCCCACCACCCATGCGGGTACTCTGGCGCGGGCGGGAAAGGAGCGTCTGTAAGACGCTTGGGCGACGGTTGCCCGCGGTCTCCTGGGGTTTGCCGGAGCGGCCTTTCCGTTTCCGCCAACCTGTGTTCGTCTACGGGAGACACGCCATGACCACCAATTTCCTCAATCTCTTCGCGCAGGCCGGCACGCTCGCCAAGTCCAACGCCGAGACCGGCGCCGCCAAGTCGGCCCGCGTCGCCGGGCTGGTCCAGGACGGCTACCGCCGCTGGTTCGACGGCGTCACCGCCTCGGTGAGCGACGCCAGCCGTCTGGCCGCCGGGCTGGGCAAGGCCCGCTCGCCGGCCGATCTGGCCGCGCTGCACCGCGAATGGCTGAGCACCACCCAGGCCCGCGTCACCGAAGGCGTGCAGGGCTTCCTGGACGTGTCGGCCAAGATCGCCGCCGAGGTGTCGGTCGTTCCGCTGCCCGTCAAGACCGCCGCCGCGCCGGTCCCGGCCCCCGTGCCGCCCGCCGTTCCGGCCTTGATCGCGGCCCCGGTTCCGGCTCCCGCTCCGGTCGAGGTCCCGGTCGAGGTCCCGGTCGAGGTCCCGGTCGAGGTCCCGGTCGAGGCTCCGGAACCGGCCCCAGTGGCCGAGTCCGCCCCGGTCGAAGCCGCCCCCGTCGTCGAGGCGGCGCCCGAGCCGGTGGTTGAGCCGGTGGCGGAAGCCGCTGCTCCGCAGTCGTCGATCATCGCCGCCGTCGTCGAGGATCTGGCGTCGGCCGCGCCGGCCGCGGTGAAGCCGCCCGAGACGGTGCTGGTGGCGCCGGCCGCGAAGGGGCCGCTGCGCCGTGGCCCCAAGACCACGGGGTCCAAGTCCGCGATCAAGGCCGCCTCCTCCGTCGAGTGAAGAGCGCCGCCGCGCCGTCTCTGCGTTCGCGCGAGAGACGGCGCGCGGTTCGACTCCGCGCCGACTCCGGTTCGCCGGGTTTGTTCTCGCGGATCCGTCCTTGACGGCTCCTCTTTTGTTCGACTATATAGCGGCCTCCTTCGGGCGGCTCTCCGTCCGTTACCGGGTTTCATTTGCTAAAGTAAAGGATTAGTCCGATGGCACGTCGGTGCTCCGTGACTGGCAAAGGCACGCAGTTTGGCAACAACGTCAGCCATGCCAACAACAAGAATCGCCGCCGCTTCCAGCCGAACCTCCAGGACACCTCGCTGCTGAGCGACGCCCTGGGCTCGCTGGTGCGTCTGCGCCTCTCGGTCCACGCGATCCGTTCGATCGAGCACAAGGGCGGCCTCGACGCCTTCCTGCTCGACGCGAAGGACGCGGTGCTGAGCGACGACGCCCGTCGCGCCAAGCGCCGCATCGCCAAGGCCACGGAGAAGGCCCAGGCCGCCGCGGCCTGACCCCATCCGCGTTTGGTGCGCTGACAAGGCGGGATGGTTCGCCGTCCCGCCGGCAGAGTTTTCAGGACGCCTACAGGACGAATCCGACTCCCGGTCGAGAGCGGCGCGCGACATCCGAAAGGGTGCCGCGCGTTTCGTCGTTTCCGGCTTTCTTTTTTGGCGCGGGGGAGCCTCACTCCTCCAGCAGGTCGTCCGGACTTTCGGCGTCCACGATGCGCCGGGCGATCTCGTAGCCGAATCCGGCGCGGCCCAGCGCCGCCATGTCCTTCTCGCGGTGCGCCGCCCGCGCTTCCGGCAACCGGTACACGCCCAGACGCCGCCGCTTGGCCAGCGCCAGCGCCGCCGCCAAATCCACATCCGGCCCGACGTCCTCGCGCAACGACTCCAGCGCCTTGTCGGTCTCGTCGCGGTCGATGCCCTTGGACGCCAGCTTCTGGGCGATGGCGCGGGTGGAGGAGCCCCGCCGATGCAGGCTCTCGGTCCGCATCCGCGCGTAGGTCTCGTCGTTCAGCAGGCCGCTGCGGACGTAACGTGCCAGCAGATCGTCGATCCAGCGCGCGCCCTCCTCGGGGTCGGTGCCGTGCGCCTGGGCGGAGAGCTTGACCTTGCGCATCAGCACGTTGCGCAGGTTGGCGGTGGAGCTGGCGAATCGCTCCAGGTAATGCAGCGCCGAGTTCTCCAGATACTGCGCGGTCACCAGCCGGACCGGCTTGGCCGCGCGCGGACCGGAAGATTTTTGGCCGGCGGGTCCTTGTCCGAAGGAGGAGCGGCGCGGCGGATCGTCACGGGTCATGGCTGTCCTTGTGGCGGCGGTGGTTGCCGGGCCGGGCGGAGGGCCGTAAAGTCCGCCGCCCCTATGTGAATCGTGAAGCGATGACCCATCCCCTTCCTCCCATGCCGCGCTCCGTCGGTTCCGTCAACTGGATCGGGCTGTGGACGCTCTACGCCCGCGAGGTGCGGCGCTTCGTCAAGGTCCACCAGCAGACCGTCTGGGCGCCGGTGGTGACGACGCTGCTGTACTACGCGGTCTTCGCCCTGTCGCTCGGATCGGCCGTGCGCATGATCGGTCCGGTGCCCTATCTGGAGTTCCTGGCGCCCGGCCTGATGATGATGGCGATGGTGCAGAACGCGTTCGCCAACACATCCTCCTCCGTGGTGATCGCCAAGGTCCAGGGCAACATCGTCGACATCCTGATGCCGCCGCTGTCGCCGATGGAACTGGTCAGCGGCTTCGTGCTGGGCGGCGTGACGCGCGGCCTCGTGGTCGGGCTGGTCACCGGTCTGGCGATCTGGGCCTTCGTGCCGCTGCACATGCCGCATCCCGGCTTCGTGCTGTTCCACGCGTTGATGGCCTCGATGCTGCTGTCGCTGCTGGGGCTGATCGGCGGCGTCTGGTCGGAGAAGTTCGACAACATCGCCGCCGTCACCAACTTCGTGGTGACGCCGCTGTCCTTCCTGTCGGGCACCTTCTATTCGCTGGATTCGCTGCCGGCCGCCTTCTGGTGGATCGCCCATTTCGACCCGTTCTTCTACATGATCGACGGCTTCCGCTACGGCTTCGTCGGCCAGACCGACGGCTCGCTGTGGCTGGGCGTGGTGGTCATGCTGGGGGTGAACGCGGCGCTGTGGTGGCTGGCGTGGCGCATGTTCAAGACCGGCTACCGGCTGAAAGCCTAAAGCCGAAGACGTCGCAGGACGTTCCGACCGCAATCCGTTGACAGGACCGGTCGTTCTCCGGATATTTGCCGCTTCCCGGCGGGCAGAAATGCCGCGCCGGGCTTTTCCGTTTTGGGAGGCCAGAGCCGTGATCCCCGTCGTTATGCCCACATACGCCCGCGCCGATGTCGTTTTCGAGCGTGGGGAAGGTCCGTACCTTTACGCGACCGACGGGCGACGATTCCTGGACTTCGCCGCCGGCGTCGCGGTGAACGCGCTGGGTCACGCGCATCCTTACCTGATCAAGGCGCTGACCGAGCAGGCGAACAAGCTCTGGCACACCTCCAACCTGTTCCGCGTCGCCGGGCAGGAAAGCCTCGCCAAGCGCCTGACCGAGGTGACCTTCGCCGACACCGTGTTCTTCACGAACTCGGGCGCCGAGGCGTGGGAATGCGGCGCCAAGACGATCCGCAAATACCATTACGAGAACGGCAACCCGCAGAAGACCCGGATCATCACCTTCGAGCAGGCCTTCCACGGCCGCACCATCGCGTCGATCTCCGCCGCCAAGCAGGAGAAGCTGGTGAAGGGCTTCGGCCCGCTGCTCGACGGCTTCGACCAGGTCGCCTTCGGGAACCTGAACGAGCTGCGCAACGCGATCACGCCGGAGACCGGCGGCATCTGCGTCGAGCCGATCCAGGGCGAGGGCGGCATCCGCACCGGCTCGGTCGAGTTCCTGCGCGGCTTGCGCGAAGTCTGCGACGAGTTCGGCCTGCTGCTGTTCTTCGACGAGATCCAGACCGGGGTGGGGCGCACCGGCAAGCTGTTCGCCCATGAATGGGCCGGCATCACGCCGGACGTCATGGCCATCGCCAAGGGCATCGGCGGCGGGTTCCCGCTCGGCGCCTGCCTGGCGACGGAGCGCGCGGCGTCGGGCATGACCGCCGGCACCCACGGCTCGACCTACGGCGGTAACCCGCTGGCGACCGCCGTCGGCAACGCCGTGTTGGATGTGGTGCTGGAACCGGGCTTCCTCGACGGCGTGCAGCGCATCGCGGGCGTCCTCCAGGGCCGCCTGAACGACCTGATCGCCAAGCATCCGGCCTTCTTCCTGGAACAGCGTGGCCAGGGCCTGCTGCTGGGCCTGAAGCTGGCGCCGCCGGTCGGCGAGGTCGTGGCGAAGCTGCGCGCCAACGGCCTGCTGTCGGTCCCGGCCGGCGACAACGTCGTGCGCCTGCTGCCGCCGCTGATCATCACCGAGCAGCAGGTGGAGGAGGCCGTCGCCATCCTCGACCAGACCGCGCGGGAGTGGACGGCATGAGCAACGTCCGGCATTTCCTCGACGTCGACCGGCTCGACACCGCGACCCTGCGGCGCATCCTCGACGGCGCCGTCACCATCAAGAAGAACCGGCCCGCCTACGCCAACCTGCTGGCGGGCAAGACGCTGGCCCTGATCTTCGAGAAGCCCTCGACCCGCACCCGCGTGTCGTTCGAGGTCGGCATGCGCCAGCTCGGCGGCAACGTTCTGGTGCTGAAGCCCGACGACATGCAGTTGGGCCGCGGCGAGACCATCGGCGACACCGCGCGCGTGCTGTCGCGCTACGTCGACGCGGTGATGGTGCGGACGACCGGCGAGGAGCGCGTCCACGAACTGGCCGCGCACGCCAGCATCCCCATCATCAACGGCCTGACCGACCAGACCCACCCCTGCCAGATCATGGCCGACCTGATGACCTTCGAGGAGCATCGCGGCCCGATCGAGGGGCGGGTGGTGGCCTGGACCGGAGACTGCAACAACGTCGCGGTCAGCTGGGCGCACGCCGCCGTGCGGTTCGGCTTCGAGATCCGTCTCGCCTGCCCGCCGCAATACGCCGCTCCGCCGGCCCTGCTCGCCTGGGCGAAGGCGGAAGGCAAGGGCCGCGTCGTCGTGACCGAGTCGCCCGAGGACGCGGTGCGTGGCGCCGAATGCGTCATCACCGACGCCTGGGCTTCCATGCACAACACCGACGACGTGGACGAGCGCACGGCCACCCTCGCGCCCTATCAGGTGAACGAGGCGCTGATGGGTCTGGCCCATCCCGAAGCCCTGTTCATGCACTGTCTGCCCGCCCATCGCGGGGAGGAGGTGACGGACGGCGTGATCGACGGCCGCCATTCGGTGGTGTGGGACGAGGCGGAAAACCGCCTGCACGCCCAGAAGGCGATCCTGGCCTGGTGCATGGACGCGCTGGTCTGAGGCTTTCCCTCTCCCGAGGCGGGAGAGGGCCTGATCCAGGGGGCAGGGACCATGCATGGGTGCCCTGCCTACCTTGATTCGGCGATGAGACGCCACGATCTTGCGCCTCACGCCCGTTCTATCCCTTGGTTTTGAGGAATCTTTCATGGACGATCCTTCCGTCCGTCCGCTCACCGACGATCTGGTGCTGCCCTTTCAGATCGAGGCGTCGCGCCTGCGCGGCCGTCTGGTCAAGCTCGGGCCGGCGCTGGACGAGATCCTGACGCGCCACGACTACCCGCCGACCATCGCCCGCTTCCTGGCGGAGATGACGACGTTGGCCGCCCTGCTCGCCAGCATGCTGAAATACGAGGGCATCTTCACGCTCCAGACCAAGGGCGAGGGCGCCGTCCGCATGATGGTGGCCGACGTCACCTCGGTCGGCGACATCCGCGCCTACGCCCAGTTCGACGAGGCCGAACTCGCCAAGGCGGAGCGCGACGTGGACATCGCCCCGGCCGCCGCGCTGCTCGGCAAGGGCTACATCGCCTTCACGGTCGACCAGGGTCCCGACACCGACCGCTACCAGGGCATCGTCGAGCTGTACGGCAAGACGCTGACCGATTGCGTCCAGCACTACTTCCGTCAGTCGGAGCAGATCGACACCGGCCTGTCGGTGTCGGTGGACCGCGCCGTCAACGCGGACGGCACGCCGGGCGCGTGGCGGGCCGGCGGGCTGATGGTGCAGCGCCTGCCGCAGGAACAGAACGTCCTGGCGTCCGACGATGAGGACGACTGGCGCCGCGCCATGGCGCTGATGGCCAGCGTCACCGGCGACGAGCTGCTGGACCGCGAGCTGCCGGCGGGCGATCTGCTCTACCGCCTGTTCCATGAGGACGGCGTGCGGATCTACCACGAGAACGCCCTGCGCTTCGGCTGCCGCTGCTCGCGCGAGCGGGTGGAGACGATGCTGGCCAGCCTGCCCCGAGAAGAGGTGCAGGAGTTGAAGATCGACGACGGCCGGGTCGAGGTGACCTGCCAGTTCTGCTCGACGCATTACCACTTCACCGACCAGGATCTCGACCGGGTCTATGGCGCCGGGGCGTAGGACCCGGCTTTTTCTCCCGCCGGGGCGCCTTTTCGGCGCTCCACTTTTGCGCAGTGTCCCCCCGGTGGCCTTTCGCGTGTCCTGACTGTTGGACGTTCGATCAGCAAAAGGCCGGACCGGGGAGACGCCATGAACACGCTCAGCCACCACGACGGGGCCCTGCGCTTCTCCTACGCGGGCGCGGACGGGTGCCGCGTTCATGGCCTGCACGACCCGGTCGAGGCTGTGCTGACGCTGCGGGTGACCGGTCCCGGCGGCCGGCTGATTCACGAGGACAATCTGCCCTGCGACGACGCCGGACGGCTGGTCGCGGCGCTCGCCGAATGGGGCGAGGTGCCGGAGCCGGTGCGCGCGGCGCTGACCGGCCTGGGCGGGAACGCCCTGCTGCTGGAAACGGCGTTTGGCGGCGCCGTGCGGGCGTCGGTGCGGCGGCACGGCCTGCGGGTTGGCGTCGTGTTCGTGGACGAGGCCGGCGCTCCTCTGGCTGAATTGCGGGCCGGCAGCCTCGACGCGCTGGAGCGCAAGGCCGGGCGCCTGCTGCGCCTGTCACGGACGGCGCGCCATGTGCTGGGCGGCTGGCTGTCGGCCGAGCCGCTGTGGCTGGCGGCGATGCTGCTCGGCGGGCCGTTCCTGGGGGCGCTGCTGACCAGCCTGCAAACGGGCGGGCTGCCGCCGGAGCAGATCCTCTTCACCGCCTACGCCGGGGCGGGCGGCGTGGTCGCGGCCTTTGAACTGCTGCGCGCCGGCTACGCCGAGTGGGTGCAGGCCCCGCCCGAAGGCTTCCCGCACGGGTGAGGCGGGGGGCCTACCGGACGCCCAGCAGATCCAGCGCGGCGGCGAACAGCGGCGTCGATGGGTCGGCCAGACGGTCCACCGCCGTGAAGTGATCGGCGTCGGGCTCGACCAACGTCCGGACCTCGTGGCCTCGTTGCATCCAGGCGGCGGCGTAGTCGGCCTGCTGGCGGTGCATCTCGGGGCTTTCCTCGCCGCCCAGCGCCAGGACCAGCGGCGGTGCCGTTCCCTCCGGCACGCGGTTCAGTGGGCTGAGGCGCTGCGCGGTCGGGCCGTCCAACTTGAGATCGACGTTGCCGCTGAACAGCCGCAGCGCCTCCAGATCGTAGATGCCGCTGAGGCAGAGGCCGCCGGCCAGACGGCTGTCCGACTCCGACGCCAACAAAGCCGTCAAATGGCCGCCGGCGGAGTGGCCGGAGAGAACGATGCGTGTCGGATCGACGCCGTGTTCGGCACCGTGCTCGAACAGCCAGTCCACCCCGCCCCGGACATGCCCGATCAGCGTCTCGAAGGTCACGTCGGGGCACAGGCCGTAGCCGATCAGCGCGACCGACACGCCGCGCGCGACGAAGGGGGCGGCGAGCACGGCGAAGATGTCCTTTGACAGCGCCCGCCAGTAGCCGCCGTGGACGAAGGCCAGCAGCGGGGCGCCGTCGCCGGCCGGGAACAGGTCGAGACGCTGGCGGGGGTGCGGGCCGGTCGGAATGTCGAGCAGGGCATTCGGGGAGCGGCGCGCGGCCGTGCTGTCCTCGGTCCAGCGAGCGATGACCGCGCCATGTCCGGGGACCATGGCGCGGAAATTGTACTGCCGCTCGATCTCGGCGGCGTCCATGCCGCGGTAGCGGGGCGCGTCAGACACCAAGATAGCGTTCCTTCAGGCTGGGGTCGGCCAGCAGCGCGGCGGAGTTGCCGCTCCAGGCCAGCCGGCCCTTTTCGATGACGTGATGCCGGTCGGCCAGACGCGCCAGCGCCGCCACCGTCTTGTCCACCACCAGAATCGCCTGCCCCTCGGCCTTGAGCTGGGCGAGGCAGGTCCAGATCTCGGCGCGGACCAACGGAGCCAGCCCTTCGGTCGCCTCGTCGAGGATCAGCAGCTTCGGGTTGGTCATCAAGGCGCGGCCGATGGCGAGCATCTGCTGCTCGCCGCCCGACAGGTTGCGGGCGAGGTTGCCGGCGCGCTCGGCCAAGCGGGGGAACAGGGCGTGGACGCGCTCGACCGTCCAGGGGTGCTTGCTGGCGTGGCGGTCGGCGGCGGTGGCGATCAGGTTCTCGCGCACGGTCAGGGTCGGGAAGACCTGCCGGCCCTCCGGCACCAGCGCGATGCCGGCCCGCGCGATGCGGTGCGGCGGCTGGCCGGACAGCTCCTTGTCCTCGAAGCGCAGGCTGCCGCCGGTCGGGCGCATCAGCCCCAGGATCGAGCGGATCGTCGTCGTCTTGCCCATGCCGTTGCGGCCCATCAGGGTAACGACCTCGCCGGCCCCGACCGATAGCTCCATCCCGAACAGCACTTGGCTCTGGCCGTAGGCGGCGGTCAGGTTCTCGATGCGCAGCAGGGTGGGCATCACACCGCCTCCAACTCGTCGCCGAGATAGGCCTTGCGGACGGCGGCGCTGGCGCGGATGGCGGCCGGTTCGCCGGTGGCGAGCGCCGCGCCGCGCACCAGCACGGTGATGCGGTCGGCCAGCGCGAAGACCGCGTCCATGTCGTGCTCCACCAGCAGGATGGTGACGCCGCCCTTCAACTCGCCCAGCAGTTCGACCATGCGGGCGGACTCCTCCGGCCCCATGCCGGCCATCGGCTCGTCGAGCAGCAGCAGCTTCGGCCCGGTGGCGAGCGCCATGGCGAGTTCCAGTTGCCGCTTCTCGCCATGCGCCAGGGCCGAAGCGAGGGTGTCGGCGCGCGGGCCGAGGCCGACCCGCTCCAGCACCGCGCGGGCCGGGTCGCTCAAAGCGCGGTCGCGGGCGGCGTCGCGCCAGAAGCGGAAGCTGTGCCCGGCGTGGGCCTGCACCGCCAGCGCCACGTTGTCGAGCGCGGAGAAGCTCGGGAAGACCGAGGTGATCTGGAAGCTGCGGGCGAGGCCGCGCTGCGAACGCTTGTGGACGGGCAGGGCGGTGACGTCGCGGCCGTCGAACAGGATGCGGCCTTCGTCGGGCATCAGCTCTCCGGAAAGCTGGCCGATCAGCGTGGTCTTCCCGGCGCCGTTGGGGCCGATCAGGGCGTGGAGTTCGCCCTTCGCCACGCTCAACGACAGGCGGTCGGTGGCGTTGAGGCCGCCGAACCGCTTCACCAGGGCGCGGGTTTCCAGAAGCGGGGGGGCGGTCATGGCGCGCGGCTCCCGGCGACGACGCCCCACAGGCCCTTGCGGGCGAACAGCACCAGCCCGAGCAGGATCGGGCCGAGGACGATCTTCCAGTGCTCGCCGAGACCGGCGTGGACAAGGTTCATCGCCTCCGGCACGAACTCCTCCAGCAGCAGCAGGGCGGCGGCGCCCAGCACCGGGCCGATCAGCGTGCCGATGCCGCCCAGCACGACCATCACGATCAGGTCCCCCGACCGGCTCCAATGCAGGTATTGCGGGCCGACGAACATGGTGGCGTTGGCGAGCAGCGCGCCGCCCAGCCCGGCGAGCGCCCCGGCGATGACGAAGGCGGCCAGCTTGTAGCGGGTGACCGGATAGCCCAGCGCCCGCATGCGCCGCTCGTTGTCCTTGGCGCCCCGGAGGACGCGGCCGAAGCGGGAGTTCACCACGCGCCAGCAGAGCAGCAGCGCGGCTATGAGCAGGCCGAGCGCCGTGTAGTAGAAAATCGTGTGGTCGGCGATGTCGGGGCCGCCAGGGAAGGTCGAGCGGCTCCACAGCGCCACGCCGTCGTCGCCGCCATACGTCTTGAGCCCGGTCATCAGGTAGAACAGCATCTGCGCGAAGGCGAGCGTGATCATGATGAAGGGCACGCCGGTGGTGCGCAGCGAGATCGCCCCGATCGGCAGCGCCGCCAGCGCCCCGGCCAGCATGGCGAGCGGCCAGACGATGAAGCCGTTGGTCGTGCCGGGCCAGCCGAACAGGGTCGATCCATCGGCCTGATGGGCGAACAGGATGCCGACGGCGTAGCCGCCGATCCCGACGAAGGCCGCATGTCCGAAGCTGACCATCCCGCCGAAGCCGAGGATCAGGTCGAGGCTGACGGCGGCCAGGGCGAAGACGAGGATGCGGGCGCCGAGCCGCAGATAGAACGGCTCGTCCATCCAGGCCGCGAAAGCGGGCAGGGCGAGGGCGGCGAGCAGCAGGACGATCAGGGCGATGCTGGGGCGGGTGGGGGGCATGGAGACTTGGGTGGGTGCGGCGGGGGGTAGGGTTTTTATTTGTCCACAGATGAACACAGATAAACACAGATTTTATTTGATTTTAAAGTCTGGGTTGAGGACACGTTGGATTCCGAGCTTCGGGGTTCCGAAATTCAGGATCAGGCCCTTGGGCAATCGGCTGGCCTTGAGGTAGTTCAGGGTTTGGCTGAGATGGGCGCCGGTGATCGACTCTGTGGCTTTCACTTCGACGATCACCGAATCGGCGACGACTAGATCGGCCACATAGCGTCCGACCAAAGCGTTCTTATAATGGATCCTATGCTCGACCTCCTCCCGGACGGAGAGGTTGCGCAGAGTCAACTCATGAGCCAGGGATTTCTTATAGACAGATTCCAGAAACCCATGGCCGAACGTGTTGGAAACGGCAAAGGCTGCGCCAATGATCTCCGCAGTCAACGGGTCGGATGGCGAGCCGGTGCGATCATCATAAATCATCTGTGTTTATCTGTGTTCATCTGTGGACAAACAAAAATGCTTTGCATATCTGCGAATTATCCAAGAATTATGAGATTCGTCTGCCCGCGAGAGCCAGCGAACACTATGAACGAGCAACAAGACAGTGGAAAGGGCAAGCGCGATGAAGGCCAAGAACGCGGTGGTGCTGGTCAGCGGGGGACTCGATTCGACCACGGTGCTCGCCATCGCCAAGCATGAGGGCTACCGGGTCAACGCGTTGAGCTTTCGCTACGGCCAGCGCCACGCCGTGGAACTGGAGGCCGCGCGGCGGGTGGTCGCGGCCATGGGAGTGGAGCGCCATGTCATCGCCGACATCGATCTGCGCGCGTTCGGCGGTTCCGCCCTGACCGACGCCATCGACGTGCCCAAGCACGATCACGCGAGCGATCTCGGTGGCGGCATCCCGGTCACCTATGTGCCGGCGCGCAACACGGTGTTCCTGTCCTTCGCGCTGGCCTGGGCGGAGACTCTTGGCGCGCAGGATCTGTTCATCGGGGTCAACGCGATGGACTACTCGGGCTATCCCGACTGTCGGCCCGAATACATCGCCGCCTTCGAGACTCTCGCCAACCTCGCCACCAAGGCCGGGGTGGAGGGCACCAGCCGGTTCACGATCCACGCGCCGCTGATGACGCTCGACAAGGCCGGGATCGTCCAGCGCGGGTTGGAACTGGGCGTGGACTACAGCCTGACGCATTCCTGCTACGACCCGGCGCCGGACGGCACCTCCTGCGGCGCCTGCGACAGTTGCCTGCTGCGCCTGCGGGGCTTCGCCGAGGCCGGGCTGGCCGACCCCATCGCCTACGCCAAGCGTTAAGCCGCCGGAAACAGCCCCTTGGGCCGCACCGCCAGCACCAGCGCCATCAGTACGTAGATCGCCATGGAGGCCGCCGCCGCGCCGGCGGCGTTGGCGCTGGCGGCGTCCATCACCAGACGGAAGGTCGCGGGCAGCAGCGCGCGGCCCAGCGTGTCCACCACGCCGACCAGCAGCGCCCCGGCGAAGGCGCCGCGGATCGAGCCGATGCCGCCGATCACGATGACGACGAAGGTCAGGATCAGGATCTGCTCGCCCATGCCGACCTGCACCGCCAGCACCGGCCCCGCCATCGCCCCGGCCAGCCCGGCCAGCCCGCAGCCCAGCGCGAAGACCAGCCCGAAGAGCAGCCGCACGTCGACGCCCAGCGCCATCACCATCTCACGGTTGGTGGCGCCGGCCCGGATCAGCATGCCGACCCGCGTCCGCGATATCAGCAGCCACAGACCGGCCGCCACCGCCAGCCCGGTGCCGAGGATCGCCAGCCGGAAGGCCGGGTATTTCAGCCCCCACAGATCGACGGTCCCGGCCAGCGCGGCGGGCGGGTTCAGGAAGATTGGCACCGGGCCGAACAGGATGCGGACCAGTTCGTTGAAGAACAGGATCAGCCCGAAGGTCGCCAGCACCTGATCGAGATGGTCGCGACGGTAGAGCGTGCGCAGCGCCACTACCTCCACCGCCAGCCCCAGCAGCGCGGTCAGCAGCACGGCGACGGCCAGCGCCGGCAGGAAACCGCCCAGCATCGGCACCAGCGCCGCCGTCAGATAGGCGCCCACCATGTAGAAGGAGCCGTGGGCGAGGTTGATCAGGTCCATGATGCCGAACACGAGCGTCAGCCCGGCCGCCATCAGGAACAGCATCACACCCAGTTGCAGCCCGTTCAGCCCCTGTTCGGCGAGAAGAAGGAAATCCATCATCGTTGGCCGGCGGCGCCATCCTCACTTCATCGCGCAGTCCTTGGCGTAGGCGTCGGCGTGGTCGGTGAAGACGGTGCCGGCCAGCTTGTTGGTGACGGCGCCGTCGGGGCCCTTCACCACCTCGCGCAGGTAGACGTTCTGGATTGGGAACTGGTTGTTGTTGAGGCGGACCGCGCCGCGCAGCCCGTCGAACTTGGCGGTCTTCATCGCGGCGCGCAGCGCGTCCTTGTCCTTCAGGTCGCCGTTGACGCCCTTGACCGCCGCGTCGATCAGCACCGCCGCGTCGTAGCCCTGGGCCGCGTACATCGACGGCAGGCGGTTGAACTTCGCCTTGAAGTCCTTGACGAACTTGGCGTTGGCCGGGGTTTCCAAGTCGGGGCTCCACTGCGCCGAGTTCTTGGCGCCCAGCGCCGACTCGCCGACCGCCGCCAGGATGTCCTGGTCGAAGGAGAAGCCGGGGCCGAACAGCGGTGTGGCGCCCTTCAGCCCGGCCTGCTCGAACTGCTTGATGAAGTTGATGCCCATGCCGCCGGGGTAGAAGGCGAACACCGCGTCCGGCGCCGCCGCCTTCAGCTGCGCCAACTCGGCGGCGTAGTCGAGCTGGCCGACCTGGGTGTAGACCTCGCCCGCGACCGCGCCCTTGTAGTAGCGCTTGAAGCCCGACAGCGAATCCTTGCCCGCCGGGTAGTTCGGCGCCAGCAGGTAGACCTTCTTGAATCCGGCGTCCTGGACATGCTTGCCCATCGCCTCGTGGATCGTGTCGTTCTGGTAGGCGACGTTGAAGAAATACGGGTTGCACTGCGACCCGGCCAGCTGCGACGGGCCGGCGTTGGGGCTGACGAACAGCGTCTTGCCCCCGGCCAGCGTGGGCATCATGGCGAGCGCCAGATTGGACCACACCACGCCGGTCACCACGTTGACCCGGTCGCGCTCCACCATGCGGCTGGCGAGGCCAACGGCGACGTCGGGCTTCTGCTGGTCGTCGGCCTCGACGATCTGCGTCTCCTGCCCGCCCAGCTTGCCGCCAAGATGCTCGGTCGCCAGCGCGAAGCCGTCACGGATGTCGATGCCCAGCCCGGCGCCTGGCCCCGACAGGGTGGTGATCATGCCGATCTTCAGCGGATCGGCGAGGACCGGGGAGGCCAGCAGCGCGAGGGCGGACGTCAGGGCGACAGACGTCAGGGCGAGAAGCGAGCGGGTCATCGGCGGTCCAGCCTCCAGGGTCGTGGGTGGGGTTGGGAAAAGGGCGGTATCACGCCGCCCGAAGACTCATGCGGCGCGGCGTCCGGTCTCGCGCCCGGTTTCCAGGCGGCGGGCCTGCTCGCGGTCCGTGCGGCGGGCGTCGGCCCAGGCGCGCGCGGTGGTCGGGCGGCCCTCGGCGTCGATCAGGCCGCGGGCGAACAGCTCCTCGGCGTGGCGGATGAAGAAGGCGGCGGTGCTCGGCCGCTCCCAATGCTCCATCCAGTTCTGCTCCAGGAAGGCCAGGATGCCGGGCTGGTCCAACTCGACCTCCCACAGCACGCCCAGCAGGGAGGTCTGCTGCTCCTCGTGCATGCAGTCCTCGAAGCACAGGCGCTTGTCGGCGCGCGCCTCCTTGCGGGCGGTGGTCTCCGGGCCGGGGCCGAGGCCGAAGTCGATCAGCGTGCGCCGCTCCGGGGCCGCGCACAGCCAGTGCGTCATCTCGTGGACGATGACGGTCGCCTCGACCTCGGTGCGGATGACCTTGCCGTCCCACATGAAGGAGCGGCTGGGCGGCTCGTCCAGCGTGTCGATGCCGTGGGCGTGGGCCAGCCGCACCGCCTCGGCGCGGTGCAGGGGCGTGTCGACGCCGCCGCCCTCCTCCTCGGCCGGGCGCACCGGCCAGGTTCCGGCGATCCGCCGGAAGGCGGCCAGCGCCTGCGCGTGGCCGTCCAGATGGGCCTCGAAGGCGGCGATGGCCTTCGGCATGTCGTCGGGGGCGATGGGGGTCAGGATCATGCCGCCTATGTGCCGAAAGGGCAGGGCCGGGCGCAAGCGGAATGTCGCCGGTTTGCAGGGTCTTTGCGGCTTCGCCTGGGAAGACGCCGATCCTGCGCTGCGGAATAAAGCGGAGCGGGGTGTGTTGGTGTCGGGAAGCGCCGAGGACGAGCGTTTGGCGGGTGTTTCACGGTGACCGTTTTTTGTGCCGATCCGATCACAAGAGAGGCGTTTTGAACATTCCCATGGATCGTGATATACGCCGAAGGGCGTGCCGGCCGGCCGGGGCCGCCGCCGATTCCCCGCCTTTCCGGTTCGCGACGCACTGACCCAACAGACGGCTGGCCATGTCCCTTTCCGACGCGCCCTCACCGGTCGCACCGGCCGCTCGCGGCGAACCTGCGCACAGGACGGGCCGTCCGTCGCGCACCCGCCTGTCGGTGGTCATTCCCTTCTACAACGAAGGCCCCAACATCGCTGCCCTGTTCGAGCGCCTGACCCCGGCGCTGGACGGGCTGGGGGTGGACTGGGAGGTCGTCTGCGTCAACGACGGCAGCCGCGACGACACGCTGGACCGCCTGCTGGACGCGCACGACCGCGACGGCCGGGTCAAGGTGGTGGATCTGTCGCGCAATTTCGGCAAGGAGCTGGCTCTGTCGGCCGGGCTGACCCACACCACCGGCGACGCCGTGGTGCCGATGGACGCCGACCTCCAGCACCCGCCCGAACTGCTGCCCGCCTTCCTGGAGAAGTGGCGCGAGGGCTACGACGTGGTCGTCGCCGTGCGCCACGCGCGGGTCGGGCAGAGCCTGCAGCACCGCCTGTTCGCCCGAATGTTCTATTGGATCTTCGACCATCTGTCGGAGGTCCGTCTGCCCCGCGAGGTCGGGGACTTCCGGCTGATGGACCGCAAGGTGGTGGAGGTCATCAACCGGATGCCGGAGCGCACGCGCTTCATGAAGGGCATCTTCGCCTGGGTCGGCTTCCGGCAGGCCGCCGTCCCCTACGAGCAGGGGGAGCGCGCCGGCGGCGACACCAAATGGGGCTTCCTCAAGCTGCTGCGCCTGTCGCTGGACGGGCTGACCGCCTTCTCCACCTTCCCGCTGCGGGTGTGGAGTCTGGTCGGCATGGCGCTGTCTGGGGTGGCCTTCGTCTACATCCTGATCCGCCTGCTGCGCACCCTGTTCTTCGGCATCGACGTGCCCGGCTATGAATCCCTGCTGGCGGCGGTGCTGTTCATGGGCGGCATCCAATTGATGACGCTGGGGATCATCGGCGACTATCTGGGCCGCGTCTTCGCCGAGGTGAAGGGGCGTCCGCTGTTCATCGTCCGCTCGGCCCATGGCTTCGAGGATGAGGACGGCGACGGGTTGGGTGGCGATTTGGGCGGGAACCGGCGGCGATGAATTATCAGGCGAAGCGGCCCCCCCTGCCGGATGCGGCGGCGACGGCGGCGGAGGTCCGGCCGCGCCGCGAGGGCGCGCTGTGGGACGATCTGACCCGCGCGCTGCTGCTCGGTCTGCTGATCCTGGCCTCGCTGACCTTCCTCAGCTACGGCATCAGCACCGACGAGGAGGTGCAGCACATCTACGGCAAGAAGCTGCTGTCCTACTACATGAGCGGCTTCCAGGACCGGTCCGCCTTCCATTTCAAGGATCTCTACCTCTACGGCGGGCTGTTCGACCTCGTGACGGCGGTGCTGGTCCCGGTCTCGCCCTTCGAGGAGTACGAGACGCGGCACCTGCTCTGCGCGCTGGTCGGCGTGCTGGGCATCGCCGGGACATGGCGCTACACCCGGCTGCTGGCGGGGCCGCGCGCCGGCTTCGTCGCGGCGGCGCTGCTGGCGCTGAGCGGCGTCTATTACGGCGCGATGTTCAACAACACCAAGGACGTGCCGTTTGCCGCCGGCATGGTGTGGACGCTGTATTTCGCCACCCGCATCCTGAACCAGCTTCCTAGGCCCAGCCTCAGCGCGGTCCTGAAATTCGGCCTCGTGCTGGGGCTGACGCTGTCGATCCGCATCGGCGGGGTGCTGGCCGGCTTCTACCTCGCGCTCGCCATGCTGCTGCATTTCGCGCTGGTGGCGCGGCAGGAGGGGCTGCGCTGGGTCCTGCACGACGCCCGGCTGGCCTTCGTGAAGCTGCTGCCGGCGATCCCGGTCGCCTACGCCATCATGGCCTTCTTCTGGCCCTGGGCGGTCCAGCGCCCGCTGAATCCGTTGGAGGCGCTGCGCGTCGTCTCGCATTTCCCCATCGACATCCAGACGCTGTTCATGGGCCAGATGGTCCATTCGAACGACCCGCCCGCGCTCTACCTGCCGGTCTATCTGGCGGTGAAGCTGCCGGAGGCGGTGCTGGTCGGCGTCGCCGCGGCCATCGTGATGGCCGCCGTCTGGCTGCTGCGCGGCGGCGCGGGGCGCACGGGGGCGTTCAAGCTGGTGCGCTATCTGCCCCTGGCGCTGGCGGGCTTCCTGCCGATCCTGCTGTTCATGCTGTTGCGCCCTTCGGTCTACAACGGCATCCGCCATTTCCTGTTCCTGGTGCCGCCGATGGTGGTGATGGCCGCCATCGCCGCCGACCGGCTGTGGACGCTGGCGGAGCGCGGCGGGCGGGCCTTCGGGCAGGGCTTCGCCTCGGCGCTGACGGTGGTGGCGGTGCTCTACGCGTGGCAGCTCGGCACCATGCACCCGAACCAGTACGTCTATTACAACCAGCTCGTCGGCGGGGTGCGCGGCGCCGACGGCCAGTACGAGCTGGATTACTGGGGCAACTCCCTGCACGAGGCGCTCCAGGAACTGATCGAGTATGTCGAGCGCGAGAACGACGGCCACCCGCCGCCGCGCCAGTACACGCTGACCGTCTGCGGCAACACGCTGGCGGTGCGGTTCGAGCTGCCGCCCTGGCTGCGGCTGGTCAACGGGATCGAGCCGGACTGGCGCAAGGCCGACTTCTTCCTGGCCTTCACCCAGGCCAAGCGCTGCCCCTCGCTGCTCGACGGCCACCCGATCTTCGAGATCGCCGCCGACGACGTGCCGCTCTCCATCGTCAAGGACCGCCGCCCGCCCCCGGCGGAGATTCCGACGGAATAAACGAACCTTACGGCGCCGCCCATGGCACCGGGGTTAATCCGATGCTGCGGCGCGGCGCCCCTTCGCCTGATCTCCGTCCGCACGCATACCGGCGGGCCGCTCCGCTTCCCACTCTCCGAACTCGGTCTTCCGGTGCGGAGGAAGAGGAATGCGGCGGCTGTCGGTCGAGCGGTTGAGGGGCAAGCGCTTCTGGGTCGGAATCCTGGCGGTTCTGGCGCTGTGGAGCGTCCCGCTCGGCCCCATCGAGGCGGTCGGTTACGACCCCCTGCGCGAGACCGTGTCGGCCCTGGTCGACGACCGGCTGGCGGCGGCCGGGCCGGGCGGGCTGGTGGTCGGGGTGATCCGCGACGGCCGCAGCCTCGTCGTCGGACGCGGCGACAGCGGCCGGCCGGACGGCGCGCCGCCCGACGGGCGCACCCTGTTCCAGATCGCCTCGCTGACCAAGCCGTTCACCGGCACCATCATGGCCGAGTTGATCCGCACCGGCCGCGTCGGGGCGTCGGACCCGCTGGAGCGCCACCTGACCCGCGCGTCGCATGTGCCCGATTTCGGCGGGCGCCCGATCCGCCTGCGCGATCTGGCGACCCACACCGCCGGCCTCCCCAACGTGCCGGAGACCGCGCGCTTCTCCTGGAGCCGTCTGGAGGACCCGCGCAACCCCTACAAGCCGCTGAGCCGCGACGAGGTGGCGTCCTGGCTGTCGGGCTACAGCCTGGCCGTGGCGCCGGGCACCCGGTTCCGCTACTCCAACGTCGGCATGGCGGTGCTGGGGGAGGCCCTGTCGGCGGCCTCCGGTCTCTCCTACGAGGCGTTGCTGAAGCGGGTGGTGACCGAGCGGTTCGGGATGAAGGACACCACCCTGCGCCTGTCCGCCGAGCAGCGCGCCCGCAAGGCCGTCGGCCACGCGCGCGGCCGGGCGGTTCCCGATTGGGAGGCGCCGGCGATGCAACCCTCCTTCGGGCTCTATTCGACCGCCGACGACCTGCTGCGCTGGCTGCACGCCAATCTGGGCGATTGCCGGACCGCGAGCGGAGACGCGTGCGACGCCGGGACGGAGGCGACGCTGGCGCTCGCCCAGTCGGTGCAGGTGGACGGGCGGACCCTGGTCGATCCGGGAGCGCTGGGGCCGGGGGCGATGGCGCTGGGCTGGTTCGTCGCCTGGGCCGACGATGGGTCGCCGATCCTCTGGCATTCGGGATCGACCGGCGGCTTCAACGCCTACATCGCCTTCTCGCGCGCCCATCGCTGGGCGGTGGTGGCGCTGACCAACAGCGACCCCGACCGCGTCACCGCCGACAGCGTCGTCACCGACATCGTCCGCCGTTTCGAAGCGCGCTCGGAGGTCGCGGCCATCGTTCAATAAGACATCCAGGAGGACGGCGCACCGGCCGGCCTGTGTTGCATCTCAGGCGGCCCGGACGTCGGCGAGGAAGGTCTCGACCTCGTGACGGAGGGTTTCCGCCTGCCGCGACAGCGCGTTCGAGGCGTCGAGAACCTGGGCCGCCGCGGTTCCGGTCTGGGTTGCCGCCTGATTCACCTGCGCGACGTTGGTGCTCACGTCCTGGGTGCCCTGCGCCGCCTGCTGAACGTTGCGGGCGATCTCCCCGGTGGTCGCGTTCTGCTCCTCGACGGCGGCGGCGATCGTCGAGGTGATCTGGTTGATCGTCGTGATGGTCTGGCCGATGCCGTCGATGGCCGACACGGTCGCCTGCGTCGCGCCCTGGACGCCGGCGATGTGCTGGGCGATCTCCTCCGTCGCCTTGGCGGTCTGGTTGGCGAGCTGCTTCACCTCGCTGGCCACCACCGCGAACCCCTTGCCGGCCTCCCCGGCGCGCGCGGCTTCGATGGTGGCGTTCAGCGCCAGCAGATTCGTTTGGCTGGCGATGTCCTGGATGAGCTTCACCACCTCGCCGATGCGGTCGGTGGCCAGCGCCAGCCCACGCACCTGTTCGGTCGTCTCCTGGGCCTGACGGGTGGCCTGGGTGGTGATGGCGGTGGATTGGGAAATCTGCCGGCCGATCTCCTGGATCGACGCCGCCATCTCCTCGGTGGCGGCGGCGACCGTCTGGACGTTGGCGGTCGTCTGCTCGGCGGCGGCGGCCGACGCGGTCGACTGGAGGTTGGTCCGTTCGGCCAGCGTCGCCATCGACCCGGCGGTGTGGCTCAGTTCGGTGGCGGAGGAGGCGACGTTGCCCAGCACGCGGCTCACCGTCGCGTCGAAGCCCTTGACGAGGCGATCCATCTCGGCCGTGCGCCGTTCCTTGACCGTCCGTTCCGCGTCCTGTTCGGCCTCGATGCGAAGGCGCTCGATGGCGTTGGCCTTGAAGACGACGACGGCGGCGGCCATCGCGCCGATCTCGTCCCGCCGGCCATGGGCCGGAACCTCGACCGTGGTGTCGCCGCCGGCGAGGCGCCCCATGGCATCGGTCATCGCGTTGACCGGGCGGGTGATGCCGCGGGTCAGGGCCAACGAGATGGCGGCGCCGATCGCCAGGGAAATCAGCGAGATGGCGATCATGGTCTGGCGGGTGGACACCACGTCCTCCATGGCGGCCGCGTGGGAGCCGGCCATGGCCTGCTCCTGGCTGGACCGGATGGCCGCGATGGTGTCCTGGATCAACTGGCGGTTCTCCGCCATGGCTTTGGTGTCGGCGATGCGCTGCGCGACCACCTTTTCGAGTGTCACGGTCGCCACGGTGTAGGTCGCGACGTCCGCCTCGATCGCGTGCAGCTTCTCCAGAAGTTGCGGCGCTTCCGTTTCAAGGCGCTCCAGCCGTTCGAGCGGCTCGCGCAGGGCGTCCAACTCGATGGCCGAGAGCATCATTTCCGACGCTTCGTTCGTCGTCAGGAACTTGTACACGTAGAGTTGCCCACGCAGCAGATGGTCCTGCGCGGCGGCGACGGCGGCGACGGACTCCTGGTGTCCGGCGGCCTGCATCTCGCCCACGATCTCGGTCAGCATCTGGCGGATGCGCGTGTCGGTCGGCGCCAGCACGTCGTTGATGATGCGCTCACGCTCCTTCAGGCCGGCGTCGACGCTCTGGACATAATTCGCGTATGTTTTTTCCGCGTCGACCACGGCGGCGAACAGCGTCGACCAGTCCGGGTCGGTGATCGCGCTCTTGGCGGTGTCGATCGACCGCCGCCAATCCTGGTTGATCTCCCGCAGCTTGTCCCTGGTCTCGTCGCTCTGGGCGATGATGACATCGCCGATGCGGATTCCGGATTCCTTGGCCTTGGTTTCCACGTCCCGGACGAGGAGGCTGGTGCTGTTGATCCGGGAGAATTCGCTGAAGCTCGTCTCGATCCCGTTCAGTTTGACCCACACCACCCCGATCAGGAGCAGAGACAGCAGGATGACGGAGGTGAAGCCAAGGGCGATACGCGGACCGATGCGCAGCGAGGTCAAGAAGGTCGGCATATCATGGCTCCTGTGTATCCCAAAGCGGCGCTTTGTCGGCCGCCTGCTCTTTCGGCGAGATGTTTTCGGATACAGCAAGTGAATTAAAAATTCCTAACGGCAGGCAGGAAAAATTATTCGCTAAATTTATCGAATTTTATAAGTTTATTCGATTTCCTCTTGGAGGATCTGAAAGAGACCTCACGCTGGAAAGGGCGCTTTGCACTGTTCGACCGGTGCGCGGAAGGCCCGCCACGTCGCCGGAGGACGCGGACCGTCACGCAGAGAGGCCTCGCGTCGAACAGGGGTCAGTGCAGGCGTCGGGGCGGGGCGTCGGGGCGTTCCACGTCGGCGCGGGTCTGGGCGATGGGGCCGGCCTGGTGGTGGACGAGACGCCAAGCCCCGTCCTCGCGCGCGAACAGGTTGGTCGCGGCCAGGGTGGCGCCGCCCAGCATCTCCTCGCAGAGCACCAGCGCGGTGTCGCCGTGCAGGGTCACCCGCTCGTTGCGGGCGTGCGCGGTCACGCCGGTCGGCGTGCGCAGCACGTCGCGCCAACTGGTCAGCACCGCGTCGCGGCCGAACAGGGCGGCCCAGCCGGGATGGATGCAGGACACGGGCAGCCGGTCCGCCCACAGCGATTCCATGGCGGCGATGTCGCGGTTCGTGAAGGCCCGGTAGAACGCTTGGTTGAGAGCCAGCAGGGTGTCGCGGTCGGTCATGACGGTGTCCCGTGGAGCGGATGGCCTCGCGCCCGCCGGAGCGTCGCCCTTTCGCTTGTAGAGAAGACCGACCGGCGCCGCAAGCGCCGGTCCGGTCTGGAACCACCCCGCTGCTGGGACAATCTCAGGCGGTGAGATCGACGCTCTGGGCCTTGGCGCCGGTGGCGGCGGCCGTGGCACCGGTGGAGGCGCTGGCCGTGGCGGCGGACTTGCCGTCGGTCAGGCCCGGAACCGGCACCGACATGTCGAGCTTCAGGTGGGTGACGCCGTCCTTGCCGGTGGTCGGTTTCAGCACCGCGAGGCCCTTAAGCCCGTCGCCGCCGGCCTTCGACGCCATGTCGTTCAGCTTGCCGAGGATGTTTTTGATCTCGTCGTCGCTGAAGCCTTCGGCGCGGACGATCATGCCGGTCGACTTGCCGGTCGCCGTCGTGGTGGAGGCGCTGAACCCCATGCCCTGTCCGCCGCCGGCCTGGAGCCGCGCCTCGTCCTTGCGGAAGTCCAGCGTCGACTTCGCGAAGGAGATCTGCACCTTGCGGTCGCCGTCCTGAATGCTCAGCTCGATGCCGTGCGATTCGATGGACCATTGCGACCGGGCGGTCTGCATGTCCACCGCCATGCCGCTGAAGTCCATGTCGCCCAGCTTCGACTTCATCGCGTCGCCGAAACCGGCGGTGGCGTCGTCGATGCGGTTCTGCGGCACGCCCAGCGAGCCCAGGATGTCGCCCAGCCCTTGCTTCATCGTGTCGATGGCGCTGCCGAACACATCGGCGAGGCCCTTGCCGTGATCGAGCGCGCTCTGCATCAGCCCCTGCGCCTCCTTGGCGCGGTCGAGGCTCTTGCCGGTGCCGCCGCCGCCCGCGTTCTTGGCGGCGTCCTTGGCGCCCTGGCCGGAGAGGCTGTCGAGCAGCGATTCCATCGATTCGCTGATCGTGTAGGCCGGCGCGTTGGAGAGGTTGCCGATCTTCTCGGCGACATCCGTCTTGGCGTCGCTTTTGGCCTCGGTCGAGGTCTTTTTCGCCGTACCGGTGGCAGCGGCGTTGGATAAAACGTTGGTTTTTCCGGTCGGCCCGGACAGCTCCGCGTAATACATGGAATGCCCCCGCATGAAGATATATCCCGCGTCCGACAGGTTGATACCGATAGCCTTTACCAGACGTTAATTTCGCAGAATTTTCGCAATCGCCAGTAGAGCTTAGTTTTAGAACGAATTAATTTGGGGGATGAGGGGGGTGTGGCTCTCGCGCCGTCGCCGCCGTTTGGGCGCGCAATGCGGCTTCCGGCCCTGGATGCCGCTGAGAGGCTTTATAAAAACGGTCTCGCCCCGGAAATCGACGCCATGGCCGAACGCCGTTTTATCGGCATCGCTTGATCCGGGTTGGCGATGCGCGTGCGGACGAAGGGAGGCGCTTTCCCTTCGCCCGCGATCGGCGTTTCAGCCCAGCGTCATGCGAATGATGATCGCGATCATGCTGAAGGCTCCCAACACGGCCGGCAGGACGATCCAGGTCGGGTGGAACAGGATCGCCAACGGCATGATCAGGATCAGGATCATCGCCGGAAACACGACATACGGAGAGTTTCCCCAGTTGCTCAGCAACCCGGCGGGGTTTTCGTCTTCTCCAAGGTAAGCATCGGCACTGACAGCTTGGTCCGTCATCTCATACACCCAAAGAATTTATGGTTTTCCCCTGGTCCCGCTCTGCGGCGGGACGAGGGTACATACGCCAGGGTGCTTTGGATGGCGAGTCTGGACTTGGGGCTGGTCTTTAAAAATTTAGACCCTTAAGCAGCTTCGGTGAGGGCCAGATGCGGGCGCCGCGCCGCCGACTGGATGGTGAAGGGAGCGCGGACGCCGCCGTTGAACAGCTCGGCGCATTCCAGGGCCTTCAACAGGCGTTCCTCCGGAGCCAGCCCGGCGGTGGAGGCGAGCGAGCCCAGCGCGTAGTCGGCGCCGCAGCCGATGGCGTGGTAGCCGCGCACCGCCTCGCCGACCTGATAATCGGACTGCACGGTGAACAGGCGGCCCTCGCAGCCGACCATGAAGGTGCCGCCGGTCTCGACCTCGTTGGAGCGGTGGGCGTAGCCGCCGTCCTTCAGGCAGCCGCGCACGGCATCGACGAAATCGACCACCATGTAGCGGAAGAGGTCGAGGTCCGGCTCGCGCGGCGGCGGCTCCAGCCGGTAATGCAGCAACTGGCCCATGCGGAAGGAACTGGTGAAGCCGATCAGGCAATCGCCGTTGCGAAACACCTTCGTGTCGGCGCGGACCGTGATGTCCAGCCCGTTCACCCCGGCGCTGTCGCCGCCCATCCACACACGATCGCCGTCCACCAAGCCCACAATGCAGGTCATCGCCACCCTCGTCTCAAGAAAAACGGAACTGAGGGCAAGGGTGGGCGAGGACGGTTAACGAACTCTTGCCAGCGCTTTGCGCAAGAAGAGGTAGATCTACCTCTTTCGATGCTTGGGCTTGACCGTCAGCGAGCCAGTGTGATCAGGGCCTTGACTGTATTTTCTGCTCCCTCGGCGATCTCGGCCAGAGTGGACTCCAGCATGTAGCAGGGGGAGGTCACCACCTTCAGCGCCTCGTCGATCACCACCTCGCCGGCGGCGGTGGCGCGGTGCCGGGCACCCAGCTTTTCCACGGCGGCGGCGGTCTCGGTGTCCTGGCCGATGGTCAATTCGACGCCCTGCTGGCCCAGCAGCGCCGCGAGGATAGTCGGTGCGATGCAGAGCGCGCCGATCGGCTTGCCGGCGGCGCGCAGGAGGGCCACCGCCGCGACGACCTCCGGGTTGACCGTGCAGTCCGCCCCCTTGAAGGCGAAGTCGCTGAGGTTCTTCGCAGCGCCGAAGCCGCCGGGGATGACCAGCGCGTCCACCGCCTCGGCGGTGAAGGCGGAGAGCGGCTGAATTTTGCCACGGGCGATGCGGGCGGATTCGACCAAGACGTTGCGGGTCTCGCCGCTCTCCTGGCCGGTCCGATGGTCGACGACGTGGGCCTGATCGATGTCGGGGGCGTAGCAGACGGCCTCCGCCCCGGCCCGGCTGATCGCCAGCAGGGTGCAGACGGCTTCGTGTATCTCGGATCCGTCATAGACGCCGCAGCCCGCCAGCACGACGCCGATGCGCATGGTCTTTCCGGTCATGGTCTCGCTTCCCAGTGAGTTGGAGTGTTGGGCGCAAAATACCCGATGGCCGGTTGTCCGCCTACGGGTCCTGCAACCCCTCTTCCTCCGCGTGGCTTTCGAAGCGTGGCGCGCCGTGCTAGGACTGGCCGCTTCCCCTTCCCAAGCGAGCCGATCCGTCCCATGTCCACCGCCGTCCGTTTCGCCCCCAGCCCGACCGGCCGCATCCACGTCGGCAACGTCCGTCTGGCGCTCGTGAACTGGCTGTTCGCGCGCAAGACCGGTGGAACCTTCCTGTTCCGGCTCGACGACACGGACGAGGAGCGCTCGACCCAGGAGTTCGCCGACGGCATCGCGCGGGATCTGACCTGGCTGGGTCTGGACTGGGACCGCTTCGCCCGTGAGAGCGACCGATACCCGCGCTATGACGAGGCCGCCGCCGCGTTGAAGGCCGCCGGCCGGCTCTACCCCTGCTACGAGACGCCGGAGGAGTTGAGCCTCAAGCGCGCCAGCTTGGTGTCGCAGGGCCGCCCGCCGCTCTACGACCGCGCCGCCCTGCGCCTGACCGACGCCGATCGCGCGCGGCTGGAGGGGGAGGGGCGCAAGCTGCACTGGCGCTTCAAGCTGACCGCGACCCCGGTCGAGTGGACCGACCTTGTGCGCGGCCCGGTGCGGTTCGATGGCGCGGCGCTGAGCGATCCCGTGCTGATCCGCGAGGACGGGCGCCCGCTCTACACGCTGACCAGCGTGGTGGACGACGCCGATTTCGCCATCACCCACATCATCCGGGGCGAGGACCACGTTGCCAACACGGCCGTGCAGATCCAGATCTTCGAGGCGCTGGGCGCCGCCGTCCCCGGCTTCGCCCACCTGCCGCTGCTGACCGACGCGGGCGGGCAGGGGCTGTCGAAGCGGCTGGGCAGCCTGTCCATCGGCAGCCTGCGCGACGACGACGGGATCGAGCCGATGGCGCTGTCGAGCCTGCTCGCCAAGCTCGGCACCTCGGACCCCGTCGAGGCGCGGTTGACCCTGGACGAACTGGTGGCGGAGTTCGACCTGTCCAAGGTCTCGCGCGCCACGCCGAAATTCGACCCCGAGGATCTCGCCCGCCTGAACGCCCGCCTCCTGCACCTGACGCCGTTCGAGCGGGTGGCGGACAAGCTGGCGGCGCTGGGGCTGGCCGGGGCCGACGCCGCCTTCTGGGAGGCGGTGCGCCCGAACCTCGCCCGGCTGGCGGACGCGGCCGACTGGTGGGCGGTGACCCACGCGCCGGTGACCCCGCTGGTCGAGGACGCCGCCTTCCTGGCCCAAGCCGCCGCGCTGCTGCCCGAGGAGCCGTGGGATCTCGGCACCTGGGGGGCGTGGACCGCCGCCGTGAAGGGGGCGACGGGACGCAAGGGCAAGGAGCTTTTCCTCCCTCTGCGCCGGGCGCTGACCGGCCGCGACCATGGACCGGAATTGAAGAACCTGCTACCCCTGATCGGGCGCGCGCGCGCCTTGCGCCGCCTAAATGGCGAGACCGCCTGAACCCCTGTCTTCGGAGATTTGCACCGTGCCGTTGGACCTCTACAACACGCTGACCCGCCGCAAGGAGCGCTTCGAGCCGCTTCGTCCGGACCATGTCGGCATGTATGTCTGTGGCCCGACCGTCTACGACACGGCGCACATCGGCAACGCCCGGCCGGTGGTGGTCTTCGACCTGCTGTTCCGGCTGCTGACGCGGCTCTACCCCTCGGTGACCTATGTCCGCAACATCACCGACGTGGACGACAAGATCATCGACCGCTCGCGCGACAGCGGGGAGTCGATCGACGATCTGACCCGGCGCACCACCGATCTGTTCCACGCCGACATGGACGCGCTGAACGCGTTGCGCCCGACCATCGAGCCGCGCGCGACGCACCACATCACCCACATGATCGCGCTGATCGCCACGCTGATCGAGCGCGGCAACGCCTACGCGGCCGAAGGGCATGCGTTGTTCTCGGTGCCGTCGATGCCGAGCTACGGGCAGCTCTCGCGCCGCTCGCTGGACGACATGATCGCCGGCGCGCGGGTCGAGGTGGCGCCCTACAAGCGCGACGCGGCCGACTTCGTCCTGTGGAAGCCCAGCGCCGACGACCAGCCGGGTTGGGACAGCCCGTGGGGCCGGGGCCGTCCGGGCTGGCACATCGAATGCTCCGCCATGGCCAAGGAGCATCTCGGCGTCACCTTCGACATCCACGGCGGCGGGCTGGATCTGATCTTCCCGCACCACGAGAACGAGATCGCCCAGAGCCGCTGCGCCCACGGCACCGACACGCTGGCCCGCACCTGGGTGCACAACGGCTTCGTGACCGTCGAGGGCGAGAAGATGTCGAAGTCGCTCGGCAACTTCTTCACCGTGCACGACCTGCTCGACGAGTTCCCCGGCGAGGCGATCCGCCTGACCCTGATGGGTGCCCAGTACCGCCAGCCGCTGGACTTCACCCGCGACGGCATCCGGCAGGCCAAGGGCACGCTGGACCGCTGGTATCAGGCGCTGCGCGGCGGGCCGGAGCCCTTGGCGTCGGATCTGCCGTTCGACGTCCTGGCCGCGCTGGAGGACGACCTCAACACGCCGCTGGCGATTTCCCACCTGCACGAGCTGGCGACCGCCGTGAACAAGGCGCAGAGCGACGCCGAAAAGGCGGCGGCCAAGGGCGCGCTGCTGGCTGGCGGCGCGCAGTTGGGTCTGTTGCAGCAAGACCCGGAGGCGTGGTTCCGCTGGGCGCCGAAGGGCGGGGCGGACGGGTTGTCGGACGCGGCGGTGGAGCAGCTGATCGCCGACCGCAAGGCGGCGCGGGCGGGCAAGAACTTCGCGGAAGCCGACCGCATCCGCAAGGAACTGGCCGACCAGGGCATCGTCCTGGAGGACGGCCCGCAGGGAACCACTTGGAAGCGGGCGTGACATAGCTGTCGCGGGAAACTGTCCATCGGCGCTCTTGACCGGCGCGCGGGATGGGGCAATATCGGGGGTGGGCGTACCGGGGGGCCTATTCCCCGATACGCCCGCCCGATCAGCGGTTCAGGTAGTCAAGGAATGCCTTGATCACCTGCAACAGCAGGATCAGGAGAGTGAGGATCTTTTCCATCCTCAGCACCTCCCAGTGTGCAGCGGCGGTGGCGGCCTACCCGCCACCGCGTCCGCGCCGCCAATCCATTAGATCCTGCGGTTGTGTGCAAGGGCTGGGCGTGTCCTGACCGTTGTCCCTGTTGTCGCGGGTGCGCCCGATTCGGCGAATCATTCCTTGAACGCGACCTCGCGCTGGCGGCGGAAGTTCGGCAGCAGGATCAGGGCCAGCAGCCCGGCGGCGACCGCCAGCAGCCCCGCGCTGATCGGCCGCGTCGCGAAGACCGTCACGTCGCCTTGCGACAGCAACATCGCGCGGCTGAGGTTCTCCTCCAGCAGGGGACCCAGCACGAAGCCCAGCAGCAGCGGCGCCGGCTCGCAGTCCAGCTTCTTCAGGACATAGCCGAACACCCCGAAACCGGCCATGGTGATGACGTCGAAGACGTCGTTCTTCAGGCTGTAGGTGCCGATGCAGCAGAAGACCAGGATCGCCGGGAACAGATAGGCGTAGGGCACCCGCAGCAGCCGCACCCACAGCCCGATCAGCGGCAGGTTCAGCACCACCAGCATCACGTTGCCGACCAGCATGCTGGCGACCATGCCCCAGAACAGCTCGGGCTGCTTGGTCATGATCTGCGGACCCGGCGTGATGCCGTGGATCATCATGGCGCCGATCATCAGCGCCATCACCGCGTTGGAGGGAATCCCGAGGCTGAGCATCGGGATGAAGCTGGCTTGGGCGCCTGCGTTGTTCGCCGCCTCCGGCCCGGCGACGCCCTGGATGGCGCCATGCCCGAAACGGCCGGGATCGCGCGCGACCTTCTTCTCCAGCGCGTAGGCGGCAAAGGCGCTGAGCGTCGCCCCGCCGCCCGGCAGGATGCCGAGGATCGTGCCGAGCGCCGTGCCGCGCACCGCCGCCGGCCATGCCTCGCGGAAGTCGGCCAGGCTGGGCCACAGCCGGGCGATCGGCGCCGGGGACACGCCGCGCCCTTCGGTCTCCTCCAGGTTGATGATGATCTCGGCCAACCCGAACAGCCCCATGGCGAGCGGCACGAAATCCAGACCGTCGTAGAGCTGCGGGATGTCGAAGGTGAAGCGCATCTGGCCGGAATTCACGTCGGTGCCGACCATCGCCAGCAGCAGTCCGACCAGGATCATGGCGATGGCCTTGACCACCGACCCGTGGGCCAGGATCACCGCGCCGATCAGGCCGACGAGCATCAGCGCCACATACTCCGCCGGCCCGAAGGCCAGCGCGATCCCGGCCAGCGGCGGCCCCGCCACCGCGATGACCAGCGTGGCGACCACCCCCGCGAACAGCGAGGCGAGCGCCGCCGTGGCCAGCGCCACCCCGGCCCGGCCCTGGCGCGCCATCGCGTGGCCGTCCAGGCAGGTCATGACCGAGGAGGACTCACCCGGCAGCTTCACCAGGATCGCCGTGGTCGATCCGCCGTACTGCGCGCCGTAGAAGATGCCGGCCAGCATGATCAGCGCGCCGACCGGCGGCAGGTAGAAGGTGATGGGCAGCAGCAGCGCCACCGTCGCCACCGGCCCGATGCCGGGCAACACCCCGATCAGCGTGCCGATCAACGTGCCGAGGAAGCAGTAGAACAGGTTCATCGGCATCAGCGACACGCCGAGGCCGAGCCAGAGATTCGCGAAGACGTCCATCACGGCCAGATCTGGAGCGGCAAGCCCAGCCCCCAGGAGAAGATTGCGACGCAGCCGGTCGCCAGACCGGCCCACAAGGCGGTGAAGGGGGCGGGGCGCAGCGGCCGGCCGGCGAAGCCGCCGATCCCGATCAGCGCCAGGATCGCCAGCACCAGACCCAGCCGGTCGAGCAGGACGGCGAAGGCCAGCACCGCCACGGTGATGGCGACCGAGGGCCGCCATGCCCAGCCAAAGGCGACCGGCCCGTCGGCGGTCACCGCGCGGACCATCGTCGCCAGCCCCATCGCGAGCAACAGGACGCAGACCAGGCGCGGGAAGAAGCCGGCCTGCATCGCCGCCAGCGTGCCGGCCTCCCAGCCGCGCGCCAGCCAGAATCCGCTCAGCGCGATGACGCTGATCAGGAGGCCGCCGGCGAGATCCTGGGGGGAGCGCAGCCTGTGTGCCATGGCGTTTCGTCCGTTCCGTTCCTGCGACGGGGTCATGCCGCGGTGATGCGGGTGATGAAGGCCTCGATCTCGTGGTCGAGGCGGTTGAAGCTGCGCGACAGCTCCTCCGTCGTGTTCTGCACCGCGCCGGCGGAATGGCCGGTGGTCTCGGCCGCCTGCTGGACCAGACGCATCTCCTGCATCACCGCCATGGTGTCGGAGGCGGCGCGCTGCGAGCGTTCGCTGATGTCGCGGGTCGCGGCGTCCTGCTCCTCCACCGCGGCGGCGACGGTGCCCAGCGATTCGTCGACCTGACGGATCGTGCCGACGATGGCGCGGATGGCGTTGACCGCCGCGTGGGTGGCGCCCTGGACGGCGGCGATCTCGGCGCCGATCTCCTCGGTCGCCTTGGCGGTCTGGTTGGCGAGGCTCTTGACCTCCTGGGCCACCACGGCGAAGCCCTTGCCGGCCTCGCCGGCGCGGGCCGCCTCGATGGTGGCGTTCAGGGCCAGCAGGTTGGTCTGGCCGGCGATCGACTGGATGAGGCCGACGACCTCCTCGATCTTGCGGCTGGCCTCGCTGAGGCCCTGGACGATGCCGTCGGTGCGCCCGGCCTCGTCCACCGCGCCGCGCGCCAGCTGCGCCGACTGGGTGATCGAGCGGGTGATCTCGTCGATGGAGGCGCGCAGCTGCTCGGCCCCGGCGGCGACGCTCTCGACCTCGCTGGTCGCCTCCTGCACGGAATGGGCGACGCTGTCGCTGTGGTGGCTGGTCTGCCGGGCGTTCTCCAGCATCGAGCTGGCCTCGTCGCGCACCGATCCGGCCGAGCGCACCAGCTCGCCCATCATGCCCTTGACCGACGCCTCCAGATCGTTGGCGAGCGAAGCCATGGCGGCGCGCCGCTCCTCCTCGTTGCGGCTGCGCATGGCGTCCTGCTCGTGCGACAGCTCCTGCACGCGGATGGCGTTCTCCTTGAACACCTGGACCGTGCGGGCCATCTGGCCGATCTCGTCGCCGCGCTCGGCGGCCGGAATCTCCGAATCGAGCTTGCCGTGGGCCAGTCGCTCCATCGCGCCGGTCAGCCGCACGATGGGCCGGGCGATGTTGAGGCCGATGAACAGGGCGACGCCCACCGTGATCGCCAGCGCCGCCACCGCGACGACGGAGAAGGCCTGGGTCGTGGTGTCGACCGACGCGCTGACGACGGTGTAGGCGTCGGTGGAGCGCTGGCGCTGGTAGGTCAGGTATTCGCGGCTGGTCGTGTGCAGCCGGGTGTAGGCGGCCTGCACCTCCTGGAGGAAGTCGAGCGGATCGACGCCCATCTTCAGCAGGTCGAGGAAGCTGCCGACCTTGGCGAGGTAGGTCGCCGTGTCGGCGCCGAACCGTTCCAGGAACTTGGCCTCGTCGCCGGTGTCGGCGCTGCTCTGTTTCAGCGTGTCGGCCTGCCCCTTCAGCTTGGCCAGGAAGCCGCTGAGCGACTTCATCTCCTCCTCCACCGCCTTGGGCGAGGCGTTCGCGTTGCTCAGGATGACCGTCCGGTACATCCCGGCATGCGCCACGGTCAGCGTGTCGGTCAGCCCCTGGATCTCCGCCTCGCGGGTGAAGGAGCGGTTGAACAGCGTGTCCAGCAGGCGCGACTGCTCGGTGATGGCCGACCAGCCCAGCAGCGCGATCACCAGCATGCCGATGATCGCCGTCGTCGCCGGGATCGCCATCTTGACGGGGATGTGGAAGTTGTTGAGGAGGGTCATGGGGCACCTGAGTCGGCGGACGGCCCGGTGATGGACCGCAAGGCGTCGCCTTGAAGCGGGGGGACGGGGAGTGGCGAGGGCAGGGCGCGAGGGTTGTGGCCGGCGTGCGGCGGAACCGGCTCCGCCGCCACGACGCCGCCAGCCGCCAGAACCGGGACGCTGAACCGCATGTCCGTCTCCCCTTCTCCTGATCGGCCGGTGTGATGCGCAGCGGACGCTTCACAATGGCTCGTCGATGGTGCCGTTGAAGGCCTTGCCCGTTGGGTATCTGAAACGGAAAGTATTTTCCAAAGATTAACGATTGGAAATTTTCTTTCGACAATGCGGTTACATAAAAATTTATCTTTTTAATTTAGCACATCGCCCGTCACCTCAAGTCATACTCCGATATTCATTTCAAAATGAAGATTATTACCTTGATTTGGCTTTTTGAAAAACGGAGAAGCCGCACCAAGAAAAAGGGAGAATTTGCCGGAAGCTTCTCCGCAAATCCTGAAGTCCCGGCGGCTTGATCGCATTAAGATAGAGGCTATCAGAACAATTTTCCCGCATCAATAGCAGAGCCATTCAAATTTCTGCTCTTCGCTGCGTGACGGCTTTTTCGATCCCGTTCAGGGGTGTGGATGCACTTGAAGTAAAGGGATGATCATTCGTATGATGACAAAATGCCGCGCCGGGGCGTCTCGGCGCGGTGGGCATGGAGGGCGGGTCAGCCGGTCGAAACCATGAAGGCGACGGAGATGGAGATCGGCGACAGCAGGGTCGAGATCAGCAGCGACATCGACACCACGTCGCGGCCGGCGTTGTAGCGCTCGGCGAAGACGTAGGCGTTGATGCCGATGGGCAGCGCCGCGGCGGTGACGGCCGGGGCGACCCATTCCGGGGGAAGCAGGAAGACCTTCGACGCCAGCAGCCAGGTCAGCAGCGGGTGCAGCCCGGTCTTGAGCAGCGCCACGACGGTGGCCGGCAGGATGGCGCCCGTCGCCGGGCTGAAGGCCAGCGAGGCGCCGAGCGTGAAGCAGGCGCAGGGCAGGACGGTCTGCGCCATCAGCGTGAAGCTCTTCATCGCCATCGCCGGAATCGGGATGTGCGCAAGGTTGGCGGCGAGCCCGAGGACGACCGACAGGACCAGCGGGCTGAGCAGCGTGGCCCTGGCCGCCGCCAGCGTCGCCCGCAGCGGTCGGCCGCCGGCCGAGCGCCGCGTCTCGGCCAGCATGGTCGCCGAGGTGAAGAGCAGCGGCGACTGGAAGACGATCAGCAGCAGCACCGGCACCGCCACCGCCGGCCCGTAGGCCTCCATGATGATCGGCGAACCGAGCAGCGCGATGTTGGAGAAGGACCCGGCCAGCCCGATGGAGGCGACATCGTCCCGCCGCCCCGCCAGATGCATCCACAGCCCGCCGGCCGCGAAGACCGCCAGGGCGGCGATGTAGAAGGACCCCAGCACCGCCCATTCCAGCGGATCGGGAATCTCCGCCCGCGCCATGCTCGAAAACAGGAGCGCCGGCAGGGCGTAGATGCCGAGAAAGCGGGACAGCCCCTGGACCATCGGATTGGTGAACCCGCGATAGCGCGCCGCCCAGTAGCCGAGCGCGATCAGCGCGAACATCGGCAGGACGATCTGAAGAATCAACGACATGGACGACGGACCGTGGGCAGGGGGAGGTGCTGGGCGTTCCTTGGCCTGACCCCCCGGTCAGACGCGCTCGCACTCGACGATTTCCAGCGGCGGCACGCCCAGCACCTCGACCAGCGTGTCGCCGGCCTCGATCCGCGCGGTCCACTGGCGCTCGCGCTCCAGCAGGGCGAGGCTCTGCTTCAGGGCCTCCTCCGCAAGGTAGAGCGGAACCACGACGACGCCGTCCTCGTCGCCCAGGATCACGTCGCCCGGATTGACCGGCACGTTGCCGACCGAGGCGGTGACGTCCATCTTGCCGCCGAAATTCTTGTGGGGGCCGCGCGACACCGCCCCCTTGGCGAAGACCGGGACGCCCAGGGTCCGGATCTCGTGCAGGTCGCGCACCGATCCGTCGACCACGAGGCCGCCCAGGTTGCGGCGCTTGGTGCAGCGCACGACCCATTCGCCGGCCAGCGCCACGTCGTCCAGCCCGCCGCCGGCCACGACGATCACCTCGCCCGGCTCGGCGAGGCTGACGGCGTGATGCACCATGCTGTTGTCGCCGGGCATCGACACGACCGTGCGCGCCTGCCCGCACAGCCGCATGCCGGGGACCATCGGCTTGATGCGCGAATCCATGCTCTGGCAGCGGTTCAGGGCGTCGGAGGCGACGCTGCTGGGAACGATCGCCCATTGGGCGAGCGTTTCGGCGGACAGCCGAGGGTAATCGACCAGATAACGTTGCATAGCCATGTTCGTGACCCTTTCGCGTTCGTGACGGAGCGAAGCGGATCGGCGGAAGGCGCCCGGCAGGCGGCACGCCGTCGAGGGCGGGCGCTGCCACGGTGAATGGACGGGCGTGCGTCCGTCCGTTATTCCCATTCATTCCATCATTCGAGAGGAGAACGTTTGGTGTTCCCATCCATGAAGCCGAATTTTTGGCGATACGCACAACCCTGAGAGCGCTTCGAGCGAAATGTTTCGATTTTGAAGTTTATCAATTCCGGCGTGCACCCGCAAGAGGATTGCCAAACGGTAAATTCGGCTTGGGAAAGCCGGAGGGTGGAAAAGAAGAAAATCCAGCGCGGTTTCTCACGCCGCGCGGGGCGGCGGCGGGGCGGTTTCGGGAATTTGTCCTGCGATTGCCCTGTGCGTTGGTTGCCGTGGGCGGCGATTCGCGGGCCGTCGGCCGCCTTCCATTCCGGGGCGACATCCATACGATTGCATGAGGGTGGGGCGGCATTGCCGAACGGCGGCGGGGGATGGGCGTCGTTCGGAAGGCAGGGCCGCGCGGCCCGGACAAGCGAAAGGCCGGCACCCGTGAAGGTCCGGCCTTTTGGTTCGCGGTCCAGCGCGCTGCGGAAGCGCCGGATAAATTTGGAGCGGGCGAAGGGATTCGAACCCTCGACCCCAACCTTGGCAAGGTTGTGCTCTACCCCTGAGCTACGCCCGCGCTCCGTATCCGCCGTTCGATCCGTGCCGTCCGCTGTCGCGTCGGCGACCGGTCCAACCGGCGGCGTGCGGCGGACTATACTCATCGCCGAACGCAATGCAAGCGTCCTGTTTGCGTTTTTGCGGCGTCTGGACGAATTTCCGCCCGCCCGGTAGAAACGGCGTCATGGACACCGCCCCGACCCACGACACGGCAGCGCCCCCGGAAGCCGAGGCCCCGTTGCCGACCACCCCGGAGCAGTTGCTGGCGCGGCTCGACGCGCTCGGCATCGCGACGGTCACCCATTCCCACCCGCCGCTGCATACGGTGGAGGAGAGCAAGGCCCTGCGCGGCGCGCTGCCCGGCGGCCATTGCAAGAACCTGTTCCTGAAGGACAAGAAGGACCAGCATTGGCTGGTGGTGGCGTTGGAGGACGCGCGGGTCGATTTGAACCGCCTGGACAAGGCCATCGGGTCGGCCCGGCTGTCCTTCGCCTCCCCCGACCGGCTGTGGCGCCATCTGGGGATCCGGCCCGGATCGGTGTCGCCCTTCGCGCTGGTCAACGACACCGGGCAGCGGGTGAGGGTGGTGCTGCAGGCGGCGATGATGAGCCACGACCCGCTGAACTACCACCCGCTGTTGAACGACCGCACCACGGCGATCCGGCCGGACGATCTGCTGCGCTTCATCCGCGCCTGCGGTCACGAGCCGGCCGTCGTCGCGTTCGGGGAGGCCGAATAGGCCACGACAGTGCTTGCTTGAGGCGGCGTGCACGCTCATCTATGACGGCAAGACCGACTTGACGTCACGAACGGGACCGATCGCCATCATGTTCTCAATTCCGCCCTCGAATCCGCCCTCGTCCGCCCCCAAATCCGCCGCCCCCGCCGCCGGTGCGGGTGACGTCGTCAAGGACAGCAGCGACCGCGCCTTCATGGTCGACGTCATCGAGGCGTCGCAGAGCGTGCCGGTCATCGTCGATTTCTGGGCGCCCTGGTGCGGCCCCTGCAAGCAGCTCGGCCCCGTCATCGAGAAGGTGGTCCGCGCCGCCAAGGGCGCCGTCCGGCTGGTGAAGATCGACACCGACAAGGATCCGATGATCGCCTCGCAGCTGCGCGTGCAGTCGATCCCGGCGGTCTTCGCCTTCTTCCAGGGCCGCCCGGTCGACGGCTTCATGGGCGCCAAACCCGAGTCGGAGCTGAAGGCCTTCGTCGAGAAGCTGGTGAAGCTGGCCAAGTCGGCCGGCGCCGGCGCCGACGACCCGCTGGAGGAGGCTCTGCTCCAGGCCAAGGAGATGGTGGAGGAGGGCGACCTCCAGGGCGCCATGGATCTGTACAGCCAGATCCTCCAGGCCGATCCGGAAAACGCCGCCGCCTATGCCGGTATCGTGCGCTGCTTCATCGCGGCGCAGGATCTGGAGAAGGCCCGGACCATGCTGGACCGCGCCCCCGAAGGCATCGCCAAGGACAAGGAACTGGCCAACGTCCGCGCCGAGCTGGACCTGTTGGAGCAGGCCGCCGACGCCGGCCCGATCGCCGAATTGCAGGAGGCGGTCGACGCCGCGCCCGACGACCACCAGGCGCGCTTCGACCTCGCCATGGCGCTGTTCGCCGCCGGCCGGCGCGAGGAGGCGGTGGACGCGCTGCTGCACATCGTGCGCCGCGACCGGACCTGGAACGAGGACGGCGCCCGCAAGCAACTGGTCAAGTTCTTCGAGGCCTTCGGCCCGACCGACCCGCTGACGGTGCAGACCCGCCGCAAGCTGTCGACCATCCTGTTCAGCTGAGGCCGGTCTGTTCGTCGGGCGAAGGGGTTCTATCTGATTGCTCATGAACCGGAACCCTTTCGACCCGACCTTCGACCGCCTGCCGCGGACCCTGCCGATCTTCCCGCTGGCCGGCGTGCTGCTGCTGCCCCGCGCGCGGCTGCCCCTGAACATCTTCGAGCCGCGCTATCTGGCGATGGTCGAGGACGCGCTGCGGGGAGAGCGCATGATCGGCATGGTCCAGCCGATCGACCCGGAGTGCCGCAAGCGCGATCCCGCCGTCTACGAAACTGGCTGCGCCGGGCGGATCACAAATTTCTCCGAGACCGAGGACGGGCGTTTCCTGATCACGCTGACCGGCGTGTCGCGCTTCGCCGTCCAGCGCGAGATCGAGGGGCAGCAGGGCTACCGGCGGGTCGCCCCGCGCTGGGACCGCTTCGCTGGCGATCTGGAGCCCGAAACCTGCGGCGAGATCGACCGTGGCCGCCTGCTCGCCGGGCTGAAGACCTATTTCCGCGTCCAGGGCCTGTCGGTCGATTGGCAGGCCATCGAAACGACGCTGGACGAACGGCTGGTCAACTCGCTGGCGATGATCTGTCCGTTCAGCGCCAGCGAGAAGCAGGCGTTGCTGGAGGCGCCCGACCTGCCCGAGCGCGGGAAGCTCTTGATCGGGCTGGTCGAGATGGCCATTCTCGACGGCCATGGCGGGGACGGCGCCATCCCCCGTCATTGATGCCCGCCGTTCTCCAACCCCATCCCTGATGCGAGACACCGACATGCCGACGCCCGACGACACCATCAGCGATTCAAAGGGCAGCGATTCCAAGGGCAGCGCCCGCGTCGATCCCAAGCTTCTGGAAATCCTGGTCTGCCCGCTGACCAAGGGGCCGCTGCGTTACGACGCCGAGCGCAGCGAACTGGTCAGCGAGCGCGCCAACCTGGCCTACCCGATCCGCGACGGCATTCCGATCATGCTGATCGACGAGGCCCGCAGCCTCGACAAGGGAGCCGCCTGATGACCGAGGAGCGGTTCGCGTCGGACCCGTTCGGCACCGTCCATTGGCCGCTGGAGATCCGCCTGAAGAGGGAGGAGAAGCGGTTGGAGGTCGATTTCGACGACGGCCGCTCCTTCTCCTACCCGGCGGAGTTCCTGCGGGTGGTCAGCCCCTCCGCCGAGGTGCAGGGCCACAACGCCAGCCAGAAGCAGACGGTGGCCGGGCGCCGCCATGTCGGCATCGTCGGGGTGGAGGCGGTGGGCAACTACGCCGTTCGCATCCTGTTCGACGATCTCCACGACAGCGGCATCTTCTCGTGGAAGTACCTGCACGAGATCGGCGAGGGGCAGGACCGGCTGTGGGACGAGTACCTCGCCGAACTGGCCGCGAAGGGGTTGAGCCGGGAGCCGAAGCGGCGCTGAGGTCCGTTGATAATGCGGCACGGCATGGCCCTCTCTTCGGGAGGAAGAGAGGGCCATGCCGTGCCGCTCAACGCCTTCCTCTTGCACATTCGCATAAAATTTTATATAAAAACTGATCGAATTGGAGCGGTTCGGGCGCGGAGGGCATCATGGCAGCGACCGGTTGGATCGGAGGGCGTCTGGAAGGCCGCCGCCAAGCCGCCCGTGCCCAAGCGATCCACCAGCACCGGGTCAACGCGAAGAAGCGGGCCTGGATGCGCGACCTCGCCCGGCTGATGCTGGTCGCCTCGATGCTGATCCTCGCGGTGCTCGCCGTCGAGATCGGGCGCAAGGCGGTCACCGTCCTCAACCACGCCAGCGCGCCCGGCAGTGTCTCCGCCATCGGTTGATCGGGCCGGCGGACGGTTTCGTCAGGACAGCACGACCACGTAGCGCTTGACCGTGGTGGCGACCACCGTCCAGCTTCCCTGGAATCCCGGCTCGATCACGAATCGATCGCCGGGCGTCAGGGTCCAGGACCGGCCGTCGTCGTGGGCGACGACGCTTTCGCCTTCCAGGATCTCGCAATACTCCCACTCGTCGTAGACGATGCGCCAAGCGCCGGGCGTGGACCGCCATGTGCCGGCGAAGCGCTTGCCGTCGGCCGACTCGTAGGCGTTCCAGGTGGTGAAGACCGGCGCGCCGGACAGCAGGCGGTCGGGGGCCGGGGCGCCGGTCTCGGGTGCCGCGTCGGCGGGCAGGGTGGACAGGGTGGTCATGGGTCGCTCTCTCCTCACCACGCCGCCAGCAGAGGCGGCAAATCCAGGACGCTGTCGATGCGGCGATAATGCTCGTCGGGCGGCTCGGCCTCCTCGTGCGCCCAGGTGATGGCGTAGGGCACATGGACGGCGTGGGCACCGATGGACAGCACCGGCAGGATGTCCGAGCGCACCGAGTTGCCGACCATCACGAAACGCGCCGGATCGACGCCGTGACGGGCGAGGACGCGGCGGTAGGTCGCCGGATCCTTCTCGCTGACGATCTCCACCGCGTCGAAGCGCTCAGCCAGCCCGGAGCGGGCGATCTTGCTCTCCTGGTCGAACAGGTCGCCCTTGGTGACCAGGATCAGGCGGTGGCGGGAGGACAGCGCCTCCACCACCTCGGCGACGCCGGGCAGAAGCTCCACCGGGTGATCCAGCATCGCCTTGCCGAACTCGATCAGGCTTTGCAGGTCGCGGGCGGGGACGCGCCCGTCGGTGACGGCGATGGCCGTCTCGATCATCGACAGGACGAAGCCTTTGATGCCGTAGCCGTAGACCCGCAGGTTCGCGCGCTCCGCCTCCAGCAGCCGGCGGTCGAGGTCGGCCGGGTCGGCGGCGTGGGCGAGCAGGGCGCGGAACCGCTCCTGCGTCATGGAGAACAGCGACTCGTTGTGCCAGAGCGTGTCGTCGCCGTCGAAGCCGATGGTGTCGATCATGGTGAAGCCATATGGTCCGTAAGCAAAACAAAGCATGACGCAAGACGGGCTACCCTGTCCAGCAAGTCGATTATTGTGGGTGGTACGGACGATAAGGGTCCGGAATGACAGTTCTGCCACAGCAAGGTGACATTCCTTAGCCAGTTACTCGCTGCCTGCAAAGCGGGCATGTTGCCGAAGGGGGTGGCAACATGCCTGATTAAAGCGTAATTATCTTTCCACACACAGAGGGCGTGATCGCCCTTCCGGCGGACCCCTCCGACAACAAGACAATAGGAATCACACCATGGCCACCTTCGCTCATACGGCTGACACCGCCCGCGGTTCTTCTTCCTTCGCCCATGTCGTGGAAACCGCGTCCAACATGCTGGGTCTGTGGCGCCAGCGCATCGTGACCCGCCGTGAACTCGGCCGTCTCGACGAGCGCATGCTGCAGGACATCGGCTTCAACCGTCTCGACGCCGACCAGGAAATGTCCAAGCCGTTCTGGCGCGAATGAACGCTTTCGCCAGCAAAAAGGGCCGCCTCCGATAAGGAGAGCGGCCCTTTTTCATGTCCGGACGCTGTGAAGTCTTGAAGCGTCCCTTCGATCCGCCGGCCGGGATGGAACGGCCGGCGGATCGTTGGACGCTGAACCAGCGGGGCCGAAGCCCCGCACAGATCAGATGCAGTAATGCTTGAGCGGCTCGAAGCCGTTGAAGCAGACGGCCGAGTAGGTCGTCGTGTAGGCGCCCGTGGCGTGGATGCGGACCCGGTCGCCGCACTTCAGATCCACCGGCATCTTGTAGTCGGCGCGCTCGTAGAGCACGTCGGCCGAATCGCAGGTCGGACCGGCCAGGATCACGGCCTCGCGGTCGCTTTCCAGATCGTCGCCCAGCACCTCGATCGGGTACTGGATCGCCTCGTCCATCGTCTCGGCCAGACCGCCGAACTTGCCGATGTCGAGGTAGACCCAGCGCTTGGGATCCTCGGCCGACTTGCGGGACACCAGCACGACCTCGCTCTCGATCACGCCGGCGCTGCCGACCATGCCGCGGCCGGGCTCGACGATGGTCTCGGGCAGGTGGTTGCCGAAATGGGTGCGCAGCGAGTCGAAGATCGCCTGACCGTAGGCGGTGCATTCCGGCACGTCGGTGCGGTAGCGGGTCGGGAAGCCGCCGCCCAGGTTGATCATGCCGAGGTCGACGCCCAGCACCTCAAGCTCGCGGAACAGCTGCGCCACCTGGAAGATGGCGTGGTCCCACTGCATCAGGTCCTTCTGCTGCGAGCCGACGTGGAACGACACGCCGTAGGGCTGGACGTCCATGTCGCGGGCCTTCAGCAGAAGCTGGCGGGCCATCGTCAGGTCGCAGCCGAACTTGCGCGACAGCGGCCATTCGGCGCCCTCGCCCGAGGTCAGGATGCGGCAGAAGACGCGGGCGCCGGGGGCGGCGCGCTCGATCTTCTCCAGTTCCGGCTCGCTATCGAAGGCGAACAGGCGCACGCCCAGCTCGAAGGCGCGGCGGACGTCGCTCTCCTTCTTGATGGTGTTGCCGAAGGAGATGCGGTCGGGCGAGGCGCCGGCGGCCAGCGCCATCTGGATTTCCGGGACGGAGGCGCAATCGAAGGCCGAGCCGAGGCGGGCCAGGAGAGCCAGGATTTCCGCGGCCGGATTCGCCTTCACCGCATAGAAGATGCGGGCGTCGGGAAGGGCGTCGTGCAGATCGTTGTAGTTCTGCTCGACGACGTCCAGATCGAGGACGAGGCACGGGGTCTGCGGGCGCTGCTCATCGAAAAAGCGCGCAATCTTCTGGTTCATCTCAGTCTCCTGGGACGCAAGATGATGGACGGGAAAAGGCGGAGTCGGGGAATCGGAGCGGCCCAGCGCTCGACCGATCAGCAGCGGTTTATCGCTGATCAGGCGCTCGGGCCGCCGATACTGGATTGCCCCGGACAGGACCGTGTCATGCCCGTACAGACCAGAGGTGTGAAATTTCGGAGACGGGTGAGCACGCGCCCACCCGCAACAACATGAACCATCGTAACCTCCAAGTCGCCGCCTTGTTTAAGGGACGGTCGGGGATCACGCGTTACGTCGTTGCATAACCACATCTCGGGAAATCGAGGGGCGGGCCAGCGGCACGTGCGCTTGCGAGTTCGCGTTACATAGAGCCATCGCCCCCGGAATCAAAGTGAAAAATGCGCAACGGGGCAAAAAATTGGCGGGCCTTGGAGAAGTCACAAAAAATGGAGTGTTTTCATGGGGTTGTCTGAAGTTTTGACGGCCGAGGAGATTGGTTTGCGCTTGCTGGCCGCCGCCTTCTGCGGGGCGCTTCTGGGGTTGGATCGCGAGATGCGCGGCAAGGCGGCGGGGTTGCGCACGCACACGCTGATCGCGATCAGCTCGGCGCTGACGACTCTGGTGGCGCTGGAGTTCTGGATGGCCCATCCGCAGGACGAGGGGCGCAGCGATCCGGTGCGCGTCATCCAGGGCGTCGCCCAGGCGGTCGGCTTCATCAGCGCCGGGGTGATGTTCCGCTCCGGCGACACCGTGCGCGGGGCGACCACGGCGGCGGTGATCTGGGTGGCGGGTGCGCTGGGGATCGCTTGCGGGGCCGGTTACTATCTGCTGGCCGGGATGGCGCTGGGGATGTGCCTGGTCGTCACGGTCGTCTTCACCCTGCTGATGCGCTGGTTCCCCGACATCGAGGAGGCCAAGGCCGCGAAGCGGGCGGCGCCGTTGCGGGTCAGGCGGGTCGCCCGTCGCCCGCGGGGGTGACCAGCAGGCGGTGCGCCAGCATCGCGCCCAGCGCGACGACGCCGATGGCGCCCATCATGGGAAGCTGGGTGCCGTCGTCCAGATGCCCGACCCCGATGCCGATGACGGCGGCGATGGCCATCTGCGCGAAGCCCAGCAGAGAGGAGGCCAGCCCCGCCATGGTCGGGTAGGGGCCGACCGCGTTGGCGGTGGCGTTGGGCAGGGTCAGCCCGCTGCCCAGGATGAAGAGGAAGACCGGGCCGACGATGGCGGCGATGTGCTCCACCCCGGCCAGCGCCAGCGCGCCGCCGGCCAAGCCCCCCGCCAGCGACACGGCGGTGCCGGTGCGGATCATCCGGGCGCCGCCGACCTTGCGGGTCAACCGCCCCGCCAGGAAGGACCCGACGATGTAGCCCAGCACCACCGCGCCGAAGCTGAGGCCGTACTGTGCCGGGGACAGGTGCATCCGCCCGATCAGCACGAAGGACGAGCCGGAGATGAAGGCGAAGATGCCGCTGTAGGAGAAGGCGACCACCAGCACGTAGCCGATGAAGACCCGGCTGCGCAGCAGCATCAGGTAGTTGGCGGCGAGCCGGCCGGGCTGGAGCGCGTCCTCGTCCCGGTGGGTGTTGGTCTCGGCCAGCAGGCTCCACACCGAGGCCAGGATGACGAGCGCGAAGATCACCAGCACGACGAAGTTGGCGCGCCAGCCGAACCACTCGGTGACCACCCCGCCGAGGATCGGCCCGACCGCCGGGGCCAGCGCCATCGCCATCGACATGTAGGCCAGCACCGTCGCCGCGCGGTCGCGCCCGAACACGTCGCGCACTACCGCGCGGGCCACCACCGGGCCGCAGCACGCCCCCAGCGCCTGGAAGAAGCGGGCGACGATCAGCCCGTGGATGTCCGAGGCCAGGGCGCAGGCGGCGCTGGCGGCCAGATAGATGGCGACCCCGACCAGCAGCGTCGGCCGCCGCCCGAACCGGTCCGACATCGGCCCGTAGACCAGTTGCGACACCGCGAAGCCGACCAGGAACACCGAGAGCGTGAGCTGCACGGTGGCGATGTCGGTGCCGAACACCCGCACCAGCGTCGGCAGCGACGGCAGATAGAGGTCGGTGGACATCGGACCGAAGGCGACCAACGCCGTCAGCAGGACGCGGATGACCAGGGAGTCGGAGCGGGGCATGACAACCGGCGGGCAGGGGGCGGGTAGGGCGGAGCGCGCCGGGGGGGCGGGACGGACAAGGCGCGGGACGCACTGTATCGGATGAAACATCCCGCGCCGCAACGGCGACGTGGCTTCAGCCGTAGCGCAGCAGGCGGGTGCCGTTTGCCTTCAGCCAAGCGCGCGGGGCCTCGACTCCGGCGGTCAGGCTGGCGCACAGCGCCCAGAAGCGGGCGGAGTGGTTCATCTCCCGCAGATGCGCCACCTCGTGACCGACCACATAGTCGAGCACCGGCTCCGGCGTCAGGATCAGCCGCCATGAGAAGGACAGTCGGCCGGTCGAGGAGCAGCTTCCCCAACGGCTCCGGGTGTCGCGGACGGTGACGGCGGCGACCCGTGCGCCGAGAAGGGCGGCCTTGTCCCGCGCGCGGGCCGCCAACTCGCGCTTGGCTTCCTGGATCAGGAAATCGCGGACCCGGCGGGGGACGTGCTCGGCCTGACCGCCGACGAGGATCGCGCCCGACTCGATTCGGGTGGCGCCGCGCAGTTCGGGGGTGTGGCGGATCGGGTGCTCGACGCCGAGATAGGGGACCGAGGCACCGTCCTGGAACGGCAGGGAGGGCGGCAGGGCTGCCATGCGCGCCCGCAGCCAGCCGTCGTGGCGGCCGATGAAGTGCCGGGCGTCGGCTTCGGACACGCCGACGGGGATGACCACCTGCACCAACCCCCGGCCGGGATCGACCCGCAACGTCATCCGGGTGGCGCGCGCGCTCTCCCGCAGCTCCAGCGGCACGGGCAGCCCGGCAACCTCCAGCGCGCGCGGCGGTTTCGGCGCCTGGGCGGGCGAGCGCCTGGAGCGGCGGAGGGGGGACGGGCGGCGGGACACCATGGCGTCTTATAATCCGCTTGGGGGGCGCGCGCCAATCCTTGGGACCATTTCCGGACCCGCCGCGCGGGAGGTGAGGCCTACGCCCTCCGACCTGTGGCCTATCAGCTTCGGCGCGCGCCTATCCCATGGGATGGACTCAGGTCACATTTGACACGAACGATTGAGGCACAAGATAAAGCAGAGGTAACGCGACGGTCTTTTCCGCGTGGCTCCCAAATCATCACCGAGTGTACGCCCATGCCTCTCAACGAAAGTCATACGACGAAGCGCGAGGATTGGTTGGATGCGCTGCTGTCGTCCAACGGCGCGCCGCACGCGTTGCTTGATGCTGGGGGGCGGTTGCTTGTGGTCAACCGCGCCTTTGCCGCCGCGCTCGGCCAACAGCCGGACGACGTCGAGGGCAAGAGCCTGGCCGAGGCCGGCATCCCGGCCGCCGCCGCGCAGACCGTCGAGGCGCAGCGCCGCCGGGTGGCCGCGACCGGCGCGCCGGTGACCTTATCCGGAATTATGCCCACTGGGATGCTGGCCGGCACGCTGACCCTGACTCCGGTGCGGGACGCCGACGGGACCGTCACCGCCGTGGCCGCGATCGGCGACGCCGACGCCGCCAAGCTGGCCGTCGCGCAGGCGGAGACCGCCCAGGCCCGCGCCGACGCCGAGCGGGCGCGCACCGCCAAGGGCAAGTTCCTGTCGGCGGCGAGCCACGATCTGCGCCAGCCCTTCCAGGCCATGCATCTGTTCCACCATCTGTTGATGGGACGGCTGACCGATCCGGCCAGCATCGAGCTGGGCAACAAGCTGGAGCAGTCGATCATCGGCGGCGAGACGCTGCTGCGCGCCCTGCTGGACGTGTCGGCGCTGGAGGCCGGTCTGGTCGTCCCGCAGCCGCGCGCCTTCCCCATCGACGAGACCCTGGCCCAGATGCTGGAGGAGTTCGGTCCGGAGGCGGAGGCCAAGGGCCTGCGGCTCAACGTCCGCCCGGCGGATGTCGAGGTGATGAGCGACCCGGTGCTGCTGGAGCGGCTGCTGCGGCCGATCCTGTCCAACGCGCTGCGCTACACCGAAAAGGGCGGGGTGCTGCTGGCGACGCGGCGCCGGGGGGGGCGCCTGCTGGTCGAGGTCTGGGACACCGGCGTCGGCATCGACCCCGCCAACCACGTGGCGATCTTCGAGGATTTCCACCAGCTCGGCAATCCGGGGCGCGACCGGCGCCAGGGGCTGGGGCTGGGGCTGGCCATCGTTCGGCGGCTGGCCGAGACGCTCGGCCATCCGGTGACGCTGCGCTCCAAGCCGGGGCGAGGGTCGGTCTTCGCGGTGGAGCTGCCGTTGGCCGAGACGTCCGGCGACGAGGACGACTCGGACGACGACGAGGCCGACACCGGGGCGGACGGGGACTCCTCGGCCGACAGCGGCACCGTTCTGGTGATCGAGGACGACGCCATGCAGTTGGAGGGCATCGGGCTGCTGCTGCGCGGCTGGGGCTACGACGTGGTTCCGGTGCGCGGCATCGACGAGGCCGTCGCCGGGTTGGACCGGATGGCGCCGCCGGACCTCGTGCTGTCCGACCTGCGCCTGTCGGGGCCGGAAAGCGGCATCGACGCCATCCAGGCCGTCCGCGCCCGCTGCGGGCGGCGGGTGCCGGGGGTGATCGTGACCGGCGACACCGACCCGGACCGGCTGCGCAGCGTCGACCGCTCGGGTTTCCGGCTGGTCCACAAGCCCTGCGACCCGGCGCTGCTGAAGGCGCTGCTGGCCCACACCCTGACCGCCGGACGCCGGCCGTTGGCGTAAGGGGGGAGGGCGGCGTGGATCGTCCAGAGTCGTGACAATCCACACGGCTGATTGACAAAATGCCGCCCCCACGCGCAGGGTGACCTTAACGGGAACCTCAAGGTCCCGAACAAAAGCATTGGGGAGGTTTCCGCCATGCCGGATCGGCCGCACGCCGGTTGGTTTTCCCGTCGTCATGCCCAGCCCTGCCCCGCGCCGTCCGGCGGCGGGGTGTTCGGCGCTGCCCCGGTCTGCCTATCCCCCGGCATACGCCCTTGTGCGCTTGCCATGGAAACTTCATGAAACCGTCGCGGGACGGCAACCCGTTGCCCTCATTCCAGACAACCGCGAAACCAAACCGGGACAGGGAGTATCACCGCATGTTGACCCGCCGCACGCTCGGCCTATCGACGGCCGCCTTCGCCCTTGCCGCCGGCCTGTCGGGGATGGCCCCGACGATGGCCCAGGCGCAGCAGAAGACCGTCGTCGAGTTCTGGCACGGCCTGCCCCAGCCGCTCGGCGGCCAGCTCGAAGAGGTCGTGAAGGGCTTCAACGCCAGCCAGGACAAGGTCCAGGTCAACGCCTCCTTCAAGGGCAGCTACCCGGAAGCGATGCAGGCCGCCATCGCCGCCTTCCGCGCCGGCAACGCGCCGCACATCGTGCAGATGTTCGAGGTCGGCACCGCGACGATGATGGCCGCCGGCCCGGCGATCAAGCCGGTCTACCAGCTGATGCAGGAGACGGGCGCCACGGTCGATCCCAAGGCCTACATTCCGGCGGTCAGCGGCTACTACTCGTCCAAGGACGGGAAGATGATGGCGCTGCCGTTCAACAGCTCCACCAACATCATGTTCTACAACAAGGACGCCTTCCAGAAGGCCGGGCTCGACCCGAACAAGCCGCCGGCGACCTGGCCGGAGCTGATCGCGGCGGCCAAGGCGCTGAAGGCGTCGGGGGCATCCTGCCCCTTCACTACCTCCTGGCCGACCTGGGCGCAGTTCGAGCAGCTGGGCGCCATCCACGACACCCCCTTCGCCTCGCAGGCCAACGGCTTCGGCGGGCTGAACGCCGAGCTGAAGGTCAACGCGCCGCTCTACGTCAAGCACGTCCAGACGCTGGTCGACATGCAGAAGGAGGGCACCTTCCGCTACGGTGGCCGCGACAACAAGCCGGACGGCCTGTTCCCGTCGGGCGAGTGCGCGATCATCCACGCCTCGTCGGGCCTGCGCAGCCGCATAGCCAAGGAGGCGACCTTCGCCTGGGGCGCCGCCCCTCTGCCCTACTGGCCGGACCAGATCAAGGGCGAGCCGAAGAACGGCATCATCGGCGGCGCGGCCTTCTGGGTCATGACCTCGCCCAAGCGGACGCCGGCCGAATACAAGGCGGTGTCGGAGTTCTTCACCTACCTCGCCAAGCCCGAGGTGGACGCCAAGTGGCACATGGACACCGGCTACGTCCCGGTGACCTTCAAGGGCTTCGAACTCGCCAAGGCGGAGGGCTTCTACGAGAAGAACCCCGGCGCCGACGTGCCCGCCGCGCAGCTGACCCGCACGCCGACCACCGAGAACACGATGGGCCTGCGCCTGGGCAACCTGCCGGAAATCCGCAACATCATCCAGGAAGAACTTGAGAAGGCCTTCCAGGGCCAGCAGCCGGTCCAGCAGGCGCTCGACACCGCCGTGCAGCGCGGCAACGTGGTCCTGCGCAACTTCGAGCGCGCGAACAAGAACTGACGATAAAACGCCCTCTCCCCCGGGCGGGAGAGGGCTGTTCCCAAAAAACGAGGCCGGATTTTGCAGCGTCGCGTGATCTTCGACAACAAGCTCCTCCCTTATCTGCTGCTCGCGCCGCAGGTGGCGGTGACTCTGGTCTTCTTCATCTGGCCGGCGGCGCAGGCGATCTGGCAGTCGGTCCACATCCAGGACGCCTTCGGCCTGCGCAGCGAGTTCGTCTGGTTCGAGAATTTCCAGGTTGTGCTGAGCGACCCGAACTACGTCGGCACCGTCAAGACCACGGCGATCTTCAGCGTCGCGGTCACAGCGCTGTCGCTGGGCGTGGCGCTGCTGCTGGCGGTGCTGGCCGATTCCAAGATCAAGGGGGCGCGTGCCTACAAGACGCTGCTGATCTGGCCCTACGCGCTGGCGCCCGCCGTGGCGGCGGTGCTGTGGATGTTCATCTTCAACCCCGAGATCGGGTCGCTCGGCCGGCTGCTGAACCGGCTGGGCTACGACTGGGACTACCGGCTGAACGGCGACCAGGCGTTGACCATGGTTGTCCTGGCTGCGAGCTGGAAGCAGGTCTCCTACAACTTCATCTTCTTCCTGGCGGGGCTCCAGGCCATCCCGCGCTCGGTCATGGAGGCGGCCAGCATCGATGGGGCCGGGCCGGCGCGGCGGTTCTGGTCGATCACCTTCCCGCTGCTGTCGCCGACCACCTTTTTCCTGCTGGTGGTCGACATGGTCTACGCCTTCTTCGAGACCTTCGGCACGATCCACGCCCTGACCCAGGGCGGTCCCGGCAAGGCGACGGAGACGCTGATCTTCCGCGTCTACCAGGACGGCGTGGTCAACAACGACCTGGGCGGCTCCTCGGCCCAATCGGTGATCCTGATGGTCATCGTCATCGCGCTGACCGCGGTGCAGTTCCGCTTCGTCGAGCGCAAGGTGCATTACGCATGACGACTTTATCGCAATCCGGGGGCCGCCGCCTGATCGACCTCGTGCCCCACATCGTGCTGATCGTGGGCGTGCTGATCTTCGCCTTCCCGATCTACGTGACGCTGATCGGATCGACCTGGGATTCGGCCACCATCGGGCGCGGCAACCTGCCGCTGACCCCCGGCGGCGAGGCGCTCGTCAACTACGGCCAGGCCTGGAGCGAGAGCCACGGCGCCCGCGCCTCCTACACGCCCGTGCGGGTGATGCTGCTGAACAGCCTGGTGATGGCGCTGACCATCGCGCTCGGCAAGATCGCCATCTCGATCATCTCGGCCTACGCGGTGGCGTTCTTCCGCTTCCCGTTCCGCATGGCCTTCTTCTGGATGATTTTCATCACGCTGATGCTGCCGGTCGAGGTGCGGATCATCCCGACCTACAAGGTCGTCGCCGATCTCGGCCTGATCGACAGCTACGCCGGGCTGACCATCCCGCTGATCGCGTCGGCCACCGCGACGCTGCTGTTCCGCCAGTTCTTCCTGACCATCCCGGACGAGCTGGTGGAGGCCGCCAAGATCGACGGGGCGGGGGCGTTGCGCTTCTTCGTGGACGTGGTGCTGCCGCTGTCGAAGACCAACATCGCGGCGCTGTTCGTCATCCTCTTCATCTACGGCTGGAACCAGTATCTCTGGCCGCTGCTGATCACCAACAGCGCGGACATGGAGACCATCGTCATCGGCATCACCAAGATGATCGGCACCGGCGAGGCCGCCAACGATTGGAACCTCATCATGGCGACGACCGTGCTGGCGATGCTGCCGCCGATCGCCGTGGTCGTCCTCATGCAACGCTGGTTCGTCAAGGGCTTGGTCGACAGCGAAAAATAGCGGACAGCGGGAAGTAAGAAGAACATGGCAACCGTAGACATCCGAAACGTTCGCAAATCCTATGGCCAAGTCGAGGCGATCAAGGGCATCGACGTCGCTGTCCGCGACGGCGAGTTCCTCGTCCTTCTGGGGCCGAGCGGCTGCGGAAAATCCACCCTGCTGCGCATGGTCGCCGGGCTGGAGAGCATCACCGGCGGCGAGATCGCCATCGGCGGGCGCGTGGTCAACGAGCTGGACCCCAAGGACCGCGACATCGCGATGGTGTTCCAGAACTACGCGCTCTACCCGCACATGACCGTCTTCGACAACATGGCCTACGGCCTGAAGATCCGGGGCATCCCCAAGCCGGAGATCCAGACGCGGGTGGCCAAGGCCGCCGAAATCCTGGAGCTCGGCCGTTTCCTCGACCGCCGGCCGAGCCAGCTCTCGGGCGGCCAGCGCCAGCGCGTCGCCATGGGCCGAGCCATCGTGCGCGAACCCTCGGCCTTCCTGTTCGACGAGCCGCTGTCCAACCTCGACGCCAAGCTGCGCACCCAGATGCGCGTCGAGATCAAGCGCTTGCAGGACCGGCTGGGCATCACCAGCCTCTACGTCACCCATGACCAGGTCGAGGCAATGACCTTGGCCGACCGCATCCTGGTGATGAACCATGGCGTCGCCGAGCAGATCGGCACGCCGCTGGAGGTCTACCAGCGGCCGGAAAGCCTGTTCGTCGCCGGCTTCATCGGCTCGCCGCCGATGAACGTGCTGGACGCCCGCTTCGACGCCGACGGGCGGGCCGTCGCCATGCCGGGCGGAGCCGTGCTGCCGCTGGACCGCCCGCGCCCGGCCGACGCCGGCCGCGCCGTCAAGCTGGGCATCCGGCCGGAGCATCTGGCGCTCGACGCCGCCCCCGGCGCGTCGTCCATCCTGGTGGAACTGGTCGAGGCGCTGGGCGCCGACACGGTGGTCTACGGGCGGCTGCCGGATGGGGAATCGCTGGTGATCCGCATGGCCGGCCTGCCGTCCTGCCGCGAAGGCGACCGTCTGGCGGTGGCACCGCAGCCGGGGGCGCTGCATTTCTTCGACGCCACGACCGGGCGGCGGCTGGGCGAGGCGGCGTGACGGGAAGGGCTGGTCCGGCGGGGCCGGGCGCGCTAGCTGTAGGGGCGTCGACCACCCTCATCCCCGTGGGAACACCAAGATCATGAAGCTCTACTACAAGCCCGGCGCCTGCTCGCTCTCGCCGCACATCGTCCTGCGCGAGGCCGGGCTGCCCTTCGACCTCGTGAAGGTCGATCTGGCGAAGAAAACCCTGGAGGACGGCAGCGATTTCCTGGCCGTGAACCCGAAAGGGCAGGTGCCGACGCTCGGCCTCGACGAGGGCGGAATCCTCACCGAGGCGGCGGTGACCGTGCAGTACATCGCCGACCAAGCGCCCGGCAGCGGCCTGATCCCGGCGGTCGGCACCATCGGGCGCTACCGCGTGCTGGAATGGCTGAACTTCGTGTCGAGCGAGCTGCACAAGACCTTCAGCCCGCTGTTCCGCCCCAACACGCCCGACGCCTACAAGGAGATCGCCAAGCAGACGCTGGCGGCGAAGTTCGGCGCGATGGACCGGCATCTGGAGGGCAAGCCCTACCTGACCGGCGAGACCTTCACGGTGGCCGACGCCTACGCCTTCGTCGTGCTGGGCTGGGCACCGCGCATCGGCATTCCGCTGACGCCTTGGCCGAATTTGGAGGCCTTCGCGGCGCGGGTCGGTGCCCGTCCGGCGGTGAAGCAGGCGCTGGCCGCCGAAGCGCAGGGCTGAGCGGAAGCCGGGTCATGAAAAAGGCCCCGTCTCGCGAGAGACGGGGCCTTTTTCTGTTGGTTCCTACGACGCGATCACGCCGCGCTGGTCTTCTTCTTCAGCGGGGTGTCGCCGCCGGTCGGGCGCGTGGCCGCGGCGTGGGCCTGCGGGCGCCGGTCGTGGCGGTTCTGCTGGGCGCCGGGCTTGGGCGTCTTGCTGGCCTGCGGGTGGCTGGCCGGCTTGGTGCCCTGGGGCGGCCGGGCCTGGGCGGGCTTGGGTTGCGCGGGCTTGGGCTGGGCCGCACGGGGCTGCGCCGGCTTGCCCGCCGGGGCGGCCGAACGGTTGGCCGCCGGCTGCTGCTGGCCGCGTCCGCCGCCCTGGTTCTGGTTGCGGTTGCTGCCGGGCGCCTTCGGGCGGGGCGGCGGCTTGGACGAGGCGTGGATCTGCGCCACCTCCACCGCGTGGAACGGGTGGGTGTTGTCGATCGGAATCGGCTGGCGGATCGTCTTCTCGATGTCCTTCAGGTAGCCGACCTCTTCATGGTCGCAGAAGGACACCGCGCTGCCGGTGGTGCCGGCCCGCGCGGTCCGGCCGATGCGGTGGACGTAGCTTTCCGGCTCGTTCGGCAGGTCGAAGTTGATGACGTGGCTGATGCCGTCCACGTCGATGCCGCGCGCCGCGATGTCGGTCGCCACCAGCGCCCGCAGTTCGCCGGCGCGGAAGGATTCCAGCGCGCGGACGCGGGCCGACTGCGACTTGTCGCCGTGGATCGCGTCGGCGGCGATGCCGGCCTTCTTCAGATGCTCGGCCACGCGGTCGGCGCCGTGCTTGGTGCGGGCGAACACGATGGTCCGCGCGACCTTGCTGTCGAGCAGCAGGTCGGCCAGCAGGCGGCGCTTGTCGGCGCGGTCCACGAACAGAACGCTCTGATTGATGCGCTCCACCGTGGTGGATTGCGGCGTGACCTCGATGCGCTCGGGGTTGGACAGGATGCTGTTCGCCAGCTCCGTCACCGCCTCGGGCATGGTGGCCGAGAACAGCAGCGTCTGGCGCTGCTTGTTCATGACCGCGACCACCTTGCGGACGTCGCGGATGAAGCCCATGTCGAGCATCCGGTCGGCCTCGTCGAGGACGAAGACCTCGATCGCGTCGAGCTTGCAGTGGTTCTGCGCCATCAGGTCGAGCAGCCGGCCCGGCGTGGCGATCAGCACCTCGACGCCGCGGGTCAGCGCGGCGATCTGCGGGCTCTGGCCGACACCGCCGTGGATCACGGTGCGGCGGATCGGCAGATGCTTGCCGTAGGTGGCGAAGCTGTCGCCGATCTGGAGGGCCAGCTCGCGAGTCGGGGTCAGGATCAGCGTGCGCGGCGCCTTGGCGGCGACGCGCTTCTTGTTCTCGAACAGGCGCTGGAGGATCGGCAGGGTGAAGGCGGCGGTCTTGCCGGTGCCGGTCTGGGCGAGGCCGAGAACGTCGCGGCCCTGCAGCAGCAGCGGGATGGTGCCGGCCTGGATCGGCGTGGCCGTGGTGTAGCCTTCCTCGGCGACGGCGCGCAGAAGAGGCTCGATCAGGCCGAGGCCGGAGAATTCAGTCATGGATAGGGATGGTCCTGGTCACCAGAATGGGGGCCGCGCCAATAGGGAGCGGCCGGGCTTGCGCGCTCCGCGGCGGGATGGCGCGGAGCCGTCGGGCGGCGGCGCACCGACAAGGGCGCGGTCCTGGTGCCATCCGACTCCGCACACATAGGGCGGACGGCTTGTTTTGGCAAGAAAACTCGGTGGGAGGCAGGCGTGCGCCGCTGGGACAAGGAAGGGCGGGCGGGGGTGCGGCCGGGTGGCGGCGCCTGTGTCGATTGGCCGCACCCCTTTGGCGTCAGCTCTTTTTGATGACGCCGCAGCCGATGCGGTCGCCGGAGTTGCCAGCGGGCTGGCTCAGATAATCGTCGGGCTGGGCGTGGACGACGATGGCGGTGCCGCCCTGCTTGAACAGGCCGTCGGCGCCGTCGGTCAGCGAGACCATGTGGGTGATCGCCTCGAACCCGGCCTTGCCGGCCTCGTTGGCCCAGATGTTGGGAAGCTCGCCGTAGTGGATCGCCTGCGCCTCCAGCCCGTGCTTGGACCCGGCCGCGCCGAAATGGCCGCCCGCCGCCGCGAAATTCGGGGTGCAGGCGCCGTTTTCGTGGATGTGCAGGCCGTGCCAGCCCGGCGTCAGGCCCTCCAACTGGCCGTGCACCACGATCCCATGGGGAAACTTGGTGAAGGTGACGGTGCCCAGCGCCTTGCCCTGCGCGTCGGCGACGGCGGCCTGCGCGGCGGGAGCCGGGGCCGGCTGGGCCGGCTGCTGGGCGGCGGCGGGCAGGGCCGCCAGGGTGGCGAGGGCGATCAGGGCCGGGGCGATGGCGTTGCGAATCATGTTCGTGCGTCCTCCATTCGATTGTTGCGACTTTCGCGTCGCGTCAACACCGCGCTGGGATTGCGAACGGTTTTCAGTATGATGGGGTTTCGGAAACCAAAGACCAAGGTATCGTTCCGATGACGTCGCGGCTGGAAGCGTTGTGTGTCGAAAAGGGATTGAAGATGACCGGGCAGCGCCGGGTCATCTCGCAGGTGCTGTCGGAGGCGGACGACCATCCCGACGTGGAGGAGGTTCATCGCCGCGCGGCGAGCATCGACCCGCGCATCTCCATCGCCACGGTCTACCGGACCATGCGGCTGCTGGAGGACGCGCAGGTGATCGAGCGCGTCGATCTCGGCGACGGGCGCGCCCGCTACGAGGAGGCGTCGGCCGACCACCACCACCACCTGATCGACACCCGCACCGGCCGGATCATCGAGTTCGCCAGCCCGGAGCTGGAGGCGATGAAGGAGCGCATCGCCCGCGAGCTCGGCTACAAGATCGTCGGGCACCGGCTGGAGATCTACGGCGTGCCCTTGGACGAGGAGGATGAGCGTCAATGACCGATCCCCGCTATCTCGGCGACGAGCCGCCTCCCTTCGACGCGCCGGCCTGCCGCGACGCGGTGCAGCGCTGCTACAGCGGCCTGTGCCGCTGCGGCCAGCCGGAACGCTACGCGCTGGAGGCGGCGGTCACCGTCTACCGCTACCACCACCCGGAAAGCTCGCCGGTCCAGGCCGAGACCATCGTCAGCCATTGGCTGGCGGGACCGGTCCGGCACTGAGGGCCGCCGCGCGTTTATGAAAATAGTCCTTGATCTGATGGGCTGAAAATCCTAAAACGGTTCCTGTCAAGGCGACGGGTCTCCCCCCCCTCAAGACCTTCCGCCTTCGACGCTTTGCCAACCTCCCCTCAAGCCTGTCCTGAAAAGGGCTGGCCGGACAACCGAAAGGCCCGGCCGGCCCTTTTCTTTTTCGCGTTCCGCCCGCGGCCGGTTGCGTTCCAAGCGACACCGACAACCGGGTGGCGGGACGACCTTTCCCCTGGACGGGATCCGCAGGAACGCGAAAGGAATCATCTCCCATGTCCACCACGATCGCCGAGGCGTTCGTCAAGCAGTTCGAGCGCGAGGTCCACGAGGCCTACCAGCGCATGGGCTCCAAGCTGCGCAACACGGTCCGCACGAAGAACAACGTGCAGGGCGCCTCCACCGTCTTCCAGAAGGTGGGCAAGGGCGTCGCCTCGACCAAGTCGCGCCACGGCGCCGTCCCGGTCATGAACCTGGACCACACACCGGTCGAATGCCCGCTCTACGACTTCTACGCCGGCGATTGGGTCGACCGGCTGGACGAGCTGAAGACCAACATCGACGAGCGCCAGATCATCGCCGGGGCCGGCGCCTACGCGCTGGGCCGCAAGACCGACGAACTGCTGCTGGCCGAGCTGAACACCTCGACCCGCTTCGCCGGCGGCGACACCGACGGGCTGACCCGCTCCAAGGTGCTGGAGGCCTTCGAGATCCTGGGCGAATCCGACGTGCCCGACGACGGCCAGCGCTTCGCGGTGGTCGGCTGGAAGCAGTGGAGCCAGCTTCTCGGGATCGAGGAGTTCGCCAGCAGCGACTATGTCGGGCCGGACGAACTGCCCTGGCGCGGCACCCAGGCCAAGCGCTGGCTCGGCACGCTGTGGATCCCGCATTCCGGGCTGAAGGCGACCGGCAACGTGCGGCTGTGCCACTGGTACCACAAGACGGCGGTCGCCCACGCGGCGGGCGCCGACGTGAAGACCGACATCAGCTGGCACGGCGACCGCGCCGCCCATTTCGTCAACAACATGATGAGCCAGGGCGCCGCGCTGATCGACACGGCCGGGGTCGTCACCCTGCGCTGCCTGGAGAGCTGAGGCGAAAGCTCAGTTTCGCGTGCCCCCTCCCCATCCCTCCCCCGCCTTCGGCGGGAGAGGGGGCAGGACGCTTGTCGGCGTTCGGCGGCAGTCCCCTCTCCCGCAACGCGGGGGAGGGTTAGGGAGGGGGGCAACCGCACCTGCGCCCGCACAGACTTGCCGACCCCACACCGATTCCCCTCTTTCCGGAGACACCATCCATGGCCTACGCGTCCAAGGATTTGAGCGTGCTCGCCTACGCCAACGGCTTCACCCTCTGGCACTACACCACGGCCGACCTCGCGGCCGACGTGGACACCACCGGCTATTTCAACGGCGCCAGCGACCTGCTGCGGGTCGGCGACATGGTGCTGGCCAACTGCGCGGTCGGCGGCTCGCCGTCCGGCGGCGTGCTGGTCGTCGCCACCAACGCGGCCGGGGTGGTGGATCTCGCCAACCTGACCCCCTTCGGCACCGCCAACAGCGACTGAGGACCACCCCATGAGCGTGCTCACCAGCGGATGCCGGGACAGCCACGCCGCCGACGGCGTCCGGGTCGCCTTCGCCTACGGGTTCCGCATCCTCGACGCCGCCCACCTGACGGTGACGCTGCGTTCGGCCGTGACCGGGGCGGAGACGGCGCAGGTGTTGAACACCCACTACACCGTCACCGGCGTGGGCGCGCCCGGCGGGGGCACGGTGGTCTTTCCAGCCCCGCCGCCGCCGGGGCACAGCGTGGTCATCGTCCGGACGATGGCGGCGGGCGATCACGGCTATCCGGGTGTGACGGCCGACCAGGCGTTCGACCGGCTGGCGCTGCTGGCCCAGCAGGCGCAGGACGCGGCCAACCGGTCGGTGCGCTTCCCGGAAGGCGATAGCCCGTCGCTGTCGGCCCGGCTGCCGAGCAGCCCGGAACGCGCGGGCAAGGCGCTGGCCTTTGACGCCAACGGCAACGTGGCGCTGGTGTCGCTGGCCTCGCCGACCTTCGACGCCGGCTTCGTGGAATGGGCGGAGATCCGCAACACGCCGCGCACGCTCTCCGGTTTCGGCATCCTCGACGGCACCCCGTCCTCCCATGCCGGGAGCGGCGGGGCGTCGCACGCGGTGGCCAGCGCCGGGGCCGACGGTTTCATGAGCGCCGCCGACAAGGCCAAGCTCGACCGCTTCGGCGCGCAGGGGCCGTTGCGCGGTTGCCTGCTGACGCTGGCCGAACCGCAAATGTTCGGTCCCGGCCTCGGCGATCCCAACGCCGGCGGCCGCATTGTGTGGAGCGCGGTGGTGTGGGACAGCGACGGCTGCTTCCGGCCGGAGACGCCGACGCGGGTGGTCACGCCGTCCTGGGCGCGCTTCGTCCGCCTGTCGGTGCAACTGGAGGTGTCGGCCGCGATGAACGGCCGCCGGGAGTTGACCATCCGCCGCAACGGCGGCGTGGAGTATCCGGGCCGGACGGTGATGCGGTGCTGCGGCAACGGCACGGACTGGAACGTCCTGCCCAACGCGATCACGCCCTGGCTGCCGGTGACGGCGGGCGACTGGTTCGACGCGCATCTCGGCCAAACCTCCAGCCTCGCCTTCGAGTTGCCGGCGTCCGGCGGCACCTGGATGCAGGCCGAGTTCGCCTGATTCCCCTTTCCACCCTTTCCGGAGATTTCCGCCATGGCCCTCACCGCCATCGGTCTGTGCGGCCGCGCGCTCATCAAGGTGGGCGCGACGGCCATCGCCTCCTTCGACGACGGCTCGGCCGAGGCGGAAGTCGCCTCGGCGCTCTACGGCCCGGCGCGGGATGGGCTGCTGTCCGCAAACGCCTGGAGCTTCGCCACCGTGCAGGCGAGCCTGCCGCGTCTGGCGGTCGAGCCCGTCGCCGACTACGCCAACGCCTTCCAGCTTCCCGCCGATTTCCTGCGGGCGCTGGGGGCGGGCGGCGACGGGCGGGGACGGGGCGTCGGCTACCGCATCCTCGGGCGGACGCTGCACTGCGATTCCGACCGCGTCACCCTGACCTACATCGGGCGCCCGGCAGAGGAGGATTTTCCCGCCTTCTTCGACCAGGCGCTGATCGCCCGGCTCGCCGCCGAATTCTGCATTCCCCTGACGGAAAGCAGCAGCCGGGCCGAGCTGCTCGCTTCGCTGGCCGAGGCCGAGTTCCGCCGCGCCCGCCAGATCGACGCCCAGCAGGACAACCAGCCGGGCTTCGAGGATTTCACCCTGATCGACGCCAGAAGCTGAGGGAAAGGAGGCTCCGATGGGACGGCTGCAACAGGTCAAGACCAACTTCACGGCCGGCGAGATCTCGCGCCGGCTGCTCGGGCGCGGCGATCTGCGGGCCTACGACAACGGGGCGCTGGCGCTGCGCAACCTGTTCATCGACCCGACCGGCGGGGTGACCCGGCGCTCCGGCCTCGCCTTCGCCGGGCTGGCGCGCGGCGACGGGCGGCTGGTCGCCTTCGAGTACAACACCGAGCAGACCTATCTGCTGGCCTTCTCGGCGGGAAGGATCGACATCCACAGCGGAGCCACGCGCGTCGCCACGGTGGAGTCGCCCTGGACCGCCGCGCAGCTGGCCCAGATCACCTGGACGCAGAGCGCCGACACCCTGCTGGTCTGCCACCCCGAGGTCCCGCCGCGCACGCTGACCCGCAGCGCCGGGGGCGCCTGGACGCTGTCGGACTGGGCCTATGCGGTTAAGGACGAGCTGGTCCGGCTGCCCTTCTACCGCTTCGGCGACCCGGCGGTGACGCTGACGCCTTCGGGGACCACGGGGGCGGTCACCGTCACCGCGTCCGCCCCGGTGTTCGACCAGCGCCACGACGGCACGCGCATCCGCATCAAGGACAAGCAGCTGCTGGTCACCGGCGTGGTCTCCGCCACCCAGGTTAACGCCACCGCGAAGGAGGCGCTGGCCGACACGGCGGCGACCACCGACTGGGAGGAGCAGTCCTTCTCGGCCCTGCGCGGCTGGCCGGTGTCGGCGGCCTTCCACCAGGACCGGCTGGTGATCGGCGGGTCGCGCGACCTGCCCAACCGGCTGTGGCTCTCGCGCTCCGCCGACATCTGGAACTTCGACCTCGGCACCGGGCTGGACGACGAAGCCATCGAATTCGGCATCCTGTCCGATCAGGTCAACGCCGTGCGCGCGGTGTTCTCCGGCCGGCATCTGCAGGTCTTCACCTCGGGCGCCGAGTACATGGTGACCGGCGACCCGCTGACCCCGCAGAACATCCAGGTCAACCGGCAGACCCGCATCGGCTCGCCGGTCGACCGCAACATCCCGCCGCGCGACGTGGATGGCGCCACGCTGTTCGTCCCGCGCAACCGGCGGGAAATCCGCGAATTCCTCTACACCGACACCGAGGCCGCCTATCAGGCCAACGATCTGGCGCTGCTGGCCCGCCATCTGGTGGTCAACCCGCGCGACCAGGATTACGACCAGACCCGCCGCCTGCTGTTCGTGGCGATGGAGGACGGCTCGCTCTGCACGCTGACCGTCTACCGGACCGAGGCGGTCACCGCCTGGACCCGGCTGGAGACGGACGGCGCGGTGCGCTCGGTCGCGGTGGTCGGCGACGAGGTCTATCTGCTGGTCGACCGCGCCGGGACCTGGACCATCGAGCGTTTCGACGACGCGCTCAACCTCGACGCGGCGGTGGTCGCCGACAGGACGGAGCCGACCGCCGTCTGGACCGGCCTCGGCCATCTGGAGGGACGGACGGTCGCCGTGCTGGCGGACGGCGTGGCCCGTCCGCCCGCCATGGTGCAGGCCGGCAGCGTCACCCTGTCGCCGCCGGCCCGCCACGTCGAGGCCGGGCTGCCCTACAGCCACCGCATCGTGCCCCTGCCGGCCAATCTGGTCGGGCAGGGGGCCGGGGCCGACCGGGTGCGGCTGGTCGCCGTGACCTTCCGGCTGGAGGACACGGCGGCGTTGCGCGTCGATCTCGGGCGCGGGCTTCAGGATTTGCCGCTGCACCGGCTGGGGCCGCAACCGGCCGACGGGGTGCCGCCGCGCGTGTCGGGAGACCGGCGCATCCGGGCGCTGGGCTGGCGGCGCGACATCGACGTGCCGCTGTGGCGCATCGAGCAGGACGCGCCGCTGCCCTTCACGTTGCTTTCCGTGACCATGGACATGAAGGTGAACGACTGATGGGTGGAATCACGCCCCTGGTGACGACGGCCCTGCCGCTGGCGGGGACGGTCCTCAACACCGTGCGCAGCGTGTCGGACAGCTCCGGCAGCGCCGCCGCGCAGCAGCAGGCGGCCGCCCAGGCCGCCGCCGAGCTGGAGTACAAACGCCAGCAGGACGCCGCGAAAGCCGCCGCCGCCGCGCAGGCCCTGGAGTACCAGCGCCAGCAGGAGGCCGCCGCCGCCGCCGCCGCCCAGGCCGCGCTCGACCGCAAGTACCAAGAGGAGGGCACCGCCGCCGAACGCAGCGCCGCGGCGGCGGCGGCGGCGCGCCAGCAGCAGGCGCAGTTGGAGGCTGAGGCACAGGCCCGCGAATGGGCGCGCCAGGATCTGCTGCGCCAGCAGGAGCAGGAGCTTCAGCGCCAGCAGGCCGAGGCCGCCCGCATCGCCGCCGAGCAGGCCCGCGCGCGGGAGATGGAGTCCTATCAGGCCAGCCAGGAACAAACCCTGGCCCAGTTACGGGCGAGCCAGGAGACCGCCTATCAGACGCAGGACAAGGACGCGCAGACCCAGCTTGCCCAGCTGACAGCGGCGGCGGACGCGGCAGAGAAGCGCCGGGTGGACGCCCTGCGCCAGTCGGTCGCCAAGACCCGCGCCAGCATGGGCGCGCGCGGCGTCAGTTCCGACGCCGGTTCCGGCGAGGCGATCCTGCTCGGCCTGACCAACGACACCGAGAGCGAGCGCAAGGACTCCCAAACCGTCGACCAGCTCAAGCGGCAGGCGATCCAGCAGACCCTCGACGCGGTGAAGCGTCGCAACCTGCTGGAACAGGCGCAGCTCGCCGACCGGCAGAAGCTGGAGTTCATGAGCAAGTTCTTCTGATCCCATCGCCTGACGGCGCCGGCAACGCGGAGCCACCGATGACCAGTTCCCTTTCCATCCCGCGCGGCACCCCGCGCGTGCAGTACGTCGCCGACGGGGCGCAACGCGTCTTCACCTACCCGTTCCCGATCTTCGCGGACGACGACCTTCAGGTGTTCCTCGGCGCCGCCTTGCAGAACACGGGCTACGCCGTGGCGGGGGCCGGCGCCTCGGCGGGCGGCTCCGTCACCTTCGCGCAGGCTCCCGAAAACGGCACGGCGGTGCTGCTGCGCCGCCGCCTGCCCATCGAGCGGACCAGCGGCTTCCTCGACAGCGGGCCGCTCCCGGCCTCCGCGTTGAACGGCGAGTTCGACCGGCTGACCGCCGGGTTGCAGCAGGTGGCCGGCGACCAGGACCTGATGCTGCGCTACGCCGACACCGACCTGCCGGCCTCGCCCCTGCTGCCAGGGCGCGCGATCCGCCAGGGCAAGCTGCTGGCCTTCGACGGCGCCGGCAACCCCACCGTCCGCCCGCCGGTGGACGAGGAGGCGCTGTCCACCTACGTCCCGCCGGGGACGGGCGCGGTCAGCCGCCCGGTGCGCGACAAGCTGTCCGACGTCGTGTCGGTCAAGGACTTCGGCGCGGTCGGCGACGGGGTGGTGGACGACACGGTGGCGATCCAGGCGGCGCTGACCTCGGCCAAGGCGGTGCACGTGCCGCCGGGAACCTACCGCATCACCAACACGCTGACGCTCGCCTATGGCAAGACGCTGAGCGGCACCGGCCAGACCTCGATCATCGCGGGATCCTCCGACGCCTTCGATCTGGTCCACATCCCGGACGGCTACGCGACGTTGTCCGGCCTGCGGCTGGAGAACGGCAAGGCCGGGGTGCGGCTGTTCGGGCGCGACGGCCCCTGCGTGCAGAACACGCTCAGCGACCTGACCCTGTGGGATCCGCAGGTCGGGCTGCTGTTCGACGGCTACACCGACCCGAACCTCCCCTGCTATTGGAACAACGTCGCGCGCGTGCTGGTGGCGCGGCCGTCGCGCCACGGGGTGTGGCTGACGCGGAGCGGGGCGGGCGACACGCCCAACGCCAACCGCTTCCACTGCGTGCGGGTCTATTCGCTGTCGGCGCCGATCTCCGGCAGCGGCTTCTTCGTCGAGGAGGGCCGCTACAACAACGCCTTCGTCGATTGCGAGGCCAATCTCTCGACCATGGCGCAGGCCTGCTTCCATGTCGGTGCCGTCACCGACAAGACGCTGATCCTCAACTTCTACGCCGAATCGCTGGGCGGCGTGCCCAACGTGCTGCTGGAGGCCGGCTCAGTCGAGACCTCGATCCTCAACCTGTTCTCGGCTTCGGCCGGGCCGGCGATCCAGGACCGCTCGGGCGGGCGCTACACCGCGCTGAACGCCGGCTATCCGGAAAAGAACCGGCTGGAGCACAGCCGCGTCACCCAGCTCACCGTCGAGGCCCTGCGCTTCGACACCGAGTATGTCGAGCCGCTCCAGGGCGGGCGCGTCGATCTTGACCTGACCAGCTCGGTCTACCTGATGAGCGCCTATGGCGGGCCGGTGGAGGCGCGGCTGCCCAACGCCGGGGCGGCGAACGGCCATTCGGTGACGATCAAGAAGACCGACGCCTCGGCCAACGTCCTGACGATCACCGAGACCGGCGGGCCGGGTCCGGACGGGCGGAGCGTGGCGCTCGGCAACCGCTACGATCTGGTGACGCTGGTGTCGAACGGGGCGAACTGGTGGATCGTCGCCGCCAACCGCCACCCCGGCAACGCGCGCTTCGTCGAGGCAAGCGGCCTGTTCGAGCCGGACCTGAACCAGTCGCTCTATCTGGTCAGCGCCTGGAGCGGCGCCGTCGAGGTCCGCCTGCCCAGCCCCGGCGCCGCCCATGCGGTCGGCCGCACGGTGACGGTCAAGAAATCCGACACCAGCGGGAACCGGGTCACCGTCACCGCCCAGGGCGGCGGCGGTCCCGACAGCGAGGCCATCGCGCTGACCGGCCAGGGTCACGCGGTGACGGCGATGTCGAACGGCGCCGGCTGGCACATCCTGGGACGGAACCCGTGATGGAGGAGGGCAAGGGATTCCACGCCTTCGTTCATGACTGGAACAGCCGGTCGGACCTGAAGACCCCCACCCACCACCGCGAGATGGCGGAATGGCTGGAGCGGGAAAGCCGGGGCGGCAACCGCCGCATGCTGCTGATGGCGTTTCGCGGCTCGGGCAAGTCGACGCTGGTCGGGCTGTTCGCGGCGTGGCTGCTCCACCGCGACCCCAACCGGCGGCTGCTGGTGCTGGCCGCCGACCTCAAGCTGGCGAAGAAGATGGTGCGCAACGTCAAGCGCATCCTGGAGCGCCACCCCGACACCAGGCACCTGAAGCCGCCTGCCCGCGACCGTGACCAATGGGCCGCCGACCAGTTCACCGTGGTCCGCCCGATGGAACTGCGCGACCCGTCGATGGCGGCGGCCGGCATCGGCGGCAACATCACCGGCAGCCGCGCCGACGTGGTGATCTGCGACGACGTGGAGGTGCCGCGCAACGCCGACAGCGCCGCCAAGCGCGCCGATCTGCGAAGCCGGCTGTCGGAGCTGGAGTATGTGCTGGTCCCGGGCGGCGCGCAGCTCTACGTCGGGACGCCGCACAGCTACTACACCATCTACGCCGACGAGGCGCGGGCCGAGGCCGGCGAGACCCGGCCCTTCCTCGACGGCTTCGCGCGCAAGGTGATTCCGGTCTACACCGAGGACGACGCAGGCCGGCGCCGCTACGCCTGGAAGGAGCGGTTCGGCGAGGCCCACGTCAACCGCATCCGCAAGGCCACCGGCCCGAACAAGTTCACCAGCCAGATGCTGCTGCGCCCGGTGAACGTCGCGGACGGCTTCCTCGACGTCGACAGGCTCGGCCGCTACGACGCCGAGCTGGACTACCGCGAGGCGCTGGGCCGCGCCGTGCTGACGCTGGACGGCGTGCGGATGGCGTCGGCGACCTGCTGGTGGGACCCGGCCTTCGCCCGCCCGGTGGGGGAGGGTGCGCCGCGGGGCGACGGCAGCGTGGTTGCCGCGCTGTTCGGCGGCGAGGACGGGCGCCTCTACCTGCACCGGGTGCTGTATCTGCGGGTCGATCCGACGGCCTGCGACAGCGAGGCCGACCAGCAATGCCGGCAGGTCGCGCGTTTCCTCGGCGACCATCACCTGCCGTCGATCCGGGTCGAGACCAACGGCATCGGCGGCTTCCTGCCCGGCCTGCTGCGTGAGCGGCTGCGCAAGGACAGGCTGGCGGCGTCCGTGATCGACCACGCCAGCCGCACGCCCAAGGCCCGGCGGATCCAGGAGGCGTTCGACGCCCTGCTGGCCGACCGCCGGCTGCTGGCCCACCGGCTGGTGTGGGACACGCCCTTGATCCGCGAGATGCGCGAATGGCGGCCGGATGGCTACACCGGTCCCGACGACGGCCTGGACGCGGTCGCAGGCTGCCTGACGGCCGAACCCCACCGGTTCGACCAAGTTGGCGGCTCTCCCGTTCGGCGCGCCGACTGGCGCGGTGCTGGCACCGTGGTGGCCCCGTCGGACTGGGAACTCTGATGGAGACGTGGCAGGAGGCTGCGGAGCGGAGGCAACGACGCCTCCAAACCCTCAATCCTCCAGATGGTCCCGCACCAGGATCTCCGCGATCTGCACCGCGTTCAACGCGGCGCCCTTGCGCAGATTGTCGGCCACGCACCAGAACGCCAGCCCGTTCTCGACCGTGATGTCCTCGCGGATGCGGCTGACGAAGACCGGGTTCTCGCCGGCCACCTCGACCGGGGTGATGTAGCCCTCGGCCGCGCGCTGGTCCAGCACCGACACGCCGGGGGCGGCGCGCAGGATCTCCGACGCCTCCTCCGCCGTGATCGGCTGCTCCGTCTCGACATGGACGGCCTCGCAGTCGCCGATGAACACCGGCACCCGCACGCAGGTCGCCGTCACCTTGATCCTGGGGTCGAGGATCTTCTTGGTCTCGACGTTCAGCCGCCATTCCTCGTTGGTGTAGCCGTCGTCGAGGAAGCGGTCGATCTGCGGGATGACGTTGAAGGCGACCTGCTTGGGGAAGACGCTCTTGACGACGGGGTCGTTGACGAAGATGGCGCGGGTCTGGGTGAACAGCTCGTCCATCGCCTCCTTGCCCTCGCTCGACACCGCCTGATAGGTGGAGACGACGGCGCGGGTCACCGTGAAGCGTTCGTGCAGCGGCTTCAGCGCCAGGGTCAGCTGGATGGTGGAGCCGGTGGGGTTGGCGACGATGTAGCGCTGCTTGTAGCCGGCCAGCACCGACGCGTTGACCTCCGGCACCACCAGCGGCACCTCGGGGTCCAGGGCGAAATGGCCGGACATGTCGATCACGACGCAGCCGGAGGTCGCCGCGCGCGGCGCGTACAGTGCCGACAGCTTCGGATCGACGGGTGAGAAGGCGACGTCCACGGTGGAGAAGTCGAATTTGGCGACGTCCAGCACCTTCAGGACGTCGTCCTCGCCATAGGAGACCTCGTGCCCGACCGCGCGGTCGGTGCCCAGCGCGATGACCTGGTCGGCCGGGAAGTTCCGCTCGGCCAGCGTTTGCAGGATCTCGCGCCCGACGTTGTCGGTGGCGCCAATGACCGCGACGGTGTAGCCCATGACGGCGGTGTCCTTCTGACAAAAGAAAAGGCGAAGCCAAGACGAAAGGAGCTAGGCGCTTTCAGTGCGAATTGCAACACGACCGCCCCGGCGGCCTCACGATGAATTGCGCGGCCGCCCGCGCTGTGACACGGTGGGATCCACCCTTCGCCCAACGACTCCGCAGCCTTTCCGCATGCCGCCCATCGAGGACATCATCGCCAAGGCGATCAAGGACGCCGACAAGTCCATCTTCAACGAGGACTACGCCAAGCAGGCGAAGGCCGTCACCGCCGCCCTGAAGAAGGCCGGCTACGAGGTGGCGCCGGTCAAGCCGCCCGAGGGTCTCGTCGAATGGGCCAAGGAAAACATACCCTTCGGCCGTCTGCGGCCTTCGGAACTGATCACCCAGATGTACTCGATGATGGTCGAGAACGTGCGGCGCTTCGACAAATAGCAATCTCCAGTCATCACGGCAGTCGTCCGACGGCGGAACTTGCTGGTAATACCACGGCTTGGGAAGCCCGTTTCTTTTCAGCCACTTCCCGTGCGGCCCAAAATTGCCGCAGCGCGGTGCCCCGCCGTTGACTCGGGTGCGGCGGGGGCGTAATTCAATGCGCCAACCAATCGGACGGACAACCGTCCCAATCAGGGCATGCACCACCCAGCCGCCGCGGCGAGGCAACCGTACCTGTTGAACCGCGACCGGCCGCCGAACAGAGGACGACGCAATGGCAAACGGCAGCGGTCGGCCGCTCTCCCCGCATCTTCAAGTCTACAAACTCCCGTTGACCGCCCTGATGTCCATCGCGCACCGCATCACGGGCGTGGGGCTGGGCGTCGGCACCCTGCTGCTGACGTGGTGGCTGGTGGCCGCCGCCGCCGGCCCGGAGGCCTTCGCGCGCGCCCAGGGCTTCATCGGGTCCTTCTTCGGCCTGCTGCTGCTGTTCGGCTGGTCGGCCGCGCTGTACTACCACCTGTGCAACGGCGTCCGCCATCTGGTCTGGGACGCCGGCAAGTCGTTCGAGCTGACCGACACCGCGCGCGCCAACCAGATCGTCCTCGGCGCTGCCGCCGTGCTGACCGTGCTGACGTGGATCGTCGGCTTGGCCGCGTGGTGAGGAGAGAGAGCATGGCATCCAACACCAAGACCCTCCGCTCGCCGCTGGCTCATGTCCGTGGCCTGGGTTCCGCCAAGCACGGCACCGAGCATTGGTGGGGCCAGCGGCTGACCGCCATCGCGTTGGTTCCGCTGACCGTCTGGTTCGTCTTCGGCGTGATCCGCCACCTCGGCGCCGACCACGCCGCCTTCCTCGCCTGGATGAAGTCGCCCTTCTCGGCGCTCATGATGATCCTCACGGCGGCGGTCACCTTCCACCACGCCCAGTCGGGCCTCCAGGTGGTGATCGAGGACTACATCCACGTCGAGTGGCAGAAGCTGGCGTTGCTGATCGCCGTCAAGTTCCTGTCCTTCGCGCTGGCGGCGGCCTGCGTGCTCGCCGTCGTCAAGATTTTCATCGGAGCCTGACGAGCATGGCGACCGCCTATCAAATCATCGACCACACCTATGACGTCGTCGTCGTCGGCGCCGGCGGCGCCGGTCTGCGCGCCACCTTCGGCATGGCCGAAAAGGGGCTGAAGACCGCCTGCATCACCAAGGTGTTCCCGACCCGCTCGCACACCGTGGCGGCCCAGGGCGGCATCTCGGCCGCGCTCGGCAACATGGGCGAGGACGACTGGCGCTACCACATGTACGACACCGTGAAGGGGTCGGACTGGCTGGGCGACCAGGACGCCATCGAGTACATGTGCCGCGAGGCCATCCCGGCGATCATCGAGCTGGAGCACTACGGCGTGCCCTTCTCGCGCACGCCCGAAGGCAAGATCTACCAGCGCGCCTTCGGCGGCATGACCGCGCAGTACGGCAAGACCCAGGCCTACCGGACCTGCGCCGCCGCCGACCGCACCGGCCACGCCATGCTGCACACGCTCTACCAGCAGTCGCTCAAGCACGAGGCGGAGTTCTTCGTCGAGTACTTCGCGCTCGACCTCATCATGGAGGACGGCGTCTGCAAGGGCGTGCTGGCCTGGAACCTCGACGACGGCACGATCCACCGCTTCCGCGGGCAGCTCGTGGTGCTGGCGACCGGCGGCTACGGCCGCGCCTACTTCTCGGCGACCTCGGCCCACACCTGTACCGGCGACGGCGGCGGCATGGTGCTGCGCGCCGGCCTGCCGTTGCAGGACATGGAGTTCGTGCAGTTCCACCCGACCGGCATCTACGGCTCGGGCTGCCTGATCACCGAGGGCGTGCGCGGCGAGGGCGGCTACCTGACCAACTCCAACGGCGAGCGCTTCATGGAGCGTTACGCGCCGTCGGCCAAGGATCTGGCGAGCCGTGACGTGGTCTCGCGCTCGATGACCATCGAGATCCGCGAGGGTCGCGGCGTCGGCGAGCACAAGGACCACATCCACCTGCACCTGGAGCATCTGCCGCCCGAGGTCATCCACCAGCGCCTGCCCGGCATCGCCGAGACGGCCAAGATCTTCGCGAACGTGGACGTCACCAAGGAACCGATCCCGGTCCTGCCGACCGTCCACTACAACATGGGCGGCATCCCGACCAACTTCCGTTGCGAGGTCGTCACCCCCACCGCCGAGAACCCCGACCAGGTCGTCCCCGGCCTGATGGCGATCGGCGAGGCGGCCTGCGTGTCGGTCCACGGCGCCAACCGCCTGGGCTCGAACTCGCTGCTCGATCTGGTGGTGTTCGGCCGCTCGGCCGCCATCCGCGCCGCCGAGATCGTCAAGCCGGGCCAGACCCCCTCGGTCAAGGACAGCAGCACCGACGCGGCGCTGGAGCGGTTCGACCGCATCCGCAACGCCAAGGGCTCGATCAAGTCGGCCGACCTGCGGCTGGAAATGCAGCGGACGATGCAGAACAACTGCGCCGTCTTCCGCACCGGCGAGGTGATGAGCGAGGGCGTCAAGCTGATCGACGCGACCTTCGCCAAGAAGAACGACATCTCCATCAGCGACCGCTCGCTGGTGTGGAATTCGGATCTGGTCGAGGCGCTGGAACTGGACAACCTGCTGTTCCAGGCCGTCGCCACGCTGCATTCGGCGGTCAACCGTCCGGAGAGCCGGGGCGCCCACGCGCGCGAGGACTACCCGAACCGCGACGACGTGGACTGGATGAAGCACACGGCGATCTGGGTGGGCGAGGATGGCAAGACGCGGTTCGACTACCGCCCGGTCCACCTCTACACCCTGACCGACGAAGTCCAGGTGTTCCCGCCCAAGGCCCGCGTGTACTAAGCACCGCTCAAGGCAAGGATAGCTAACATGGTCGAATTGAACCTGCCAGCCAACTCCCGGGTCGGTGTCGGCAAGACCATCAACGTCGCGAACGGCGCCAAGCGGGCGAAGACCTTCAAGATCTACCGCTGGAACCCGGACGACGGCCAGAACCCGCGCGTCGACACCTACATCGTCGATCTCGACAAGTTCGGGCCGATGATCCTCGACGCGATCATCTACATCAAGAACCAGGTCGACAGCACGCTGACCTTCCGGCGATCCTGCCGCGAGGGCATCTGCGGCTCCTGCGCGATGAACATCGACGGCACGAACACGCTGGCCTGCCTGAAGGCCATCGAGGACGTGAAGGGCGACGTCGCGATCTACCCGCTGCCGCACATGCCGGTGGTGAAGGATCTCGTCCCCGACCTGAAGCACATCTACGCGCAGCTCGCCTCGATCAAGCCGTGGCTGCAAAGCCAGTCCCCGGCGCCGAGCCGCGAGCGGCTGCAGTCGCCGGAGGACCGCGCCAAGCTGGACGGCCTCTACGAGTGCATCCTGTGCTTCTGCTGCTCGACCTCATGCCCCAGCTACTGGTGGAACGGCGACCGCTACCTCGGCCCGTCGATCCTCCTGCAGGCCTACCGCTGGATCGTCGACAGCCGCGACGAGATGACGGGCGAGCGCCTCGACAACCTCGAGGATCCGTTCCGTCTCTACCGTTGCCACACCATCATGAACTGCACCAAGGCGTGCCCGAAGGGTCTCAACCCCGCCAAGGCCATCGCCGAGATCAAGAAGCTGATGGTGGTCCGCCGCTGATTTTTCGTCAGCGACGCGATCCGGAGACACGGCGAGGCGCCCCGCAAGGGGCGCCTCGTTCGCGTTTGGAGGCGTGGCGTCAGCGGAAATCCGGATCCGTCGGCTGCGACGGCGGCAGGTCGCCGCCCGGCACCGGGGGCATGGTCGTGCCGGGGCCGCCCGGATCGGGCAGGTCGGGGTTGTCGGTCAGCGGCCCGTCGAAGTTCGGGACATCCTCGTTCGGACGCGGTTGAGGACGGGGAGGGGCGGCGCGCAATGGCTGCGGGCCGGGGGTGGGGGAAATCCAGGACATTGTGGCGGGGCTCCTACGGTTGGTGCGTGTCTCACCTCAACAACCGCCGGGCAGCCCGGACGCTCCCATCCGCATCGGTTGACCCGTGGCGATGAGGGGGTATCCTCTTCGGGGGAACGACCAAGAACGATTCACATCAAGCGAGGGAAGGAAACGGCATCATGGGCGGTACAACGGGTCAGGCGTGGAGCTGGGTGCAGGGCGAATGGATGGAGGGGAATCCCCCGATCGTCGGGCCGCTGTCGCACGCGCTCTGGCTGTCCTCGGTGATCTTCGACGGGGCGCGGTTCTTCCAGGGTGTCGCCCCCGACCTCGATCTGCACTGCGCGCGGTCGATCCGCTCGGCGCTCGCCATGGGGCTGGCGCCGATGGTGACGGCCGGCGAGATCGAGGAGCTGTGCTGGGACGGCATCCGTCGCTTCCCCAAGGACGCCGAACTCTACATCCGCCCGATGTTCTTCGCGGAGGAGGGCTTCGTCGCCCCGGATCCGGAGACGACCCGTTTCGTCCTGACCATCCACGAGGATCCCCTGCCGGCGCCGACCGGCTTCACCGCCTGCGTCTCCTCCCGCCGCCGCCCGCCGCCGTCGATGGCGCCGACCGAGGCCAAGGCGGCTTGCCTATACCCCAACGCCGCGCTGGCGTTGACCGAGGCGCGCAAGCGCGGCTTCCAGAACGCGGTCATGCTCGACGCCATCGGCAACGTCGCGGAGTTCGCGACCTCCAACCTGTTCGTCGCCAAGGACGGGGTGGTGCGGACGCCGGTGCCCAACGGCTGCTTCCTGAACGGCATCACCCGCCAGCGCGTCATCGCCCTGCTGCGGGCGGACGGCTTCACCGTCGAGGAATGCACCCTGACGCCGAACGACCTGTTCGACGCCGACGAGGTGTTCTCCACCGGCAACCACGCCAAATGCGTGCCGGTGACCAAGGTCGAGGACCGCGCCTTCGCCCCCGGACCGGCCTTCAAGCGGGCGCGGGCGCTCTATTGGGAATACGCGTTCCGCTGAGCCGCAGCGCGACGGCGGCGTGGCGGTGATGCGCCAGCGTGGCGGCCAGCCGGGCCAGCCACGCGTCGCTGGCGCTGTCCGCCCAGGACAGGAGTTCCCGGCGCCGGGCGACGCCCAGCCGGGCCTCGGCCGCCAGGGTGTCGTGCAGGGCGAGGATGGCGGAACGGCGCAGGGCATCGGCACGCGCGGTGCCGCCAAGCCGCGCCTTGCGCAACGCCCCGGCGGGGGCCGGGCCGTCGTAACGGCGATGCAGGGCGTCGAGGTCGGGTGTGGGCGCGTGATCCATGCGGCGGAGGGTAGCCCCAGCCGGGGCGAGTTTAAAGGATTATCATCCTAATTAAGATTGCCGGGGTGCGCCCCCGCTTGCCCCCACCCTGACCCTCCCTCGCTGGGCAGGGGAGGGGACTCGCGCTAAACACCGACAAGGTTCCTACCCCCTCCTCTGCGAAGCGGGGGAGGGATGGGGTGGGGGCAACCGTCACCGGATGCCCACAATCCTGCTTAGGACCCGACACCCTTTCCAGAAAACCGGAATCTTTATTGGCTGGCCCAGATGATCCGCGCCATCCAGGCGATCTCGGTGCGCGGGATGCTGCGGTCGGGGTGGGCGCGGTTGATCGACAGAAGCTCGATCTTCGTCGCGGTCTCGCGGAGCAGTTGCTTGGCCATCACCTCGCCGCCGCGCGTGCGGACGACGACGCGGTCGTTGCGGCGGATCTGCGCCGCCGGGGACACGATGATGGTGTCGCCGTCGCGGTAGACCGGCTCCATGCTGTCGCCGGCGATTTCCAGCGCGTAGGCCGACGGGTCGCCGAGGTCGGGGAACATCAGCTCGTCCCAGCCGCTGCCGGCCGGATAGCCGGCGTCGGTGAAGTAGCCGGCGCTGCCCGCCTGGGCGTAGCCGATCACCGGAACCCGCTGCAACGATCCCGGCCCGGCGCTCTCGCCGATCAGGCTGACGAACTCCGACAGGGAGGCGCCCGTCGCGTCCAGCACCTTGGAGATGCTTTCGGTCGAGGGCCAGCGCAGCTTGCCGTCGCCGGTGGTGCGCTTGCTCTTGTTGAAGGTCGTCGGATCCAGCCCGGCCCGCCGCGCCAGCCCCGATGCCGAGAGCTCATGCGTCGCCGCGAGGCGGTCGATGGCCCGCCAGATGTCCGTGTGTTTCAACATGGGACGATAATCTCATAATCCGAGTCGGCCGTCCCTAGGAACTTTTTCATAAAACCGTTGACCGAGGAATTTAATCGGAACATAAGGCGAACGCAAGCGCCACCAAACCGCGAGGGATCGGACCCCAAGGTCTGATTTCGCGAAACGCTGGTGGCCGGAAAAGCTTTCGCGCGCAAGCGCTCCTCAGCCAGGGAGACGACCATGCCGTCCCAGTTCGCCGCATTCTCCGCCGCTGCCTCCACCGTCGTCGGCACGGCCTCCACTCCCTACAGTGCAGAAGGCACTCCTTTCGACAGCGGTGAGGAGGCGTGGTTCTGGTCGGTCCAGGCGCAGGACGCCAAGACGGCGGGGGCGCGGGTCGTCGCCGGGCGCGGTCTGGTGCAGCGTCCCTGCGAGCCGGCCGACATCCTGCGCGTCGTCGACCGGCTCTACCGCAACCGCCAGCTCATCCGCGACCATCTGCACGTGCTGGTCCACTACGGCCGCCGCCTGAGCGCGCCCGACCCCGGACGCCACCGGGAGCAGCGCGCCCATCTGTTGTGGCGCGAGGCGTTCGACCGGGTCACCCCGGTGCTGCGCCAAAAAGGCATCGCACGATGAGCGAGGCCCCCGCTCCCGCCGGGCTTCCCGCCCCGGCGGCCTGGGTGGTGTTCCGGGGCGATGCGCCGCTGTGGTGGTTGCGGGCGCTGCGGCCGGGCTTCCGCCACTGCCTCGCCTTGCTGAACGACGGACGGCATTGGGTGGTGGTCGATCCGCTGGCGCCCTTCACCGACGTCGCCGTGCTCGACCTGCCCGCGTCCCACGACGTGCCGGGTTGGTACCGCGACCTCGGCCTGACGGTGGTCGCCGCCCCGGTGCGGCGCGGCCTGACCCGGCCGGCGCCCTGGGGACCGTTCACCTGCGTCGAGGCGGTCAAGCGCCTGCTCGGCCTGCACGCCCCTCTGGTGCTGACGCCCTGGCAACTGCACCGCCACCTGACCCGCTCCGATTCCAGCGTTTAATGGAGGCCGCCCCGATGCCCGATGCCACCGCCCCGAAACGCCGCCGGGGGGCCGAGCCGTCCGAACCGGAGGCTCTGCTCGACCGCTACCGCGCCGCGCGCGAACGCCGCTCCGTCTGGGAGAGCCATTGGCAGGAATGCTACGACCACGCGCTGCCTAACGGCCGGCCCTTCCGAGGCACCGGCACGCCGGGCGAGCGGCGGGTCGACCGCCTATTCGACGGCACCGCCCCCGACGCGGTGGAGCAACTCGCCGCCAGCCTTCTGTCGGAGCTGACGCCGCCCTGGTCGCGCTGGTTCGGCTTCCAGCCCGGCCCGGCCCTGACCGGCGCGGAGCGCGACCGCGTGGCGCCGATGCTCGACCGTGCCGCCGGGATCGTTCAGGCGCATGTCGACCGCTCCAACTTCGCGGTCGAGGTGCATCAGGCCTTCCTCGACCTCGTCACCGTCGGCACCGCCAGCCTGCTGATGGAGGAGGCCGCCCCCGGCTCGCCGTCGAGCTTGCGCTTCACCGCCGTGCCGCTGGCCGAGGCGGTGCTGGAGGAGGGGCCGGACGGTCGCCTCGACGGCACCTTCCGCCGCAGCGAGGCGACGCTGGCCCAGATCCTCCACCGCTTCCCCGCCGCCGATCTGCCCGGCGAACTGCGCGAGCGCGGCGCCGAGGAGCCGGACGCGCGCTTCCCCCTGGTCGAGGCGGTGCTGCCCGATGGCACCGCCTACCGCTGGGCGGTGGTGCTGGACAGCGGTCTGGCCGATCCGTCCTGGCTGGCGCAGGGGCGCTTCGCCCAGTCGCCCTTCGTCAACTTCCGCTGGCTGAAGGCGCCGGGCGAGACCTATGGCCGCTCCCCGGTGATGAAGGCTTTGCCCGACATCAAGACCGCCAACAAGGTGGTCGAGCTGGTGCTGAAGAACGCCTCCATCGCCGTCACCGGCATCTGGCAGGCCGACGACGACGGGGTGCTCAACCCGGCGACGATCCGGCTGGTGCCGGGGACAATCATCCCGAAGGCGGTCGGCTCGGCCGGGCTGACGCCGCTCGCCAACCCCGGCCGGTTCGACGTGTCGCAGCTGGTGCTCGACGATCTGCGCGGGCGCATCCGCCACGCCCTGCTGGTGGACCGGCTGGGCCCCATCGAGCAGGCCCGGATGACCGCCACCGAGGTTATGGAGCGCTCCGCCGAAATGGCCCGGCTGCTCGGCGCCACCTATGGACGCTTGCAGGCGGAAATGCTGACGCCGCTGCTGCTGCGCGCCGTCGCCATCCTGCGTCGTCGGGGCGAGATCCCGGACATCGCGGTGGACGGCCGGCTGGTCGAACTCCAGCACCGTTCCCCGCTGGCCCAGGCCCAGGCGCAGCGCGACGTGCAGGCGACCCTGCGCTGGCTCGACACCGCGCGGAAGCTGGGGCCGGAGGCCGCCGCGACGGTGGACGCCGCCGCGACCGCCCGCTGGCTGGGCGAGGCCTTTGGCGTTCCCGCCAAGCTGATCCGCGCCGAGGAGGACGCCGCACCGGCGATCAAACCGGTGCCCGTTTCCCCGCCCGCCGCTGCTCCCGCACCCACGCCGGTTCCGTCTCCGCTTCCCACCCCGCTGCCGGTGGAGACGCCCCATGGCTGACCCGATCGGCTGGGAGTGGCTGGACGGGACCGCCGCCGCTCCGACGAGCGGCGCGGACGACCCGTCCCCCAGCTTCGCCCGCTGCTTCGCCGGAACCGATGGGGCGCGGGTGCTGGCGACGCTGAAGGCAATGACGCTCGAACGGGCGCTTGGTCCCGACGCCAGCGACGCGGCGCTCCGCCATCTGGAGGGCCAGCGCCAACTCGTCGCCGCGATCCTCGCGCTGACGGCGCGCGGCCAGACCCGGTGAGCCTCCCCCAGCCTTTTCCCGTTCTTTTCTGCCTGCATGGAGTGCCCGATGGCCGACAATCTGCTGCTCTCCACCGTCCCCGCGTCCGGTGCCGCGCTTCCCGCGCCCCCACCGGTGCCGGAGAAGTTCCGCGACCCGCAGACCGGCGCCGTGCGCGTCGAGGCCCTGCTGAAATCCTATCTGGAGCTGGAACGCCGACTGTCCGCCGCTCCGGCTGCTTCTGAACCACAAGCCCCGGCACCGTTCGATCCCGCCGCGCTCGACCCGGTCCAACTGCGCCGCGCGCTGGGCGCGCCCGACACGCCGGAGGGGTATTGCGTCGCCTGCGACCATGGCCTGTTCGAACCCGACGCCGAGATCAACGGCCGCCTGTTCGAGGCTGGCTACACCCCCGCCCAGGCGCAGCTTCTCTACGATCTGGCGGCGGAGCGGATGATGCCGCTGATCCAGCACCTCGCCGCCGAGTTCCAGGCCGAGCGCGAGGTCGAACGGCTGGTGTCGCGCTTCGGCGGCGAGGAGAAATGGCGCGAGGTGTCCCGCCAACTGCTGTCCTGGGCGGGCAAGAACCTGCCCGCCGCCGCGGTGGAGGGGCTGTCGACCACCTACGAGGGCGTCATGGCGCTGCACTCCATGATGTCGGGCACCGAGCCGGCGGCGCTGTCGCTGCCGGCCGGACGCGCCTCGGGCGGCGACGGCGAGGCGGAGTTGCGGGCGCTGATGCGCGACCCGCGCTATTGGCGGGAGCGCGACCCGGCGGTGGTCGGCCGCGTCACCGAGGGCTTCCAGCGCCTCTACCCCAGCCGGGGCTGAGCCCGGCCGGCGCTTTGGGTGCGGCGCCTTGCGATTCCCGATTGCATTCCATTCACACATGCGGATGGAACGGGACCGCGAGGCAAAGCGCCGCACCCGCGCGTCGCAAGGCGGATCGGACCCGTTTATATTGCGTGCGCGAAGAAGAATGCGATTGCGCGGCAGACCTGAAAAAGCCAACTTGACCTGCTTGTAGGACACCGTCCGCGGAGCGGACGGGCAGGGGAGCGCCACCAAAGCCATGACGCTGCGCCGGAAGATGCGCTGGCTGACCTGGGTCGGTCTGATCGGCTGCCTGATGGCGGCGATCCCAGCGCTTTACCTGCTGCGCCACGGCCTGATCGCGGAACGCGAGCGGACGACCGGCGCGCTGGTGACCTCCTCCACCACCATGCTGCGGGAGCTGAACGCGGGCGTGGAGGCCGGGGCGGTCGCGCGCGACGACGCGCAGGCGCAGGCACGGCTGGCCCTGCGCGCGCTGGCCGGCGATCCGTTCCACGTTGCGGTCTTCACCGACGGGGTGGTCCCGCCCGGCTGGCCGCCGGTCGAGCACGCGGTCGTCGCCCAGGGGCGTTTCGAGCCGTGGGGATGGACCGTCGTGGCGGCGGGCAACCTGGACGATCTCGAACGCGCCTTCGTGACGGAGGCGCTGGCCTTCGGGCTGTTCCTGTCGGTCCTGCTGGTGGCGAGCTGGCCGCTGTCGGTCTTCCTGTCGCAGAACGTCGTCGGCCCCATCGAGGGGCTGTCCACCCGCATGCGGCTGCTGACCGAGGGGCGCACCGACGTCGACATTCCCGGCCGCGACCGCCGCGACGAGTTCGGGGCGATGGCCCGCGCCATGGAGTTCTTCCGCCGCTCCGCCGTCGCGCTGATCGAGCGCGACGAACGCATGGCCGGCATCATGAACAACGTCGGCGAGGCGATCCTGCTGCTCGACGCCGAGGGGCGGATCGAGCAGCACAACCCGGCGGCCGCCGCCCTGTTCGGCGTGCCGGCGGCGGGGCGGGCGGACGGGCTCGGCGGCCGGTCGCTGGCCGGTTTGTTCGCCGAGGCGGACCGCCCGCGCATCCAGTCCCTGATGACGGACGTGGACGCCCGCCCGGCGCGCGCCGAGGCGCTGGTGGTCGAGCGCCCCGGCGGGCGGATCGAGGCGTCGCTCGCGGTGTCGCCGCTGGTGGTGCGGGGCAAGCCGGGCTTCGTCTGCACGCTGACCGACGTGACGCAGCGGCTGCGGCACGAGCGCGAGCTGATGCGGCTGGCCACCCGCGACCGGCTGACCGGGCTGCCCAACCGCGCCATGGTCGAAACCCTGCTGGAAGCGGCGGTGCAGCGCGGACGCCGCACCGGGGGGCGTTTCGCCGTGCTCTGCCTGGACCTGTCGCGCTTCAAGCTGGTGACCGACACGCTGGGCCATCAGGCCGGCGAGGAACTGCTGCTGGAGGTGGCGCGGCGCATCGCGGCCTCGCTGGGACCCGCCGATCAGGTCGGGCGCATCGGCACCGACGATTTCGCCGTCATCCTGGAGCGGGTCGCCGACGATTCCGAGGCCGCAGCCGTCGCCGAGCGCATCCTGGCGGCCTTCGACACCCCGGTGACTCTGGTCGGCAGCGAGCATTACGTCCGCCCCTCCGTCGGCATCGCGCTGTTCCCCGACCACACGGAGGAGCCGCACGAGCTGATCCGATCCGCCGACACCGCGCTCTACGCCGCCAAGCGGCTGGGCGGCCGGCGCCACGCCTTCTTCCGCAAGGAACTGGCCGACCAAGCGCGCCGCCATCTGGCGCTGGACGGCGACCTGCGCTCGGCCCTGGCGCACGGGCAGTTCCGGCTGCACTACCAGCCGAAGGTCTCGCTGATCGACTTCGCGCTGGAGGGGTTCGAGGCCCTGTTGCGCTGGGAGAATCCGGGGCAGGGCATGATCTCCCCCGGCGAGTTCATCCCGGTGGCGGAGGAGACCGGCTTCATCGTCCCGCTCGGCGACTGGGTGCTGGACGAGGCGTGCCGGCAGCAGCGCGCGTGGCTGGACCAGGGGCTGGACCCGGTGCCGGTGGCGGTCAACATCTCGCCGCGCCATCTGCGCCACCGCACCGCCGAGGATTTTCGGCGCATCGTCGACCGCCACGGTCTGCCGCCGGGACTCATCGAGCTGGAGATCACCGAGGGCGCGGTGATGCAGGATCTCGACCACGCGCTGGCGGTGCTGGGCGCCTTGAAGGCGATGGGCATCCGCGTGGCGGTGGACGATTTCGGCACCGGCCATTCCTCGCTCAGCTATCTCAAGCGGCTGCCGATCACGACGCTGAAGATCGACCGCTCCTTCATCAACGGCGTTCCGCTGGAGCGCGAGGACGCCGGCATCGTCACCACCATCATCGCCATGGCCGACATGCTGGGGCTCGACGTGGTGGCGGAAGGCGTGGAGAAGACCGAGCAGGCCAATTTCCTGCGCCACCACAACTGCACCCTGGTCCAGGGCTGGCTGACCGGCCGCCCGGTTCCGGCCGACGCGGCACTGGATCTGCTGGCCAAGCGGCTCAGAGAGACGGCGTGACCGTCGTCGCTTCGCCCGCCGCCTTGCGTGGGCGGGGGGCGGTCAGTTCGGCCAGCGTGACCGGGCGGAAATTCCAGACATCGACGCCGACGTCGATCTGACGGGGCAACGGCTTCAACTGGCCGTGGCTGTGGCCGTGCAGGTTCAGGGACTTCCTGTGCATGCCGTTCCAGGTGCGGAACGGGTAGTGGCAGAGCACCAGATGCGTGCCGTCCAGCGTCAGCTCGGCGTAGTGCCGGACCTCGGCCCAGCCGGGCAGGGCCAGCGTGGCGGGGCCGTCGTTGTTGCCGGCGATCAGGCGCTTGACGCCGTTCAAGCCCTCCAGCCGTTCGGCCATCGCGTCCGGCGTCAGGTGCAGGGCGAAGTCGCCGAGGTGCCAGACTTCGTCTTCCGGCCCGACCACGGCGTTCCACCGCTCCGCCATCGCCGCGTCCATGGCGGCGGTCGTCTCGAAGGGGCGGCGGAAGCGGCCGCGCGCGCCGCCATGGCCGAAATGCGTGTCGCTGGTGAAGAAGACGGTCATCGGTTCGCCTCAACGCGCCGGAACGGACGATGTTCCAGCCCCGGCGCGTCGAGATCGTCCACTCAATGCTTGTGGTCGCCCGCCGCCGGGTCGAGGAAGCGGTGCATGTGGACGATGTAGTAGCGGATGTGGGCGTCGTCGATGGTCTGCCCGGTGGCGCCGCGCCACGCCTTGTAGGCTTCGTCGTAGCTCGGGAAGATGCCGACGATGTGCAGCTTGGACGGATCGACGAACTGGTCGGAATCCGGACGCACGAGTTCGCCGCCGAACACGAGGTGGAGAAGCTGTTTGTCGGGCATGGTCTCGGGATCCTTGAAGTCTGGGGGGCGGATGCGCTGCATTCTCATATCCGCCGCTCGGGCGCGGCATCAAGCCCGTTGACTCCCGGTTCGACCTTTGCCACCACCCAAAGGCGGGGTTTCCAGGACAAGCCCTGAAAAAATCCAGGTCCAGCCCCAGATGAAGGGCGCTCAAACACAGCGAGGAACCAGCCATGGCAAGTGGTCATACCGCGACTCGGGAGCAACGCACCCGCGAGGTCCCTGTCTGGGACCTGCCGACCCGGCTTTTTCATTGGTCGCTGGCGGTGCTGGTGGCGATCGCGGTGCTTTCCGCCAAGATGGATGTTCTGTGGGTGCATATGTTGGCAGGGGAAGCAATTCTGAGTCTTGTGCTTTTCCGTCTGGTCTGGGGCGTGGTCGGCAGCCAGACCGCCCGCTTCGCCGATTTCGTGAAGGGACCGCGCGCCATCCTCGCCTATCTCGGGCGGAAGGGAACGGGCGGCGCGGCGGCGGAGGGCGCCACCCTTGGACACAACCCGCTGGGCGCGCTGATGGTGGTGGCGCTGCTGCTGGCGCTGGGGATCCAGGCGGTCAGCGGGCTGTTCACCAGCGACGACGTTCTGATCGACGGGCCGCTGGTGCCGCTGGCCTCAAGCGCCGTCGTCGGCGCGCTCGGCACGCTGCACCGGTTGCTGTCCGACGGCATCCTGATCCTGACCGGGCTGCACGTGCTGGCGGTGTTCGCCTATCTGCTGGTCAGGAAGGACAACCTGATTCGCCCCATGGTGACCGGCCGCAAGACGGTGGCCACCCCGGTTCCGGCGCCGCGCCGCGCCTCGCCGGCCCTGGCGCTCGCCATCCTGGCGGCGTCGGCCGGGCTGGTCGCCTTTGTCGTGCGGGCGGCGGCCTGAGGAAATTTTCTTAAGCCGCATCGGCATAAAAAATCCCCCGGAGGTTGTCTGCGACAATGCGCGCGCCGTGGTTGCCGGACGACGAGCTTAGAATGGCTCCAGATTGCTCCGCTTCAACTAGGACGCAGCTTCGATTTCGGACCAATCGACCCTCACCCGGTCGAAACGCTGGGTTGTGGGTTCAATCGGCTGCGCCGGGGGACACCGACCATGACACACACACTCAAGGCCTTGGCCGTAGGCACCGTGTCGGCGATCGGCGCGTTGCTGGTCGCGGGGAGCGCGCTGGCCGCCGACCCGCTGATGGACCGTGCCCGCGACCTGTTCAAGCCGCTGCCCGCCTCGATTCCCGTGGTGAAGGACAACGCCGTCACCCGCGAGAAGATCGATCTCGGCAAGATGCTGTTCTTCGAGCCGCGCCTGTCGGCCAGCGGCATCTTCTCGTGCAACTCCTGTCACAACCTCGGCCTCGGCGGGGTGGACGGGCTTGAGACCTCGGTCGGCCACGGCTGGCAGAAGGGGCCGCGCAATTCGCCGACCGTGCTGAACGCGGTGCTGAACGTCGCCCAGTTCTGGGACGGCCGGGCCGAGGATTTGAAGGCCCAGGCCAAGGGGCCGATCCAGGCCGGCGTCGAGATGAACAGCACGCCCGACCGCGTGATGGCGGTGCTGACCAGCATCCCGACCTACAAGACCAAGTTCGCCGACGCCTTCCCGAACGAGAAGAATCCGGTCAGCTTCGACAACGTCGCCAAGGCGATCGAAGCCTTCGAGGCGACCCTGACCACCCCCGCCGCGCCCTTCGACCAGTTCCTGGAGGGCAAGGCCGACGCGCTGAACGACCAGCAGAAGGCCGGGCTGGCGCTGTTCATGGACAAGGGCTGCTCCGCCTGCCACAACGGCGTGAACATCGGCGGGCAGGACTACTTCCCCTTCGGCGTCATCGAGAAGCCGGGCGCCGACATCCTGCCGCCGGGCGACAAGGGCCGCTTCGCCGTCACCAAGACCGCCGACGACGAGTATGTGTTCCGCTCGCCGACCCTGCGCAACGTGGCGCTGACCGCGCCGTACTTCCATTCCGGCAAGGTGTGGGATCTGCGTCAGGCGGTGGCGGTGATGGGGTCGAGCCAACTCGGCGCCAAGCTCAACGAGACGGAGATCGACCAGATCACCGCCTTCCTGCATTCGCTGACGGGCCAGCAGCCGCGCGTCGAGTACCCGATCCTGCCGGCCAGCCTGCCGACCACCCCGCAGCCCATGCTGCGCTGAGGAGGCGCGCGCCGCTTGCCTCCTCCCTAACCCTCCCCCGCTTTCGCGGGAGAGGGAACTCCGCCGAACGCTGACAAGGATCCGGCCCCCTCTCCCGCAACGCGGGGGAGGGATGGGGAGGGGGCAAGCGGACGCAGGCGCTTTCTCAAGCGCGGGGCGCGTGCTTGTTCAGGATGCGCTGGAGCGTGCGGCGGTGCATCTTCAGGCGGCGGGCGGTCTCCGACACGTTGCGGTCGCACTGCTCGAAGACGCGTTGGATGTGTTCCCACCGCACGCGGTCGGCCGACATCGGGTTGTCGGGCGGCTGGGGCAGGGTGCGCCCGTCGGCCAGCAGCGCCGATTCCACCGCGTCGGCATCGGCCGGCTTGGGCAGGTAGTCGACCGCCCCCGCCTTCACCGCCGCCACCGCCGTGGCGATGTTGCCGTAGCCGGTCAGCATGACGATGCGGGCGTCGGGCCGCGCGTCGCGCAGCGCCGCCACCACGTCCAGCCCGCTGCCGTCGCCGAGCCGCAGGTCGACCACCGCGAAGGCGGGCGCCGATTCCTGCGCGACCTCGATCCCCAGATGCACGCTGTCCACGGCGACGACGTTGAAGCCGCGCTTTTCCATCGCGCGGGCCAGCCGCGTGCGGAAGGGGGCGTCGTCGTCCACGATCAGGAGGCTGCGGGTCACGTCGCCGGTGAAGGTGAGCTTGACGGCGTCTCCCGACAGCAACTCGTCGTTGGTCTTGGCGTTGTCCACCGCTAGTCCTCTTTCTTTGCGTTGATTGTGTTCCAGCGTACGGAAATCCGGGCGCCACCGCCCTTGTTGTTTCCGTACATGACGGACGCGCCGGTCTTCTCCAGCAGCGTCTGCGCGATGAAAATGCCCAGCCCCATGTGGCCGGACTGGCCGGACCGCTCGCCGCGAACCGACAGATAGGGTTCGCCGATCCGCCCCAGCAGATGGGCGGGAAAGCCCGGCCCGTCGTCCATCACCGTGACGGTGACGCTCTGCCGGTCCCACGCCGCCGCGACCGTCACCTGACGGCGCGCGAACTGGTGGGCGTTCTGGATGAAGTTGCCCAACCCGTGGATGACCTCCGGGCTGCGGCGCAGAACGGGTTCCTCGGCCTCGCCTTCGGGCTGCGGTTCGACCGTCAGGGTAATGTGGCCCAGCCGGTGCGGGGCGGCGGCGGCCTCGATCAGCGTGGTCAGCGGCAGCCGCTCGAACGGGTCGCCGCCGTCGGCCTCGGGCTTGCGCGCCAGATCGGCCAGGATCTCGCGGCAGCGCATCACCTGGCTCTGCAGCAGCTCGACATCCTCGCCGTAGGGGCTGTCGGGCGGCAGGTCGTGCGCCAGCTCCTTGGCGACCACGGCGATGGTGCCGAGCGGCGAGCCCAGCTCATGCGCGGCGGCGGCGGCGAGCGCGCCCAGCGACGACAGCCGCTGTTCCCGCGCCAGCGCCACCTGCGAGGCGGCGAGCGCGTCGGCGAAGCGCCGCGCCTCGGCGGCGACGCGGAAGACGTAGCCGGCGATGAACAGCGCCGACACCGACAGCGACAGCCACACCCCGAAGGCGTAGAGCGGCGCCATGCTGCGCACCGGCTCCTGCCACGGCAGCGGGAAGTGCCACAGCGCCATCGCGGTCAGGCAGATCAGGTTCAGCCCGGTCAGCAGCACCGTGCTGTAGCGCGACAGGATGGCGGCGCCCACGGTCATCGGCGCCAGCAGCAGGATGGCGAAGGGGTTGCTGAGGCCCCCGGTCAGGTAGAGCAGCAGCGTCAGCTGCAGCATGTCGTAGCTGAGATACAGGGCCGCGTCGCGGTCGGCCAGCCGCAGCCGTCCGCCGCGCTGGGACATGGCGACGACGTTCAGCAGCGCCGACGCGCTGACGGCGGCCAGCACCGGCCCCAGCGGCAGCGGGAAGGCCAGCACCAGATGGACGAAGGCGACCGTCGCCAGCTGCCCGAACACCGCGACCCAGCGGATCAGGATGAGGGTGCGCAGCGTGATCCGCCCGTCCGGGTGGGACCATTGCGGCGGCATCGGCACCGTGGCCGGCAGGCTGGAGACAAGAGCGATCAAGACGGCGTTCCCCCGGAATGTCCCGTTGCCGGCCGCGTGGACCGCGGCTCTGGCGTGTTTTTGGTGTTCGGCTTGCGGATGTCCGACCCGCCGGTATACGACCTAAGGGTGTTCAGCCCGCCCTGGCGTTTCGGCCGCGGGCGGCCATATCCTGTCCCCATGACTGAGCCCACCCCTTATCCCCGGCCCGCCGGGGCCGCTGAGGCCGCCCCGCCTTCCGTCGCTCCGGCGCCCGCCATCGCCGCGACGGCGCTGACCAAGCTGTTCCCGACGCCCGGCGGCGGCACGGTGACGGCGGTCGATTCCCTATCCTTCACCGTGGCGCGCGGCGGTGTGACCGGCCTGCTGGGCGGGAACGGGGCTGGAAAGACGACCACCATCTCCATGCTGCTGGGGGTGCTGCTGCCGACCTCGGGGCGCGTGGACATTCTCGGCGTCGACATGGCGCGCCATCGGCATGCCGTGCTTCCGCGCATGAACTTCTCCTCGCCCTACGTCGAACTGCCCCATCGGTTGACGGTGCGGGAGAACCTTACCGTCTATGCCCACCTCTACGGTTTGACCTGCGTCAAAAAGCGCGTCCAAGAGCTGGCGGAGCAGCTTGACCTGGCTCGATTTCTCAATCGTCCGTCTGGCGGACTGTCGGCCGGCCAGAAAACGCGGGTGGCCCTGGCGAAGGCCTTGCTGAACGATCCCGAGGTCCTGCTGCTCGACGAACCGACCGCCTCGCTCGATCCCGACACGGCGGATTGGATCCGCACCTATCTGGAGCGTTACCGCGCCCGCACCGGCGCGACGATCCTGCTGGCCTCGCACAACATGCTGGAGGTCGAGCGGCTGTGCGACGACGTGCTGATGATGCGGCAGGGGCGCATCGTGGACCGGGGCGCGCCGGCGGCCCTGCTGGCGCGCTACGGCCGGACCTCCCTGGAGGAGGTGTTCCTCGACATCGCCCGCGCGCGGACCACGGCCACCGGAGCGGACACCAAGGCGGAGGCCGACGCGGCGGAGTGACGGGACGGACCTCCGCCCCCGCCGCGACCGCGCCGGACGAACCAGAAGAAAGCAGCCCCGAAGCATGCCCCACGACGCCATCCCCCAGAGCGGCATCCACCCCGCCGCCGACTTCTCCCTCCGCCGGGTCGGCGCGATGGTGCTGCGCTACTGGTATCTGCTGCGCGGGTCCTGGCCGCGCATCCTGGAGCTGGCCTATTGGCCGACCATGCAGATGATCCTGTGGGGCTACATCAACCAATTCATGGCGTCCTCCAGCGGCTGGGTCGCGCAAGGGGCCGGCGTGCTGGTCAGCGCGGTGCTGCTGTGGGACGTGCTGTTCCGCGGGCAACTCGGCGTCTCGGTCTCCTTTCTGGAGGAGATGTGGTCGCGCAACCTCGGGCACCTGTTCGTCAGTCCGCTGCGTCCCACCGAATGGATCGCCTCACTGATGGTGATGAGCCTGCTGCGCACCCTGATCGGCGTGCTGCCGGCGGCGGCGCTGGCGATCCCCTTCTTCGGCTATTCGGTGTTCGGGCTCGGGTTCCCGCTGATCGCCTTCTTCGCCAACTTGATCGTGATGGGCTGGTCGCTGGGCCTGCTGATCGTCGCGCTGATCCTGCGCTACGGCATGGGGGCGGAGGGGCTGGCCTGGATCGTCGTCTTCATGCTGGCCCCGGTCAGCGCCGTCTACTACCCGGTCACCGTGCTGCCCGGCTGGCTGCAGACCGTCGCCTGGGGGCTGCCGTCCTCCCATGTCTTCGAGGGCATGCGGGGGCTGCTCTACGGCGGAACGCTGCGCTGGGACCACTTGGCCTGGGCGACCGGGCTGAACGCGCTCTACATGGTGCTGAGCGTCGGCGTGTTCCTCTACGGCTTCCACCGGGCGCGGGTGCGTGGCGCCTTGCTGCAGACCGGGGAGTGAGCCGGCCGTCCGGCCCGGCGCTCCAGTGCGCCGAACGTCTCGCCAGCCGGTGTGCGGCCGTGTTAGGGTCGCCGCCGTTTTTCGACCAAGCCCGGTGCCCGTCATGAAGCTGTCCGAGATCGCCGCCGCCCTGGATGCCCGCGTCGAGGGCGACGAGACCATCGTGATTCGGCGCGCCGTCCATCCCTCCGAGGCCGAGGGGCCGGAGGATCTGGCCCTCGCCATGGACAAGGACCTGCTGGCGCTGCTGCCCGGCAGCAAGGCCGTCGCCGCCGTGGTGGCGGAGGGCGCCGAACTGCCCGACTCCATCCGGGGCCGCATCGTGGTGAAGCGCCCGCGCTACGCCATGGCCGGGCTGCTCGACGTCTTCGAGAAGCCGGTGCACGCTGAGCCGGGCGTCCATCCGCAGGCCTACGTCGCCCCCGACGCGGTGGTGGCGGACGGCGTCTCCATCGCGCCTTTCGCCTACATCGGGCCGCGCGCCCGCATCGGCGCCGGGACCATCGTCCTGCCGCACGTCACGGTGAGCGCCGACGCGGTGATCGGCGAGGGCAGCCTGCTGCATCCCGGCGCCCGCATCGGCGAGCGGGTGGTTCTGGGCGCCCGCTGCATCATCCATCCCAACGCGGCGGTCGGCAACGACGGTTTCAGCTTCGTAACGCCCGAACCGGGCAGCGTCGAATCGGCCAAGACGACCGGCCGCGTCGTCGGCACCAACGTGCTGCTGCGTCGGGTCAACTCGATCGGCACGGTGATCCTGGGCGACGACGTGGAGATCGGCGCCGGGGCCACCATCGACCGGGGCACGGTGACGGCGACCCGCATCGGCAGCGGCACCAAGATCGACAACCTCGTGCAGATCGGCCACAACGTGCAGATCGGCACCAACTGCATGCTGTGCGGCCATGTCGGTGTCGCCGGCAGCACGACCATCGGCGACCGCGTGGTGCTGGCCGGCAAGGTCGGGGTGGCCGACCATGTGAAAATCGGCAGCGACGCGGTGGTCGCGGCCAATTCCGGCGTCGGCACCGACATCCCGGCCAAGCAGGTCTACATGGGCTATCCCGCCGTCCCCCGCGCCCGCGCCTTCGAGCAGTACAAGGGCCTTGCCCGGCTCAAGCGCCTGTTCGCCGAGGTTGCCGACCTGAAGAACCGCCTCCACGCGGTCGACGGGCAGGGCAAGGCCCCGGCGGCGCCCGCCGAGGCCGGGCAGGACTAGGCCCACCCCTTAATCTTTGCAACCCCATTCCTCACGCACCGCACCCGAACCCCCATGACCTCCGGCCAGAACCCGACCCTTCCCTCCGTCCTCGGCGGCCCCGCCGTCATCCTGGTCCAGCCGCAGATGGGCGAGAACATCGGCGCCTGCGCGCGGGCGATGCTGAACTGCGGGCTGACCGACCTGCGGCTGGTCCGCCCGCGCGACGGCTGGCCGAACGAGAAGGCCACCGCCAACGCGTCGGGCGCCGACCTCGTGATCGACAACGCGCGGATCTACGAGACCACGGCCGAGGCGGTCGCCGACCTGGAGGTCGTCTTCGCCACCACCGCGCGCGGCCGCGACATGATCCAGCGCTTCGTCACCCCCCGCGTCGCGGCGGAGGAGATGCGCGCCCGTCACAGCGCCGGCCACCGCGTCGGCGTGATGTTCGGGCCGGAGCGCACCGGGCTGGTCAACGACGACCTGACCTACGCCCAGACGCTGATCACCGTTCCGCTGAACCCCGCCTTCGCCTCGCTGAACCTCGCGCAGGCGGTGCTGCTGATCGGCTACGAGTGGTTCCAGACCGGCGATCTGCCGCCCGAGCGCTTCCTGCACACCGGCGCGACCCGCCCGGCGACCAAGGCCGAGCTGGTGAACTACTTCGAGCATCTGGAAGGGGCGCTCGACCGCACCGGCTTCTTCACCAGCCCGGCCAAGCGCCCCTCGATGGTTCGCACCCTGCGCAACGCCCTGGAGCGCATGGAGATGACCGAGCAGGAGGTCCGCACCTTCCACGGCGTCATCGCCGCGCTGACCGGCAAGCGGAAAGGCGCGCCCTAACCCGCGCGTCCGGCTATACTCGGCGTCCATGGACTATGCCTTGCAGAACATGGACGTCGGTTTGGTGCTGCTCGACACCGGGCGGCGGGTGCTGGCGATCAACCCGGCGGCGGCGCGCATGCTGGGAAATCGCGTCGGCGGCCCCCCGAACGGCCTCGTCGGCGCCTCGCTGCACGATCTGCACCCGCCTTCCCACCGCGCCAAGGTGGAACTGTTGCTGGCCGCCGCCAACGACCCGGCCGCCCCGGCCTCGGCCTGCTCGATGATGGTGGCGCTGCCGGACCGGGTGCTGGTGCTGAAGGCGTCGGCGCTGACGCCGGGGGATGGCGCCCCGGTGGATGGCGCCCTAGTGAACGGCGTCCCGGTCACCGCGCTGGTGCTGATGGAGACGACCCGGCTGGCCAACGCCGCGCCGCCGCCCACCGCCGTTCCCGTCGAGCCGTTGGTCAAGCTGCCGGTGGAGAAGGGGCAGGGGCTGGTGCTGCTCGACCCCGCCGACGCGGTCTACCTCCAGGCCGACGGCCATTACACCAAGGTCCACACCGCCGAAGGGAGCTTCCTCTGCACGCTGCCCCTGTCGGAGTTGGAGGCCCGGCTCGATCCGCGCGGCTTCGTGCGCACCCATCGCGGCTACATCGTCAACCTGCGCCACGCCCGCGCTGTGGAGCGCCGGGACGGCCGCGCCGTCTTCATCATGGCGGCCCCCGGCGCGCCGCGCGTCCCGGTCAGCCGAGCGCGGGCCGAGGCGTTGAAGAAACGGCTGGCGCTGTAACCGTTTCCGGCTTTCGTTTTCCTGGGCGCACCCGCCCGATCAACCCGCTTGCGGTGGCGGCGCGGCGCGGCCCATACTACGCCCAAAGTTGTAAAGCAAGACCGGGCGGGCAACGGCGATGATGGAAGCAACCTCGACCGTGGGAGAACCGGCGGCGTTTTCGCCGTCCCGGCTGCGGCCGATTCTGCTCGCCACCTTCGGGTTGATCGCGGTCTTCGGGATCGGGTTCTGGGGCGCCGTCACCTGGAGCGACCGGGCCGAGGCGCTGCACCACGCCGAGGAGCAGGCGCAGTCCTCCGCCCGCATTCTGCAGGAGCATGTGCGCCGTTCGGTCAACACCGGCGATCTCGCCTTGGCCCGCGTGCTGGACCAGGTCCGGTATTACGGCATGGACGGCCTCGCGACCAACCGCGAGATGTGGCAGTCGATGCACGAGATGGTGGACAATCTGCCGGAGATCGCGGCGGTGTGGGTCCATGGCGCTGACGGTCACAGCCTGATGACCAGCCGCCAATACCCGGCTCCAACGGTCGCCGTCTCCGACCGGGCCTATTTCCGCCTTCACGCGGCGGGCGCGGATTTCCAGGTCGGGGAGCGCATCGTCGGCCGCATGACCGGCCAGCCGTCCTTCGTCGTCAGCCGCCGGATCGCGGCGAACGGACGTTTTCTGGGCGTCGTTCACGCCAACGTCGAGATCGACTATTACCGGCATCTGTTCGAAAGCCTCGACCTGGGGGCCGGGGCCTCCATCGCGCTTTACCGCGCCGACGGAACGCCGGTCCTGCGCTTTCCGGACACCGAGCCGCTGGATGGCCAGGACGGGCGCGAGGCCGTGCGCCGCGCCATCCGTTCCGCCACCGAAACCTTCCCGGTCGCCGCCCCGGTTCCGGGCGGCGTGCGCATCGTCTCCTACCAGCGCGTCCCGGAGCTGCCGCTGGTCGCCGTGGTCGGCCTGTCCGAGGCCACCGAACTCGCCGCGTGGCGGGAGCGGGCGGTGCGCGGCGGCGTCTTCGTCGCGCTGGCGGTGTTGGCCTGCGCCGGGCTGGCCTTCGCCGCCGCCCGCAGCCTGGAGCGCGAGACCGTCGGCCGCCGCCGCTTGGCCGCGGCGAACACCGACCTCGACGCCACCGCCCGCCGGCTGGAGGAGGCCAACCGCGCCTTCGCCACCGCCAACCGGCGGATGAATCTGATCCTGCATTCGGCGTCGGACAGCATCTGCGGCGTCGACCGCGCCGGCCGCATCACCTTCGCCAACCCGGCGGCCTCGGCGCTGACCGGCTACGCCAACGACGAACTGCTCGGGCAGAGCCTGCACGCGCTGATCCACAACCGGCGCGCCGACGGCAGCCCCTACCCGGCGATCGAAAGCCCGGTGACCGAGGTGCTGCACAGCGGCGAGACCCGGCGCGGGCTGGAGGACACCTACTGGACCAGGGCGGGCGAGCCGCTGACGGTGGAATACACCGTGTCGCCGATGATGGAGGACGGCCGGGTCGAGGGGGCGGTCGTGGTCTTCCACGAGATCGCCGAGCGCAAGCGCGCCGAGGAGGCGATGCAGAGCGCCCGCCTCGCCGCCGAGGCCGCCAGCCGTTCCAAGAGCGAGTTCCTGGCCAACATGAGCCACGAGATCCGCACGCCGATGAACGCGATCCTCGGGCTGATCCACCTGCTCCAGCAGACCGAGCTGTCGCCGCGGCAGGGCGACTACGTCCGCAAGGTGCGGGTGTCGGCGCAGTCGCTGCTGGGCATCCTGAACGACATCCTCGACTTCTCGAAGGTCGAGGCCGGGAAGATGGAGTTGGAGCGGGTCGAGTTCCGGCTCGACGAGCTGTTGCAGACGCTGGCCGTCATCATCGGTTCGGCGGCGCAGGAAAAGGACATCGAGGTCCTGTTCGCGGTGGCGCCCGACGTGCCGCTCGACCTGATCGGCGACCCTCTGCGGCTCCAGCAGGTGCTCATCAATCTCGCCGGCAACGCCATCAAGTTCACCGAGGCGGGCGAGGTGGTGGTGACGGTGCGGGCGCGGGCGGTGGCGGACGACCACGCGGTGCTGGCCTTCTCGGTGCGCGACACCGGCGTCGGCATCACGCCCGAGCAGAAGGGGCGGTTGTTCCAGGCGTTCAGCCAGGGCGACAGCTCCACCACCCGGCGCTACGGCGGGACCGGGCTGGGGCTGGCGATCTGCACGCGGCTGATCGGGCTGATGGGTGGCGTCATGGACGTGGACAGCGTCGTGGGGCAGGGCAGCGACTTCCACTTCGACGCACGGTTCGGCCGTCCCGCCGCGCGCACGGCCCGCCCCGCCGCGCTGCGCCCGGTGCCGCGAGACCTGTCGGTGCTGGTGGTGGACGACAACCCGACCGCGCGCGAGGTGCTGACCGAGATCGCCCAGACCTTCGGCTGGTCGGTCACAGCCTGCCGCAACGGATTGGCCGCGCTGGAGGAACTGGAACGCGCGGCGGGCGCGGGGCGGCCCTACGATGTCGTGCTGATGGACTGGAAGATGCCCGAGATGGACGGCATGGAGGCGGCGCGCCGCATCCGCGCCGATGCCCGTGCCGGGGCGCCGATGATCATCGTCATCAGCGGCTATGGTCGCGAGCGGGTCGGGTCGCTGTTCGAGGAGATCGGGGTCGCCGGTTTCCTGGTGAAGCCGGTCACCGCCTCCACCCTGCTGGACGCGGTGACGGTGGCCTATTCCCAGAGTCCCGGCGCCTCCCTGCCGCGCGCCTTGCCTGATCCGATGGGGCCAGGTGCGGCCGGGTCAGCGCTGTGCGGAGCGAATTGGGACGTCAACCGCGCCCTGCGCGGACGCCGGCTGCTGCTGGCCGAGGACAACGTCATCAGCCAGGAGGTCGCCCGCGAGATCCTGGAGCGGGCCGGTGCCCGCGTCACCACCGCCAACGACGGGTGGCAGGCGGTGGAATGCGTGCGCCAGTCGTCGCAGCCCTTCGACGCCATCCTGATGGATGTGCAGATGCCGGGAATGGACGGGTTCGAGGCGACTGCGGCGATGCGCGCCTTGCCCGGTGGCGATTCCCTGCGGATCATCGCCATGACCGCCAGCGCCCTGCCGGTCGACCGCCAGCGCTGCCTCGACCATGGAATGAACGACCACGTGCCGAAGCCCTTCGACATCGCCCAGTTGTTCGAGGTGCTGACCCGCTGGATCGGACCGCCGCTTCTGGCGGTCGCCCGCTGCGGCGCGGCGCCGGTGGCGCCCGTGAAGGCCGCCGCCCGTGCCGACGGGCTGCCCGACCGGTTGCCCGGCATCGACCTCGCCGACGCGCTGAACCGGCTCGACGGCGACGCCGGGCTGCTCCGCCGCTTCGTCGCCGAGTTCGCGCGCGGCTATGGCGGGGTGGCCGACGGGATCGCCGCCGCGTTGGAGCAGGGTGACCTGCCGCGCGCCAAGGCGTTGAGCCACGAGTTGAAAAGCGTCGCCGGCAACATCGGCGCCCGCCGCCTGTCCGACGCCGCCGACGCGGTGCAGATCGCCGCTTACCGGGGGGATCCGGCGGCCGTCGGCCTGCAGGTCCCGGTGCTGCGCGAGGAGCTGGCGGCGATCATGAAATCGGCGGCCCTGCTGTCCGCCGCGCCGCTCGCCGCCAAGGCGCCGACGACGACCGGCCCGCTCGACCGCGCGGCGCTGGAGGCCGCCTTTCCGCCCTTCGTCACACTGTTGCGAGACAGCAACTTCGCAGCGGCGGAAGAGTTCGCTATTCTGGCGCCGTTGCTGGCGGACTGGGTCGATCCTTCCACGATGAAAGGTCTGACCGCCGCCATCGACAGCCTGGACTTCACCAAGGCGCTTGGGCTCGTGCAGCGGATTGCACGGGACCTCGGCCTTCCGACACCGACGGTCTGAACCCGCCCATGGCCGACCCGCGCCCGAAAATCCTGGTGGTGGATGACATCCCGTCCAACGTCCATGTGCTGAGCCGCATCCTCAAGGACGATTACGACATCTACTTCGCCACAGACGGCGAAAAGGCGCTGGAACTGGTGCAGCGGCGGCTGCCCGACCTCGTCCTGCTCGACATCATGATGCCGGGCATGGACGGTTACGAGGTGTGTTCCCGCATCAAGGCCGATCCGGCGACCAACGACATCCCGGTCATCTTCATCTCCGCCAAGAGCGAGGTGGAGGACGAGACGCGCGGTCTGGAGGTCGGCGCCATCGACTTCATCACCAAGCCGATCAGCCCGCCCATCGTGAAGGCGCGGGTGCGCAACCATCTTCTGCTGAAACGGCAGGCCGACCTGCTGCGCAGTCTGTCCTTCCTGGACGGGTTGACCGGCATCGCCAACCGCCGCCGTTTCGACGAGACGATGGAGCGGGAGTGGCGCCGTTGCGCCCGCATCCAGCAGCCGGTGTCGCTCGTCATCCTCGATGTCGACCATTTCAAGGCCTACAACGACCAGTACGGCCACCAGTCCGGGGACGAGTGTCTGCGCGCGGTGGCCGAGGTGCTGGCCGAGCGGATGAAGCGCCCCTGCGATCTCGTCGCGCGGTATGGCGGCGAGGAGTTCGTCTGTCTGCTGCCGGAGACGGAGAATCGCGGGGCGGCGCAGGTCGCGGAGTGGCTGCGCGCGGCGGTGGCCGATTGCGGCATCCCGCACGCCAACTCGCCGGTGGCGCCGCACGTCACCATCAGCCTGGGCGTCGCCACCATGGTTCCGGCGACCGGCCGTACGCCGGACCAGTTGGCGCAGGCGGCCGATCAACTGCTGTATCAGGCCAAGCGGGCGGGCCGGAATCGGGTGCAGGGCGCCACCGTTCCGGCGCTTTGAAGGCGGCTTCCGCCGCCCCGCCCGTGTCAGTGCGTGGTGGCGCCGGTCCCGCAGGAGCCGCCGCCGCACCCGCAACCGCCTTCGGGCGCCAGAACCCGGATGGCGCCGCCCGCCGTCGCCAGCACGGCGGCCAGCGGCAGGCCGGTCGCCTCGGCCACCGCGCCCAGACTGGCTTCGAGCGGCAGCCCGGCTTCGGGGCCGAAGGCCGGGTGCAGCATCGCCAGCCGTCGCCGCGCCACCGGATCATGCGCGTCCAGGTCGGCGAGGCTGGTGTCGGCGGTCACGTCGAGGCTCATGCTGGGCTTCCTTGATCTTTGCTCACGTCCTTTTGCCCCTCCCTGACCCTTCCCCGCTTCGCGGCAAAGGGACTGCCGCCACTCTCCCCTCCACCGTCATCGGCGGGGGAGGGGGCTCGCGCAAGCGGGTGGGAAGGGGGGCGGCGCGTTTATCGTCTTACCACGTCCCCGCCGGGCTGCGGTCGCCGTGGGCGCCAGCCGCCGGCTCGTGATGGGCCAGCCAGCGCTCGGCCTCCAGCGCGGCCATGCAGCCCATGCCGGCCGCGGTCACCGCCTGCCGGTAGACCTTGTCCTTCACGTCGCCCGCCGCGAAGACGCCGACGACGTCGGTCGCGGTCGAATCGGGGGTGGTGACGATGTAGCCGGCCTCGTCCATTGCGACCTTGCCCTTGAAGACCGCCGTCGCCGGCTCGTGGCCGATGGCGACGAAGACGCCGGCCGCCGGGATGACGCGGGGTTCGCCGGTCTTCACGTTCTTCACGCGCACGCCGGTGACGCCGCGCGGGTTGCCCAGGCTGCCATCACCCTCGCCGACGATCTCCTCGACCGCGCTGTCCCACACCACCTCGATCTTCGGGTGGCGGAACAGGCGGTCCTGCATGATGCGCTCGGCCCGGAAGCTGTCGCGGCGGTGGATGACCGTCACCTTGGTGGCGTGGTTTGTCAGGTACAGCGCCTCCTCGACGGCCGAGTTGCCGCCGCCGATCACCGCGACCTCCTTGCCCCGGAAGAAGAAGCCGTCGCAGGTGGCGCAGGCCGACACGCCGGCCCCGCGGTAGATCTCCTCGCTGGAGATCCCGAGCCAGCGCGCCTGGGCGCCGGTCGCGATGATGACGCTGTCGGCGGTGTAGGTGTCGCCGCTGTCGCCCTTGCAGACAAAGGGACGCTGGGTGAAATCGACCTCGGTGATCAGGTCGAAGACCATTTTCGTGCCGACGTGCTCGGCCTGCTTCTGCATCTGCTCCATCAGCCACGGACCCTGGATCGGGTCGGCGAAGCCGGGGTAGTTCTCCACGTCGGTGGTGATCATCAGCTGGCCGCCCGGCTGCATCCCCTGGACCATGAGCGGCTCCAGATTGGCTCTGGCGGCGTAGATCGCCGCCGTGTAGCCGGCCGGGCCGGCGCCGATGATGAGGACCTTGGTGTGATGGGTGCTGGGCATGGGCGTCGTCTCGGGCGAAGAGGGAACGGTCAGAAACCGAACATATGGTCGAGGCTGAAGGCGCTGTCACCGGCGGCAAGGCAGCCATGATAGCCGAACAGCCGGCAGGTCGTGTCGCGGATCAGCACATAGGCGTGGTCGCCCGCCGCCGACCGTTCCGCCTCCGTGAACGTCTCGCTGGCGCGCCAGTAGAGCGAGCCGCCGCAAGGGATCGCCACCTTCCGCCGGGCGATCTCGACGCCGTCGCGCCGGGTCAGCACCAGGCCGGTGTCGGAGGTGGCGTGCCAGGGCGTGGAGGCCGGGTAGACCAGATGGCAGAGCGTGTCCCACGGCGTGCCGAGCCGTAGGAACAGCCGGGTCGACAGGCCGGGCGGACGGCCGTGGTAGCTCTGCGGCTCGTCGCGATAGACCATCGCCATGTTGAACAGGTGGCTGCCGAAGCTGGTCTCCGCCACATGGCCGGTGTTCACGTCCTCGTAACGAACCAGCGCGTGCAGCCAGCCGTCGGCCATCGTTCCGGCTTCGAAATCATAGACCAGTTCGACATGCCCCCAGCCGCCGGGCAGGGCGGTTTTGCCCAGCATCGCGGTCACGTCCAGCGCCACGCTGTCCGTGCGCTTGAGGTTGCCGAAGCGGTGCTCGGCCAGGGCGGCGCCGTCGCGGTCGTAGACCACCGCCTTGACCGGCAGTTCGGTCTGCGCGGTGCTCATCGGCGTCGGCAGCAGGATGGTGCGCCAGCGCGCGACCGGCAGCAGCGGGGCTGGCAGGATGTGGCCCTTGCCGATGGCGCCGCCGGTCAGAACCGGCAACTTCGGGTCGGGCTTGAGGTCGGTGCGTTCGACGTTGGCGTGTGCGATGCGGCGGCGGCCGCTTTCGGCGAGGATCTCGTAACGGGGCCGGACGAAATGCTTGCCCGCCTGAATTTCGAACTGCAACGGCCAGCGCGCGTCGGGAAACAGGTCGCGGGTGTCGAGCGCCACGGTGGCGAAGGGCGGGATCTCGCGGTCGAAGGCGCGGACGTCGTCGGAGCCCATCGGGTTCAGCCCGACCGCGCCCGCCGGGATCGGCGTCGGGTGACTGTTCTGGATCCACAACGACACGCGCTCGTCCTCGCGCGGGGCGGGCAGGCCGGCGTAGAGTTCCGCCGGCCACGCGTTGGCGTCGTGGGTGCAGGACAGCACGGTCCCGTCGTCGCCGTAGGTGTCGAGCGCGTATTTCACCACGTCGTGCCCGGCGGCGCCGATGACGTGCAGGAACAGCGTGCCGCAGAAGTCGCCCAAGCCCAGCCGCTCGCGGACCTGCCGGCTGTCGATCACCACGGTGCCGTCGCTGGGCGGCATCGCCTCGGTCCATTCGGCCAGCGGGCGCCCGTCGCGGTCGAACAGGCAGGCCCACAGCCGGGTGCCCTTGGCGCCGTAGCGCGGCCAGTAATTGGCCGAAACGATGCGGGTGTGCTGGCCGTCCTCGTCGCGGAACCAAGCGAAGTTGGTCGCCCAGTTGTACTTGGACAGGTAGTGGCCGGGGTTGTTCAGCATGTCCTCGGGCACGCGCATGGCGTCCAGCGAGACGACGCCGACCTCCCTCGGGATCAGGTGGGCGATGTGACCTTCGCAGCGCTGGGAATCGAAGGCGACGACGAAGACGGTGCGGGCGCCGCTCTCGGGCAACTCCGTCACCGCCCGGGCGGCGTGGCCGAACACCTCGGTGCCGACCCGCTCGACGTTCTGCACGTAGACCCCGGCCACCGGGATCGCCGACAGGTCGTAGAACTCGGCCAGCCCCGACAGCAGGCCGAGCGGGTCGTAGAAGGCCACCGGGCCGAAGGAGGCCAACCGCGCCATCAGGATCGCCGCCTTGGGCGCCGCCAGCGGGTGGCCTACCGCCTTGAAGAAGCTGGAGCCGCCGGTGACGTTGGAAAAGGTCTCGATCCGAAGGGGCATTCTGACACACGCGCGAAAACGACCTGGGGCGTCGGTTATAGCCCATCGGTAAGGAGGCGGGACAGTGCTTTGTCCCGAAGGGGTGGGTGCGGCGCGTTCCTCGTTTTTCTCCTTGTCGAAGATGCAGTTTCGATATATCTAAGTTTCCGATATATCGAAACTGCATCAAGAGAGGGTCTCATGCTTCGTCATATGTTTCACGCCTGCGGGCGCCGTTTTTCCCGGCCGGACTTCGAGGATGAAGGCGGTCATGGCCATGGGCACGGCCGTGGCGGCCACGGCCGTGGCGGGCGGGGCGGCTTTGGTGGATGGGGCGGGCGCGAGCGCGGCGAGCGCCGTGTCTTCGACCAGGGCGACCTCCGCCTCGTCCTGCTCTGGCTGATCGAGGAGAAGCCGCATTCCGGCTACGACCTCATCAAGTCCATCGAGGATCTGGTGGGCGGCGCCTACAGCCCCAGCCCCGGAGTCGTCTACCCGACGCTGACCCTGCTGGAGGAGCAGGGCCACATCCGCGTGGCCTCCAGCGAGGGCAACAAGAAGCTCTACGCGATCACGGAGGAGGGCTCGGAAGCGCTCAAGGCCAGCGCCACGACCGTCGCGGCGATCCGCGAACGCATCGCCCACGCCCGCGCCCGCCATGGCGGGGAGCGGTCGCCCCAGATCGTCCGGGCGATCGAGAACTTCAAGCTGGCGCTGCGCCTGCGGCTGTCGCGCGGCGACCTGACGCCCGAGCAGACGCAGGCCGTCGCCGCCGCCATCGACGCCGCCGCGCTGGCGGTCGAACGGTCCTGAGCAACGCAACGCTTTACGAGTAGCGGAGAATCAGAGCATGGCCGCAACGACCACGCGCATCGCGACGACCAACGGGCGCCGCTACATGATCCAACTCTGCAAGCACTGGGCGCACAAGTTCGCGGTGACCCAGGAGGGCGACCAGGGCGTCGTGCCCTTTGCGGAGGACCGCCGTTGCCTGCTGGCGGCCGACGATGCCGGGCTGGGGATCACCATCGAGGCGGACGACGCCGATGCGCTGCCCCGGCTTCAGGAGGTGGTGATCGACCATCTCAAACGCTTCGCCTTCCGTGAGGAGCTTGGCGAGTCGGTTTGGACGCCGGTGGGGTGAGGGCCTTTGCCCCCTCCCTGGCCCTTCCCCGCTTGTCAGCGGGAGAGGGAACTGCCGCCGAGTGCCGACAAAGGTTCGGCCCCCTCTCCCGCGTAAGCGGGGGGGGGGATGGGGAGGGGGCCAGCCTGCCTACCGGCCGCCCGCCTTTAATACCCCTTCGACTCGACGCCGAAGACGCCCTTGGCCCAGGCGCCGATCCGGTGGCGCATCTGCTCGTGCCAGATGTAGACGCCGCCCTTGACCCAGTTCATCTGGATGGCGCGGCGCTGGCCCTCGAACGGGTAGTGGCCGTGCCAGGAGGTGTCGCTGCGGCGGAAGCACATCAGCGTGCCTTCCTCCGGCGGGACCTCGGCCGCGTAATCCTCCAGGTTCTGCGAGCGCAGGATGCGCAGCCGGCCGCCCGAGGCCTCCCAGGGCGGGTTCATGTAGATCAGCACGGTGATGACCTTGCTGGCCGAATCCGGGTGGATCTTGCCGTCCGTCGGGCGGCACATGCCGCGCGCGGTGAACATGGTCGGGTATTTCGACAGGTCGAGGTCGAACTTGTCGGAGAAGGCCTTGCAGACCTCCGGCCCCTTCAACTCCGCGATCATGGCGTCGAAGGCCGGCCCCTGCGGGAAGACGCCGAGCGGGATCGAGCCGGGCTTGTCCACCTTGGGGTAGTCGCGGTGCAGCGCCTCCAGATGCTCCTTCTTCACGAAGCCCGGAACGCACAGGAAGTCGTACGGGTCGTGCTGCAGGGGCGTGGCGCGGAACTTGTCCAGATCGAGCATGGACATCGCAGGAAATCTCCCAGGGGGCAGGTCGGTCAAGAGGACGCTATTAATCACGCAATGGGCTGGTCGGGGAAGCACAGCTCTTGCCGCGCCCGCCATTCCGGCGACACGTAGTTCACGATGATCGACTTGCGCACCCCGTCGATGGGCCGCTTGGCGAAACCGTGCCACGTGTCGGCGCCGGGGATGAAGATCAGCCCCTCGTTGAAGGCGTAGGGCGCTCGGGCGACGATTGTCCGCGTCGAGTCCAGCACGTCGGTGCCCCAGTCGGCGCAGTTCGGCCCCTTCGAGAGATAGACCAGCATCGTGTATTTCTTGACGCCGATGTCGGTGTGCGGCTCCAGCCAGAAGCCGTCGGTGTCCTGGCAGTATTCGATGCGCAGGCTGGTGCCCGACAGATCCACCGCGCAGGTCCGCTGGATGGCGTCGGTGACCGCGCGATCCTGGAAGGCCTGGGCGACGGCCTCGCAGACCGGGTGCTTGGCGCGGTTCTCCGCCCCGAAATAAGTACGCGAGGCGTTGTTGGTCTCGCGCTTGCCGTAGGTGTCGGACACGCGGGGCGGTCCCCAGGGCAGCGCCGCGATGGCGTCGGCGGCCTCCTCCGGCAGGGCGTCGGCGAGAAGCCAGTGGCGGTAGGGCTGCGCGAAGCTCCGGCTGCCGTCCAGGCAGCGCAGGAAGCTCTGGGAAACGGCGGCGGGCGTGGTCATGGGGCGGGTCATCCGGATCGGGACGGCAAGATTTTAGGCAAACCGGGCGCTTTTATGGCACGGAGCACGGCGACGGAGCGCCGCGAAATCGGTGACTTCGCGGGGTGCGCCGTTCGGTCGCGGGATCAATGCGTGTGGTGGCGCGCACGGTGCACCGCAAGGCGGTGGCGCAGCTCGTCGGCGACACCGCGGGTGTCGTCGAGCAGCGGGTGGTCCCAACGGTCGAGATTGCCGTCGAAGGGCCGGGTGATGCCGTCCTTGTACAATCCCTCGTGGAAGGCGCGGAATTTGGGCGACCCGCCCTCCAGCTCGATCACGTAGACCGGCTTCCCGGTGGAGCAGGCCTCCGAGGTCATCGACACGCTGTCGCAGGTCACCACCACCACATCGGCGAGGCCGAGATAGCCGAAATAGGGGTTCTCGCCGGTGCCGTCCCACACCTCCGCCGGCAGGCCGGACAGGCGGGCGCGCAGGATCGCCTCGTTGTCGGCCCCGGTGCGGCGTGACGGCGTCACCATCAGCCCGGCGCCATGGGTTCGCGTCAGCCCGGCGAGCTTTTCCGCCACCGCGCCGGTGATCGCCGGGGTCAGGCTGTAGACGCCGTTGTTGCCGCCGATCAGCACGGCGATGCGCGGGTGGGGCAGATGGGCCAGGCGCGGGGCGAAACGCGTCGCGGCGTCCGCCAGGATCGACGGGGTGACCCGGTGCAGTGCGCCGCGCGTCACCAGGACGTTGTCGCCGCGCAAGCGATCGTGGCGCGGGACGACGACGAGGTCGAAATGGCGCGGCGCGATCTGGGGATCCTGGATCTGCACCGTGAAGGTCCGCCCGCGCGACTGGCGGCGCGCGGTCAGCGACGGGGCGATGCTCTGCCGTCCGGTGGCGATCAGCAGGTCGGGCCAGGGCGGCTCGATGGGATCGCCCTTCGGCCCGGCGGCGAAGCGGTTGCCGACCCGCAGATAGGGGCTGAGCTGGCGCCACGGGCTGCGCAGCGACACGCGCTTGACGACGGGGGTCAGGCCCAGCGCCTCGGCCAGGCCGATGCACTGGTTTTCCATGCCCGGCTTGCCGTCGGACACCACCCAGCAGGTGAGGTGTTGCATCATGTCTCGGAATGTTGGGGAAGCGAAGGGAGAAGGCCAAAGCGCGGCATCAGGGTCGCGCGCCCTTGCGGGGGTTTCGGTCTTGGCGTAGACACCATCACCGTGTAATATCCTTTCTCCAAATCACCCCCGGAGCGACCGAGTAAACCATGCGGCGGGTCAAACTCGACCGAATTGACCGGCGTATTCTGCGCGATCTGCAGAACGACGGTCGGATGACCAACGTGGAGCTTGCCCGGCGTGCCGGCATCTCCGCTCCGCCCTGCCTTCGCCGCGTTCGCGCGCTGGAAGAGGCGGGATTCATTCGCGGCTACCACGCGGACGTCAACCCCGACGCGCTCGGGTTCGGCGTCACCGTGTTCGCCCAGGTGGGCCTGAGCAGCCAAGCCGAAGCGGACCTAAAGAAATTCGAGGAGCTCGTCAACAGCTGGCCGTTGGTGCGCGAGTGCAACATGCTGGCCGGCGAGTATGATTTCGTGCTGAAGATCGTCGCGGAGGACTGGGACGATTACCAGCGCTTCCTGACGCAGAAACTGACCTCGGCGCCCAACGTCGCCCATGTCAAGTCGGCGCTGTCGATCCGCACGTCCAAGCATGCGCCCGGCGTTCCCATCGACGTCGATTCGCCCGACATCCCCGAGGGGACCGAGGACGACGAGGACGAGGATTTCGTCGAGGAGGAGGCCCCCGCCCGCGCCACCCGGCGTTGAGCGGACCGGCCCCCATCCAAAGCGTTTTCTAAAGCGTGGCGGCGGCGAGAGTCTGGATCAGACCCGCCGCCGCACCCGCCAGCACCACCCAGTGGATCGCGATCCCCCGGCGGACCAGCGCGTAGAGCGCCGCCAGCATGATCGCCCAGGCTCCGGCATCGGCCTGCCCGCCCGGCAGCAGCACGGCCAGCCCCAGATAGACGCCCAGGTTCAGGATGACGCCGACCACCGCCGCCGCGATGGCCGCCAGCGTGCCCGCCGCCATGCGGTTGTGGATCAGCCGCTCCACATAGGGCGCCCCGGCGAAGATGAACAGGAAGCAGGGCAGGAAGGTGACGTGGGTCGTCAGCGCCGCGCCCAGCACCCCGGCCCACAGCGGGGACAGCGCGCCCGGATGGTTCCAGCCGGCGAAGAAGCCGACATACTGCGTCACCAGGATCAGCGGCCCCGGCGTGGTCTCGGCCAGCGCCAGACCGTCCACCATCGCGTGGGGCGACAGCCAGCCCCGGACCTCCACCGCCTGCTGCGCGATGTAGGGCAGCACGGCGTAGGCGCCGCCGAAGGTCACAAAGGCCGCCTTGGTGAACAGCGCCGCGATCCCCAGCCAGGGGTCGGACCCGAACACCAGCAGCACGGCACCGACCGGGACAGCCCACAGCAGGACGAACAGCAGCGCCAGCACCGGCAGACGCATCGGCTTGGGCTCTCGGTCCGTTGGGAGGGCGGCCATGCCGGCGGGGGCGTGCGGATGGGTGAACCAGTCCTTCCCGCGCCACGCGGCGGCCCCGCCGACCGCCGCCGCCGCGCCGATCACCAGCGGAAAGGGCAGGCCGAGCACGGACAGGCCGAGGAAGGCCGCCGCCGCCAGCGCCACGGCGGCCGGCCCCTTCAGCGTGCGCCGGCCCATCCGCCAGACGGCGGCGAGCACGATGGCGACCACCGCCGGCTTGATGCCGTCGAAGACCGCGCCGACCAGCCCGATGTCGCCATGCGCCGCCGCCAGCCAGGACAGACCCAGCAGGATCAGCGCGCCGGGCAGCACGAACAGCCCGCCGGCAACCACCCCGCCGCGCATCCCGTGCAGGCGCCAGCCGACATAGGTGGCCAGTTGCTGCGCCTCCGGCCCCGGCAGCAGCAGACAGAAGTTCAGGGCGTGCAGGAAACGGGTCTGGTCGATCCAGCGGCGGCGCTCCACCAGCTCGCTCTGCATCATGGCGATCTGCCCGGCCGGACCGCCGAAGCTGGTGAGGCCCAGGCGCAGCCAGTACAGGCAGAAGGCGCCGAAGGGGGGAGGGGTGTCGGTCATGGTGCGGTGTGTGCCCGGCGTCTGCGGAACGTGGACGCGACCATAGCGCGGGGCGCAAAATTCACCCAGCCCTCCGCTCGGGCTCCACGGCTCGGAGAGGTAGTTTTCCGCCGCAGGGGTGCTACACTATCGCAGTTGCGAGCGCCGCCGTCGGGGCCGGCGCCGGGTGCCGGGGACCTTCGAGGATGATGGCTTCTACCCTGCGTCGTGTGGCGGTGTTGGGGATGGCGGCGTGGGCGCTGGCCGCGTATGCGACGCCCGGAGCCGCCCACGCCGCGTCGGGCGTGCACGCCGAGGAGATCGTCCGCTTTCCCTCGCTGGACGGCGACCTGACCGGCGGGACACCGACCCGGCTGACCGGACGCCTGCTGCGCCCGGCCGGGACCGGACCGCACCCTTCGGTGGTGCTGCTGCACGGCTGCGGCGGGCTCTACGCCAAGACCGGGCGCGTGGCCCCGCGCCATGTCTGGTGGGCGACGACGCTTCAGCAGCAGGGCTACGAGGTGCTGATGGTCGACAGCTTCGGCCCGCGCGGGGTCTCCGACCTCTGCACCGCCAAGGAGCGCCCGGTCCGCGCCTCGGTCGAGCGCAAGCGCGACGCCTGGGCGGCGCTGGCCTATCTGCGCAACCGGCCGGAGGTGGATCACGGGCGCATCGCGCTGATGGGCTGGTCGCAGGGCGCCGGCACGGTGCTGGCCGCCTACGGCGCCGGCGAGGACGGTCCGGCGGGCGGCGAGAGCGGTGGCTTCCGCGCCGCCATCGCCTTCTACCCCGGCTGCAAGACTCCGTTGAGCGACGAGGACTGGCAGCCCGACGGGCCGCTGCTGATGCTGGTCGGCGAGAAGGACGACTGGAACCCGCCGGACAGCTGCGTCGATCTGGTCAAACGCGACGCGGTGAAGGAGCGGACGGAACTGGTCGTCTACCCCAACGCCTATCACGGCTTCGACGCGCCCGACGTGCCGGTGCGCAAGCGCCAGGATCTGGCGACGGCCCCCGGCGGGGCGGCGCATTTCGGCACCAACGAGGACGCGCGTAAGGACGCCATCGAGCGGGTGACCAATTTCCTGAACGAACGCCTGCGCGCCGGGGGATGACGTCGAGGCGGCGCGGCACACCGCCTCAGTCCCCGGCGTGCCTCAATCCAGCGAGAAGATCTTCGTCCCGACCCCGTTGTCGAGCAGCACGGTCGCGAACAGGGTCAGGATCGGGATCAGGAACATCAGCCCGATGACGCAACGGACCAGCAGGTCCTTGCGGCGGGCCGAACGGCACAGCGGGCAATCGTCGGGACCATGCCCATAGTCGGAACCGCAATAGGGGCAAGCGGTGGTGTCGCTCATGATGACTCGGGCTTTCGCAGGTGTCCTCACCCGCGAAAGCGGCAGAACGGCGGTCATTGTGGGGCAAGATCGCCGCAATTTGTCATGAAATCCCTGTCATCCGGTGCGATCCGGGTCGCTGGCGTGGCTCAGGCCGCCCGTTCCATCGGGACGAGTCCAGCGACCAGGCGGCGGAACTGCTCGGCGAAGCGTGGCTGCTCGGCGGCCGGGATGGTGAAGGTCAGATGCACCGTCCGGCTGTCGAGCGAACGGATCGTCGCGGCCACCCCGCCGTCCAGGCCGGGCAGCGCGAGGCGCACGCCGCCGCCGGGCGCCAGCCCGGCCAACAGCTCGGCCGGCAGTCCGCCGATCTGCGCCCCGCCTTCCGAGGCGTTCTCCACCGTGACGGCGGCGTCGCGCCCGGCGACGGACAGCCGACCGGGGCGGTTCAGCGCGTAGCGGGCGGAGTGGCGGCGGTTGACCTCCGGCGTCGCGGTGCGGATCACCTGGACCAGCGCGTGGCGCAGCTTGTCGACGCTGCTCGCCACCTGACCGGACAGGTCGTTGACCGCGCTGGCGCGCTCGCCGGTGGCGCTGGCCTCCGAGGACACGTCGGCGATGCGGGCGGCGACCTCCTGCGCGGCGCTGGAGGTCTGGGCGACGTTTCGGGCGATCTCGCCGGTCGCCGCCTCCTGCTCCTCGATGGCGGCGGCGATGGTGGTGGACACGCTCTCCACGTTGCGGACGCGGTCGGCGATGACGCGCACCGCCTTCACCGCCTCGGCCGTCGTCGACTGGATGGCGGCGATCTGCGATTCGATCTCGTCGGTCGCCCGCGCGGTCTGGCCGGCCAACGCCTTCACCTCCGACGCTACGACGGCGAAGCCCTTGCCCGCCTCGCCGGCGCGGGCGGCTTCGATGGTCGCGTTCAGCGCCAGCAGGTTGGTCTGCCCGGCCACGTCGTTGATCAGGGTCGTCACCTCGCCGATGCGGGTCACGGCCTCGGCGAGGCGCTTGATGGTCTCCTCGGCGCGGTCGGTGGCGCTGACGGCCTCGCCGGTCATCGTGGTGGCGGTGGTGATCTGGCTGGCGATCTCGCGGATCGAGGCGCTCAGCTCCTCGGACGCGGCGGCGACCGTCTGGGCGTTCGACAGCGCCTGGGCGGCGGCCTCGGCCACGGTCTGGCTGTTGCCGCTGACCGCGCGGGCCGACGAGGCCATGCCGGTGGCGTTGTCGGCCATCCGGCCGGTCTGGCTGGCGATGGCGTCGACGGCGCTGCCCGCCTCGCGCTCCACGGTTTCGGCCATGCGCTGGAGGGCGTTTTCCTTTTCCCGCTCGGCGCGGGTGCGGTCCTCGTCCTGCTGGCGGCGCAGGCGTTCGGCTTCCTGGGCGTTGTCCTTGAACACGCGGAGCGCGCGGGCCATGGCGCCGATCTCGTCGCGGCGCCCGTCGTCGGGGATGGCGACGCTCAGGTCGCCCCGCGCCAAGGTCTCCATGGTCCCGGTCAGCGCCGTCACCGGCCGCACCACCCGGCGCAGGATGCCCAGCACGCCCAGCACGATGACCGCCAGCACCACCGCCGACACCGTCCACACCGACGTCAGGAAGCGGTCCTCGCGGTCGGCGGCGTCGGCCTCGGTCGCCTCGTTGTAGCGGTTGGTCTCGGCGACGATCTCGTCCACCACCGCGCGGTGCTCGGCGTAGGCCTTGGCGATCAGCGCGTAGGAGGCGCGGGCCGCCGCGTCGTCGCGCTTGGCCAGCGCCGGCAGGAACTTGCCCTCGACCTCGTTCCAGAACCGCATCACCGGGGCGTGGGAGGTGACGATCAGCTTGTTGCGCAGCCGGTCCTCGAAGCTCTCCCTGACCCAATACTCGTGCCGCTCGTCGTAGTCCTTGCGCAGTTGGGCCAGCCGCTGCCGTCGCTGTTCGACCGAGGCCGGGTCGTTCAGCGCCAGCGTCGTTTCCAGATAGGCTTCGATCACGTATTCCGGCGGGGGCAGGATGTCGGCGATCAGGTCCTTGCCCAGCACGATGCGGTGGTAGATCGGCCCGCCGACCTTCAGCTCGTGGATGGCGAGCCCGCCAACGGCGACGGCGGCGAGGAAGCCCAGCGTGACCAGCATCCCGAACAGGTGGGTCAGCGCGGCGATCTTCAGGTTGTTGAGCATGTGGACGGACCCCGGCGAGAAAACGGCACGCCTCTCAACTCTCAGAGCGCGCGGGGGCCGGCAAGAGAAAAAGCTGTGGCAAAGGATTACAGGAAAGACATGCCGGTCCGGCGGACCGCACGCAACAAAGTCAACTTGGTGTTGATGCTTACCCGACGGGGGTGTGCTCCGGAGTTGCCGGTCGCGTCACATCATGATCCCGGCGCCGATCCAGCCGACCACGACCAGAACCACCAGCATGATCATCGCCGTTCCGATCACGGCGTTGGAGCGGCGGATCGCGCGGCAGTTCGGGCAGCCCGGCTCGTCGGCGGGGTAGGGCTTCTCGCAACGCTCGCAGCGGACGGTCGATTCCGTCATGGCGGTCCTCGTGGCAGGGTTGGGAAACGGCGCGGACCCTAGCACAGCGGCAGGGCGCTTCCCCAGCGACTTCCAAGGGGGAGCTCAGCCCGGCGGCACCACCCGCAGCTCCGCCGCCTGGAGCCGGCGCGGGCTGTGGTCGAGCGGCTCCAGCAGCGGCAGTTCGGTCCCCTCGGGCGCGGCGTGCAGGTCGCGGAAGCGCCGGGCGGTCACCAGCACGCGGGATTCCAGCGTGCCGACCGCCCCGTTGTAGCAGCCCACCGCCTTGTCGAGCTGCGATCCCAGCCGTTCCATGTGGTTGCCCAGGTCCGACAGCCGCTTGTACAGCTCGCCCCCCAGCGCGCTGATCTCGCGGGCGTTGTCGGCCAGCCGCTCCTGCCGCCAGCCATAGGCGACGGCGCGCAACAGGGCGATCAGGGTGGTCGGGGTGGACAAAATGACGCGGTGGTCGATGCCGGCCTCGATCAGCGCCGGGTCCTGTTCCAGCGCGGCGGAGAAGAAGTTCTCGCCGGGCAGGAACAGCACCACGAATTCCGGGCTGTCGTCGAACTGGTCCCAATAGCCCTTGGCGCCGAGCTGCTTCATGTGCTCGCGGACGTGGCGGGCGTGGCGGGCCATGCCGTCGCGGCGCCCGGCATCGTCGGCCGCCTGCACCGCGTCGAGATAGCCCTCCAGCGGGGTCTTGGCGTCGACCACGATGGTCTTGCCGCCGGGCAGGGTGACGACCAGATCGGGACGCAGCCGGCCATTGCCGGTGTCCACCGTCGCCTGCTCCAGGAAGTCGCAATGGTCGAGCATGCCGGCCATCTCGCAGACCCGGCGCAGTTGGATTTCCCCCCAGCGCCCGCGCGTCGCCGGGCTGCGGAGCGCCCGCACGAGATTGCCGGTTTCCGAGCGCAGTTGCGTCTGGCTCTCCACCAGCGACAACACCTGCTGGCGCAGCCCCTCGTAGGCGCCGGCGCGGGTGTTCTCCATGTCGCGGATCTGGCGGTCCATGGTCTCCAGCGACTGGCGCACCGGGTCGACGATGGCGGCGATGGCGGTCTGGCGCTTGTCGAGGTCGCCCTTCGCCTGTTCCTGGAAGCCGGACAGCGTCTCGCGCGCCAGATCCAGGAAGCTGCGGTTGTTGTGGCTCAGCGCGTCGGCCGACAGCGCCTTGAAGCTGTCGGACAGCGCCGCCTGCGCGCGTTCCAGCAGCGCCAGCTTCTCGGTGGAGGCGGTGCGCTCGGCCTCCAGCTTGGTCGCCAGATGGGCGTGGCGCTCGCGGGCGTCGGCGACCTCGTTCTGGAGGCGGGCGATCTGGTGGTCGCGGGCCTCGATCTCCTCGCGCAGGTCGTCCTCGACCCGTTCGGCGAGGTCCAACCGTGTGGCCAGTTCGGCGTGCAGGGCGGAGGCCGCCGCCGCGCTGCGGCCCGCCGCCGCGCCCAGGATCGCCCAGGTCAGTCCGCCCCCCAGGCACAGCCCGGCCAGCAGCCCCAGCGCCAGGGACACCGCGTCCACCGCGACCTGCATGAAACCTCTCCGGACAGGAACCAAGGCGTTTGGAACCGGCCCAGCCTACAGGAACGAATCGCGAATTGGAACGGGGCGCGAACGGAGGCGGAGCCTTGGGAACTGCGGCGTCTTCCCCGCTTGCCCAGCGGAGGCCCCCGCGCCATATCGGTGCGCATGTCCGACGATTCCAAACCCTGCGCCTCCACCCCTTGCGGCGGGCCACGCGTCCGCGCCATTCCGCCCGGCGAGGACCGGGAGCGGCTGACGTGTCCCGATTGCGGCTACATCGCCTACCAGAACCCACTGATCGTGGTCGGCTCGGTCGTCACCTGGGAGGACGGGCGCATCCTGCTGTGCCGCCGCGCCATCGAGCCGCGCAAGGGCTTCTGGACCCTGCCCGCCGGCTTCATGGAGGAGCGCGAGAGCACCGCCGAGGGCGCCGCCCGCGAGGCGTGGGAGGAGGCGCGGGCGCGCATCGCCGTCGGCCCGCTGCTGGCGCTCTACGACATCCCCCGCATCAGCCAAGTGCAGTTGATCTTCCGCGCCCGGCTGCTGTCCGACGACGTGTCCGCCGGTCCGGAAAGCGAGGAGGTCGCCCTGTTCGCCTGGGAGGACATCCCATGGGGCGAGCTGGCCTTCCCGACCGTCCATTGGGCCTTGCGCGAGCACCGCGACCGGCTGGGCCGCGACGACGGCGCCCCCGCCGTCAACCCGACGCCGGACGCGTTGGCCCGCTGGGACCGGATGCTCTGACCGCCCTTCACTCCGGTGCCGTTACTCCGCCGGGAATTTCGCCACGACCTCCTGGGTTCCCTCGCCCCGGCGCACGGTGATCGGCAGCCAGGTTCCCGGCGCCTGACGCTGGACGATGGCGGTGAGGTCGGCGGGGCGGCGGATCGGGTTGCCGGCGGCGGTCACCACACGGTCCCCGACGTTCAGCCCGGCGGCGGCGGCGACGCTGTTCTCCAGCACCGAGCCGATCCGCACCCCGTCCGCCGTCGGTTCCAACTGCACGCCCAGGCGTGGGCGCGCCGCTTCGGCTGGCTCCTGCGAGGGGCCGAGTCCGAACACGGAGTCGGCGACGCGGCCGTCCAACTCGGCGCAAGGGCGGTCGGCGTCCCAAGGCAGCAGCACCACCGATCCGGGGAGTCCCAGATCGTCGAGTTGGTGCGGCACGCCGTTGCGGTGGTCGGCGTGGCCCTCGCCCAGGATGGCGACCACGGCGCGGCCGGTCGTGCGGTGGGTCTCGGCGATGCGCTCGGCCATGGCGCGGTCCCAGACGGTCTGTGCCTCGATGAAACGCTGGGCCGTCTCGGGGGCTGAGTCGGGGCGGTTGTGGGCGGCCAGGGTCTCCAGCAGGCGCTCGCGGTAGGCGGCGAGCGGCGGGGCCGGGATGCCGACGCCCTCGCGCTCGGCCTCGGGGATCGACGCCCAACCCTCGCGCGCGACGCGGGAGATCAGGCCGCGCTCGACGTTCAGTGCGACCACGGGCAGCCGGTGCATCCGGGCGAAATGCAGGATCGGCAGGTAGAAGTTCGGGTCGAAGCCCCAGACGCTGCGCCATTCGCTTTCTGCCAGGAAGGTTGCCTCGCTCAACTCCCCGGCCACCCAGCGGTCGAGCGCCGGCTGGAGCCGGCGCGGCAGCATCTCCAGCCCCACCGCCAGATCGGGGTTCAGCGCGTGCAGCTTGGCTAGGGTCTGGAGCTGCCAGCGGTGGTGCTCGGCCTTGTCGTGCTGCTCGCCCAGCAGGACGACCGGCTGCTCGGCGGTCCGGCGCAGCAGCGGCGCCGGCTCCAGGCGCTTGCCGGTGCTGTCGGCCCAGGCGCCGGGCGCGACGCAGGCGGGGGCCGCGTCCTCCGCACGCAGTGGAAGAGCCGTCAGCAGAAGCAGGGCGAGCAGGGGAAAGCGGCGCACGGGGCAGCTCCGTCGTGAGGGCGTGAGCCCAAGGTTGGGCGTAGCCGGGGCGGCGTCAACGACGCCGTCGCTTTCACGACCGGGCATCGAAGCGGCGCCGCCGACCGCCGGGACCGGTCGGGCGACGCCGCTCCGGGCGGCAGGCTGCTACCAGCCGCCGGCTGCGAGCATCGCCGATCCTTGCGACAGCCGGGCGCTGACCGTGTAGCCGGCCAGATCCGTCCCGCTGCCGCCCATCAGCGCGTTCACCGTCAGGTAGTAGGTGCCGCTCTGCGTCGGTCTGTAGCGCAGGCTGTCCTGGCCCGTGGTGTAGTTCAAAAAGTCGAGGGTGGTCGTGCCGGAAACGGTTTTGCCCTGCGCGTCCTTGAGGAGGAGACCGGCACCGGCTCCTTCTCTTTGCAGATCGAAGTCGTAGCTCTTCCCGGCTTGCAACGACACGGCGAACCAGTCGCTGTCCTCATCCCCACCGCTGAGGGGGCGGTAATCGATGTGCCCCTTGGCGCTGCCGCCGATCGCCAGATTTGCGGTCGTGCCGGCGTTGCCGGCGATGTCGTCCACCATGCCGTTGTCCGTGGCCCGGATGGCGTAGGAACCGATATCGTAGCTCGTCACATCCATATAGAAGGTGCTGGTCGTGCCGGCGGTGTAATTGTAGATGAGATGGCCGTTGCTTTTCTCCGGCAAGCCCAGCCACGCCAGTTGGTCGAATGAGCTGCGGAGCATGAAATAGAAGTCGGAGCTGGTGGGGGTGACGTCGAACGTGTAGTTCCGGCCCTGCTGCAGCAATATGGCGATGTAATCCTCGTCTCCTTTCTTTTCGATGGAGCCGGTGATCGTCGAGTTCATGGTCGTGCGGCCGGCCGTGCCGGCGCTGTTGCCGTAGTCGTCGGAAAAGTCGAGGTTGGTCGCCACCCGCTCGGCCCGGACGGTGTAGGGGCCGAGCCCGTTGGCTTTGCCAGGCCCCGAGCTCGGGGTGGAGTCGTATTCCAGATAATAGACGCCGGTCGTTTCCACGGTGACCTGCGGCGTGCTGCCGAAGGTCAGCACGGACGGTTGATAGGAGCCCGTGGGCACCCGCTGGCCTTCCATGTCGTAAAGCCGGAGCCAGGGGATGGAGGCATAGGTGTCGACGGAGAAGCGATAGGTCGCCCCTTTCTCCAGGGTCACGGCGAACCAGTCCTTGTCGAAGGCCTTCTCGGTGACCCCGCTGGCGGTGCCGCCGATGGTCAACCGCCCGGTCGTCGCCGTGTTGTCGGCGAAATCGTCCTTGGAGCTCTCCCGGCTGTCTATGGAGAACTTACGGCCCTCGCGGTAGCCGTATGTGATGTAGTGCTGGCTGGCGGCGCTGGCGTTGGTGCCGAAGGCCGCCGCGAGGTCGGGGTTGGCGGCGAGATACGCCGCAGCGTCGAAAAGGTTGGTGCACCGCCCCTCGGACTGGCCGAAGTTCAGCCAATGCCGGGCGGCCTCCTCCTGGTCGGGGCCCAGCGCGGCGAGCAGGTCCGGGTTGGAGGTCAGGTAGCCGGTGGCGTCGAAGCCGGACTGGCTGCGCCCCTCGAAGCGGCCGTACCGGATCCAGTGCTGTTCGGCCGCCGCGGCATCGGTGCTGAAGGCGGCCGTAAGGTCCGAGTTGGACGCGAGGTATTGGAAGGGGCTGAAGGCGGTGCCGCTGCGTCCCTCGGCGATGCCGTGATCGGTGTAATGCCGGGCCGCCGCCTGCGTGTCGGTGCCGAAGGCGTCGGCGAGGTCCGTGTTGGAGGCGAGGTAGCGCAGTGGGTCGAAGCCGTTGGCCGTTAAGTCACTGTTGGGCGTTGAGGTCATGGTGCACCCGTTTTTGGTGTTTGCTCTGTATTTGCGATAATTACTAAAGCGGGATGGTTTGTGGATTAATGCATCCATTCGTAGCGTGCATGAAAATCCATTACGGTATCAAGGGCATTCCGTTTCGTGCGCAGATCGCATTTTGCGGTTCCGCGCGGGGTGGAGAGCCTCCCAAGGTTTTGGAAGCCCGCCTCCTTTCGCGTTGATAGTCCGCCGTTTGCAAGAAAAAGCCCATTTTCCGCTTCGGCTTTGAGAACCGGTAGGCTCTCAACGGCCGATCCCGTTTGCGCGCCGGATCGCTCGCGACTCTTTCGCAACCGCGTGAAGCGCGCTAGCATGGCGTTATGCCGCACCGTAAGACCGTCATCCTGACCGGCGCCAGCCGGGGTATCGGACACGCCACCGTCGCGCGTTTCAGCGCGGAGGGTTGGCGCGTGATCTCCTGCTCGCGCGAGGACGTTCCGGCGCATTGCCGGCGCGATCCCAACTGGACCCACCACATCCCGACCGACCTGTCGGACCCGGCCAGCCGCGCCGCCTTCGTCGAGGAGGCCAACCGGGCGCTCGACGGCGGGCCGCTCTACGCGCTGGTCAACAACGCCGGCATCTCGCCCAAGACGCCGATCAAGGAGCGGCTCGGCTGCCTGAACGGCTCGCTGGAGGGCTGGCACCGGGTGTTCGAGCTGAACTTCTTCGCGCCGCTGGTGCTGGCGCGTGGGTTCGCAGCGCCGCTGTCACGGGCGAAGGGGGCGATCGTCAACGTCACCTCCATCGCCGGCCACGCGGTGCATCCCTTCGCCGGGTCGGCCTATTCGACCTCCAAGGCGGCGCTGTCGGGGTTGACGCGCGAGATGGCGGTGGAGTTCGCCGAGATCAACGTTCGCGTCAACGCGGTGGCCCCCGGCGAGATCGAGACGGCGATGACCGGGCCGGAATACGACGTGCTGATCCCGCGCATCCCGCTCAAGCGCATGGGCACGCCGGAGGACGTGGCGGCCGTGGTCTTCTACCTGTGCGGCCCCGACTCGGGCTACGTGACGGGGACCGAGATCTTCATCACCGGCGGGCAGCACCTGTTCTGAGCCCGCCGGTTTCCGACCATGGCGGCCGTGCGCAAGAGGAGCTCCTCCTTTGGGGTTGCCTTGTCGGAACGGCGGGGAGCGCCGATATTCCGATCATGACCGCATCACCGTGGCTTCCCCTTCGCCGGCTCGTCCCCCTCGCCGCCCTGACGGCGCTGGCCGCCTGCGCGCCGTCCGAGTTCCGCGACGACGCGCCCGGTCGCGCCCAGGCCTTTCCGCCGGTGCGCACGCAGACCCTCACCCCCAGCGCTGGCACCCCCAGCGCCGCGCTCGACGCGCCGGGCCAGACCGGCCGCCGGACCTGGAGCCAGACGCAGGGCGTCCCGCCCAAGGCGGCGCCTTCACGCCCGAACGACGACGATCCGCAGCCCCGTCGCCGTCGCGGCAGTTCCTCACCGCCACCCGATCCGGCGGCGCTGCCCCAGCCGCCGCGCCCGGTGCCCCTGCCGCCGGTGCCCTCGACCCAGGCCGCCACCGACGCCTTCAAGCGCGACCTGATCCGCCCGGAGGTCGACCGCATGCGCACCGACGACGCGATGGGCCGCCTCGACCCTCTCGGCCAGCGCGACCTGATGCGGCGCGAGAACGACTTGCGTCAACTGGGCGACCCGCTGGCGCGCTAAACCTTGACCGTTCGCCCCCGCCCCGCCATACCCGCCCCGAAGCGAGAGCGAAGGGGGACAGGGCATGACGACGGTGACGGGCGCCTTCGGGACCGGGCTGACCGAACCGGTGTGGGTGCTGCAGCACCTGCTGGGTTTCCTCGCCATCGGGCTATGGGCCGGGCAGACCGGTGGGACCGCCGTCTGGCAGGTGCCGGTGGCCGCCGTCACCGCAGCGCTGGCCGCAGGGCTCGCGGCGCAGATGGGGGTTCGGTTGCCCTACGCCGGGCCGGGGCTGGCGGCGGCGCTGATCGTCATGGGCGGGCTGGTTGCGCTGGCGGTCAAGGCGCCGGTGGCGCTGGCGGTGCTGCTGGCCGCCGTCGCGGCGGTCTTCCACGGCCATCCGCACCAGGGATCGCCCCTGTTCTGGAGCGGCTTCGCCGCCGGGTCGCTGCTGGTGTCCTGCGCCGGGCTCGGCCTGTCGATGGCGGTGGCGCAAGCCGAGTCGGGCCGCGCCGTGCAAATATGTGGCGGTGCGGTAGCAGTCGGCGGCGTTCTCGACCTCGTCGGCGTGATTTAACCGTTCACGGCTTGAAAAGCCGCCGCTCTGCGGAGATCTTGGAAAGGACGATTTCCTTTCCCTCGTTCAAGAACGGGATGAGCCGTTGCCCCGCGCAGGAGACAAAGCCCGTTCCCCGGCCCCCGGCCTTCCGGCGGTCGCACCCTCGCGCCGCGCCGTCCTTGCCGGGACGGCGGCGCTGGGTCTGCTGCCGGTCCTGAAGGCCCCGGTGGCGGCGCAGGAGCTGCGCTATTTCCGGCTCGGCACCGGGACGACCTCGGGCACCTATTTCCCCATCGGCGGGCTGATCGCCAACGCCATCTCCAACCCGCCGGGGTCGCGCGCCTGCGACCGGGGCGGCAGCTGCGGGATTCCCGGCCTGATCGTGGTGGCGCAGGCGACCGTCGGCTCGGTCGAGAACATCGAGTTGCTGCGCTCGGGCGCGATCGAGGCCGGATTCGCCCAGGCCGACGTCGCCTATTGGGCCTACAGCGGCACAGGCAGCTTCACCGGCAAGCCGGCCTTCGAGGGGCTGCGCTCGCTGGGGATGCTGTACGCCGAGGCGATCCAGATCGTCGTCCGTTCCGACGGCTTCATCGACCGCATGGCCGATCTCAAGGGCCGGGCGGTGTCGCTGGGCGAGGAAGGCTCCGGCACGCTGGTGGAGGCGCGGCTGATCCTCGACGCCTACGGTCTGTCGGAGACCAGCATCACCCCGGCCTACCTGAAGCCCGGCACGGCGGCCGACCGGCTGGCGAAGGGCGAACTGGACGGCTTCTTCATGGTCGGCGGCTTTCCAGTGGCGGCGGTCAGCGACGTGGCGGCGCGCGTGCCGATCCGCCTCGTCCCCATCGACGGCGAGCCGGCCGAGCGCCTGCGCCGCACCCTGCGCTTCTACCTGGAAAGCGAGATCCCGCCCGAGGCCTATCCCGGCACCGCCCGCACCCCGACGCTGAGCCTGGGGGCCGAACTGCTGACCCGCGCCGACCGCGATCCCGAGCTGATCCACGGCGTGGTCAAGGCGCTGTGGCACGAGAACACCCGCCGCGTCCTGGCGGAGGGGCATCCCAAGGGCCGCAGTTTCGACCCGGCCAAGGCGGCGGTCAACGTGTCCATTCCGCTGCACCCCGGCGCGGAGCGCTACTACCGCGAGGCTGGGCTGCTCGGCAACGCGGCGAACGAGACCGACGCCCGCGCGCCCACTCTCGAACCGCCGGCCGCCAAGCCCTGATCCTGCTTCAGAGATCCAGCACCCAGGGTTCCTCCTTGGCGGCGGCGCTCCATTCCTGCATTGCCGGCAGGTCCAGCACCGCGCCCATATAGGCGCGCGTTCCGGGCTCCACCGCCACGCCGTAGGTGGCGAAGCGCCCGACCACCGGGGCGAACATCGCGTCGGCGATGGAAAAGCGGCCGAACAGGAACGGCCCGTCCTGCCCGAAGCGGGTGCGTGCATCGGCCCACAGGGCCTGGATGCGGGCGATGTCGGCAGCCGTTTCGGGCGTCAGCCCCTCGCCGGGGCGGTCGCGCTTGAGGTCCATCGTCATGGTGGTGCGCAGGGAGGCAAAGCCGGAATGCATCTCCGCCGACACCGAACGGGCGACGGCGCGGGCGTGTGCGTCGTCCGGCCACAGCCCGGCGGCCGGGGCCAGCTCCGCGATGTACTCGCAGATCGCCAGCGAATCCCAGACGACCCGCTCCCCGTCCATCAGGCAGGGCACCCTGCCGGAGGGCGAATGGGCGCGGATGCGCGCCGCCGTGTCGGGCTGGCGCAACGGCACAAGGATCTCGCGGAACGGCAGTCCCGCCTGCTTCAGCGCCAGCCAAGGGCGGAGCGACCAGGAGGAATAGGCCTTGTTCGCGATCAGCAGGGTCAACTCGGTCATGGCGGGCTCGGTTCTTGTGCGGAACAGGGGGGCCGAGCATGCCGGGCGGCCCACCCCGTTGCAAGCGCGGGGCGGATGGCGGGACCAAAAGAAAACGCCCTTCCCCCGCGAGAGGGAAGGGCGTTTCCGGTCTGGTTCGGATCGAAAACGGCCGCCTCAGCGGAACTCGACCGTCACGATCTCGTACAGCTTCGAGCCGCCGGGCGTGGAGACCTCCACGCTGTCGCCGACCGACTTGTTGATCAGCGCGCGGGCCAGCGGCGCCTGGATCGACAGCAGGCGTTGCTTGATGTCGCTCTCGTCCTGGCCGACGATCTGGTAGGTCGTCTCCTCGTCCGTGTCCTGGTCGGCCAGGGTCACGGTCGCGCCGAACTTCACGGTGTCGCCCGACAGCTTGCCGGGGTCGATGACCTCGGCCCGGCTGATCTTGTCCTCAAGCTCCAGAACGCGGCCTTCGATGAAGCTCTGGCGTTCGCGGGCGGCGTGATACTCGGCGTTTTCCGACAAGTCCCCATGCTCGCGCGCCTCGGCAATGGCCTTGATGACCGCCGGACGTTCGGAAATCTTAAGGTGCTTCAATTCCTCCTGGAGGCGGTTGAAGCCCGCCGCTGTCATCGGAACTTTTTCCATCTGTTCGGTCCATCACCGCTTGCAGTCGTTCGACCTGTCCAAAGCGACATCAAGGACAAAGACGGCGCGGAGGAGGTCCGCCGCGCCGTCGTCCGTCCTTAATACGATCCGCTAAGGTACGACTGCAACGGGGCGACTTCAAGGCTGCCGTTCCGGAGTGCGGCAATTGCTTCCACCGCCGCGCGCGCGCCGGCCACCGTGGTGTAGTACGGAACGTTGTAGGTCAGCGCGGTTCGCCGCAGGCTGAAGCTGTCCGACAGCGCCTGCGCGCCCTCGGTCGTGTTGATCACCAGATGGACGTCGCCGTTGATCATCGCGTCGACGATGTGCGGCTGGCCCTCGGCCACCTTGTTGATCGACTCGGCCGGAACGCCGGCATCGGCGAAGACCTTCGCGGTGCCGAGCGTGGCGAGAACGCGGAAACCCATCTCGTGCAGCTTCTTGGCGATCACCGCCAGGGCGGGCTTGTCGCGATCCTTGACCGACACGAACACCGTGCCCTTGACCGGCAGGTTGACGCCGGCGCCGAGCTGCGCCTTGGCGAAGGCCAGGGCGAAATTGTGGTCCAGCCCCATGACCTCGCCGGTCGACTTCATCTCCGGACCCAGCACGATGTCGACGCCGGGGAAGCGGGCGAAGGGGAACACGGCCTCCTTCACGGCGGTGTGCGGCGGGGTCGGGCCGTTCAGCTTGAAGGCCGACAGCTTCTCGCCGGCCATGACGCGGGCGGCGATCTTGGCGATGGCGGTGCCGGTGGCCTTGGCGACGAAGGGCACCGTGCGGCTGGCGCGCGGGTTGACCTCCAGGATGTAGACCATGCCGTCCTTGACCGCGAACTGGACGTTCATCAGCCCGACGACCTTGAGGGCGTGGGCCAGCGCGTCCGACTGGCGGTTGATCTCGGCGATGGTCTCGGCCGGCAGCGAATAGGGCGGCAGGGCGCAGGCGCTGTCGCCCGAATGGATGCCGGCCTCCTCGATGTGCTCCATCACGCCGGCAACGTAGACGTCGGTGCCGTCGCAGACCACGTCCACGTCCACCTCGATGGCGTCCTGGAGGTAGCTGTCGATCAGCACCGGGTTCTTGCCCGACGCCTGCACGGCGGTCGCCATGTAGCGCTGGAGCCCGGCGACGTCGTGGACGATCTCCATCGCCCGGCCGCCAAGCACGTAGGACGGGCGGATGACGACCGGGAAGCCGATGCGCGCGGCGACCAGCTCGGCCTCCTCCAGGGAGCGGGCGAGGCCGTTGGCCGGCTGCTTGAGGTTCAGCTCCTGCAGCAGGCGCTGGAAGCGCTCGCGGTCCTCGGCGAGGTCGATGGCGTCCGGCGAGGTGCCGAGGATCGGGATGCCGGCGGTCTCAAGGGCCTGCGCCAGCTTCAGCGGGGTCTGGCCGCCGAACTGCACGATGCAGCCCAGCACCGTGCCCTTGCGCTGCTCGACGCGGACCAGCTCGATCACGTCCTCGGCGGTCAGCGGCTCGAAATACAGACGGTCGGCGGTGTCGTAGTCGGTCGACACCGTCTCCGGGTTGCAGTTGACCATGATGGTCTCGATGCCGGCCTCCTGAAGGGCGTAGACGGCATGGACGCAGCAATAGTCGAACTCGATGCCCTGGCCGATGCGGTTGGGACCGCCGCCCAGGATGACGACCTTGCGCTTGTCGGTCGGATCCGATTCGCACTCCGCCTCGCCCGAGCCGTCGGTCTCGTAGGTCGAGTACATGTAGGGCGTGGCCGACGCGAACTCGGCGGCGCAGGTGTCGATGCGCTTGAAGACGGGCGTGACGCCGGCCATGCGGCGCGCGGCCGCGACCGCCAGCTCGGTGCTCTGCGCCAGCTCGGCCAGACGGGCGTCGGAGAAGCCCATCTGCTTGAGCGCCAGCCAGCCGGCCTTGGTCGAGGGCAGGCCGTTGGCGCGGATCGCCGCCTCGCGGTCGACGATGGCCTTGATCTGCTCCAGGAACCAGGGGTCGTACTTGGATGCGCTCTGGACCTCGGCGACGGTGAAGCCGTGGCGGAAGGCCTGGGCGATGACCAGCAGGCGGTCGGGCGTCGGCTTGGCCAGCGCGCCGCGGATGGTCGAGCGGTCGGGGTTGCCGTCGCCGATCTTCAGCTCGTTGAAGCCGGTCAGGCCGGTCTCCATCGAGCGCAGCGCCTTCTGCACCGATTCCTGGAAGGTGCGGCCGATCGACATCGCCTCGCCGACCGACTTCATCGAGGTGGTCAGCAGCGGCTCGGCGCCCTTGAACTTCTCGAAGGTGAAGCGCGGCATCTTGGTGACGACGTAGTCGATCGTCGGCTCGAAGCTGGCCGGCGTGGTGCCGGTGATGTCGTTGGTCAGCTCGTCCAGCCGGTAGCCGATCGCCAGCTTCGCCGCGATCTTGGCGATGGGGAAGCCGGTCGCCTTGGAGGCCAGGGCGGAGGAGCGCGAGACGCGCGGGTTCATCTCGATGACGATCAGGCGGCCGTTGGCCGGGTTGACGGCGAACTGCACGTTCGAGCCGCCGGTGTCGACGCCGATCTCGCGCAGCACCGCGATCGAGGCGTTGCGCATGATCTGGTATTCTTTGTCGGTCAGCGTCAGCGCCGGGGCGACGGTGATCGAATCGCCGGTGTGGACGCCCATCGGGTCGATGTTCTCGATGGCGCAGATGATGATGCAGTTGTCGGCGCCGTCGCGCACGACCTCCATCTCGTATTCCTTCCAGCCCAGCACCGATTCCTCGATCAGCACCTCGCCGACCGGGCTGGCGCGCAGGCCGCCGCGCACGATGTCCTCGAACTCCGCCCGGTTGTAGGCGATGCCGCCGCCGGTGCCGGCCAGCGTGAAGCTGGGACGGATGATGGCCGGCAGCCCGACCAGCTCCAGCGCGTCCATCGCTTCGTTCAGCGTCTTGACCATGCGCGACTTGGGCGATTCCAGGCCGAGCTTGTCCATGGCGTCGCGGAACAGGATGCGGTCCTCGGCCTTGGCGATGACGTCGCGCTTGGCGCCGATCATCTCCACGCCCAGCCGCTCCAGCGTGCCGTCGTCGGACAGCGCCATCGCCGTGTTCAGCGCGGTCTGGCCGCCCATCGTCGGCAGCAGGGCGTCGGGACGCTCCTTCTCCAGGATCTTGGCGACGACGGCCGGGGTGATCGGCTCGATGTAGGTGGCGTCGGCCAGACCGGGGTCGGTCATGATGGTGGCCGGGTTGCTGTTGACGAGGATGACCCGGTAGCCTTCCTCGCGCAGGGCCTTGCAGGCCTGGACGCCGGAATAGTCGAACTCGCAAGCCTGCCCGATGACGATCGGACCCGCGCCGATGATGCAGATGGATTTGATGTCGGTGCGTTTGGGCATGGGTCGATCCGGTTCCAGGCTGTGGTCAGCAGAAAACCCCCCAGACGCCGGAAGCCGGAGACGGGGAGCGGGGATGGGCGTGTCGTGCAAGGCCCCCTTATAGGGGGTTCGGGTCCGGGGGGGAAGGGGTGGCATGGATGCCACCATCGCATGACAGGATCTCAAGGACGCCCCGCCGCCCTTGAACCCTGCCCGAAAGGGGGGCATCAATTCAGGCTCGCCCTTTGGAGATACGACCCCCCATGAGCCACGCCTTCGCCAAGGACAGCCGCGCCTGCGCCGCCTGCGTCTCGTGGGGGGGGGAGCGTGTCCTGTCGGACGACAGCACGCTGGTCCGCGTCGCCCGCCACGGCGTGGAGGGGGAGTGCCGGACCGCCAGCAGCCAGGATTACCGGAAGGTCACCAAGGGCTATCACACCTGCGCCGCCTGGGCGCCGCTGCCGATGCTGAAGAAGCACGGCGGCCGGCTGGGCCACGCGCCCGTGACCGCCGCCGCCTCGGTCCCGCGCGCGGTGGTGACGCCGGTTGCCGCTGCCGTGAAAGCGTCGACGGCCGCCGCCGTGGCGGTTCTGGAGGCCGAGCCGCCGCCGCCCTGCCGGGCCGACCCGCTGGACGTGGACCAGACGCCGCAGGTCCGCGTGCTCTACACCCATTGGCTGCGGCTGCGGCGCAAGCGCGCCATCCCGCTGGCGACAGAGATCGACACCGCGCAGGTGCGCGAGACGGTGCCGCGCATCTGCCTGATGGAGCCGACCGCCGACGGATCGGATTTCGTCTACAAATCCTGCGGGCGGGCGTTGCAGCGCCGGCTCTCCATGCGGCCGACAACCCGGCGGGTGACGGAATGCCACCCGGAGCAGGCGGCGCAGCGCTGGCTGGGCGACCTGCGGGCCTGCCTGGACAGCGGCGAGCCGCGCTGCCTGATGGTGCGCGACGATCCGATGCTGCCGGGTATCCGCTTCGTGGAGTTGCTGCTGCCGCTGGCCGACGTCGAGGGTGGCCGGGCGACCCGCGTGCTGGCCTACCGCCACGTTCCCGGCGGCTGAGAGGGGCCGGGGCGATGACCGGGGATGGAGCGCGCGGGCCGGGACTGCCGGGGCCGGAGATCGGGCCCGAAATCGTCGGCGTCTGGCCGGCGGCGGTGTGGATCGCGGTCGGCACGCTGGTCTGGCTCGGCAATCCCGACCGCTTCGCCGGCTGGAAGGGCGGCGTCTACTACGTGCTGGGGACGGGGATCGTGGCGCTGGTCGGCGGGCTGGTCGGCCTGTCGGCGCGGCGCGCGGTTGGCGGCATCCAGGAACGCCTGCTGAAGGAGGTCCGCCATCGCGGGGATCTTGCGACCTGGGGCGTGGCGCTCGGGATGCGGCTGCTGGTCGGGCTGTTCGAGGCCGTCGCCGTGACCCTGTTGGCCCTGACGGCGGTGGACGTGCTGGGGTGATTTTCCCCTTCCCCACCTCGTTCCCCCTCTCCCACCCGGGGAGAGGGTTGGGGTGAGGGGGATGCACCGCAGAAACCTTCGGGATGTGCGAAGACCCTCACCCGGCTGCTGGCGCAGCCACCCTCTCCCGCAAGCGGGCGAGGGTTACCCCCTCACCCTGACCCTCTCCCCAGGGGGGAGAGGGAAAAGAAAGCGCCAGAGAGGGAGCAGGAACGCTCACTTCGCGCTGGTCTTCATGCTCCAGCCGGGATCGACGCCGTGCATGTCGGGCAGACGGTGGGCGATGCCCTTGTGGCAGTCGATGCAGGTGTTCTGCCCGGTGAACAGATAGGTCTGGTGCATGTTCGCCGCGCGCGGAGCCTGCCGGGTGATGTCCATCGATTCGGCGCTGTGGCAGTTGCGGCATTCCAGCGAGTTGTTCTCCTTCAACCGCTTCCACTCGTGCTCGGCCAGCTCGCGGCGCATCCCGACGAACTTCTCGCGGGTGTCGATGGTGCCGAAGATTTTGCCCCAGACTTCCTTGGACGCCTGCATCTTGCGGGCGATCTTGTCGGTCCAGTTGTGCGGGACGTGGCAGTCCGGGCAGGTCGCCCGCACGCCCGAGCGGTTGGTGAAGTGGATGGTCTGCTTCAACTCCTCATAGGGGTTGTCGCGCATCTCGTGGCAGCCGATGCAGAAGGCCTCCTTGTTGGTGGCCTCCAGGACGGTGTTGAAGCCGCCCCAGAACATCACACCGGCGACGAAGCCGCCCAGCGTCAGGAAGCCCAGGCTGAAATGCACGCTGGGCCGCGCGAAGACGCGCCAGCACAGCAGAAGGAAGTTCCGGAGCGCCGCCATGTCAGTGCCCGCCTTCCTTGCCCGCCGTCCCCAGCACCGCGTCGAAATCGCGGAAGCTGTTGCCGACGATGGGCTTGGCGTCGGTCTGCGGCACGTGGCACTGGGTGCAGAAATAGCGGCGCGCCGACACGGTGCCGAGCGTCTGCCCGTCGCGGTCCTGGAAATGCGTGACCGAGACCATCGGCGCCTGCGAGCCCTCGACGTTGCGGCGGTCGTGGCAGGTCAGGCACTTGTTGATGTTCAGGTCGATCTGGTAGTCGCGGATGGCGTGCGGGATCAGCGGCGGCTGGTCGGCGTAGTTCCGCACGCGCTTCACGTCGTCGACGATCTCGCGGGTCGTGCTCTCGGCCTGGACGTCGAGCGTGATGGGGTGCGGCCCGGAGGACACCTTGGGGCCTTGGTAAGCCGGGCCGGAGGCGGGGGGAGGACCGTCCGCCGCGATCACCCCGGTGACCAGGGCGGGGGCGGCGGCGAGGAACGCCAGGGCGGCGATCAGGAAGCGGGTCTTCATGACGGGTCTCCTCACGCGCTCAGGACGGGGGTGATCTTGACCGCGCATTTCTTGTAGTCGGTCTGCTTGCTGAGCGGGTCGGTGGCGTCCATCGTCACCTTGTTGATGAGCACGGTGTGGTCGAAGAAGGGCACGAAGATCAGGCCGCGCGGCGGCTTGTTGCGCCCGCGCGTCTCGACCCGGACCCGGACCTCGCCGCGCCGGGAGGTGACGCGCACCTCCTGCCCGCGCCGCACGTTCAACTGCTTGGCGTCGTCGGGGTGCATGTAGGCGACCGCGTTGGGGACGGCCTTGCGCAGTTCCGGCACGCGCAGGGTCATCGAACCGCTGTGCCAGTGCTCCAGCACCCGGCCGGTGCTGAGCCAGAACGGGTAGTCGGCGTCCGGCGCCTCGGCCGGCGGCTCGTAGGGCAGGGCGAAGACGTTGGCCTTGCCGTCCTTGTTGCCATAGAAGCGCATGCCCTCGCCGGCCTTCACGTAGGGGTCGGAGCCCTCGCGGTAGCGCCACTTGGTCTCCTTGCCGTCGACCACCGGCCAGCGCAGGCCGCGCTCCTGGTGATACTGGTCGAAGGACGCCAGATCATGGCCATGGCCGCGCCCGAAGGCGGCGTATTCCTCGAACAACCCCTTTTGGACGTAGAAGCCGGCCTGCTTGGCCTCGAAGTTCTCGTAGTTCGCGTCGAGGTCGGTCAGCGGGAAGCGGTCGACCTGCCCGTTGCGGAACAGCACGTCGTAGAGCGACTTGCCGCGCAGTTCCGGCTTCTTGTTCAGCAGCTCCTCGGGCCAGACCTCCTCGATCTGGAAGCGCTTGGAGAACTCCATCAACTGCCACAGGTCGGACCGCGCGCCGTCCGGCGCGTTGACCAACTGGTGCCACAGCTGCGTGCGGCGCTCGGCGTTGCCGTAGCCGCCCTCCTTCTCGACCCACATGGCGGTGGGCAGGATGAGGTCGGCGGCCAGCGCCGTCACGGTCGGGTAGGGATCGGAGACGACGACGAAGTTCTCCGGGTTGCGGTAGCCGGGGAAGGTCTCCTTCGCCGTGTTCGGCGCCGTCTGCATGTTGTTGGTGCACAGCACCCAATAGGCGTTGAGCTTACCGTCCTTCAGCATGCGGTCCTGCTGGACGGCGTGGTAGCCGACCTTGTCGGGGATCGTCCCCTCCGGCAGCTTCCAGATCTCCTCGGCGTGGTGGCGGTGTTCCGGGTTGGTCACCACCATGTCGGCGGGCAGCCGGTGCGAGAACACGCCGACCTCGCGCGCCGTGCCGCAGGCGGACGGCTGGCCGGTCAGCGAGAAGGGGCCGTTGCCGGGCTGCGAGATCTTACCCGTCAGCAGATGGATGTTGTAGACGAGGTTGTTGGCCCAGACCCCGCGCACATGCTGGTTGAAGCCCATGGTCCACAGCGACATGACCTTGGTCTTCGGGTCGGCGTACAGCTCGGCCAGCGCCTCCAGCCGGTTCTTCGGCACGCCCGACAGCTCGTGCGCCTTGTCCAGCGTGTAGGGTTCGACGAACTTCGCGAACTCCTCGAAGCTGATCGGGTCGGATTCGGTGGCTTTGGCGGCGTTCTTGGCCTTCTGCTCCAGCGCGTGCTCGGGGCGCAGGCCGTAGCCGATGTCGTCGCGGCCGCGCTTGAAGTTGCAGTGCTTGGCGATGAAGTCCTGGTTGACCCGGCCGGTCTTGATGATGTGGTTGGCGATGTAGTTCAGGATCGCCAGATCGGAGCCCGGCGTGAACACCATGCCGATGTCGGCGAGGTCGAAGCTGCGGTGCTCGAAGGTGGACAGCACCGCCACCTTGCAGCCGGGGTGGCTGAGGCGGCGGTCGGTGATGCGGGTCCACAGGATGGGGTGCATCTCCGCCATGTTGGAGCCCCACAGCACGAAGGCGTCGGCCTGCTCCATGTCGTCGTAGCAGCCCATCGGCTCGTCCATGCCGAAGGTCCGCATGAAGCCCACGACCGCCGACGCCATGCAGTGGCGCGCGTTGGGGTCGAGGTTGTTGGAGCGGAAGCCCGCCTTCATCAGCTTGGACGCCGCGTAACCCTCGTAGATGGTCCACTGGCCCGAGCCGAACATGCCGACGGCGGTCGGACCCTTCTTCTTCAGGGTCTCCTTCCACTTTTCGGCCATGATGTCGAAGGCGGCGTCCCAGGAGATCGGCTGGAACTCGCCGTCCTTGTCGAATTTGCCGTCCTTCATGCGCAGCAGCGGCTGGGTCAGCCGGTCCTCGCCGTACATGATCTTGGACAGGAAATAGCCCTTCACGCAGTTCAGACCCCGGTTGACCTCGGCCTTCACGTCGCCATGGGTGGCGACCACGCGCCCGTCCTTGACGCCGACCATCACGCCGCAGCCGGTGCCGCAGAAGCGGCAGGGAGCCTTGGACCAGTTCAGCTTGGCGCCTTCGCCGGTGAGCAGGGTGCCGGCCGAGGCCGGCAGGCTTATGCCGGCCGCCGCGGCGGCGGCAGCGGCGGCTTGCGCCTTCATGTAATCGCGGCGTGACAGCAGCATATGGGAAACTCCTGGGCCTTGAGGCTTTGCCTGGGCGTGGGTGGGGTTGGCCGGGGCGTGGACGGGGAGGCGCGCGGGCTTAACCCGCCGGCGCCTCGACCGCGTCCGCCGGCTCGTAATGGTGGAAGACCATGGTGGTGGTGTGGACGCCGGGAACGGCGTTCAGCGTCGCGATGTGGTCGAGGACCTCGTGCGCGCTGCCGGTGACCAGCGTCACCACGGCCTTGCCGTTCTCCGCCGCGCACCAGTCGAGCCCGGCGATGGCGGCGGCGGCCTCGCGGAGCGACTCGGTGCGGTCCGGGTTGTGCTGGATGACGAGGCTGGAGACGTGGATCTCTGGCGTGCGGGGCATGATCGGCACTCAGTGGGTCAGGATCTGGTACATCCAGATGGAAAAGCCGTAGGCGCCGACGCTGCCGATGGCGATGACCGGCCAGACGAGGACCGACAGCGCGAGGAACATCAGGGTTTCCGTGCGGCGCGTGGGACCGGAGGATGCGTTCGGTGTCGGGTTCGACATCATGGGCGTGCTCAATCCGTCAGGGTGGATCGGCCCCGAGGTATGAGGCCATATCGGTCCTTAGTATTGGTCCTTTGGCACCTTTTGAAATTGACCCAAGTCAAATGGGGGCATTCTCCGCCCATCGCGAAGGCGCGTCGTCCTGTCGCAGGATTTCGGTCAGGCCCTGTGGAATCGGCGGGCGTGGCTTGAAAAATCTGGTTTTTCCCATGCCCGTCATGGATTCTGAACGGGGCCTTGCCATCGTTCATCCGCTGGGCGAACGGATGGAGAAGAGTCCATTCCTCACGAGAGTTTAATAAAATCCTAGGGAACAGCGGCTATGTCAGCCCTGTAACAGCGACGGGAACGGGCATGGTCCGGACGGACGGACGACGGCGTGGATGGTGGAGGACGACGGCGGCAGCCGCGCTTCGTCTGGCCGCCGTTCTGCTGCTCGCCGTCCTGCTGCTGCCGGAATTCGGCACGGCCCGCGCCGATCCGGCCCCGCCGCTGCGTCTGACGCCCGAGACGCGGGGTCTCTCGCTGTCCGGGCATCTCAGCCGGCTGGTCGACCGTGACCGCGCCCTGTCCTTCGCCGACACGCTGGCGGCCGATGCCGAGGGACGATTCGTTCCGCGCCCCGACCTGCGGGGGGTCGGCCAGACCCGCGACATCCATTGGTACCGGCTGGATCTGCGCCGCGAACCGGGCGCGCCGGCCGACTGGATCCTGGAACTGGGCGAATCCTACATCGACCATCTCGATCTCCATGTGCCGCTCCAGGAGCGGGCGGTGGTCGAGTCGGACTTCCGCGTCATCCGCATGGGCGACTTCGTGCCCTACAGCCAGCGGCCGTTGCAGACCCGGCTGCACACGACGCCGCTGACCCTGCCGGAGGGGAGGACGGTCACCGTCTACCTGAAGGTCGATTCGGTCAGCGCGATGAACATGTCGGGGACGCTGTGGACGCCCGCCGCCTTCGTCGCGCGCCAGACCGAGGTGCTGCTGTTCCACGGCATGTTCTTCGGCGTGCTGGCGATCCTGGTGATCGCCTACACGGCGCTCGGCCTGATGCTTCAGGATTCGGGGCTGCTGGCCTACACCGGCTACGTCGCGACGGTCTTTTTCTACTATCTGTTCGCCAACGGCATCGCGGCGACGATCCTGCCCGACAGCCCCGGTTGGCTGATGAACCTGGAGGTCGGCGGCAGCGGCTTCCTCGGCGTGGCCGCCGCCATCGTCATGTGGGACCGGGTCCTCGACCTGAAGGCCAGCTTTCCCCGTCTGCACCGGGTCTTCCTGGCGGTGGCGGCGCTGGCGGTGGCGGCGATCCCGGCCACGGTGATGCCGTCGCTGTTCAGCACGGTCAACCCGCTGCTCAGCGTGGTCGGCAGCGTCCTGATGCTGATCAGCTTCGTGCTGATCGTCGTCCTGATCCGGCGCGACCGTCAGGACGTCATCCTGCGCTTCTACCTCGCCAGCACCCTCACCTCGGTGGTCGGTGTGTCGCTGGCGCAGTTGGCGATGCGCGGCGGCATCCCGGTGGACGCCCTGCCGATGGACCCCTACCAGCTCTCCTCGGTGGTGGCCGTGTCGATCCTCGGCGCCGGGATGACGCTGCGCCTGCGCCGCCTCCAGACCGAACGGCTGCGCGCCGAGCAGCAGACCGCCTTCGTCATCAAGCGCGCGGAGGAGCAGCGCAATTTCATCGCCATGCTGTCGCACGAGTTCCGCTCGCCGCTGGCCTCCATCGACAGCGCCGCGCAGATGATCGGGATGACCGGCGGCATCGCGGACCCGGCGACGCTCAAGCGGCTGGACCGGGTGCGCGCCACCACGCGGAAGCTGGTGGATCTGGTGGAGATGTTCCTGTCCTCCGACGCGCTCGACCAGGGCGCGCTGGCCTTGCGGCCGGAGCCGGTGCCGCTGGGGTCGGTGCTCGATTCGGCGCTCGACGGGCTGACGGCGGCGGAGGCCGAGACGCGGGTGACCCTGTCGGTCGAGGCGCCGGACCGTCCGGTGCGGGTCGACACGCAGTTCCTCGGCGTGGCCTTGAGCAACCTCGTGCAGAACGCGCTGCGCTACTCCGCGCCCGACACGCCGGTCGCGGTGACCGCGCGGGAGGAACCGGGCGGCGTCGCCATCAGCGTCACCGACCAGGGGCGCGGCATGACCCCGGAGGAGGTGGAGCGCATCGGCTCCATCTATTTCCGCGCCGCCTCGGCCAAGGGGACCAAGGGCTCGGGCGTCGGGCTCTACCTGACGCAGAAGATCGTCGCCGCCCATGGCGGGACGCTGGGGGTGGACAGCGTGATGGGGGCCGGCTCGGTCTTCACCATCCGCCTGCGCGACGACGGGCTGCCGCCGTCGCCGCAACTGGCCGAGTAGCTCAGTAGAGCGTCTTGGGAATGCGCTCGGCCAGGGAGCGCTCGTAGGCCTCGCCGCCCTCGCGCCCGGCGCTGGCCTCGGCCAGCAGCGCGCCGGTGGAGGGCAGGCTGGCGCGCGGCACCTGCACCGCCGGATCCCACAGGCGGGAGCGCAGCAGGGCGCGGGCGCATTGGAAGAACACCGACTCGACCGTGACCGCCAGCACCGACTTCGGCGGCTTGCCGTCGACGGCGAAGCTCTCGCACAGCGCCGGGTCCGCGTCGATGACGGCGCGGCCATTGACGCGCAGCGTCTCGTTCACCCCCGGCACCAGGAACAGCAGCCCGACGCGCGGGTCGGCCAGCACGTTGCGCAGGCTGTCGATGCGGTTGTTGCCGCGCCGATCCGGGATCAGCAGGGTCCGCTCATCCGCCACCCGGACGAAGCCCGGCCCGTCGCCGCGCGGCGAGGCGTCCAGTCCCCCCGGTCCGCTGGTGGCCAGAACGAAGAAGGGCGACGCCTCGATCAGCGCGCGGTAACCGGGGGTGAGCTGCGGCACCTCCTTGGCCAGCGAGGGAGCGCCGGGTTCGCCGTAGAGGGCCTCCAGCGTGGCGAGGTCGGTGATCGGTCGGGTCATGGCGCCTCAGCGGTCGAGCAGGAAATAGACGAAGTCGATGACCGGCGCCTTCAGCCCGAACTGGCTCAGCAGCGTGTGGGCCTGCCCCCGGTGATGGGTCTGATGATTGAAGACGTGGGTCAGCACCGGGGCGAAGGGCAGCTCGAACGGCGTGCCGGCGGTGTTGCGGTAGGCGAGAATCGTCTCGAACCGGTCGTCGGGCAGGGCCTGGACCATGCGGAGGATGCGCTCGTCCTCCGCCTCGCGCGCGGCGTGGAGGTCGTCGAGGCGGTCGTGCAGGATTTCGGCGAGCGAGGAGGGTTTCGGGCCGCTTCCCTCGATGCGTTCCAGCCAGATCCGGTCGGCGACCAGAATGTGGTTCAGCGTGCCGCACAGCGAGCCGAAGAAGGCGCCGCGATCCTCACGGAACTGCGCGTCGGTCAACGCCGAGGCGGTATCGTAGAGGCGCCGGTTGGCCCAGCGGTTGTAAAGGGCGAGGCGCTCGAAATGGGGTTTGGGGTGCATGGTGGGGTCCATCGGGTGCGGCCACGGTTGCCCCCACCCCATCCCTCCCCCGCTGGGCGGGGGAGGGGGCGGGAACTTTGCAAAAATCCGTCGGCAGTCACCTCCCCCTCCCAGCGGAGGAGGGTCAGGGTGGAGGCAGCCGCGGCTGGACTTAAACCCCCGCCCGCTTGGCTGACAGACCGGCCGACGACATGAGCACTTCGCGCTTGCCCTGGTGGTTGGCCGGGCCGACGACGCGCTCGGTCTCCATGCGCTCGACCAGCCGGGCGGCGCGGTTGTAGCCGATCTGTAGCTGGCGCTGGATGAAGCTGACCGACACCTTGCCCTCGCGCACCACGAGGTTGACCGCCTGCATGTAGAGATCGTCGCCCGACATCCCGCTGGAACCACCCTCGTCGTCTTCGACCGCCGAGGCTTCCTCCTCCTCCTCGGTGATGGCGGTGACGTAGTTCGGGGCGCCTTGCAGCTTGATGAAGTGGACGATCTCCTCGACCTCGGCGTCGGACACGAAGGGACCGTGGACGCGGGTGATGCGCCCGCCGCCCTGCATGTACAGCATGTCGCCCTGGCCCAGCAGTTGCTCCGCCCCAGCCTCGCCCAGGATGGTGCGGCTGTCGATCTTGCTGGTGACCTGGAAGCTGATGCGGGTCGGGAAGTTGGCTTTGATGGTGCCGGTGATGACGTCCACCGACGGGCGTTGCGTCGCCATGATCAGATGGATGCCGGCGGCGCGCGCCATCTGGGCCAGACGCTGGATCGCCGCCTCGATCTCCTTGCCGGCGACCAGCATCAGGTCGGCCATCTCGTCGACGATGACCACGATGTAGGGCAGCGGCGTCGGGTCCTGCGGCGTCATGTCGAAGACGTTTTCCGGCTCGCCGGGCGGGGTGGCGCGGCGCGGCATCTTCTCGCCGGCTGCGATCATCTCCGTCATGCGGGCGTTGTAGCCCTCGATGTTGCGCACGCCGAGCTTGGACATCGCCTCGTAGCGGCTTTCCATCTCGCGCACGGCCCATCGCAGGGCCACCACCGCCTTCTTGGGGTCGGTGACGACGGGGGTCAGCAGATGCGGGATGCCGTCGTAGACCGACAGCTCCAGCATCTTGGGATCGACCATGATGAAGCGGCAGCGCTCCGGCGGCAGCCGGTAGAGCAGCGACAGGATCATCGTGTTGATCGCCACCGACTTGCCCGACCCGGTCGTGCCGGCCACCAGCAGATGGGGCATGCGGGCGAGGTCGGCGACGATCGGCTCGCCGCTGATGTCCTTGCCGAGCCCGATGGCGAGCTGGGCCGTGGTGTTGCGGAAGGCGTCGTGGTCGAAGCTCTCGCGCAGGTACACCATTTCGCGCACCGGGTTCGGCAGCTCGACGCCGATGACGCTGCGGCCGGGCACGATGGCGATGCGGGCGGTGACCACGCTCATCGACCGCGCGATGTCGTCGGTCAGGTTGATGACGGTGGCCGATTTGGTGCCGGGCGCCGGCTCGAACTCGTAGAGCGTCACCACCGGGCCGGGGCGCACGTCCATGATTTCGCCGCGCACGCGGAAGTTCTTGAGGACGGTCTCCAGCATCCGCGCGTTGCGGGCCAGCAGGGCCTCGTCGTGCTGCTGCGGCGGTCGCGGCGGCGGATTCTGCAACAGCGTCACCGCCGGCAGCGAATAGACGGTCGGGTAATCCTCGTCGGACTCGTCCGCAACGCTGGGTGCGGCCTCCTCCTCGCCCTCCGCTTCGGGAACGGTGTCCTGTGCGCTTTCCGGCTCCGATTCCGCCTCGGCGGTCGGCGCCTCGACCGGAATCTCGACAGCAACCTCGGCCGGGGCGCAGGGCGCGGTCTCCTCGGCCTCGGCCTCGGCCGGTTGTTCGCGCGCCTCGTAGGCCCATTCGACCCCCGACAGGAAGGCGAAGCCGGCGACCACCGCAAGCGCCTCGTCGGCGAGGTTGGTCGAATAGACGGTGCCGGCGCGCGGCGTGCCCGGCAGAACCTCGACGTCCCACATCAGGCGGCCGTCGCCGCGCGCGTTGGGGATGAGGTTGAAGGGGCGCCCGTTTAGCGCGCACCACAGGTTGAACTCGTCGGCGGTGACCACGCCGGCCTGGGTCGGGGGGGCGGCGAGGTGCGGCATAGGCGGCGTCATGCCGAGGCTCCCGGCTTTTGAACGGTGATGGGCGACAGGGCGGGGGCGTAGCCGCCGCTGGGCTTGACGGTCAGCTCGTAGGTGGCGACCAGCAGCTTGTCGATGGTGACGCCGTCGCTCGACATCGGCAGGACCAGCCGCTCCCAGCTGCGCCGCCGCCCGTCGAAATCGGCGGTGTGGACGCGGGCGACGGGCAGCCGTTCCCGGCGCACCGATTCGTATTCGGGCTGGAGGATCGCGCGCTGGTCCGGCGGCAGCTCGTCCAGCGTGGCGCCCAACCGCGAATGGCCGAAAGCCGCCGCCAGCGCCTTGCCGTAATAGGAGTAGACGAAGGCGCCGGGCTCGTCGCCGTCGCTGTCGAACACCTCGAAGACGACGATGTTATCCTTCCACGGCCGCAGATCGGCCGGAGCGATGCTGCTGGGAGCCGGCGGGCGGCCGGAGGCGCATTTGGTGAGCCAGAAATCGAGCAGACCGCTGAGGTACGGCGTTGCCAGCTCGGTTCTTTTCTGTGTCATCGACAATCGCAGCAGGACGGGCGGCGCCCCGGGTGCGTGACGCCGCGGGAGCTTTCAAGGACCGCCCGAACCATACCCGGAAGCCAGCCCGCCGCGCAACCGCAAGGGCTTACCCCGGGCGGTCGGGGGCGGGGGCGGGGAGCGTCATCAGGCCGCGCAGCTCACGCCCGTGCCGCCCAGGCCGCAATAGCCGTTGGGGTTCTTGGCAAGATACTGCTGGTGATAGCCCTCGGCGTAGTAGAAGGGCGGCGCCGCGCGGATCTCGGTGGTGACCGGTCCATAGCCGGCCGCCTTCAGCCGCTCCTGGTAGGCGTCGCGCGTCGCCTTGGCGGTCTCCAACTGTTCGGCGGTGTGGGTGTAGACCGCCGAGCGGTACTGGGTTCCGACGTCGTTGCCCTGGCGCATGCCCTGGGTCGGGTCGTGGGCCTCCCAGAAGGCGCGCATCAGATCCTCGAAGCTCACCTTGGCCGGGTCGTAGACGACGCGCACCGCCTCGGTGTGACCGGTGCGGCCGGAGCAGACCTCCTCATAGGTCGGGTTGGGCGTGTGGCCGCCCTGGTAGCCGACCGCCGTCACCCAGACGCCGGGGATCTTCCAGAACTTGCGCTCCGCCCCCCAGAAGCAGCCCAGCCCGACGTCCACCATCTCCAGCCCGGCGGGGAAGGGCGGTTGCAGCGGGTTGCCGTTGACGTCGTGGCGGTCGGGAACCGGGATCGGCTCGCTCCGGCCCGGAAGCGCCTCGTCCGGTCCGGGCAGGGTCGTCGGCTTGCGCAGAAACTGCCCCAGCATGCTGGTCTCCGTTCTGATGATCGTCCGTTGGGATGACCCCTTATGTCGGGTCGTCGCACCCCGGAAGCAAGCCCGAGCGGAACGGTCGGGAACCCCACCCCGCCCCTCGTGTGTTCATTCAAGGAACGACCCTTAGAAGCATGGAGACGACGACCATGGCCACCGCTCAGCCCGCGACCGCCCAGCCTGCCACCGACGCGACCATCCAATCCCTGATCGATCAGGGCCGCCGTTCCGGCAACCGCCTGAGCGCCGAGGCGTTGGGCGCCAGCCTGCCCATCGAAACGATGACCCCGGAGGAGATCGCCGTCGTCGTCGAGCGCATCGAGACCGCCGGGGTCGAGGTGGAGTTGGACGACTCCCGCCTGATGCGCGGACGGGGCGCGGCGCCGGCCGGCGACTACCGGCGGGGCGACGGCGTGGTGGACATCGCCAACCCGGCGGCTCCGGCGGTGTCGGCCCCCGGCGCCGTGCCCTCGCGCCACGGCTGGGCCGACGACGCCGGCAGCCACGCGCACGCCGCGCACGGCCACGGCGCCGTCCCGACCTGGGTGCGCGGCGGCGTGGAGATGCTGCCCTTGGCGAGCATCGTCGGCGTGGCCGTCGTGCTGCTGTTGGCGGTCGGCGGCCACCACTGAGCGGGGCTTCACCCTCCGGCGGTTGCCAAACCGTGAATGAGGATGGCGGCGGTGGCGGCGACATTCAGCGACTGGACCCGGCCGTTGCCGGGGATCGTCAGCACCGTGTCGCAGGCGGCCAGCGTGGCGGGCGGGATGCCGTCCTCTTCGTTGCCCATCACCAGGGCGACCGGCTTCGGTCCACCCGTCAAGCCGCCGGCGTCGACGCTGGGCCGCTTGGGATCCAGCGCCGTGCCGAAGACCCGGTGGGTCGCCCGCAGACGCTTGAGCAGCACCGGCAGGTTCGCCGCCTGGTAAAGCTCGACCCATTCGAAGCCGCCCTCGGCGACGCGGTAGGCGGCTTCGGACGGGGCCGCCTGCCCCGGATGGTCGGACAGCACCACGCGCGGCAGCCCGAAGAAGGCGGCGGTCCGCAGGATGGCGCCCAGATTGTGCGGGTTGCCGACGCCGTCGAGGATCAGCAGAGGCTCGCTCCAGCGCTTGGCCGCCTCGGTGTCGAAGGCCGGCAGGACGCGCGGCGCCATCAGGGCCACGACGCCGCCGTGCAGCACGGTGCCGGCGACCTTCGCCAACTCCTCGCCCTCCACCATGCGGTAGGGCTTGCGCGCGGCGGCCATCGCCTTGCAGAAGCCGCCGACCGCCGGTTTCAGCCGCTCGTCGAAGAACAGCCGCTCGACCCGCTCCGGCTCATGCGCGAACAGGGCCGACACGGCGGAGAGGCCGGAGACGCGGAACAGCTTGGCGCGCGGCTCCTCCAGGTGGGAGGCGGGTTGGGGGACTGGCGGGCCGGGCGGCCGGGCGGCGGCTCGGGGGCGGTGGGGAAGGGGCGGGCGCCCGCGCGGGGGCATGTCGGTCCTGTCGGGTCGTTGCGACGTTCGGCCCGCGCTTTTCACCACGAAGGCCGGACGGACACAAAGACTTTCACGAGGAGGATGGCGGAGGCTACAGCAGCTTCACCACCAGGAACCCGCCGATCAGCGCGGCGGCGAAGACGCTGGTGACCAGGGTCAGCCGCTTCTCGATGAAGGCACGGATCGGTTCGCCGAAGAAGTACAGCAGCGCCGCGACCAGGAAGAAGCGCATCGAGCGCGAGATGACCGATGCCCCGATGAACACCCACAGGGGAAGGTGTGCCACCCCGGCGGTGATGGTCAGCAGCTTGTAGGGGATCGGCGTCATCCCTTTGATGATGAGGATCTCGGCGCCGTAATCGACGAAGGTCTGACGCAGCGCCTCGAACTTGTCGGTCAAATGGTAGAAGTCGATGACCCAGCGGCCGACCGTCTCGTACAGGAAGAAGCCGATCATGTAGCCGGCGATGCCGCCGACCACCGAGGCCAGCGTGCAGATCGCCGCCAGCTTCCACCATGCCCGCCGGTTGGCGATGACCATCGGCACGAGCAGCAGGTCCGGCGGCAACGGGAAGAACGAGCTCTCCGCGAAGGACACGGCGGCCAGCCACTTGGTCGAATCCTTCGAACCGGCCTTGGCCATGGTCCAATCGTACAGGCGCTTCAGCATGCGGGTCGCCGCCTTCGTCAGGTCTCGGGTCCGGTCAGGCCTCCGTTGTAGCCGCGCCGGCCCGGCCGCGCCAGATCCCAAAACGATCGTTCCCGGATGGGGATGGATCGTCGGAGGCGGTACCTCCTTCATCGGTGTGTGGGGAGCGTTTTCCGCAGCGGGCGGGCACATCGTCGCCCAACTTGCCGCCGCTGTCCGGGTTCGCGCGCGACTTCACGGTGTCGATTGGTTTTCGACGTCGGACCTATCGCCTGTGAGCGTTTCAAGAGGATGCGAAAAGGCGTGCCTTTAAAATTATTGGGATGTATGATTGATAATAATTTCTCTTTTTAGGAGGTTTAAAAGATTATGAAAGTTAAGAGAAGGGAATTTATTGTTGGTGTCTCCGCCCTTGCGGGCCTCTCCGCCTTTCCCGTTGCCCCGGTGCGTGCGGCTGCGGCAAAGCACACCCGCTACAACGTGACCAGCGAACAGGGCAAGGCGATGCTGAAAAGCTACGCCGTCGCCATCGAGAAGATGGTGAACCTGCCGCCCACGCATCCGCACAACTGGTTCCGCAACGCCTTCGTCCATTTCATGGACTGCCCGCACGGCAACTGGTGGTTCTACGTCTGGCACCGGGGATATGTGGGCTTCTTCGAACAGACGGTGCGATCGCTGAGCGGCAACCCGAACTTCGCCTTCCCGTACTGGGACTGGACGCAGACCCCGGAGATCCCCGAAGGCATGTTCGACGGCGTGCTGACGCCGGTGGACAAGGCGTTCCAGCCTTACACCAAGGATCTCGACACCTTCACCGCCTACATCAAGCCGACGATGCAGGCCTATTGGAACGGGCTGAGCAAGGCGCAACGCCAGCAACTCGACGCCCGTGGCTACACCGATTTCAATCTGCTGTGGAACGACGTCACCGGCTACGACCCCAGCACGGGCAAGATCGTGCCGGGCAACCAGGGCTTCGCCGCGACCGAACGGGCGCGCTATCTCAGCCGCGACAACCCCAAGCTCGACGACAAGACGGCGCACGCCTGTTCGCCGGACGTGATCCGGGCCGGGCTGGCGCCGACCCTGTTCCACAGCCCGGACGTGGCCGGCAGCTTCACCAGTTCCAAGACGCCGTCGCACAACACCATGCCCGGCAAAGGCACGAGCTTCTCGGTGCTGGAGGGGCAGCCGCACAATCTGGTGCACAACGGCATCGGCGGCGTCGGCCCCTGGAATCCGGGTCCTTATGGCAACATGACGAACTTCCTGTCGCCGGTCGATCCCGTCTTCTTCCTGCACCACGCCAACATGGACCGGCTGTGGAGCGTGTGGGAGGGCAAGCAGCGCAAGCAGGGCCTGCCGGTCCTGCCGACCGACAAGACGGAGCTGGACCAGTTGGTGCGGGAGCGGTTCCTGTTCTTCGTCCGGGCGGACGGAACCTTCGTCACCGACGGCAAGGCCGGGGACTATTTGAGCACCGACCGGTTTGAGTATGATTACGCGCCGGGATTCGGCGATGGGGAAGGGATGCAGGTCGCTGCGGCAACCGCCCGGAAGCCTGGCCGGCCGGTCAAGGGGACGGTGAAGGCAGGGGTCGGCTCGGTCACGCTGGCTGGCGCGCCGACGGGGCCGGTGGTCGCGGCGGTCACGGTGCCGCGCTCCGCCGACCCGACCGCCGCGCGCGAGTATGACGTGCTGGTCAACGCCCCGGCCGGTGTGACGGAGGCGGGGGCCGACAGCCCATACTACGCCGGGACGGTCGGCTTCTTCGGGCCGGCGATGCCGGGCATGGCGCACGACGCGACCTTCGCCGTACCCTTGCCGCAACGCCTTCAGGCCATGACGACGCTGAACCAGACGAACAAGCAGGCCTCTGCCACGTTGGAGTTCCGCCTTGTGCCCGCTTACGACAAGTCCGCCGCCGCGCCGGCCGTCAAAGCCGTTTCGGTGCACACGCTCTAGGATCTTGGCGTCGGTCGCCACGTCGGTCGCCGTCATGCTCGCGGTGCTGGCCTTCCTGGCCCGGCCTGCGGCGGCGGACGACGTGGTGACGATCGCCCTGCCGCAGGCCCTGCGTCCGGGCGAAACCGCGTTCGTGCAGGTGACGGTGGGCGTCATCGTCCGTGGCCAGGAGGTGGAGGTGACGACGGCCGACGGTCGCCCCATCGGGACCGTCTCCCCCTTCGGCATCCGCTCCGGTGGGGAGGCGGGCACCTACACGATGCCCGTGCCGGCCGACGAGATCCGCGACGGCAGACTGTCGTTGCGCTTGCTCATCACCCAATCGAACGGCCCGCCCCGTCCACCGACGGTGGACGAGGTCAAGGGCGTGACGCTCTCGGTCGTCGGCACGCGGCCTTGACGCGCGCAAGGCTTGCTTTGCACATCCAGCACGAGCCTTGGCATAAGCTATTGATTTCATTTAAAAAGATTGCCAAGGGCGCAGTCCGCCCGCTTGATCGCGATGGTTTTCGCGGACCGGGTGAAGGAATTCGTCGTCGCCCTGTCACATCGGATCGTCCCGTCTCGTCATGAAGGAGAGTGTGCGGCCGGTTTCGCGGGTTGGCCCAGCCAATCCGCGTTCTGGCCATCAACGCTCCTCCTGTTTTTCATCGTCAGGACGAGAGAATTCGAATGATCAGGACATTTTTGTGCGCGGCGGCGCTGACGGTCGCCTCCGCGACCATGGCGTTGGCCCATGACGCCCCCGGCGGTGCGTCGAAGGTGACGCTGGTCTACGAGCACGCGCTTCCCAACGTCCCCGGCAAAAGCATCAAGGGCGTGCTCGTCGAGTATCCGCCGGGTGGTTCGTCCCCGGCGCACATCCATGCGAAATCCGCCTTCATCTACGCGACGGTTCTGGAGGGCGCGGTCCGCAGCCAGGTCAACGACGGGCCGGCGACCGTCCACCGCGCCGGCGAGAGCTTTTCCGAGATGCCGGGAGATCGGCACGGCGTCAGCGAGAACGCAAGCCACAGCGAACCGGCCCGGCTGCTCGCCGTGTTCGTCGTCGACACCGACGACACGATCCTGACGACGCCCGACACCAGCAAATGACGCCGGAACGCTCCGCCTTGGGCGGCGCGTTCGCAAATCATGAATGGAGATGACGATGCCCCCGCGTTTGACGAACACATTCAAGGCCGCGCCCGAAGCGATCAAGGCGATGATGGCGGTCGAGGCCAGCATCCGGGCCAGCGGGCTGGAGTACAGCCTGCTCGAACTGGTGAAGATGCGCGCGTCGCAGATCAACGGCTGCGCCTTCTGCATCCACATGCACGCGACCGATGCACGGGCGCATGGCGAGACCGAGATGCGGCTCTACATGCTGAACGCTTGGCGTGAATCGACGCTGTACAACGCACGGGAGCGCGCGGCCCTGGCCTGGACGGAGGCGTTGACACGGGTGGCTGAAACGGGCGCGCCGGACGCGGATTACGATCTGGTCAAGGCCGTGTTCACGGAAAGCGAGCAGGTCAACCTGACCCTGGCGATCGGCTCCATCAACCTCTGGAACCGGCTGCAGATTGGCTTCCGCGCAGCCCATCCCGTGGATGCTGCCCGATAGGGCATCACCATCGTCGGGGTGCATCGGCTACGGCCGGTTCGCCCCGACGTGCGGTCGCCACCAAATCAAAGCGGATTCCGCCAGAATGCTCCAAGTCCTCGTCGAACCCGACGCGATGTGAAGCATCCAGCGTCTGGAAAGGTGCACTCTTGCGCGAAATTTACCAACTTTTGAGGGAATTTTCTCTGGATTTATACCCATCTCTGAATTATGGAATTTGGCGAACGGATGAAGGTGCCATGCCTATTGCGCCAAAAATCCCTCGGTGACGCCAACTTTTCAATTTCTGAAAGTGATGAGGGAGAAAGTTCCATGTCCGTGACGCTGTTGAAGAACGCCACGCTTGCCGTGACGCTTGTCTTGGGCTTGGCCGCCTGCAAGCAGGAGCGCCCGAACACCGCGCTCGATTCTACCCCCGTGGCGCAGGCGGCGACGCCGGTGTCGATCAACGCGGGCGCCATCAAGCTCAGGGCCACGGTCAGCCCCGAAGAGGTCATCCTGATCGACAACGGGCAGCAGCGGACGATGCAATACCTCACGCCGCAGATGCGCACCGCCGTGCGCGCGATGGGCTTCGGCGGCGTCGGGCAGTACGCGGTGCTGCGCGGCAAGCGCGCCACGCTGCGCCTCGCCGGCAAGCAGCCGCTGTTCGTGTTCGCCATTCCCAGCAACGCCCAGCCGGAGAGCTATTTCACCCTGGCGAGCTTCGCGGTGCGCGACAATGGAACCCGTGAAGTGATTGTCGGTGGGGGCTATATGAGCTATTCCACGGGCGTGCATCAGGATCGCATCGTTCCGACCTCGTCCCAGAAGCTGCCGGACCAGTCGAAGGCGCCCAAGGGCTATGTGCTGTACGCCGTGGCGCCCGAGGTGGCCATGAAGGACGGGGAATACGCGATGATCTTCTACAACAGCCAGGTTCGGGGTATTGGTTTCGCGTCGACCCTGGACAGCTATTTCGATTTCGGCGTGGGCAACTGACGACAGGGCCGGCCGGTGAGGGTGGGGGCGCCCGTGCCGGCCGACCGGGGCAATGCGAGGTGGCCGTGGGGGAAGGGCTGAGGATTCGGGTGGGTGCGTGGCGCGCCTGGGCGCCGGGGCGGGAAACGCCCGCGGCGTGGTCCGATTGGGCCAACGGCGGGACGGGCGGGGACGCCGCCGTCACGAGCGACTCCGCCGCCGCGCCGGCCGCGCTGCCCATGATCCTGCGCCGCCGCGCCACGCCGATCGGCCAGAAGCTGATCGGCGCGGCGCTGGCCTGCGGCGACGCCGCGCGCACGGCGCGCTACGTGCTGGCCTCCCGTCATGGCGAGATGACGCGCACCGTTGGCATCCTCGACGCCTTGACTCAAGGGGAACTGCCGTCTCCGGCGGAGTTCAGCATGTCCGTCCATCATGGGCTGGCCGGGCTGCTGTCCATCCACACCGGGAACCGCGCGGGGCACACGGCGCTCGCGGCCGGGGCGGACAGCTTCGGCTACGGCCTTCTGGAGGCCGCGCTTTCCCTGCACGAGCGGCCGAAGGAAGCGGTGCTGCTGCTCTACGGCGACGCGCCGCTGCCCGACGGCTACGCCGCTTTCGACGGGGCGGAGGAGCGGCGCCCCCTTCCGCTCGCGCTGGCCATCGCGCTGGGGCCGGCGGATGGCGGGACGGACACCATCACGGTCGGCACCGTGGCGCGCCCGGACACGGATGCGCAAGATCCGTCCGCGTCCACCGCTCTCGATTTCCTGCGCTTCCTGCTCTCCGGCGCGGCGTCGGCCACCTCCGTGGGGGCGCGGCGGACCTGGGCGTGGCGCCGTGGTGCTTGAGCGGCTGAACTTCCTGTGGCGGCTGGTGGTGACGGGCATCGCCTTCGCGGTCATCTTCGCGGGCGGCGCGCTGATGGCGCTCACCGTCTTTCCGCTGATCGGGCTGTTCACGCCGCCGGGTCCGGCGCGGCGCGACCGCAGCCAGCGCTTCATCCACCACGCCTTCGGCTTCTACGTGCGGATGCTCCACACGCTGGGGCTTCTCCATCTGGAGGTCGTGGGGGCGTCGAAGCTGCGGGATCCCGGTGGCCGGCTGATCGTCGCCAACCACCCGACGCTGCTCGACGTCGTGCTGCTGATGGCGCTGGTGCCGCGCGCGCAGTGCATCGTGAAGAAGGAGCTTTGGGACAGCCCGTATCTGGGGCGGGTGGTGCGCGGGGCCGGCTACATCCGCAACGACCTCGAGCCCGAGGCGCTGTTGGAGGCCTGCCGCGCCGTGCTGGACGAGGGCAACAGCCTGATCGTCTTCCCCGAGGGGACCCGCACCACCCCTGGAGAGGCGGTGCGGTTCCGCCGGGGCTTCGCCAACATCGCCACTCTGCTCGAAGTCGAGATCCAGCTCGTCACCATCACCTGTCGGCCGCCGACCCTGATCAAGGGCGAGAAGTGGTGGATGATCCCGCCGCACCGCCCGCGTTTCAAAGTTGACATAGGCCAACGCCTGGACGCCAAAGGTTGGTTCGGCTATGAGTACCGCTCGCTCGCAGCCAGGAAATTGGTTCGCCAAATCGAAGAGTATTACACGGAACAACTTGCCAATGGATGAGCTTGAGCTTGAGGTCAAGACGCTGATTGTAAACGCTCTTAACCTTGAAGACATCGAACCGGAAACGATCGACAGCCAGGAGCCGCTGTTCGGCGACGGCCTTGGCCTGGACTCCATTGACGCCTTGGAGCTGGGGGTTGCGCTTCGCAAGACCTTCGGCATCAAGATCGAATCGGTGAACGACGACGTGAAGGCGCATTTCGCCAACGTGCGCAGCCTTGCCCAATTCATCCGATCTCAGCGAGCGGAGTAACGTGATCATGCTGTCGCGCGAAGACGTCTATGAAAAGCTCACCGGCCTGATCCAGGAGATGTTCGAGGTGCCGGCCGAAAAGCTGTCCCTCGACGCCCGTCTGTTCGAGGATCTCGATCTCGACAGCATCGACGCCGTCGATCTGGTGGTGAAGCTCCAGGGGCTGACCGGCCGCAAGTTCAAGCCCGAGGAGTTCAAGAGCGTCCGCACCATCGGCGACGTGCTCGACCGCGTCCATGCGCTCTTGCAGGAATAAGCGCTTTCCGTTCGGCATGGCGGCGCTGGCCGCCATCGGTCTGGCCTATCCGGGGCTGGTCTACATCGGACGCTCGGCGCTGCCGCCGCTCGCTTTCGTCACCATCGCCCTGGGCCTGATCGGCCTGCGGCTGGCCTTGGCGCGGACGGCCCTGTGGCGGGCCTGGCGCCTGGCTCTGTGGGGAGCGGCCGTTCTTGTCGCCGTCCTCGCGTTGTTGGACCAGCACCTCGCGGCGAAGGCCTACCCGGTGGCGTTGAGCCTGGGGGCCATGGCCGTCTTCGCCGCCTCCCTGTACAGCCCGCCCAGCGTGATCGAGCGCTTCGCCCGCCTGACCGAACCCGATCTGCCGGCGGAAGGGCAGGCCTATTGCCGCGTGGTCACCATGGTGTGGACCGTCTGGCTATTCGTCAACGCCGTGGTGGCCGCCGGCCTCGCTCTGGCCGGCGAGGACCGGCTGTGGGCCGTGTGGACCGGCGTCGTCGCCTATGGTGTCATGGCGCTGCTGTTCGGCGGCGAGGTCGTGGTGCGCCGTTTCGTGCGCCAACGCCACGCGGGCGCCTCGTGATGCTCGATCTTTCGCGCCTTCTCGTGGCCCCCCCCGTCTCCGACCGCCCGGTCGCCGAGAGCGGCGGGCGGCTGATCGGCATGGGCCAATTCGCGGCCGACGTCGCGACCAACGCAGAACGGATCCGCGTTGCGGGGTGTCGGCGCGGGCTGCTGGTCACTCAGGATGCCTATTGGGGAGCGGTGGGGCTGTTCGCCCTGTTGCACGCCGGGGCAGAGGCGGTGCTGCCGCAGAACGGCCAGCCCGGCACGCTCGCCGCCTTGGCCGATGTCCGGGACCGCGTGATCGGCGACGCGGCGCTGGACGGGACGGGCGACGCCCTCCGGCTCGAACCGGGCGTGGCCCGGACGGCTCCCGCCCTGGCGCTGCTCGATCCCGAGGCGCCGTTGTGCTTCTTCACCTCCGGCTCCACTGGCCGGCCCAAGCCGGTGCGCAAAACCCTGGCTCTGCTGCAACGCGAGGCCGAGGCGATCGAGGCCCTGCTCGGTTCCGTTGTGCCGGCCGATGCCTGGGTCCACGCCACGGTTCCCCACCAGCACGTCTACGGCATGGCGTTTCGGCTGTGCTGGCCGCTGGCCACCGGGCGGCCCTTCTCCGGCACCGCGCACGCCCTTTGGGAAAGCGCTTTGGCGGCGCTGGACGGCGGCTCGGTCCTGGTCACCAGCCCGGCCCATCTCGCCCGGCTGGAGGGCATCGCGCCGTTGCCGCCCGGCCGCCGGCCGAGCCTCGTGCTGTCCGCCGGCGCGCCGCTGTCCGACGAGGCGGCGGACGCCGCCGCTCGCGTGCTGGGCACTGTCCCCACGGAAATCTTCGGCAGTTCCGAGACCGGCGCCGTCGCCCATCGCGCGCGCCGGCTTCCCGATCCCGCGTGGCGCCCGCTGCCGGGCGTGACGGTCGGGCGTACGGAGGACGGGCGCCTGCGGGTCCGTTCCCCGGCGGTTCCCGGCGACGGCGTCCATGTCGGCGGCGATTTGGTGGACCTGGACGGGGAGGGCGGCTTCCGCCTGCTCGGCCGGGCCGACCGGATCGTGAAGATCGAGGGCAAGCGCGTCAGCCTTCCCGAGATCGAGGAGCATCTGCGGCGCCAACCCTGGGTGGCCGACGCTGCCGCGCTGCCGGTTGGCGATATGGCCCCGCGTCTGGCCGCCGTCGTGGTGCCGAGCGCCGAAGGGCGGGCGCTGCTGTCGGAGATCGGCCCGTTCCGCTTCGGCCGTCTGTTGCGGCGGGAACTGGGCGCAACCCAGGAACCGGCCGGGCTGCCCCGCCATTGGCGCTTTGTCGATGCCCTGCCGCAGGGCGTGCTGGGCAAGCGGGTGCCGGGCGACCTGCTCAGGCTTTTCAAGGGAGACGGTGCCATGATGGCCGAAACGACCGACGCCCAAACGAGTGTCGCTGAAGCGCGCCCGCAACGGCCGACCGAGCCCGAGATCCGCGCGGTCCGCAGCGGCGGCGAGGGGGTGGAACTCGACCTTTACCTTCCCGGCGACCTCGCCCAGATCGACGGCCATTTCCCCGGCCTGCCCATCGTCCCCGGCGTCGCGCTGATCGACTGGGCGGTGACGCTGGGCGCGCGGCACGGCATCCCCGTCGCGGTGGCGCGGGACTTCCAGGTCAAGTTCCGCCGGGTGACGGTGCCGGACAGCGCGGTGACCCTGTCGCTGCGTCATCTGGCGGCGCGGCGCCGGCTGGCTTTCGAATACCGCGCCGGGGACGAGACGCTGACCTCGGGCACCATCGCCCTGGAGGATCCCCCCAAGGACGGAGGCGACCAAGCATGATTTCGGCGACGGTGGCGATCCAGCCCCAGTTCTATCACCTCGACCCGATGCAGGTGGTCTGGCACGGCAACTACGCGCAGTTCCTGGAGCAGGCGCGCTGCGCGCTGCTGGAACGCATCGGCTACAGCTACCCGGAGATGGCGGCGTCGGGCTACATGTGGCCGATCGTCGACATGCGGCTGAAATACGTCCGTCCGGTGCGGCTGGCCCAGACCATCCTGGTCGAGGCGACGCTGGTCGAATACGAGAACCGGATCAAGGTCGACTACCGCATCCGCGACGAGAAGACCGGCGAGCTGCTGAACAAGGCGCACACCGTCCAACTCGCCGTGTCGGTGGAGACGGGCGAGCTGTCCTTCGACTCCCCCCCGGTGCTGATCGAGAAGGTGAGGGCCTTGCTGTGACCCGTCTGTTCGCTCTGATCCTCGCCGGGCTGCTGACGGCCACGGCGCTCCCCACCCGCGCGGCGGAATCCCCCTCCAGCGGCATGTCCACCATCGTCGAGGGGCAGGTCCTGCGCGGGCGCTTCGTGCAGGAGCGCTTCCTCAAGGGCTTCCAGGCCCCGCTGAAGAGCGAGGGGCGTTTCCTGCTGGCGCCCGGCCGGGGTTTGGTCTGGCGGGCGGAGACCCCCTTCGCGGTGACCACGGTGATGAGCCCCGCCGGCCTGTTGCAGGAGGTCCGGGGTGCCGAGACGATGCGGCTGCCCGCCGGGCGGCTGCCCTTCATGTCGAAGCTGTACACCATGCTGGGCGGCGCGCTGACCGGCGACTGGAAGGCGCTGGAAAGCGCCTTCGCCGTCACGCGCGAGGGCGACGCCAAGGCGTGGCGGCTGATCCTCACGCCCCTGAAGGCCGAGGACCCGACGACGCCGATCCGGGAAATCCGGGTGAAGGGCGGACGCTTCGTCGAGGAGGTGGAGGTCGTCAAACCCGACGGCGACCGCGACCGCCTGATCTTCCTCGACCAGTCGCTCAGCACCGAGCCGCCGGCCGGTGAGGACGCGCAGTCGCTGAGCGCCGCGGGCCGGCTGTGAAACGGAACGCGCCCCGGATTGCGGCGCTCGTCTGGCTGCTGGTCGTCGCCGTCGCCGGGGTCTATCTGGCGGGCCGAGTCCACGCCGGTCTGTCCTTCCGCACCGATCTGCTGGCCCTGCTGCCGCGCGAGGAGGTCGATCCTGTCCTGCAACAGGCCAACGAGACGGTCACCCGCTCGCTGGCCCGGCGGGTCGTCGCGTTGGTCGGCCACGCTGGCCGCGACGAGGCCCGCGCCGCCGCGCGCCGCCTGACGGACGACCTGTCGGCCACCGGCCTTATCGAGACCGCCGGGGGCGGCTTCGACGGCGACCGCATGAAGCGGATCGGCACGCTGTACTTTCCCCATCGCCAGGGGCTGCTGTCGCCCGGCGACCGGGCCGCGCTGAAGGCCGGGCAGGGCGAGGAGGTGGCGATCCGGGCGTTGTCGCAGGCCTTCGGCTTCGTCGGTCTGGCCGACGCCGGGCTGCTGCGGACCGACCCCTTCCTGCTGCTGCCGTCCTTCTTCACCAGCCTGCCGTTCCCGCTGTCGCGGCTGACGCTGGACGAGGGCATGCTGACGGTGGTGGAAGGCGGGACGACCTGGATCCTGGTCAACGCCGTGCTGCGCCGCGACCCCTTCGAGCTGGCGGCGCAGGACGCGGTGGTCGGCGCCTTCGACCGCTCGGTCGCCGCGCTGCGGGCGCAGACGCCGGGGGTCGAGGTCAAGCGGTTGGGCGCGGTCTTCTTCGCCCACGCCGGGGCCAGCACGGGTATGCGCGAGGCGACCATCCTCACCACCCTGACCATCGTCGGGGCGGTGCTGATGATCGTCGCGGTGTTCCGCCGGGTCGCTCCGCTGCTGCACAACGTGTTGGCGCTGGGCGTCGGGCTGGGGTTCGGCATGGCCGGCAGCCTCGCTTTGTTCGGAGAGCTGCACGTCGCGACCCTGCTGTTCGGCAGCAGCCTGATCGGCGTCGCGGTCGATTACGGGCTCTATTACAGCGGCAGCCTGTTCGATCCGGCGCTGCGAACCCCGCGCGAGCGGCTGCGCAGCATCATGCCCGGCATCACGCTGGGGCTGGTCACCGCGCTCAGCGGCTACGCCTCGCTGATGCTGGCGCCCATGCCGGGGCTGCGGCAGATCGCCGCCTTCTCCATCCTCGGGCTGCTCGCGACCTACGCCACGGTGGTGCTGTGGCTGCCGCTGCTCGACCGCGCCCAGCCGGCCCGGCATGGGCGGGGGATGCTTTGGGCGGCCGGGCGGCTGGGAGCCTTCTGGGACGTCGTCCTGGGGGCGCAGCACCGCCGGACGCGCGTTGCGCTCGCGGCCTTGGTCGTCGCCGCCGGGGGGACCGGGCTTTTCCTGCTGCGCTCCGACGACGACGTGCGGCGCATGCAGTCGCTCTCGCCCGGGCTGGTCCGCCAGCAGGAAGAGGTCCAGCGGCTGATCGGTGCCGGCACGGCGTCGCAGTTCCTGCTGGTCCAGGCGCCCGACACCGAAACCGCGCTGCGCCGCGAGGAGGCCGTCGTCGCCACGCTGGAGCGGCTGAAGGGGGAGGGCGCGCTGGCCGGCTACCAGATGCCCGCTGCCTTCGTGCCCTCGGCGGAGCGGCAGCGGGAGAACCGCGCGCTGGTGCGCGACGTTCTGGAGCAGCCATTGCTGGAGCGCCAGCGCGCCCAGCTCGGCCTGCCCGCTCCCACGGAGCCGGCGGTGGCCTCCGACGCGCCGCTGACCCTTGACGCCGCCTTGGCGGGGGAGACGGTGCCCTTCCTGGGCGAACTGGTGCTGGCGCCGGGGCTGCATGTGGTGGCGCTCCAGGGACTGACCCGCCCTGACGCCGTGCGCGCGGCGCTGGCGGGGGCGGAGGGCGTGCGGCTGGTTGATCCGACCGCCGACTTCTCGGCGCTGCTGGCCAAGTACCGGCAGCGGGCGCTGCTGCTGACCGGGCTGGCGGCGCTGCTGATGGTGCCGGCGCTGGCGTGGCGCTACGGCTGGCGCGGGGCCGCCGGGATCATGGGGCCGCCGGTCGCCGCCGTGCTGCTGACGCCGGGGCTGCTGGGGCTGGCGGGGCAGGATTTCTCGTTCTTCCACGCCATGGCGCTGGTGCTGGTGTTGTCCATCGGCATGGATTACGCGGTGTTCTGCGCCGAGGGCGGGACGGCGCGCCGCCCGATCACGATCCTGTCGGTGTTCCTGGCCTCGCTGATGACGCAGCTGTCCTTCGGGCTGTTGAGCGTCAGCAGCGCCTTCGCGGTGCACGGCTTCGGCCTGACCATGCTGGTCGGCATCCTGCTGGCCTTCCTGATGGCGCCGCTGGCCGGGCGTTGCGGGCCGCGCCGGGCGCTGCGTTCTGATGCCAACGCATCCGTTTTGATGTAAAGGTCGGCCGCATTCGCGGTGCCGAGGATGGTGGGTAAAGGGTCATGACGTCGAAAAAAGGGCTTTTGGCCCTCCTGTTGCTGCTCGGCGGCTGCGCCGGCCTGCCGCCCGCCGCCGGGTCCGCCGCCGGGGACGACCCCCGCGCGCCGCTGGTTGCGCCCGACGCGCGGATCGCGCTGCCGCGCCCGGCCGACCTCGGCCGCAGCGTGGAGGTGGCGCAGCTCATCACGGTGCGGCGCGAGGGTCAGACCTTCGCGTTCGAAGGTCACATGAGCGTGACGCCGGAGGCGTTTACCCTGGTCGGTCTCGATGGCATGGGCCGGCGGACGATGACCCTGACCTGGACCGACGCGGGCATCCAATCCGAAAGCGCGCCCTGGCTGCCCGATGCGGTGCGGCCGGGCAGCATGCTGGCCGACATCGTCCTGCTCTACTGGCCCGACGCGGCGGTGCGCAAGGCGCTGGCCCCGGTGGGCGGCACGCTGGCGTCCGACGACCACACGCGCAGCATCCGCGTCGGCGGGCGCGACCTGATGGAGGCCAAGCACAGCTGGAGTTCCGGCGGGCCGTGGACCGGCACCCTGCACTATACCAACCGCGCCTGGGGCTACGAGATCGACGTGCAGTCGGTGGAGACGCCCCGGTGACGCGGGCAGCGTTCGGCATTCCGGCCATGGGGCTGGCGACGCCGCTCGGCAAGGACCGCGCGACGGTCGCGCGCGCCCTGTTCGCGGGGAGCCGCGACGGGCTGGTGCCGCGCGACGACCTGATCCCCGGCCGCACGGTCCGGGTCGGCGCGGTGGCCGATCCGCTGCCGCCGATCCCGGCGGCGCTGGAACCGCTGGGTTCCCGCAACAACCGCCTGATGCTGGCCGCGCTGGAGCCGATCGCCGACGCGGTCGGCGCGGCGGCGTCGCGCTTCGGCCGCGACCGGATCGGCGTGGTGCTCGGCACCAGCACCTCGGGCATCGCCGAGGGGGAGGAGGCCTTCGCCGCGCTGCGCCGCGACGGGTCCTGGCCGCCCGGCTTCCATTACCGCCGGCAGGAGACCGGCGCGCTGGCCGACTTCGTCGCCCGCGTCCTGGGCCTGACCGGCCCGGCCTACACGGTGGCGACCGCCTGCTCGTCGAGCGGCAAGGCCTTCGCCTCGGCGCGGCGGCTGATCGCGGCGGGCCTGTGCGACGCCGTCGTCGTCGGCGGGGCGGACACGCTGTGCCGCATGACGGTCGGCGGCTTCACCGCGCTGGAGGCGGTGTCGGCGGATCTCTGCCACCCGTTCAGCGCCAACCGGGACGGCATCACCGTCGGCGAGGCGGCGGCGGCCTTTTTGCTGACCCGCGAGCCGGCGCCGATCCAGCTTCTGGGCGTCGGCGAAAGCTCCGACGCGCACCACGTCAGCGCGCCCGACCCGGAGGGGCAGGGCGCGGAGCGGGCGATGCGCGCGGCGCTGGAGGATGCGGGGCTCGCGGCGTCGGACATCGCCTGGATCAACCTGCACGGTACCGGCACCGCGCTCAACGATTCGATGGAGGGCAAGGCGGTCCACCGGATCTTCGGCTCCACGACGCCCTGCGCCTCGACCAAGGGGATGACCGGCCACACGTTGGGGGCCGCCGGGGCCTGCGAGGCGGCCTTCCTGTGGCTCGCCCTGTCGGCGGAGGACAACCCAGACGGGCTGCTGCCGCCGCATGTGTGGGACGGCGTTGCCGATCCGGCGATCCCGCCGCTCGCCCTCACCGGACCGGGCGCCAGGCTGGATGGTCCTCTGGCCGACCCGCGCGCGCGGGCGGCGATGCTCAGCAACTCCTTCGCCTTCGGCGGCAGCAACGTGGCGCTGGTGCTGGCGCGGGGGGATTGGTCGTGACGGCGGAACTGGCGTTGGAACTCCTGCCCTGCCCCTGGCCGATGGAGCAACTGCTGCCCCACGCCCCGCCGATGATTTTGCTCGATCGGGTGCTGTCCCGCCACGCGGCGCGGCTGACGGCCGGCGTGACGGTGCGGCCGGACGCGCCCTTCTTCCGGGCCGGGCGCGGCATCGCCGCCCACATCGCCATCGAGTGGATGGCCCAGGCCTGCGGCGCCTTCGTCGGCGCCGTGGCGCTGGAGGCTGGCGGGCCGGTGCGGCTGGGCTTCCTGCTGGGAAGCCGCGACTTCCACGCGGCCCGGAACTGGTTCCCGGAGGGGGAGACGCTGACCGTCTCGGTCGCGCCGCACTACCAGGACGGCGAGATGGCGGTGTTCGACTGCGTCGTCGCGACGCAGGACGAAACCCCGGTGGCGACGGCGCAACTCACGCTGTACCAACCCGTGGATGCGGCGGCGTTGCTCGCCAGCCAGGGCGTGAGGATGAAGTGATGACGAAGACGATCCTGGTCACCGGCGCCAGCAAGGGCATCGGCCGCGCCGTGGCGGTCCGGCTGGCGCGCGACGGCTTCACCGTGGCGGTGCATTACGGCCGCGACGCCGAGGGCGCGGCGGACACGCTGGCGACGATCCAGGCGGCCGGCGGCGAGGGGCGGGTGCTCGGCTTCGACATCGCCGACCGAGCCGCCTGCTTGGCCGCGCTGGAGGCCGACATGGCGGCGCACGGCGTGCCCTACGGCGTGGTGCTGAACGCCGGCATCGCCCGCGACACCGCCTTTCCGGCGATGACGGACGAGGATTGGGATTCGGTGCTCGGCACCAACCTCGACGGCTTCTACAACGTGCTGCGGCCGCTGGTCATGCCGATGGTCTCGGCCCGGCGCGGCGGGCGGATCGTCACCTTGTCCTCGGTGTCGGGCCTGATGGGCAACCGCGGGCAGGTCAACTACAGCGCCGCCAAGGCCGGCATCATCGGCGCCACCAAGGCGCTGGCCATCGAGCTGGCCAAGCGGAACATCACGGTCAACTGCGTGGCGCCCGGCGTGATCGAGACGCAGATGACCGAGGACGCCCCGCTCGACGAGGCGCTGAAGCTGGTGCCGATGCGCCGCGTCGGCCGTCCGGAGGAGGTCGCGGGGGCGGTCTCCTTCCTGTGCTCGGACGACGCCGGCTATGTGACGCGGCAGGTGATTTCGGTGAACGGGGGAATGTTCTGATGCGTCGCGTGGTCGTCACGGGGATGGGCGGGATCACCGCCCTGGGGCAGGATTGGCCCACCATCCGCGCCCGCATGGAAAAGGGGGAGACGGCCGTCCGCAGCATGCCGGAATGGGACCGCTTCCACGGTATCAACACCCGGCTGGCGGCGCCCGTGCTGGACTTCGAGGCCGGGGGCCGCTACCCGCGCAAGAAGACCCGCACCATGGGGCCGGTCGCGCTGATGGCGGTCTACGCCGCCGAGCGCGCGCTGGCCGATTCCGGGCTGCTGGACAATCCGGTGGTCCGCTCGGGCCGCACCGGCATCGCCTTCGGCTCCTCCTTCGGCAGCCCGGCGCCGGTCATCGCCTTTGCCGAGCTGATGACGCAGGGGATGTCCAAGACCCTGAACGCCACCAGCTACATCCAGATGATGAGCCACACGGCGGCGGTGAACATCGGCCTGTTCTTCGGCGTCACCGGCCGCATCATCCCGACCTCCAGCGCCTGCACCTCGGGCAGCCAGGGCATCGGCTACGGCTACGAGGCGATCCGCTGGGGCAAGGCCGACGTGATGATCGCGGGCGGCGCCGACGAGCTGGACGTCACCGAATCGGCCGTGTTCGACACGCTCTACGCCACCTCGACCATGAACGACCAGCCGCATCGGTCGCCGCGCCCCTACGACCGCGACCGCGACGGGCTGGTGATCGGCGAGGGCGCCGCGACGCTGATCCTGGAGGAGCGCGAGCACGCCCTGGCGCGCGGCGCGCGCATCCACGCCGAGGTGGTCGGCTTCGCCTGCAACTCCGACGGCAACCACGTCACCCAGCCTCAGGCGGAGACGATGGAGATCGCGCTGCGCATGGCGCTGGAGGACGCGGGGCTGGGCGCCGAGGCCATCGGCTTCGTCAGCGGCCACGGCACGGCTACCGAATGGGGCGACATCGCCGAAACCAAGGCCACCCACGCGGTGTTCGGCGGCGGCACGCCGCTCCACTCGCTGAAGAGCTATTTCGGCCATTCTCTGGGCGCCTGCGGGGCGATGGAGGCTTGGCTCGGCATCGAGATGATGCGCGAGGGCTGGTTCCCGCACACCGCCAACCTCGACGTGGTGGACGAGCGCTGCGCCCCGCTGGACTACGTGATGGGCGAGGCGCGCCGGGTGGAGACCGATCACCTGATGTCCAACAACTTCGCCTTCGGCGGCATCAACACGTCGCTGATCTTCCGCCGGACGTGATGCCTTCTTTTCAAGCCGGGAATTGAAAATGACGCGATTTCAGACCATCGCCCTTTCCGCCACCCTGCTCACCGGTCTTTGTGCCGCCGTCCCCGCCTTGGCGCGGGACGAGCACAAGCTGTTCGGCATCCAGGACGCCCTGACCACGCCGGAGGCCCTCGAGCGTCTCGACAAGGGCGTTAAGCTCTATTTCGGCAAGCAGAAGACACCGAAGGTCGTCAAGACCATCGGCGAGTGGAAGACCAACAAGAAGACCAACGCCGTCGGCAAGTCCGACCAGAAAGCCTGCGAGTGGGTGTTCCTGAGCGCCGTGATCGCCCTGCAGGAGCGTGCCCGCCAGGAGGGCGGCAACGCGGTCGTGAACATCAAGAGCAACTACAAGAACGTCGAGCAGAGCAGCGACACCGAATACACCTGCGGGGCCGGGTCGATCATGGCCGGCGTCGCCCTGGTCGGCACGGTCGTCACGCTCGGCAAGTAAGCGGAAGCGGGAGGGAGCAGCTACGCTTGCCCCCTCCCTAACCCTCCCCCGCTTCGCGGGAGAGGGGACTGACGCCGAGCGCCGCCAAGCATCCGACCCCCTCTCCCGCCGAAGGCGGGGGAGGGATGGGGAGGGGGTAACCGCAGCAGGATTTCCGCAACTATGCTCAGGGCTTCTCCGGACCGGACGGCGCCCAGAAGTCGAAGAAGTTGAACCATTGCAGCGGCGCCTTGAGGCAGTGATGCTCGAACCGCGCCGCGTAGCGGGACGCCAGCTCGGTCAGCGCCTGGTCCTTGTTGCGGCGCGGCAACTCCACGCGGTCGGCGAACTTCTCGAAGCTCACGCGGTGGCCGTCGCCCTCGCGCAGGCAGAACATCAAATAGACCGGGCAGCCCATCAGGGCGGCCAGCACGTAGGGACCGTGCGAGAACGGGGCGTCCTCGCCCAGGAAGGGGACGCGGCTGGTGCGGCCCTGTCCGCCCACCGGGGTGCGGTCCCCGGCGATGGCGATCCATTCGCCCCGCTCGATCCGGTCCTTGAGGGCGATGGCGGTCTCCGGGCCGATCTCGGTGACCTGGATGGTGTGGTCGGCCACGTCGGGTCGGACCGAGCGCAGCAGGCGGTTGTAGTGCACGGCGTGCCGGGTGTGCAGCAGAACGTTGATGTTCTTGCGGAACTGATCGGCCAAGCGGGCGCGGGACAGCTCGGCGTTGCCGAGATGCGAGACGATCAGAAGCACGCCCTTGCCCTCGGCGGCGAGACGGTCGAGATCCTCGTCGCCCTCCACCGTGATCGGGCCGATGCGCTCCGGCGCCGACCACGCGATGAAGACGTTCAGCGCCTTGTCCGCGAAGCTCATATAATGGCGCAGCCCGTCCCGCCAGCGCGGCGGCGGCCGCCCGCTGCGCGCGTTCACCCGCGCCAGATAATCCAACGAACTGCGCCGCCCCTTGGAATCGCTCAGGTAGAAATAAGTGACGACCACGCCCAACAAAGCCATGCAGCCGGGGCGGCCGAACACCGCGTAGATCAGCTTGGCGAGTTGCATCCCCAGATAGGCGCCGCGCTCGCCGAGCGCCGCCCAGTGCCCGCTGCCCTCCCTCGCAAGAGCGGGCGGACGGTTGCGCAGGATGCTGGGGAGGCGCAGGAGCAGGGTCAGGCAGAGCCGCGTGTGCATCACGGTCAGCAGCCAGTTGTCGCGCAGCATCCGGAAGTTCGAGGTGTTGCCGGTCGGGTAGGCCACCTTGACCGGAACGTGGAGGGTGGGGACCCCCCGCCAGAACAGCCGCACCATGATTTCGGTGTCGAAGTCCATGCGCCGGCCAATGCGTTCGCGGTCGGCCACGTCCAGCGTCGCGGCCACCGGGTAGACGCGGAAGCCGCACATGCTGTCGGCGATGCGCAGCGACAGGGTCTCGACCCAGACCCAGACATGCGTCAGCCAGCGCCCGATCCGGCGGGCGCGGGGAACCGATTGGTCATAGACCGGGCGCCCGCTGATCAGCGCCTCCGGATGGGCACGGGCGGTGTCGAGCAGGCTGTCCAGGGCGTCGAGGTCGTGCTGGCCGTCGGCGTCGACCTGCACGGCGTGGCTGTAGCCCTGCGCGGCGGCGAGCCGCAGCCCGGCGACGACCGCCGCCCCCTTGCCCCCGTTGGTCGTCCGGCGCAGCACCTGGACGCCGTTGCCGGGGTCGTGGAACGCGGCGATGGCGGACTGCGACGGTTCGTCGCTTCCGTCGTCGACGACGATGACGGGCAGGCCATGGCCGCGCAGGGTCGCCAGGATCGCTCCCAGAACCGTGTGGTGGTTGCGGCTGGGCACCACGGCGCAGGGCTTGAAAGTCATGCTCACTCCGGAACGGGATCGGCGTTCGACGCCCCCGGACGGCGGGCAGCCCGTGGTAGCGCAGCCCCCACGGAGCGTCAAGGCGCCGGAGAAGCGCCGGGAGCGCGCAAATTCTGGTGTGGGCGCCCGGATGTGGTGTAGGAAAAACGCAGGCATCGATCTTTCGGTTTCACCGTCGCCCCGGACTCCATGCACAGCCTCCGCTCCTCCGGCCGCGCCTCCTCGGCTTGGCCCATGCCCGTGTTCGGACCCTGGCCGGCCGAGGACGACCGGCACCACGTCATCGTCGTCGGCGCCGGGATGGGCGGCCTGTCGGCGGCGGCCGTGCTTGCCCGTCGCGGGCTGAAGGTGCTGGTGGTCGAGGCGCACGACCGCCCCGGCGGGTTCTGCTCCTCCTGGGTCCGCAAGGTGCGCGGCCGGGACGGGGTTCCCGGACGCTACGTGTTCGACGCCGGGGTGCAGGACATCGGCGGCCTCGGCCCGCGCGGGCCGCTGCGGCGGCTGCTGGGCGAGTTGGAGCTGGACGGGTGCATCGACTGGCGCCGCGTGTCCCACCGCTACGTCCAGGGCGGGGTGCAACTCGACATTCCCGACGACCCGGCGGAACTGGTGCCGCGCCTCCGCGCCCTGTTCCCGGCGCAGGCCACCGGCATTGCCGGCTTCTTCGCCGAGATCGCCGCCGTCTACCGCGACCTCTACGCCGACGTGGACGAGACCGGCGGGGTGCCGACGCGCCCCACGACCTCGGCGGCCATGCTGTCCTGGCCGGCCCGCCACCCGCACGCCTGGCGCTGGATGCAGCGCTCCTACGGCGAGATGCTCGACTCCTTCCTCACCGACGACCGGTTGAAGGCGCTGCTGACGACCATCGCGGAATACGTCACCGACCGGCCGGACTGCCTGAGCGTCGCCGAGATGGCCCCGCTGTTCGGCTATTACCTGGAAGGCGGCTACTACCCGGCCGGTGGGTCGCAGCGGCTGCCCGACCTGCTGCGCGCGATCGTCGAGGAGCAGGGTGGGCGCGTGCGGCTGAAGACCCGCGTCACCGACATCCTGGTGGAGAACGGGCGCGTTGCCGGCGTCGCCACCGCCGGCGGCGTCATCCACCGCGCGCCGGTGGTGGTGGCGAACGCCGACGTGGTCGCCACCCTGACCGACCTGCTCGACCCCGGCCACCTGCCGGCCCGCCTCGCGCAACGGCTGCGCGGCCTGCGGCGCGGCCCCTCGGCGGTGCTGGTCAGCCTCGCGCTGGACACGCTGCCCGACCTGCCGCCGCGCGTCTTCCTGACCGCCCAGGGGCTGGAGTTCGGCATCGGCAACCCGAGCGTCATCGATCCGTCGCTCGCACCGCCGGGCCACGCTGCGCTCACCATGCTGCGCCTGCTGCCGGAGGACGAGGCGGCCGGCTGGTTCGGACAGAACACCGCCGACTACCGCGCCCGCAAGGAGGCGGTCACCGACCGCCTGATCGCTGCGGCGGAGACGGTCATTCCCGGCTTGCGTGGTCACATCCTCTACCGGCAGACGGCCAGCCCGACGACCTTCACCCGCTACGCGTCGACCCGCAACGGCAACATCTACGGGGCGGCGCGCGGCCAATGGTGCCCGCCGATCACGGCGCCGGTTCCGGGGCTGATGCTGGTGGGCGGCGGCGTCCAGAACGGGCCGGGGGTGGAGGCCGTGGTGATCTCCGGGATGACCGCCGCCAACCGCATCACCGGCGTTCTCGGCGAGGCCGGGAACGCGGAAGGCGCGTCCGCCCTGGAAATGGCCTCCTGACCGGAGCCTTTTCCGCTCAACGCTTCGCGGCGGTCCGGCCGAACGCGCAGCCCTTCGCCGGGGTCAGCAGCAGCTGCGGGCAGGCGCGGGCGCGCGCGTCCGCCCCGGAGGGCAGCGGGGCGTCGGGCGCCAGCACCCAGCTCGCGATGTCGGCGCTGACCCGGTCGCCGTTCAGCGACCGCATGAGCAGATGCCGCCCCCCCTCGTAGAAGGCGAGCTTGGGTCCCGGCGACGACTTCGTCGTCATGCGGCGCAGGAGCGCGGCGATGCCGTCGCGGGGCACATGCCCGTCGAGGTCGCCCAGCAGCAGCAGGGTCGGCAGCGTCACCTTGGCCGCTGATGCCTGCGCGTCGCGCATCAGGTCGACGATCCCGGCCAGCGTGTCGAAACGGGTCTGGTGGATGATCAGCTTGTCCTCGCGGATGCGCTTCAAGGCGACGGGGTCGTCGGTGGAGGCGTTCTTCGTGGATAGCGGCGGGGCGGTCCAGCCCGGCGCCAGGGCGCCCATCACCACCGAGGCGGCGCGGACCACGGCGGCCCGCGCGCCCACGCCCCAGATGGCCGGGGCCGACAGCACGAGGCCCGACAGCAGCCCCGGCTCCGCCCGCGCCGCCGCCAGCACGGCGACGGCCCCCCCCATGCTCTCGCCCAGGAGGAAGACCGGAATGCCGGGGTGCCGCGCCCGCGCCAGCCGGGCGAGCACGAGGGCATCGCCGGCCATGCGGTCGCCGCCGTACCAGCGGCCGCGCCGGACGGCTTGGCCGAACCCGCGCTGGTCGAGGGCGTAGGTGGTGATGCCGGCCTTCTCCCAGAGGCGCGCCGGCCGGTCGAAGACGTTGCCGTAGTCGTTCATGCCGTGCACCGCGACCACGACCGCCCGCACCGGTCCGTCGGCGGTCCAACTGTGGAGCGGCAGGCTCACCCCGTCGTCGGCCGTCAAGGTGTCGGCGCCCAGAGCGGCGCCCAGGATGTAGGGTGCGGCCGCCGGCGCGGCCGGTACGGCCGGCGCAGAGGCGGCGCTGGACGCGGGCGGTGACCTCGTCGGCACGCAGGCGGCGAGCGCCGCCAGCAACAGAACGGCAAAACCGGTCTTGAACACGCGACCAATCACCAAGCCCCGGCTCCCAATTCGGAAAACTCACGCTCAAGTGACGGTTGTTTCGCAAGGATCAACCCAGGCGTCATTCAGAATTTTGGCATAGACCGCTCCGTGGGAGCGGCGGGCGCGGTGTGGCATCCGCCTGGGAAAGAGAAATTCCGTGTGGATGCTCAAGTGAAGTTGTCCGAACAGGCAACACCAGGCCGAATGACGTAAGAGTATCGATGCGTGGCTCCTGTGAAGGGTTACAAATTCCCCGTCATGCGCGGCTTGCCCACGCGTCCCATCTTACATTCCCGGTCGAAAGGAGTACGATCGTATCTTGAACCGCCACTCATCGCCGCGAGAGCCTCATGCCAGCACAAACCGGAGATATTGTTTTCTTTCCAGGCAAGGCCGGCCACATCGGCATGTTCTATGATCGGGACCGAATCATCCACGCCACGAATTCCGAGAATTTCCATCTCGTCGACAATCTGGTGACGGATGGCGGCAAGATGGGCTACCGGACGAACAAGGCGTTCCGCCCCCCCTGGTCGAAGCTGGCGGCGGGGCAGGAGGAGATCCGCAAGGCCGAACTGCGGCGGATCGCCGACAAGATGAAGGACATCTCGACCTATGGCCTGTACCGCGCGTTCCGCCTCTTCGCCGGCAACAGCACCTTCGGTCCCGAGGCGGAAAAGCGGCTGAACAAGTACCGCGCGCGCCTCGACGGCACGGCCACCGACGCGGACCGCAAGTTCATCACGCACATCACCTGCTCGGAAGCGGTGATGCTGACCTACCAACTGGCGTTCCCCAACCGCGAAGCCCCGTTCTTCATCCTGCTGGACGCGGCGCACACCATGCCGTCCACGCTGGTCAACTGGCTGCAGAAGAACGGCTGGGAGGCGGTCAGCGTCTAGGGGGACGAGCTCGTTTGCCCCCACCCCGGCCCTCCCCCGCTGGGCAGGGGAGGGGGACAGGAGCTTTGTCGGGATGCTGCGGCAGTCCCCTCCCCCGCCCAGCGGGGGAGGGTTAGGGAGGGGGCAACCGTGGCCGCATTCACCCAATCCCGCTCAGGGAAGCTCCGCCATCGGCGCCAGCGTCTTCGCCAGCACCACGAGGTTGCGGTTCCCGTTCCGGCGGTAGGCGGCGTGGTCCATGGTCTTCCGGACCAGGAACACACCCAGCCCGCCGACGCGGCGCTCGTCGATGTCGGCGCTGAGGTCGGGCGGCGGCGCCTCCTCGAAGGGGTTGAAGGCTTCGCCGTCGTCCTCGACCTCGGCCCGCATCTCGGTGCCGTCGGTGCTCAGGCGCACATGGATGTCATGCGGGCCGCCGTCCTTGTAGCCGTAGGACACCGTGTTGGTGATCAGCTCGTCGAAGCAGAGGTTGAACGTGAAGGCGAGGCCGGGCGGCAGGTCGTTGCGCTCGATGAAGGCCTCGACCTCGGCGGCGAGCCTCTCCAGCTCGGCCAGATCGTTGACCAGCACCAGCTCGACCCGGTTCTCATTGCCTTCGCCCATGCCGCCGTTCCCTTCCGGTTGATCCCGAACCCCAAAGACCGCCGCAGCCCGGCTCCCCTCAATCCACCCCGGCCACGGCCCAGCGGCGCAACGCGCTCACGGCGATGCGCTCCACCTCGGTCCATCCCAGGCTGCCGGCCATCTCGGCCAGCGCGACCAGCCGGGGGCGGGCGCCGGTGTCGCCGACCGGCGCGTTGCCGAGATCGGCGGTGAGGCCGGCGACGAGACCGTAGAGCATGCTCGACAGCCCGCGCATCAGCGGCGCGCAATCCGCCGCCGTCAGCCGCGTCGCGAACAGGTAAAGCTGCCCGACGCCGCGCAGCCGGGCGGCGAAGCTGTCGGCGGAGCCGCCGCCGGCCGCCACCTCGCCGCGCAGTTCCTCCACCGACAGGGTGGCGAAGCGGCCGGCGGCGGCGATGAACTCGGCCACCGCGTCCTGCGGCAGGCCGCCGGTGGCGTGCGCTTGGCCGCCGGTCTCGAACAGGCGCTGGGCCATGACGATCAGCTCCTCGATGTTGGCGAGGATGATCGCCACGCCGAAGCGGGCCAGCCCGTCGTTGCCGTCGGTGCAGGCGCGCAGGATCTGGGTGACCTTACGAATGACCTGCACGGCGAACATCAGCATCGCGGTGCGGCTGTTGTTCAGCTCGGCGTCGGCCCCCAGCTCCTCCAGCGCGTGCTGGAGGATTTCCAGCCGCAGGAAGTCGAGCGAGAGCATCTGGATGTCCGGGTTGTCCCCGTCCATCAGCACCATGTTCAACTGGCCGGAATAGAGGAAGAAGCGGCCCGACAGGTCGAAGGCGATGCGCGCGGCCGACATCCGCGCCCGGTCGGCGGCCGGCGTCCCGGCCAGCGCGCGGGTCAGGGCCGCGAACAGGCGCACCATCGGCATCCAGTCGCGCCGCTGGGCCGAGGGCAGGGCGCGCGGGGCCGGGGTCGCGGCGACGATCAGCTCGGCCAGCGGCTCCACCCCGGCGCCGAGCAGGATCGACTGCCAGCGCGAATCGTCCCCCTGGCCGGCCGGCCAGTCGCGCAGCAGCGCCAGCAGATGGCCGAGACTCCGCTCGTCCAGCGGGGTGGCGGGGATCGCGCGCAGCGCCGCCTCCACCGCCGCCGCCAGCGTGTCGCGGTCGAGGCGGGGCGCGGCCGACGTCTCGGCGTTGAGCAGCGTCGCCTCGGGCGCGGCCTGCGCCACGCGGGCGGTCGTTCCGGCGATGGCGAGGGCGCGGCGCAGCGCGTCGGCGAACTCCCCGGCGCTGGCGTAGCGGTCGGCCGGCGCCTTGGCCAGCGCCTTGAGGATCAGCGCGTCGAAGGGCGGCGGCAGGTCCGGGTTGCCCTGCGAGGGCGGCGGTGGCTCGACGAACAGGATCTGCTGCATCACCGTGGCTATGGAGCCAGAGAAGGGCCGCCGCTGCGCCAGCAGGTAGTAGAGCACGATCCCGGCGGAGAACAGGTCGCTGCGGGCGTCGGCCTTCTCGCCGCGCAGCACCTCCGGCGCCATGTAGGCGGGGGTGCCCAGCAGTTCGCCCGTCTGCGTCAGGTCGGAGGAGGAGACCTGCGCGATGCCGAAATCGGCCAGCTTGGGCGTCAGGTCGTCCTGCACCACGATGTTGGCCGGCTTGATGTCGCGGTGGATGACGTTGCGGGCGTGGGCGAAGGCCAGCGCGTCCAGCACCGCCAGCATGACGGTGCCGGCCTCCCGCGTGGACAGGCTGCGGTCGCCGTCGAGAAAATGCTTCAGCTCGTTGCCGCGGATCAGGTCCATGGCAAGGTAGGGCGCGCCGCCCTGTGCCGCGTCCAGCGCGCCGTAATCGCGCACGCGGACGATGTTGGGGTGGTCCAGCTTCATGCCGATCTGCGCCTCCCGCCCGAAGCGGGTGAGCACGGCGTCGCGCTCGGCGGCGGCCAGCAGTTCGCCGCGCAGCAGCTTCAACGCCACCTCGGCGCCGTCGCGCCCGTCGACGGCGCGGTAGACGACGCTCATCGCCCCCTGGCCCAGCACGCCGGCGATCCGGTAGGGGCCGATCGGGCCGGGCAGGGCCAGGGTCACAGCGCCGTCGGGCATCGGAAGTTTTCCATCAGGTTTTTGCCGAAGGGATTGTTGACGCTGTCGGCGCGGATGGCGAACAGCGCCTTGCGGGTGCCGACCGTCACCGCGAAGGTGAAGCGGTCGGGCTGCGGCGTGGTCTCCAGCGTGCCGTCGGCGAGGAAGCGGAACAAGGCCCACGGACCCTGGCGCGACAGCCCGGCCGGCTCGCCCGGCAGCGGCGGGCCGAAGCCCAGCCGCAGGCTGCTGGTGCCCTCGGCACCGGGCCACTTCATCACCTGCGGGCGGGGCGGGCCGTGCTGGTAGATCAGCATCTGGCCGTCCACGTCGAGCGCCACCTGGGTCGCCTTGGCGTCCAGCTCCACGGGCGTGATCTCGAACACCACCTTGGGGGCGGTGGCGCCGGCCGGGAACAGGCTGTCGCGGATGCGGGCGGCGCGCTCGAACTGCTCCAGCACCACCGGCGCGATGCCGAGATCGACCTGATCGACCTTCTGCCACGCCCAGGGGGTGACCGTCATGTCGACGAAGGGCCGCAGGTTGGTGTTGAAGAACTGGTCGATCATGCCGCCGGGCGCGAAGAGCCGGGCGAAATCGGCGTTGGTGACGTCGACCGGGCTGGTCCGCACCATCGGGAAGCGGTTGTCGAGCGCCGCCTTGCAGAAGGGCAGGACGGTGGACTGCCACGCCTTGTTGATCTGCGCCCGAGCGCCACCGACGCTGACCGAGGCCGAGGACTGCGCGACCGTGGCGACCATGCCGTCGATGGGGGCGGGCAGGTCGCGGGTCAGGCCGCGCAGCTGGGCGATCACCGCGCCCCGGTCGCCGCCGGCGCCGCTGAGGCCCGCCAGCAGCGCGCCGTTCTGGTCGGGGGAATTGGCCGCCCGCGCGATCTGCTGGTAGAGATCGCCCATCAGCTTCAGGATCTCGTCCAGCTTGGGCGGCGCCCCGTTCTCGCCCTGCACCAGGGTGCGGAGCGGCTGGAAATGGTCGTTGATCGGCTGGCCCGGCGGCGGACCGGCCGGCTGCAGCGACACCCCGGCCAGCCGCGCCAGATAGGCCGCGTTGGTCCCCGAGGCGTCGAGCGCCTTCTCCGCCGCCTGGGCCTGCTGCGCGACTCCGGCCAGCGGACCGCCGGCCACCGGGGCGGCGGGGCCTCCGGCAGCGGTGCCCTTGTCCTGCGGGCCGGGGGCCAGCGTCGTCTCGCGCACCATGGCGGTCAGCCACAGCTTGAGCGGCGATTGCGGGCCGGACAGGCTGTTCAGCACGTCGGCGGCCTGGTTCAGCCCGCGCAAGGGCACGATCACCACGTCGCCCAGCACCTCGTCCCACTGCCGCGCGTAGCGGTCGAGGTAGACGGCGAGGATGCCCTTCTCCAGCGTCTGGGCGCTGGCGAGCGCCTGCGGGCCGCTGCTCGGCTGGCCCAGCACCCAGTTCTCCTCGACCAGCGCCTTGGCGACCTTGGGCAGGGCCGGGAGAACCGCCTTGTGGAAGCCGTCGTAGGTGTAGAGGCCCGGCACCCCGTCCGACAGCGGCTTGCCCGACGGGCGGATCAGCACCCGCCCGGCCAGCGGCCCGGCCTGATCGACCAGACGCCAGTCGGAAAGGGCCTGAATCTCCGGCCGGTCGCGCAGGATGGCGAAGCCGCGCTCGGCCAGTGGGTAGCGGGTCAGGCTGACGCGGGCCTGCTCGACCAGATCCTCGTCGGACGGCAGGGCGGAGAGCGGCGCCGCCAGCAGCGCGTCGAGATGAAGGCGGAGATCCCGCCGCGCCGTCTCGTAGGCCGGGCCGGGCAGCGTCGCCAGCCAGTCGAGCGCCATCCAGTCCGACACCAGCGCCTTGTCGAGCGGCCCTTTGCCGGCCAGCATCAGATAGACCTTGAGCGCCTGGAACAGGTATTCCGGCCGGCCGCGCTCGCGGCGCAGCTGCTCCTCCAGCCGCAGGAAGACGCGCGGCAGCAGGGCGGTGCGCAGGGCGCGGTCGTAGACGGTCCCGCTCTGCCGGCCGAGCCGACCGCCCTGGTAGAGGCCGCCGGTCATCTCCAGCGGTGGCGGATCGGCCCAGCCGGCGGGGATGGCGCGTAGCGTGTTCAGCGGCGGCACGATGGCGGTGAAGTCGGTGTCGTCCACCTTGGTCAGCGAGCGCGGCGCGGTGGTCAGCGGCTCCAGCTCGGCGGCGGCCTTGGCGGCGGCGGCGTCGACCCCGGCGACCAGCGCCGCGTTGTTGGTGAAGCTGTTGGCCCAGAAGCCGGCCAGCCCCAGCCCGACCAGCAGCATCGCCAGCATCGCGCCGCCGCGCAGCAGGCGCCGTCGCCGCTCCATCCCGCCGTCCAGCCCGACCAGCCCGGCCTCGGCGAACACCACGTCGCGCAGGGTGCGGGTGAGGAAGAAACTGCGCCCGCCGCTGCCCGCCGGCAGCACCGGCCGGTCCAGCCCGAAGGAGCCGGCGACCAGCTCGTTCAGCCGGTCCACCGGCTGGCCGTCCTGGGTGCCGCTGGTCAGGTAGACGCCGCGCAGCAGGGGGGAGGATTCGTAGCGGTTGGGCTCGAAGATGACGCCCAGCAGATCGGTCAGCGCCGGTTTCAGCGCCGCGATCTGGGCCGGGAACAACGTGTCGAGCGAGCGGCGTTGGATGTCCGATTCGGCGTGGACGCGGTCGAGCACGCGCCGCGCGATGCGGTTGGTCAGCAGGTCGAACTCGACGGCGAAGCGGTGGACCGGGGCGTCGCCGTCCTTGCCCTTGCCGTCGTCGAGCGGGAAGGTCACGCCCCAGACCTGCTCGCGCTCCTCGCGGCTGAGGTCGTCGAAGAACTCGGCGAAGCCGGCGATCAAATCGGCCTTGGTCAACAGGACATAGACCGGCACGCGGGCGCCGACCTGCCCCCGCAGCTCCTTCAGGCGCAGCTTGAGCTGTTCGGCGTGGCCCTTGCGCTCGGCCTCGCTCCAGACGGCGAGGTCGGACAGGCTGACCGCCAGCAGGATGCCGTTCACCGGTTGGCGCGGGCGGTGCCGCTTCAGCAGGCCGATGAAGTTCTTCCACACCTTGGCGTCGATGGTGGGCTGGCTGTCCTGGGTGACGTAGCGTCCGGCGGTGTCGATCAGCACCGCGTCGTCGGTGAACCACCAGTCGCAGTTGCGGGTGCCGCCGAAGTTGCGCAGCGCCGCCCGTCCCATCTCGGGCGCCAGCGGGAAGCGCAGGCCGGAATTGGCCAGCGCCGTCGTCTTGCCGGCCCCCGGCGCCCCGATCAGCAGGTACCAGGGCAGTTGGTAGAGATAGCGCTGGCCCCAGCCGCCGCCGAAGCGCGCCTTGCGCAGCTGCTCCAGCGCCTCGCGCAGGCCGCCGCGCAGTTGGTCGGTCTCCTGGCCCACCGCGTCGGCGTCGGGATCGGCCTTGTCGGCACGGCTGCCAGCGGTGGCCAGCGCCTTCACCATGCGGTCGTTGGCGCTGCGGTGGCGGTAGAGCGACCACTGCATGGCGAGCGCCCAGACCAGCAGGATGCCGAAGACCACGGCCAGCCGGATCGTCGGATCCTCCAGCGGGAAGGCCCCGGCGACGGCGACCAGCGGGCCGAGGAACCAGACGATGGCGGCGAGGCAGAGCGCGCCGACCAGCGTCAGGAACCAGCGGGAGGTGAGGACGGACAGGATCGTTTTCATGGGATCAGGGAGCCAGCACGATGTCGATGCGGCGGTTGGCCTGCCGGCCCTGCGGCGTCGTGTTGGGGGCGATGGGGTCGGCGTCGCCGCGCCCCTCGGCGCTCAGGCGGCCGGCGCCGCCCAGCTTCTCGGCCAGCAGCTGGCGCACGCCCTCGGCCCGCGCCTCCGACAGCTCCTGGTTGGAGGGGTAGCGCAGGGAGCGGATGGCGACGTTGTCGGTGTTGCCGATCACCTGGATGCGGCCGGATTCGGTGCGGAACGCCTCGGCGACCCGGCCGAAGACCTCGCGGTAGCGCGGATCCACCCGGTCGCTGCCCGACGCGAAGACGTTGAGGCGCGTGCGCACGATGACCCGCCCGTCGCTCTCGCCGCTCACCTCGACCAGACCGGCCTTGACGTCGGCGGCCAGGAAGGCGGCGACGCGCTGCACGACGGTGCGGCTGGGCGGCGGAGCGGGCAGGGTGGCGGGGGCGGTGACGCGGGCGATCTCCACCGGTTTGTCGGGCATCAGGGCGAGGAGCCGGCGTTGCGCGGCGTCGGACTGGTCGGCGAGCGCGAAGACGAACCACGCGTAGAGCATCGCCAGCAGCGCCGCGACCAGCAGCGCCGGCAGCCACAGCGGGATCGCGGCGGCCAGCGGGCGAAAGCCATCGGCCACGCCGCGCCAATGCACCGACAGGTCGCGGTCGGCGTCGCCGCGCTGCTTGCGGATCACCCGGTACAGGCGGTCGCGCAGCCGTCCCAGCTCGCTGTACCCGCGCGGCATGACGCGGTACTTGCCCTCGAAGCCCAGCGACAGGCAGAGGTAGAACAGCTCCAGCTCGATCAGATGGCGGTCGGGCTGGTTGGCCATCTGGTCGAGCAGGTCGAAGAAGCGCTCGCCGCCCCAGGTCTCCTTCTGGATGGTGGAGACCAGGCTCTTGTGCGCCCACAGGCTCTGCCCGCCCCAGGGGGTCGCCAGCACCACGTCGTCCACCGTCGCGCAGAGCGCGTAGCCGGCGTTGCGGATCTGGGCGGCGGACAGGCCGGCGCGGGTCGCGGCGGCCTCGAAGTTCTGCACCTCGGCGGCGACGCGCTCGCGCAGCGACTCCACGTCGCGGTGCTGGGTCAGGTCGCGCACCCGCACCACCACCGACAGGATCGGCGCCGCCGCCGTCACCAGCGGGTTGTCGCTGACGGCGGCCAGCGCGGTCAGCGTCGCGTCGTCCAATGGGCGGTAGGCGCCGCCGTAGGACAGCGGGGCGGAGGCTGGCGCGGTCGCCGGTGCCGGCTTGGGCGCCGTGGGGAAGGCCGAGGGCGCCGTGAAGGCGGAGGGTGCCGTGAACGCGGACGGGGCGGCGAAGGGGGCCGGGGTGTAGCTGGTCTGCGACACGCCACCCTGCCCGAAGGCGGGGGGCGCCAGACCGGCCGGGTTTGCGGGCGCGCCGGGCGGCGCCGCCGGGTCGGCCGGGCGGCGGAACGCCTGCATCGGCTGCATCACCGTGGCGTCGATGTCGTCCGGTTCCTCGAACGGGTTCTTGTCGGGCGGCGGCCGGGGATTCATTCCGTCGCTCCCCCGGTCTTGAAGGGCGAGGAGGGCTTCTCCTCCGGCTCGGCTTCGGGCGGGGTCAGCGTGACCTTGCGGGCCTGCACGTCCAGCCGCCACTGGTTCTTGGTGTTGGGCAGGATCGGGGCCATCGCCCGCCAGCCCGCCTCCTCGTAGGCGCGGAAGGCGGCGGCGACGGCGATGGTCCGGGCGTCGGGCTTGGGCGCGATGGCGATGGTCTGGCTGCTTTCGGGCGCGACCGCGATCTCCTGCCGGTCGAGCAGGGTGGGGCCGAGCGTCGCCTTGTCCTGGTCGATGATCTGGAAGAAGTCGGCGTTGGCGAAGGCGTCGCTGGGGCCGAGCTGGTAGACGCGCAGCATCACCGGCGACGGGCGGTCGTTGGGGTCGGGGTTGAGGTCCTTCGCGCCGGTCACCGTCAACTCGACCGTGGTCGGCGTCGGCGGGGGCGGCGCCGACCCGCAGGCCGACAGCGCCAGCGGCACGGCCAGCGCAAGAGGAACGCCCAGGGACAGGGAACGCGCCGCCGTCCGTCGCCAAGCCCAGCCGGCCATCCTGCCCATCACGTCCGTTTTCCCATCATACCAACGGGTATAACAGCGCGCGGACGGATGGTCACCCGGAACCAAAGGGGGTGCGGTGACAATTGCTTGGCCGGCGGCCTGTCCGGCGGCTCCGATCGCTTGGCGGTCCTCACCCGACACTCCTCACCCGATGACGCCCAGCTTGCGCCAGACCGGCAGGCTGTTGCGCAGGCACCAGCCCATGCTCTCGTCGATGGCGTTGCGGCTGGCGTCGTCGGCGTTCTCCGGCGCCGACAGCCGCTTCATCGCGTGGACGACCAGCGCGTCGACCTGTTCCGGCACGCCCTCGCACAGACCGTCGTAGAGCAGGGCCTCGACCACGCTGACGTGCAGCCCGGCTCCGCCGACCGAGGCCGCGAACGCGCTGCTCTTGCGCCCCTCGCTGGTCGCCAGCTCGGCGGCGGCGGCGCGGTTGTGCGCCAGCACGGACGGCAGCGGAGTCACGCGGTCCGCCGGTTCGAGCACCGGCAGCGCTTGGGCGGAGCCGGTCAGCATGCCGGCGATCTCCACCGCCGACAGCTTGCCGCCGGCCCGGCGCACCTCGGGCAACTCCATCAGCTCGCCGATCCGGCGCGGGCGTTCGGCCAGCGCGTCGAAGATCGGCTCATAGTGTTTGGCCTCCAGCGTCGCCTCGCCGAGAGGCACCTGGATCGTCGTGCGGGCGTCGGCACGGGGCACGATCAGCGCCATTCCCATGTCGGCCAGCAGCGCGTCGCGCTTGGCCACGCTGATGCGCCGGGCGCCGCGCACGAACACGTCGCGGCGGAAGGGGCGGCCGACGCAGTAGTCCTTGAAGGTCTCGCGCAGGCTGGGCACGCCGATTCCGTCGAGCGCCGTGCGCTGCTCGGCGGTGAGGGCCAACTCCGGGTAGTTCTCGAACAGGGTGGCGGAGCCGGCGTAGGTCAGCTTCGCCTCGCCCAGCTCGCGGGCGACGTCGACGTGGTAGAGCGGGTGCCAGCTTCCGTTCAGGTATTCGTGCGCCAGATAGACCGACTGGTCCGTGGCGCTCTGCGTCTTGCTCTCGCCGCGCAGCTTGGCGAACATCGCCTCGTCGCCCAGGATCTTGGCCCCGGCCTTGAAGAGCGATTCCGCGAAGTCCAGCCCGGCCTTGACCTGCCGGTCGCTGCGCTCGTGGACCAGCCCGGAATACTCGTAGAGCAGCCGTTGCAGCGGCATCATCGGCGTCCAGCCGGGCTGCGCGTTGTAGCTGACGTAGACGATGCCGCCGGGCTTGAGCTTCTTCGACAGGAAGCGCGCGATGGCGCCCCGGTTCATCGGGCTGACCCAGCTGTAGACGCCGTGCAAGGTGACGAAGTCGAACTCCGGCAACTCCGGCCCCGTGCCGTCGGCCAGATCGGCGAAGCTCGCCTCGTGGAAGGCGATGTTGGTCAGCCCGGCCTCGGCGGCGGCGTCGCGGGCGCGGGCGATGTGGGCCGGGTGGAAGTCCACCGCGTGGAAGCGCCCCTTCGGGTTGGCCGCCGCGAACAGCGCCACCGTTGTGCCGTGGCCGCAGCCCAGCTCGCAATAGTCGAAGCCGTTGGCGGTCGCGGGCGGGGCGATGCCGTTGATCAGGCAGCTCAGCGTCAGATGCGCCGGCCCCTGCTCGCGGTAGAAGCCCGGCAGATACTCGATGTCCGACACATAGCCGGCGCTCCAGTCGCTCATGGTGTCCTCGGTCCTTGCGGCGTCATGGCGGCGTTGCGCCCCCTTACAAATCCTGCATCGGAAACACGGCGTCGCTGCGCTCCACCGGGCTCGGCGCGTGCAGCACCCAGCCGTTCCAGCCCAGCCGCGTCGCGTCCTGGTCCTCCGAACCCGCCGCCAGTCGGGCGGCCGGCACATGCGGGGCGTCCAGCGTCACCTGCAGCTCGAAATCCAGCTCCGGCCCGACGTAGAGCCGCACCAGATCCTGCAGCTTCCGGAACTCGCGCCCCTCGGGCATGAAGTCCTGGAACTGGGCGCGGTTCAGCGGGCCGATGCGCAGGCGGAACTTGCCCTGGACGTCCCAGGCGCGGTCGCCGGCCAAGGCGTCGATGCCGAGCCGGCAATGCTGCCCCTGCGGGTCGCCCAAGGATGGCAGCCGGGTCTGCCCGTCCGGCGCCACCGGCAGCCAGCTTCCGACGAAGCAGTCCACCGCCACCGGGCGGCCCAGGAAATCCGACAGCAGCCCCTGCAAATCCGCCGCCGAGCGCGGCCCCCGCGCCATCAGGCCGGAGTAGTGCAGCAGCGTTTCGTCCTCGACCGCCAGCCGCTTGGTCAGCGACGGCGAGCCGATGCCGACGAAGCTGGACACGGCGGTGGTCACCGGGTCGGGATCGCGCCCGTCCAGCCCGCGCTCGAACGACACCGGCAGGCGGTACTTGGCCCAGGCGCGGTAGAACAGCGACAGCGAACGGTGATGGAAGACGTCGAAGAAGTCGCGCAGCGACCGGTTGCGCTCGCGCAAGGACCGGATCATCAACTCGGTGTAGTGCTGCGGCAGCACGCCGAGCGGCCCGACCAGCCCCATAAAGGCGCCGACGATCTGCGGCGGCTTGCCGTCCACCCCGGCCTCCGCCCCCGTCACTTGGTTGCCGGGGAAGGTCAGCGAGGTCTCGGCGCGCAGGCGCACAACCTCCTCGCGCGGGTCGTGGTCGTGGCCCACGGCGCGGCGCGGCGCCGTGCGGCGGTCCCGCGCGTCGCGCTTGGCCTGCCATTCCAGCACCCGCACCGCCTGGAAGAAATCGAAGCGGTGGGGGGTGCGGAACAGGCGCTCGACTACAGAAGCGGGCGGTTGCCGGCGCGGGCGGGCCATGTGCGCAGCACTCCGGTGCGTCCCTTCACCGTGGCGGTCAGCCGGGTGAAGGAGTTGATCGAGCAGTAAAGCCCCAGGAAATGGTCGAGGATCATGCCGAGCAGGAACATGCCGCTGCCGCTGAAGCGCTGCGGATCGAACTCGATGGTCACGTCGATGCCCCGGCACAGCGCGTCGCCCCAGGCGACGTCGCCCGGCCGTGAGGGCGCCCGTGCAGTGCCGCGCTTGGTCGACACCGACAGGATGCCGTCGGCGATGCCGCGCGTCTCCGCCGAATCGCGGAAGTCGTAGAGCCGCAGGATCTCGCGCAGCGCCTCGGTGCCCTCCTCGCCGCCCGAAAGCGACAGGTGATTCAGCAGCAGGTGCGAGATCAGCCGCCAGCGGTGCCCCTGCCGTTCGGCGATGCGCAGCGTCGCGGTCGGCGGGGTCAGGCAGGACACGCCGGCGACCGCCGCCATGCCTTCGGTCAGCTTCATGTAGGGGTGGCCGCCGCCGTAGGGCAGTTGCCCCGGCAGGTCACGGTTGAGGCAGGTGGTCTCCACCGACAGCACCGATTCGGCCGGGCTGGACGGGTCGAAATCGAGGTCGACCAGCGCCAGATGCACCTCGGTCCCCGGATCGCGCCCGCCGGCCGGGCGGCGGCTGGCGGTGTAGTAGGTGCGGGTCACCGATTCCACGCCGCCGTGGCGCAGCCCGTAGAAGGGCAGGAAGCGCCGCTGCTGGCCGGCCGGGTCGGTCGCCACCACGCCGTCCACCGAATGGACCTCCAGCGCGCCGGGGCGCCTTGCGTCGGCGACGACCCGGTGCTCGTGCTGGGTCTGGGTCAGCGCCACCGGCTCGGCCCGCTGGCGGAACAGGTTGACGACCGGGGTGCAGCCGAGCGCGATGTTGTCCTTCGACACCGCGCGCTCCAGGTCGCCGTCGGTGCGGTTCAGGTAGACGAAGATCTCCAGCCGGTTGCCGGCCCGCCGCAGCACCTTCGACGACAGGTCGAGGTCGAAGAAGAGGAACTTCTCCGGGAAGGCGAAATACTCGGTCAGCAGCCGGTAGCCCTGATGCGAGCGGGCGGGGTAGGGCAGCATCCCCTCGTCGTCGGCGAAACCGACCGGGCGGATCGCGTCCGGGCCGAGGATCACCGCGTCGGGATCGCGGGCGTCGTCGGCCAGCGCCACCGACAGCGCGTTGTTGAACAGCAGCTCGTGCAGCGCGTAGACCTGCTGCGGCTGGCCGCGCAGGAAGAAGCGCAAGGAGCCCGGTTGCAGGCCGGCGAAGGTCATGTCGGGCGCGCGGCAGCGCAGGGTCAGCCGCAGCGCCGCGACGGCGTCGGCGCCGCGCGGGTTGGGCGGGGCCACCAGCGGGCGTCCGGCCAGCGTCGCCTGTTCCAGCTCGATCGGCCAGAGCGTGGTCGGGTAGACGGTGCGGAAGCGGCAGGTCTCGCCGCGCAGGGGTTCCGAATCCAGCTCGGTCCCCTTCGGCACGGTGTAGGGGCCGGTCAGGTCGGGGCTGCCCTTCATCTGCACCACCGCCATCGACGGCACCGGCGCCAGATAATGCGGGTAGAGCACGTCGAGCAGCGTGTCGACCAGTTCCGGGTATTCGTCGTCCAGCTTGCGGCTGATGCGGGCGTTCAGGAAGGCGACGCCTTCGAGCAGCCGCGCGACGTGGGGATCCTCCACGGCGTCGGCGCTGAGCCGCAGCCGCCCGGCGATCTTCGGGTGCGCCTCCGAGAACTCCGCCGCCATGCGGCGCAGATAGGTCAGCTCGCGGTTGTAGTAAGGGAGAAGTTCGTCAGCCACGGGACTTGCTCGTCACGGAGACCATGTTGGAGGTCGGGTCGACCAGCGAATCGAAGACCATCGGCTGGGGCGCCGGGTCGGCGTGGATCAGCGCCTCGATCCGGAAGCGCAGCGTGCGGTCGGCCGGGTCGCTGTTCTCGACCATCGTCACCGACAGCCGGGCGAAGCGCGGTTCCCACCGGCGGATCGCCGCCTCGATCTGCGCCACCACCTCGCGGCGGCGGGCGTCGGTGGCGAGGTTCTCGCTCAGCAGATCCTGGCAGCCGTAGGCGAGGATCGAATCCGACAGCTCCGTCAGGTCGCCCGGCCAGCCCAGCACCCGCCGTCGGGTGTTCAGCAGGTTTTCGAGATCGCGCCGGATCGACGCCCGCAGATCGGCCAGCGTGTGCGGGCGCGGCGTGGCGGTTTCCGGCGAATCGTCGAGCAGGCGGTCGAGCACCGACAGGGTGATGGACTGGTTGCGATCCAAAGGCGGCGACCTTTTTGTGGCGGAGTGCTGGCGCTTGCCCCCTCCCCATCCCTCCCCCGCTGCGCGGGAGAGGGGGCAGGAGCTTTGCGGGAGTAAGGCGGCACTCCCCTCTCCCGCCGAAGGGGGGGGAGGGTTAGGGAGGGGGCAAAGGCGCCTTTACGACGCCCCCGTGAACTCCAGCGTGCCGAGCTGCATGATGGGAACGCTCTCCTCGCCGACCAGGAAGCAGCGCTGGCCGACGCCACGGATCGGCGCGCCGTCCGCCTCCAGCCAGTCGGTGGCGCGGCCCAGCTTCAGCGCGGTCTCGGCGTCCGCGGGCGCGCCGCCATAGACCGCCGGCAGGTAGACCTCGCCGTCCGGACCGCCGCGCACCACCATGTGGGCCGGTCGCCACAGCAGATCGCGGGCGCGTTCCGGGGCGCGGAACTCGACCAGCTCGACGCTCTCGGTGGGGATCCAGAAATACTTTCCGGTGCTGGTGTAGACCTCGAAGAAGCCGCCGGTCACGTCGTCGAGATCGCGGAAGTCGTCGAAGGCCGCGCCGTCGTGGCTGCCGGCGGCGGGCGGGCGCAGTTCCTCGGCCTGGGACAGCTTGGCCAGCGCCTCGGCGGAATCGCCGGCGCGCAACGCGACCAGGGCTTCCAGATGCAGGCGGAGATGGTCGGGCGGCGGCGCGTCGATGAACTCGGGCAGGCGGCCGTCGGCGAAGAGCTGGCGGCGGGCCTGGTCGGCGCGCACCAACTGGCGGAACAGCGCCATCGTCACGGCGATCTGCGGCTCCTGCGTGCCGATGGTGTCGAGCTGCAGGTCGGCGCGGTCGAGGTTCCCGGCGAAGCTCAGCAGTTCGGCCAGGAAGACGCGGTTGTCGATGTCTTTCGGCTTCTTCTTGAGTTCGCCGTTCAGGGCGGTGATCGCCTCGTCGAGACGGCCGGACTGGAAGAGTTGGGCTGCGGTTTCGCTCATCGTTGTCTCTCTCCCCCGATCAGGCGGGTCCGTTTTGAGCCAGCTCGGTCACCAGCTTGAAGGTCGAGAAGACCTGATCGAGCTGAAAATGCGGCCGAAGATGAATGACGCATTGGTAATTGCCGGGCTTGCCCGGCATGGGGCGAACCAGGATGCTGCCCTCGCGCAGCGGGTAACGGGCCTTCTGGTCCATGCTGGCGTCGTCGTTGCCCAGGCAATAGCCGTGCAGCCAGCGTTGCAGGTCGCGCTCGCACTCCTCGGGCGAGCCGAAGGAGCCGACGCGGTCGCGCACCATCACCTTCAGGAAATGGGCGAAGCGCGCGATGCAGAACATGTAGCGCAGCATGGCCGACAGCCGGGCGTTGGCGGTGGCGGCGCCGCTGGTGTACTGCCCGACCCGCTGGACCGACTGGTTGCCGTAGAAGACCAGATAGGGCGTGTCCTTGCAGCGGCTGACCGGGATGAAGCCGAGATCGTCGAGATCGCGCTCCAGATGGTCGGAGATCGCCACCTCCACCGCGAATTTCTGCGCCACCCCGGCGGCGTCGGTGCCGAAATCGGGGACCACCAGCTCGGTCGCCAGCCCGCCGCCGACCACGTCGCGCTGGGCGCCCCGGATGTCGGCGAACCAGCCGTGCTGGAGGAAGGAGCGGATCAGCACGGTGCCGAAGGCGTAGACCGCGTTGCCCCAGCAATGGTCCTCCAGCCGCATGCCGCCCTCGCCGCCGACCGATTCCTCGCGGAAGCGGAAGCCGTGGCGGGCGCGCGGGTCGTCGCCGTAGGGCTCGCGCATCAGCACGCGCGGCAGCGCGACGCCGAGGAAGCGCGAATCCTCCGTCTCCTGGAACCGTTGCCAGCGCTGGTACTCGGCCTGCCGCAGCACCGATTTCAGGTCGAGCGGCAGGCCCAGCTCGTGGAAGGTCTCCAGCCCGAACAACTCGGGCGCGGCGCCCAGGATGGCCGGCGCGAAGGCGGCGGCGGCGACCTGCGCCAGCCCCTTGAGGCCCGAGACGTCGTCGGTCGGGTGGTCCTTGGTCGGCCGGTGCTGCACCGCGTAGTCGCAGAGCAGCACGCCGAAGGGACGCCCGCCCGGCATGCCGAACTCGTCGCTGTAGATCTTGTTGAACAGGTGGCTCTGGTCGAACTCGATGGCCCGTTCCTGGTCGCGGCAGACCTCCGGCCAGGTGACGTTCAGCAGGCGGAGCACGACCGATTCGACCGATTCCGACTGGCGGACCAGCGCCTGCGCCCCGCGCCACGACGATTCCAGGGCCTGGAAGCGCTTGTGGTGGAGGATCGCGTTGACCTGCTCGCTCAGCAGCGCGTCGATGGCCGCGATGTCGCGGTCCAGGGCGGCGCGCAGCCGGTCGAGCGAATCCATGACCGCGAGCGTGGGGCCGAACCACAGCCACAGCGCGTCGCCGGACCCGCCCGCCGCCAGGAAGGCGTCGAGCGGGCCTGGATCGTCGCGCTGGAGCGCCATGTCGACGACGCGCAGGCGCAACGGCCGTTCGATGACCGTGGCGTCCGCGTCGTCCATTCCGGCGTCCGGCGTCACGTCGCCGCCGTCAGCCGGCCTGCGGGATGCGGGCGACCATGCGCATGGAGGTGGTCAGTTCCTCCATCTGCAGCCACGGGCGCATCCAGGCGACGGCGTTGTACGACCCCGGCTTGCCTGGGATCTCCTTCACCTGCACCTTGGCTTCGGCCAGCGGGTACTTCGCCTTCATCTCCTGACCGGCGGCCTCGTTGCCGTTGACGTAGTTCAGGATCCAGCGGTTCAGCCAGGCCTCGCAGTCGCTCGCCTCCATGAAGGAGCCGATCTTGTCGCGCGCCATGATCTTCAGGTAATGCGCGAAGCGCGAGGTCGCCATGATGTAGGGCAGGCGGGCGGAGATCGCGGCGTTCGCGGTCGCCTCCGGCCGGTCGTACTTCTTGGCCTTCTGCGTGGTCTGCGCGCCGAAGAAGACGGCGTAGTCCTGGTTCTTGTAGTGGCAGAGCGGCAGGAAGCCGAGCTTCGACAGCTCCGCCTCGCGGCGGTCGGTGATGCCGATCTCGGTCGGGCACTTGGCGTCGCTGTCGCCGTCGTCCGAGGTGAAGGTGTGGAAGGGCAGGTTCTCGACCTTGCCGCCGCCCTCGGCGCCGCGGATGGCGGTGCACCAGCCGTATTGCGAGAAGGCGTTGGTCAGGCGCTGGGCCGCCGCGTAGGACGAGTTCATCCAGCAATAGTCGTCGTGGCCCATCGACCGGGCGACGCCGCCCTCATACGGAGCCTCCTCGTACGAGAACTCCTCGATCGGCTTGGTGTTGGCGCCGTAGGGCAGGCGGGCGAGCACGCGCGGCATGGTCAGCGTCACGAAGCGGCTGTCCTCGCTCTCGCGGAAGCTGCGCCACTTGGTGTACTCGACGCTGTCGAAGATCTTCTCCAGGTCGCGCGGCTTGGACAGGTCGGTCATGCTCTCGAAGCCGAACAGCTTCGGGCTGGCGGCCGAGATGAAGGGCGCGAAGGCGGCGGCGGCGACGTTCGAGACGCCGCTCAGCAGCTCGATGTCGTCGGGGTGGTTGGTGAACTCGTAATCGCCGACCAGCGCGCCGTAGGGCTCGCCGCCGGCCATGCCGAACTCGTTCTCGTAGATCTTCTTGAACAGGCTGCTCTGGTCGAACTCGGCCGCCTTGGAGATGTCCTTGTACAGGTCCTTCTTGGAGGCGTTCATCACCCGAATCTTGAGATTCGAGCTGGTCTCCGAGTTCATCACCAGATAGTTCAGGCCGCGCCACGAGCCTTCCAGCTTCTGGAACTTCTCGTGGTGCATGATGGCGTTGAGCTGCTTGGAGATCTTGGCGTCGATCGCGTCGATCGCGCGGTTGATCGTCAGGCCCAGATTCTTGTTGAAGGTGACCGTTCCGGCCAGCGCTTCCTGGGTCAGCGTGCGCAGCAGCTCCTGCGCGCGGTCGGGCTCGGTCTGCTTGGTCGCGGCGATGGCCTGGTCGAGGATCGACAGGGCCGAACCTTCGGCGACGGAACCGGTCGCGCCGGCTCCCTGGGCGTGAGCGTCGCTCATGGGATCAACCCTCCTTCTTCTCGTCGGTGCCGAGCTGGCCGCTGAGCGCGCTCAACTCCTCGGTGTTCTGCAACACGCGCTCCAGCAGCCCTTCCAGCTCTTCCGAGCGGTCGGCCTTGCTCAGCAGGTCGCGGAGCTGGTTGCGGGTGTCGAGCAGCTTGCGCAGCGGCTCGACCTGCTGGACGACGCGGGCCGGCTCGAAATCCTCCATCGACTTGAAGGTCAGGTCGACGCCGAGCTGGCTGCCGTCCTCGGCCAGGGTGTTGTCCACCTTCAGCTTCAGGCCGGGCGTCATGCGGGCCATGACGTCGTTGAAGTTGTCGCGGTCGATCTGGATGAACTTGCGGTCCTTGAGCGGCTTCAGCGGCTCGGTCGGGTCGCCCGAGAAGTCGCCGAGCACGCCGACGACGAAGGGCAGTTCCTTGACGATCGCCGCGCCTTCGGTCTCGACATCGTAGGTGATGTGGACGCGGGGCTTGCGCACGCGATCCAGCTTCTGGTGGATACTCGCCATCTGATCCAATCTCCCTGCTCACGCCGTGTTAGGCGATGATCGTCAATACCCGGATTGCTCGGCCGGCGGCGGCGCCTTGGCGCCGGAGGCGACGAAGAACAGCCGCCGCGTCTCCTCGTCGGTGATGAGTTCCTGCAAGAGTTCCGGCAGCGTCATGCGGCCGCGCCGCACCACCTCCTCCAATGTGTAGGACATCGGGGAGTGGGGCTCCGTCTTGCGGAAGAAATCGGCGATCTGCAAGAGGGCGCGGAAGGCGTCGTCGCGTGTTGTGACAACGCCGCCGATCGCGGCCTTGGCCGTGGCGGCCACCGCACCGCCCGCCGCGCCGCCGTCCCCGCCGGACGGACCGGCGGCGGCCTCGGCCAGGGGCGCGTCGTCGGTCAGCGTCGCCAGACGGTCGCGGGCGGCGTAGTTCACCGCGTCCAGCGCCGCGCTCAGCACGTTGCGGATGTTGCCGGCGGGCGGCGCGTCGTAGCCGGCCTTGTCGTAGAGCGCCTTGCCCAGCGCCTCGAACTCGTCGATGGCGCCCTGGATGTCCTCGACCAGCGTGCGGAACTCCGAGGCCGGGGTCTCGCGCACGCTCTGCTCGAACTGCTCCCAGGTCACCGCGCCGTTGTCGATCCGCGCCTGGCGGCGGTTCTCGTCGGTGATCTTGGACAGCTCGATGGCTTGTTCGTAGTGCCACAGCGCGTAGGGCGTGTCGCCCAGCGTCAGCGGCACCTTGCGGATCGGCTGGATCAGCGTGCCGTCGGCGGATTCACCGTTCAGGCCGGTCAGCGGGCCGACGCGGGTCTCGATCCCGTCCTCGTCCGGCGCGGGGTAGAGGTTGTCCCAGAACTTCTCGACCAGACCGCGCGCCAGGGCGAAGCCGTCGCGCAGGCCCGCGAAACCCTGGGCGCGCAGCAGCGCCTCGATGAACCAGGCGGTGACTTCGAGGTCCTTGGCCTGGGTGCGCAGGATGAGGGGCGAGACGTCGAGGATCGTGCGCCATTCCGGCAGCAGGGCGCCGGTGTCGTCCTCCACGTCCATCGAGCGCTCGGCGGCGCGGGCGGCGCTGCGGGCGTCCTTGACGGCGTAATAATCGGTGGATGCGTTCTCGCGGAGGTCGATCCCCGTGTCGGGATCTCCCTCAATGGCTGCGAGCAGTTCCTCGATGTCGAAAAGCTGCGGTGTCGGCATGAAGGAAGGCACCCTTTCCGCATTCGTATGAAGAAAGTAAGGGCTTTGGCAGCAGGGCTCCGAAGAGACGGAGCAGCCGCTTCCGCAAAATTGATAGCGTTACTATTCTCGGATACACAAGGTGAATCGTTCGGACAAGGGCATCCGTAAGAAATATTGCATTTGCGTAACAAGCCAGCGGTTTGGGTACCTCGACGGGCTTGACGAATCGATATTGCGCAGGGATGCTAACCCTCAACGCCTCCGGCCAAAACCCGTTCGGGACGCCCCATTCCATGACTCACGCCGTGACGATCGAAAAGCGGGATGCCTCCGGGCGTCTGATCGCCCGTTTGGCCATGGCTGGCGGCACGCTGAACGGGCCTTGCGTCTTCTTCGCCGAGGATGGGGAGACGGTGCTGTCCACGGCGGTCTTCCGCGACGGGCGGCCGGTCCTTCCCGACCCGTTGCCCGGTCCGACGCCCTCCGCGCTGCCGCCCCGGCCGCCGGTGGCGGCGGGCGATCTCCTGTTCTGACCCGACCGGAGACCCGACGATGCCTCCCGCCGCCCGCCTCGGCGACATGATCAAGCAGGACGCGCCGCACTGCCACGCGCCCATCCACCCGCCGGCCCTGGTGCCGGCGCCGGCCCCGCATCCGGGGCTGCCGCTGGCGATCATGCTGGGCAGCCCGACCGTGCTGATCGGCAAGATGCCGGCGGCGCGCGTCACCGACATCTCGGCGCCCTGCATGCTGCCGGGCTGCGTGCCGGCCGGGCCGGGGATGATCGCCAAGGGATCGGCGACGGTGCTGATCAACAATCTGCCCGCCGCCCGGATCAACGACATGACGGCCCATGTCAGCTGCGTCGCCCCGATCCCCGGTCCGGTGGGCAAGGTGCTGCCGCCCGGCTGTCCCACCGTGATCATCGGCGGCTGACGGCATGCGGCTTGGCCATTTCGAACGCCTCAACCCCGTCTGCCCGCACTGCCTGTGGACGCGCGGCACCGCCGTGCCGCTGGCGCTGGGCGTGGTGGAGGCGGAAGTGGCCGGCCCCGAGGGTGGCGACGTGCGCTGGGGCACGCTGCTCTGCACCGATCCGGGCTGCGCGATGGAGTATCCCATCGTCGACGGCGCCCCGGTCCTGGTGCCCGACCCGCGCGGCTGGATGGCGGCGAACGGCCATCTGCTGACCACCCGCGCCGACATCCCGCCGGTGATGGAAGGGGTGCTGGGCGACGCCTTCGGCCCCGACAGCGCCTTCAACGCCACGCGCCAGCATCTGTCGAGCTACGGCTGGGACCATTACGGCGACCGCGACCGCCAGCCGGGCGGCGAGGCGGAGGCCGCCGGGTCGGTGGTGCGCTGCCTGTCGGCGGGGCTGGGGCGGCTGGGGCCGCTGCCCGCCGGTCCGATCCTCGATCTGGGCTGCGCCGCCGGGCGCACCAGCTTCGAGCTGGCCGGGCGGACCGACGATCTCGTGTTGGGGCTGGACCTGCACTGGCCGCTGCTGGCGCTGGCGCGCCACGTGCTCGACACCGGCGAGGCGGTCTATCCGTTGCGCCGCTCGGGCATCGTCTACGAGCGCCGCCGCGCCGAGGCGCGCTTTCCGGGCGCCGAGCGGGTGGATTTCTGGATCGGCGACGCCCTGGCGCCGCCCTTCGCGCCGGGGAGCTTCGCGCTGGTCACGGCGATGAACCTGCTCGACTGCGTCGCCTCGCCGCCGGCCCTGTTGCACGCCATCGACCGCGCCGTGGCCGAGGGCGGCGGCGCCCTGCTGGCGACACCCTTCGACTGGGCGACCCAGGCGACGCCGGTGGAGGCGTGGCTGGGCGGCCATTCCCAGCGCGGCGACGACGCCGGCCGCTGCGAGGCGGTGCTGGCCCGGCTGCTGACGCCGGGCGCCCACGCGCAGTCGGTGACGCGGCTGCGGCTGGACGGCGAGCCGCTGGAGGTTCCCTGGACGGTCCGCATGCACGACCGCGCCCGGATGCAGTACGCGGCGCATCTCGTGGCGCTGCGGGCATGAGCATGACGGAATTTGAACGCAAGTCCCGCCGGCCCATCGGCCGGACGGATCGGACACACACACGCACACGCGTGAACGAGGGGGTGGAGTGATGGTGGCGGTCGATCTCCAAAGCATGATTTCGCGGCTGAATCCGCTGTGCCGGCGCACGCTGGAGGCGGCGGTCGGGCAGACTCTGTCGCGCACGCATTACAACTGCGAGATCGAGCATTGGCTCCTTCAGTTGGTCGGCGCCACCGACGGCGACGTTTCCGCCGTGCTGCGCAACTACGAGATCGACGCCGGGCGCCTGTCGGCCGACCTGACCCGCGTGCTCGACAAGCTGAAGACCGGCAACAGCCGGGCGCCGGCCCTGTCGCCCAACCTCGTGCAGCTGATGCGCGAGGCGTGGGTGCTGGCCTCGCTGCAATACGGCGAGGGGGCGGTGCGCTCGGGCCATCTGCTGGCGGCGCTGCTGTCCGATGAATCGCTGGCGGCCCAGGCGCGCGACATGTCGGGCCAGTTCGCCCGCATCACCGCCGACGTGCTGCGCCGCGACCTGCCCAAGATCGCCGCCGAAACGGCCGAGGCGCGGACCTCCGCCCCGGTGGCGGCGGCCGGCGGTGGCGGCGCCCCCGCGGCCGGCGGACCGAAGGTGGGCGGGGCGACGCCCAACCTCGACCAGTACACCATCGACCTGACCGCCCGCGCCAAGGAGGGCAAGATCGACCCGGTGCTCGGCCGCGACGCCGAGATCCGCCAGATCATCGACGTGCTGACCCGCCGCCGCCAGAACAACCCGATCCTCACCGGCGAGGCCGGCGTCGGCAAGACGGCGGTGGTGGAGGGCTTCGCGCTGCGCATCGCGGCCGGCGACGTGCCGCCCGACCTGCGCAACGTCCGCCTGATGTCGCTCGACCTCGGCCTGCTCCAGGCCGGCGCCGGCATGAAGGGCGAGTTCGAGAACCGCCTGAAGGGCGTGATCGACGAGGTGAAGGGCTCGACCCAGCCCATCATCATGTTCATCGACGAGGCGCACACCCTGATCGGCGCCGGCGGGCAGGCCGGGCAGAACGACGCCGCCAACCTGTTGAAGCCGGCGCTGGCGCGCGGCGAGATGCGCACCATCGCCGCCACCACCTGGGCCGAGTACAAGAAGTACTTCGAGAAGGACCCGGCGCTGACCCGCCGCTTCCAGGTGGTGAAGGTGGAGGAGCCGACCGAGCCGGTCGCCATCGACATGATGCGCGGCCTGACCGCGACGCTGGAAAGGCACCACAAGGTCCGCATCGTCACCGAGGGGCTGATCGAATCGGTCCGCCTGTCTAGCCGCTACATCCCGGCCCGCCAGCTTCCCGACAAGGCGGTCAGCCTGCTCGATACCGCCTGCGCCCGCGTGGCGATGAGCCAGACGGCGACCCCGCCGGCCATCGAGGACCGCCGCCGCACCATCCAGCTCACCGAGACGGAGCTGGCGATCCTGGAGCGCGAGCAGGCCATCGGCATCGAGCACGCCGAGCAGGTGGGCGAGCTGAAGGCCCGCGTCGCCACCGTCACCGCCGATCTGGCGGTGCTGGAGGAACGCTGGGCCAAAGAGCTGCAACTGGTCCGCGCCATCAACGAGGCCCGCGACCAGTTGTTCGAGGCGCATGAGCAGGCCAAGGCCGCCGCCGCTCCCGAGGCCGGCGCCGCGCCGGAGATCTCGCCGGCCGCCGCCGAGGCGGAAGAGCAGAGCCTCAACGCCCGTCTGGCGGCGTTGCAGGAGGAGCTGACCACGCTCCAGGGCGAGGACCCGCTGGTCAAGGTCGCGGTCGACGGGCAGGCGGTGGCCGAGGTGGTCGCCAACTGGACCGGCGTGCCGGTCGGCCGCATGGTCTCCAACGAGATCAAGACGGTGCTGTCGCTGGCCGACCGCATGAAGGAGCGCATCATCGGCCAGGACCACGCGCTGGACGCCATCGCCCAGGCGATGTGGACCAGCCGGGCCAAGCTGACCGACCCGCGCAAGCCGATCGGCGTCTTCCTGATGGTCGGCACGTCGGGTGTCGGCAAGACCGAGACGGCGCTGACGCTGGCCGACCTGATCTACGGCGGCGAGCAGAACGTCACCACCATCAACATGACCGAGTACAAGGAGGAGCATAAGGTCTCGCTCCTGCTGGGCTCGCCTCCGGGCTATGTCGGCTTCGGCGAGGGCGGCGTGCTGACCGAGGCGGTGCGCCGCCGGCCCTACAGCGTCGTCCTGCTCGACGAGCTGGAGAAGGCCCATCCCGGCGTGCAGGACATCTTCTTCCAGGTGTTCGACAAGGGGACGATCAAGGACGGCGAGGGCCGCGACATCGACTTCAAGAACACCGTCATCATCATGACGTCGAACGCCGGCACCGACCTGATCCACAAGCTCTGCGCCGATCCGGAGACCGCGCCGGACGCGGAAGGGCTGCTGGAGGCGCTGCGGCCCGAGCTGCAGAAGAGCTTCAAGCCGGCCTTCCTCGGACGCTGCACGGTGGTGCCGTATTTCCAGCTCTCCGACGAGAACCTGTCGAAGATCGTCGGCCTCCAACTCAACCGCATCCGCAAGCGCGTGGTGCAGAACTACAAGGCGGAGTTCACCTATTCCGACGAACTGATCCAGAGCATCGTCGGCCGCTGCCAGGAGGTCGAGAGCGGCGCCCGCAACATCGAGACCATCCTGAACCGCACCCTTCTGCCGGAGATCTCGTCCCGCATCCTCGCCCGCATGGGCGAGGGCGAGCCGATCGCCCGCATCCATGTTTCGGTCGATGCCGGAGACCGTTTCGTCTACGACATCGCCTGATCGCCCCGGGGATCCGCGCAAATAACGGCGGGCGGTGACGCCCGTCACAGCGCAGGTCCCGGTATCTTTCGTAAGAAAACACCACCAACGAAATCGTCACCCAACACACCCGAGGAGACTTTCATGGCGATCTACATCAAGTACGACGGCATCGACGGCGAAGCGACCCACGACACCCACAAGAAGTGGCTGGACGTCGGTTCCCTCCAGTGGGGTGTCGGCCGCGCCATCAGCACCCCGTCGGGCGCCACCACCAACCGCGAAGCGTCGGAGCCGTCGGTCAGCGAAGTCACCATCACCAAGCTGATGGACTCGTCCTCGCCGAAGTTCTTCGTCGAGTCCTGCACGGGCGCGGCCGGCAAGAAGGTGCAGATCCACCTCGTCACCACCGGCAGCCCGGGCAACACCTACGCCGAATACACCCTGACCAACGCCCTGGTCTCGGCCTACTCGATGTCCAGCGGCGGCGACCGTCCGTCGGAGTCGATCTCCATCAGCTTCACGAAGATGGAGTACAAGTTCATCCCCTACGACGACAAGAACAAGGCCGGCACGCCGATCTCGGTCTCCTACGACCTGTCGACGACCAAGAGCGCCTGATAACGGGCGGGTTCGCCCCCCCCGTCCCCGCCACGGCCTTCGCCCTTCCCTGGGCGGAGCGGGGGCGGGCCGGGGACGAATCCCCCGTGGGCGCTGATTTAGCCCCTCTCCCCTTGCGGGAGAGGGGTTGGGGTGAGGGGTACGCAAACCTCTTCTTCGCCTTTGGCGAACACCCCTCATCCCAACCCTTCTCCCGCAAGGGGAGAAGGGCTTAAATCAGTTCTTGTCAGGCGTACACCTCCCCACCGCATCACTTCGAAGGACCGTGGATCGCATGTCGGACGTGCCAACCATCTCGCAGGCCGGCCGGCTTCTGTCGCTGGCGTCGCCGCTGGGCACGGATGTCCTGATCCCCGTCGCCGTCGAGGGCGAGGAGGGGCTGTCGAGCCTCTTCCACTACACGATCAGCCTGATCTCGTCGGATGTGGCGATCGCGCCGGGCGACATCCTCGGCAAGTCGTTGACGCTGTCCATCGCGCGCAAGGGCGGCGAGCCCCGGATCATCAACGGCATCGTCAAAACCTTTGCCGCCGGCCCGATGGCGCTGCGCGGCTACCGCCGCTACACGGCCGAGATCGTGCCGACCCTGTGGCTGACCACGCTGCGCTCCGACTGCCAGGTGTTCCAGGACAAGAGCGTCGTGCAGATCGTCGACGCCGTGCTGGCCGATTCCGGCGTGACCGAGGTCAAGAAGCAGGGGCTGTCCGGCACCCACAACCCGCGCCCGGTCTGCGTGCAGTACCGCGAGACGCATTTCGACTTCATCGCCCGCCTGCTCCAGGACGAGGGCATCTACTTCTATTTCCAGCACGAGGCTGGGAAGCACACGCTGGTGCTGAGCGATTCCGCCGCCGGCTACACCGACTGCCTCGACAAGGACGTCATCCACGCGGCGGCGACCCAGGCCAACACCCTGCTGATCGACGGCTGGTCGCACGGCCAGTCCTACGAGACCGGCAAGTGGACGCTCAAGGACTACAATTTCGAGACGCCGAGCACCGACCTGACCGCGACCACCACCACCGTGCTGAGCGTCGCCGCCTTCAAGTCGCACGAGCGCTTCGACTATCCGGGCGGGTACACGCTGAAGGCCGACGGCACCGCGCTCTCCCGCCTGCGGATGGAGGAGACCGAGACCGGCTACGACCGGGTCGAGGGCAGCGGCACCTACCGGGGCTTCCTGGCCGGCGGCAAGATCGAGATGACCAGCCACGCCGTGGCGTCCGAGATCGGCCAGGGCTATGTGCTGACCTCCGTCGCGCTCTCCGCCCAGGACGAGAGCCATCTCGGCAACAGCGGCGCCGCGCCCCAGTTCTCCAACCGCTTCACCGCGATCCCCGACAGCGTCGTGTTCCGCCCGCCGCCGGTGCCGCGCCCGCGCACCCACGGGCCGGACACCGCCACCGTGGTCGGCCCCAGCGGCGAGGAGATCTACTGCGACAAATACGGCCGCGTCCGGGTCCAGTTCCATTGGGACCGCAAGGGCGCCAACGACGAGACCAGCTTCGTCTGGATCCGCGTCGCCCAGACCATGGCCGGCAAGAACTGGGGCACCATCTTCACCCCGCGCGTCGGCATGGAGGTGGTGGTCGATTATCTCGGCGGCGATCCCGACCGGCCGCTGATCACCGGCTGCGTCTACAACGCCGAGAACATGCCGCCTTACACGCTGCCCGACAACAAGACCCAGAGCGGCATGAAGACCCGCTCCAGCAAGGGCGGCAGCGCCGAGACGTTCAACGAACTGCGCTTCGAGGACAAGAAGGACGCGGAGGAGATCTACGTCCACGCCCAGAAGGACTTCAAGCGGATGGTGGAGAACGACGACAGTCTCCAGGTCGATCACGACCAGACCATCACCGTGAAGAACGACCGCACCGAAACGGTGTCGGAAGGCAACGAGAAGGTCACCATCACCAAGGGCAACCGCACCGTCACCGTGTCGGAGGGCAACGACACCCACGAGGTGACCAAGGGCAACCAGTCGCTGACGGTGGGGGAGGGCAACCGGACGGTTACCGTCTCCAAGGGCAACGACACCCACACGGTCAGCAAGGGCAACCGGGCGGCCACCGTGTCCCAGGGGAACGAGACGCTGACGGTGTCCCAGGGCAACGTCACCCAGGACGTCAAGCAGGGCGATTATTCGCTGAAGCTCGGGATGGGCGACGCGTCGATCAAATGCACCGCCGGGTCGGTCAAAATAGAGGCCGGGACGGCGATCGAGTTGAAGGTCGGTGCCAACAGCCTCAAGATCGACCAGATGGGCGTCACCATCAAAGGGTCCATGGTCAAGCTCACCGGCGACATGCAGGTGCAGATCAAGGGGGCGATGACGCAGGTCAACGGCGACGCCATGGTGCAGATCAAGGGCGGGGTCGTCACCATCAACTGATGGCCGGTCAGGGTTGGTGTCCGGTCACGACGCAACGGTGGTTTTTCGAGCGGGGTTCGGTCAGGTGGACATCGGGTTGTTGCCGAAATTGCGGTTCGCCCACGCGGCCCAGGCGGTCGCGGGGCTGGAGCTGTCGCCCGAGGCGACGGCGCTGATGGCGCCGAACGTCGGGACGGCGCCCTTCCTCAAGGCGCTGATCGAGGCCGAACTGTTCGTGGACGCCATCCGTCTGCTGGGCATGGCCCTGCCGCGCCGCGAGGCGGTGTGGTGGGGCTGCCTCGCCGCGCGCGGCGCCCTGGCCCCCGACGCGGCGCCGGCCGACGTCGCGGCGCTGGAGGCGGCGGAGGCCTGGGTCTACCGCCCGACGGAGGAGAACCGCCGCGCCACCTTCGCCCCGGCCGAGGCGGCGAACTTCCAGACCGCCTGCGCCTACGCGGCGATGGCCGCCTTCTGGTCGGGCGGTAGCCTCGCGCCCCCCGACGCGGCGGTGGTGATCCCGCCGGGCGACGGGCTGACCGGCACGGCCGCCGCCGCCGCCGTGCTGATGGCCGCCGCCGCCGTGCCCAAGGAGGCGCCGGCCCGCCAGCGCGCGACGCTGGTCCAGGCGCTCGACATCGCCAACGGCGGCAGCGGCAAGGTGGGGGCGTGACGCCATGAAGCTTCGACTGACCCTGATCCAAGGCCCACCCTCTCAGGGCGGCGATCTGACACGCGATCTCGGCACCGGGCGGCTGGTCATCGGGCGCGGCGTCGAGTGCGACTGGGCGTTGAGCGATCCGGAACGGGCGCTGTCCAAGACCCACTGCATGGTCGAGTTCAAGGGTGGCGTCTACGTCGTCATCGACAGCTCGACCAACGGCGTCTTCCTGAACGACGCCGGAGCGCCGATCGGACGCGGCAATTCGGCGGTGATCGGCGACGGCGACCGGCTGCGGCTGGGCGGCTACGTCATCCGCGCCGGCTTCGCCGCCGACGAGGCGCCGCCCGCCAACGACCCCTTCCTGGCCGTGCTGCGTTCCGGCGACACGCCCGCCGCCTCCGGTGGCTTCGGCGGTCCCCCGGCGGCGGACGACCCCTTCGCGCCGTCCTACGGGCGCGGCGCCGTGCCGATGATGCCGATCCCCGAGGACGACGACCTGTTCGGCGAACGCGCGCCGCGCGCCGACGGCGGCTGGGACAGCGGCGGTGGCGGCAGCGGCTGGGGCGTGGGCGGGGGAGGCGGCTCCTGGCAGCCGACCGCCGCCGGCAACGAGGCGGAGGCGTCCTGGCCCAAGGCCGGTCAGGTGGATTTCGCCCCCGACGACCTCGGCACGATGCGGGTGGCGACCGACAGCTCCGGCATTCCCGACGACTGGCTCGACGAGCCGCTGAGCCCCGCCGATTTGCCGTCGTCCCAGGCTCCATCCCCGTTCCAGGCGCCGCCGCCCGCTCCGGCAGCCTCCGCGCTGCCCGACGACTGGGACGACGAGCCGCTGGTGCCGCCGGCCTTCGGCCGCGCGCCCGCGCCGACGCCGTTCCCCGCCGCCCCGGCCACCACCCCGACCGCCGACCAGACGGCGCTGACCCGCGCGCTGGTCGACGTGGTGATGGGCCTCGTCCGCCGGCAGGCGGCGCTGGAGGCAATGCTCGGCCTCGACCCCGACGACACGCTGGCGCAGGGCGATTCCCCGCTGCGCCGGGCCGTCGGCGCCGACGACGCGCTGGCCCGCCTGAGCGCGCTTCCCGCCGGGGAGGCCGAGGCGCTGCTGCGCGCGGTCACCGACGACGGCGCGGCGCACCAGTCGGCGCTGCTGGCCGCCATCCGCGAGCTGGCCGGCGAGACCACCGACGGTGACGCGCGCTTGGCGGCGCTCTACCGGCGCCTGCTGCCGATCCACCGGCAGGTGCTGGGCGGATGAGCGGCGCCCGGACTCCGACACCGAACCCGACACCGATTCCCCGTTCGTACAAAGGAACGCGCCCATGAGCTGGGACGACAAGGTCATCTGGTCCGAGGGGATGTTCCTGCGGGCGCAGCATTTCCAGCAGCAGGACCGCTACGTCGAGCGGCTGGTGCGCGGCCGCGTCGGCGGCATCCGGCCCTTCGCCTGGGGCATCACCGAGCTGACCATCAACCGGGAGCTTCTGGCCGTCGGCAAGTTCGCCGTGCTGCGCTGCAAGGGCATCCTGGAGGACGGCACCCCGATCAACATCCCCGAGGACGACGACCCGCCGCCCCCGCTCGACCTGCCCGAGACGCTGGGGTCGAGCATCGTCTACCTCGCCTTGCCGGTCCGCCAGCGCGGCGGCGTCGAGTTCGAGGTGGGCGAGAGCGCCGATTCCGCCACCCGCTACGTCGGGCAGGAGGGAGAGACGGTGGACGCCGTCGCCAATTCCGCCAGCGTGTCGCGCATCCGCACCGGCAAGCTGCGTCTGCGCTACCGGCTGGAGCGGCAGGAGCGCGCCGGCTACCACTGCCTGGGCCTCGCCCGCATCCAGGAGGTGCGGTCCGACCGCCACGCCACGCTCGACGAGCGCTACATCCCGCCGGCCCTCAACGTCGCGGCGCTGGTGCCGCTGTCCGGCTACGTCACCGAGATCCAGGGCCTGCTGGGCAGCCGGGGCGAGGCGCTGGCCGCCCGCGTTTCCGGCTCTGGCGCGCGGGGGGCGGCGGAGATCGCCGACTTCCTGATGCTCCAGGTCGTCAACCGGATGGAGCCGGTCGTCGCCAACCTCGCCCGCATGCCCGACATCCACCCGGAGCGCCTGCACGGCTTGGCGCTGGGGCTGGCCGGCGAACTGGCGACCTTCACCGCCGCCAACAAGCGCCCGCCCTCCTTCCCGCCCTACCGCCACGACGACCTCCAGGGCACGCTGGAGCCGGTGATCGCCGAGATCCGCCGCTCGCTCAGCGCCGTCCTGGAGCAGACCGCGATCCCCATCGAGCTGCAGGAGCGCAAATACGGCATCCGCGTCGGCACCATCGCCGACCGCACGCTCATCACCACGGCCAGCTTCGTCCTGGCGGTGCGCGCCGACATGCCCGGCGAGGCGCTGCGCCGCAACTTCCCGGCCTTGGTGAAGATCGGCTCGGTCGAACAAATCCGTGAACTCGTCAATGTCCAATTGCCCGGAATTCGAGTAAGGCCATTGCCCGTCGCGCCCCGCCAGCTGCCTTATCATGCCGGTGCTGTGTATTTTGAGCTGGAACGGGGTAGCCCGATTTGGAAACAGCTTGCAACCTCGGGCGGAATCGCGGTTCATCTGGCGGGTGACTTTCCCCAAGTGGCGATGGAGCTTTGGGCGATCCGTGGCTGATCCAGCGCGACATTCCGGAGTGGCAGGTTCATGAGGGTTGGCGGTGTCCTGGCGCTGCGCACCGGCGCGGTCATCGCGGCCACGGTCGCGCTGGCCGTCCTGCTGTCGGTGGTCCTGTCCGCGCTGAAGTTCGAGCAGAAACTGCGTGACGTCACCAGCTCCCGCCTGCTGGTCGTCGCCGACGAGATGCGGCGGCGGGTCGAGTACGGGCTGACGCTCGGTCTCGACCTGTCGGAGTTGGTGGATCTCCAGGCCCAGGTGGAGCGCGCCGCGTCCGGCGAGGAGATCCTCGGCGTCGAGGTGGTGGACGACCGCGACACGATCCTGTTCGCCGGCGACCGCGCCGCCATCGGCCAGCCCAACCCGGTGCGCTGGGAGGACGGGCTGGCGCTCTCCGGCGGCACCCGCCAGCAGATCGTCGGCGACGCCCTGATCCTCGGCGTCGGCGTCCGCAACAGCTTCGGCCAGACGGTGGGGGAGGTCGTGCTGCGCTCCTCGCTGGGCGGCTTGCGCGGGCGCATCGCCAAGGTCGAGAGCGACCTCGCCGCCGGAATCCTGCTTCTCGTCGCGGTCGCGGCCGTGGTCACCCTCGTCGCCGTCTTCCTGGTCGTCCGCCAGGGCGGCGGGCGGCGCGGGCTGGCGGCCGGCGCGGCGCCGCTGGGCGCGGTGCGCCAGCGTCTCGACCACGCCATCGGCGAGGCCGACCGGGCGATGGACTCTTTCGAACACGAACTGGAGTCCGTGGCTCCGCGCGGAGCGGTCCGATGAGCGGCGCCGAAAAGACGAAGAGCGTGCGTGACCCCATCGGCGCGCTGGTGCTGCGCCTGACCATCGTCACGGTCGCGGTGCTGCTGCTGGCCGCCGGGGCGGCCTCCTGGCTGTCGCTGCGCGGCTTCGATCCGCTGTTCCAGCCCGAGCTGGCCCGCAAGGCGCAGACCGTCGGCGGTCTGCTCGCCTCCCAGGTCAACCGGGGGCTGGAGGCGCGCATCCCGCTGAACAGGATGCCGGGCCTCGACGCCCTGTTCGCGGCCGAAGTGGGGCGGCACGCCGACATCGCCTACGTCGCGATCACCGATTCCTCGGGCCGCATCGTCGCGGCGTCCGGCAAGCCGCTGGAGGGCCTGTCCACGCTGGATCCAAGCCGTCTGGCCGGCGGCGCCGACGGCCGGCTGGCGCGCGGCTTCATCGACAACGACCAGATCCTGGGCGATCCGACCGGTCCGGCCGGTCGCCTGCACGTCGGCGTCGACAGCGCCTTCCTCGCCAAGGCGTCCACCGATCTGGCGCTCGACGTGCTGTCGGTCGTCATCGTCTCGGTGCTGCTGATCTTCGAGGTGCTGCAACTGGTCGTGAACCTCGCCATGCGGCGGGTGCTGACCCTGCGCCTGCTGGCCGACGGGGCGCAGGAGGGCGACTTCCGCGCCACCCAGCCGGCCACGGCCGGTCAGGACGGCGACGACAGCGGCGTCCGCAAGGCGCTGGACGCGGTGAACGCCCGCTACGCCGCGCTGGCCGCGCGGGTCGGGGAGCTGCGTCGCTCGCTCGAGCCCGGCGATCCGCGCATCGTCCGGGCCGAATCCGGGCTGGCGGATCTCGCCCGCCGCTTCCGCTTCCGCGACCCGGCCTCCACCGCCGCGCCGCCGCCGCCGCTCAACCTCGTCTTCCTACGGCTGCCGGTCTTCCTGTTCTGCCTGTCGGAGGAACTGTCGCGGCCCTTCCTGCCGGCCTACGCCAAGTCCTTCGCGACCGAGGTGCCGTGGTTGACGCCCGACCTCGTGGTCAGCCTGCCGATCACGATGTTCATGCTGATCTGGGCGCTGTCGCAGCCGGGCGGCGCGCGCTTCTCCGAACGCTGGGGCCGTTCGCGCTCCTTCCTGGCCGGGGCGCTGCTCGGGTCTTTCGGGCTCGCCATGACGGCCTTCTCGACCTCGCTGCTCGACCTGATGCTGTGGCGCTGCTTGACGGCGCTGGGCTACGGGCTGGTGCTGATCACCGCGCAGGGCATCGTCATCGACCACACCACGCCGCGCAACCGGGCCGGCGGCATGGCGATGTTCATCGGCGCGCTGCTGGCCGCCGGAGTCTGCGGGCCGGTCAGCGGCGGCATCATCGCCGACCAAGCGGGCTTCCGCGCCACCTTCCTGCTGGGCGCGGTGCTGGCGCTGGGCGCCGGGCTGTCGGTCAGCGTTCTGCTGCTGCGCGGCCGCGAGGCGGGCACCGGCGTGGCCCGCCCGCCGATGGGCAGCGTCGGTCCGCTGTTCCGCAACCTCCGCTTCTCGGCGCTGATGCTGCTCAGCGCCATCCCGACCAAGATCGCCTCCACCGCCTTCCTGTTCTGCCTGATCCCGCTGCTGCTGACCGCCGACGGCGCCAGCAAGTCCGAGGTCGGGCGGGTGCAGATGATGTATTTCGTCGCCTTCATCCTGGTGTCGCCGCTGGCCGCTAGCCTGTCCGACCGCTGGCAGGCCCGGCGCGGCTTCATCGCGCTGGGCGGCATCGGCACGCTGGCGAGCTGCCTGCCGATCCTGGCGACCCAGTCCTTGTGGGGACCGCCGCTGGCCATCGCGCTGTTCGGCCTGTCGCAGGCGCTGGTCGGCGCCCCGCAGCTGACCCTGGTCTCGCAGATCGCCCGCGAGGGTGGGTTGTCCGAGACCTCGGCCATCGGCTGGTACCGGCTGATCGAGCGGCTGGGCGGAGCGCTCGGCCCCGTCGCGGCGATGGCGGTGGCGGTCGTCACCTCCTACCGCGAGGCGATGCTGGGCATCGGCCTGCTGTGCGGGGCGAGCGCGCTTCTCTTCTGGATCCTGTTCCGCACCGGACGGCCCCCGGCCCCCGCCGCCCGCCCGCAGGAGGCTTGAGCGTCATGCATTCCGACGATTCCTTCCGTCTCGACCGCCGCCGCCTGCTGAAGCTGGCCGCCGCCGGTAGCCTCGCCCTGCCGGGGGCCTCGCTCGCCGGCGGCGCGCTCGCCGCGACGGTGCCCGACAAGACCTTCCGCATCACCATGGTGCTGGGCCGGGGCGAGAGCGACAACGAATTCGGCTTCAAGGATTATCTGGCCCGGCGCGGCATGAAGACGGAGTTCACCATCCGCAACACCGGCGGCGACATGTCCAAGCTCCCCGCCATCATGGAGGAGATCAAGGACACCAAGCCGGACCTGATCTACAGCTGGGGTACGCCGCAGACCCGCGCCCTGGTCGGCCCCTATGACGGCGCCGACCCACGCCAGCACATCACCGACATCCCGGTCGTCTTCACCTTCGTCGCCGCCCCGCTGGACGCCAGGATCGTGCCCGATCTGGCCAAGCCGGGGCGCAACGTGACGGGGACGATCCACATCGCGCCCATCGCGGTGCAGATCAACACCATCCTGGCCTACCGCCCGCTCAAGCGCATCGGCGTCGTCTACAACCCCAAGGAACGCAACTCGATCCTGACGCTCGAAGGCTTGCGCGCCGAATGCGGACCGCGCGGGCTGGAACTGATCGAGGAGGCGGTGCCGCTCGACGGCCGGGGCGAGCCGATCTCGGCGGCGGTGCCCGACGCGCTGGCCCGCGTCGCGGCGCGCGGGGCGGAGATCCTCTACATCGGCCCCGACACCTTCATCGCCTTCCACAACCGGACCGTCGTGGCGGCGGAGGCCCTGCGCCACCGCCTGCCGACCTTCTCGGTCACCGAGCTGATCGTGCGCACCGACAAGGCGATGCTGGCGCTGGCCAGCAGCGCCTACGGCATCGGCCGCTTCACCGCCTTCAAGGCGGCGCAAATCCTGTTGGACGGAGTCAGTCCCAGCGCGATCCCGGTCGAAACTTTGAAACGATTCTCGGTCATCATCAACATGCCGACGGTGCGCGCGCTGGAATACTACCCGCCCATCGGCCTTCTGAACTTCGCGGAGATCATCGAGACATGAGCGGCCGGAGCTGCGCCTCAACCCTCCTCGCGCCCGTTGTGATGCCGCGGGGCGACGCGGCGCGCGCCGTGGCCGGCGCCCGGCTCGCCGGGCTGGCCCGGGGGCTGCCGGATGGGCTGACCGTCCGCATGATGGATCTGGACGATTCCAAGCGGCTGGGCGATTTCCGCGTCCGCGTGGTGGCAACGTTGGAAGATCCCGACCATTACCGCATGGCGGGCGAGGTCGGGGACTTCGTGGCCGATCATCTCGGCGACAAGGGCGTCACCGCCGGTATCTTCCGCGACGGCCGGCTGGTCGCCTACGGCGCCCTGGGGCTGCCGGGACCGAAGGATCCCAACCGGGGCCGTGACCTCGATCTGCCGGAGGAGGAGCTGTCGCTGGTGGCGCACATGTCCTCCGCGATGGTCGATCCGGCGGAGCGCGGGCGCGGCCTGCACCACCGTCTGATCGACTGGCGGCTGGAGGTGGCGGAGGCGCTGGGCTGCCGGCATCTGGTGACCACCGTCAGCACGCGCAACCACCGCAGTTGGGGGCATCTCGCCGGGCATGGCGTCTACCCGAAGCGGATGCTGCGGGTCGGCGGCGATCTGGTGCGGCTGCTGGTCCACCGCGATTTCCAGAGCACCCCGGTCTTCGACACCGCCACCGCCGGGCTGGTCGCCATCGAGGCGCTGGCGGGCCGCTGGGACGTGTTCGAGCGCGGCCATGTCTGGGGCCGCGTCTCGCTGGGCGAGGGCAACGACCGGCGCTGGTACGCCCTGCACGGGCGGGCGCGCTGATGCAAAGCCCCTCTCCCCTTGCGGGAGAGGGGCTTGACAGAGGTTCAGGATTCGACGGGGAAGGGAACGGCCGGGATGGGATCGGGAAGCTTCGGGTCGCGCTTGGCGGCGCTTGTGGCGGTGGCGGTCTTCGTCGCCGCCCTGTCCGCCGTCGCGCTGTGGACGCGCGAGCAGGCCCGCCGGCTGGACGACGCCGTGACCTCCCAGGTCAACTTCGTGCTGAGCGAGACCAAGGCGGCGCTGGAGGTGCAGTTCAACCTCGGGCTGGCGCTGGCCGACCTGCCGCAGGTCGACGGGCTGCTGGCGCGCGCGCGGGCCGCGTTGCCGGCGATCCGCTCCGTCGCCGTGCTGGACGAAACCGGGACCGTCCTGTTCTCCACCAACGCGGTGGAGGTGGGGGAGGAGATCGGCGCGCCCGCGCCGTCGGACGGACCCGGCGGCAACCCCTTCTGGTCGCAGGAGCGCGAGGGGGAGAGGGTCTACGGCGTCGGCCTGACCACCAGCTTCGACACCGTCGCCGGCACCATCCTGCTGCGCCTGCCCGCCGGGGCGATGGCCGAGCCGATGCGCCATTACGCCCTGACCCTGTCGATCGGTGCGCTGCTGATCGCGGTGCCCATCGCCTTCTTCGGTTGGCTCGCCGGCCTGCGCCTCGCCCGCGGGCCGCGCCGCGCCCTGTCCGACCTCGCCGTCGTGCTGGAGGGGCTGGGCGACAACGCGGCGGCCAGACCGCTGCCGGAGCCGTCGCGCTCGCCGGGGGGCCTGTTGGGGGGCTCGCTGGGCCTGCCGGCCGGCGCCTTCGCCGAGGCGGTGCGCAAACGCCTCACCATTCTCGATGGGGCGGAGCGGGAAGTCGCCCGCCTGGATGAACTCGCATGACCGCCGCCGTCCTTCGTTCCCACCGCCGCTTCACGCTGGGTCTGCCGGCGGTGATCCTTCTGGCCGCGCTGCTGGCGATGGCCGGGGTCGGGTTGCTCGGCACCCTGCTGGCGCAGGAGCAGTTGGGCGAGGCGCGCGCCGCCAAGGCCGCCGCCGTCGCCGAGGCGGTGCAGCACGATCTGGAGCGCGCCATCGGCTACGGCATCCCACTGGAGCGCATCCAGGGGGTGGAGGCCTATCTCCAGGGCATCGCCGGGCGCAACCCGGACCTCGGATTCCTGGCCGTCACCGGCACCGGCGGGGCGCGGCTCTACGGCGCGCCGGTGGCCGACGCCGCGCGGCTCGACGCGCTCGCCGCCTCGCTGCGCGGCGAGGCCACCCCGGCGACCCGCGCCGCCACCCTGCAACCCATCGCCCGCGACGGCTTCCTCATCGTCCGGGTGCCGGTCCGCATCGGCCGGGGGGCCGCCGAGGGCGGCGGCGCCGAGACCGTGCGGCCCAATGCCGGCCATGTGCTGGTGGGCGTGCAGCCCCGGCAGGTGCGCGGCCAGATCCTCGGCGAGCTGGTGGCGGTGGCCTGCGGCGCGCTGGCGGTGCTGGTCCTGCTGGCCGAGGTGGCGGGGGCGCTGTCCCGCGCCAGCTTCCGCGCCCCGCTGGTCCGGCTGGCGCGGGTGATGGAGGAAGCCGCCGGCGGCCGCTTCACCACGCTGATCGGCCGGCGCCCGCGCGATCAGGTCGGGCGGGTGCTGTTCGCCTTCAACGCCGCCGTCTATGGGCTGCACGACCGTCGCCAGCGCTTCGCCGCCCACGCCGAGGAGGTGCGCAGCGCCGTCTTCGACCCCGAGGTGGCCGGCGCCGTGGAGCGCGCCCGCGCCGACGCCCTGGCGGCGCTCGGTTCGGGACTGGAGGTAGCGCCCCGCCGCGTGGTCGACGCCCGCAGCGACGACGCCCGTCCCTACGCCGCCCTGGCCGCCACCGCCGCCACCCTGGCGGCGACCGCCGGGCTGGTCGTGGCCGGGCCGCTGGGCGGCCCCATCACGACGGTGGCCGGGCTGCTGGCCGCCGCGCTGGTCGGCGGCTTTGCCGGCTTCGCGGTGCCGGCGTACTGGCGCCGCTGGGCGGCCCTGCTGGCGGTGGTCGGCGCCGCGCTGGCCGCCGGGCTGCTGCTGCGCGGCGGGCCTTGGCCGGGTTTGCTGCTGGGCGCGCTGTGCGGCGGCGTGTCCACCGGTCTCGCCGTCGCCTACGCCCGCCGTCAGGTGGGGGAGGGGACGCCGCTCATCGTTCGCGCCGCCGCCGCCGGTCTGTTGGCCGCCGGGCTGTGGGGGGAGGCGGTCGGCTGGGACGCCACGGCGCTCGCCGCCTCGGCCTTCCTTCCCGTCCTGCTGGCCGCGCTGATGGCCCGCTCCCTCGTCGTTCCGCGGACCTGAAAGGCCGAAAATGCTGCTTCAGACCCGCATCATCCTGCTCGTCCTCGCCACCGTCGCGGTGGTGGCCGGGCTGCTCCTGGGCTTCGCCGGCCTGCGCGAGGACGCCGCCGAGCAGCGCGCCCGCGACCTCGAACTGGCGCGCCTCGGCACCTCCTGGCAACTGGCCGTGGCGGAGGCGGCGGGCCGCATCGACCAGAGCCTGGGCCGGCTGGTCGGCGATCCCGAGATCGCGCGGGGGCTGGAGGCCGACGACCGCAACGCGCTCGACCGCCGCATGGCGGCGCTGCCGCCCAGCGGCGGCACCGGCAACGCCATCACCGACCTGAACCTGCTGTCCGACGGCGGTGACCTGCTCTACAGCTCCGACCCCGCGTTGAACCCGGCGCCGCTGCTGAACCGCGCCACGCTCGACACCATCCTGTCCGGCCAGCGTCTGGCGCGCGGCGTCCGCATGGTGGACGGGGAGCGGCTGATCGTGGTGGCCGGGGCGCCGATCTACGCGGGCGCCGGGGCCGGCGGGGCGACCAACGGCAGCGGTGCCGTCGGCGCGGCGGTGGCCGGCATGGACTTCTCGGCGGCGCTCGACGTGCTGCGCCGGACCACCGGAGCGCGGATCTTCGCGGTGGCGCGCAACGGCGCACCGCTCGACGGCACGACCGACCCGCTGTGGCCGGCGGTGCGCCCGCTGGTCCGTCCGGCGGACCGGGCGATGGAGACGTTCTCCAGCGCCGGGCGCCATTACGCGCTGGCCAGCCTGCCGGTCGCCGATCTGGCGGGCGGGCGCGTCGCCACCGTGCTGATCGCCACAGACGTCACCCAGGCGGTGGAGGAGCGCACCCTGTGGTCCATCGCCTACGTCGCGGCGGTCGGGCTGGTGCTGTTGACCGCGCTGGGGCTGCTCTACGGCTATCTGCGGCGCAACTTCGCCGTGCTCGACAGCGCGGTCGGGGCCTTGCAGGAGCTGGCGCGCGGCCGGGCCATGGGCTACGTCGAGCTTCCCGGCGGCAACGACGAGATCGGCCGCATCGCCGGGGCGGTGGACGTCTTCCGTGGCGTGATGCGCGAGATCGAGCGCACCGCCGGCCAGCGCGAACGCCGCCTGCGCCGCCAGCAGCGCTTCATCCGCCGCCAGATGGAGGCGCTGGCCGTGACGCTGGAGGAGGAGGCCCGCCAGAGCCTGCTCGACGAGTTGAGCCAGATCGAGGCGGAGACCCACGATTCGCAATCCTCCCAGTCCAAGGGCGTCGGTGACGAGCTGGGGCTGCTGGCTCTGGGCTTCTCGCGGCTGGCCACGCGGGTCAGCACCCAGCAGGTGCAGTTGACCCAGATGGTGCGCGACCTGCGCGACGCGCTGGCCGACAAGCGGCGGCTCATCAGCCTTCAGCAGGAGCTTGAGATCGCCCGCACCATGCAGCTGACCATCCTGCCCCAGGTCTTCCCCGATCTGGCGGAGCTGGACATCGCCGCGCGGATGATCCCGGCCAAGGAGGTCGGCGGCGACTTCTACGACTTCTTCCCGATCTCGGAGACCAAGGTCGCCTTCGTCATCGCCGACGTGTCGGGCAAGGGCATCCCGGCGGCCTTCTTCATGCTGATCACCCGCACCATGCTGCGCGCCATCGCCGAGTCCGGCGTCGGCCCGGCCGAAACCATGCGCCGGGTCAACAACCTGCTGGCCGCCGAGAACGAGCAGATGATGTTCGTGACGGTCTTCTACGGCGAGCTGGACCTGACGACGGGCGAGTTGGCCTTCTCCAACGGCGGCCACAACCCGCCGCTGCGCATGACGGGGACCGGCACGGTGGCCGAACTGCAACGGGTTCCCGGCATGGCGCTGGCCGCCATGCCCGACATGCCCTACGCCGAGAAGTCGCTGATCCTAGAGACCGGCGACATGGTGGTGCTGTTCACCGACGGCGTGACCGAGGCGTTCAACGACTCCGACGTCATGTACGGCGACGCCCGGCTGGTCCAGGCGGTGGGGCGCCTGACCGCGGCCACGGCCCGCGACGGGCTGGACGGCGTGCTGTCCGACGTCGCCCGCTTCACCGCCGGGGCGCCGCAATCCGACGACATCACCTGCCTGGTCCTGCGCTGGCGCGGCACCGCCGCCGCCCTGGCCGCGCCGGCGGAAGCCGAAGCGGCGGTCTGACGGCGCCTCCTTCGAAGGGGGTGGGCGGACGGGCGAGTGATGACCGACACAGACACCGGCCGCGTGCTTTCCGTATGCATGCGGCCACGTCCATTCCAGCCTCTGTATGGAGCACCGCAGATGGGACTGATCAGCTTTCTCAAGCAGGCCGCCGCCGGCCACACCGCCGGCCAGACCCAGGCGCGCTACGACCGCGCCAACGCCCGCGCCAACGACTACATGGAAGTGGCCCAATGGTTCGCCGAGGAGGGCGAGGGCAATCCGCCCCTCCTCCAGAACTATCAGCAGCTTGCCGCCCTGCCGTTCCGCCAGGGCCACGCCGCCAAGCTGGTCGGCTACCGCAACGACATCGAGCGCAAGCTTGGCCACGCCAAGCACATCGGCACCAAGCAGAACCCCTGGATCGCCGCCTACCAGCGCCCGTCCGACGGCACCGTCTACTGCGCCTATGTCCTGCTGCGCGACAACAACCAGCAATTCGCGCTGATGAAGCCCTACTGGTTCCTGTCCTCGGGCGAGACCGAGGCCAGCTACCGCCGTTCGGTGACCGGAGTCATCTGAAGCCGGGCCGCAGCGCCCGAACAACCAGCGCCCGAACGACCAGCACCCGTTCCGATGGAGAGCGACCGTTGCCGAACATCGCCGATCTCGTGTCCAACCCGGACAGCTTCCTCAAGAACAACCTGATCCTGGTCCAGTACCAAGCCTACCAGTCGGGCTACCGCATCGCCGGGGTCAAGGACTTCACCCTCAGCAACGACGGCTTCACCTGCGAGCGCAAGGGCACGGGCATGATCTCGCGCTTCAAGACCAAGCCGGTGGAGGTCTGGTCGCTGCGCAACCAGGGCGGGGCGGGAAGCTGGAGTGCCTACTGGTTGCCCTACGACCAGGATTTCAAGCATCTGGTCGTGCTCGACAAGGAGGCCGACGTGATGTTCACGCCGGCCATGGACGGCTGTTCCTTCGGGTTCAGCGACCATGGCGGGGGCACCTTCTCGGCCTCCCACGGCAACCTCCAGACCGCCGACGGCCGCATCGACGAGGCGGGCCTGCGGCAGGGCATGCGCATGCACGCCACCACCCTGCACAAGTCCCAGTACATGACCGCGCCGGGCGCCACCGACAACATCAAGGTGACGCTGGTCGGCGTCCGCAACGGCAAGAAGTGGCGCTTCTTCTACCAGCAATACCTCGACAACATGGGCAGTTTCTATCTGCTCAACGTGTCCGAGGTGAAGCGCTGATCCCGAGCGGTTGAGACCAAGTCCAAACGACTCCCAAGCCCTGACGCGTTTCCTGCGCCAAGGTTTTTGCTTTGAACCGTAAAACCCCTGGGCGGATTGCCGAGGGACTATGGCTGGCGAACATATCGCGCTTGGGATCGCCCTGTTGGAGCCGGTTGCTCCGTTTACGATTATTGGATTTCCCTGATGTCGCTGATGGGCCGCTTGGGAGTGATCCTGGAAACCAACCCGACGCCCATCCCCTACCTGCCGCCATCCGGCGCCGTGCGGTCGTGGAACTCGCTCATCCCGGTATCGGGGACATTGAGAGCGGGCTGGTGTGGGCGGGAGACCCCCGTCTCGGGCGCGCTGCCGACCGAAGGATGGACCTGCGGAGAAGCGTGGCCCTGAGCCAATTCGCCCCGTTGTTCCGCATACCCGGGCTGTCTTGGGTGAGCCTGCAAAAGGGGTTGGCATCCAGCTAGGCGGAGACCCCGCCGGCTGGGATGGAACTCCTCGACCCCATGGGCGGGGTTCAGGATTACGCCGATACCGCCGCGATCATAGCGGGGCTCGATCTGGTGATCGGGGGTGGACACCTCCGTCGTCCATCTGGCCGGTGCGTTGGGGAAGCCGGTGTGGGTGCTTTCCCGTTTCGACGGTTGCTGGCGCTGGCTTCTCGACCGCGAGGACAGCCCTTGGTACCCGACCCTGCGCCTCTTCCGCCAGGAGCGGCCGGGTGACTGGCGCGCCGTTGTCGAGCGCGTGGCGCATGAACTGTCATCCGTGGTGGAGGGGGATCGCCGCCGATTGCTGCCGGTGTGAGGAAGCTGACCGATGGGTTGCCTCACTCCGGTCGACCCCTCCCTCTTGGGTCGGGTGCCTCTTCAATCTGATCAGGTCGGGCGAACGCTGAGGCCCGGTGGGCCACCTTATATCCGCAGGAGAGGCACAGGCCGGAAGGCCGGTCGAGGACGGTGGTCCGCAACAAGCCCGTGCCACAAACGGAAAAACCGGCCCCCGAGGGAGCCGGTTTTTCTGTCGGGTCAATTGCTTGACCGGATTTGGTGGAGCCAAGGAGGATCGAACTCCTGACCTCTACAATGCCATTGTAGCGCTCTCCCAGCTGAGCTATGGCCCCGAAACCCTGGGTGCTGGTCGTTTCCGACCGGCGTTGGTGGAGCGGGATATTAGCCAGGAACCGAGGCGATGCAAGCGAAAAAATCGTTCCATCACCGCTTTTTTCCAACCACCCCGCCGCCACCGGGAAAAGCCGCGTCAGCGCTCTTCCTCGTCCTCGCCTTCGACGTCGACGACCTCGTCCATGTCGTCCTCGCCCAACTCCGAGGTGTCCTCGATCAGGACGTCGTCCTCGTCCTCGGCCGGGTCCTCAGCCTCCTCGATGTCGTCGACCGACACGCCGTCCTCGGCCTCGTCGAGCTCCGCGGTCTCGCTCTCCTCGGTCTCGACCTCCGCGTCCTCGTCCTCGGCGACCACGGCCTTCTTCGTGTCGTCGACCGGGGCGGGGCGGGCCTTGCGCGACTTCAGCAAGGCTTCGGGATCGAACTGCGCGTTGCAGCTCGGGCAGACCGGCGGGTCCTTGCGCATGTCGTAATAACGAGCGCCGCAGCTCGGGCAAATGCGCTTGACGCCCCATTCGGGTTTGGCCACGCCACGTCCTCCGTCACAGATTCCAGGGATTATTAAGTCGCGCCCTTTGCCATGGCAGCGAGCGCTTGTCAAAAAAAACATTGAGGCCCTCCTGCGAAGGGCGGAAACGCCCGGAAGCCGAAGCGAAACCGCCGCTCCAGGGAGGCCGCTTTCCCAAGCCTGCGCCAAGGGGTTATCCCGTTCCGACAGGAGTTGCCTTCACCGCTCATTAACCATAAGTCGCTAGAACGGGTCTTGCACACGGTGCAACTCCTCCATTTGGTTTCCTCCCAGACCTCGGGCCGCCTTCGGGCGGCCTTTTTCTTTTCCCTTGCGGTCCTTTCGTCCCGCCTGGGCGGCATCCCTCGCATCGCGCGCGGCCCTGTGGTAGGTACTCCGGCCGAACCCGTTTCATGTCCGAGGGCCTCATTCCATGTCGCAGGCAAAGCCGCTGCGCTCGTCGTCCACCGGTGCGCTCAAGGGCACCATCCGTGTGCCGGGCGACAAGTCGATCTCGCACCGGTCCCTGATGCTGGGCGCCGTCGCCGTGGGCGAAACCGTGATCCACGGCCTGCTGGAAGGCGAGGACGTGCTGCACACCGCCGCGGCCATGCGCCTGTTGGGCGCCCAGGCGGAGCGCGACGCCGACGGCGTCTGGCGCGTGCGCGGCGTCGGGCTTGGCGCGCTGGCGGAGCCGGCGCAGGTGCTGGACATGGGCAACAGCGGCACCGCCGCGCGGCTGCTGATGGGGCTGGTCGCGGCGCACCCGATCACCTGCGTCTTCACCGGCGACGCCTCCCTGAACAAGCGGCCGATGGCCCGCGTCACCACGCCGCTGGCGCAGATGGGCGCGCGCTTCGTCGGGCGGTCGGGCGGCCGGCTGCCGCTGACCGTGGTCGGCGGCGAATCGATGATCCCCATCACCTACCGCTTGCCGGTCGCCTCGGCCCAGGTGAAGTCGGCGATCATCCTCGCCGGGCTCAACACCCCCGGCGCCACCACGGTGATCGAGACCGAGCCGACCCGCGATCACACCGAACTGATGCTGCGCCACTTCGGCGCCACCGTGACCACCGAGCGGCTGGAGGACGGCGCGCTGGCCGTCACCGTCGTCGGCCAGCCGGAGCTGACCGGTCGCACCATCCACGTGCCCTCCGATCCCAGCTCCGCCGCCTTCCCGGCGGTGGCGGCCCTGCTGCGGCCGGGTTCGGAGGTGCTGCTGAACGACGTCGGCATGAACCCGCGCCGCACCGGCCTGTTCGACACGCTGGTCGAGATGGGTGGCGACATCGCCTTCGAGAACCGCCGCGACCAGGCCGGCGAGCCGGTGGCCGATTTGCGGATCCGCCACAGCCGCCTGAAGGGCGTCGTGGTGCCCGCCGACCGGGCGCCCAGCATGATCGACGAATACCCGGTGCTGGCCGCCGCCGCCGCCTGCGCCGAGGGCACCACGGTGATGCTCGGCCTCAAGGAACTGCGGGTGAAGGAGAGCGACCGTCTCGCCATGGTCGCCGAGGGGCTGACCCGCTGCGGCGTGTCGGTCGAGGTCGGGGCCGACGACAGCCTCATCGTTCATGGCACGGGGAGCGCGCCGAAGGGCGGGGCGACCGTCGCCACCGCGATGGACCACCGCATCGCCATGAGCTTCCTGGTGCTGGGCACGGCGTCGGCCGAGCCGGTCCAGGTCGACGACGGCGCCTTCATCGAGACCAGCTTCCCCGGTTTCGTCGCGCTGATGAACGGGTTGGGCGCCACCATCGACGAGGTTTGAGGCCATGACCCCCATCGTCGTCGCCATCGACGGCCCGGCCGCCAGCGGCAAGGGCACGCTGTCCCAGCGCATCGCCGACGCCTTCGGCTTCGCCCATCTCGACACCGGGGTGCTCTACCGCGCCGTCGGCGTCGCGGTGCTGCGCGAGGGCGGCGACCCGGCGGACAACGCGGCCGCCGCCAAGGCCGCCTACGCGCTCGACCCCGACCACCCGATCCTGCGCGAGGTCGCGCTGCGCACCGACGAGGCGGCGCAGGCGGCCAGCAAGGTCGCCGCCGTGCCGGAGGTACGGGCGGCGCTGCTCGACTTCCAGCGCCGCTTCACCCAGCACCCGCCGGGCGGCGCGCCGGGGGCCGTGCTGGACGGGCGCGACATCGGAACGGTGGTCTGCCCCGAGGCCGACGCGAAGCTGTTCGTTACCGCTTCCGTCGAGGTCCGCGCCGAACGCCGACTGAGGGAGTTGCGGAATCGGGGGATTCCCGCTATACCGTCCGACGTCCTGGAGGACATGAAGGCTCGTGATGCGCGTGACAGCCAGAGAGCGGTGGCCCCGCTCCGTCCGGCTGTCGACGCTTTTGTGCTTGATACCTCCGCTCTCGACGCCGACGAGGTGTTCGCACGGGCGGTCGCTCACATCGGCTCGAAGACCGGATTGCGGCCCACGGCGTAAGCGCCGGCAAGGGCCGCTTCGGAGCGGGCGGGTCTGAAACCCTCCACGGAAAACCATCAACCAAGTCGCCGGGCGTGGTGCCCGGCGCGGCGGTTCGGTCGAGGTCCCACCCGTATTGCCGCGGACGGGACCGGAACGGAATTGCTTTTGCGCCACCTTTAGGAGTTTCAATGGCACAAGCACTGGCTCGCACGGTCGAAAAGGAAAGCTTCGCGGCTCTGTTGGACGAGTCGTTGGGCGCGGCCGAGTCGCTCGAAGGCACGGTCGTCAAGGGACGCGTCGTCGCCGTCGAGAACGACATGGTCACCATCGACGTCGGCCTGAAGTCGGAAGGTCGCGTCGCGCTGAAGGAATTCGCCGTCGCCGGCCAGCCGCCCGAGCTGAAGGCGGGTGACACCGTCGAAGTCTACCTCGAGCGGATGGAAGACAAGAACGGCGAGGCGATGCTGAGCCGTGAGAAGGCGAAGCGGGAAGAAGCCTGGGCGCTGCTGGAGAAGTCCTTCACCGACCAGAGCCGCGTCACCGGCGTCATCTTCGGCCGCGTCAAGGGCGGCTTCACGGTCGACCTGTCGGGCGCCGTGGCCTTCCTGCCCGGTTCGCAGGTCGACATCCGTCCGGTTCGCGACATCTCGCCGCTGCTCGGCACGCCGCAGCCCTTCCAGATCCTGAAGATGGACCGCTCGCGCGGCAACATCGTCGTGTCGCGCCGCGCCGTGCTCGAAGAGAGCCGCGCCGAGGCCCGTTCGGAGCTGGTGGCCAACCTCAAGGAAGGCCAGATCCTCCAGGGCGTCGTCAAGAACATCACCGACTACGGCGCGTTCGTGGATCTGGGTGGCGTCGACGGCCTGCTGCACGTCACCGACATCGCGTGGCGCCGCATCAACCACCCGTCGGAAGCCCTGCAGATCGGCCAGACCGTCACGGTCCAGGTCATCCGCTTCAACCCGGAAACCCAGCGCATCAGCCTCGGCATGAAGCAGCTGGAAGCCGATCCGTGGGAAGGCGTCGAAGCCAAGTACCCGGTCAGCTCCCGGTTCAAGGGCCGCGTCACCAACATCACCGACTACGGCGCCTTCGTGGAGCTGGAGCCGGGGATCGAGGGCTTGGTCCACGTGTCGGAAATGTCCTGGACCAAGAAGAACGTCCATCCGGGCAAGATCGTGTCGACGTCTCAGGAAGTCGAGGTCATGGTCCTGGACGTCGATCCGCAGAAGCGCCGCATCAGCCTGGGACTCAAGCAGTGCCTGGACAACCCGTGGGAGACCTTCACCGACAAGTTCGGTCAGGGCACGGAGCTGGAAGGCGAGGTCAAGAACATCACCGAGTTCGGTCTGTTCGTCGGCCTGCCGGGCGACATCGACGGCATGGTCCACATGTCGGATCTCGACTGGAACAAGTCGGGTGAAGAGGCGATCGCCGAGTACAAGAAGGGCGACCGCGTCAAGGTCAAGGTTCTCGACGTCGACGTCGAGAAGGAGCGCATCAGCCTCGGCATCAAGCAGCTGGCCAGCGATCCCTTCGAGTCGGCCACGGCCGGCCTGAAGAAGAACGAGGTCGTGACCTGCACCGTGACGCAGGTGACGGACGGCGGCATCGAAGTCACCGTCGGCGAGGGCTACACCGGCTTCATCCGCAAGTCGGACCTGTCCCGCGAGCGTTCCGAGCAGCGCCCCGAGCGTTTCGCCGTCGGCGAAAAGGTCGATGCGAAGGTCACCCAGATCGACCGCGGCTCCCGCCGCATCTCGCTGTCCATCAAGGCCCGCGAGATGGAAGAGGAGAAGGCGGCGATGGCCGAGTACGGTTCGTCGGACTCGGGCGCCTCGCTGGGCGACATCCTGGGCGCCGCGCTGAAGCGCAAGCAGCAGCACGACGAGTGATCGGACGGCGCCTGTCCGTTCTCCGCCTTGCGCGGAGGGCGGCCGGGGGCCTTCGATGACCGGGTGAGAGTATAGGGCAGGGCCGCTTCCCACCGGGGAGCGGCCCTTTCCGTTTTCGGGCCGTTCCTCCAACGAGAGAGCGGTGGGGATGCGGCCCTTTGGCGCGCGGCACCGCTCATACGGAGCGCCGTCATCGGTTGAAAGAGTTGTCTGCTGCGCGTATTTTAATCCCGAACGTCGTGTTTTCGCGCAACCATCGGGATCGGCATGCCTCACAACGACGTCCGGCCGGACAACGCCGGTTCCACCCCGCCCAAGCCGCCGTTCAAGATCCTGATCGTCGACGGCGATCCCGCCCTGCTGGCGACGGTGCGCGAGGCGCTGGCCGGTGTGAGCGTCGACGGCGCGGCGGTCCAGCCGATGGGCGCGGCCACGGCGGCCGAGGCGCGCGAGGCGCTGTACGACCATCCGGGCATCGCCCTGGTCCTGCTGGAGGTGGCGCTGGAAACCTCGCGCGCCGGGCTGGACCTCGTGACCCACATCCGCGACGTCCTGGGCAACCAGCGCACCCGTCTGGTCCTCTGCCCCGCCGATCCCGGCGCGGTGAGCGAGGCGGAGGTGACCGCCGGTTCCGACATCGGCGACTGCCGCGCCAAGGCGGAGCTGACCGCCCGTGCCCTGCGCATTCTGGTGGTCGGGCAACTGCGCGTCTTCGCCAGCCTCCAGGCGCTGGCGGCGGGGCGCAAGGGCTTGGCCCGCATGCTGGTGGCGACCACCGGCCTGCTGGAGTTGCGCACGCCCGACACCCTGTTCCCCAACATCCTACCGCGCGTCGTCGGTCTGCTCGGCATCGGGCACCACGCCCTGCTGTGCATTCAGGGCGACACGCTGCCGCGCGACCGCAAGATCCGCGTGCGCGCCTCCACCGGCCGCTTCTCCGCCTGGAGGGACGTGGAGGTCGAGGCGCTGGGCGAGGCGCGGGTGGAGGCGGCGCTGGCGCGCCTGACCCCCGCCAGCGAGACCATCGTCGAGCCGGACTTCTGTGCGCTCCGCCTGCGCGCCAACGGCGGCATCACCGGCATGATCTACGTCGAGGGGCGCAACGACGGCACGGCGCGCGAGTGGCAGCTGCTGGAGCTGTTCCGCAACAAATGCTCCATCGCCTTCGAGAACGCCCTGCTGTTCGAGGAGCTGAACACCTCGCAGAAGGCGACGGTGCTCGCCATGGGGTCGCTCGCCGAATACAAGGACAACGCGGCGTCCGGTCATCTCCAGCGTGTCGAAAAGCTGGTCGGCGCCATCGCGCGCGAGCTGCTGCAACGCGGCCAGTTCGGCGACGAGTTGGACGCGGATTATGTCGAGAAGGTCGGTCTTGCGGCGCTGCTGCACGACGTGGGCATGCTCAGCGTGTCGGACGAGACGCTCGGCATGCCGGGCGAGCTTGCGACCGACGACATGCAGGCGATCCGCCGCCACACCGAGATCGGCCACCGCATCCTGTCGGAGGCGGCGTTGGCCCTGCGCGGGCGCTCGCTGCTGTCCATCGCGGCGGAGATCGCGCGCTATCATCACGAGCGCTACGACGGCACGGGCTATCTGGAGGGGCTGAAGGGCGACGCGATCCCCATCGGCGCCCGCATCATGGCGGTGGCCGACGTGTTCGACGCGCTGATCACCAGCCGGCAATACCGGGGCGCCGTTCCGGTGGAGCAGGCGCTGGGCTGGATCGTGGAGCGGTCGGGGCGCGATTTCGACCCGCGCGTGGTCGATGCCTTCGTCACCGTGGTGCGCCGGCTCCAGGCCGAGGATCCCGGCTGGTTCCCCAAATCCGGCGGTCAGCACGGCATGCTGGGAGGCCTGATCGGGCGCAAGCTGCGCGCCCTGTTCGGCGGGCGGGCCGAGGCGCTGTGATCCGGTCTGCATGGATATGCTTGCGGTTGCCCCCTTCCCAATGCCGCTTCGCGCCTTTCCCGCCGATTTCCACAGAAACCTTTATCCCCCCGCTTCAACCGCTCGGTCCGATCTGTTAGGACAGGCGGCTTCGGGGCGCTCGCATTCACGCGGGTCTGCTCCGGTCATCGGCGCCCGTATTGCCGCGGGCCGCTTCCGGAGGAACTGGGATCATGATCTGGCTCGCCGCCTACATTGGCAGCATCCTTGCCATCAACTACGCCTTCAGCCTGTTCCCGCATCTGGACCTCGTCTGGTCCTGCTGGGTCGGGCTGGTCTTCGTCCTGCGCGACATGGTGCAGGTCCGCTTCGGCCATTGGGCGCTGGCCGCCATGCTGGGCGGAACGGTGCTGTCCTACCTGCTGGCCGACCCCTTCGTCGCCACCGCGAGCGTCGCGGCCTTCGCCGTGTCGGAACTGATCGACTGGGCGGTCTTCACCGTCACCAAGCGTCCCCTGCGCGACCGCCTGTGGCTGAGCGCCAGCCTGTCCGTGCCGGTGGACACGGCGCTGTTCTTCGGCATGCTCGACATCTGGGAGCCGGGCGTCTGGGCCGCGAGCCTCGCCTCGAAGCTGTTGGGCGTGTCGGCGGTCTGGCTGCTGATGCGCGCCCGCGACGGCCGGACGCCCGTGGTGGCGTGAACGCCTTCGGGCAAATGCGTTGACGGTGTTTGGCTTCCTCCTCCCCGCGAAACCGTCGCGGGGAGGAAGGAAAGCGACGATGCCGGCGTCAAGCCATGGCATCACGCGCCGTGAGGCGCGGATCCCGCGGGAAAAGCGCGGGACCGGAAACGAAACTCAGTGCGCGGCGTCCAGGCGGTCGTAATGACGGCCGATGGCCGAGAAGATGTAGGCCACGCAGCCCAGGAACACCAGCAGCCCGCCCACGGCGAAGGCGCTGTCGGCCGCGCGCGACGAGGCGAGAAGGCCGACGAAGGCCATGATGCCGGCGAGGACGGGCGACACCCAGCTAGCGATTGCTTTCACGTCACGGATTCCTTTCGAAAACGAGGCTGCGCGAAGCGCTCGGGGCTATTCCGAATGGGATAGGACTAACGCTTCCGGTTTGCCGGGACTTTGCGGCAGTGCAGCGCAGAAATCAATGCGACACAAACGACCTTTGCGTTGCAGAAGACGCATCGCTGGCAGCACCTGCTGGCAGGTCGAGGGCGAAGACACTGCCCCGGGCGGTGCTTTCCACCAGCCGCAGATCGCCGCCATGGGCGCGCAGAACCTCGCGTGCGATCGTCAGCCCCAGTCCGACGCCCCCCGCCCGTGCCGACCCGGCGAAGGGCTCGAACAAATGGTCGCGTGCCCGTGGCGGCAGGCCCGGTCCGTTGTCGGTCACGGTCACGGTCAGGATCGCGCCATCCGGCCCGCTCCGGCGCTCTGCGGCGACCGCGACCCGGTCGGCCCCGGCCTGGATGGCGTTGCGGCCGAGGTTGACCAGCGCCCGTGTCAACTGCGCGGCGTCGGCGGCGATGACGATCCCTTCCGGGATGCCGTTGCTCCAGCAGGCCTCGACCCGCGCGCCGTCGGGGCGCACGGTATCGAGTGCCTGCGCGCCGCTGTCCTCGACCAGCGCCCGCAAATCGACGGAGGTCCGGCGCAGGGGCAGGGCGCCGTCGCGCGTGAAGGACAGGGTCTGCCCGCACAGTTCGACCGCCCGGTCCAGCGAGGCCATCAGGCGCGGCGTCACCCGCCGCACCTCCGGGTCGGCGCTCTCGGTCAACCGCTCGGACAGCAGGGAGGCGGTGGACAGGATGCCGCGCAGGTCGTGGTTGATCTTAGCGACGGCGGTGCCCAGCGCCGCCAACCGTTCGCGCTGGCGGAGCGCGGCGCGCACGGTGTCCTGCATCGCCGCCAGCTCGCGCCCGGCGACGCCGATCTCGTCGCCGCGCGTCTCCGGCACCATCGGCGGGGCGCCGTCGGGGTCGCGGCGGAAGGCGACCACCCCGGCCGTCAGCCGCCGCATCGGGCGCACCAGCAGGGCGTGCAGGGTCACGAAGACCAGCCCCGCCGCGATCAGCGAGATTGCCACCGACACCGCCAGGATGCTGCGCGAGAAATCCAGCATCGCGTCGATCATCGGCCGCTCGTCCATCGTCACCTCGACCCGCTGGGCCCGGTCCTTGGGCGAGCGGTCGATGACGCGGATCACCCGGTCGCGCGGTTGGGTCAGCGCGCGGAAGGCGTCGGCGATCAGGGCCCAATTTCCGGCGGCGCGCAGGTCGAAGACCTCGTCCACCTCGGGCGGCATCGGGCGGGACAGCATGTAGACCCGTGCGTCGGGCTGGATCAGGTCGATGACGTGGGTCCCGGCATAGGCCAGCAGCTTGGCCTGAAGCTGCTTGGTCACCATGAAGTCGGGCGCGGCCTCGACCGACAGCGCGGCGATGTGGGCGGCGGCCAACCGCTCCTCCAGGTAGCTCATGCGGAAGCGCGCGATGGAGGGCGTGTAGATCAGCACCTCGGCCAGCAGCACGAACAGGATCGTGAGCACCAGAAGCTTGGCCGACAGGCTGGTCGCGATGGAGGGCAGGCGCATGGGGCGGAGGACGGCTCGGCGGCTCTGTGGCGAACCGCCGCATCCTACGCTTGGGCGCCCGCCGCGTCATCAGCCGGTGCTGGCGTCCGCTCCTGCGGATTGGTATGACAAGGGCCATGAGCGACCTTGTCCGTCACATCGACACCCTGTCCCGCGCCAACGTGCTGTGCCTTGGCGACGTGATGCTCGACCGTTTCGTCTATGGTTCGGTGGATCGGGTGTCGCCCGAAGCGCCGATCCCCGTGCTGCGCATCGAGCGCGAACTGCCCAAGCTCGGTGGCGCCGGCAACGTGGCGGCCAACCTCGTGGCGCTGGACGCGGCCTGCCGCTTCGTGTCGGTGGTCGGCGGGGACCCGGTCGGGATCGACCTGCTGGCGCTGCTCAAGCGCGAGGGCGTCAGCGATGGCGAGTCCATCGTCGTCGAGGCCGGGCGCCAGACCACGGTGAAGACCCGCTTCATCGCCGGCCAGCAGCAGCTTCTGCGCACCGACGCCGAGACGGTCGTCCCCATCACCGCCGCCGACCGCGTGCTGGAGCAGGTGCGGCGCGCGCTGCCCGAGGTTGGCGGGGTCATCCTGTCCGATTACGGCAAGGGCGTGCTGACCGACGCGTTGGTCGTCCAGGTCATCGCCGCCGCGAACGAGGCCGGCAAGCCGGTCGTCGTCGATCCCAAGGGGCGCGACTACCGCCGCTACCGTGGCGCCGGCATCGTCACGCCCAACCGCAAGGAGCTGACCGAGGCCACCGGCCTGCCGGTCCGCACCGACGCGGAGGTCGTGGCCGCCTGCCGCCACCTGATCGAGACCTGCGGCATCGGCGCCGTCGTCGCCACCCGCAGCGAGCAGGGGCTGTCGGTCGTCACCCGCGACGACGCGACCCATCTGCCGGCCGAGGCGCGCGAGGTGTTCGACGTGTCGGGCGCCGGCGACACGGTGGTGGCGACGCTGACCGCCGCCTTGTCGGTGGGTGTGGAGCTGACCGACGCGGCGCGGCTCGCCAACCTCGCGGCCGGGATCGTGGTGGGGAAGGTCGGCACCGCCGTCGTCCGCACGTCCGAAATGCTGTCGGCCCTGCACGAGCAGGAATGGCGCCACGGCGAGGAGAAGGTCGCGACCCGCGACGAGGCGGCGGAGCGGGCGGAGCGGTGGCGGCTGCGCGGCAAGCGGGTGGGGTTCACCAACGGCTGCTTCGACCTGCTGCATCCCGGCCACATCTCGCTGCTGAAACAGGCGCGCGCGGCCTGCGACGTGCTGGTGGTGGGCTTGAACAGCGATGATTCGGTGAAGCGCCTGAAGGGCGAAAGCCGGCCGGTGCAGAACGAGACGGCGCGTGCCACGGTGCTGGCGTCGTTGGGCTGTGTCGATCTGGTGGTGATCTTCGGCGAGGACACGCCGGAAACGCTGATCCGCGCGCTCCGTCCCGATACGCTGGTCAAGGGCGCCGACTACACCGTCGCGACGGTGGTGGGGGCGGATTTCGTGATGAGCTACGGCGGCAAGGTGGTGTTGGCCGAGCTGATCCAGGGACAGAGCACGACCAACACCATCAAGCGCCTGAAGGGCTGAGACGCCCGTAGGCGGGCGCCGTCTCATCGCGCCGCATCAGCCTGGCGGTCCGCTCGATCTGCGGAACCAGCGCGGCCTGCCGTTTCCCGACTCGGCGCGGAGCGGCACCGCGCGCTGGTAGACGATCGGTCGGCGCGGCTCGTTCGCGATCGAGAATTGCCGCGCCTCAGGGGGCGGCGTGCGGCGGAGCGCCCGCGGGAGTTGAGCAAAACTCCAAAACCGCCGCCTTGCTGCTTGCCGTCTCACTTCTTGCCCCGCAAGCGAATGGGGTAGGGGGCGCCGGTCGCCAAACGGATTTCCGCAAGATCGGGCCTGCATGGGGTGTCGGCGGATTGTCCGGCCGTTTCCGGTCAGCGCCTGCGCCGTCCCCCTCGGCGGTCGTCGTCGTCGAACAACTCGGCCAGCTTGTTCATCATCGTGCCGCCGAGTTGCTCGGCGTCCACGATGGTGACGGCGCGGCGGTAGTAGCGGGTCACGTCGTGGCCGATGCCGATCGCCACCAGTTCCACCGGGGAGCGGGTCTCGATGTGCTCGATCACCTGCCGCAGATGGCGTTCCAAGTAGTTGCCGGCGTTGACCGACAGCGTCGAATCGTCCACCGGCGCGCCGTCGGAGATCACCATCAGGATGCGGCGCTGCTCCGGTCGGCCGAGCAGCCGGGTGTAGGCCCATTGCAGGGCCTCGCCGTCGATGTTCTCCTTGAGGATGCCCTCGCGCAGCATCAGGCCCAGATTCTTGCGGGCGCGGCGCCACGGCATGTCCGCCGCCTTGTAGACGATGTGGCGCAGGTCGTTCAGGCGGCCGGGGTTGGCCGGCTTGCCCGACGCCACCCAATGCTCGCGCGCTTGCCCGCCCTTCCAGGCGCGGGTGGTGAAGCCCAGAACCTCCACCTTCACCGCGCAGCGTTCCAGCGTGCGGGCGAGGATGTCGGCGCTGATCGCCGCGATGGAGATCGGCCGCCCGCGCATCGAGCCGGAGTTGTCGATCAGCAGCGACACCACCGTGTCGCGGAAATCGGTCTCCTTCTCCGCCTTGAAGGACAGCGGCAGGACCGGGTTCGCCACGACGCGGGCCAGACGGGCGGCGTCGAGGATGCCCTCCTCCAGGTCGAAGCTCCAGGAGCGCTGCTGCTTGGCCATCAGCCGGCGCTGCAGCCGGTTGGCGAGCTTCGAGATCACTCCCTGGAGGTGCTGAAGCTGCTGGTCCAGCAGGTGGCGCAGCCGTTCCAGCTCGGCGGGATCGCAGAGGTCGGCGGCGTCGACCACCTCGTCGAACTGGGTGGTGAAGGCCTTGTAGGCGTTGGGATCGGCCTCGTTGCGGCGGTTGACGTCGTTGCGCCAGGGTTGGCCGGGGCCGGCGGGTTCCTCCGCCCCCTCGCCCTCGCCCATCTCCATGTCGCCTTCCTCGCCGGCGCCCTCCTCGGCGCCCTCGCCCATCTCGGAGCTGTCCTGCATCTCCGAGGAGGCCATCGATTCCGACTCGCTGTCGTCCTCGTCCTGACCGCGGGTCTGGCCGTGCTCGGGCGATTCGGAGCTTTCGGCGGAATCCTTGGACTCCTGCTCCTCTTCCTCCTGCTCGGCCTCCTGGCCGACCTCCATGTCGAGGTCGGTCAGCAGCCGGCGCACGGCGCGGGCGTAGGAATCCTGGTCGGGGACGTGCTGGGCGAGGCCGCGCAGATCCTTGCCCAGCTTCTCCTCGATCCACGGGCGCCAGAGGTCGACGGCGTGGGCGGCGGCGGGCGGCGGCGGGGCGCCGGTCATCGCCTCGCGCGCGATCATGCGCAGCGCCTCGGCGAGCGGGACCTGCCCGCGGTCCTCGAAGCGGTCGAAGCCCTGGCGGGTGTATTTGTCGTCGAGCGCCGCTTCCAGATTGCGGGCGACGCCGGTCATGTGCTGGGCGCCCAGCGCCTCGCAGCGGGCCTGCTCCATGGCGTCGAAGGCGAGGCGGGCGGCGTCGCCCAGCGGCAGGCGGTGGGCGTGGACCAGCGGGTCGTGGTGGCGCAGCCGCAGCGACACGGCGTCGGCCGCCCCGCGCAGTTTGGCCACGTCGGCCGGGTTGAGGTCGCGCGCCGGAAGCGGCACCCGCACCCGCTGGCCGGCGAGGCCCGGCGGGTCGGAGGAGAAGCCCACCTGCACCTCCGCCCGGTGGGACATGGCGCGCACCGTGGCGGCGGTGGACCGCTTGAAGGCCTCGACGGGGTTGTCGTTCTGCTGGGTCATCGCGGGGGTCTTCAGGGTTGGAGCTTTGCGGTGGTCAAACGGTGGCGGGCAAGGCTCACCTCAGTCCGCGAAATCCGTGTTGATCCTTGCGCGCGATGCCACGACTTCCCAACACAAGGGAAAGCCGCGGCGATTGCGTCAGGACAACCCGGATCAGACGAAGTTCGCCTGGACCCCCGTCTCCGGCAGCTCGACGCCGAAGCAGCGCTGGTAGTATTCGGCGACCGTCGGGCGTTCCACCTCGTCGCACTTGTTGAGGAAGGTGATGCGGAAGGCGAAGGCCACGTCGTTGAAGATGCGCGCGTTCTCGGCCCAGGTGATGACCGTGCGCGGGCTCATCACGGTGGAGATGTCGCCGTTGATGAAGCCGGCCCGCGTGAGGTCGGCCAGACGCACCATCGCAGCCACCAGCTCGCGGCCCTTGACGTCGCCGTAATCCTTCACCTTGGCGGCGACGATCCCGACCTCGGCCTCGACCGGCAGGTAGTTCAGCGTCGCGACGATGTTCCAGCGGTCCATCTGGCCCTGGTTGATCTGCTGCGTGCCGTGGTAGAGGCCGGTCGTGTCGCCCAGACCCACCGTGTTGGCGGTGGAGAACAGACGGAAGGCCGGGTGCGGGCGGATGACGCGGTTCTGGTCGAGCAGCGTCAGCTTGCCCTCGACCTCAAGCACGCGCTGGATCACGAACATCACGTCGGGACGGCCGGCGTCGTACTCGTCGAACACCAGGGCGCAGGCGTGCTGCAGGGCCCAGGGCAGGATGCCCTCGCGGTATTCGGTGACCTGCACGCCGTCGCGCAGGACGATGGCGTCCTTGCCCATCAGGTCGATGCGGCTGATGTGGCTGTCCAGGTTGACGCGGATGCAGGGCCAGTTCAGGCGGGCGGCGACCTGCTCGATGTGCGTCGATTTGCCGGTGCCGTGATAGCCCTGGACCATGACGCGACGGTTGAACGCGAAGCCGGCGAGGATCGCCAGCGTCGTGTCGCGGTCGAAGCGGTACGCCTCGTCGACGTCGGGCACATGCTCGGTGCGCTGGCTGAAGGCCGGCACCTGCATGTTGCTGTCGATTCCGAAGACGTCGCGCACCGAGACGGTCGTGTCGGGCTTGTGGTCGAACAGGGCCGAACTGGCCTGCGTGGCTCCTTGGGAAGGCATGGGTTGGCTTCTTACGTTCCAGCGAGTGTCGGTTGTCCGGCGGCCACGGGGAAACCCCGGCCCGCCATCGGTGGGTCACCCAGCATAACAGGCTTTCAGCGTGTTGTAGGCCAGATTGATCTCTTTCAATTTTTCTTCCGCCGCCTTGTCGCCGCCGTTGGCGTCGGGGTGGTAGCGCTTCGCCAGCGCGCGGTAGCGCGTCTTGATCGCGGGGAAATCGACCGGCGGGGCCAGATCGAGCACCGCCAGCGCCTCCTCCTCCACCGTGCGGGCGTGGTGGCGGCGGTGCGCCTTCTCCTCGTCGCGGCTCTTGCCGGGGTCGGGACCGAACTCGAAGCTGAAGCCGTGCAGCACGCGGTCGCGCAGATATTTCTCCTGCGCCGCCCATTTGCCCATCGGCCAGCTCGGCCGCTGCCACGTGGTGTCGCGGCGGACCTCGGCCTCGATCTGGTCGGTGGACATGCCGGCGTAATAGTCCCAGGCGCGGTTGTACTCCCGCACGTGGTCGAGGCAGAACCACCAGTATTCGTTGAGGGTCCCGCGGCTCTTCGGCGCACGGTGCTCGCCGGCCGCGACGCATTCGGGATGGTCGCAGACGCGCGTCGCCCCGCGCGGAGCGGCGTGGCTGTCGTAGGCGGATCGGGCGCGGTGCTTGCTCATCGGGCAAGTATGGGAACAGGCGCCCGCTCTGGCAAGCGCGCCGGAGAGGCGTTCCGGTATCCGCAAAGAGTACGCGCGGCGTCTTGACAGGGGGCGGCCGGCGCACTCACCTGTGGGGGGACGCCGGCCCCGGTTCCGCCGCCGCCGCGTCCCCTCCGACCCCTTCGAGGACTCCATGGAATACGCCGCCCGCATCCGCCAGAAGCTGACCGAGAACCTCGCGCCCGAGGTGCTGGAGGTCGTCGACGAGTCGGACCGCCACGCCGGCCACGCCGGGGCCGACGCCAAGGGCGAGACGCATTTCCACGTCACCATCGTGTCGTCCGCCTTCACCGGTCGGTCGCGGGTGGAGCGCCAGCGGCTGGTCTACGCCCTGCTGGCCGACGAACTGGCCGAGCGGGTCCACGCGCTGGGCCTGACCACCCGCACCCCCGCCGAAGCCGGGTCCTGAACAGAAAATCCCGAACAAGAGTTCGGACGGGCCGCCTCTGAGAAATAGCATACATAGGCGTGCAACTGGCGGTAGATATATTACGCCTTCGGAACAAATCGTTGCGCGAGCGTGGTTGCAATTCTCGCTGTGTTTAGTAAAGTGCCGCCTATGCAACCATTTATCGCGCCGGGGCGGACGCAGACTTCGCGTGTCCGCCGGTGGCTTCGTGGAAGGGGCTGCGAATGGCGAAGCGTGGGCCGAAGAAAAAGCGGGTGGACTCCGCCAAGCATGGGGTCGAGCCGTTGAAGAGCCAGAACATCATGATCGGCGGACACCGCACGAGCATGCGGCTGGAGCCGTCCATGTGGGACGCTCTCGAGGACATCGGCCGTCGGGAGGCGTTGTCGGTCAACAAGCTCTGCACCACGATCAAGGAACGGATCGAGGAGCAGGCGCGGCGCCGTGGCATAGCGACCGACGAAAGCGACGTGACGCTGACCTCGGCGGTGCGCGTGTTCATCGCGGCCTATTACCGGCGGGCCTGCACCGAGGACGGGCATGTCCGCGCCGGCCATGGCGGCAGCGACCCCTTCATCGGCACGCCCTTCGAGCTTCCCGCCGAAGAGCCGGAACCGGCGCCGGACGCCTCGGGCGATCCGGGGTTTCCGGCGTCCGGCGGCAAGAGCGCGCTCGGCGGGTTGCCGCTGGCGGAGGCGTGAGCGGCGTGGCGTCCGCCACGTTTCGCCGCGCTCACTCCGCCGCTTCGTTTCCCTGCGGTGCCGGCTCGCGGTCCGTGCCGGTGTAATGCTCGGGCCAGTTCTTGCGGGCCACGTCGCCGTCGCTCGACAGGATGTGGCACATGTTCAGCAGGACCGGGCGTTCCTTGCCGTCATGGGCGGGGCGGCCCTCCTGCTTTGCCTTCGCCGCCTTCTCGCGGGCGAGGATGGGGAAGACGGTTTGGAAGGCGGTGGTCGCCATCGGTCCCAGCAACTCCACCAGATGGGTGCAGCCCTTCGGCCCGCCCAGCCGCTGCTTGACCGCCTGGGTCCAGCCGGCGGCGATGCGCAACCCGACCAGCGTCTGGAAAGCCGGGGTGATCGAGCCACAGGCCAGATAGGGGCTGTCGTCGGTCACCGCCTCGATGGCCCGCACGACCAGTTGGTCGTCCACCGTCATGCGCATCCACATCTGGTGGATGGGGTCGCCGGGGGACAGCCGCCCGCGCTCCTCGGTGTGGAAGCCGTAGCTCTTGACGTCGGTCAGGTGGCCTTCGATGTCCCACAGCCCATCGGCGCGGCGGAAGCCCTGGCAGGTGACGCGGCGGGTGTGGATGTGTTCGCGGTCGGCGGGGGCGGACAGGGGCATCGGGACTCTCGGTTCATCCGGTCGAGCGGCGGAGCCGCCTTGCGACCGTAGGAACTATCGGTGGGGGCAGCCCTTTGGTCAAGCCGACCCCACCGCAATGCAGCATTACCGATGCGTCAATGGACTGTTCGCGAGCCCCGCTAAACCGCCGCTTCGGCGGAGTAGCCCGAACCGAAGATGAAAGCCTCGCGGTCGCGGATCTCGTCCTCCAGATGGGCGCGGACCACCGCGAACAGATCGCGGATCGACACCATGCCGACCACCTCGCCGTCCACCGTGACGGGCAGGTGGCGGTAATGGTGCCGTTCCATCAACTCCATCGCGGCCAGCGCCGCCGCCGAAGGTTCCAGCGTGTCGGGATCGGCGGTCATCACAGCCGACAGGGGCGTCGTCTGCGGGTCCAGCCCGGCCGAGACCACGCGGACGGTGATGTCACGCTCGGTGACGATGCCTTTCAGCGTCCGGCCCTCGGTGACCAGCACGGCGGCGATTCGCCGTTCCGCCATCAGCAGGGCGGCGTCCCGCACGGTGGCGGTCGCCGGCAGGCAGGACAGCTCCTGCTTCTTGATCACATCCGGCATCAGTTTCCGGGTCGGCATGTGTCCGTCTCCCTCGGTGGTAGGCTTTGTGGACAAACTGCACCGCGCCGCGAGGCGGCATCACGGAGAGGCAATCCTGACAGTTGATGGAATTGACAGTCAATATACCGAATTGATGCTATTACCTATGATACCGCAGTCTCGCTGAACGGGGGCGTGCGGCCCTATTGGCCGGTCAGGCTCTTGCGCAGGCCATCGAAGCCGCTGGTGTAGATTCCGGCGATGGTCTTGCGCGCCTGCGCGTCGGAGGCGCCCTTGGCGGTGAAGTGGGACGACCAGACGATGCGGGTGGTGTTGGCGTCGACGGCGGTCAGCCGGATGGTGGAGACGTAGTCCTTGACCGGCAGCGGCCCGGCGACCAGCCCGTAGCGGAGCCAGTGCTTGGCGGGGGAGCTGGCCTGCAAGCGCTCCTCGATGGACCCGCCGCCCTTCAGGGCCAGTTCGCGTTCGGTGGCCTTGCCGTTCTGGCGCAGGGTGCAGCCCTCCACCGCCGGGTGCCAAGCGCCCAGCGCGCAGAAGGCGCCGACCTGCTCCCACACCCGCTCGATGGGGGCGGCGATCCGCGCCGACTCCCGCACATCCAGCGCCAAGGCCGGCTGCGCCGCCAGCGTCAGCCCTGCCAGGGTCAATACCGCCGTGGCCGAAAGCGTCTTCATCGCCGTGTTCCTCCCCCGATCGTTGATACCGCCGGAGTCCCGGCGATCGTCGGCGGAGTATGGAAAGGGAAGGGGAGGCGCCGCAATGATACGATAGGCGGATGATCGGCGTCGCCCCGTACCCCTCAGGCGGGGCTGACGGACTCCTCCAGCACGGCGCGCACCGAAGCGGCGTCCACGTCGCGTCGGGTGAAGGCCTTGCCGATGCCGTTGGCCAGGATGAAGGTGATGCGGCCGTCCTGCACCTTCTTGTCCTTGGCCATGGAGCGCACCAGCCCGTCCACGTCCCAGGTCACGCCGGCCACGTCGGCGGCGCGGACCGGCAGCCCCACCCCGGCCAGATGGGCGCGGGCGCGCCGGGCGTCCTCGGCCGGGCACAGGCCGAGCCTCACCGACAGGTCGAAGGCCATGACCATGCCGATGGCGACGCCCTCGCCGTGCAGCAGGGTCTGGCCGAAGCCGGTCGCCGCCTCCAGCGCGTGGCCGAAGGTGTGGCCGAGGTTCAGCAGGGCGCGGTCGCCGCTCTCGCGCTCGTCCACGCCGACGATGTCGGCCTTGGCGCGGCAGCTGACGGTGACGGCGTGGCGGCGGGCGGCGCTGTCGCCGTCCACCACGCGGCGGCCGTTCTCCTCCAGCCAGGCGAAGAAGTCCGGCAGGCGGATCAGCCCGTATTTGGCGACCTCGGCGTAGCCCGCCAGCACCTCGCGCCGGGGCAGGGTGTCGAGCGTGGCGGTGTCGGCGATGACGAGGCGCGGCTGGTGGAAGGCGCCGATCAGGTTCTTGCCGTGCGGGCTGTTGATGCCGGTCTTGCCGCCGACCGAGCTGTCCACTTGGCTCAGCAGCGTCGTCGGCACCTGGATGAAGTCGATGCCGCGCAGCGCCGAGGCGGCGGCGAAGCCGGTGATGTCGCCGATCACCCCGCCGCCCAGCGCCAGCAGCACGGTGGACCGCTCGATCCCGCGCCCAAGGATCTCGTTCATCAGGGATTGGAAGTGGCCGAAGTCCTTGGTCTTCTCGCCGGCCGGCAGGGTGATGGCGGGGGAGGGGGCGATGCCGGCCTCCACCATCGCGGCGTTCAGCGAATCGAGGTGCAGCGGGCCGACGTTGGCGTCCGTCACCACGATGGGCGCGCGGCCCCGCGTGACCGCTGCGATGCGCTCGCCCGCGTCGGAGAGCACGCCGTCGCCGACCAGGATGTCGTAGCTCCGCGGTCCGAGGTCGAGGCGGACGGTGTCGAGGGTGGCGGTCATCGGCTCTTCTCGGCGTTTTTCGAAGGGGTGGTCTTCTGGGAGGCGGTCTTGGTCGGAATGGTCTTGGCGGGAACGGCCTTCTGGGGGGCGTGGTGGTGCGGCGTGCGGTGCGGCAGGCGCAGGCCGAAATGCGCCTCCAGCGCGTCGATGACCAACTCCACGGTGGTGTCGGGGGGACGTTCGTCGCTGACCACGGTCAGGTCGGCCTCGGCGTAGATGGGGTAGCGCAGAGCCATCAGCCGGCCCAGCACGTCGCGCGGGTCGCCCTGGTTCAGCAGCGGCCGGTGGGTGCGACGCGCGGTGCGGGCGATCAGCACGTCCAGCTCCGCCCGCAGCCACACCGAGAGGCCGTGGTCGTGGATGGTGGCGCGGGTCTCGGCGTCCATGAAGGCGCCGCCGCCGGTGGCCAGGATGTGCGGCGGCTCCTCGGTCAGCAGGCGGGCGATGATCTTGCGCTCCACCGCGCGGAACACCGGCTCGCCGTCGCGGGCGAAGATCTCGGCGATGGTGCAGCCGGCGGCCGCCTCGATCTCGGTGTCGGCGTCGCGGAAGGGCAGGTTGAGGCGCGTCGCCAGCCGGCGCCCGATGGCGCTCTTGCCGGCACCCATCAGCCCGACCAGCACCACGGTGCGGGGCAGCATCGGCGACGCGATCTCCGCTTGGTCCGGAAGCTGGGCGGTCATCGCCTTGCGCAGTCCCATCTCACCCCACCCATCATCCCGAGTCCCGTCGCCGAACCGTCATACCCAACCCAACCACCCGGACACAAGCACAGGCACATGCGACGCCCGCAGAACAGTCGCCCGGACCGCACAGTTGCCCAAGCTACACAGTTGCTTGGGCCACGTGTTGCGCGGCGGCGCGTCCTGCGTCTACACTGCGCGCCAGCCAATGGCGGCCCCACGGCCGGCGGTGACCGGACAAACGGCCGATGCTTTAGCAGAAAAGCCTTTCCTTGTCCCAACCCGCGCGGTCGCAGGCCGTGATAGCCCGCACGCCTCGCCCTTTCCCGTACACAACACGTCCTTGGTGCCATGAGCCGGTTTGTTTCCGTTCTCGTCGTCCTGCTGCTTCTGATCATCGGTGGCGGCATGGCGTTCCTTGCGTCCTGGGACATGCCGGCCCCGTCGAAGGCGGTGGAAAAGGTCCTGCCGGATGAGCGCTTCCCGCGCTGAGCCACCGTCCCATGCTGCCGGGCGGGCGGTCGCGCTCGCCTTGACGCTGGCTGCCCTCGGCTGGACCCTTCCCGCCGGGGCGCAGGGCGTCGGCGCGCCGATCCGCCTGTTCCCGCCCGGCGCGGGCTCGCCCGCCATGGCGCCCCCGGCGGTCGCGACGCCATCCCTCCCGGTGCCGTCCCCCGCGCCTGCCGCCGCGCCGTCCGTGGAGCCGCCGACGGTCGTTCCGGAGGCCGCCGCCCCAGTTGCCGCCAACCCGCCCGCCGTGGCGCCGCCGTCGATGGCGGTGGTCCCGACCGTTCCGCCGCCCGCCGTCATCCGGGGCGAGGCGCTCGGCCCCCCCGACCCGGACGGCGCCGGCCTGCTGGACGGCGTGCAGGGGCTTGGCGGCGACCCGTGGCGCGGCATCGGCCGGGCGGAGCTGCTGCCGCTGATCGCGGCGCTTCCCGTCAACGCCCCGTCGCCCGCCGCCAAGGCGTTGGCCCGCCGCCTTCTGCTCAGCGCCGGATCGCCGGCCGTCCAAGCCGACGAGCCGCCCCCCGCCCGCCGTTTCGGCGCGCTGCGGATCGAAAAGCTGGCGCGGCTGGGCGACCCGCGCGGCGCGGCCGACCTCGCCGCCCGTCTTCCCGGCGTGCTGGCCGCCGACGAGGCCGCCGCCCGCGCCCTGACCGACTCGGAGCTGTTGGCCGGCTCCATCGACTGCGGCAAGGCGCAGGAGCGCGGCCGGGGCTTCGACGACCTCTACTGGCGCAAGCTGGAACTGTTCTGCCGGGTGCGGACCGGCGACCGGGCGGGCGCCGAGCTGACGCTCGCCCTGCTGCGCGAGAAGGCCCCCCACACCGACCCCTTCCTTCCCGTCGCCGAGGCGCTGATCGGCGGCGCCCCGCCGCCGGCGCGGAACATCAGGGACAGCGCGCCGCTGACGCTGGCCGCCCTGCGCACCGCCCGTGTCGGCGTGCCGCCGGACCGGCTGGCCCTGACCGATCCGGCGGTCCTGGCGGCGGTCGCGACCAATTCCTCGACCGACCCGGCCACCCGCGTCGCGGCGGGCGAGCGGGCGGCGGCGGCGCTGTTCCTCGACACCCGGCAACTGCTCGACCTCTACGGCGTGGTCCCGGCGCGCGGCGACGAACTCCTGCGGGTCAAGGACATCGCGGAGCGCGACCGCACCGCCCGCACCCGCGCGCTGGTCCATCAGGCGATGGCGGCGGCGATGGACGGAACCCGCCGGGTCGCTCTGGCCGCGCTGGCGGTCGATCTGGTCGAGCCGCGCTTGCGCGCCGGCCCGGTCGGCAACGCGGCGGCGGGATTGCTCGACAGCGTGTCGCCCACCGCCGACGCGGCGGCGCTGGCCCCAGCGGCGGCGCGGCTCTACCACGCGCTCGGCCGGCTGGACGCGGCGAAGCGCTGGCAGGATCTGGCCCTGCGCGGCGCGCGGATGGCCGACGTCGCGTGGCTGTGGCCGCTGGCCACGGTGGCGACCGGCAGCGGCCCGTCTTCGCTCGGCCTGCGCGCGTGGCTGGACGAGGCGTTGCGCGGCGCCGATGCCCCCGCCCGCGCCCGGATCGCCGGACAGTTGGCGCTGCTCCAGGCGGTGGGGGTGACAGTGCCCGATGAGGCGTGGCTGGCGGCGACCGACGGCGCCGGTCCACCGGCCGGTGGGGACGGGGCCGATCCGGCGCTGTGGCAGCGCCTGGGCGACGCGGCGAACGGCGGCCGGATCGGCGAGACCGTGGTGACGGCCCTGCTTCTGCTGGGCGATGGCGGCCCTGCCGCCGTGTCGCCCCTGGTGACGGCGCGGGTGGCGGCCAATCTGCGGGCGGTCGGGCTGGGTCCGGACGGCCGCGCCCTGGCCCGCGAGGCCATGGCGGCGCTGGCCGGTCCCACCGGGCCGGCTGGGGCGGGGCTTGTTCCGGCAACGCCGGTTGCGACGACGGGACCATGACGGCATGAGCGAACCCAAGCGTCGCGGACGCCCGTGCAAGCCGCGCTCCCTGGCGGCCTCGCCGCATGTGGACGCCTTTCTCGACATGCTGACGGCCGAGCGCGGCGCGGCGGTGAACACGCGCCTCGCCTACGAGCGCGACCTCGCCGACCTCGGCCGCTGGCTGGCCCAACGCAGCCTGCCGCTGGAAACCGCCGGGACGGAGGATCTGCGCGCCTACCTTGCTTTCCAAGGGCAGGGCGTGGGGCAGGAGTTCCCGGCCCCGCGCACCATCGCGCGGCGCCTGTCGGCGATGCGGCAGTTCTACCGCTTCCTGGTGTCGGAGGGGCGGCGGGCCGACGACCCGGCCTCGGCGCTCGACAACCCCAAGCAGGGGCGTTCCCTGCCGAAGATCCTGACCGAGGCCGAGGTCTCCGCCATGATCGCCACCGCCGAGGCGCGGGGCGGGCCGGAAGGCCTGCGTCTGGTGGCGCTGCTGGAGGTGCTCTACGCCACCGGCCTGCGCGTGTCGGAACTGGTCGGTCTGCCGATGACGGCGATCCTGCGCGACGGGCGCGGCCTGATCGTGCGCGGCAAGGGCGGCAAGGAGCGCATGGTCCCGCTCTCCGATCCGGCCGTGGCGGCGCTGGCGGCCTACCTGCCCTTGCGCGGCCATTTCGTCGTGCCGGGGCGCGAACTGGCGCAGACTCCCTTCCTGTTCCCGTCACGCAGTTCGCTGGACGGCCATCTGACGCGGCAGCGCTTCGCCCAGATTCTGAAGGCGCTGGCGCTGGAGTCCAACATCGACCCCGAGAAGGTCAGCCCCCACGTCCTGCGCCACGCCTTCGCGACGCATTTGCTGGACCATGGCGCCGACCTGCGTTCCGTCCAGAAGATGCTGGGGCATGCAGACATCGCGACGACCCAGATCTACACGCATGTGGTAACGGAGCGGCTGAAGAAGGTCATGCATGACCACCACCCGCTGGCACGGCGGAAGACAGTGGAACCATCGTCGTGACGGGGGTGATGAGGGTTTTTATTTTTGACACAGATGAACACAGATAGACACAGATGAATTAAGATTGAAAATATGAGCGCGGTTTAGAGCGTTAGGAAGAGTTTTCACTTGTTTTGTTCATCTGTGTCTATCTGTGTCAAAATAAACAAACGCTCCTCCCGCACTGCGACGTTCGGCCGTCTCCGGATCGTTCGCGGGTCGTGCTATACCGCTTCCTCAACCGCCGCAGAGCGGTCCATCGCGATAGGGGAAGGGGAGCACCGCATGTCCACCATCACGTCCGGCCTGGAGATCACGGGTCCGCTCGCCCCCGGCTTCGACGCCATCCTGACGCCCGAGGCGCTCGCCTTCGTGGCCGAGCTGGAGGGACGCTTCGGGGCGGAACGGCTGCGGCTGCTGGACGTGCGCGTCAAGCGTCAAGCGCTCCTCGACCAAGGCGTGAAGCCTGATTTCCTGCCGGAAACCCGCGCCATCCGCGAGGCCGACTGGACCATCGCGCCGCTGCCGGTCGACCTGCTCGACCGCCGGGTGGAGATCACCGGGCCGGTGGACCGTAAAATGGTCATCAACGCGCTGAACTCCGGCGCGAAGGTGTTCATGGCGGATTTCGAGGACGCCAACTGCCCGAGTTGGACCAACCTGATCGAGGGCCAGATCAACCTGCGCGACGCGGCCCGCCGAACCATCGCCCACACCGATCCGGCGACGGGCAACCGCTACCGCCTGAACGACACCGCCGCCGTGCTGAAGGTGCGCCCGCGCGGCTGGCATCTGGAGGAGCGCCATGTCCGGATGGACGGCGAGCCGATCTCCGCCGCGCTGTTCGATTTCGGCCTGTTCGTCTTCCACAACGCCAAGGAACTGCTGGCGCGCGGCAGCGGCCCGTATTTTTACCTACCCAAGCTGGAAAGCCATTTCGAGGCCCGGCTGTGGCGCGAGGTCTTCACGGTCGCCGAGGAATACCTGCACCTGCCGCACGGCAGCATCAAGGCGACGGTGCTGATCGAGACGATCCTCGCCGCCTTCGAGATGGACGAGATCCTCTACGAGCTGCGCGATTATTCGGCCGGGCTGAACTGCGGGCGCTGGGACTACATCTTCAGCGTCATCAAGCGGTTCCGCAACGACCCCGCCGCCGTCCTGCCCGACCGGGGCGCGGTGACGATGGCGACGCCCTTCCTGTCCGCCTACAGCCAGCTCGCGGTGAAGACCGGACACCGGCGCAACGCGCCGGCCATCGGGGGCATGGCCGCCTTCATCCCGGTGAAGGGCGATCCGGCCGCCAACGAGACCGCTTTCTCCAGCGTCCGCGCCGACAAGGAGCGCGAGGCGTCGAACGGCCATGACGGCACCTGGGTGGCGCATCCGGGGCTGGTCCCGGTGGCGCAGGCGGTGTTCGACACCTACATGCCCACCCCCAACCAGATCGCCCGCAAGCGGTCCGACGTGACTGTGACCGCCACCGACCTGCTGGCGGTCCCGGCGGGGCCGAAGACCGAGGCGGGGCTGCGCAACAACGTCGCGGTCGGCATCGGCTACATCGAGGCGTGGCTGCGTGGCCTCGGCTGCGTCCCGCTGTTCAACCTGATGGAGGACGCGGCGACCGCCGAGATCAGCCGCGCCCAGGTCTGGCAGTGGCTCCGCCATGGCGCGACGCTGGACGACGGACGCGCGGTGACGCTCGACCTCGTCGATTCCGTGATCGCCGAGGAACTGGCGGCCTGGGAGGCCCGGCTGGGGGCGGAGCGCCACGCCGCCGGCCGCCACGCCGAGGCGGCGGCGCTGTTCCGCGATCTGGTGGCGGACTCCGATTTCGTGGAGTTCCTGACCCTGCCGGCCTACGACCGCCTGATCGCGGAGGAAGCGCCAACAAAGCCCTAAGCCGTGCCGGGGCCTTGCGCGCGCCGCACGGGTGCGTTGCGGGGCGCCGGGCTGGCGTTCCGGCGCGGATCGGTCGATGTCTGTTCCCTCCTCGACCTGTCCCGCCGTGCCGGAGCGTTCCCATGTCCGTGTCGTCCCCGGTCCTCGCGCCATCCCGCCGATGGGAGCCGCTGGCCCTGCTGCTCGCCACCGGCGGGTTGATCGGCACGCTGTTTCCCATCACCAAGCTGGCCCAGTCCGCCGGGGTGGCGCCGCTGCCCTGGGCGCTGTCGATGATGGTCGGGGCCGGGGCGATCCTCGCCGCGCTGACCCGCGCGAAGGGCGCGCCGCTGCCGCTCGGCGGGCGGTATTTGCGCTACTACGCGGTATCGGGCTTCCTGTCGATGGCGCTGTCCAACGTCGTCATCTTCCTGGTCATGCCCCGGCTGGGGGCCGGGCTGACGGCCGTCGTCTACACGCTACCGCCGATCCTGACCCTGCTGATGGCGACGGCCATCCGCATCGAGCGGCCCGACCGGCGGCGAACGGTGGGAATCGGGATCGGGCTGCTCGGCGCGCTGATGATCGTCGGGCCGCGCGGCAGCCTGCCGTCGCCGGATCTCGCCGGCTGGATGCTCTTCGCCTTCCTGGCCCCGCTCTCGGTCGCCGCCGGCAACGTCTACCGCACGCGGGCGTGGCCGCCCGGCGCCCATCCGCTGGCGCTCGCCACCGGCACCATGTTCGGCGGGGCGGCCTGGGTGGCGTTGGCGCTGCTGGTCTCGGGCGGGTTCGGCGATCTCGCCGGGCTGGCCCTGGCGCCGGGGTTGGCGCTGCTCCAGATCCTGCTGACGGCCTTCACCTATGTGCTGTATTTCCGGCTCCAGGTGGTGGCCGGGCCGGTCTATCTCAGCCAGATCGGCTACGTCGCCACGGCGGTGGGGCTGGCGAGCGGCGCGCTGGCCTTCGGCGAAACCTATTCGCCCTGGGTCTGGGGCGGGGCCGCCGTGATCGTGTCGGGCGTGCTGCTGGTCAGCGCCGGGCGCCGCAGGGCGGGGTAGCGTCACCGCGCCGCGCCGATCCCCCCTTGGCGGTGGCGGCTCTTTAAGCAGTGGCTTGTCCGCCCCGAGCGTGCTAACCAAGCCCGCGCCTATCTAGAGAAAACACCGTGTCCGGCATGCAGACCTTTCTGGAATTCGAAAAGCCGATCGCCGAGCTTGAAGGCAAGATCGAGGAATTGCGGCACCTGACCAACGCCGGCGACATCAACATCGCCGACGAGGTCGCCAAGCTGCAGGCCAAGGTCGACAAGCTCCTGCGGCAGACCTACGCCAAGCTCACGCCCGCGCAGAAGGTTCAGGTGGCCCGCCACCCGAACCGCCCGCATTGCCTGGACTACGTCCAGGGGCTGATCGAGGACTTCACGCCGCTGGCCGGCGACCGCTTCTTCGCCGAGGACCGCGCGATCATCGGCGGGCTCGGGCGCTTCCGTGGCCGCTCGGTGGTGGTCATCGGCCAGGAGAAGGGCCATGACACCGAGTCGCGCGTCCGTCACAATTTCGGCATGGCCAAGCCCGAGGGCTACCGCAAGGCCCAGCGCCTGATGGATCTGGCCGACCGCTTCAACCTGCCGGTGATCTCGCTGGTCGACACCGCCGGCGCCTTCCCCGGCGTCCAGGCGGAAGAGCGCGGGCAGGCCGAGGCCATCGCGTCGAGCATCGCCCGCTGCCTGCGGCTGAACGTGCCGATGATCGCCTCGGTCATCGGCGAGGGCGGTTCGGGCGGCGCCATCGCCATCGCCACCGCCGACAAGGTGCTGATGCTGGAGCACGCCATCTATTCGGTGATCTCGCCGGAAGGATGCGCGTCGATCCTGTGGCGCAGCTCCGACATGGCGGGCGAGGCGGCCATCGCGCTGCGCCTCATCAGCCAGGACCTGAAGGAACTCGGCGTCATTGACCGCGTTGTCGGTGAGCCGATCGGCGGCGCCCACCGTGACCCGGCCGGCATGGTCAAGGCGCTTGGCGACTGCATCGAGCTGTCGCTGGGCGAGCTCGACGGGCTGGACGGGGCGGCGCTTCGCGCCAAGCGCCGCGAGAAGTTCCTGGAGATGGGCCAGAAGGGCCTGGGCTGAACCAACCGGAGGTCTTCGCCATGGCCGGACGCGATCCATCCCTGATGGTGCGGGCGGCCGTGGTGAATCTGGGGGCGGCGGCGGTGACGCTGCTGCTCTTCGCATTTCTGGTCTCGGTGGCGGCGGCGCCGGTGGGCATCGCCGATCCGGGCGCCCGCATGGCTTTCTGGGGGCGGCTGGCGCTGTGGCCGGCGCTGGTGCTGTTCGCCATGGCCGTCGGGGTGATGGCGGCCCGCGTGCCGACCCAGGCGTTCAACCCCATCGACGACCCCGAATCGCGCGTTCAGCGCGTCAGCCAGCGGGTGCTGGCCAACAGCGTCGAGCAGACGCTGATCTTCGTTCCGGCGCTGGCCGCCCTTGTGGCGTCGCTGCCCTTGCCCGATCTGGGCGTGCCGGTGGTGGCGACCGGGCTGTTCGTGCTCGGCCGGCTGCTGTTCTGGGGTGGCTACCTGATCCATCCCTTTTTGCGCGCGCCCGGCATGGCGATGACGCTGTCGGTCAATCTGGTCGTGCTGGGCTGGGCGGTGCTCCGGGCGGTGGCGTGACGCCCCCTCCCTAACCCTCCCCCGCTTTCGCGGGAGAGGGGACTGCCGCCGAACTTAGGCGAGCATCCGGCCCCCTCTCCCGCGAAGCGGGGGAGGGATGGGGAGGGGGCACGGCTTGTGCGGGGGCCGCGCTTGCCGGTGCCGCCGTTCGCGACAGCTCCAACCAACGCCGATAGGCCGCCTCGCTCACCGGCGCGCGGTGCTTCAGCCCGATGCGCAGGATCGACGGCAGCGCCGCCAGCACCTTCAAATCCGTCCAGCGCGGCCCGTGCCGCAAATTCTTCCAACTGTTGCCGATCCAGCTCCGCGCGAATCGCTGGGGCAGCAACTTCGCCGGGCAGCGGGCGATCTCGCGGATCAGATCGTTGCGGTGGTTGTAGAACCGCTCCAGCCCCGGCTTGCGGCCCTTCTCGCTCTTGTCGTGGTAGACCATGACGTCGGGCAGGGCGACCACCCGGTGCCCGGCGCCGATCAGGCGCAGGCAGCGGTCCTTCTCCTCGCCCTGGCGGTAGAGTTCCGGCATGTAGAGCCCGACCGCCGCCACCGCGCTGCGCCGCAGCAGATGGCCGCAGCCGACATACCAGGGCGCGTCGAAGGGCGCGGCCCCCTTGGGGAAATAGACCAGCCCGTCGCGCGTCTCGATGTTGCAGGCGACGGCGGCGACCTCCGGGTGGGCCTCCAGATGCGCGACGCAGCGGGCCAGCCCATCCGGCTCGACGAACCAGCTGTCGTCGTCCACCGACAGCACGCAATCCCCCGTCGTGTTCACGAAGCCGAAGTTCCGCGCCAGGATCAGCCCGCCATTGTGCGGCTGGCGGACGTAGCGGATCGTCGGGCAGCGGGCGGGCGCGAACTCCGTCCGCATCATGGCGTCGGTGCCGTCGCTGGAGCCGTCGTCCACCACCAGGATCTCCACCGGCGGCGTGGTCTGCGCCATCAGCCGGGTGAGCGCGACGCGCAGCTCGGGCGCGCGGTTGTAGCTGGCGATGACCGCGCTGACGGTGAGCGTCATGGGTGCGTCCTCAAACGTCGGAGGCCAGCTTCGACGGCGCGCCCGGCCGCAGCGGGTCGTCGTCCAGAATGCCCCAGGCCCGCAAGGCGCGGGTCAGCCCGATCCACAGCAGGATCGGCAGCAGCGAGAAGAAGCCGAACTTCACGATGGTGATGTTGCCGTCGCGGAACCATTGCAGCGACAGCGGCAGGAAGGCGCAATAGAACAGCACGGCGTAGCGGTTGGTGAAGCCGCTCGTCCAGAACCAGCGGTGCAGCCGCCCGAGGATCAGCCCGACCACCACCATGGTGACGATCATTCCGATCCACCCGCCGCTCATCCAGCCGTCGCCGGGCAGCGAGGTGGTGAGGTTGGCGAAATTCCCGTAATCGTGCAGCGAGACCCATTTCAGCGGGTCGCCGACCGGCTTGTCGGGCCACAGCACGCGGGGGATCGGCTCGGTGAAGAGCTGCAGGTATTGGGTGAACCACGTGTAGGTCCCCGACTGTCCCGGCACCGCCCAGAGGATGAAGGACAGGAAGTCGAAGTTGGCGAGATCCTGGTTGGCCAGCGCGTCGATGGCGCGGCTGCCGTCGCCGGCGGTGGTGCGGAACAGGCTGGACCAGCCGGCGTCGCCGGCCAGGATGTCGCGCAGCGCCCCGCGGTTGTTGCCCAGGATGTTGAACAGCGCCAGCACCGGCAGGGCGGCGGCGGCGTACCACAGCCGGAACCACCGGGTCCGCGTCCGGTACAGCACCAGCAGCACCAGTCCCAGGATGCCCATGATGATCGCCCAGCGCCCCCAGCCCAGATAGGCGCGGTAGGCGACGAAGGCGCCGAAGGGGATGAAGGACAGCGGGTGGAAGCGGCAGACCCAGATCACCCCCAGCGTCAGCGGCAGGCCCATGGAATGCGCCTCGGCGATGTAGCCGGTGGTGTTGGTGTAGATGGGCTGGCCGGTCATCGGGTCGCGCTCCATCTGCACGTCGCCGCTGCCGGTGAAGCTGGCGCCGGCCTGCCGCTGGATCGCCGAATAGACCGCGAGCGGGGCCAGCAGCACCGCCGTGGTGACGAAGGCGGCGATGTCCACCTTGTCGAAGCGGAAGTCGGGCACCCGCGACAGGTCGGGCCGGACGTTACCGGCCCAGCCGCAGGCCAGCGCGAAGGCGACCAGCGCCACCGAGCTGACCATCAGCGTGAAGACGAACTGCTGGGCGTCGGGCCAGAAGCCGATGAACAGCCAGACCTGATCGAACCCCGCCTCGTGGACCAGGATCGGCCGCAGGACGAAAACCAGCGCGTGGAAGACCAGGTAGAGCGTCAGCGGGTGGAACATCGACGCGCTGCCGGTGCTGAGAAAGGCCACGGCGACCAGAACCAGCACGAGGGTTTGCGCGATCAACGCGATTTCGATCATGGCCGGTTCGGTCCTTGGCGGGGCAGGGGGGGACGGCGGGACGGTCCGGATAGGATGAACGGCCAGCCTATACGCCGAGGTCCGGAGGGGGAGCGGGGCAGAGGGTGTGCGCCCTTCGCACCCGTGTCACTCCCTTCGCGCTTTTGCGTGCCTTCGGGAGGATGGTCCAGTCTCTCCCCTCCTTGCCGCCCATTCTTTGCTGTTCGGGAGAGGTCCCATGGCGCCTCGGCTGTTTCTGGCGCTGGCCGCGCTGCTCTGGCTGGCCGCTCCGGTCCACGCGGCGGAGCCGGAAAGCTACGTCTCGCCGCAGGGCAGCGACCGCTGGTCGGGCCGGCTGGCCGATCCGGCGCCGGACGGGCGCGACGGCCCCTTCGCCACCCCGGCCCGCGCGCTGGACGAGGCGCGGCGCGGCGGGCCGAAGACGATTCGGCTGCGCGGCGGGACCTACCGGCTGGACGAGACCTTGGTCGTCGGCTCGGGCCTGTCCGGCCTGCGCATCGCCGCCTACCAGCGGGAAGAGCCGGTGCTGTCGGGCGGCGAGGCGGTCGGCGGCGCTTCGGTGGACGGCTCGGGCGTGCTGTCGGCGCCGCTGGCGCGCGATCCGGGATTGGACGTGGCGCTGGCCGGAGCGCGGCTCGACGCCGCGCGCAGCGGTCCCTTCGACCCCGCCGACCCTGTGCGCAGCGGCTGGTTCCTGGCGCGGGCGGTCAAGGACGGCCCCGATAGCCCCGGCAGCAAGCGCCGCCTCGCCTTGCCGCCCGGCACGCTGCGCCCCGAGTGGGCCGGGCCGGGGGTGCGCGCCCAGGCGCTCGACCGCGAGCGGCTGTCGGACGACCTGCTCGGCGTGGCCTCCGCCGACCCGCGCGGCGTGCTGACCTTCGACCGGGACGGGCAGTATCCCTACCGCGACGGCTCGACCGTGCGGCTGCTCGGACATCCCGATTTCCTGAAACGTTCCGGCCAGTTCGCCTGGGACGCCAAGGCCAAGCGGCTGCTGGTCCGCCCCCCGGCGGGACGCGAGGACGGGCGGGGCGAATTGGTGGTGGCGCGGCTCGGCACGCTGATTCGCGCCGATGGAGCCACGAACCTGACCGTGGAGGGGGTAGGCTTCGCCGACGTGCCGCAGGACGGCACGGCTATCCTACTGAAGGACGGCGGCGGGCACCGGATCGCCGGGAACCGCTTCGCGCTGGTGGGCACGGCCATCACGCTGGATGGGGCGGACCGCAGCGAGGTTTCCGGCAACCGGATGGACCATCTCGGCCGCTCCGGGGTGACGCTGATGCCCAGCAGCGACGGCAACCGCATCCTCGGCAACCGGATCATGAACATCGGCGAGGTGCGTTTCTTCGGCGGCGGGGTGATGGCGGCGGGGGTGAAAAACACCCTGATCGCCCACAACGACATCCGCCACGCCGCGCGCTACGCCATCTCGATCAAGAACTGGAACCCGCAGACCCAGAACAGCGACAACACCATCGAGTACAACCGCATCCGCGACACCGCCCGCCAGACCGCCGACGCCGGCGCCATCGAGACGCTGGGGCGCAGCGACATCGACACGCGCACGGCCATCCGCTTCAACGACATCCGCGACACCGGCGGCGTCGCCACCGACGCGTCCGGCAAATGGTTGACGCGCTACAAGGGGTTCGGCATCTACCTCGACGACCTGACCAACGGGGTGACGGTGGAGGGCAACGCGCTGGAGAACACCGGCATGGCCGCGATCTTCCTGCATGGCGGCGACGGCAACCGGGTGCGCAACAACATCGCCGTGCTGACCGACCCGAAGGACCGCTTCCTGCGGCTGGAATGGGTGCCCAACGCCGGCAAGGCCGGGCAGATGCGCGACAATCTGGCGAGCGGCAACCTCGTCGAGGGGGTGACCGGCAAGGACCAAGTCGTCAACAGCCTGTCCGGAGGGGAGTATCGGGTCGAGGGCACGGTGACGGAACGGGCTGGCGGGTCGCTGATGGACGCCCCCAAGGGGGATTTCCGGCTGCGGGCGGATTCGGCGGCGCGGCGCCAGGGGATTCCCGACCTGCCGTGGGAGCGGATCGGGCCGGAGGGGTTGCGGTGAGGAGTGTGGGGAGGTGTTGCTGTGGTTGCCCCCACCCCGGCTGGGCAGGGGAGGGGGACAGGAGCTTTGACGGCGTTCAGCGACAATCTCCTCCTCCGCCCCGCGGGGGAAGATTAGGGTGGGGGCAATCCGGAGCGAACCCTCATCCCGCCACCCGGCGCTTTGCCCGGACGGCCGCCGCCGGGACCGGAAGCGGTCCGGCGATACGGTCCAGCAGCGCGTCCAACCCCGAACGCCCGGCCTCGAAGGCGACGCGGGCGCGGGTCAGCGCCTGTTCGGACGCTTCCTTCAACGCCGCGCGATCAGCGTCCCAGGCGCTCAGGATCGGCAGCGCCGCCGCGACGAAATCGCCGTCCTGCGTCACCAGACCGTCGCGCGGGATGTCGGAGCCGATGCAGCCCCGTTCATGCGCCACGACCGGCACACCGGCCGCCATCGCCTCGAACAGGACCAAAGGCTGCGCCTCGTTGCGGTAGCGGGTGGGGAATACAAAGACGTCGATGTCGCGGTAGAAGACCGCCTTGTCGGCTCCGCTGACCGGGCCGCGATACTCGACGGCGCCGTCGAAGGCCATCAGCCCGGCGGCGATCATCGCATTGTCGCGTTGGTCCAGCCCCGGCCCAGCCAGCACCAGCTTGGCGTCGACTCCGGCCAACTGGAGGTGGCGCAGCAGGGTGAACAGCGTGCCGAGCCCCTTGTCGTCGCACAGGTTCGACAGATGGCCGATCCGCAGCGGTCCGCCGTGCGACGGACGGGGCTCCGAGGCTGGGGGCGTGAAGATGGCGTTGGACATGGTCATGCAGGTCCGCGCCGCCGGGTAGGTGCGCTGGAAGCGCAGTTGCATGGCCGGGCAGAGCAGCACGTGGGTGCAATCCGCCCCGGCGATCCGGGTCAGCAGCCGCATCCGCCACGTCGGCTTGGCGATGGGGGCGAAGGAGTGATGGTGCAGGGTCCGCTCGTAGCCGAACAGGCGAGCCGTCCCGGCCAAGGCCGCCGTGTACAAAGCGCCCCAGCCGGCGTCGACCGGCATGTAGAAACGCCGGTCCGCACGCCGGAGCCCGCCGGCCAGCCGCCCCATGGCGCCCAGCACCCGGCCGATCTTGCGCCGGTGATAGCCGAAGCCGCCGCCGTTCCAGCCCGGCGACAGATCGGCGACCTCGACGCCGCCGCGTCCGCGCAGCCGTTCGGTCAGCCGGTCGAGCACCAGGGCGGTGACCCGGCTCATGCCGTCCACGGGCGGCGGCAGCCGGCCCGACACGACCACGTGGGGGAGGCGATTGCGGTCCATCACCCTTGACTCCCGCTGAGCGCCCGGTCGGAAGGCGGGGCTTGGCGTTCGCGTTCGGTCACGATTTCGCTTTTGGGACCGCCCAGCGCGGCCACCGCCTTTTCCACCGACTCCGCGAAGAAGCTCGCGTCGGCCAAGGCTTGGAAAGGACGCCCGTTCAGGCTCAGCCGTCGCCATTCCCCTTCGTCGGACGCGACCGACAGCATGTAGCGGGCCAACCCCTCCGGGTTGTCGGGTTCGACGATGTGGCCGTTGAGGCCGCTGCGGATCAGCACGTCGCGGGCGCCGCACTGGTCGGACAATATGGTCGGCACGCCCATCGCCAGCGCCTCGTTGACCACCAGCCCGAACTGCTCCTCCAGCGAGGGCAGCAGCAGGCAGAGCGTGGAACCCAGCGTCTCGGCGATGCCCTTTTCCTGAAGGAAGCCCCGGAAGACGATCAGTTCGTCCAGCCCGCGCTTGGTCACCTCGGCGCGCAGTTCGGCCTCCAGCGGGCCGGAGCCGCACAGGTGCAGCGGGCGTGCCGCGTCGCCGGCCAGACGGCGGTAGGTGTCGTAGGCCTCGACCGCGCGGAACAGGTTCTTCTTGGGCACGAAGCGGGCGATGATGGTGAAATGGCGCTCGGCGAAAGGCACGCCGCCCGGCGCCGGCTCCATGCCGGACAGGCGGCGGATGCGGTCGAGCGACAGCGTGTCGTAGCCGATGAACAGCCGGTCCTTGGGCAGACCCAGCAGGCGGAAATAGTCCACCGTGCGGTGGCTGCCGCCGATGCCGGCCTGATAAGGAGCGTAGAAGACGCTCTTGACCAGCTCCCGCCATAGGACGCGTGGCTTGTCGTCGTATTTGGACGCGTTCATGTTGATGACCTTGCGGCCCATCAGGCGCATCGTCGTCGCCAGCGCCAGCACGTCCGGATCCTCGTAATGGCAGAGGAAGACGTAACGCGCGTCCACCTCGCGGCAGGCCCGCAGCAGGGCGCGGTAGACCGTCAGCTTCGACAGGTCGGCCTTGGACTGGCCGGGGAACAGCGTGATCTTGCGGAAATTCTGCCCGCTGCCGGTCGAATCCCAGGCGTAGGTGTGCGACTTCGACCCGACCTCCAGCCCGACCACGTCGTAGAGGTGGCCGAGCCGGCGGCCGACCGCCTCCAGCCGGTCCATGTGGTAGGGACCGAACATTTCCCAACTGAAGACGAGTGCGGGCTTCGTCATGACTCAATCTCCGGTGAGAAGGGTTGCGTAGCGGTCGAGCGCCACCGAGCGGGTGGCGTTGCCCTCGACCCAGGCGCGGCCCCGGCGGCCCATCGCGGTGGCGCGGGCCGGATCGGCGAGCAGCCGGGCCACGCCCTGCGCCATTGCCATCGGGTCCTCGGGCGGCGTGCAGAGGAACGCACCGATCTCCGCCTCCAGCACCGCCAGGGCGGAGCCGGGCAGGCAGGTGCTGACGAAGGGGCGGCCGGCGGCCAGGATCGTCACCGCCTTGCCGGGCATGGCGAAGGCCGCGCCCTCCGGCCGCTGGGGCACGAGGTGGACGTCGCCCTCGGCCAGCGCCTCGTTCAGCCGCTCCTTGGGGGCCAGGGGTGAGAACTGGACGTTGGTCAGGGCCATGGCCTGGGCCTGCGCCTTCAGCTCCTCCTCCAGCCCGCCCTGGCCGCGCAGCAGGACGCGGGCGTCCGGCATCAGCCCCGCCAGATGGCGGGCCATCACCAGCACCTGCTCCAGCCCCTGCTTGCGGGCGAAGGCGCCGCTGTAGAGCGCCGTCGGCGGCTGGTCGGGGCGGGGCAGGGGGTGCACCGCGTCGGCGTCGACGTGCGGCGGGATGACGGTGATCGGGCGGGTGACGCCCAGGTTGCGCAGCACCGCGCGCATCGGCTCCGACAGCACGACGATGGCGTCGGCGCGGTTCAGCGCCGCGCGCTCCATGGCGCGGATCGCCCGCACCGCCGCCTTGCCGCCCATGCCGAGCGCCCCGGCCAAGCCGGACTGGATGTCGTGGACGATGGCAACGTGCCGCCCGCCGGGGGCGGTGAAGCGGTCGGCCATGGCGACGCTGAGGATCGACGGGCAGAGCGACAGCACCGCCGCGTGTTTGCCGACCCGGCCGCGCGCCAGCGCCGAGGCGAAGCCGGCGTGCAGCACCCCCTCGTGCAGCAGCCGCGCCTTCAGTCCGCCGCCGGCCGGCGGGATGGTGGTCAGCCGCTCGATCCGCACCCCATCCACGACGGTTCGGTCTTGTTCGCCGCCTTCGTAGCCGTCGTAGACGCGGCTGCCCGGATAGTTGGGCCGGGCGGTCAGCACCGTGGTGTCGCAGCCCGCCGCCGCGAAGGCGGTGGCGAGGTCGGTCATCATCGGCGCGCTGCCCGCCGGTTCCGGCCAGTAGCTCTGGGCGACCAGCAACAGCTTGGGCGGCACCGCCGCCGCGGTGTGGCGCGGTGCGCGGAGGAGGGACGAATCGTCGGGCATGGTGTCACTCCGCCGCGTGGCTGATGGGCTGGGCCGGGGCGGGCTGAGCGGGTGCGGGCGGCGCGGCGTTCTTCAGGAACCACTCGTAGGTCCGTTGCAGCCCCTCGGGCAGCCCGATTTTGGGGCGCCAGCCGGTCGCGAAGAGGCGCGACACGTCCATCAGCTTGCGCGGGTGGCCGTCGGGCTTGTCCAGGTCGTGGCCGAGCGTGCCGGGATAACCGACCGTCTCGCGGATCATGCCGGCCAGATCGCCGATGGCGATGTCCTCGCCGGGGCCGACGTTGACGATGTCCTCGCCGTCGTAACGCTCCATCAGGTGCAGACAGGCGTCGGCCATGTCGTCGACGTAGAGGAACTCGCGGCGCGGCGTGCCGGTGCCCCACAGCGTCACCGTCGGGTCGCCCGCCATCTTGGCGTCGTGGAAGCGGCGGATCATGCCGGGCAGGGCGTGCGAGGTCTCCGGCTCGAAATGGTCGCCGGGGCCGTAGAGGTTCGACGGCATCGCGCAGATCGCGTTGAAGCCGTACTGCTTGCGGTAGGCTTGGCACATGGTGATGCCGGCGATCTTGGCGACGGCGTAGGGCTTGTTGCTCGGCTCCATCGGGCCGGACAGCAGCGCCTCCTCCTTGATCGGCTGCTCGGCGTGCTTGGGATAGAGGCAGGAGGAGCCGAGGAACAGCAGCTTCTTGACGCCCGCCCGCCACGCGGCGTCGATGACGTTGGTCTGGATCAGCAGGTTGTCGCGGATGAAGTCCGCCCCGCAACGTTCGTTGGCGAGGATGCCGCCGACCTTCGCGGCGGCGATGATGACGTAGGCGATCTCCTCGCGGTCGAAGAAGGCGCGCACGGCGGCTTGGTCGGTGAGGTCGAGCTGCGAGCGGTCGCGGAGCACGAGGTCGGTGTACCCCGTCTCCGCCAGTTGCCGCACGATGGCCGAGCCGACGAGGCCCCGATGGCCGGCGACGAAAATGCGGCTGTTGCGGTCCATGCGCGCCGTCTCCTGTATGCGTGTGTTGGTGCTTTGGTGGATGAGCGTCCGGGCCCCCTCCCTAACCCTCCCCCGCTGCGCGGGAGAGGGAACTCCGCCGAACCCCGTCAAGGATCCGGCCTCCTCTCCCGCCGGAGGCGGAGGAGGGATGGGGAGGGGGCAGCGGTCCGCCTACTCCGCCGCCTGCCCGAAGCGCCCGGCATCCGCCCTCGTCCGCGCGGCGTACCAGTCGACCACCCCCGGCAGCCCCTGCGCCAACGGTATGCGCGGCGCGAAGCCCAGCGCGGTCAGCTTGGCGATGTCGGGGCTGCGCCGGTCGGTGCCGCCGGGAGCGGCCGGGCCGGGGACAATCTCCGCCTCGCGGCCGAGGCAGGCCAGCGTCCGCCGGGCGAGGTCGGCGATGGAGACCTCCTCCGGGTTGCCGATGTGGTAGATGCCCAGATGCGCGCCGCGCTCGATCACCGCGACGATGCCGTCGACGGCGTCGTCGATGTGGACGAAGGCGCGGGTCTGGCGGCCGTCGCCCTGGATCGGGAAGGCGATCCGCCCGTTGCCGGGGCTGGCGTCCACCGCCTCCACCCCGCGCCGGACGAATTCGGGAATGACGTGGTCCCATCCCATGTCGGCGCCGTAGACGTTGTGCGGCCGGAAGATCGCCACCCGGTCGAAGCCGGTGCGGCCCCAGTTGACCGCCAGCAGCTCCGAGATCAGCTTCGAGCCGCCGTAGCTGTAGCGCGCGTTCAGCACGTCGGGCACGACCAGCGGCACCTCCTCGGGCGTCGGCACGGCCGGCGGAGTCTGGTAGGCCTCGGACGAGGAGGCGACGACCAGATCGCCGACCCCGTTGGCCCGGCAGGCGTCCAGCACGTTCAGCATGCCGCGCACGCCGACGTCCAGCACGACCTCCGGCTTCTGGTAGAAATGCTTGGTGCCGTTGACGGCGGCCAGATGCAGCACGCCGTCCACGCCCCGCACCGCGTCGTTCACCGCGCCCCCGTCGCGGATGTCGCCCTGGACGAACTCCACGTCGTCGAGCACGCCTTCGAGCCGCCCGGTGTGGCCGCGCGAGTTGTCGTCGAGCACGCGGACCTTGTGGCCGTCCTTGACCAGCCGCTGGACCAGCGCCGCGCCGATGAAGCCGCTGCCGCCGGTGACGAGATAGTGTTTCATGCCGTTCCCCTCAGGCCACATGCGCGTAGCGCGCGGCGCCATGGCTGCCCAGCGCGACGTAGGCGGTGCCTTCCGGCAGGTCGACGTCGCGGCTGTTGAAGTTGTTCCAGAAGTCGTAGATCACCCCCGGCCGGTCCATCCGCCCCGCCAGATCGGGCAGCGGCATGGAGGTGAAGACCGGGTGGTTGTTCAGGATGACGGCGAGGTTGGCGCCCTTCACGGCCTCGGCCATGTTGGCCGCCGGCTCCAGCCCGAAGCTGCGGATGTCGTCGGGGCGCACCACCGCGTCGAAGCCGCGCAGCCGGGCGGTGGGGAAGCGCTGGCGCAACTCCTCCAGCATCGGCTTGGCCATGGTGCCGCGCAGGTCGTCGGTCGCCGGGCGGCCCTTGAAGGCGAGGCCCATCAGGCTGATGGTCGGTTCGGCCGGGAAGCCTTGCATGGACTTCGCCAACTGCCCGAGGAAATCGGCGACCTCGACGGGCTGCGCCTCGTTGACGCGGCGGCCGGCGGCGGTGATCGCCATCTCGACCCCGGCCTCGCGCGCCGCCTCGATCAGGATGTGGGGGTCCTTCTCCAGGCAGGGACCGCCGACCGGGCCGGGCAGCGGCAGGTTGGTGCGCGGGTAGCCCAGCTTGCCGGCGCGCGACACCTCGACCGCCGAGATCTCCATGGCGTTGCACAGCTTGGCGATCTCGTTGGAGAAGGCGAAGGTCACGTCGCGGTAGGTGTTGTCCACCAGCTTGATCAGCTCCGCCGTCTCCAGCGTCGAGACCTTGACCGTCGTCGGCGTCAGGAAGCCGAAGATCTGCGCGGCGCGGGTCGCCACGTCCAGGCTCTCCGCCCCGATGATCTGCGGCAGCTGGTTCAGCTCGATCAGCGCCTGCCCCTCCAGCGTGCGCTCGGGGCAGAAGGCGATGTCGAACTGCTTGCCGGTGGCGCGCAGGATCGGCGCCACGACGTTGCGGGTGGTCCCCAGCTTCACGGTGGAGCGCAGGATCACGAGGTCGCCGTCGTGCAGGCAGGCGGCGACCTGCCGGGTCGCGGCCTCGATCATGTCGGTGCGGACCCGGCCGTCCTTGGCCAGCGGCGTGCCGACCGTGATGATGAAGACGCTGGCCTTCCCGCAATCGGCGTGGGTCTGGCTGAAGGTGAAGCGGCCGCGCGCCACGACGTGGCGCAGCTTCTCGGTCAGGCCGGGTTCGTGGAAATGCGGGTCGCCCTGGCCCAGCTTGTCGAGCACGTCGCGGCGCACCTCGACCCCGTGCACCTGGAACCCGGCGTCCGCCATCGCCACGGCGAGCGTCAGCCCGACATAGCCGAGTCCGAGGACGCAGACGTTGCGGTCGGAGAAAGTCTTGGGAAGCATCGTGGCTCCTGCCGTTGCTGGAGGGCCCGCCATTGCGGGAAACCGAATTCGGGGAAGAAAAGGCGTGGCTTGTCGAAATCGTTTGGGGCCGGCGCTCCGCCATTCGGTCGAAGCCATCCCTCATCGAACATTGCGCCGAGCAAAGTGTTCCAGAAATCGTAGTGACCTGAAAAGCCTATGATTGCTGCACTGCGGGGGTTTATTGGGGTTACTCCCCGCAACGCACGAATGAATGCTTGGGATGACGAAGCGTTACGATCGAACGGGGAGTTCCGGGTCAAACGGTGACTCCCGTCAGGCGGCGTAATCGCGTTGGTCGCACCAGCCCGGTCAGCAGCGTCGCCGCCGCGAACACGCCGACCACCGCGACGCTTCCGCTCAGGAAATCGGCGATGGCCGGGGCCTTGTTCAGCAGCGGCGCCGCGACCCTGTGCAGGATCAGCCCCGCGGCGACGGCCAGCCCGCCGCACAGCACGGCCTTCGCGGCGAGCCCGCCGTACAGCTCGCCCACCACCCGCCGGTGGAGCCAGGCGATGGCCAGCGTGGCGGCCAGCTCGGCGGTCAACGTCGCCATGGCGGCGCCCTGGATGCCGTAGCGGGGAATCCACCAGACGTTCAGCAGCGCGTTCAGCACGCCGCCCGACAGCATGGCGATCATGTAGCCGGTCTGCCGGTGCCAGACGAGCAGCGGGTTGCCGAGGATCATGTTCGCGTAGACGACGGCCGAGGCCACCATCAGGATGCGCAGTGGCAGCGCCGCCGGGTCGTAGGCGTCGCCGAACAGCGTCGCCAGGATCGCCGGTGCCAGCGCCACCCCGCCCGCCACCACCAGCGCGCCGACGGTCAGCATCACGGTGGCGTAGGCGCGCATCCGCTCGCGCATCTGGTCGAGGTCGCCGTAGGCGGCGGCGAGCTGCGGCAGGAAGGCGTTCATCACGATGTTGCCGGCGAGGTTGGCCAGCGTCTGGATCTTGACCGCCGCGCTGTACCAGCCGACCTCCGTGTGCGGCGCCATGAAGCCCAGCATTACGACGTCGAGATGGGTGAAGATCGCCCAGGCGAAGACGCCGACCGCCATCGGGGCGGCGGCGGTCAGGATCTCGCGCCAGATTTTCAAGTCGATGCGCGGGCGCAAGGATCCGAAGTCGCGGCGGAAGCGGCCGATCATGACCAGCGCGTTGACGGTGATCGACCCGCCGGTGATGGCGGCGGCGAGGATCGCGTCCTCGGGCCCGCGCACCAGCAGGAAGACCAGCAGCATGGAGCCGATGGAGGTGCCGATCTCGCGCGTCGCGATGACGCCCATCCGCTCGGTCGCCTGATAGACGAAGTCGAGCACCAGCGCGTTGCCGAGCAGCTGGACCGCCTGCATCAGCAGCACCGCCTTGACCGCCATCGGCTTGTCGAGCGCCAGCACGAAGGCGGCGTAGAGCGCGCCGACGATCACCGCCAGCACGGTGCGCAGCGTCAGCACATGCTCGGACAGCGGCCCGGCCTGCTCGCGGTCGCGCGCGATCTCGCGGATCGCGTAGGTGGAGAGGCCGAGGTTCACGAACAGCGCCGCGTAGGCCATCAGCGAGGTGCCGAAACCCAGCACCCCAAAGCTGTCCGGTCCCAGCACGCGGGCGGTCCAGGCGGCGGTGACGAGTCCGCTCGCCATCGTCGCGGCCTTGGCGGCGGCCAACGCCCGGATGTTCTGGAAAATGCGGCGTCCAGCGGTCATGCGAGGGCTTTCGGGTGGTGAAGCCAAGGCCCTCTCCCGCCCCGGGAGAGGGAGGGGACCCGCGAAGCGGAGAGGGTGAGGGGCTAACGGGCGTGGTACGAATCCGTGCCCCGATAGCCCCTCACCCTTCCCATGCTGGCGCATGGGCCCCTTCCCTCTCCCGGGGCGGGAGAGGGAAAGTCAGTTCGCGTAGTAGCGGCGGTAGCCGTGGTAGCGCCCGCTGTCGGGGAACTCGTACTGGGCGTGGCGGCGGGTATCGACCTGGCTGAACAGCACGCCGACCACCTCGCCTCCCGCCTCGACCAGCTCCTTCAGCCCGGCCATCGCGGTTCCCCGCTTGGTCTGGCCCCACCGGACGATGAACACCGTCTGGTCGGCGAGCGCCGCCAGCAGCTTGCCTTCCGACACCGCCAGCACCGGCGGCGAGTCGAGCACCACGCGGTCGTACTCCCGCGACAGCCGCGCCAACAACTGATGCATACGCGACGAGCCCAGCATGTCCTGCGGCAGGGTGGTGCCGTGACCCCCGGCAATAAAGGCCAACCCCGTCCGGGGATCCGTCTGGATGACCTCGTCGGGGGTGCAGGTGCCGGCCAGCACCTCCGACAGGCCGCGCGCGTTGGTCAGGCCCAGCATGTCGTGCAGGCTTTTGCGCCGCAGATCGCAGTCGATCAGGATGGTGCGCTGGCCGGCGTTGGCACAGGTGCGGGCGAAGGCGGCAGCCACCGAACTTTTGCCCTCGCCGGGCACCGAGGAGCTGAACAGAATCACCCGCTGGTGCCCGTCCGGGTTGGCGAGCAGCAGCGAGGTGCGCAGGTTCTGCATCGATTCGGCGAAGGCCGACACCGGCTTGTCCACCGCGTAGGAGGCCGGCGAGCCGCCGAAGCGCGGGATGCGCGGGACGATGCCGAGGCTGCGGATGCCGGTCGCCGTCTCGAACTGGTGCGGGCTGCGGAAGCCGCCGTCCGACCGCTCGCGCAGCATCGCCAGCAGCACGCCCAGCGTGCCCGACGCGATCAGCGCCAGCAGCACGATGATCTTGCGGTTGGGCTGCGAGGGGTCGAGCGGGATGCCCGCCTGCGACACCACCCGCGCGTCGGGCTGCTGGATGTTCCCCTGCGAGGCGATCTCCTGCGAGCGGGTCAGCAGCGCCTCGTACATCGCCTGGGCGGTGCTGGCGTCGCGTTCCAGCGTGCGCAGGCCGACGGTGGACTGCTGCTGCTCGTTCTGCTTGGCCTCCAGCTGGTCGAGGCTGCTCTTCAGCCCGGCCTCGCGGCTCTTGGCCAGTTCCACCTCGTTGCCGAGGTTTGCGACGACCTTGGCGACGTCGGCCTTCATCTGGCTCTGGAGGTCGCGCAGCTCGCTGTTCAGCGATTGCAGGGCCGGGTGGCGGGAGCCGTAGCGGTTGGCCGCGTCGGCGATGCGCCGTTGCAGCTCGACCTCCTGCTGGCGCAGTGCCTGGATCAGCGGCGACCCCAGCACCTCGCCGACCGCCGACACGCCGCGTGGAGAGGCGGCCAGCGCCGTCACCTCGCGCAGGCGCGCCTCGGCCTCCTGCCGCTTGGTGCGGGCCAGCATGTAATCGGTGTTGAGCGCGCCCAACTGCTGCGACACCACGGTGTTCTCGCCGCTCGACGCGGTCAGACCGCTCTGCGCGCGGTACTTCTCGACCGCGTCGCCGGTGGTCTGGGCCTCGCGCCGCAGCTCGCCGATGCGCTCCTCCAGCCAGGCGGTGGCGCGCTTGGACGCCTTGAACTTCTCGTCGAGCTGGTCGACGAGGTACAGCTCCGCCATGGTGTTGGCGACCAGCGAGGCCTTGCGCGGGTCCTCGCTGTCGAAGCTGACGGCAATCACGTAGGAGCGCCCCTGCGGCCGCACCGCGACGTTGTCCAGCACGGCGTTGACCACGGCGGTGGTCTGGTTGCGGGCGGTCTCCTCCGGCGACAGCGGCAGGTCGCTGCGGGTGCCGCGCAGGGACTCCATCCACGAGGCGGGAATCCAGTTGCGCGGGTTGAGCGCGGCCCAGAAGCCGGTCGGCTCCGGGCGCAGGGTGGCGTTGAACTCGGGGTCGTTCATCAGGCCCAGGCGGGCGACGACCTTTTCGGCGAAGGCCGGCGATTTCAGGATCGCCACCTCGCTTTGCAGGGCGCTGATGTCGGGGGTCATCTCGGACATCACCTCCTGGAAGTTCAGGACGGTGTTCTTGCGATGCTCCACCATGATGAGCGTCTCGGCGGTGTAGAGCGGGGTCATCCGCATCGCCACCAGCCCGGCCAGCCCGGTGCCCAGCACGACCACCGTCCCGATCAGCAGCTTGTGCCGCCGGAACAGGCCGGTGGTGCGCCGCACCGCGCTGGCGGCGCTGGCGGACAGGTCGTAGGAGACGGGACCGACGCTGCGCCGCCCGCCCTTGTGAGGTGGCTGTTCCTGGATTTCCTGGGTCGCCAACGGGATCCTCCTCGCGTATCGGCCAACGGGCGCGGCAACGGATGGGACGAGGCGGGGCCATAGCATCGGCCATTCGCCCGACGCCCTGCGGACAGGGTCGGCGGTTCGTCCGGTTGCCTGAAACGCAGTGTTAGGCCAGCCGTTGCATAGGCCGCTCAGTGCATGAGGTGAGCAACGAGCGCGGCTAGGGTAGCCTTCCTGCCCCGGTCGGGTGCGGACTGGCCGTTTCGTCTGTCCATGGCGCGAAGGGGTATGTCCGGACGGACAGGGGCGTTACCCGCTCGAAAGTAGGGAGGGGCGGGGCGGACAGAATCATGGCCGGGACAAGGCCCGGCCATGAGATGGAATGATCGTCGGATCGAGGCGCGATGCCGCGATCAGTCCGCGCGGTAGCGCTGGTGGCAGGCCTTGCAGGCGTCGGCGAGCGCCGCGAAGGCTTGGCCGGTGGCGGCCTTGTCGCCGGTCGCGGCGGCGTCGGCCAGCGCCTTGCCGGCGGTCTCCGCGCCCTTGGCCTTGATGGTGAAGTCGGAGAAGTTGGCCCAGATGACTTCCTTGGCGCCGGTCTTGCCCTTGTCGGAGCCGGGCGGGAACAGGCCGGGGATCTTGGCGGCGAAAGCCTCGATGCGCTGGCCGACCGGGACGATGGCGGCGAGCTGGTCCTTGCCCAGCGCGTCCTTGATCTCGCCCATCGCCTTCTTGTAGTCGCTGAAGCCGTCCTGGCGGGCCTTGATGACGTCCTGCTGCGCCAAGGCGACGCCGCCGGTCAGAACGAGCGCGGCGGTCGCCGCGATCACGATGCGGGAAAGCATGTCGGTTCCTGAACCCCTCTTTTGGTGAAGCCCCCGGCGGGGACGTTACACATGGGGCCGCGCTCTCTGTCAACAAACCCCGGTTTGGCGAAACGAATCCGCCTTTTTTTATTTTCACGGGAAACGAACAGGTGACTGGTGCCTGGAAATTGTTCCGCCACCGCTCCGCGCCGGCACCGGAGGTGGCGGGACCGGGCGTGGCCGTGGCGCTCCACCCTGCGGAAAGCGGCCCTCTCGGTCTTGCAACGCCGATGGAGCGGAAGTAAGGTCCCGCGTCTCGCGCGCAACCCTGCGCGCCGGGCGTCCATCCGTCACGCCACCACTGCCCTGAGGGGGCCCATCGCCATGTCGATCATCGCGTCCCGCCTGTCCCGCATCAAGCCGTCGCCGACCATCGCCGTGACCAACAAAGCCCGCGAGCTGAAAGCGGCCGGTCGCGACGTCATCGGCCTGGGTGCCGGCGAGCCGGACTTCGACACCCCCGACAACATCAAGGCCGCCGCGATCAAGGCGATCGAGAGCGGCGACACCAAATACACCGCCGTCGACGGCACGCCCGCGCTGAAGAAGGCGATCTGCGCCAAGTTCGAGCGCGAGAACGGCCTGACCTACACGCCCGACCAGATCACGGTCGGCGTCGGCGGCAAGCAGGTGCTGTACAACGCCCTGATGGCGACGTTGAACCCCGGCGACGAGGTCATCATCCCGGCCCCCTACTGGGTCAGCTACCCGGACATGGTCGAATTGGCGGAAGGCACCCCGGTGTCGGTCTCCTGCCCGGCCGAGCAGGGCTTCAAGCTGCAGCCTGCCGACCTGGAGAAGGCGATCACGCCGAAGACCAAGTGGCTGATCCTGAACTCGCCGTCGAACCCGTCGGGCGCCGCCTACACGCGCGCCGAGATGAAGGCGCTGACCGACGTGCTGGTGAAGCACCCGCATGTCTGGGTCATGACCGACGATATGTACGAGCACCTGCTGTACGACGGCCTGGAGTTCGTCACCCCGGCCCAGGTCGAGCCGTCGCTGTACGACCGCACGCTGACGGTGAACGGTGTGTCGAAGTCCTACGCGATGACCGGCTGGCGCATCGGCTACGCCGGTGGTCCGAAGGATCTGATCAAGGCCATCGGCGTGATCCAGAGCCAGTCGACCTCCAACCCGACCTCCATCGCCCAGGCCGCCGCCGTCGAGGCGCTGAACGGTCCGCAGGACTTCATCAAGGAGCGCGCGGAGGTCTTCCGTGGCCGCCGCGATCTGGTCGTGTCGATGCTGAACCAGGCCAAGGGCCTGAGCTGCCCGAAGCCGGAAGGCGCCTTCTACGTGTACCCGTCCTGCGCGGGCACGATCGGCAAGACGACTCCGGACGGCAAGGTGATCGGGAGCGACGAGGATTTCGTCACCTACCTGCTGGAGTCGGAAGGCGTCGCGGTCGTCCAGGGTTCGGCCTTCGGCCTCGCCCCGCATTTCCGCATCTCCTACGCGACCTCGACGGAAGCCCTGGAAGAAGCCTGCAAGCGCATCCAGCGCGCCTGCGGCAACCTGCGGGACTGACCGTCCGGCGGTTTCGCTGACGGGAAAAGAGAAGGGCCGGCGTGCTGAGCGCCGGCCCTTTTTCCGTTTGCGCTCATCGCGTGAGGATGCGGCCTTACTTGCCGATCAGCACGTCCGACGCCTTGACGATGGCGGTGACGCTGTCGCCGACGGCCAGACCCAGTTCATCGACGGTCTCCGAGGTGACGGTCGAGGTGATGATGGTGCCGCCGCCCACGTCGATCTTCACCTTGGACGACACCGGCCCTTTCTCCACGGCGGTGACGGTACCCTTCAGCTGGTTGCGGGCGCTGAGCTTCATGATTGTTTTTCCTCTGGAAATCGGGATGCGTTGAGCCGCGGGAAGGCGGCCGGAGTAGAATAACCATAATTTCTTTATGTATAAACGGGAATAGCGCCCAGCGCCGTCCTTGCCCGTGTCGCGGGCAAGGACGGGGGCGGATTTTCACTGCGCGGCCAGGACCTCGCGGCGGATCTCGACGGCGCGGTCGGCGGCCTTGCCGGCGACCTCCTGCAAGCGCTCGAACTCCCAGGTGTAGGTGCCGACTCCCAGCGACAGCGACCGCAGCTCCACGATCAGGTCCTGCATCTCGGCCTGGGGCAGCAGGGCCTTCACCTCGTCCCAGCCGGCCCAGCCAGGGCGCGCGTCGAAGCCCAGCAACTGGCCGCGCCGCCCTGTGACCAGACGCTGGACCTTCGGCGTGAACTCAGCCGGCACCGCGACGGTCACCGTCAGGATCGGCTCCAGCAGCACCGGCTCGCAGGCGGGCAGGGCGTCGGCCATCGCCTGACGGGCCACCGTCTTGAACGCCATGTCGGAGCTGTCCACCGCGTGGAACTGCCCGCCGGTCAGCGTCACCGCGAAATCCACCACCGGGAAGCCCAGCGGCCCGCGCGCCGCCGCCTCGCGGATGCCGGCCTCGACCGCCGGGATGTACTGGCGCGGGATCGCGCCGCCGACCACCGCGTCCTCGAAGCGGATGCCCTCGCCGCGCGGCAGCGGGCGGATCTCCACCTGGATGTCGGCGAACTGGCCGTGGCCGCCGGTCTGGCGCTTGTGGCGGGCGTGGTGGGTGGTGGCGCGGCGGATGGTCTCCTGGTAGGGCACCTGCGGCGCCCTCCCCTTGACCGCGACGTTGAACTTGCTGCGCAGCCGGTCCATGGCGATGCGCAGATGGATGTCGCCCTGGCCCCACAGCACCAGCTCGCCGGTGTCGGGCGCGGCGTCGAGCGTCAGGGCCGGATCCTCCTCCATCAGCTTCTGCATGGCGGCGGAGAGCTTCACCTCGTCGTTGCGGTTCTCGGCGTGCAGCGCCAGCCCATGGACCGGAGCGGGACGCTCCGGCCAGCCGGCGGGGCGGCCGAGGTTGGCCTTCTCGGTCAAGCGGTCGCCGGTCGCCGCCCGGTCGAGCCGGCCCAGCGCCACCAGATCGCCGGCCGAGGCCTGGGGCAGCTTGGTCTGCTCGTGCCCGAACAGGCGGAAGATGCCGGACACCCGCTCGCCGCCCAGCGCCATGCCGTCGGTCACGGTGCCGCGCCACACCCGCGCGAGGCTCAGCTTGCCGGCGTGGGATCCGGTCTGCGTCTTGATCACCTGCACCGCGACCGCCGCATCCGGTGGGATGTCGGCACGGGCGGCGGTCACCGTCACCTCCGGCCCCTCGTGGCGCAGGGCCTTCAGCAGCCGGCGCACCCCGTTGTCGTTCTCCGCCGAGCCGAAGAGGACCGGGACGATCAGGTCGTCGGCCAACTCCCGCACCATGGTGTCGTAGACCTCGCCGCTGTCGGGGGCGACGTCCTCCAGCAGCGTCTCCAGCAGCCCGTCGTCGAAATCGGCCACCGATTCCAGCAGCGCCTGCCGCGCCTCGGCTTCGTGGTCGCGCAAGGACTCGGGCAGGGCCACGAGGTTGGCGGGCTTGTGCGGGTTGAAGCGGTAGGCGCGCTCGCTGACCAGATCGACCAGCCCGGTGACCACGCCCTTCTCGCGGATCGGCACCGCGCGCAGCACCAGCTTCCGGGCCGAGACCGCCTGATAGGCGGTGACCACATCGCGCACCCGCTGCTCGCCCAGCGTGTCGATCTTGTTGATGAACAGGAGGTGCGGGATGCGGTGGTCGTCGAGCATCTTGAACAGCGGGGCCAGCAGCACCGCCTTCTCCGGCGCCGCCTCCGCCACCACGACGGCGAGGTCGGCGGCCATCAGCGCGTTCCAGCTCTCGCAGGCCAACTCCACCGAGCCGGGGCAGTCGAGGATCGACCAGCGTTCGCCCAGATACTCGAAGGAGGCGGCGTTGACCTCCGTGCTCATCTTGCGGGCCTTGGCCTCGGGCGCGGTGTCGCCGACGGCGTTGCCGTCGCGCACGCTTCCCTTGCGGGCGATGGTGCCCGTGGCGGACAGCAGGCTTTCCAGCAGCGTCGTCTTGCCGGAGAGATAGGGGCCGACCAGCGCAGCGCAGCGTGCGGTCCGGATTTGGCTGTGGGGCATGCAACACCTCCCGTTTTGCGTTTCTGCCCCCGCGCGCCGCCGGATCGGGCCGTTCTGGACGGAAATCCGCAGGCGGTGGCCGCGCGGCGGCCCGTTTCGTCGTGTCGTCGACGCGAATGATCGGGCGGGCTCTGGCGGCGGCGGGGGAAGGGCCGGAAAGCGGCCGTTCCGGGGCCGGAGGAAGGCCCGCATGCCCTTGATGCTCCTCCCGAACCGATTTCGTGTCGATGGGAAAAAAGGCGGCAGGATGCCGCGCGGTGGGGGATGACGCATCGCAGGGTTGCGACGTTCGGTCGCTGCGCGCCGGCTTGACCGGGGCTGCCGGTGTCTTCCAGCGCAAACGTCTTGATTCCGTGGATTTTTCGTCAAATGCGCCGGACGGGTACGTGTTGTCGGAGTGCAATGCAGCGTGACGGTTCCGAAATGCGCGCGACAAAATCCTGAAACCTTCTGGTAGTAAAGATTGTCGGAATTAATCTTTCCCGCTGCGGCGCGAGACGGAAATCAACAAGAGCGGGCGTCGGACCGATTCGGGATCGCGCCGCGAAATTTGGGGAAAAGCACTGATGCGTCGATGGATCCGTTTGCTGCTGGCCGGCCTTTTCACCGTTGGGATCGCCGGAGCCGTCTTGGCCCAGACCGCAAAGCCGACCCAGGAAGAGGCCAAGGCGATCACCCTCAAGGCCGCCGAGCTGATCGCCGCCAAGGGGTTGGACGAGGCCGCCACCAGCTTCAACGCCGAGGGCGAGTACAAGCGCGGCGAACTCTACGTCAACGTCGTCGATTTCGCCGGGGTGTGGAAGGTCTACCCGCCGCGTCCGGCCGGGGTCGGGCAGAGCGTCATCAACGTGAAGGACCCGGACGGCCGCTTCGTGGTTCAGGACGTGCTGGCCGTCGCCAAGGGCGCGGGCGAGGGCTGGGTCGAGTACCGCTGGCTGAACCCGGCGACCAACAAGATCGAACCGAAGGTCACCTACGTGAAGCGGGTTCCCGGTCAGGATCTCGTCGCCTACGTCGGCATCTACAAGTAACGGCCCATCCGGCCGGCAACATGGGGGTGGTGATGAGCGGTGGTGTCTTCGCGCGCCTGACCGGCGCGTCGGTGGCGGCGCGTGTGTTCGTGGCGCCCCTGATGGGGATCGTGCTGACCGTGGCGGCGCTGGCGCTGGCCGACCGCCAGTCGGAGCGGGCGGTGACGGCGGTGGACGGGATCCACCGCTCCGCCGCCGAGCGGCGCGAGCGGATCGACCGGCTGGTCGCCGTCGCCTCGGCGATCCACAGCGACGTGTCGCGCCATCTGGCGCTGTCGGGATCGGGCATCGAGGACGCCAAGCTCCAGGCGATGCGCGACTCGATTGCCGCCAATCTGGCGGTCGGGCGCGGGCTGATCGGCGACCTGCGGGCGATGCCGCTGACCGACGCCGAGCGCGGCATGCTCGACGACGTGACCGCGCGGGTCGACGCCTACGCCAAGGCGGTGGACGAGATGAACCAGATGGCCGCCATCGACCGGTTGATCGGCATCCCGATGATGGCCCACACCGACGAGCGGTTCAAAGCGCTGACCGACCGCATCGCCGCCGTCCAGCAGGCCATCGCCGGCTCGACCGCCGAGGCGACCCAGGCGACCCGCGACGCGGCGGCCGATGCCAGGCTGCGCTTCGCGGCGGTGATGGCGCTGCTGCTGCTGGGCATGATGGCGGGCGGGCTGGTGTTGGCGCGTTCGATCACGCGGCCGTTGCAGCGGTTGACGCGGACCACCACCGACCTCGCCGCCGGGCAACTGCACGGCGCGGTCGAGGGCGGCTGGATGCGGAACGAGATCGGCGCCATGGCCCGCGCCCTGGAGGTCTTCCAGACCAACGCCCGCGAGGTCGAGCGCCTGACCGCCGACCAAGCCCGCCAGAAGGCCGAGGCCGAGGCGGAGAAGCGCCGCGCCATCCACGAACTGGCCGACCTGTTCGAGGCCCGCGTGTCCGAGGTGGTGCAACGGGTCGGGGCCGGCGCCCATCAGGTGCGCGGCAACGCCGCCGGCATGCTGGAGCGCGCCGACAGCGCCACCCGGCAGGCCGCCACCGTCGCCGCCGCCAGCCAGCAGGCCGGCATGAGCGTGCAGACCGCCGCCGCCGCGACGGATCAGATGTCGTCCTCCATCGCGGAGATCGGCGCCCAGGTCCGCCGTTCCTTCGAGATGGTGCGGGACGCCGTGCGGGCGGTGGAAGAGACCAACGGCCACGTCGTCGGCCTGTCCGACGCGGCCGGACGGATCGGCGAGATCGTCGGGCTGATCAACTCCATCGCGGCCCAGACCAACCTGCTGGCGCTCAACGCCACCATCGAGGCGGCGCGGGCGGGGGAGGCCGGCAAGGGCTTCGCCGTGGTGGCGTCGGAGGTGAAGAACCTCGCCACCCAGACCGCCAAGGCCACCGAGGACATCGGCGCCCAGATCGCCGCCATGCAGCAGGTGACCGGGTCGGCGGTGACGGCGATCAAGGGGGTGGGCGAGACGGTGGTGACCATCGACGAGATCGTCGGCTCCATCGCCGGCTCGATGGCGCAGCAGGCTTCCGCCACCCAGGACATCGCCCGCAACGTGCAGGAGGCCGCCGCCGGGACGGCCGAGGTCTCGCACACCATCGCCGACGTTTCGGCCAGCGCCGGGGAAACCGGGGCCGCCGCCGGCGCGGTGCTGCGCGCCGCCGAGTTGCTGGACGGTCAGGCCGCCGTCCTGAGCCAGGAGGTGAAGAGCTTCATCGGGCGCCTGCGTCAAGGCTGATCCGCGTGCGAACATCCGTCGCAGACGCTTGAAACCGGCCGAGCCTACGCCCAAGCTCTTGTCCCGGGACAACAGGCCCGGGACGATCATCCCGGAGCGACAAGAAGGATCTCAACCCATGAAGATCGACATCGGGATTTCTGACGCCGACCGCAAGGCGATCACCGAAGGGCTGAACAAGGTTCTGGCCGACACCTTCGCGCTCTATCTGAAGACCCATTCGTTCCACTGGAACGTGACGGGTCCCATGTTCAACACCCTCCACACCATGTTCATGACGCAGTACACCGAGCTGTGGACCGCGCTGGACGAGATCGCGGAGCGCATCCGCGCGCTGGGCCACCCGGCGCCGGGCAGCTTCTCGCAGTTCGCCGAACTGGCCTCGATCAAGGAAGAGGCGGGCGTTCCCAAGGCGAACGACATGATCCGTCAATTGGTCGAGGGGCACGAGGCCGCCGCCCGCACCATCCGCGCCGTGTTCCCGGCCGCCGAGAAGGCCGCCGACGAGCCGACCGCCGATCTGCTGACCCAGCGCCTGCAGATCCACGAGAAGACCGCCTGGATGCTGCGCAGCCTGCTGGAATAGCCTGAAGCTTCGTCGGCTCCGCGCCGGCCGCCGGAGCCTCCACCGGGGACACCGTCCTTCGCCCGACCGGGCGCAGGGAAGGGTGCCCCTTGTGGTGTTTTCGGCGTTGCCGGACGGGTCGAGCCGGCCTTTCCTCTGGTCTCGTTTCCTCGACTCAGCGTTCCGCATCCCCGTTTCGCGCCACGGAGTTTTCATGCCGCCCCGCCGTCTCGTTCTCGCCGCCGGTCTGGCCGTCTTCGCCCTGTCCGCCTGCCAGAGCACGCCGCCGCGCCCGGCCCCCCGGCCCATCGACTTTTCCAATTTCGGCCCGATCGTGCTGAACGCCGGCAGCGTCGACGTGGTGAACGCTTACCGTCCGCTGGGCGGGACCCATGTCGAGGACCGTTCCGCCGTCCCGCCCGCCGAGGCGGTGCGGCGCTGGGCGTCGGAACGGCTCCAGGCGGCGGGCGGCTCCGGCCGCGTGCGCGTCACCATCAAAGACGCCAGCATCGTCGAGGTGCCGCTGCCCAAGACGCAGGGCGTGAAGGGCTATTTCACCACCGATCAGGCCCAGCGCTACGACGGCCGCATCGAGGTCGAGGTGACGGGCGACGTTCCCGACGCCGGGGTGGGCACCGCCGCGTTCCGGGGGATGACCAAGGCGACCGTCACCTATTCGACGACCGTGCCGGAAAACATCGCGCTGGGCGAGCGCGAGGCGACCTTCCTCGACATCACCCGCCGGATGGTGGAAGACCTGAACGCGCGGTTGGACGCGGGCATCCGCAAGGATCTGGCGCCGATGGTCCGGCGGTAGGAAAGGCGCTTTTCCCCATCCTGCCTCCCCCGCCGGGCGGAGGAGGGGAGCGCCCTTGAACCCCGACAAAGCTCCTGTCCCCCTTCCCCCGACCCGCGGGGGAAGGCCGGGATGGGGGCAAACGCCCCCGCTACTCCGCCGCTGCCACCGCTTCCCGCCGCTGCCGCCCCATCAGCCGGGTCAGCAGGACCAGCGCCGGCAGCGATCCCGCCATCGACAGCAGGAAGAAGCTGACCCAGTCCATCTTGTCGGCCAGCCAGCCCGACGACGCGCCGAACACATCGCCGCCCAGCTTGTAGAAGCTCGACAGGAGCGCGTATTGCGTCGCGGTGTAGGCGGCGTTGCACAGCCCCGACAGATAGGCGACGAAGGCCGCCGTGGCGACGCCGCCGCAGGCGTTGTCGACCGCCACCGTGACCGCCAGCATCGTCAAATCGTGCCCGGTCCAGGCCAGCGCGACGTAGCCGAGGTTGGACACCATCTGCAACACCCCGCCGATCATCAGGCCACGCAGCACCCCGACCCGCCCGACCAGCAGCCCGCCGAGCAGGCCCCCGGCGATCGTCGCCCACAGTCCGAACAGCTTGGTGACCGTCGCGATCTCGCTCTTGGTGAAGCCGAGATCGACGTAGAAGGGCGCCGACATCACACCGGCCAGCACCTCGCCCAGCTTGTAGGTGGCGATGAAGCCCAGGATCAGGATCCAGCCCCGACGGCCCATGAACTGCGCGAAGGGCGCCACCACCGCGCCGTAAAGCCAGGACAGCAGCCTTGCCATGCGGCCGGACAGATGGGGGCGGGCGGCCAGCCAGTCGGCGACGCGCCGCTCGTGCGCGGCGGAGTCCGCCGATTCGACCGTCTTGGGCTCGCGGTTCAGCAGGATCGTCACCATGCCGACCAGCACCAGCGCCGCCATGGCCTCGTAAGCGGCGCGCCAGCCGTAAAAATCCGCGATGTAGAGCGCCCCCGCCCCCGCCGCCAGCATGCCGAAGCGGTAGCCCAGCACCAGCACCGCCGCGCCAGCCGCCTGCCGGCTCTCGTCCAGCACCTCGACGCGGAAGGCATCGACGACGATGTCCTGGCTGGCCGAGCAGAAGGCGACGATCACGGCGAGCAGGGCGGTCCACCACAGCTCGATCCCCGGATCGGTGCCGCCCAGGCCCAGCAGCGCCGCCGCCAGCGCCGCTTGCGCCGTCAGCGCCCAGCCACGCCGCCGCCCGAACACGCGCGTCATCACCGGCAACCGCATCCGGTCGATCAGCGGCGCCCACAGGAATTTCAGCGCGTAGGGCATGGTGACCAGCGCGAACAGACCAATGCCGGTCTTGCTGACGCCTTCCTCGCGCAGCCAGACGTTCAGCGTCGCCCCCGTCAGCGCCAGCGGCAACCCTTCGGAGAAGCCAAGGAACAGGATCGCCAGCACCCGTCGGTCGAAATAGACCGACGCCGCCTCACGCCAGGACGACAGCCAAGAGGATGGTTTCATTGGCGATGGCCTTCCGGATGCCCTGCATACCGGCGTGTATAGGACGGGCGGCCGCACCGTGCCAGTGGGCTTTTTTTGGCTGCCGACACGCGAAGCATTGCCAGGACGCCCCCCGAAACTGTGGAAAAGTTGCTGCGAATCGGGCTATAGAGGGGGTCCGTTGGGACGGGCCATGGTTCGATGGCCCAATCGCCATTCTATTCATTCGGCAAGGAAGAGCAGGGGCGTCATGGTCGAGCGTTGGACACCCGCCAGTTGGAGAGCGAAACCGGCCAAGCAGTTGCCGACCTACCCCGACCCCGCGAAGGTCGAGGCGGTCGAGCAGCGACTCTCCGCCTATCCGCCGCTGGTCTTCGCCGGCGAGGCCCGCCGGCTGAAGGCCAAGCTGGCCGACGCCGCCGCCGGCAACGCCTTCCTGTTGCAGGGCGGCGACTGCGCCGAGAGCTTCGCCGAGTTCCACCCCAACAACATCCGCGACACCTTCCGCGTGCTGTTGCAGATGGCGGTCGTGCTGACCTTCGGCGCCGGCATCCCGGTGGTCAAGGTCGGCCGCATGGCCGGGCAGTTCGCCAAGCCGCGCTCGGCCGACATGGAGGAGATCGACGGCGTCGAGCTGCCCTCCTACCGGGGTGACATCGTCAACGGCTTCGACTTCACGCCCGACGCCCGCGTTCCCGATCCCGAACGCATGATGCAGGCCTACACCCAGGCGGCGTCCACGCTGAACCTGCTGCGCGCCTTCGCCCAGGGCGGCTACGCCGATCTGCACAAGGTCCACCAGTGGACGCTGGGCTTCGTCGAGCGCTCCCCGGCCGGCGAGCATTTCCAGGAACTCGCCAACCGCCTGGACGAGACGCTGGCCTTCATGGCCGCCTGCGGCATCACGGCGGAGACGACTCCGCAGATCCGCGAGACCGACTTCTTCACCAGCCACGAGGCTCTGCTGCTGCCCTTCGAGCAGGCGCTGACCCGCGTCGACAGCACCAGCGGTGACTGGTACGACGTGTCGGCCCACATGCTGTGGATCGGCGACCGCACCCGCCAGCTCGACGGCGCGCATGTCGAGTTCCTGCGCGGGGTGAAGAATCCGATCGGCCTGAAATGCGGCCCGACCACCGACCCGGACGAGCTGATCCGCCTGATCGACATCCTGAATCCGACCAACGAGGCCGGACGCCTGACCCTGATCGTCCGCATGGGCGCGGAGAAGGTGGCGGACAGGTTCCCGCCGCTGCTGCGCAAGGTCCAGCGCGAGGGCCGCACGGTGGTGTGGTCCTGCGACCCGATGCACGGCAACACGATCAAGTCGACCACCGGCTACAAAACCCGTCCGGTGGAGAAGGTGCTGGCCGAGGCGCGCGGCTTCTTCGACGTGCACCAGGCCGAGGGCACGCATGCCGGTGGCGTCCATTTCGAGCTGACCGGCCAGGACGTGACGGAGTGCACCGGCGGCGCCCAAGCGATCACCGACCACAAGCTGGCGCAGCGCTACCACACCGCCTGCGACCCGCGCCTGAACGCCAGCCAGTCGCTGGAGCTGGCGTTCCTGCTGGCCGGCGAGCTGAAGCGCGCCCGCAACACCCGTGACGGTCAGCGCCGCGCGAGCGCCGCGGCGGAATGAGACCGGGGTCGGGCAGGGTGCACCCAAGGCGCTGAGCTGCCCTTCTCCCCAGGTGATTTTGAGGTCTTTGAGGAAAGACAGGATGAAAATCCTGTCTTTCCTTGTTTTGGCCCGACCCTGCGGCTTGAGGACCGCTTGGCGCAAGTCGCCGACGGGGGCGAGGCGACCTGCGTGTCGGGCCGCATCCTGTTCCATCGCGGATGCCGCGCTTCTTCAGCCACCGCCCGGCGCGCTGGTCCAGGACGCCGCTTTCCAAAGCCCGGACCGGACGGTCCGCCAAACCTCAGCGGACCGCACCCCTGAACCCGCTTGGAAACCCCTTACTTCTTCAGCGCCGCGACGCCCGGCAGTTCCTTGCCTTCCAGCCATTCCAGGAAGGCGCCGCCGGCGGCCGACACGTAGGTGAACTTCTCCTCGGCCCCGGCGTGGGCCAGCGCCGCGACCGTGTCGCCGCCGCCGGCCACCGACAGCAGACCGCCCGCCTCGGTGCGCGCGGCGACGAGCCCGGCCACGGCGTTGGTGCCGGCGTCGAAGGGCGCGATCTCGAAGGCGCCGAGCGGACCGTTCCACACGATGGTCTTGGCGCCCTGGAGCTTCAGCCCCAGGAACTCCACCGTCGCCGGGCCAACGTCCAGCGCCATCTCATCCGACCCGATGGCGTCGAAGGCGACCACGCGGTTCTCGGCGCCGGCCTTGAACTCCTTGGCAACCACGAAGTCCTTGGGCAGCAGGATCTCGCAGTTGCTTTCCTTGGCCGTCGCCATGATGGCGCGGGCTTGGTCGGCCATCTCCTTCTCGCACAGCGAGGCGCCGACATCGACGCCCTGCGCGAACAGGAAGGTGTTGGCCATGCCGCCGCCCAGCGCCAGCAGATCCACCTTGCGGACCATGTTGCCGAGCAGTTCCAGCTTGGTCGAGATCTTGGCCCCGCCGACGACGGCGGCCACCGGGCGCTCCGGCTTCTCCAGCGCCAGCGTCAGCGCCTTCAACTCGGCTTCCATCAGGCGGCCGGCGGCGCTGGGCAGCAGGCGGGCGACGCCCTCGGTCGAGGCGTGGGCGCGGTGCGCGGCGGAGAAGGCGTCGTTCACGTAGACATCGCCCAGTTCGGCGATCCGTTTCGCGAAGGCCGGGTCGTTCTTTTCCTCTTCCGCGTGGAAGCGGGTGTTCTCCAGCAGGACGATGGCGCCCTCGTGCACCTTGGCGATGGCGTCCTTGGCGGGCTGGCCGACGCAATCCTCGGCGAAGGCGACCGTCTGGCCAACGGCGGCGCTCAGCGCGTCCAGCACGTTGCGCAGCGAGTTCTTGGCGTCCGGACCGTTCTTCGGGCGGCCGAAATGCGACAGCACGACGACCTTGGCGCCCTTCTGCGACAGTTCCTTCAGGGTCGGGGCCAGACGGTCGATGCGGGTGGTGTCCGACACCTTGCCGTCCTGCATCGGCACGTTCAGGTCGGCGCGCACCAGCACCGTCTTCCCGCTCACCTCAAGGTCGTCGATCGTGTTGAAATCGGTCATCGTCGCGCTTCCCCAATGTTTGACAAGCCAATGTTCGGCAAGGGTGTGGAGGTTTTGCGCGCACCCAAGCACAGCGGGTGACGCTTTGCAACGCCGCCAACGGATGGCGCCGAAGGGCGAATCGTCCCGGTGCGGCGCCTCGGGCTTTCACAACCGCCGGGATTGTATTTTTACCGTAACTTGACCCTAACAAGAGCCTGTGCAAACACCCATCTGGTAGGCCGACATGGCCGTGGAACGGGGTTCGAGGCGCAAGCGATGGCTGAAGCGGACAACAACCGCGAGACGGAACTGAAGCTGGCCGCGCGGCCCGAGGATTTGGAAGCCCTGCGCGCCGCTCCCGCCATCGCGTCACGGGCCACCGGCCCGGCGGCGACGCGGACCCTGGAAAGCACCTATTACGACACGGAGGACCGGCGCCTGTCCGGCCGCCGCGTCACCTTGCGGGTGCGCCGGACCGGCGACGGCTTCGTCCAGACCGTGAAGTCGGCGCCGGACGGCGACGGTCTCGGCCGGGACGAGTGGGAATGCGCGGTGACCGGCGCCGAGCCCGACCTGACGCTGATCACCGACGAAGAGGCTCTGGACCTTCTCGGCCCGCTCGGCGAGGCGGAACTGCGCCCGGTCTTCACCTCGGTCATCGAGCGCACGACGGTGGACGTCACGCTGGGCGAGGGCGACGAGTCCTCTTGGATCGAAATCGCCTTCGACCGGGGCGAGGTGCGGCTGCCCGACGGCTCCGCCACCCCGGTGTCGGAGGTCGAACTCGAATTGAAGAGCGGATCGCCGGCCGCGCTCTACGATCTGGCGCTGGAGTTGGCGAAGGCCGCGCCCTTGCGGCTGGAGACGCGGACCAAGGCGGCGCGCGGCTATGCGCTGGCGGCCGGGGAGGCCGACAAGGCGGCGAAGGCCGACAAGCTGATGCTCGACACCGACACCACGGTCGAGGGCGCCGTCGCCCGCATCGTGCGCGCCTGCGTCGCCCATCTCGCGGCCAACGAGGCGGTGACCCTGCACGGCGACGACCCGGAGGGCGTCCACCAGATGCGGGTGGCGCTGCGCCGCCTGCGCTCGGCCATCGCGCTGTTCCGGCCCTTCGTGCCGGCGCCGCAATACCTCTGGCTGGTGGGCGAGATCAAATGGCTGGCCGGCAGTCTCGGCCCGGCGCGCGATTGGGACGTCTTCGCGACGGAACTGCTGGCCCCGGTGCGCGACGCCTTCCACCGCGCCGACGGGCACGGCCGATCGGCGGTCGAGGACATCGACGCGCTGGCCGCCGCCGCCGAGGCGCGCCGCCTGCGCGCCTACGAAACGGTGCGCGCCGCCGTCGGGTCGGACCGCTACACCGCCTTCCTGCTGGGCCTGGGCGCCTGGGTTGAGAAGCGCGGCTGGCGCGACCAGCCCGTCAGCGAGGAGTCGATCCGACTGTTCGGCCCGGTCACCGGTCTGGCCGACCATTTGCTGAACAAGCGCCATAAGAAGGCCAAACGGGCCGGGCACGGCTTCGCGCATCTGCCGGTGGCGCAGCGGCACCAGCTCCGCATCGCGCTCAAGAAGCTGCGCTACGCCGCCGAGTTCTTCCGCAGCCTCTACGACGACAAGCCGGTGCGCCGTTACCTGAACGAGCTGTCGGCCTTCCAAGACGCGCTCGGCCATCTGAACGACGTGGCGACGGCGACCCGCCTGCTGCACGAGCTGCACGAGGACGGCAGCCGCTCGGCCCCCGGCGAGCCGCGCGCCGCCGGCATCGTCATCGGTTGGCACGCGCGGGGCGTGTCCGACACCGAGGCGGATCTCGTCGCCCTGTGGCATGATTTCCTCGACGCCAAGCGCTTCTGGTCGAAGCCGGACGCCGAGGAGTAAGCTCCCGGCCATGCTCACGATCCTCGTCGCCAACATCAAGGGCGGCTGCGGCAAGACGACCGTCGCCACCCACCTCGCCGCCGCGTCCGCCGCCGCCGGCCTTCCCACCGCTCTGGCCGACGTGGACCGCCAGCGCTCCTCGCTCGGCTGGCTGGAACGGCGGCCGGAGAAGGCGCCGGCCCTGGTCGGGTTGGACTGGGCGAAGGACGTCAGCGACGCGCCGCGCGGCACCAAGCGTCTGGTGATCGACGCGCCCGCCGCCTTGAAGACCAAGCAGATCGAGGATCTGGTGAAGATGGCGGACGTGATCGTCCTGCCGGTGCTTCCCGGCGCCTTCGACGAGCAGGCGACCCAGCGCTTCCTCGGCAAGCTGGAAGAGTTGAAGTCCATCGCCAAGCACAGGAAGTCGGTGGCGGTGGTCGGCAACCGCATGCGCGCCCGCACCAAGGCCGCCGACCGGCTGGACCAGTTTCTCGGCGGCATCGGGCACAAGGTGGTGACGCGGCTGCGCGACAGCCAGATCTACGCCGATTCGGCGGCCTCCGGCCTCAGCCTGTTCGACATGCCCGGCAAGCGCGCCGCCGAGCATCGCGGCGACTGGGGGCCGCTGCTGGCCTACATCGACGCGGTCTGATCGGGACGCCAGCGCTCCCGGTCGGCGAGCCCCGCACGCTCTGGCGGGGCCGTTCTTCATCATGCACCGCTCCATGGTTCCGAAGACCCGTGCCATCGGGCCGGCGCGGTTCCGAGTCCTGCCCGCAGCTCACCGTTTCGACCAAGGCCGAACGCTTGCTCACAAACATAAAGATATCTTTATGCTTGCGGACCCTGTTTTGCGCTGCTACACCCGTGCCCAGCATCATCCCACCCCGTTAGGAGAGCCTGCATGGCCGCCGCCGACTTCACCGACTACAAGGTCAAGGACATCAGCCTCGCCCAGTGGGGCCGCAAGGAAATCAACATCGCCGAGACGGAGATGCCCGGCCTGATGGCTCTGCGCGCGGAGTTCGGCGCGTCCAAGCCGCTGGCCGGCGCCCGCATCGTCGGCTGCCTGCACATGACCATCCAGACCGCCGTGCTGATCGAGACGCTGACCGCGCTCGGCGCCACCGTGCGCTGGTCGTCCTGCAACATCTTCTCGACCCAGGACCAGGCCGCCGCCGCCATCGCCGCAGCCGGCATTCCGGTCTTCGCCTGGAAGGGCGAGACCGAGGAGGAGTTCTGGGAGTGCATCGAGGCCACGCTGCGCGGCCCCGACGGCTGGACCCCGAACATGATCCTGGACGACGGCGGCGACGTCACCCAGATCATGCACGACAAGTATCCGGCGATGCTGGACGAGGTCCGTGGCCTGTCGGAAGAGACGACGACCGGCGTGCACCGCCTGTACGAGATGATGAAGAAGGGCACGCTGAAGGTTCCGGCCATCAACGTGAACGACAGCGTCACCAAGTCGAAGTTCGACAACCTGTACGGCTGCCGTGAGTCGCTGGTCGACGGCATCAAGCGCGCCACCGACGTGATGATGGCCGGCAAGGTCGCCGTCGTCGCCGGTTACGGCGACGTGGGCAAGGGCTCGGCCGCCTCGCTGCGCAGCCAAGGCGCCCGCGTCATGGTGACGGAGATCGACCCGATCAACGCGCTCCAGGCCGCGATGGAAGGCTATCAGGTCGTCACGATGGACGAGGCCGCCTCGCTCGGCGACATCTTCGTCACCGCGACCGGCAATGTGGACGTCATCACGCTGGACCACATGCGCCAGATGAAGGACCGCGCCATCGTCTGCAACATCGGCCACTTCGACAGCGAGATCCAGATCGACTCCCTGCGCAACTACGTGTGGGAAGAGGTCAAGCCGCAGGTCGACGAGGTCGTGTTCCCCGACGGCAAGCGCCTGATCGTCCTGGCCCAGGGCCGTCTGGTCAACCTCGGCTGCGCCACCGGCCACCCGAGCTTCGTGATGAGCGCCAGCTTCACCAACCAGGTGCTGGCCCAGATCGAGCTGTGGACCAACGCCGCCGCCTACGAGCGCAAGGTCTACGTGCTGCCCAAGCACCTGGACGAGAAGGTCGCACGCCTGCATCTGGACAAGATCGGCGCCAAGCTGACCACCCTGACCGACAAGCAGGCCGAATACATCAGCGTCCCGGCCGCCGGCCCGTACAAGCCGGACCACTACCGCTACTAAGCGGTCGGGGGTTCCTGGATAAGGAAAAGGGCCGTCCGGTTGGGCGGCCCTTTTTCTTTGGGTAATGATTGAGTGGAATCGGGTGGGTGCGGCCATGTTTGCCCCCTCCCTAACCCTCCCCCGCTGCGCGGGAGAGGGGACTGCCGCCGAACGCTGGCAAGCGTCCAGCCCCCTCTCCCGCGGAAGGCGGGGGAGGGATGGGGAGGGGGCGGCGTGGCCGGACGTTACACCCCTATCGAATCACGCCTTGGTCTTGCTCTTCGTCGTCTTGCCGGCGCCCGGCCCGGCGCCGAGATCGGCACCGGTCGTCGGGTCCGACGCCGGGTTGGATTGGGTCCGCGCGGCGACCGCGTTGATCGCCTTCAGTTCCTTGGCGGCCAGCTTCACCGAGGGGTTGCCGTCGCCGCCGTTGACCGGCCCGTCGGCCGGGTTGAGCGTGACGTACTCCCACTGCTCACCCTGGTTCCATGGGCCCCGCGAGTCGCCCTCGCCCTGGCTCATGTTGTAGTACTTGTCGGCGTATTCCGGCATGGCCGGCAGCTTGCCCGGCGGGAAGTTGTTCTCAATGGAGTAGAGCGCCTTCTCGAAGCTCTTCTGGTGCGCCACTTCGCGCGTCATCAGGAAGCCCAGAGCGTCCTTCACACCGGGGTCGGTGGTGATGTTGATCAGGCGCTCATAGACGATCTTGGCGCGGGATTCGGCGGCGATGTTGGACCGCAGGTCGCAGGTCGGGTCGCCGATGCTGTCGATGTAGCCGGCGTTCCACAACTGCCCCGACGAGTTCACCAGCGCCGGCCCGCCGCCGTAGAGCAGCGAGAGCGTGTGGCTGCCGGACCCCTGCGTGATGGTGGCGTAGAGGTCGGCGGTCTCTTCCGAGGCCTCGGCCAGCTTGCCCTTCACGCCCTTGGTCAACATGGCGACGATGGAGCCGATGATCTCGAGATGGCTCAGCTCCTCCGTGGCGATGTCGATCAGCAGATCCTTGCGGCCGGGATCCTCGTCGGCCAGCCCCTGCTGGAAATAGCGCATGGCGGCGGCGAGTTCGCCCTGCGGCCCGCCGAACTGCTCCAGCATCAGGCTGGCGAGCTGCGGATTCGGCTCCGAAACGCGCACCGTGTACATCAGGTTCTTGTTGTGCATGAACATGCGAGGAATCCTCACGCTCGTGGGTGTCGCGGGTGCGGAGGATCCGGGCCGGGCCGAAAATTGGGTGGCTGGTCGGGGACGGACCGTCCCGGATGCGCTTCCGTGAGGCCAACAACACGGCCTGTTTAGAAGCGTTCCAGGAAAACGGTCCGTCCCGACGCCTTATACCGAATGGGTCGTCAGAGCGTCTTGCTCTCCGGGGCCTTCTCCCGCATCAGCACGAACTCCTCGGCGGTGGAGGGGTGCAGCGCGATGGTGCGGTCGAAGTCGCGCTTGGTGGCGCCGCAGTTCAGGGCGATGCCCAGCGCCTGCATCATCTCCGGCGCGTCCATGCCCATCATGTGGCAGCCCAGCACGCGCTGGCTCTCGCCGTCGACCACCAGCTTCATCAGCACGCGCTCGTCGCGCCCCGACATGGTGTGCTTCATCGGGCGGAAACCCGCCTTGTAGATGTCGACCTTGGCGAATTTGGCGCGGGCTTGCGTCTCGGTCAGACCGACGGTGCCGAGCGGCGGGATGGAGAACACCGCGGTCGGTACGTTGTCGTAGCTGATGGTGGTCGGGTTGTCGTTGAACAGCGTCTCGGCCAGGGCGCGGCCCTCGGCGATGGCGATGGGGGTCAGGGCCATGCGGTCGGTGACGTCGCCGATGGCGTAGATGTTGTCCACCGAGGTGCGCGACCACTCGTTCACCGGAATGGCGCCTTTGTCGTCCAGCGCGATGCCGACCGACTCCAGCCCGAGGCCCTTGGTGTTCGGCCGGCGGCCGGTGGCGGCCAGCACGAGGCCGGCGGAATGCTCGCGCCCCATGTGGTCGGTGACGGTGTAGCCGCCGGGTCCCTGGACGATCTTCTCCGGCTTGCAACGCGAGATGATGGTGATGCCGCGCTTGGTCATCTCCTTGGCCAGCTCGATGCGGATGTCGTCGTCGAAGCCGTTCAGCAGGTCGTCGCCGCGGATCATCAGTGTGACCTCGGCGCCGAGCCCCCGGAAGATGCCGGCGAACTCGACCGCGATGTAGCCGCCGCCCAGGATCAGCACCGAATGCGGCAGCGAGGGCAGGTGCAGCGCCTCGTTCGAGGTCGCCGCGTGCTCGATGCCCTCGATGGGCGGCAGCGACGGCCAGCCGCCGGTGGCGATCAGGATGGTGCGGGCGGTGTGACGCTGGCCCGCCACCTCGACCGTGTGGGCGTCGATGATCCGGCCGTTGCCCTCGAACAGGGTGACGCCGGAGTTCTTCAGCATGGTGATGTAGATGCCGTTGAGCCGGTCGATCTCCTTGTCCTTGCGGGCGATCAGGGTCTCCCAGTCGAAGGCCGGCGTGTGCGAGGCCCAGCCGTAGCCGGCGGAATCCTCGAAGCCGTCGCGGAACTGGGCGGCGTAGACCAGCAGCTTCTTGGGCACGCAGCCACGGATCACGCAGGTGCCGCCGACCCGGCTGCCCTCGCAGATCGCCACCTTCGCGCCGAACGACGCCGCGCGGCGGCTGGCCGCCACGCCCCCCGAACCCGCTCCGATGGTGAACAGGTCGAAATCGTACTCGGCCACGGCCGTCTCCTTCCGCTCCGCAAAAATCCGTTGCCCCGAACCGTCGCCTGGGCGGGTGCGGGCGGAGTGTTCCGCATTCCGCCGGACCTGTCGAGGGGGGCGGGACGAGATATGGGGGAGGGGAGGCGGGAATGCGATGCGGCGTCAGCGCAGCAGCATGTCCTGAACCAGGACTTGACGCACCTTCAACGGGCGCATGGCCTTGTTGGCGGCGAATCGCAGCGCGTCCTTGACGTACAGCGTGCCGTCCTGGCCGCGCAGTTCGTTGGGATCGACCTCCATCATGCGCAGCGTCATGGCGTCGGCGATGCGCGGCAGATAGGGTTTGACGGTGTCCAGCGGCACTGACGGGTCGAGTTCCAGCACGGCACGGACGCGCAGCTCGCGCAGGCGGTCGCCATCGTTCAGGGTGAGGTTCAGCGTCGGCAGCGCGGCGTAGGTGGCGACCGCCGCCCCCACCTCGGCGCGGGCCGGGGCGCGGCCGGTCGACGCCGTGGCGGGTTTCAGCATCAGGACGCCGCCGGCCCCGGCCCCGGCCAGCGTCAGCATCAGGGCGAAGAGGGCAAGGATGATCTTGTTGCCGGCCCGCTCGGGGATTGGAACCGCCGCCCCGCCGGGCAGCGCCGCCGCCTTCACCATGATGCCCGCCACCGGCTCGTCGCCATCATTACCACCATCGTTTGTATGACTGTAGGGGGAGGCCGGAAGGGCGTCAAATATCGGTATTTTACGGGGTTTTGACGCGCAGTTCCGCTTTCCACCGCTCGATGGCCGGGCGTTCCGAAAGGGGCTGCACTCCCGCCGCTGGCGCAACCCTGCCATCCGTCGACGGTCGTTTGCCGGCGGTTGTTTGGGGCGGAAGCCTCTTCCACAGCGGGGCCGGGCCGTATAATGCTGGCGGTCCAATCGGTTCGGCGGTCGCCCGCATGCGATGCGGACGGCGCCGGGGTCACACGGTGACGGCAGGGCGGAAGGCGAGGGCATCGGGTATGAGCGACACCAGCAAGCGGCCTTTGGCCATCGATCCCCCGGCGGCGGCAATCGGTGACTGGACCGACACCTATTTTCGGCGCACCAAGGAAGCCGTCGGCAAGTTCGGCGACAAGAAGGTCACCTACGCGATCTTCATGCGCCGCCCGGTGGTCTGCGCCCCCCGGCTGGCGGTGGAGTGGCTGGAGGCGGTGGCCCGCGAGCGCGGCTTCGAGGTCGACATCCAACTGAACTACCCGGAGGGCAAGTGGATCGGCGCCGGCGAGCCGATCCTCTACGTCACCGGCTCCTTCTACCATCTGGTCGACACCGAGACGATCCTGCTGCAGAAGCTGGGTCCGGCCTGCGTCGCCGCCTACAACGCCTTCACCATGTGCGCGGATCTGCCGAAGGTCGCCTTCCTCGCCATGGACGCCCGCCACTGCGCCGGGACCGAGATGGCCGAGATGATGGCCTACGCCGCCTCGGTCGGCTCGGACCGGGCCAAGCGGAAGGTCGGGGCCAAGGGCTTCGTCGGCAACGCCACCGACGCGACCGCCCATTTCTTCGGGCAGGCCAAGGGCATGGGCACCATGCCGCACGCGCTGATCGGCTACGCCGGCTCGACCGTGCGCGCGGCCGAGATGTTCAACGAGACCTTCCCCGAACTGCCGCTGACCGTGCTGGTCGATTACTTCGGCCGTGAGATCACCGACGGGCTGGAGGTCTGCCGCCGCTTTCCCGAACTGGCCGCCCAGGGCAAGCTGACCCTGCGGCTCGACACGCCGGGCGGCCGCTTCGTCGAGGGGCTGGACCCGCCCGGTTCCTACGCGGTGCTGGAGCGCCACGCGCCGCATTCCATCCGTGGTTACCGCGACGAGACGCAACTGCGTTACCTGATCGGCACCGGCGTGTCGGCCGCCGCGATCCATTACGTGCGCGAACGCCTGGACGAGGCCGGCTTCCCGGCGGTGAAGATCGTCGCCAGCAGCGGCTTCGGCCCGGCCAAGTGCCGCCTGATGGCCGAGGCCAACGCCCCGGTCGATGTGATCGGCACCGGCAGCTATCTGCCCGAACGCTGGACCGAGACCTACGCCACCGCCGACATCATCGAGTACGACGGCGAGAAGCGCGTGAAGGTCGGCCGCGAGTTCCTGTTCCGCCGGTGACGTGTTCTCCCTCTCCCACCCCCAAGCGGGAGAGGGACCGTCCCGTCAGCGGCTCAGCACCATGACCAGCCGTTCGACCGGCTCGTTGTTGATCAAGTGCTGCTCGACGATCTCGTCGATGTCCTCGGGCGTTTCCGGCCGGTACCAGATCCCCTCCGGATAGACCACCATCAGCGGCCCGGCGGAGCAGAAGCCCAGGCAGCCGGTCATCGCCATGCCGACGTCCAGCAGCCCCTTGGCCTGGACCTTCTGGTCCAGCCGTTGCCACAGCGGGTGCGCGTTCTTCGCCCCGCAGCTTCCGCGCGGATGGCCGGGCGGGCGCTGCTGGGCGCAGCAGAAGACGTGGTGACGGAAGGTCTGCGGAAGGTCGAGCGGCATCGGGCTTGCTCCATAGCCATAATATTTTTATGGATAATGCCTGATTGCTGCGGCGCGGCAAGACATTTGTAAGCGTTCCAAAAAGCGGGGGTGGAGGCTGGGCGGCCGGGCCGGCTTGGAACAGCCCCCTGGACGCGGTTGCAATCTTTTCCCCCCTTGTGAGATGCATGCTCCGGCGGCCTTAGGGGGCGGAGCGGATGCGGCGGGGGGCCGGGACGATGACCACACTGTGTGTGACCGGCTGCGACGCCCGGTATTTCCTCACCACCCTGGCGTTCCTGGAGGGGCTGGGCGACCGTTTTCCCAGGGCGTCGGTCCGTGTCTGCGACTTCGGCCTGACCGACGGGCAACGGGAGTATCTGCGCGCGGCCGGGGTGCTGCTCGACCGTCCGGCGATCCTGCCACCGGGCGCGCACCCCTATCTGTGCAAGGGGCATCTGTCGGAATACTGCTCCGGCGAGGCGTGGGACACTCTGCTCTGGCTGGACAGCGACATGCTGCTGGGGGCGTTGGACCTTGCGGTCGTGGAGGCGGCGGCCGACGGGCTGCGAAAGGCCGGCAAGGCTCTGGCCGCCACCGGCACCATCGACCGCTTCACCATTGCCCAGACGATGGCCGAACTTCGTGCCAACGGCCATCACGTGGCCCCGGCCGAGGATCTGCTGCGGGAGCGCGCCGTCGATCAGTCCCAACCCTACATCAGCTCCGGCCTGATGCTGTGGGTGTCGCGAGGGCCGCTGGCTTATTGGGCGACGGTCTGCCGTTCCGCGCCCCCGCAGGCGCTGCTCGAACAGAACGTGCTGAACGCGCTGGTGATGCGGAATCCGGCGATGGTGGAAGTGCTGGACGCCCGGCTGTGGCAGGTCTACGACGCGCCATTGGCCGAAATCCGCATGCCCGACCCGCAGGCTCCCCACCACCTGACGCTGGACGGACGGCCGGTGATGACGGTCCACGCCTCGTCCCGGAAGGGCCATCACCTGGACGCCAATCTGGACATGAACTTCGGCGAGCATGCGTTGAAGGGCTATCTGCGCCTGTTCGTCAACCCGGTGCTCCAGCAGCGCCAACTGCGCAACCTCGTGGACGCGGTCACCCGAGACCGCGCGGCGCTGGCCGCCATCGGCGTGCTGGAGCCCCGCTGAAGCCGGATCGCGCTACGCGTCCTCCGCCAGCCGGAACCCGGTGAAGGACAGGCGCGAGTCCGGCCGCAGGTAATGCCGCGTCCACGGCCCGGCGTGGTCGAAGGGCGTGACGCAGCTTCCGCCGCGCAGGACCATGCGGTTGCTCATGAAGCGCCCGTGCACCGCCTCGTCGAGCCCGTCCGGCTGGCGGTAGCCGGGGTAGGGGCCGAAGGCGCTGCGCGTCCATTCCCACACGTCGCCGCACATCTGCCACGGCCCGGCGCCCCGGTAGGTCCCGGCGCGCGGGTGGCGGTAGCCGGTGCCGAGCAGATTGCCGACGCTGTCGCAGCGCGCGGCGATGGTTTCCCATTCGGCCTCGGCCGGCAGGCGCTTGCCGGCCCAGCGGGCGAAGGCGTCGGCCTCGTACCAGCTGACGTGGCAGACCGGCTCGTCGGGATTCAGCGGCTGGCTTCCATAGAGGGTGAAGACCCGCCAAGCGCCCTCGCGCTTCTCCCAGTAGAGCGGGGCGGTCCAGCCCTCGGCGCGCAACGCCTCCCAGCCGTCGGCCATCCAAAGGGCGCGCTCGCCATAGCCGCCAGCCTCGACGAAGGCGCGGAACTCGCCGCAGGAGACCGGGCGGGCGGCCAGCCGGAAGGGGGCCAGGAACACGCGGTGGCGCGGTCCCTCGTGGTCGAAGCCGGGCTGCGGCTCTTCGCGACCGACCTCGACCAGCCCGCCGTCATGCGCGACCCAGTCGTCGGGCGGCGGCGTGGTGGCCGGCAGCTCCGGCGGCGATTCGTAGGCCGGGCGCAGCGGGTTGCTCCAGAAGGCGTGCTTTATGTGGGTCAGCAGCCGTTCCTGGTGGCGGCGTTCGTGGGCGATGGCGATGCCCAGATGCTCGGCGAGGATGTCCAGCTCGCCGTCGGTCGCCTGGTCGATCAAGTGGAGAACGGCACCGTTCACATGGTCGCGGTAGCGCAGGATGTCGGCGGTCGAGGGGCGCGACAGCAGCCGAAGGACGGGGCCGTCGATGCGCCCCTCGGCCGAGGCGGCGCGCGCCTTGAACAACTCCAGGAAGCAGGGGTCGTGCGGGCGGTAGCCTTGGCTGAACGGGATCAGGACCGTCGTCTCGAACAACCAAGTTGTGTGGGCAAGGTGCCATTTGGCCGGCGCGCCGTCGGGCACCGACTGGATCATCAGATCCTCCGGCGACAGCGGACCGACCAGCTCGGCGGTGCGGCCGCGCGCCTTCTGGAACCGGGTGACGAGCGACCGGCGACGGTCGCCCTCGGTGTCGAGCGCGGCGAGATGGGTGTCGGGCACGGGCGGATCCCTCCAGGATCGAAGCGTTTCCCCACAGTGTGCCGCAACGGCACACTGTGGAAACGCACGCTTCGGGGGAGGGCGCTACACCGGAATTGGGCGAAGCCGCCCGCCCCTCAGACCCGTTCGCGCACCGCCGGCCCGGCGCCCTCCACGGTCAGAGCGCGGGGCAGCTTGAACACGATGTTTTCGGTCGCCGTGCGCAGCTCCTCCACCGTCACGTCGAAGCGGGCGCGGGCGGCGTCGAGCACCTCCTCCACCAGCACCTCCGGGGCGGACGCGCCGGCGGTGATGCCCAGCCGCCCGACGCCGTCGAGCGCCGACCAGTCGATGTCGGCGGCGCGCTGGACCAGCTGCGCCCTGGGGCAACCATGGGTCTTGGCGACCTCGACCAGCCGCTTGGAGTTGGACGAGTTCGGCGCGCCCAGCACCAGCAGCGCGTCCACCTTCGGCGCGATGGCCTTCACCGCCGCCTGCCGGTTGGTGGTGGCGTAGCAGATGTCCTCCTTCTTCGGCCCGGCGATGGCCGGGAAGCGCGCCTGGAGCGCCGCCAGGATCTCCGAGGTCTCATCGACCGACAGGGTGGTCTGGGTCGCGAAGGCGAGGTTTTCCGGGTCGGCGACCTCCATCGCGTCGACGTCGGCCACCGTCTCGACCAGCACGACGGCGCCCTCGGGCAGCTGGCCCATGGTGCCGATCACCTCCGGATGGCCGGCGTGGCCGATCAGGACGATCTGCTTGCCCTCGTCGAAATGGCGCTCGGCCTCGCGGTGGACCTTGCTGACCAGCGGGCAGGTGGCGTCGAGGTAGAACAGCCCGCGCGCCTCGGCCGCCTGCGGCACCGATTTGGGCACGCCATGGGCCGAGAACACCACCGGCACGCCGTCCGGCACCTCGGTCAACTCGTCGACGAAGACGGCGCCCTTGGCCTCCAGGCTTTCGACGACGAAGCGGTTGTGGACGATCTCGTGCCGGACGTAGACGGGGGCGCCGTAGCGCGCGAGGGCCGTCTCGACGATCTGGATCGCGCGGTCCACCCCGGCGCAGAAGCCGCGCGGCGCGGCGAGAAGGATCGTCAAGGGTGCTGGGATGGTCATCCGGACTCCGCCCGTGCGTTGATCGGTCATGCGCTCATCGGCCACAGGAAACAAAGCCGCCGCGCGGCCTTGTGCCCGTTCCGCTGGTTCTCTACAGTCGCGGCAACTTTCGATCCAACCGATCAGGCCGAACCGATGGACCGCCGCCGCGACCGTAATATAGGTACCCCCCTTCCGAAAAGCCCGGCCTGGAAAAAGCCGTCGGCGCTGGCCGCGCTCGCGCTGGCCTCCGTGGGGCTGGCCGGGTGCGGCGGCTGGATGGGACCGACCAACCCGGCGGAGGCGTCGCTCGCCTGCCCGAAGGTGTCCATCGTCCGCGACCTGTCGGAGGTGACGGCGTTCCGCGCGGGCGGTCGCGACCTGACCGATCTGGAATCGCGCGCCGCCCTGGTCGATTTCGCCGGCAACTGCGATTACGCCAGCGACGGCGTGACGGTGAACGTCAACGTCTATCTGATGGCGGAGCGCGGCCCAGCGCTGCGCGGCGACACGGCGAAGTACACGTATTTCGTGGCGCTGGCCAAGCCGGACGACAGCGTCGTGTCCAAGGCGTTCTTCGACACCGACGTGACCTTCCCCGCCGGCCAGCCCCGCGCCGGCAGCCGGGAGGAACTGGCGCCGAAGATCCCGCTGCCCAAGGACGTGAACGCCAAGGACTGGAAGGTCTATCTGGGCTTCCAGCTGACGCCGGAGCAGCTGGCGTTCAACCGGAGCCAGATGATCAAGCGCTGATGGGTGCCGTTTCTTTGAATAAACGGCTTCCAATCGATGGAGAAAGCGCCTCTTGAACAAAGCGTGAGGAAAGCGGGAGGGGAATGGATCCCCTCCCTCTGTGTTGTCAGGCGGTGTATGCGGCGCTAAACCAAGATGACGTCATTTGGCCACTGATGTAGTTGCCGGTACCGTTGTTGTAATAGCCATAAAGCTCAAGATAATCGGTTGTCCCGTTAAGTTGGATCACGCTGCTGACATGCGCGGCGACGCTGCCGCCATGTGCAATCACATGATTGTTTGAGTGTGGTGCGCCATTCTTGAAAATCACGGCGGTACACATTCCGCCGGCCGCCATGTTCCAATAGTGGAGCTGCCCATTCACTTGATAGAGCCCCGGGCGGTTGGGTTTGAAGCGGTGTGTTTCCGGATCGAAGGCATCACCGATGTTGAAAGCTTGGCTGGAAGTGACATTCATCGGAACAAGGGTGGTCACGCCCGCCGCAATCGTCATGTTGACCCCGTTCAAATCAGCGCGAAAGCCGATTGCGTTTGCAGCGGGCGGGCTGAACGTGGCGGCAATGACCCGCTCATCGACAATAATGTCGTTGGTGATGGTCAAGGTCGTGCTTTGGAAATGAAGCTGCGCTGCAGGGAACGTCCCCATGGGGATGGTCGGCGGGGTCACGGTGTTCGCGGCGCCCGTGACGATGCTCGCGACACCGGTCGAACGGTCGATCACCACGCGGTCGATGCGGAAGCCCGAGGTCGGCGGAACGAAGGGGCCGACGCTCTGCGCGTTGACCTCGGTCAGAGTGGTGCCGCTCAGCAGGTAGCCCGGATCCAGCGCCACGGTCAGGTTCGGCGTCACCTGCGCATGGGGCGCGAAGGGGCCGACGATGCGCTGGGCCACCGCCCAGTTGGCGGTGGACTGCGACAGGTCGGTCGGGTTGAAGGTCTGGACGGCCATGAACGAGTCTCCGCTTCATCGGTGATTTGAGAGAACGCGAGGGACGAAGGCCGGCCGGCTCTGCGAAACGCGTGAAGGGACGTTCTTCCATCCACGCTTCCGCGTAAAGAAAAAAATCCTAAAAACAGGAATGAAGGCCGTTCGCGCAAATCCGCCGACGCTCACGCTGGCAAACCCGATCCACCGATTGACAATCGCCCGTGCCCGCGACAGTGTGGGCCATCACGCCGATGATCCCTCGCGGGAGAGATCGCCATGGGCCTCCCCTGAAAAGGCGAACGGTCCAGTGGCGGCGCCGAAGGAGCAACCGCCCCCGGAAACTCTCAGGCAAAAGGACCGCAAGGGGATAAGGCAACTCTGGAAAGCAGCCTCGGCGCGTCCGCGCCGCGACTCACCGAAGGAGTAAACCGGCCCCACGGCTCTGCCGCCGGGCGGTGAATCTCTCAGGTCCAAGACAGAGGGGGCAAGCCCTCGCGCCGATCCCGGCGCGGGTGTGGACCCTATGTCGGAGGACCCGCGTGACCGAGGCGAACCAGTCGATCAAAACCACCCCGCTGCACGCTCTGCACGTCGAACTCGGCGCCCGCATGGTGCCGTTCGCCGGCTACGACATGCCGGTGCAGTACCCGCTGGGCATCCTGAAGGAGCACCAGCACACCCGCGAGAAGGCCGGGCTGTTCGACGTCTCCCACATGGGGCAGGTGCGTCTCACCGGCGAGGACCCGGCGGCGGCGCTGGAGACCCTGGTCCCCGGCGACATCAAGGGGCTGGCGCGCGGCCGCATGCGCTACACGCTGTTCCTGAACGAGCAGGGCGGCATCCTCGACGACCTGATGGTGACCAACGCGGGCGACCACCTGTTCCTGGTGGTCAACGCCGCCTGCAAGGAGCAGGACGTCGCCCATCTGCGCGAAAAGCTGGCCGGCAAGGCCGAGGTGGAACTGCTCGACGATCTGGCGCTGCTGGCCCTGCAAGGCCCGATGGCCGCCGCGGTGATGGCCCGCTTCGTGCCCGAGGCCGCCACCATGAAGTTCATGAGCTACCTGCCCGCCACCTTCAACGGCGTGCCGGTGGTGCTGACCCGCTCCGGCTACACCGGCGAGGACGGCTACGAGATCTCCTGCGCCAACGCCGACGCCGAGGCCATCGCCCGCGCCCTGCTGGCCGAATCCGAAGTCGAGGCCATCGGGCTCGGTGCCCGCGACTCGCTGCGGCTGGAGGCGGGGCTGTGCCTCTACGGGCACGACATCGACACGACCACCACCCCGGTCGAGGCCGCGCTGGAATGGACGCTTCCGAAGCGCCGCCGCGCCGAGGGCGGGTTCCCCGGCCATGAGATCATCGCCAAGCAGCTCGCCGAGGGCACCACGCGCCGCCGCGTCGGCATCCAGCCGGACGGCCGCCAGCCGGCCCGCGAGCACACCGACATCGTGGACGCGGACGGCGCCAAGATCGGCGAGATCACCAGCGGCGGCTTCGGCCCGACCGCCGGGGCGCCGGTCGCCATGGGTTACGTGGACAGCGCCCACGCCGCGCTCGACACGCCGGTGAGCCTGCTGGTGCGCGGCAAGCCGCTGCCCGCCCGCGTCGCCGCGACTCCCTTCGTCGCGCAGCGTTATTACCGGGGCTGAAGCCTCGGGTCCGTCAAGAAACTCCATCATCGAACAGGGGACGATCATGACCGTCAAATACACCAAGGACCATGAGTGGGTGCGCGTCGAGGGCGACGTCGGCACCGTCGGCGTGTCCGACTTCGCGCAGCACCAACTGGGCGACGTGGTCTTCGTCGAGCTGCCGGACGTTGGCCGCACGCTGGAAAAGGGCAAGGAAGCCGCTGTCGTCGAGTCGGTCAAGGCCGCCAGCGACGTCTTCTCGCCGGTGTCGGGCGAGGTGATCGAGGTCAACCACGATCTGGAGAACGAGCCGGCCCGCGTCAACACCGGCGCCCAGACCGAGGGCTGGTTCTTCAAGCTGCGCCTGTCCAACCCGTCCGAGCTGGACGGGCTGATGGACGAGGCGGCCTACAAGGCCTTCGTCGAGGAATCGAACTGAGATGCGCTACCTGCCCCTGACCGAGGCCGACCGGCAGTCGATGCTGGCGGCCATCGCCGCGCCGTCGGTGGACGCGTTGTTCCGCGACGTGCCCGAGGCGGCCCATTTGTCCGGCCCGATCGGGGGCCTGTCCAACCATCTGGGCGAGCTTGAGGTCGAGCGGCTGCTGGGCGCCATGGCGGCGAAGAGCATCCCCGCCGGCTCGGTGCCGAGCTTCCTCGGTGCCGGCGCCTACCGCCACCATGTGCCGGCGACGGTGGACCATCTGGTCCAGCGCGGCGAGTTCTTGACCGCCTACACGCCGTACCAGCCGGAAGTCAGCCAGGGCACGCTCCAGGTCCTGTTCGAGTTCCAGACCCAGGTCGCCCTGCTGACCGGCATGGACGTGGCGAACGCCTCGATGTACGACGGCGCCACCGCCTGCGCGGAGGCCGTGATGATGGCGAACCGCGTCACCCGCAAGAAGAAGGCCATCCTGTCGGGCGGGCTGCACCCGCATTACCGCGACACGACGACGACCGACGCGCGCTTCATCGGCTTCGACGCCGTGGCGCTGCCGGCCGATCCGGAAGGCGTCGAGGATCTGGCGGCGCGGATCGACGACAAGACGTCCTGCGTCGTCGTGCAGAACCCCAGCGTCTTCGGTCAGGTGCGCGACTACTCCGACCTCGCCAAGGCCTGCCAGGCCAAGGGCGCGCTGCTGATCGTCGTGGTGACCGAGGCGCTGTCGCTGGGCCTGCTGCCGCCGCCGGGCGAGATGGGCGCCGACATCGTCGCGGCGGAGGGCCAGTCCTTCGGCAACGCGCTGAACTTCGGCGGCCCGTATGTCGGGCTGTTCGCGGTGAAGGACAAGTATGTCCGCCAGATGCCGGGCCGCCTGTGCGGCGAGACGGTGGACGCCGACGGCCGGCGCGGCTTCGTGCTGACGCTCTCCACCCGCGAGCAGCACATCCGCCGCGAGAAGGCGACGTCGAACATCTGCACCAACGCCGGGCTCTGCGCGCTGGCCTTCTCGATCCACCTCAGCCTGCTGGGCGAGGAGGGTGTCACGCAGTTGGCGAAACTGAACCACGCCAAGGCGGTGCAACTGGCCGACAAGCTGGCGGCGGTGCCGGGCGTCTCGGTCGTCAACGACGGCTTCTTCAACGAGTTCACGGTGAAGCTGCCCAAGCCGGCGGCCGGCGTGGTCGAGGCGCTGGCCCAGCGCCGCATCCTGGGCGGCGTTCCGGTGTCGCGCCTCTATCCGGGCGAGATGGACGACCTTCTTCTGGTCGCCGTCACCGAGACCAACACCGAATCCGACATGGACGCCTTCGCCAAGGCGCTCACCGAGGTGCTGTCATGAGCATGAATTCGCAGGGCCGTCCCTCGGCCATCCCGGCGGCGAGCGGCACGGACGCCGTCACCGGCACCTTCACCGGCAACCGCGGCCTCCAGATCGAGGAGCCGCTGATCTTCGAACAGGACAGCGCCGGCCGTTGCGGCGTCGACCTGCCCGAAGCGCCCAAGGTGGCCTCGCGCCTGGGCGGGGTGAAGCCGCGCGCCAAGGTCGGTCTGCCCGGCTTGGCCGAGCCGCAGGTGGTCCGTCACTACACCCGCCTGTCGCAGAAGAACTACGCCATCGACAGCGGGCTGTACCCGCTCGGCTCCTGCACGATGAAGCACAACCCGCGCCTGAACGAGAAGATGGCACGGCTGCCGGGCTTCGCCGACGTGCACCCGCTCCAGCCGGAAAGCACCGTGCAGGGCGCGCTGGAGCTGATGGACACGCTGGCCCACTGGCTGAAGACGCTGACCGGCATGGCGGCGGTGACGCTGGCCCCGGCCGCCGGCGCGCATGGCGAGATGTGCGGCATCATGGCGATCCGCTCGGCGCATGAGGCCAAGGGCGACACGGGCCGCACCAAGATCCTGGTGCCGGAAAGCGCCCACGGCACCAACCCGGCGACCGCCGCCGCCTGCGGCTACACCGTGGAGTCGATCCCGGCGACCGCCGACGGCCGCGTCGATCTCGACGCGCTGAAGGCGAAGCTCGGCCCCGACGTGGCCGGGCTGATGCTGACCAACCCCAACACCTGCGGCCTGTTCGAGCGCGAGATCCTCGCCATCGCCGAGGCGGTCCACGGGGCGGGCGCCTATTTCTACTGCGACGGCGCCAACTTCAACGCCATCGTCGGGCGGGTTCGTCCGGCCGACCTCGGCATCGACGTGATGCACATCAACCTGCACAAGACCTTCTCCACCCCGCATGGCGGCGGCGGTCCGGGTTCGGGTCCGGTGGTGTTCGCGGAGTCGCTGGCGCCCTACGTGCCGGTTCCCTACGTGGTCCATGGGGCGGACGGCTTCCAACTGGTCGAGACCGCCGGCGAGGGTCCGGCCTTCGGCCGCATGAAGGCGTTCCACGGCCAGATGGGCATGTTCACCCGCGCGCTGTCCTACATGCTGAGCCACGGCGCCGACGGTCTGTGGCAGGCGTCGGGCGACGCGGTGCTGAACGCCAACTACGTGATGGCGCGGTTGCAGGACGTGATGACGGCCTCCTTCGAGGGGCCATGCATGCACGAGTGCCTGTTCGACGACCGGTTCCTGAAGGGGACGGGCGTGACCACGCTCGACATCGCCAAGGCGCTGATCGACGAGGGCTTCCACCCGATGACCATGTATTTCCCGCTGGTCGTCCACGGCGCCCTGCTGATCGAGCCGACCGAGACGGAAAGCAAGGCCGGGCTCGACCAGTTCATCGACGCTTTGCGGTCGCTGGCCGAACGCGCCAAGTCCGGTGACGTGGCCTATTTCCAGGGAGCGCCGCGCCTGACCCCGCGCCGCCGCCTGGACGAGACCGCCGCCGCCCGCAAGCCGGTCCTGCGCTGGGTTCCGCCGGTTCCGGCGGAGGCGCTGGCGGCGGAGTGAGCGTGATCGAGTAAAGGGCGCTGTTGGCCCCCTCCCTAACCCTCCCCCGCCTTTGGCGGGAGAGGGGACCGTTCTCCCCTCCACCGCTGCCAAGCGGGGGAGGGTGCCCGCGAAGCGGGTGGGAGGGGGCAAAGCAAGCTCATAAGAAAAGGCCCGCCTCCATCGGAGGACGGGCCTTTCCCTTGTCTGAAACCGACTGACGCTCAGTTCACCTTGCGCAGCACCGTTTCCAACCGGCCCTTGCCGGCCTTGTCCAGCCACGTCGCGGCGACCCGGCCGTCCGGGCGCAGGCGGTAGCGCAGGACGTTGCGGCCCTTCTCGTCGAAGACCAGCTCGCCGTCCTCGATCCGGCCCTTGCGGCGAACCCGCTCGAAGGGCTGGTCGGCCTCCATGCCGGCGCCCAGCACGTAATCGGCGTAGACCGTGTCGCCTTCGGCCTTCTCGACCGCCAAGGCGACCTCGCGGCCGTTGATGTAGCTGCCGTACCACAGCCCGGTGTAGGAGCGTGCCGGCGAAGCGGCGTCCGCGGCACCCGTGGCCGATCCGGTCGCCGACCCCGAGGCGGCGCTGGGCACCGCCGCCTGCATCAGCTCGGCGCTGGGGGTGCGGCCCCAGGAGTCGTCGCAAGGAGGATCGTTGGGCGAGGTCGGGGCCTCGGCGAAGCGGACGATGCAGCCGGCGAAGCGGCGCACGAACAGCCCGGTGTTGGCGGCGCCATGGCCGGTCAGCAGCGCCGGCTGGTCGATCACCAGATGGTTCAGCCCGCGCTGCGCCAGCGTGCTGCGCGCCGGCTCGCCGCGCCCGCCCGGATCGAAGTCGTCGCCGTGGAAGAAGAACAGCATCACCCGCGACTGCCGCACGTTGCGCAGGATCGGCCAGAGCTGCGCGGCGTTCTCGCGGTAGCTGTCGTAAGCCTCGGTGAAGTTTCCGTAGGCCGCCGGGGCGGTGCCGATCACGGCGTCCACCCGGTCGGTCTGCCCGGCCGCCATGAGCGAGATGAAGGCGCCGAAGGACTGGCCGGTGAGCACCACCTGACGGTAGCCCTTGCTCTTCAGGCTGTCGGCGTAGCCGGCCAGCGCGCGCGCGCTGTTGGGCAGCGTGTCGCTGACCCGCATGCGGTCCATCCGGTAGACGTCCCAGCCGGCCTCGCGCAGCGACTTCATGTAGAGCGGGGTGGGGGATTCCGAATCCTCGCTCTCGACCGAGCGTCCGTGGCTCCACACCACGGCGCCGCGCGCCTTGCCGGCGCCCAGCATCGACGCTTCGCCATAGGCGGGTTTCAGGACGATCTGCGCGGTCGCCGGCTGGGCGGCGGCCATCAGCCCTCCCACCGTGGCGATCAACCCGAACATGGCGTTTCGAAGCGTCCGCATCATCCGTCCCGGTCCCCTTGCTGCGTGCCGGTCCAGAATTTGCCCCAGGGGGTTAACGCCTCCTTTCCACGGCCGCGCGCCCGTTTTTTGTCACGGCTTCGCGGTCATGCAACTGCGAATTACTCGCAAATGAGAGAAGGCTGTGGTAGGCTCCTCGCCTCAGCCAAGCGTAGGAGCGACAAGGCATGTGCGAAACGGTGGGAGAGGGGCGTCCGTCGCCCTGGACGGTGTCGGACCTGACGGCTCCCGAGCGGGCGCTGCTGACCGGCGTGCGTCAGTGGTTCCGCGCCGGCACGGCGGGGGCCATGGCCTCGATGCGCATCGGGCTGAACGTGGCGGGGGTGCCCAACACGGCGCTGCTGCCGCTGTTCGCCCTGCTGGGAACCTTCGCGGTCGCCAACGCCCGCAAGCCGGAAATCCGCTGCCCGGCCTGCTCCCGCGTCAGCGCCGATGAGGCGGCCCTGCTCGACGCGCTGGCCGCCATCCAGAGCGGCGAGGCGGAGGTCGCGGCCCAGTTGTTCGACCGTTGGCTGCCGCTGGTGGCGCTGTGCATGGCGACCGACGCGATGCGCGAGCTGGCCGGGATCCTCGACACCGCGCGCATTTACCTGCCGCGCCGCCGCCCGGCCCGCCTGCTGGCGATGGCCGCCGAATGAACGGCTAGCCGGCCGCCTCCAGCGCGGCCTTGGCCAACTCCAGGAGCTTCGCTTCGACCTCCTCGGCGTCGTAGCCGGGGTTGTCGGCGAGGGAATCGCGCAGCCGCATGGTGACGAGCTCGCCGGTGTGGTGCTTCTCGTAGAGCCGCACATCGCCCAGGGCGTCGGCAACGCGCTTCAGCCGTTCCGAAGTCATCGGGTTTCTCCTGTCGTTTCCAGTCGCTTGGAAACGGGAAACAGGCGCGCCCGCCGATCCTCACCAATCCGTCCCCGGTGCCAAGCGCGGTAAGGCGGGTGGATGCGGGAACGAACCGGCGCTCCGGCGCGTCCTACTTCCATGACCACGACAAGGCCGCTGCGGCTGGACAGGGGAGGGGAGCATGGACCCGGGAAGCGATCAAAGGCGGGAACTCCTGGCCCGCGTGCGTCTGGTCGTCGAGCATTACGAACGCAACAGCGTGGCCGGCGCCTCGATCATGCGCGGCGTGCGCTACGATCTGGCCGTGCGGGCGACCGACCTGAACGGCGACGAGTGCCTGTTCCCGGCCTGCGGCTGCAACAAGGCCGACTGCTCCGGCCGCGCCTCCTGCACCCCGCCCGACACCGGGGCGTGGATCAAGTAAGGCCGCCGGTCCTTCCGGTGATGTGTGGGCATGAAAAGGGCCCCTTGGGAAAACCCAAGGGGCCTTTTTGCCGACCGGCGCACCGGCCCGCCGTCCCGTTCCTGACGGAGGGACGGCGGGCTCGGCAGCGAAACCGAATCAGACCGAGTAGTACATCTTGGATTAGGTGTCCCACCGCCCGAAACGAGCGATAGCAAGGTTTTCAGCCGTCTCAATGGGTTAACCGGCGTTCCTGTACCACCAGCCTGTACCACCGGGCTGTACCACCAGGACGCCCCATTGAGGGGGCTTGCGTGCAACACGCGTTTCGGCGGGGAGATGTCTACTGGTGGCGGCGGAAGGTGCCCGTCAAGCTTCGTTCACGGTTCGTTAGACCGGAGCTTGCACTATCTCTCCGAACTCCTGACCGCTTTGTTGCGGGGTGTCGCGCACGGGAGTTCTCCTCCACCGCTGATCGTCTGTTTGAGACCGCTATGACCGACCTAACCCTGACAAATGCTGATCTTGATGAGCTTGCGCGGCGCTGGTTCGCGAAGGTCATGGAGGGGTGGGAGAACCACAACATGCTCCTCTCCAAGGGCCAGGGTATCTACCAGAAAGGTGATACTTCCCTTGCCGATCCCGTAGCGCATGATAAGGCCATCCTCGCGGGGTTTGTAGGGCGCGCACAGAAGGCATTGGCGAACAATGACTTCCTGCCCGTAGAAAACATAGCCGATGGTGTCTTGCGGGATGCCGGCCTTGCGCTCGACCCGAAGAGCACAGCTTATGTCCGCCTGTGTCGGGGACTTCTACGGGCACAGGTGGAATACTTCCGGTTGGCTGAAGCGTGGCGTGGCGGGGACTTCTCTGTCACCCCGGCTGACCCGCTGTTCGCTCAGCCTGTAACTCCCGCGCGTCCTGTCCGGGAGGAACCGAAGGAGAACCCGCGTACCAAGTCCATGCCGCTGTCGGAACTGGTTGAGACATTCATAGCGACAAAGATTAGGGATGGCGTGTGGAAGGAGGCGACGCAGAGAAATAGCCCTCGAAAGCTTCGTCTGTTTGCCGAAACGCTCAACAACAAGCCTGTCGATCTAGTTACCCGTGATGACATCCGTGATTGGCGAGATACATTAGATGATCTTGACCTTGCCTCTAATACCATGCGGCAGCATTTCAGTGTTATCGGCTCCCTGTTCAATTGGGCCAAGCAAGAGGGGAAGGCTAGTGTTGAAAATCCGACGAAAGGGCTTGCGCCCAAGGGCGAGAAGGGTACGCGCGAGGCGTTCACCCCGGATGACCTGAAGACTCTTTTCCATTCCCCCCTCTATACCGGACATTGGCGGGCCGACCGGAGAGACCGGCCCGGAACGGAACTGGTTAAGGATCACAAGTTCTGGCTCCCGCTGGTGGCGCTGCACTCCGGGCTTCGTGTTGAGGAAGCCGCCAAGCTGACCCTTGCCGATCTTCGGGAGGTCGATGGTGTGTGGTGCTTCTGTGTGGCAAAGGCCAAGACGGACGCAGGTAACCGCATCGTTCCGGTGCATCCCCGCTTGGTCCGCCTAGGGCTTCTGGAACACAGGGCTGAAGTGGAGCGGAGCAAGGGAACACAGCTATGGCCCGAACTCAGGAAGGGAAGCGAGGGCCGGTTTAGTCAAAGCTTCGTTCAATGGTGGTCTCAATTCCGCCATCTGGTCGGCCTTGATCGGGATGGGTTGGTCTTCCACTCCTTTCGGCACACGTTCATTTCAACGCTGCTGAATGCCGGGGTGGCTTACACGACTGTTCAGCAACTTGCGGGCCATGCCCTGTCGGGTGTCACAGGCGGAACCTATGGCGGCAAACTTCTCACCCCCGCTGACCGACTTGAAGCATTCCGAGAGTTGGACTTCGGTGTTGATCTGAGTCATCTAGCTTCATCTTAGACGCATCAGCAATGGGTTATGCCTCCGTGCTGGATGATAAAGTTGTCATCCTGAGCAATGATAGTGAGAGGCTGCGACGCAATGGCAATTCCTGTTTGCTTCTGATAGATTTTGCGCAACGGTAATCCATCTCATTGCGTTGCAGCACAGCGCTAGATGGCATTCTGTTAAAAGATGGTGTGGGTATGGGGGCGGCTGTGAATTACAAAATGACTTGGCTCGCAGTGATAGTGATGGCCCTGTTAACGATGCCAGGGTTCATAATTGGTCGCTTCGGAGCTATGGTGTATATGTTTTTTATTGGCGGGATGTTATCTGATAACCTCTTTAACTGGGTATCCGGCGGATGGTTTGAGAGAGCTGCATTCTCTGTCATGCCAAGTGCTATTCAGGGTGCTATCGGTGGTGCATTTGCTATATGGGCTTGTTCTAAAATTCTTAAGAGTGCGAACTATGAAGCAGCTTCCTACGCGGTTTCAGCTATATGTATTGTGTTTACTGTAATTGGAGTGCTCGGTGTTCTTTCGCAACAGGGGATGAGCTTAGACGCTATCGAGATGGTGTCTAGCACCGGCGCTATGGTTGCTGTGATTTTTGCTATGTTGCCAGATGTTAAGCGTACGCAAGAGCGCACTACTGTTTCTTCTGTGAAGGTTGAGCCGTCATTCAGGTGAGCATATGAAAGACAGTGGGGCTGATATAGTGGATGTACTCTAGGACTGATCTTGGAGCCTTCCTAATCCATTTTCTCCCGCTTGCTCTACTACGCCGGTCGCTCCGGAGGCTTACCAAAGTCATGGCAGAGCTTTCGCAATCCGAAAACTAAGCGCTCACCCTTCTCAGTCAGTCGTGCAGCCTTATAGCGTTTGTCCTCAGGTATATCATAAGTCTTCATGATACCGTTATCCATGAACCAAGCCATGGTTCGCGCTGTAGTGCTTTTGGAAACCCCAAGCTTCCTCATTACATCTACGTAAGGTATGTCGGGCTCGTTCATAACAATGGCGAGCATATGCGCATAATTGAGCGGCTTATCACCAACTATCTTTTCAAGCTCCATCATAATATAAACCAGCTTCGGGCATTCCCCACGCAGCATTGCGCAATCTCCTATGATTGAGAGCGTTGCGCATATGGGCACTGCAATAATGTTGCTGTCAATACTTATGGTTGTCACAGAAAAGACTATGTATCTTATTATGTGACATGAGGGGCTGGGTATGATTTTGGCAAAAATTTCTGAAACCCTAATTCAGTAAGAGCCGCGACCTAACTCCCCCCGTTGCCTCACCGGCGACCCTGCATCGCACCGGCTGCCCCACCCACTCCCTGCCTATGCCGCCACCCCATAGCCCGCTTCCGTGGCGCTGTGTATCGCGTCTGAGGATGCAGAGGCATCCCACACCCTACCTGATACCTGAGACCGCCACGCCTGAGGCAACTGAGGGGCACCTGTTGCCGGGCGTGAGGACCAACGTCAGGGATGACATGGGCCATACGCACTCCGCCGCTGCGGTGCCAACTGAGAGGGGTTCAAAGAGGGCCGGGGGAAGAGGCATATCCGTCAAACAAGTTCGTCGTCTGTGATCGACGCTGGCAACAAGGATTTGCTCTTCATCTCCTGATTGATGGCAGCTCGTCCATATGCCATGGCGTTGTCAATGGACTTAACTCGCCCGTTGCGCCCAAACCAGCAAAGGTTCGCAGAGCCAGTGTAGATGTTGTATTCTATCACGTCAGCCCAGCGAGATACTGGCCTATCAATTGAGGTTTCGTAATCAGTTGACCACCACCTGTTTAGAACGAAACAAGAGCATCGCGGTGGCGTTCTCTTCATTTCGTTATATTGTGTTCTCAAAAAGAAAGCGGTTGCCCACTCGACGATATCAAGGTGTGGCTCTATTTTCTTTCGGCGGCGCCCTGGTACACCATAGGAAGCAACCTCCCCCAACCAAATGGAGGCGATTTCAATATTTCCTCTTAAGCCGATTTTGTGGTGAGTCTCTGTTAATCTGCCGCCTAGATTTTCTGCAATGCCAATGTACTGAAGCGTTGGGCGCCCTCTGTATTGGTTTGGTGAACGACCTTCAATTTTCGACCAACCAATAGCTGCATACAACCCGCCACCGAAGTCCTGCCTTGCAACAGTTCGTGCATCTTTCAGCGATCTATATGGACCAAACCAATCCACTACGCTCGAAATCTCAGCCATAGCCCCTCACCACATTCGGAAGTGGTAGTTTCGGCTATGCACTCTAGCCACGTCAACGGTGGCCCGCTCTGCCTATGCCGTATCCCGGTAAGAGGTAGACGCAGCGAGTTACCCAGTCTTTGCCTTATTTATGTATACCCAAGAGAGGCGTTCCAACGAGACACCCAAGCTTAGGCTTTCCGTGTCTCATTTGGGTTGACTTAAATTTCAAGACTCGGCATCAAGGGAGGGTCTAGAGCCAAACGAGACAGAAGGCAGGGAGCTATGTCGGTCTACGGATATGCACGGGTCAGCACTACCGATCAGAACCTTACTGTTCAGGAGGTGGCGCTTCGAGCCGCTGGCTGTGACGTGATCCGTACGGAGAAGGTCAGCGGCACCACACGCAATGGCCGGGCCGAACTGGAAACCCTCCTTCAGTTCCTCCGCCCTGGCGACACGCTGATGGTTACCCGCGTTGACCGCCTTGCCCGCTCCATCGCTGACCTTCAAGACATTGTACGGGAACTGAAGGCGAAGGGCGTCTCGCTGAAGGCGACCGAACAGCCCATCGACACCAGCACCGCAGCCGGGAAAGCCTTCCTCGATATGCTCGGCGTGTTCGCGGAGTTTGAAGCGAACATCCGTAAGGAGCGGCAGATGGAAGGGATAGCCAAGGCCAAGGCCGAAGGGGTTTATAAGGGACGCAAGCCATCCATCGACGCCGAAGAGGTGAAAGCCCTTGCCACTGAGGGGGTGGGCGCAACGGAGATTGCCAACCGGCTGGGGATTGGCAGGGCCAGCGTCTACCGCATCCTCGGTGAACGCACCCAAGCCGCCACCGCAGTAGCCACATAGCCGCCACTCCACGTATCCCGTTCCGAACCCCTCGGAAACCGCTGCGGTAAGCCCGTGGATGCTTTCTGAGGGGCGCCGCCCTCCCCACCTAGCCGCCAAGCTCAGGGTGCATCAGAGAAGCCACCGCAGCGGCAAAATCGACCCACAACTGGAACGGTAGTATTTCTACTACTATTGCGCTAATTTGTTGCATTTCGGTTGGCTCCGGTGATACTCCTTTCGTGGCAACTCGAAAGGACATCTGATGCGCCTCAATATCGGCCCTCTGAAGTTCAAGGCTGAAGCCTACCGCCGGAACTTCATCGTCAGCATTCGCAACCGCGCGTTATGGATCGGTTGGTTCTCTCATCATTCGCCCCCTATTAACCACCCTACGGGCAAAGCGTGGGGACTGTGGAAAGAGGATGGAGAATGGTTCTCCCTCTGCGGACCGCTTCTGATGACACTTGGTCGAGTATAGTGACTACACCTGTGGCGGGGCGGTGACTGCATTGGTCCTGCTCTGCCTATTTCCCCACACCCTAACTCCGGGCTGAAGATGCATGTTGAAGTGGAAACTATAGTAGTAATCAAAGTGACATCTTAAGTTACCATCTTTCTTCATCATCACAGGAGGCATCTTCTGATGGAGGAACCTGTTCTTCCCGCCTGTCCTGCTTAGATGATCGACCGATGCCACCAACGTTCATCGTTGACGTATTGCCGTGGCGGTCGGTGTAGGTGCGCTGTTGTGGTTCTTCTGACTGGGGATTTTCCCCAGTGAGCTTACTTCTGAGGCTGGACACTGTTTTGTGATCGACACCCGTCCTTCGCCCTATCTCGCGATCACTCCAGTTCTTCCACTCTTCATCCTCAAGCAACCGCATCACTGCCCGGCGCTTGTCTGCATTGGTTCTTCTCAGGCCGTGAGTTGCTATTTCTCTGCACCCTAACTACGTACCATTTCCCTACACTTTAAATATATCGAACCTAAAACACATGCTGGTGATTCGTTTTCCGCGTTTGTGCCCTACCATCCGTTTTAAGAAAGTTGCTATCGACATGAAAGAACTGCCTAAGAAAGCCATCATGAAGGGAGACACCCGAAGAACCACCTTCGGTCTCTCTTCATCCGACTTCGCTTCTCTCCGAACAATCAAGCATCGCTATCATACTGATCTTGGCTTTAACGTTTCTTCCTCAATCATCGTCTCCCTTGCTTTGCAAAGGCTCCTTCGAGAAACGACCGCTGGTCATCTGCCGCGCCACCCGAGCATGGTTCTTTCCCGGCCCTGGTAAGGCACCGGGGAGAAAACGGGTGTAGTCGCTATACTTATCCGACCTCCCATCTTTCCATCAAACCGCTGATTTCCGAAAGGCCGTCCTGTGAGTTTCATGCTGCGGGAGGAAAGCACGCGCCCGCTGCCTTCCACCGTAAAGACCATGCCCGAATATCAGCGAAGGCTCGCTATGGCGACCGCCATTGTTGACCGTATGAAGCTGGAACGAATAATCGACACCCTGTTTCGAGAAGACAGGGAAGAGGTCGAAGAGTTCTATCACGACATAAAGTATCAACGCAGCTATATGGACCCTTCTTCATCCTATGGTGCGTTGAAGGAGAGATTTAAGAGGCGGATATCAAGAAACAGAGTAGGTATGACGTTGAGAGAAATATCTGAATATAAATCCATGCGCCGTTCCACTCTTGTCTCACTTCTCGTCTCTCATGGCTTCCTTGAGCTTGTTCCCTATGGTGGAACGCAGAACAGGATGATGGTTACCGATGAAGCCTTTGACGGAGAATTCGGGCACAACGTCTCACCCGACAACCGGATAGGGCACCTTGAGGGATTCAACCGATCCTGTGTCTTTCCCGTCTTCTATCCCGAGAAGCTGACAGACATTCTTTGGTGTCTTGACTATGAGGGAATCAAGACGGAGGTGTTGAGACAGAGTGGGAAGAAGGCAAAGCTATCTTGGCTTCTCAAGCACCACCCCTATCTCCCCAATGAAGAACTGGCGGAACTCGCTGGCTATAGCCTAAGCGGCATCGAGAAAATCCGCTTCAGGGTGTCTGCATCTTCTTAACTTACGACCCTACTTTCTTTGCTACCGCCTACTTTCCTTGCTCCCGGTCTTCCACCTCAGTTTCCCTTCTATAACTTACGGCCGTACTTTTTGCCCCGTCCGTCCGTTTCCCTCGGTGTAGTCACTATACTGACCGCGCGGAACCCCTTCGGTCGCTCCCAAGGAACTCCCTGAAAACATGCTGTCTGCCACCTTGATCGGCTCCAACCGGGCCGAAATGCCCGCGCTTGCCCTCTCCGTCACTGTCGGGGAGCGGGGAAGCCCCGTTCTTGACCTCTGCCGTGAACTGGTCAGGCTAGGCCATGGCGATGAATCCCTGACCGTCTACCGGGACACGGTTCCCGCCCTGGTCATCCCGTCCGTCCATCGAGCGGCCAAGCTGTCGGTTCATGAGCGGAACTGTGGTGGCCCCGCTTTCGTGCCCCACCGTCCATGGTCGGGCTGCAAACCTCTAGGCCACTGAAGCCCCATCCTCGGGAATGTCGTTTCCGCTGCTGCGGTGGCGTCGCCTGTGTCCCTCAAGGCGAATCCATGGGGAAGAGACAGGGCGACCGTCTGTCGCTTTCCTCGGCGCCACCGCAGCAAGTCCCGTCCGCTTCCTTCACTTCATCCCGTCGCCCTCCCCAACGTTCCCGTCAGCACGGCGGGAGGCGACGCACACGCACGCTCAGGAACATTAGACAATGATGAAAAATGAATCCCTCATGCCCGATGATGAGGCGGCGCTTCTGGATGCCGTCCGCGTCGCTCAGCAGAACGACACCTCGGATCAAGCGCTCACCACCGACCCTGAGGAGCTTGCGCTTCTCCAGGCCGTTCAAGCGGCGCACGCCACAGAAGCACCACAGCAGGGTGGCATCCTCGACACTGCCGGTTCCGTCCTCTCCGACATCGGGACGGGCATCGCCGAAGCCCCCCGCGCCATCGCGAAGGGTGTCACCAGCGCCGTCAACAACGTGTCCGATGCGGCCTTCTCGGCGGCGCAATACATGGAAAGCAAGGTGCCGCTGGGGTCGATCCACTTCGGTGGACCGGACGGGATCGTCTCCTATCACCCCGACACTATGCCCGAGGGCAACAGCCTGAAGGTCTGGGACACCCTTGCGGACCCCACGTCCACCACCGGCAATCTGGTGAAAGACGTGTCGCGGTTCCTAACGGGGTTCGTCGGTGGGATGCGACTGGTCACCGGGGTACGGGCGGCGGGAGAGGCGGCTGTCCTCGGCAACACCGCTCTGTCCACCCTCGGGACCGCCGGGAAGTTCGCCACGGCGGCGGGCGCTGGTGCCCTCTCGGATGCTTTCGCGGCTGACCCCTATGAGGACCGGCTGTCGAACCTGCGGGAGAGCTATCCGCTCCTCGACAACACCGTCACCCGCTACCTGTCCGCCAAGCCCGAGGATGGGGAAGCAGAAGGGCGCTTCAAGAACGCCCTGGAGGGCCTGATGCTGGGCACCGCTGCGGAAGGTGTCTTCCTCATGGCGAAAGCCGTGAAGGCCCTCCGCGCGGGTGACACAGCGACGGCTGAAGCGGTTGCCCGTGAGGCCGAGCAGGTTGCTCCGAAGTTGGAGCTTGAGGCCACACAGCTTGAACTCCCGTTGGACGGCGGTGGCCCGAGGGCGGACAGCATCCATGAACAGGTTCGGCCGAAGGTGGACACCGACGCGGGCACCGCCGGTCCCACCGACGCGACCAAGGAAGGTATAGCGACTACACCCAAGGCCACGGCCAAGCCGCCGGTCTTCATGGATGACACCGCCGTGTCCCGCTTCCGTGAACGCCTCGGGTATCTTGAGGAGAACATGGGGCCGAACTCGCGGCCGGGCTTTGAACCCGATGACTTCATGGAGGGCATCGACTTCAATTTCAACGCCCTGGACAGTGAGGACAAGGTTAAGGCGGCGGTCAACTCTATGTCCTCCGTCATCCAAGAGCAGACCTTGAAGGTGAAGGGCGGAAATGCCGAGGGTGTCCGCTCGCTGGCGAACGTGCGGAGGAACGCGGAACGACTCGCGGACATCACCGGGGACGATCCGAACATCCTCATGCGGCGGCTTCAGGATCAAAGCATGGACTTGAAGCATCTGGACAGCACGGTGACCGCCTATCGGATGTTCCTCACCACCCTCTCCGATAAGACCTATCGGCTCGCTCAGTTGGTGGACAACGGCGTGCCTGGGCAGTTCGGCTCGATGGCAACCGCCGAGGCCGAGATGGTCCGTCATGCCCAACTCTTCGGTGAAGTTCAGGCTATGTACAAGGGCGTGCAGACCAACATTGCGCGTGCCTTGAACTCGATGCGCCTCCCCGTGGGGGTGGATGAGAATATGGTCCGCAACATCGCTCAGTTGGGCGATCCTGCGGCTAGCGATGCGGCTCGTAAGCTGGCTTCCCGGTTGATCCTCGCGGGTGGCGACCCTGGAAAGCTGGCGGCCTTGGCCCGTGGGTCCATGGTCGGGAAGCTCATCGACGCCCACAACGAGTATTGGATCAACGCCATCCTCTCGGGACCGAAGACGCTCATGGTCAACACCATGGGCAATCTTGCAACGGCCCTTGCCAACCCCGCCGAGAGGGCCTTTGCCGGGGCCATTCACGGGGACCGGGCAATGATGATGGATGGGGTGCGGGTCTATTCCGGCATGGCCCAAAGCCTGTTCGATAGCCTGGAGATGGCGGCGGCAGCCCTGAAGAACGGGAGGAACATCCTCGATCCAGCGAATGAGGTGATCGAAGGCAGCCGCTACGCCATCTCTTCCCGCAACCTCGGGATCGAGAACGAAATGGCCGCTGCGGTGACCGATGGGCTTGGAACGATGGTCCGTCTCCCGTCGCGCCTGATGCTGTCCACCGATGAGTTCTTCAAGCAGGTGGCCTATCGGGGGAACGTCTACTCGACGCTCATGCGGCAGGGGATCGACCAAGGCAAGAGCGGCGATGCCTTGAAGGCGTGGGTTGCGAAGGAGTTCAAACGGGCCTTCAATCCAACCGGCGCGGCGACCAACCGGGAAGCCCTCCAGGCGGCCCGTGAGGTGACGTTCTCGCAAGACCTTCTTCCCGGCACCTTCGGCAGCAGTGTTAGCCGAGTCGTCAACAACCATCCGCTGCTACGCCCGATCCTGCCATTTGTTCGTACACCAACAAATATCATGCGGTATGTCTGGCAGAGAACGCCGGGGATCAATCTCCTTCAGGCGCAGTACATGCAGGACATGCGGGCGGGAGGACAGCGGGCGGCCCTGGCTCGGGCGAAGATGCTGACCGGAGGTGGGCTATGGTCGGCGGCCTACATGCTGACGGTGGAGGGGCGGTTGACCGGCGGTGGCCCGGCCGACTCGGATCTTCGGAAACGGAAGCTGGAAACGGGGTGGCAGCCGTACAGCGTCGTCACCGTCGATGAGAAGGGGATTGCCCACTACACCTCGTTCAAGCGCCTCGACCCCTTCAGCACCTTCCTTGGTATCGCTGCGGACTTCGCAGAGGTTGCCGGGCAGGTTGGCGAGCGGGACCTTGAAGAGACGGCCATGGCGGCAACCGTGGCCCTGGCCGACAACCTGAACCCCAAGTCCTACCTTCAGGGGCTTGTGAACGCCCTCAACGCCTTCGCCCAGCCGGACAGGAAGGTGGAGCGCTGGTGGTTCAATCAGGCGGGGTCCTACGTCCCCAGCGTGGTCAACACCTTCAAGGGCGATGCCTACATGCGGGAGGTGCGCTCCACCCTCGACGCCATCAAGGCGCGTCTGCCGGGGCACTCGGAAAACCTCGACCCACAGCGGAACCTCCTCGGGGAGAAGATCGAGGTTCCCACTTCGCTTGGTCCTAATTGGCTGTCACCCTTCGCCTTCTCATCGTGGAAGGCCGATGGTGTCGCTGACGAGATTGCGCGGGTGACGCAGATCAACAGGTCTGCCTTCCGCCCTCCCAACAGGACGTGGGGAGATTTCGACCTTACGGACTACAAGGTGAACGGGAAGCAATCCGCCTATGACCGGCTTCAGGAACTCTCGGGAACGCTCAAGATACAGGGGATGACCCTGAAGGAGCGGCTTGAGGATTTGGTTCAGTCTCCGGCTTACCTGAAGGCCACGGACGGAAACGCGGACTATGATGGGAGCCGCATCACGCTCATCCGTGGCTTGATCGGTGCCTACCGCAAGGCCGCAGAGGGGGAAATGGTGAGGGAGCATGAGAGTCTTTGGGACCACTATGTTCAACACCAGCGGAACCGCCTGGAGGCGTTGAGGGAGTAAAGGAAGTGGACCCCGGTGTGAAAGCCGGGGTCTGAAAGAAGTTCGGCATGGCTTTGTGTAGAGTTTATCATTATTCCAAAACAATAATTATTATTCTAGGAATTCAATTGCTCTTCCGTAGTTGTAAAGTTTAGTCAAAACATAGTTAGCAATTTCCGCGCGACTTGTTCTTGATCTCCACATTAACTCTATGCGGATGGCTCCCGAAGGGGTCGGGCAATAGATGTCGGTGCGGCGCTTAAGCCCTTTCCCAAGATCTTTTTCAACTTCATAGGAAGATATATATTTTGCAGATAGTAGCGCTTCGGCAACGGCTCTGTTGATGGCAGTGTCGGAGGATTGCGCTATTGAAACTAGTTTCTTAAATGCTTGCTCAGTATTTGAGCCTGGTTTTCCCCCGGGGCTCATTGTTCCTTGGGCACCAGAATTCATCACGCGTGCAAGGTCTGTGTTTTCCAAACGCTCAAGAGCTTTGCAATTTGGCGTGGCACGATCCGCAAGATTTGCCTGTTGCATACGAGATCGCAAGTCAGTGTTGGCGAATTGCCTCGCAATATCTAGTGCGGTTAACATTGGCAGATGGAATATTTTTGCATCAAGAACCATGCCAAGTATTCCAAGTCTATCAGGGTAAGCCTTGAGATCTTGGACGATGTTGGCATCTGTCGATGACATTAGACGTTCAATATCAATTGCAGCATATTGCCCTCTTGTAAGAGCTGCCACATCTCGGTCTGGATCGTTTCCGGCGGCTACAATGATCCAAAGTTTGCATTGTTCTTTAGCAAGTAGTGATTCAACATTCCCTCTCTTTCGAAATATTTCATTACGCAAATGACCTAGTAAGGTCCCGACTGTTCCTGATTTGATAATTAGATTATCTATATCGCTATCTGATATGCCTAGATCTGCAAGTGAAGCGCCTTCATTTAGCACTGCGACAGTGCGTTCTGCTATGCGCCGGAATTGATCTTTTCGCGGGCCGGAGAAATGAAATACCGGCTCTCCAATGCCTAGGAGAGCATCAGCCCCGATTTGGTATGCCTGCTCAACAATGCGGGCTTGAAGTTCCTCCGTGTTGCACGGCCAAACGATTAGGCAGCGCTCTCCATGCGTTGACCGAATGAAGCCATTTATTGCATGAAGATCTCTTTCAAGCTCTTGTACGGAAATATCCCGCAGCGCTTCTCGCTCTTCCAGAACTATAATTCGTAGAGCAGCATTTGAAGCGGGAAGGTTATGTAAAGTTTCCCGAACGTTTGCTCGGGGGTCAATTGACATTGACTCTACGCTTTCTCGAAACATTCCAACAGTATGGAGGAATGTCGATTTTCCCGCGCCAGATGCACCTCGTAGAAGTAAAAAGCCACCCCGGTCAGAAGCGCGCATATCCCTGAATAGCGCGTCGATGCGCTGAAGCCCTTCGTCAACGGGTTCGATGATCGAATTTAATTGATGCGGGGCTCTTTTTCGCAGCCCTTCAAATCTATCTGGGACAACAAGTTCTAAAGATAATTGAGTGGTCACGATGTTGATCTGCCAATGAGGTTGGGGTTCGATCCTAGCGCGATGGTTAGCTTAGGTCTACTCCCCGAAGAAAACGCACGGTGGATTTCTACAACTTCTCCATGGATGGAGAAGGCGTATCTTCCTGTGTTAAATCAGAAAACGGACACGACAAAAGCCACCCCCAGGTTCCCCCGAGGGTGGCTCTTGACTGTACCACCGGGCTGTCACACCATCGCTAGGACGACGGCTGAAAGCCCAGCAGAATCAACGCTCCGATCAAACGCTGTAGTACATCTTGTACTCCTCTTCGACCTTGAACGCATTGAATTCACTTGGTTTTGGAGCAGAAAAAGTCTAACGCGTTAGACTTTCTTGTTCCGGCGACGTTCCGCCTTCTCCCACTTTTTGATGGCCGCCCGAGCCATCGCGCCCGTGCGTGGCAGGTACGTCTCGAGGATTTGCCGCGTCGTCTGGATGTTGTGTCCGGATACGGCGCTGATCTGTGTCTCGGTTGCTCCAGCCTCGGCCATGCGCACGCAGGCCGTACGCCGCAGGTCGCGCGCCTGCAGCCCGGAGTCGGCGAGGCCGGCCTTGGCCAGGATCTCCCGGAAGGCAGCGTTGAACGCCGGGTAGCTCACCGACTTGCTGTTGTACGCGACGATGGTGGTGGCCGTTGGCCGGAGGTTCTCCAGGTGCGCGGCCAGCGCCGAGTGACACGGCACTTCGACCAGCTTGTTGGTTTTTTGCTGGCGGACGAGGGCGGCGCCCGACCGCAGATGCGACCAACCCATCTTGAGCATGTCGATTGGGCGCTGGGCGACGTAGTGCAGCAGATGGAACGCGGTGATCATGGCCTCGCCGCGCGGGTGCGACGCCGCGGCCTTGAGCCAGGCGGCGATCTCCTCTTCGGACCAGATGCGCTCGCGGGCCGCCGGCGCCGAGAGATCGAGTTTGGAAGCGTGGTTGTCCGGGACGATCCGCCAGTACTGCGCCGTTTTGAACAGGTTGCGGAGCACGGCGGCGACCTTCCGGTCATCGCCGATTCCCTCATAGGTTTCGATGAAGTCGAGGACCATGCGGCGGTCGAACACCTCGAACGGCAGGCCGGGACCGAGTTCGCATATGTCGTCCAGAAAGCGATTGTAGTACTTCAGCGTGCCCGCCGACAGCTTACCGTAGGATTTGCTCTCCTTATACTTGCCGATGACCCATGCGATGCTACCCTCCGCCACCACCTGCACGCCAGCGGCAGCGCGGTCAGCTTGTGCGTTGAGCTGCTCGGCCCGTGCGAACCGCTTCACCGGGTCGTCCGGCAATCGGCACAGCGGATGGCCATCGCGATCCCAATACCACCTTGACGTGCCGTTGGCGTTACGCCGCTCGGTTACGTAGCGCAGCCTTACGCGCATTGATGGACTCCGTGAGCTTCGTCTTGGCGTGCGATGCGGTCCCAGCGGAATCTTTGCTCAGTCCGCTGAGTCCGTCGAGGGCGTGATCGAGCGCTCGAAGGTCCCAGACGTTTCGCGCGATTCCGGCTCGGTTGAGCGGGAGCGGAGGCGGGTAGAGCCCGGCCTGGATCGCCCTCTCAAAGGAGGGTGCGGACAGACCGACGTACTCGGCGGCCTCATCGATCGTGAGGCATCGTTTCGAGATGTTGGTCGGCAGCACCTTTCGCATCGCATCACCTTGGATGTGACGGCACCATCGCCGCCGGGGCGTATTTCGGTCCGGCGATTTCGGGCGTCCCTCAGATCGCAGGAAAAGTGCGGGAATTTGGTGCTGAATCTTCTATGCGCCAGTGATCTCTCGCTCCGGTCCCATTCGGCGTCTGGAGGTGACGCGGTGTCCGGCCGTGGCGGTGCCGTTGGATGTCCGGTCCACGAGGTCGCCCCCCGCCGCGCTCGGCGGGTACTTCCAGTCGAGCCAACGCTCATGCGCGTCGCGTGCGTCCTGATGGTTGCGCGCGATCTCGCGGGTCAGGAAGGTCTGGACCTGTTCCGCGCCCTCGCCGACGCCGGCCGGTGTCGTCGCGCTCCTCTGACCGCGGAGTCATTCGCGAAAACCGCCATGGGTTCTTCGGGGAAAACTGGTTCCCACGCTGGGGGAAAGGCTGAACCGAGATTCCATCGATTCTCCAGAATTCAGGAATCGAATAAAAAGATCGAAGAAACAGCGAGGATCATCTCATGAACACCATCGCGAATTCGTACTTCGATCAGTACACTTGGTCCAAGCGCCTGCCGCACTACTATTGCTCCGCGCGTCGTGGTGTCGAGCGGTGGATTGATCTTCATGGGCGTGGGGTGCCGTCCGGGATTTCCATCCATCGGGGAGATGGCGACTACCAGCTCACCGCCCCCGATCCCTTCTTTGGCTCCCTGACGGTCAGGGAGGACGCCCTGTGTCGCGCGGAGACCTTCAGATACAACGCTATGCATGACTGGACGGTGGTTCAGCGCGCCATCCACCTCGTTCGCCGGGAGGTCAAGCGCCCCGAGCGAGTGCTGGCGGCCTTGGTGTTTCTGCAATCTGAGGCTGAAGTTGCTCGAGACTATGTTCGCCGCAAACGGCTTCCCAGCCGGATGCAGGAAGCCGTCCTCGACCTCGCCCAGAGAAACGACTTGACGGTCACGATGCACCACAGGGCGGCGCTTGCGCGGGTGTTCACTCGTCCGAAGAAAACGCCGTAGCAACGCGGACTTGGGGTGCGACCCAACCCGACCTCCTGCCGACGACGGCTATTCTCCTCCCTCAGACGACGTCATGGCGCCAGACGCTGCGGAAGCGATCGCGGCTGGCCGCGCGCAGCCTCTGCAAGCCGGCGTCGCGGGGCATGGGATGGCGTCCTCGCCCGTGATCCCCTCGTCCTTCACGGCTCTCGCCAGGGCAGCCAGCTCCGGCCAGGCGACGGAAGGGCGGCCAACTGGCCTGACCCATGCCGGCGGGCCAGGGTGACGACGCGGTCGCGGATCTTGGAATCGGCGCGAAGCTTTGGCGTACCACACACGTTTTCCAGGACGCGACCGATCCTTGATCCCGCGCGGCTCTACGCCGGCCAGTAGAGCCGCTTCAGCGCCAATAGCCGCTTCGCCTCGACGTCCAGCGCGTCGTAGTGCTCGAGCGCGAGCGCCACGAGGTCGTCGAGGTCAAGCAGCGACAGCGGAACGGCTGCGCGGTCGGCCTCGTACTTCGCATCGCGGGCGAAGCCGCCGGTCGACACGTAGAGACAGCGGTCACCCGGCCGCCGGCCGCCGAGAAAGGACCGGACCGTCGGCGCGCCGATCGCGCCGCTGCGGTGCTTCACCTCCACGAAGATGCGGGGATCCTGCCGCCCCAGCCAAACCTCATACGCCTTACCGGAATTCAAGGATCTCGCACGCTTCAGCGCCCGCGCCCCGCGCGGTGTGACACATTGCTGTGACACATCGACGTCCCTCCGGCGCCTGGGAGCTCGGCGATGGCCCGTCACCCTCATCTCGTCCGCCGCGACGGCGTGTTCTATTGGCGCCGGCGGGTGCCGCATGATCTGCGCGATCAGGTTGGCCGGACCCAGCTCGTTAAGTCCCTTTTCACCAGCGATCGACATCATGCTTGCCAGCTGTCCCGACGGCTCGACGTCGCGATGGACAGGGTTTTCAGCATGGCAAGAACGATGCAGTTGACGGCCGAACAGCTCCAGGCGCTCACCAACGACATGATTCGGCTCGAGCGCGAGCAACTCGAACACGAGCGGATCGATTTCCCGGACCTCACGATCGAGAAGTCCCGTCTGGCATCGACCTTCAGCACCGACATGAGCGCCGCGATGAAAACGCATCTCATGTCGAACGACTTCAGCTCGATCGAGCCGCTCATGTGCGAGGTTCTCGATCGGCACAAGCTCGACGTCCCGGTCGGAAGCTACGGCTGGAAGCAGCTCGGTCGCCATGCCCTGCGCGGCCTCACCCAAGTCTACAACGACGACTCCATGCGCTGGCTGGGCGAGTACGAAGAGGATGAACGCGTTCCACTGCCGACAGCCGCGGCGTGGACATCGGCCTCCCCAGCTCCTCCTCAGGTTGTAGATTCCCCGTCCAGCCCCGCGCCGACGCCGACCACCTCCAAGACCGAGAAGACCGTCTCGGCTTATATCGAGCAGTACGTGGAGGAGGCCCGGCACACCGGCCAATGGACCAACCAGACGGAAGCCCAGAACCGGAACTCGATCGATCTGCTGACCCGGATCTGTGGCGACAAGCTCCCATCTACGTACACGCGCGACGATGCCGCCACCTTGCGGCGTCGGCTCGAGATGATCCCGGAGAATTATGGGAAATCTCCGCGGCACAAGGCCATGACCATTGACGAGGTCATCGCTGCCAAGAAGCCAGAAACCAAGACCCTTTCGGAAGGCACGCTGAACCAGCATTGGAACAGCATCACCGGATACTTCCGCTGGCTCAATCGCCAGAATGGGGTCCCGGACCTGTCCCTTGAACGCGTTTGGGGCGGATTCCGCTGGGGAGCGAACATTCCGACCAGCGAGAAGCGCCTTCCGTGGGACATTCCGTCCCTCGAAAAGCTGTTCGTCTCACCCATCTGGACCGGATGCGAGGAGCATCCGACGAAGCGGCACTGGCGGCATCGGCCGGGGACAACTATCATCAGGGATGAGTACTTTTGGCTGCCGATTCTCGCGCTTTTCGGTGGCGGCCGATGCGACGAGAATGCCCAATTGACTGGGCGCGACATCTTTCAGGTAGGCGGTATTTGGGCCATGCACTTCCGTGGCCCGCATCTCAAGACGGACGCATCGGAGCGCATTGTTCCGGTGCACTCCACCTTGATTGCTCTCGGCTTCCTGGACTTGGCGAGGAAAGCTGGAGAGGGTCGTCTATTCCCGAAGATGATACCTGGAGGACGCGATCAGAAATTCAGCCACTTCTATTCCGAGGGATTCACTGATTATCGCCGTAGAATCGGTGTATACAAAGAACTTATGGACTATCATTCCTTCCGAACGAGCGCGACTTCGGCGATGATACATGAAAATGTACCTCTTCTCATCGCCGATGAAATCACCGGCCACGATAGTGCTGGGAGAAAGGACGCCAAGGAAACGCAGACCGTCACGCTACAATACGTCTCGCCTTTTCCTATGAATAAGCTGAAGGACGCGATCGAAACCATCAAGTATCCGCCAATTGACTGGTCACACCTGGCTTCCAAGTCCCAGAGTTAATCGCGCCGAGCCAGACGTATAGGCGGTAAATTCAGCCCCCCACGCCAAGCCCGGCGCCCCGAGAACAGGCACCGGACCATCAGGCTATTGCCACCAACGGTATGAGAAATTCGGTTATTTTCAGATTCACAATACTGCCTTCGCGATAGCTCGTTTATCAATTCCCAATCAAGCCTTCTTATTTGCGAAATCTGAACGAGCCGCTTTTCCGTATGGCATTTTTTCCATCCATAAACGAGATATCGCAGTCGGTACGATTGTTGAGGAATGTCTCAGCAAAGTATTTGAGAAGCCGCGAGTCACGCATTACCTCAAGATCGCCAGGAAGATGATTGATGACTTCCTGGCTTGCCAGCACCACGAGCTTAGCGCGGGGGCGCGAGGCCATGACGTTAAAGCGATTGAGCGACAGGAGGAACTCGTCTTCGTCAGCGATTGCGTCGGGGTCGCCGAGGGCGTAGCTGGCAATGATCACGTCCCGCTGTTGGCCCTGGAAGCGCTCCACGGTGTTCACCGCGTCGCGGATGAGCCTACCGTCATCGCCGAGCGGTTCGAACAGTGCCTGCAGCTTGGATACCACCAGAGCCTTGTGTGCGCGGTGTGGCGTCACTACGCCGACGGCGTACTTCCAGAAGCTGGCCGAGTCATGCAGCCCTGTCCCGGCCGCACGAGGGTCGGCATCGAGGCCGGCGCCAAGATGACCCCGAAGCATCCACAGCAGCGCCGCCACGGTCTGGGCCTCGAAGTCGTTCCACTGGCTGCTACGTCCTTCCGGATAGATGAAAGCCGAGATGGGCTGGCTAGGCTCGAGCAGATGGGCCAGCTCAGGGCTGAATGCGAGACTTCCAGGCCAGTTCGCCGGCGCTGCCGCAGGGAGCGGCGTCTCCAGCCGCATGCGCAGAGCCGGGAATTGGGCGATAAGACCGGCGGGATAGCCGGCGAAGCGCCCGAGCCCGACGATCGTGCTGTTCGAACGGTAGTTCTTGAGCAGATTCTGCGAGGGCACCCCGCGGTGGTCCGCGACAAAATCGTAGACGGACCCGACGAGCTTCTCGAGACCGAGTGGTGCTTGCACCGCCTGGATTGGCGGCAGCTGCTTCGGATCGCCGACGACAATCGTGGCACCGCCTTCGGCCAGGGGCGCCAGCGCGAGCACGGCGTTCGCCATGTCCATCTGGGACGCCTCGTCGATCAGGACCACGTCGAAGAGCGGCGACGCAAAGTCGCCCTTCAGACCGGCGAACTTCGTCACCTGCTGCGGCGGGGCCGACACAATCGCGGAAGTCGTATCGGCGGTCAGCAGATCGTGCAGGTCGCGGATATCCGGCGAGTCCGTGTCGTTAAGAAGGTTGACGCCTACCGGTAGGTTCGGAGCATCTTCCTTCGCACCGGAACGAAGACGGGCCAGCCGCACCTTACCGGTCGTTGCCTCTCCGAGCGCGACGATCTGGCGGAAGGTGTCCAGCACGACGTTGTCGGTCGCGTCGTAGGTATTTCCCGTCACGAGGATCCGGATCGCCTTGCCGGCGGCGTTGGCTTCCAGCAACAGCCCGAGCAGGATGCTGCGTAGCGTCTGCGACTTTCCAGTTCCTGGCGGCCCCCAGATGAGGGCGAGGCGCTTCTCCATTGCCTCCGACCACGCATCCCATTGGCTGTCGTTGAGTTCAGTGCCAAGCGCCTCCAGAGTCGCCCGGGTTTTGGTAGCATCCCTGCCGGTAGAGGCGAGCGCCGTCTTTTTCGTATCCCAGAGCACGTCCGCCACGGGGACATGGGCAGTTACCGTCTTTGGAGCTGCCTTCCCGATGACCTTGGCCGTCGGCGTGCCGGCGCTGATCGCCAGTGGTGGATTGCCGATAGCTTTGAGAGCTTTCTCCAGCCTTCCCGTCAGGAAGTCCTGGACCCGACGATCGAGGACCACATCACGACGTAGGTCTAGCGTCGACTCGATTTGTCTCAAATATGCGTCGACCTCAGGTGAGAAGTATACGGCGATGAGACAGGCGTCGCGGTCTATGGCAATCACCTGCATACCCGTCAGGGTTGCCGGGGAGCCGAATTCGTTGATCCAGCCCGGTAGGTTGGAAGCAAGCGGCACGCCGCCTGTGAAGTCGCTGATCCGGCGCGAATAGAAGTCCGGGACGGAAGTGGGGGAAAGCGAACAAAGGAAATCTCCCTCCTCGAACTTGGCTTCCCGGGATCCTTCGGCAAGTGTGTAGATCCGCACCCCGGGGCGCAGCATGACGTCGAGCCTCGAGGCGGCGACGGCCAGTTTAGTTCCCGTCAGTTCTACCTCCAGCCGCGCAGCAAGATACTTCGCTTCCCGTTCATGGACCGGCATGGCCAGGGAGATGCTATGCTCTAGGCTGACAACCTGAGCATTGAGGCGGGCGAAAGCGTACCAGACCTGTCCGTCGGCGCTTACCCTCTGCAGCGATGCCGGCGGCTTGATGTCCGTAATCTTGGGTGCGCGGCTGCGCAGCTGTCCCTTAAGGTCGAGGCTCAGTCGCCACAAGACGGAATGAAGAGCACGCAGCTTCGTTGTCACTGTTGAACGCAGCTGGGTGACCTGTTGGCTCCAGGGGCGTGGATGACCCATGCGGGTCCAGATCTCATGCGCTCGTTCCGACGGGACCTGATCGGATAGCGGATCCTCGAAGATCGCGGGCACACGAAATTCGAATGGGGTCATCCCGGCTTTCAGTGGAGGCGCATAGGCTCGCGCTAGGCCGAGCAGCGAGTAGTAGTGGGGGATCGGTGCCGCCACCAGCGCCTGGACCGCGTTGCGGACGATCGTGATCGGCGCATTCGCCGAGCGCAGCTTGGCGTTCTCGATGATCTCCTCCGGCGGGAACAGCCATGCGAGTTTCTTGAGGCTACCATCGGCCAGGACGTGCTGGAGATTACGGCCGATCACGCGCAGCATGTGCTCGTAGGTGACGCTGTCCCAGATGTAGATCTGGACCGTCGCGTCGGATTTCACCTTGGTCGCATCGGAGAGCGTCTTCTCGACATAGGCGAGGAAGCTCATCAGTTCGCGGGTTTCGCTTTCGACGCTGCGGGTGTCGTTGACGAAGATCTGTGCTTCGACTTTCTCCCGGTGGCCGCTCGCGTTCGAGTATCCGCCGACGCCAAAGGCCAGGGTCAGGCCGCTCCCGACGTCGAAGTCGGCCGAAAGATAGAGATTGAGGTCCGCCCAGTTCGGAATGACGGCCGACGTGCCGGAGCCGGCGGGGATGTCGCTGCTCCCAGACGCCAGCGACTGGGCACGCCCCGCCACTACTGTCCGCGTAGCACGCAACTTGGGGTGGCAGTCGAACGCGGCGTCGTCAGCCTTCAGCGGCGCCAGGGAGGCGGTAGTACGGATGTGACGGTCACCGAGCGCACGCCGCGCGCCGCGGGGCAGGAAGGCGATGGAGCTGAGATGTCCCTGCGCCTTCGCCATGGGCATGCAATGATCCGGGTGCTCCTTGGTCGTCGTATTCCACACGTAGCCAAGATACTCGCACCCGCTGCAGCCGGTGCCCACGTGCCAGTCGAGATCCTTCCAGGGGCTGGCTAGCGCGCCGGCGAGCTCCACGACGAAGAAATGCCTGAGGCGCGGCGAGAAGACGTCGATCTCGAGCGTCTCGATATCCTCGTTCAGGGCGGCGGCAAGTTCGTCTGCCGTCGCCGTGGTGCCCGCCTTGCGCCGATCCGCCTGGAGCCGGACGATCGCCGCGGCGTCGTGCGATCCCGGCCAGATGGCCGCCTCCGCAACGACGGCATAGCGGTCGGCGTAGCCGTTGTCGTGAAGCCATCCAGCCAACGCGAGCGAGTAGTAGGTGATTTCGGCAAAGTACGACGCGCTTGGCTCCGCGGTCATCTTAATATCGATGACACGCAGGCCGATCCGGCCGTCCGTGTCATACACCGAGCCGTCCGCCTCCACGATCCGGCCCACGTCCGCGGGGGCAAGCACCTGGATCAGATCGGGCACCAGCCTAGCGAAGCCAAGCGAGTGAGTAGCCACCAGCAAGTCGATGCCGATCGCCTTCTGGAAGCCTGAACCGACATCAAACTCGGGCCTCACCAAGAACACGCCCGGCTGCGCGCGGGACATCACGTTCTGGAGCTTTTGGTTCTGGAACTCCTTCCCAGTCACGGTGCCGATGACCGACGTGCCACCGAAGGTATCCTGAAGATCCTTCAGCTTGTCTTGCTCCCAGCGGCTGCCTTCTTGGGTCAGTGCGGCCATTCCAGCGCGGGCGACCGTCTTCGGCGGCATGCTCTGCACATCGCGCTCCGGCTGATACTCTTTGTTTTCCGGCGAGAGGAGCAGACGAAGCTGGCGAAGACAGTCGGTCCGGAAGTAGTTGCTGACGACACGCTTACTGAGATACGGCACCGCTCACCCCCGATCAATTCAGGGTAGTCTAATTTCAGCGCAGCGCGCTCTCAAGCGCGATCCATTCCGACCATCCCTGTTTTCGCTTCGAGGCCAGCGCCTTGCCCACCAGCGCAGCTCTCCGCAACGCGGCGGCGTCGATGGCGTTGAAGGGCAGCGCCAATTCACCGTATCGGTCGAGCCACGCCGCAACCTCGGCTTCGGCCTCGGCGACCTCCTGCTCGCTGACCTGCAGGATAGGCGTAGGCCCGACGCCATGACGAAGGATGAAGACCGCGTCCCAGAGTCCGCGCTCGCCTTGCGCATGCAGGCCGCTGCCGGCCTCGCCGGGCATCGGAAGAACGCTCGTGATCCGCAGATCAGTGCGAGCAATGGCCTCTGCGAGCGCCTGCCAGGCGGGGGCGTCGGTGTGCCGGTAGGAAAACGCGACGATGCCGTTGCGCTTCAGCACCCGGGCGATCTCCTCGAAGGCCTGACCCAGACCCTCGGTGTAGCGTTCGACACTCCCGGCACGTGATCTGTTGGCGACGAGGCTGTTGGCCAGAATGTCCTGCTGCTCACGTGTGTCGAGCACTTTGAGGCACTTCAACCAGGGCCCGAAGAAGCGCGCGAGTTCGGAATAGGCGATGTTGTCGAAATAGGGCGGATCCGTCATGACAATATCGATCGATCCGCTCGCGAGAAAGGCGAGATTACCCGCCGTTCCCATGTGAATCAGGTTCTTCCGCCGACGAGCCCGCGTTGGCACATCAACGAAGGCCTTCGCGCCAATCGGTTCCTTGGGGCTGCGCGCGTAGGCAGCTGCGGCAGTGAGCTTGCGGATGGCGTTCGGAAACGTGCCGCGCCCCGCACGCTCGATCCATGGATTGAGCTCGACCGGGCGCTGGATGTGCCGGAACGCCCGTAGGGAGAAGAGCGGCGTGAGCCGCCGCCAGCCGCCGGCGTAGGAGGCCATCATGCAGTTCGTGGTCAGATGGTCGCTGAACGCCATCGCGACCGCGCTGCGCAAGGGGGGGGCGAGAAGCGAGATCTCCTTGGCCAGCAAGCCGAGGTGTAGCAGCTGACGGGCGTTGAAGAGGTCGCGCCAGCGGCCATAGCCATAAGCGCTCAGCCGCTCGTCCGACCAGCCCGACGTGTCAATTTCGTCGTTTGGGATCAATATCTCTCCGGCCAGTTCTGCCTTCACGAGCGCTGCTTTCGCGCGATCGTACTGGCGGACGTCTTCATCCGTGGCCTTCCGAAACGTACGCTCCGACATGGGGACCACGCGCGCACCATCGCCGCGCGCAATGGTTTCTACCGCGAACAGTCGCCAGCGCGGGGTGCCGTTGCGCCGCCCGTATTCGATCAGCTGGTCGCCATGCTCACAGTGTGGGCATTTGGCCCGGCCGCGCAGGACAGTTCCGCGATCACAGTCGTTATGGTGCCCGCAGCTACTGCACTCGAATGATGCGGTACCCGCCGGCAGTTCATGGATCGTGCTGCAGGCGGAGCAGAAGGCGTGGCGGGTGGTGCCGTCGTCGGCGAGGACGTAATTGGGATGCGCGTCGAAATGGCTTCCGCAACCTGCGCACTCGACGACCTGCACCCAGAAGTGATGCAGTACCAGGTCGTCGTCCCGGACGTGAAACTCGGCCAAGCGGCTTCCGACCTTCGACTTCAGCTCGACGAGGGTCGGTCCCAGATCCGGCAGGTCGGCGGCTCCGAGTTCCAAGCGACTAACGGCGCAGGCAACGGGATCCACGTCGCAGCCGTATGCCGTCGCACCGAGTCTCGACGCTTCAAACACCGAGGTGCCACCGCCTACGAAGGGGTCCAACACCTTCAGACCGGTTAGATCCGCACCGCCGTAGTACAATTCTTCAAAGTTGTCGCCAGGCTTTGACGCAACGCCAATGAGCAAGCTGCGAAAGACTGACCCTAGTCTGCGGGCAAACCATTTGTGCGCAGTGTAGATCGGACGAGGCCGGCGCCCTTCGCGAACGGCAAACGCGACGAGTTGTTCGATCGGAAGCTGCCCAGCCTCAACGAGAGATTGCCGATAAACCCGAGCGCTTCTCCGCGCCTTTTTTTCTTTCTGCTTCAGGGTCGTCGACATTTCCTCTCCTCTTGGACCGATCGATCCTCCAAGCCTCTAGCAAAAATTGGAATGTAACGGGGGGACTCGTTTACGTCTAGCCGGGCCTCGTGAGAAAACGATCAATACCATCACGCCCGGCAGCCGGTTCAACTTCGGCGCCCTCGGGCAGTTCGAGCGCGACCTCATCCGGGAGCGGACCCGCGCCGGCCTCGACGCCGCCGCGGCTCGCGGCTGCCGGGGCGGGCGGAGGCCGGTGGTGACGGAGGAGAAGCTCCGCCGGGCCAGAACGCTGATCTCTCAGGGCCTTACCGTTCGCGAAGTCGCGGCACGAATCAAGGTGGGAAAGACCGCCCTGTACGCGGCGCTCGGCGCCGGGGCCGAGAACGCTCCGGATTGCTCGACCTGAAGGATTCCACCGACGCGGACAATCGGATCAGGTCCGTCTCGTGCCGCCACAGGAAATTCATCGTCGCTGGGCTGGGCGCCCCACATCCGCTTCCGTGATCCGTCGGGAAAGGGAGGCTGAGGTGGAAGGCAAGACGAGGACGCTGGGGCGGTCGCCGCTGCCGGAGGAGGAGCGGCAGACGCGAGCGGAACGATCACGCCGGCGCAGCGCCACGATGAATGTCGCGGGCCTGATCGACGCCAGGGCGATTGTCCGCGCGGCCGACGTCGCGCGGCTCCGGCACGTTGCCGAACTCCTGTCGCTGGGCGAGTTCAAGACCGCCCGGCTGGCGAAGCTGCTGCCCTGGGCGCCCGAGGCACCCGCCCCACGCCGGACGCCCTTCGAGAAGGCGGTCACCCACGCCCGCCGTCGCGACGCGGGGCTGGCCTACTCGCTCTCCGGGGAGGGCGGCGGCGCCGTCGGCGCGCCATGAGTCGAGCGACGTTGACGGCGCACCAGCTGGCCGCGCTGGCCGCAGCCGCAGCCGTCCAGCACACCGACCGGCCGGTGGGTGACCTGCTTCACCTCTTCTTGGCCGGCGGCGCACACCACGACCTTGGCGGGCTTGAGGAGATGGGCACGTTGCCTGGTGCGTGGGAACCCCTGGCCCTGCGGCGTGATCCGGTGAACCCGTATGACCGCAACGCCGTGGAGGTTTGGTGGCCGGCGGGCCCGTGGATGATTGGCTTCGTCCCCCACAGGGACGCGGTGCATTTGGCGCCGCTGATGGACGCCGGCGTGGTGCCCCGCTGCTGGGCCTACGGCGCCAATAGGAACGGCCGGGCGCTCTGGTGGCGAGATCGGCTGCTGATCGACCTGCCCACCGGCACCGTGCGTCCGTTCCGAAGTCAAGCCGAGTACCAGGAAGGCGCGCTTGAGGAGCTGTGGAAGGAGTATCCGTCAGGCGAATGGCCGCAGTTCCCGCAGCCATTGAACGCGGCGCTGAGCATCGAGGCCGAGCAAGCGTTCACCCGCGCCAGGCGGCCGCGGACACGCCGGCGGGTCGTCCTTGAGCGCTATGCCCGGTGGTGGCAGTCCGCTCAGCCAGCGCCGCCCCAACGGGTTCGGACGGGGAACTCCGTCCGCGACGACGACGACTTTTGGGGCTGAATTGAGGTCGGCGCCAGCCATATGATGGCGTCACTCGACGTCCGGGGCGGGAGGAGAATGCCCCTGACCGCGGCCGTCCCGACGCATGATCCGGGCCGGCCGTCTTCACACGGACGTCACGCGCTCCCGACCGGACCGCCGGCAGAGCCGAACGGCAGCGGCGGGTGACTGTCCTCCACGGCTATGGCAGCGTCGACGGCGTCGACACCCCGCTCCTTGGCAGCGGCCGGCGCGGGTGGGCGAACCTTGCCGGTACCACTCTTCCGGGGTCTTGGAGCCGGGTCGCGGGCGGGCCGTTCCTTGGCGGCGGCCCGCATCTCGTTCAGCTCATCGGCGAGACGGGTGGCGTTGGCCTCGGCCAGGACGGCGCGGGTCAGGCAGGCGCGGGCCTCGGCCGTGACTTGCTCCAGATCGTCCGCGCGCTGCTCGAAGCGACCCCGCAGTTCGGCGGCGTCGGCCTGGGCGCGCAGCAGGTCCATCTTGATCTCGTTCACCAGGTTGCGTTCGACGTCCAACGAGGCGGTCAGTTCGTCGCCCAGGGCGTTGGCGCGATCGAGGGCGACCTCCATCTCCCGGCGTTCCGCGTCCTTCGCCTCGAGGACCTCCTGGAGGGCCTCCTGCTCGGCGCCGGCCTCCGCGAGTTGGCCCCTCATCTCGGCGCGCAACGTCGAGAGGTCATTGATCTGACCCTGCAGAACCTTGGCGCGGGCTTCCCCGGCCGAGCGCTCGGATTCCAGAGCGGCCCGATGAACCTCCCGCTCGGCATCCCGTTCCTGGCGGGCGCGCTCCCGTTCATGGCGGATGGTCGCGGTCAGGGTATCGGCCACGGACACCATCAGGGCTTCCACATGGGTGACAACCGCAGCCGGCAGTCCGGCCGGCGTATCCGCCGACGCGTCGATGATGGCCGGCTCGCCCACGCTGGGTTGGGGCGCCTCGTGGTGGCTGTTCTCCTCGACGCTGATGTCGCTCAGGACGGCGTTGATCGTCGCCCGTGTTCCGCCGATCAACCCCTGGATCGCGGTCGCGGACACGCTGCGCCCCTGCGCCTTGAGCGCTTGGATCGCCTCATCGACCGCTTCCCGGGTCACCACTTTCCTGTTTGCCATGATCGCCTCCTCGGTCTGTGTTCAGGATCGGAGTTGGGGCCGTTCCCGGAGCTGTCCACAACATTCCCAAAGCTGCCCGTCACATTCGCAATGTTGCGAATGTACGGAACATTGCGAATGTGATGGGCAGCGGTCCGCACCCGCCGAAAGCGGTCCGTCCGGAACGAGCCCCGGCGACCGAACCGGCCGAGCCATCAGGTGTTCTCCCCAGCCCTGCGTCAGCGGACCCGATCGTCGCGGTTGCGGCCGGGAAACGGGATGACCCTGGCGGGGCCGGGCGGCTCCGGAACGGTGAGCTCGCCGTTCCGGACGAGGTTGGAAAGCGCCCGCGCCCGCAGCCACTCCGGGAGCGTGAGCCAGTCCGGCCCACGCCCGGTCAGTTCGCCGGCGGCCATGGCGGCGACGATCGCCTTGGCCTGCTCCGCCTCCTCGCGGCGCTTGACGAGACGCTCCCACAGCCAGCGGGCGATGGTGGCGGCGCGCCGGCGCATCCGGCGCGCGCCCTCGGTCAGGCCCCGGCGGTAGGCGGTGCGCCGCACGGCGTCGATGATCTGGGCGACGCGGGCGGGAAGCGGGACCGAGTCCGGGATGCGGACGTCCTCCCTCGCCTCGACGCCGGCCATCGCGGTGTCGATCTCGTCGAGGAGGCCCCGCGCGTGGGCCAGACGCGCCCTGAGCCGCTCGCTTCGTTCCCGCTGGGACGACTCCCGCCGCCGGGCGGCCGCCATGTCGGCGCGCGCGGCCTCAAGCCCCGCTTCCGCGGCGGTGGCGCGTGTCGCCGCCGCGGCCTCCCGGGCGTCGGCCGCGGCGCGGGCGGTGGCCTCGTCGGCGGCGCGGCTTTCGGCGTCGGCAAGGGCCTCCCGCTCGTCCTCGAGCGTACGGCGCAGCCGGCTGGCGGTGCGGCTCGCCTCCTCGGCCAACCGCCCGCGCTCCAGCGCCTCCGCCTCCCAGCCGTCGGCCCGCGCGGCCTCCCTGCTGGCGCAGGTGGTCGCCTTGGCGACCCGGTCGGCGGCCTTGGTTCCGGCCTTCCTGGCGCCGGCCGCGTAGGAGGCGCGGGCGGTCGCCAGCACCTTGGCGGCCAGCGGGTCGGTCAGCCGGAGGGGCGCCGCCACCGCCGTGGCGACCGGCGCGAGCGCCGCCTCGGTGTCGCGCAGGATGGCCTCCGCACGGGCGGCGCGGGCGGCCAGGGCGTCCTTCGCCGCACGCTCCCGCTCGGCCCGGGCCTCGGCTTCCGCGCGGGATTGCCGCTCGCGTTCCGCCGTGGTCTCGGCGGCGGCGGCGCGCCGTTCGGCATCCTGGATGCTGGCGGTCCGGGTCGCCTCCGCGGCGAGGACCGCGTTGGCGCGGGCGGCAAGGGCATTGGCGCGCATGGGTTCCATCCTCGGGTCGATGTGAATGATGTCGGCGGCCGCCGCAGGCCCCTCGGCCGCGTGGACCTTCGCGACGAGGGCGCGGCGTTTCGGCCCCTCATGGGCCGTCGGGAGGCGGGCGATCCCGCGGGCCTCCAGGCTGCGACGGTCGATGCGCGCGGGCGCGCCGAGATCCTCGAGGAAGCGGTTGGCGACCGCTTCCCAGATCTCCCGGATGCGCTCCACGGCATCCTTCTCGGACAGCCTGAAGACGTCGCGCTGCCGGACGCGCTGCGCTCCGGAGGCCTTGGCCCGCCGGCGCGCCGCGGCCTTCGGCTCCTTGCCGTCCATCAGGGCGAGGTGGGCGTGCGGGTTCGCCGGGTCGCCGTGGATGGCGGCAAAGGCGACCGCCTCCCCGAGGCCGGCCACGGTGTCGACGCCGGCGAGCTCCAGGATGAAGGCGCGCAGCAGCTCGCCGCGGCGGGCGTCGGGGACCTCGTAGGGGATCGCGACGACGATCTTGTCGATGACGCGGGCGTTGCTCCGGCTGGCCGCCTTGCGGTCGATCTCCGCCTTGGCGAAGGCGCGCAACCGACCGACCGGCGCCCCGTCCTCCGGGACCGCGCCGACGGCGACGATCTCCGTCAGCGCGGACGCGCGGGTGATGTAGTCGATGTGCGCCTTGGCGACACCGACGGCGGCGTCGCCGTGACCCTCCTTGCCGATGAAGGAGGCCGAGCAGGTGAAGGGCGCTTCGGCCCGCGGCTCGGTCATCCTTCCCCTCCCCCAACTGTGAGCGGCGCGGGCTGCGGCGGACGGGGGGATTAGGAGCCGGGCGCAGCACGGCGTCCCGCAGGGACTAATCCCACAAGTGCGCCTTACCCCCTCCGCCGCGGCCCGCTCTGGGTCGGGGAGATGGCGGCGGCCGATTCCTTCGCAACGGGCGAGGATGGGCGGGCGTGGATGTCAGCGTGTGACGGTGGTGCCATTCCGGTCCCGGGATGGGCCGGTCGAACCGGGCGCCGCAGCCGATCTGGAATGGGGCGGGGGGACACCCCCCGCCACCCCCCGGCCGGAGCCGGAGTGCCGGCGGCACGCGCGGCGGGGCTCGAGACCGGCGGCGTGATCGCTCCGCGCCAAGCCCAGGCACTGCCGGCGGGAGGGCATCCAGAGCGTGGCGTCGCATCGGCGCCGGCCCCAACGCCAAGGGCATCTGGTCGATCACCCGTCGCCCCGCCGGCGAGGCGGAGCGATCGGCTGCGGACGGGAGTCCGATGGACGGCTACGCGGCGGAAATCCGCGGGCGGAGCCGGGCGCCGCCGTTGGATCCAGCACCGGTGCGGCCGGCGCCGGCGTTGGCGTCCGGGAAGGGAACGACGATCCCGCCGACGGCGGGCAGATGGGCATGCGGCTCCGGCGCACCCGCCGGATCCTCTGGAACGGCCTCCACCGTGACCGGACGGGCAACCTGAAGGCCCGTGATCGCCCCGCCGTGGAGCGCCTCCAGCGCCGCCGTGATCTCAGCGTCCGTCAGGCCGGCGAGGACCTTGGCGGCGCTCGGCAGGCCGCGCACCCCGGCCCGCCGGTAGGTCGCGTCCACCGCCAGGGTCTTCGCCGCGCCGCAATTGGGGGACAAAGCTCTCTGTATAAGTTCCCACAGGGGATTGTCCCCCAATTGGCCCGTTCGCTGGCCGTCCTTCTTGGCAGCGTCCGCGCTGGCCCAGAGGTCCGGGAACGCGGCGGCGCGCAGGCCCGCGTTCGCCGGCAGAACGCCCCCGCGCACCAGGGCGGACACGGCGCGCGACGGCGTCAGGTCGGACCATGGCAGGACGGCGTCGTACGTGAGGTCCAGCACGACGGAGGAAGCGACGATCACCAGGGCGGGGCGGTCCCGGTGAATCAGGCGGAGGCGGTCGAGCACCTGCTCCAGCTCGCGCTCCCGGCACTGCTCGAGGACGGCCTGGATGCGGGGGTCGGGGTGGGCTTCGACCAGGGCCACAGAGTCGGAATCATCCCGCATGCGGCGCCGGCGCTCCACCTTCGGCAGACGGTTCGCCCCCAGGAAGGCCAGCGGCGTGTCCGCGTCGAAGTACAGGGCCCGGGCGATGTTCTCGACGGCGAGGACGGTCGCCTGCAGGCGGCCGGCAACGATGACGGCGGCGTAAGCGCGGTAGGCATCCGAGCCGCGCAGGCCGCCCAGATGCCCGAGGGCGGAGCCCTTGGCGACGGCGCGGGCGACGGTGTCGGCCGTGTCCTCGTGATCCCGCAGAGTCGGAAGAATGGCCTTGTACGTCGCCAGCAGCGTCGGCCCGGCGGTCGCGCTGACGACCTCGAACAGGGCGGCCAGGGCGCGCCGGTTGTTGCGGGCGAACGTCCGGCCGGCGGCGGAGCCGCCGTCCTCGTTGGCGAGCTCTACCAGGGACGATCGACCCAGGGCGCGGTCGGCCAGACCGACGACGCAGGCCTTGCGCTCGACGTCGAGCCAGACGATGCGGATGGTCGGGAACCAGAGGCTGACGATCTCCGGGTCCATCGAGGCGTCCAGCAGCAGGACCGGGGCCTCGGCCGGGACGCCGCGCAGGTCGGATCGCTTGAACCAGGCGATGACGGTCCGGCGGGCATTGGCGGGACCGGCCTTGCCCAGGGTCACGGAGTGGAGCGCGGGGCGGGCGGTCTTGATCTCCATGGCGAGGGCGCGCCACAGGCCGGCGAGGCGGGAGGCCGGCGTGGGGGTATGGGCCGCCAGGACGGCGCCGATGGCGGTGTCCGCCATCGCCGGGTCGATGGCCGGCGTGGCGCTTTCACCCTCCAGCCGCGCGGCCCGTCGGCAGTCGTCGGCCGTCAGGCCGTGGCGAGGCCAGTCGGCCGGGGCGGTGCCGGCGAGCATGAGCTGGTGGGCGAGGCCGGCGCGCCTGACCAGCCAGGCACGGGCTGGTCCGAGGGTGACGTCGTCCTCGTCGACGGGAGCGTCGCCCAGCCAGACCCGGTCGGCCAGCCAGTCATCAAGGGTGATGCTGCGCTCCTTGATGGCGACCTGCCACCAGCTTTCGTCGATGATGACCGCGTCGGGCTTCCGCTGCCCGCTGGGCGCCGGCATCGTCAGGTAGGCGTGCGGCGCGAAGAACAGGCCCGGCCGGATGTCGTTCGACTGGTCATAGTGGGCGCAGCGGTGCGCGATCGGGCAGCGGAGGGTGATCGGCGCCCCGTCCTGAACGGCAACGCGCTCGCACAGATTGCGGTAGGCGGACAGGCCTTTCCCATGGAGCGCCTTGACGAGGGCGGCCCGGCCGCAGACCGCCGCGCCAGCGTCGTCGATCGCCTCCCGTCCGCGCAGGACGCCGACGGGCGGCAGGGGTGCCGGCGGTTCCCAGAACGCCAACGGGTCGGAATCCCCACGTTCGGCCGCGCCGACGGCCTCGAGGTTGGCGAGGGTCTTCTCGGCCAGCTCGGTCCCGAGGTTGTGACGTGGGACGAAGAACGCCACCCGGAGGCCGGCGCGCAGCAGCGGCAGGACGGCCTCGAGCAGGGTTGTCGATTTTCCCAGGCCGGCGGCCCCCCGGATGCCGATCACGGTCCGGGCGCTCCCGGACGGGCCGGCGAGAGCCGCGCCGGCCCAGACGGCGGCCTCCTGCCGCAGGATCGCCTGCGCCTCGGTCGGCAGCAGGGCGTCGACGGTGTAGTGCGGTTGGGGCGGCGCGCTGGCGCCGTGGCCGGATTCCTTGAGATCAGCCATGCATCCCCGCCCGGACCGGGAACCGCGGCAACGCGGATCGTCCCATGTGCCCTCTCCTCGGGCCAATTCCGGGCTTGTCGACGACAGGCACGGGCCTATCTCGTCGATTGGATCGTGCCGGACGTGGCGCAACACGTTTCGACCGATGGAGCGCCCGGGTCCGACCCCGGGCGCTTCGCATTTCGGCCCCGGCGACGCCGGAGCGCCCCCGAGATAGACACCGGCCCCCACCCCACAAGGCTCCGGTCGGGAAGCCTCGGCCGAGCGTCGATCACGAACTCCACGACTCCGGGGACGGCGCCTGTGTCGGCACCGCCGTCCGGTGCACTCCACCTTGCCGCGTCGGTCCTACGGACCAGCCGCCTTGGGCTTGCCCACAGCGACGAGAGCGAGGCGCCAGAGGATGCCCGCTTGGTCCTGGGGCGTCAGGAAATTGAAGTCGGAACTCCGGTGGGCAGCGCAGATGGCGGCGCACGCCTCCTCGCGCGTCGGTGGGCGGTCGAGCAACTCGCTGGAGTCGAAGAGCCCGTCCGCCGTGTAGCGGCTGATGAGCACCACGCTGCGCTCGAGCGACACGGCGACCGTCTTCGCAGAGCGGGGGCCGTCGAGATGGATCAGGATGTGGCGGTTCGGCTTCATGGGAGGAACTCCGAAGCGGGGATCAGTCGGCGTTGCCCAGGCACTCGGCGAGGCCGGCGGTGGGCCGGAGAGCGCGGGGGACAGCCCGACTCTCGCGGCGGACGCGCATGACCGTGCCGGCAGACAACCCGACGGTCGCGGCGATCTCCCGAACCAGGACGCCGGCCGCGGAGAGGGCGAGGATCTCGGCGACGCGTGCCGGGGTTGCGCGGCCGTAGGGACGACTCCCCGGACGCGCCGGCGGCGGCGCCTCGCCGCTGTCCGGCAGGGGCTTGAGGAGTTCGGCGACCCGCAGGATGGCGGCGCCGTCCAGGCCGTCCCGCAGGATGAAGACCCGAACCCCGGCCTCCGACGCGCGGCGCAGCGACGCCAGCGCCGCGCGGGCGGTGGCTCCGAGATGGCCGAGGTCCGGGACCAGGAGATCGTCGCCATCGTCGAGGAGGGCCAGCAGGGTGCTGAGGCCGACCCGGTCGACGCTGGTGTCCTGCACGATCCGGGCGCCGGCGATCGCGGCGGCATCCCCATCCGTCAGGTCGGCGGTTGTGGAATGGATGTAGACGACTCGCATGGAAAGCCTCCTGTCGTGACGACGGCGGCCGATCGGTGGATCGGCGCGGTCAAGCAGGGGCTGACGATCATATGGGGTCGCATGCGCGGGATGGTTTCGTTCGTTCTTCGGAAAACATGACGACGCCGGAACGCGCTGCCGCCGCGCGGCGGGATGGCGATCCGCCGGGACGATCCGGCACAACGACGGCATCGGCGGCCATCCCGCCCTCCTTGCCCCACCGCCGGCATCGTGCCGGCCGGAGGCCTGGAGACCACCATGCTTCACTCCGCCGCCCTCACCCACACCGCCGCGTATGCTTCCGCCCGCCACCGGCGCGGGTCCCTCGTCGGCGACGCCCTGACCCTGCTGTGCGATCCGGGCATCCTCGGGATCTGGCTGCATGCCAACCGCCTCGCCGAGCTGCTGGCCAGCGCCCACGCCCCACACCGTGCCGGGAAGCGGACACAGCAGATCGCCAATGAGTTGCGCGCCAAGCTGCTGCCGCCGGCCCGGTCGGGGGTCTATCCCGACCTCGAGGTGCGGCCCGGCTCGTTCATCCGCGCGGTCAGCCTCGCGGGCACCGGCGCGCCGATGGCCGTTCCCGGCACTCCCCGCCCCCTGTCGCGGCATGAGCGCCTTCAGGGGCTGCTGGCCGGCACCCACCTGCTGATGGGCGACGGCGTCTATCTCCCGGCGGGCGACCGCAACCGGCATCCCGATCTCCGGGACCGGCTGACCCTGACACTCCCCAGCCTCGGCGACGACGCGGCCGATCGGAGTCTCGCCCAGGTCGACGTCGTCGTCCTGCGCGACGGCCGGCTCCATCGGCTCTACGAAGTCGAGAGCAACGCCGGCAAGGCCGCCAAGGCTCTGCTCCGCCTCGGTGATGTCCTGGCGACCGCCGGAACGTCGCCGGGAATCGTCACCGCGGTCCCCGATGCGCAGATCGACCGTCTCAAGCTGGAACTCGAGAGGCCGACCCTGCGCGCGTTGCGCGGTGTCTGCCGGATCCTGCCCTTTTCCGAGATCGAGGATCCCTTCGGTCCCTGACCGGTACGGGTCGGGGCCGGCTTCGTCGGATGGCTCGCCGTCCCGCGTCCGGCATGCTGGGGTCGGCGGCACCACGCCGCTGGGTTACCGGACCGGGACGGACGCGTGGCGGCGTGGAGGACGTTCACGGGTCCGGCATCGCCACCACCCACGGCGGAGGGATGCCGGACGGCGGCGGACCCATATTCTCGCTGGCACCCGGATCCGCCCTTGCCTGTGACACAGGGCTGTTGCACAGTGGATGGCGTGGGTGATGAAAGCGTCCGTGTTTCAATGCCTTCCGGGAGCGGTCGCGACCGCAGCTGAGGCTCCTCAAGCCCCACCCCATCCGGCGAGGCGAAGATGTCGCGGCCGCGGTCAGGGCCGACCGGCGACACGCGCGTCTTGTAGCCCATGGCGCGCAGCAGCCCGGCGACGAACAGTTCCATGTCGCGGGCGCTCAGCTTCGCCAGCCGGTCCTTGATGAACTCCAGAGCCTTGGCTTCCAGATCCTCGAACAGCTCCTGCTCGGCGGCCGCCTCCGCGGCGGAGTCGACCAGGGTGGCGGAGGATGCCGGCCCGACGGCGAGATCCCCTCCCGCGTCGCTTCGTGCATGGACCGTCGCGGCAAGTTCCACGGGCGCGCGGTCTCCCGGAGCGGCGAGCAGCGCGTCGAGTTCCGCCGCCGTGTCGGCTGGCACCTGGAACACGGTGGTGACCGAACCCAGCGAGTTTTTGGCGGCGACGGTCAGCGCGTCGCGCGGCACCGTGCCGATCCAGGCCACGGGGCGGACGTTCGGGTAGTCTGGGTCGAAGGCCGGCTCGAAAGCGTAGCCACCGCCGACCGAGCCGACATGGTAGACGCGGCCCTCGGGGTCGTAGGAGATGACCCGGTCGCCGGCCTGGATCTCCGACCGGAAGCGATGAAGCTGGCCGGCGTTGTTCCCGACCTCGTAGGCATTCCAATCCGGCCACTGCGTCCGCACCAGGGCGACCATCGCCGGCCGGTCCGCGACCGCGGCCAGCGAGCCGAGATCGGCCCAGCCGATCGCCACCCGCTTGGCGGCCAGGAAGCGGTCGATCTGCGCGCCGCGCTTGCCGGCGCGGACCATCCAAGTCTTGGGGGGCATGTCAGTCCTCTTGCGGGCGGGCCGGCTCGACCATGGTCATCAGACCGCGCCGGGCGTCCCAGCCGATGGCGCGGCCAGTGAAGAGATCGACCACGGTCAGCGAACGGCTCATGACGCCCAACTGGTCGCCGAGGTCGCGGTGGATGGTCGTGATGTCCCGCGTGGTGCCGACCAGCCAGACGGTGTCCGACAGCGGCACGATCCAGCGGGACAGCCGGCGGAGATCCGCGATGAAGGCGTCATAGACAGACGCCCCGGAAGGGTCGGGAAGGCTCAGGCCCGGAATCGCCTGGTCCCAGGCGATCAGGACATTGCCGGCCACGCGGGTGCAGGGAGCGACCCAATCGGGCACGCCGTCGGCGTCGGTGATCGCCAGCGCATAGGGCATGCTCGTCGCCGGCTCGGCGACGCCCAGGGCGATCGCGGGGGTGTAGGGGGACTTCGCCGCTTCGGCTTTCCAACGCGCCAATACATCCCGTTGGCTGACCGGCGGCGATGGTGGGGGCGGGGGCGACGGGGCGGGCCTGTGGCGTCTCCATCCGAACATGCGACTCCTTCACCCCTCGGTCGGAGGTTCGCGCCGTGGCACGGTGTCGGTGGCTGCGCGCCGGGCGCCGCCATCCGGCGCCTCGCGACGGTCGTCGAACCAGGGGTCGGACAGGACGGCGGTCGGCAATTCGTCCGGTTCGCACCTGTTCGCATTCGCCCACTGGTCCGGGTCGAACCCGTCGTGAAGGAAGGTCCAGAGCGCGTCCTTGAACCGCCGCGCCAGATCGTCGGTGTCGACCACGGCCTGGAGGTGGACGGTTTCCTCATAGAGTTCGGTGATCGTGAACAGCGCCTTCCCCGGCTGATCGGTGCCGAGCAGTTCGAGCCGCCTGATCGGGCCTTCCTCATCGATTTCCAGCGCGACCTGGGTTTCTCCGGCGTCGATCCGCTTCGCCCATGCGACGACGTCGGCGAAGGGCGGGCGGGAATCCGTGCATTCGATGCGGACGGTCCGCCCGTTGGCCGTGATGTCGAGCCAGATGGTGTAGTAGCCGCTGAACCGGAGGGCGACGGACAGCTCGGCATCCGGCAGGTCGGGCCGCAGGGTGAAATGGTCGGCGAGGCGCAGTTCCGGCACCGTGACCGACAGCCGCGTTCCCCATTCTTCCAGCCATGGGCCGATCCCGGCGGCGCGCGCGAACACCAGCGTCGTGGACAGATGCGACCACGGAAAGGGCCGGTCGTCGAAGGGGGCGTGATACCACTCCAGCGCCTCGCCATAGCTGCGCCAGGGAAAGGGCTCGGTCGCCAGGACCTCGACACGTCCTGCGGGATCGTCGCGCAGCCGGGTCACATGGTCGAAGCAGCGGTGCAGGGTTCCGAACAGGGCCGGCTTGCGGGCGAGGCCCAGGAAGCCGGCGGTGTCGCCATCCTGGAGCAGGGTGAAGCCGCCGCCGGCGGCGTCCAGCAGGGTTTGGGCCTCGCGCCGACGTTCCGCCCGCTTGCGGCCGTCCTGCGCCTCGAAGAGTCGAACGGTGTCCTCCAGCGCCGTGCGCACCGCCGGGTCGCGGCAGGACGACAGGGGAAGGATCAGTCCGGCGTAGGTGCCGGCGGATATCGACGGCGACAGATCGGCGATGCCGAACAGGCCGCGCCGCTCGTTTCCGGGGCCGCCATCCTTGAACCGCCCCCGCCACGGCCCGCGTTCGGCCACCAGAAGGAAGGGGAACAACGCGTCCAGACGGCCGTCGAGCGCCCCCCACTCCAACTCGACCGGACCGCCCCGTAAGGGCCGTCCCCGCCTGGGGATGCTCATGCCGACGCCTTTCCCCTGCCGCGCCGTCCGCGCCGGGGCGCGACGCCCGCCGCTGCGCGCTCGGCGCGGATGCGCTCCAGCAGGACGGAGGCCGGCTCGTCGTTCGGGTCCTGCGGAACCAGTTTGCCCCGGAACGCCTTGGCGAGGATGGATTGGTCGAGGGTGGCGAGGCGGTCTCGCGCCACTGTGGCTTCAACTCTGAATGCTTCAATCTTGGTCAACGCAGAATCAACGCACGCAACAATCTTCAACATTTTCTCAGTGTTTTGTGGAAGAGGGATTGTGGTCGATAGTACATCGCCTTGGTTGATGCTAGCCTGATTGACTGCCCACTTTGCATTGCTCAGAAGTGCTCTGCGACCTTGAGGTGATTTTAAGAAATATGCAATGTAACGCGCGGGAATATCGTCCCTTACGCGCAGTCGCATCATATTGCTTTCAAAAACAGCGGGAAGATGTTGTTCCGAAACAACCATACACTTACCAAGATGTGATGGCGCGTTGACGCGATTGATGACAAGGTCTTCATCTACGAGATGGTAGTTTTCCTGTTCCTCAGGCGTTAGCTCTACCTTTTTGAAATTGGCGCTGGAGTCGCTCGAGTAATCTTGAAAGTTGTCAATCCTGAGAATCGGATGGCCTGACCCGTACTTTGTCTTAGGTAGGTACAAGCCATTTTGTGGTCCGGACGTCACGAGTGCTCGCATGTCCATCCATTCCCAATCATGAGGGATCGGATGAGGACCATTCTTCTGAGTTAGTTGCGGTGCGTCATTTCCCCAAACGTCTTCCGTCAGGTCACCGCGGAAGGCGGCGGCGAGGATCGATTGGCGGTAGCGGTCGATCAGCGTCGGCAGGGAGTCCAGCGCCTCACGTGCCCGGCGCGACCGGGCCGTCAGCGCCTCGATCTTCTCGACGATGCGGCGCTGTTCGGGGAGGGGAGGGAGTGTGATCGGAGCGGATTCGACATCCACGTCGCGGATTGCCGGATACAAAGATCCGTCCATTGAGCGCCCGACCTCTTGTGTGAAGTCGTCGGAAAGCACCCAATGGCGGAGATAGCTTGGAGACACAGCAGAAGATGGCCGCAATACGGCTATGCCTGTAGAGGTAAGGGCTCCATCAAAATTTTGCGGTACTTGAGCAATGTTCTTTAGGTACGGCCTTACAGTTGAATAAAGTAAATCATTTCTGGCAACCACCCTTCTGGCCCGTGATGGGGCGTCACGACCCAGGATAATTTTTGGATTCTCAATGTGATTCGTAATATTATTGATTGATCCGATATCGATATACGTAAAGGTCTCATTCGGCGATTGGGTCGGATCAATTGATTGATATGGAAGGATAACATCTCCAATCGTGGCTTCTTCCCACCCCGTCGGCAACTCCCGCCCGCTCATTCCGCAGCCTCCGCCACGGCGTCGCCCGCCGCCTCGTCGGTTCGCAGCAGGTCGGACAGCGCCTCCATCTCCTCCAGGGCGGTGCGGAGCGCGTCCATGATCTCGGCGGCGATCACGTCTGGTTCGGGCAACTCCGTCTCGGCGCTCTCGTCGCGCAGCCACGCGATGTCCAGGTTGTCGTTGCGCGCGGCGATCTGCTCGCGGGTGAAGCGGCGGAAGCGGCCCTGCTCGCCCTCGTCCGTGCGCGGCGCCTTGCCCAGCGGGTCGGCGCCATAGGCGGCCTCGAACGCGGCGAAGTGGTCGCGGGTCAGGGGGCGGGTCTTGCCGAACTGCGGCATGTTGGAGCGCAGGTCGTAGATCCAGACCTCCCGCGTGTTGCCCCGGTCGGTGTGGCCGCGCGTGAAGAACAGGACGTTGGTCTTGACGCCCTGGCTGTAGAAGATGCCGGTCGGCAGGCGGATGATGGTGTGCAGGTCGCACTTGTCCATCAGGTCGCGGCGGATGTCGCGGCCGGCGTTGTCCTCGAACAGCACGTTGTCGGGCAGCACCACCGCCGCCCGTCCGCCGGGGCGCAGGCCCCGGTAGATGTGCTGGAGGAAGGCCAACTGCTTGTTGGAGGTGGGGTAGGTGAAGTCGTCGCGGCTGGGCAGACCGCCGCCCTTCTTCGTCCCGAAGGGCGGGTTGGTCAGGATGACGCGCGCCTTCGGCAGCCGGGTCCCCTGCTCCGACAGCGCGTCGCCGAGCTGGAGGTCGCCGGTGACGTCGTGCAGCATCAGGTTCATCAGCCCCAACCGATGGGCGTCGGGCACCAACTCCATCCCGCAGAAGGCGGTGTGGCGCTGGAAGTACTGTTCTGCCTCCGTCAGGTCCCACAGGTTGTTGGTGTGGGCCTTGATCCAGCGGTCGGCGGCGATCAGGAAGCCGCCGGTGCCCGCCGCCGGGTCCTGGACGTACTCGCCGGCCTTCGGCTGCATCAGCGCGACCATGCTGTCGATCAGCGGGCGTGGCGTGAAGTACTGGCCGGCGCCCGACTTCTTCTCCGTCGCGTTGCGCTCCAGCAGCCCCTCATACATGTTGCCGAGGCCCTCTTCCCGCGCCGAGTACCAGTCCAGCCCGTCGATCGCCTCGACCAGCGCCTTGAGGATGCGCGGCTGGCGCAGGCTGGTCTGCGCGTTCTGGAAGATCGCCTGCACCTGCGACGACCCGTAGGTGCCCAGGTGGATCAGCATCTCCTTGTAGAAGGTGAGCTGTTCCAGCCCCTGGCGCCGGCTGACGTCGGTCCAGCGATAGCCGTCCGGCAACTGCTCTTCCGCCCCCGTCTCCGCCGCCATCTTCAGGAAGATCAGATAGGTCAGTTCCGTGACGTACTGATGGTAGGTGATGCCGTCATCCCGCAGGATGTGGCACAGGCCCCAGAGCTTGGAGACGATGTCGGTGGTGGATGTCATTTTAGTTGCCATTCAAGATTAATTTCTCGGAGGGGTTGATAGTTTAAGGGCATCCCCTCTTTCTTTGGCTACATATGTTATGAACACAATTGCGTCTGATAAATCCAGGAGCGTTGATGCAGCATTCTCGTCTGGTGAGTACCCCCTATGCATTACCGCATGCCCCATTTCAATCATACTGTCCAGAAATTCCTTCTGACTCTCACTGATGTGTTTATTATTCACCATAGCGTCTAGATTCTTTTTGAAACTGCCATTATCTCCAACTTTATCAATCATAACTCGTTCAATCAAAGATCGTGCACCCATGGTGCAAAGTCTAAAAAATCCACACTGATGAGCTCTGTTGATTTCTTCGTAGATTTTACAAACTTCATTGGGGAGTTTCTCAAGCCAATTCGGTATTTTACGAAGCACCCTGGGCGGGAACATATCGAAAGAAAGAACTTCTTCGCCTGAATCATTCCCATCGGGACGACGTCGAATTGACTTTTTGATAAAAGAGCGCGTTTCACAGCCACCACAAATAACAACAAAGAACTCATCAAACTCAAAAAAACCTTCCCGATACACACCGTCAGAGCGATCTGTAAACATGATGTGATGCTTGTTGGCGCGCATACATTCGTTGCAGCGACACAGCAATGTGCTCGATACACCTAGAGGTTGATTTCTGCCAGTCATAATATTGATTTCCTCTAATCGAACAGAAATTAATATCAATTAAGCGGTCAAATCCCAAGTATAAATTGAAAAACTGTTTAAGATCTCATCTAGGTGCCCGTCGAACACGCGATCCAGCCGCGCGAATCCGCCGCCCTGCTGGCGGAACTCGCCCTGGTCCAGCACTTCGCGGTCAACGATAACTTCCTTCTTCATCTGCCGCCCGATCCGCTCCAGCCAGTCGCGTTGCGCCTTCGTCCAGGGCTGGCTGGATAGCACCCGGCGCATCGCCCGGTCCACACGCTCGTCGTAGGGGATGAGCGGATCGCCCAGCGCGGCCTGCCGGATGTAGCCGATGACCGACGCCGCGATGTCGGCGTTCGTCGCGTCACGGAAGGCGGCGCGCAACTCCGCCTCGCCGAAGCCGTCGCGCTCCAGCAGCAGGCGAACTTCCCGGAGTTGGGCGCGAGTCAACTCGCGGGGGCGGTTGGCGACGGCGTTCAGCGCCGGGACCCGGTTCAGGTTCTCCGCTAGATAGCGGCGGAAGCTGGCAAGGTAGTCCTCGGGCCGGGTGATGTTCGGGCCGTAGCCGGTCTCCTCGTGCTGGAACTCGTCGGCTCCGCCGTAGAGCGGCACATGGATGGGGTCGTCGGCGATGCGGGTGTCAAGCAACTCCATCAGGGCGCGGTGCTCGATGAGGGTGCGGGCCGCCTCCTCGGGCGGCGCGTCCTTCACGCGGCGGACGAAGCTGTCCGGGTCGGTGCCGGCCAGTTCACGGAACCGGCGCTCGCCGGCCTCCGACAGGCGGCGGCGCTTGCGGTGCAGCTTGGCGACGATCTGGCCGACCAGCCAGCGCGCCTGCTGCGCGCGGCGCTCGGCGGCCTCCGGGGCCAGTCCGGATGACTCGGGGGGCGGCCCCTCGAACGGAGCCTGTTCCTCTTCGGCGAAGCCGGGCGGCGGCAGCGCCGGGGCGGGGGCGGGAAGGGGTGTGCCGGTGGCCTCGGCCAACTCCTCCATCAGCGCCGCGAAGGTGATGTTCGGGTTGGCGACGACCGGGCGCATCTCCGTCAGGTCCTGCATCGCGGCGTAGAGGCCGACCGCGTCGAAGATGCGGAAGGCGGTCTTGTGCTGGCCGGGGCCGAACAGGTCCTCGCACAGGCGGGTGCCGCGGCCGATCATCTGCTCGTACAGGATGCGGCTGTTGACCCGGCGGATGAAGACGAGGTTGACGATCTTCGGCACGTCGATGCCGGTGGTCAGCAGGTCCACGGTGACCGCGACCTTGGGGAGTTCCTCGTTCTTGAAGCGGCGGATCTGCCGCATCGGGTCGTCGGACCGCCCGGTGATCTTGGCGACCGCGTCATTCTCGACGGCGCCGTAGCGGGCGGAGAAGGCGGCGCGCAGGGCGGCGACCACCATGTCGGCGTGCAGGTCGGTGGCGCAGAACACCAGCGTCTTGCCCGGAAGGCCGGGGTCGATGTGGCCGGCGAGCCATTCGGCGATGACGCGGTTGAAGTCGGGCGTCAGGACTCTGCGGTTGAAGTCCTGGACGTCGAACCGGACCTCGTCGTCCAGATGGATGAGGTCGAGCTGTCCGGTCCGGGTGTCGAGGACGTCCACCCGCTCCCCGGCGTCCCAGTGGATGCCTTCCTGGCTGAGTGCGGTGTGGGCGCGCAGCGGCGGGTCGTGATCGACCAGCCAGCCATCGACCACCGCTTCCTGATAGGTGTAGCGGACGACGGGTTCGCCGAAAATCTCCACGGTGTGCAGGGCTGGCGTCGCCGTCAGCCCGATTTTCACCGCGTCGAAGCGGTCGAGCACGCGGCGGTATTTGGAGACGTAGTCGTCCTGGCTGCGGAAGCTCAGCTCCTCGTCGCCCATCTCGCGGTCGAGCAGGTAGCCGCGATGGCACTCGTCCACGACGATGCAGTCGTACTGGTCGATCGCCGGCGGCTCCTCGCCGTAGAGGACGCGCTTGACCAGGGACTGGACGGTGGCGATGTGCAGCTTAGTCTCGGGGTCGGGAAGGATGTCGCCCAACTCCTTCACCGCGAAGATGTCGGCGAAGACCTGATGGTGTTCCATCCGCGTTTCCTTGAACGCGTTGCCGGCCTGCTCGCCGAGCGCCGTCCGGTCCACGAGGAACAGGATGCGGCGGAACCGCTGTGCCTTCAGCAGGCGGTAGACCAGCGCGATGCAGGTCTTGGTCTTGCCGGTTCCCGTCGCCATGGCGACCAGGATCTCGCGCCGGCCGGCGGAGATCGCCTCCTCGACGGCGCGGATGGCCCTCTGCTGGTAGTCGCGCAAGGGGAAGTTGAAGGCGAACGGGTCGCGGGACAGCCGGGCATCGGCGGCGCGCGGGTCGTTGCGCAATGCCTCGAGGAGGCCGGCGGGGGTGTACCAGCCGTCCAGCGCCTTGGCGAGGTTCTGCGGGTGGCGGCCGTCGCGGAACCAGATGCCGGACAGCGCCTCGAACTGGCGCAGGAAGGGGCGCCCATTCGTCGAGAACAGGAAGGGCACGCGCAGGTCGCCCCACGGCCCCTCGGATGGCGGCTGATCGTCGCCGCGCGGGACGTAGCCGCGGCTGTAGCGCTCCGCCCGGTTGATGAACTCCGACACGTTGGCGTTGGCGCGCTTGGCCTCGACCATGCCGACGATGGCCAGGCCGGCGAACAGCGCGTAGTCGGCGACGCCGTCGGCGGTGGGCCATTCGGCGATCGCCAGATTGCGCCCCTTCTGCGGGCGGGCGCCGGCGGCGTGGGTGAGCACCTCGCTGTCCGCCTCCCAGCCCGCGTCGCGGAGCTGGGCGTCGATCAGGCGGCGGGTCTCGCGCTCGTCGAGGTCGATGCCCTGGCCGATGGCATAGGCCACCTCGACGCGATCCTGGATGGCTTCCGCGGGCTCGCTCGCCGCCTGGGCCTGGGCGGCTGTCAGCTCGGCCTCGAGTCGCACACGGTCGGCGTCGGCCTCCTGGGCGAGCCGCTCCCAGGACTGGCGCTCGGCTTCAGCGCGGGCGGCGCGCTCCTCGGCGGACAGCCGGCGGTCAGCCTCGGCCTGGGCCGCCGCCTGCGCCTCTGCCGCCATGCGCTCGTGCGCCGACTGCCGTTCGGCGAGTTCACCTCGCAGCCGTTCCAGTTCGGCCTTCAAGGCGGCGCCTTCGGCGCGCGGGTCGGATGGAGGGATGAACGGGCTGGGCGCGAAGGCCCGGTCGCCGGTGACGGTCCGGTGGAACCAGACCCCCAACGTCCGGGCGTTCTTCAGGCAGGACAGCGCCATCCGATGATCGCCGTCGAGATCGTGCGCGGCGTCGTTCCTGGCCTTGCGGAGAAAGTGGAAGAGGTCGCCGACCTCGCGGGTCAGCACGCCGCGATCGCGCAGGCGGCGCAGCAGGTCGGCCTGCTTTTCCTCCGGGGATGTCCACATCCCGAGCTTGGCCGCCGTCAACTGCGCTAGCAGTTCAGCGAACTGTCCGGTCTTGATGATGGATGTGTTCGCGTCCTCGGCGAAGAAGCGCTCGGCCAGGGCACCCAGCCGTTCGAGCTGGACATCATACCGTGCCAGGAACCCGAAATTGGACGAACGCGCCAAAAGAATTCTCCCGTCGGTAGAAAATTCTACACGCGGGTGCGGCCGCTGTCATCAGGTTCGATCACGCTAGGGTTGGGGAAGTCATGCCCATGAGGAAGGCGAAGTGTTGACCGCGTCATGCTCCCAAAACGAGAAACGGGCCGGCAAGCCGACCCGTTTCCACGTTAGACATCCGAGACGGTGGCTGTTGATTTTCCTTGGGTTTCTTTGCGCCAAATCTGGAGCAAAAATCCAACGACCCCCAATGAAATCAACAACTTACATCAAACGGAGTAATACATCTTGTACTCGATCGGGTGCGGCATGGTCTCGAAGGCCATCATCTCTTCCGTGCGGAGGTCGATGTAGCCGTCGATCATGTCCTGCGAGAAGACGTCGCCCTTGCGCAGGTACTCGTTGTCCTCGCGCAGCGAGGTGAGGGCCTCACGCAGCGAGCCGCAAACCGTCGGAACCTTGGCCAGTTCTTCCGGCGGCAGGTCATACAGGTTCTTGTCCATCGCGTCGCCGGGGTGGATCTTGTTCTGGATGCCGTCCAGGCCGGCCATCAGCATGGCGGCGAAGGCCAGATACGGGTTGGCCGACGGATCGGGGAAGCGGACCTCGACGCGCTTGCCCTTGGGCGAGGCGACGTAGGGGATGCGGCAGGACGCCGAACGGTTGCGGGCCGAATAGGCCAGCAGCACCGGGGCCTCGTAGCCCGGGACCAGGCGCTTGTAGCTGTTGGTCGACGGGTTGGTGAAGGCGTTCAGCGACTTGGCGTGCTTGATGATGCCGCCGATGTAGTACAGCGCCAGCTCCGACAGGTCGGCGTACTGGTTGCCGGCGAACAGCGGCTGGCCGTCCTTCCAGATCGACTGGTGGCAGTGCATGCCCGAGCCGTTGTCGCCGAACACCGGCTTCGGCATGAAGGTGGCCGACTTGCCGTAGGCGTGGGCGACGTTGTGCACCACGTACTTGTAGTACTGCATGTTGTCGCCGGTGCGGACCAGCGTGTCGAACTTGATGCCCAGCTCGTGCTGGGCGGCGGCCACCTCGTGGTGGTGCTTCTCGACCGGAACGCCCATCTCGGCCAGGACGCTCAGCATCTCGGCGCGCAGGTCGTTGGCGCTGTCCACCGGAGCGGTCGGGAAGTAGCCGCCCTTGGTGCCCGGACGGTGGCCCAGGTTGCCGTCCTCATACTCCTTGTCCGACGAATAGGAGCCTTCGTCCGACGCGAACTGGTAGGAGACCTTGTTCATCTCGACGGTGTACTTGACGTCGTCGAAGACGAAGAACTCGGCTTCCGGACCGAAATAGATGGTGTCGCCGATGCCGGCCGAGGCGGTGTAGCGCTCGGCGGCCTTGGCGATGCCGCGCGGGCAGCGCTCGTAGGCCTGGCCGGTGCCCGGATCGAACACGTCGCAGAGGATGTTCAGCGTCGGCTGGGCGGCGAACGGATCCATCACGGCGGTGGTCGGGTCGAGCTGGAGGATCATGTCCGACTCTTCGATGCCCTTCCAGCCGGCGATCGACGAACCGTCGAACATGATGCCGTCCTCGAACACGTCCTCGTCGATGGTCGAGACGTGCTGGGCGGTGTGGTGGAGCTTGCCGCGCGGGTCGGTGAAGCGCAGGTCCACGTACTTGACGTCGTGTTCCTTGATCAGGTCGAAGACCTTGCTGATGTCGGACATATCTCTTTTTCCACGCTTAAGAGGTTTGGATCCCGCTGCGTCAAGCCACCTTCGGGTCACGAGGGCGGAAAAACGGCGCTCGCGGCGGACGTTATGTCACGCCTTTCCGGCCCACACAACGCGCCAGCCGAAAAAGTCGCACCTTCGCCCTACGGCCATCGGCCGAGGAACAGCAAGGCACGGCGTGGAACGGCCGGGCGGGGGGACGGGTGAGGCGCATGTTGGCGACGTCTGGCTGGTAGGGGCGGGCTCGGCGCGATCAGATCGCGTCCGGACCCTTTTCGCCGGTCCGGATGCGGACCACTTCTTCCACGGGCGTGACGAAGATCTTGCCGTCGCCGATGCGGCCGGTGTGGGCCGCCTGCTGGATCGCCTCGATCGCCCGTTCCACCAGCGTGTCTTCCATCACCACCTCGATCTTCACCTTCGGCAGGAAGTCGACGACGTATTCCGCACCGCGGTACAGTTCGGTGTGGCCCTTCTGGCGGCCGAAGCCCTTGGCCTCGGTGACGGTGATCCCCTTGATCCCGACTTCGTGAAGGGCTTCCTTCACCTCGTCGAGTTTGAACGGCTTGATGATGGCTTCGATCTTCTTCATGGGTCTCTCGTGTACGAGGTGCCAACGTCGGCAGGCACCGTCCACGGCTCTGCCGACACGACGACTTAAAGCATGGAGCGTGCCAAAAACGGGTACTCCGATCCGGCTGCGTGAAACCACGACGAAAGGCGGTGGGCTGCCGTTGGTTGTGGCATCGCGTTGCCGAAAGATGCGGCGTATTGAACGTTATTTGTGCAAAACCCGCAAGCGTTCCGCACGAAATCGTGCGCATCGGGTAAAAACGGCTTTTTTCGCGGTCACGGAAAAAATCGCTTGACCGACCGGCTCGGCTGGGGCAAATAAGCGCTCCCAACGACGGCGGTGGTAGCTCAGTTGGTAGAGCTCTCGGTTGTGGTCCGAGTGGTCGCGGGTTCGAGTCCCGTCCATCGCCCCATCTTCTTTCCTGCAAAAATGTCTCCTCCGGGAGATTTTGCAAGAATCGATCCAGAAAAATCGATGCATTGACACCCGCGCGGCTGGCTGGCCGCACAGCGGGTGTTTATGCTTGCCCGGTTGAAGGACGGCGCCCCACTCTGGGCCCCGTCGCCTTGATCGAGGGGAGGAGTGGTGGACGAGCTTCTGTCCGTCGCGGAGATGCACCGGGCCGATACGATGAGCATCGCGGCCGGCGTGCCGGGAGAGCTCCTGATGGAGGCGGCGGGGGCCGCCGTGGTCCGCGCCGTGTGCGCCCGCTGGGCGCCGCACCCGACGGCGGTGCTGTGCGGGCCGGGCAACAACGGCGGCGACGGCTTCGTCATCGCGCGGCTGCTGCTGGAGGCCGGATGGCCGGTGCGCCTCGCGCTGCTCGGCACCCGCTCGGCCCTGGTTGGCGACGCGGCGCTGGCGGCGGAGCGCTGGCCGGGTCCCATCGAGGCGGCCGATCCTTATATTCTCAAGGGCAACCCGCTCGTCATCGACGCGCTGTTCGGCGCCGGGCTGTCCCGCCCGCTGGAGGGCGTCGCCAAGGCCATCGTCGAGGCGATGGAGGGCCGCACCGTCGTCGCGGTGGACGTGCCGAGCGGCCTGCACGGCGACAGCGGGCGCGTTCTGGGCGTGGCGCCCCACGCGGCGCTGACGGTCACCTTCTTCCGGCGCAAGCCGGGCCATGTGCTGCTGCCGGGGCGCACGCTGTGCGGCGAGGTGCTGGTCGCCGACATCGGCATCTCCGACCGGGTGCTCGACGGCATCGTGCCGCAGACCGCCGTCAACGGCCCCGATCTTTGGCGTCACCTGTTTCCATGGCCGATGCTGGACGGCCACAAATACGCGCGCGGCCACGCGGTGGTGCTGGGCGGTGCGCGGATGACCGGCGCGGCACGGCTGGCCTCGGTCGCGGCGCTGCGGGCGGGGGCCGGGCTGGTGACGGTGGCCTGCCCGCAGGAAGCCTTCACGGTCTACGCCAGCGGGTCGCCCAGCGTGATCGTGGAGCCGATGGCCGGCGATTCCGAGTTTGCCCAAATTTTGGGCGACGACCGCAAGAACGCCGTGCTGCTGGGGCCGGGGGCCGGGGTCGGCGCCCGCACCCGCGCCCACGTCGCCGCGGCTCTGGCGGCGGACAAGGCCTGCGTGCTCGACGCCGACGCCTTGACCAGCTTCGCCGAGACCTCCGACGACCTGCTGGACCATCTGAACGCGCGCTGCGTGCTGACCCCGCACGAGGGGGAGTTCGCGCGGCTGTTCGGGTCCTCGGTGGGCATGGACAGCGACAAGCTGTCGCGAACCCGCGCGGCGGCCTCGCGCTCGGGCGCCGTGGTGCTGCTGAAGGGGGCCGACACGGTGATCGCGGCGCCCGACGGCCGGGCGGTCATCAACATCAACGCCCCGGCGGAATTGGCGACGGCCGGCTCGGGCGACGTGCTCGCCGGCATCGTGCTCGGGCTGATCGCCCAGGGCATGGAGGCGTTCGAAGCGGCCTGCGCGGCGGTGTGGCTGCACGGCGAAGCGGCCTACACGATCGGGCCGGGGCTGATTTCCGAGGACTTGCCGAACGCCTTGCCGGGAGTGCTGCGCGCGCTGAAGGGCTGACCGCCCGGTACGGGACTCCTCGTCATTGGCCGGTGGCTTGTCAGTAGTACCTCCGGCGGGTGTCCGCGCGCGTCCCCTTGCCGAAACGGGCGGCAGAGGTCAGACTCCGGGGCATGAGCGATGCACCCGATACCGACACCGCCAAGGCCACCGCCCCCAAGGCCACCGCCACGGTGACCCCCGACCCGACGGCCCCGGCCTCCGCCGCCCCGCCGGGTTTCTTCGACCGTGCGCTGGACAATCTGCGCACCCACTGGCGTGAGATCGCCGCCTCGGCCCGTGGCGTGGTCGGTGCCGCGCCGCGCACGCATCTGCCCAAGGAAGACGCCGAGCGCCTCAAGGAGCAGATCGAAGCCTGCCTGGAGGCGCGCGGCGGCGAGGTGTCGGCGCGGGCGCGGGCGGCGCAGCTCGGCCGCACCTATCTGGCGCTGGACCCGCAGGGGCGGCGCAACTTCCTAATGATGCTCGCGCGCGACTTCGACGTCGAGCGGGCCGCCGTGGACGAGGCGATGGCGACCTTCCAGGCGGCGACCGACCCCGTGGCGCGTGGCCACGCCGAGCGCGCCCTGCGCCGCGCCCTGGAGCCGCCGCGCGTGCGGCTGCTGACCCAGTTCAACGCCCTGCCGGAAGGCGTCAAGTTCCTGGTCGACCTGCGCACCGAACTGATGGAGATGGCGCGCGGCGAGCCGCTGCTCCAGGCGCTGGAGGACGACCTCAAGAACCTGCTGCGCTCCTGGTTCGACGTCGGCTTCCTGGAGATGCACCGCATCACCTGGGACAGCCCGGCCTCGCTGCTGGAGAAGCTGATCAAATACGAGGCGGTGCACGAGATCAGCGGCTGGCAGGATCTGAAGGACCGGCTCGATTCGGACCGGCGCTGCTTCGCCTTCTTCCACCCGCGCATGCCCAACGAGCCGCTGATCTTCGTCGAGGTCGCGCTGGTCCAGGGCATGTCCGACAACGTGCAGGCGCTGCTCGATCCCTCGGCGCCGGTCTGCGACCCGAAGAGCGCCGACAGCGCCATCTTCTACTCGATCTCCAACGCGCAGAGCGGGCTGGCCGGCATCAGCTTCGGCAACTTCCTGATCAAGCGGGTGGTGGACGGGCTGACCGGCGAGTTCCCCAACATCAAGTGCTTCGCCACTCTGTCGCCGATCCCCGGCTTCCGCCGCTGGTTCGACCGCACGCTGGACCGCGACGGCGACGCCCTGCTGACCAACGCCGAGGCCGAGCGCATCGCCGAGCGCTTGGCCGAACGTCTGTCCGAGGGGGGCGAGACCCCGCCCGAGTCGGGCGAGGACGTTCCGATCCTGGCCCGCGCGCTGGCGATTCCCGGCTGGCAGGAGGACGAGGAGCTGCAAAAACGCCTGCGCGGGCCGTTGATGCGGATCGCCGTGCACTATCTGACCACGGCGCGGGCGTCCGACCGGCGCGCCGAGCGTCCGGGCGGCGCGCAGGCCCGCGCGCTGGATCCGGTGGCGCATTTCCACCTGACCAACGGCGCCCGGATGGAACGGTTGAACTGGTTGGCGGACCGCTCGCGCAAGGGGTTGAAGCAATCCATGGGGCTGATGATCAACTACCGCTACCGGCTGGGCGAGATCGACGCCAACCACGAATCCTACAGCGGCGACGGCAGGATCATCACCTCCTCGGCGATCCGTTCGCTGGGCAAGGCGGGCGGGTAGGGCGGACCGGTCGGGCGAAGGGGGCGGAATCGGCGGCGTTCCCGACCGAACCCGCCCCAATTTGCCTGTTTGCAACGGGGCCGCTGTGCTATAGACCGGACTTCGCCGGCGGTCCGGCGGGTGTCGCGGCACCCGTCGCGGCTGCCTTTTGCCATGGAAACGCGGGCGTGGCGGAATTGGTAGACGCGCTGGATTTAGGTTCCAGTGACTTCGGTCGTATGGGTTCAAGTCCCTTCGCCCGCACCATGGCAAAACACGGACCGCATGGATAACACGGTTTCGGGCCGCCCGGACGGGCGCCGCCGGGCCGGAACAACGAGATAGGCTTTCGTTCCGATGAACATCACCGAGACCAGCACCGACGGCCTCAAGCGCGAATTTCAGGTCGTCATCTCCGCCACGGACATCGAAGGGAAGGTGAACGGCAAGCTGGAAGAGCTGCGCCGCACCGTCCAGCTGCCGGGCTTCCGTCCGGGCAAGGTTCCGGTGAGCGTGATCAAGCAGCGCTACCACGGCGGCGTGCTGTCCGAGGTGCTGGAGGACGCCATCTCCGACAGCTCGCGCCAGGCGCTGAGCGAGCGGGGCCTGCGCGTGGCGCTCCAGCCGAAGATCGAGGTCGAGAAGTACGAAGAGAACGGCGACCTCACCTACAAGATGGCCGTCGAGCTGCTGCCCGACGTCGAGCCGGGCGAGTTCGGCGCGATCGAGCTGGAGAAGCCGGTCGCCGAGGTGACCGACGAGTCGGTGGAGGAGGCCCTGGCCAAGCTGGCCAGCGCGCATTCGACCCAGGCCCCGGTCACCGAGGACCGTGGCGCCGAGACCGGCGACATCGCGCTGATCGACTTCGCCGGTTCGGTGGACGGTGAGGCCCTGCCGGGCATGGACGGCAAGGACTATCCCCTGGAGCTGGGCGCCGGCCGCTTCGTGCCGGGCTTCGAGGAGCAGCTGGTCGGCGCCAAGGCCGGCGAGCACCGGACCATCAGCGTCACCTTCCCCGAGGACTACCCGCACGAGCGCCTGAAGGGCGCCGCCACGGTGTTCGAGGTGGACGTCAAGGAGCTCCGCAAGAACGTCCCGGCCGAGGTCAACGACGACCTCGCCAAGGAGTTCGGCATGGAGAGCCTGGAGAAGATGCGCGAAGCCGTCCGCGACCGCATCAAGGGCGAATACGCCAAGCTGTCGCGCCTGCGCGTGAAGCGCCAGCTGCTCGACAAGCTGGCCGAGGGCCACTCCTTCGAGGTGCCGGCCGGCATGGTCGACATCGAGTTCGAGGGCATCTGGGCCCGCCTGCAGGAAGAGCTGAAGAACGGCAACGCCGGTGAGGACGCCGACAAGTCCGAGGACGAGCTGAAGACCGAATACCGCGCCATCGCCGAGCGCCGCGTCCGCTTGGGCCTGCTGCTGTCCGAGGTGGGCCGCCGCAACAACATCCAGGTCACCCAGGACGAGGTGAACCGCGCGCTGATCGAGGAGGCTCGCCGCTTCCCCGGCCAGGAGCGTCAGGTGTTCGAGTTCTTCAAGCAGAACCAGCAGGCGCTGGAAAACCTGCGCGCGCCCATCTTCGAGGACAAGGTCGTCGACCACATCCTCGAGCTGGCCAAGGTCACCGAGACGACGGTCACCGTCGACGAACTGACCAAGGACGAGGACGAAGAGAGCGCCGAGGCGTAACAAACTCCCAAAAGGAGTGGGGGTGGGCTTCCGCCCGCCCCCGGCGGCGCCTATATGTGGTTTCGTGCCGGGAACGAACACCGGTCCAGCCAACTGCGGGGGCAGGGAAGAACACATGTACGACTTCGAGCCGAAGATGAATGCTCTGGTCCCGATGGTCATCGAACAGACCAACCGGGGTGAGCGCGCGTACGACATCTATTCGCGCCTGCTGAAGGAGCGGATCATCTTCCTGATCGGCGGAGTCAACGACGCCGTCGCCAGCCTGATCTGCTCGCAGCTGCTGTTCCTCGAATCGGAAAACCCGACGAAGGACATCGCGCTCTACATCAATTCTCCGGGCGGCTACGTTTCCGCCGGCCTCGCCATCTACGACACCATGCAGTACATCCGTCCGCAGGTGTCCACCGTGTGCATGGGCCAGGCGGCGTCGATGGGCTCGCTGCTGCTGACCGCCGGCGCGCCGGGCAAGCGCTTCTCGCTGCCCAACAGCCGCATCATGATCCACCAGCCCTCGGGCGGCGCCCAGGGCCAGGCCTCGGACATCGAGATCCAGGCGCAGGAGATCCTGAAGCTGCGGTCGCGGCTCAACGACATCTACGTCAAGCACACCGGCCAGACGCTCGACACCATCGAAAACGCCATGGAACGCGACAAGTTCATGTCGCCGGAAGAGGCCAAGGAATTCGGCCTGATCGACGAGGTGGTGGAAAAGCGGCCGGGCGGCGACATCCGCGCGTCGTAAGGCGGATCGAACAAAGGGTTGATCGGGCCGTTTCGCTGTTGTTGAATGCACGGAGGAACGGCTCGACACTGGGCTGAATCGAGATGTGGCCTTGTCAGGGGCGTCGCCCGTGACAACCTCTGAATGGACCGGCGTCGGGGGGCGCCGCGAACGGGTATGGTCCTCGGGCCACGCCCCCCGCGAGATGACGGAGTACCGATGAGCAAGTCCAGCAGCGGCGATTCGAAGAATACGCTCTACTGCTCCTTCTGCGGCAAGAGCCAGCACGAGGTCCGCAAGCTGATTGCCGGTCCGACGGTGTTCATCTGCGATGAATGCGTCGAGCTGTGCATGGATATCATTCGCGAGGAGAACAAGACCACCCTCGTGAAGTCCCGCGATGGGGTTCCGACTCCGCGCGACATCCAAGCGGTGCTCGATGATTATGTGATCGGCCAGATCTACGCCAAGCGCGTTCTCTCGGTCGCGGTCCACAATCATTACAAGCGGCTGGCGCACGGAACGAAGCACAACGACGTCGAACTCGCCAAGTCGAACATCCTGCTGATCGGTCCGACGGGGTGCGGCAAGACGCTGCTCGCCCAGACGCTGGCGCGGATCATCGACGTGCCCTTCACGATGGCCGACGCCACGACGCTGACCGAGGCCGGTTACGTCGGCGAGGACGTCGAGAACATCATCCTCAAGCTGCTCCAGGCCGCCGACTACAACGTCGAGCGGGCGCAGCGCGGCATCGTCTACATCGACGAGGTCGACAAGATCAGCCGCAAGTCCGACAACCCGTCGATCACCCGCGACGTGTCGGGCGAGGGCGTCCAGCAGGCCCTGCTGAAGATCATGGAGGGCACCGTCGCCTCCGTGCCGCCGCAGGGCGGGCGCAAGCACCCGCAGCAGGAATTCCTGCAGGTCGACACCAGCAACATCCTGTTCATCTGCGGCGGCGCCTTCGCCGGGCTGGACAAGATCATCGCCCAGCGCGGCAAGGGCACCAGCATCGGCTTCGGCGCCGACGTGCGCGGCCCCGACGAGCGGACGACCGGCGACATCCTGCACGAGGTCGAGCCCGAGGATCTGCTGAAGTTCGGCCTGATCCCCGAGTTCATCGGCCGCCTGCCGGTGTTGGCCACCCTGTCCGACCTGGACGAGCCGGCGCTGGTCGAGATCCTGAGCAAGCCGAAGAACGCGCTGGTCAAGCAGTACCAGCGCCTGTTCGAGATGGAGGACGTGCACCTCGAATTCTCCGAGGACGCGCTGAGGGCCATTTCGCACAAGGCGATCGCCCGCAAGACCGGCGCGCGCGGCCTGCGCTCCATCATGGAGGCGATCCTGCTCGACCCGATGTTCGACCTTCCCGGCCTGTCGGGAATCGAGAGCATCCTGGTCAACAAGGAGGTCGTCGAGGGGCGGGCCAAGCCGCTCTACGTCCATGCAGAGCGCCGCAGCGAGGCTCCGGGGGCCTGACGATTTTCGGCCTTTCCGGTCTGTACGATGAAAAAGGGCGCTTCGGCGCCCTTTTTTGTTTCCGGATGGAAACCCTTATTCCATGACGTGAGGTATTTCTGCGAATTGTTCGTGCGTGATATGCTCACCGCCAAGAACTGATTGGAAAAAAGATTGGTGGGGTTCGAAACAAATCCTTCCCGTCATTATCCAACGAAGCTGAATAACAATGCATCGGCGAGCGTGACATGAAAATACGCAGCTTCCTCTATATATGTCTGGCGAGTGTTGGAATTGTTGCGGCGGTCCCGGCCTGCTGGCTGGCGGTGCAGGAAACCCGCTCGGCCGGCCGGGCGTCCGACGCGCGGGCCATCGTCGACGTGCTGGGCAGCGCCGCGGCCTTGAACGAGGCGCTGGCGCTGGAGCGTGGCGTCATCAACCTGCCGCTGGCGGCCGGCGTGGCGGCGGACGCGGCGACGCGGGATTCGCTGACCAAGGCCCGCGCCCAGGCCGACGGCGCGCGCGAGCGGCTGATGGCCAGCGCCATGGCCTTCGGCGACGCCAGGGCGCTGTCCGAGTTGTCCGGGCTGGCGGGAAAGCTGGCGGAGGTCCGCCGCACGGTCGACGGCTGGCTGCCCCTGGACCGCGCCGGCCGGCCGGCCGACGCGCCGGCCCGCTTCTTCGCGGCGATGGTCGGGGTAACGTCGGCGGTGAGCGCGACGACGAACGGGCTCGGGCACCGGCTGACCGACCTTGACGCCACCGCCGGCGACCGCGCCGACGTCGCCGGGCGGGCGGCGGCGATGCGCGAGGTGGCGGGCCAGCAATCGGTCCTCTTCCTGCGGACGCTGGGCTCCGGCAAGCCCTTCACGCCCGAGGCGGAGCGCGAGGCGCTGCTGCTGGAGGGGCGCATCCAGGAAAGCTGGGCCTCGGTCGAGGACGACATCGTCGCCGGCGACATGGGAGCCGGCCTGCGGGCGGCGCTGGAGGTCGCGCGCAAGGGCTATGTGCAGGGGTTCGGCGCTTACAAGGCGCGGGTTCTCGACGCCTCGCGCAAGGGGGCGGCCTATGATCTGGACAGCGCCGAATGGCGCCGCTCGGCCTCGCCGCTGCTGCAGAATCTGCTGGCGATCCGCGACGCTGGTTTCCTGAGCGCCCGTGACCTGACGGAGACCCACCACGCGTTGGCGATTCGTCATCTGGTGATGGCGCTCGCCGTGCTGGGGCTCGCGGTGATCGCGCTGGCGGCGGTCGGCGTCGCCATCACCCGCCGCGCCATCCGGCCGATCGTCGAGCTGGCCGGGGTGGTCGGCGCCATCGCCGGCGGGCGGCGCGACCTCGACGTGCCGCATGGCGGGCGTCGGGACGAGATCGGCGAGATGGCCTCGGCCATCGGCGTGCTGCAGGACCGCGCCCGCGCCGCCGACGAGGCCGAGACCCGGCGCAACGCCGAGCGGGAGCAGCGCGAGGCGCGGCGCCAGGAGACGGAACGGGCGACGCAGGAGTTCGTGGGCCAGCTCGAATCGGTGGTTCGCCACCTGTCGAGCACGGCGGAAAGCGTGCGCGGCAGTTCCGAGCGCCTCTCCGACGCCGCGGAAAGCACCTCGTCGCGCTCCAACGCGGTGGCCTCCGCCTCGGCCGACGCCACCGGCAACATCCAGACCGTCGCCGCCGCCTCCGAGCAACTCCAGGCGTCGAGCGGCGAGATCGGCCGGCGCATCGACGACGCGGCGCGCATCGCCCAGGACGCGGTGCGCGAGGCCGGCACCACCGCCGGGATCGTGGCGACCCTGGCCGAACGCGCGGCGGGGATCGGGTCGGTGGTCGACATAATCAACTCGATCGCCTCGCAGACCAACCTGCTGGCGCTGAACGCCACCATCGAGGCGGCGCGCGCGGGCGAGGCCGGAAAAGGATTCGCGGTGGTCGCCAGCGAGGTCAAGAGCCTCGCCGGCCAAACGGCGAAAGCGACCGAGGACATCCAGCTCCGCGTCGGCGAGATCCGCGACGTCAGCGGCAGCGCGGTGAACGCCATCGGCGCGATCAGCCGCACCGTCGCCGCGATCAGCGAGGCCGCCGCCGCGGTCGCCGCTGCGGTGGAGGAGCAGAACGCCGCGACGCGGGAGATCGCCCGCAACATTCAGGCGGCCGCGCAAGGCACCAGCGAAGTGTCCGGCACCATCGGGCAGGTCGCCGCCACCGCGGAAAGCACGCGGATCGCCTCGGGCGAGCTGCTGGCGGCGTCGCGCGGGCTCACCGATGAGGCCGGAACGCTGCGCACGACCGTCGATGGCTACGTCCAACGGCTTGCCGCGGCCTGAATCATCGAAGAACGGTGATGAAAGGGGAGGGAGAGGCCGTTTTCCGCCGCGTCGCGGCGAGGAAACGGCCCGCCGCCGCCGTCAACCCCTTGAAGGGCACCGGGGCGTGTGCCACGTTAGTCAACGTGCCGTTTCCGATCCCCGCGCTTGTTGCGTAAGGCGGGGGCCGCGTCAGGCCCATTCCGGGCTGGCGGCGATCCTTTCACTGAGGCCCTGCCGATGATCGAACTCTCCCGTGGTGACCTCTACCCCGTCCTCCCGCTGCGCGACATCGTGGTGTTCCCCCACATGATCGTGCCGCTGTTCGTCGGGCGCGAGAAGTCCGTGCGCGCGTTGGAAGACGTGATGAAGGATGACAAGCAGATCCTGCTGGTCACCCAGAAGAACGCCGCGCAGGACGATCCGACCCCGGCGGATATCTACAGCGTCGGCACCATCGGGACCGTGTTGCAGCTTCTCAAGCTGCCGGACGGCACCGTCAAGGTGCTGGTGGAGGGCGGCCAGCGCGCCGCCATCACCAAGTTCGCCGACAACGAGGAGTTCTTCCAGGCCCAGGCCGAACTGATCGAGGAGAAGACTGGCGAGAACCAGGAGCTCGAAGCCCTGAGCCGCGCCGTCGTCTCGCAGTTCGAGCAGTACATCAAGCTGAACAAGAAGATCCCGCCGGAGGTCCTGGTCTCGATCAACCAGATCGAGGAATCGGGCAAGCTGGCCGACACCGTCGCCTCGCACCTCGCGCTGAAGATTCCGGAGAAGCAGCAGCTTCTGGAATGCGCCACGGTGTCCGAACGGCTGGAACGGGTCTATGCCTTCATGGAAGGCGAGATCGGCGTGCTTCAGGTGGAAAAGCGCATCCGCAACCGCGTCAAGCGGCAGATGGAGAAGACCCAGCGCGAGTATTACCTGAACGAGCAGCTCAAGGCGATCCAGAAGGAACTCGGCGAGACCGAGGACGGCCGCGACGAGTCGGCCGAGCTGGAAGAGAAGATCAACAAGACCCGTTTCCCCAAGGAAGCCCGCGACAAGGCCCTGGCGGAGCTGAAGAAGCTGCGCTCGATGAGCCCGATGTCGGCTGAGGCGACCGTGGTGCGCAACTACTTGGACTGGATGCTGTCCATTCCGTGGAAGAAGCGCACCAAGGTGAAGCGCGACCTGAAGCTGGCGCAGAAGGTTCTGGACGCCGACCATTACGGCCTGGACAAGGTCAAGGAGCGCATCCTTGAATACCTCGCCGTCCAGAACCGCATGAACAAGGTGAAGGGGCCGATCCTCTGCCTCGTCGGCCCGCCCGGCGTCGGCAAGACCTCGCTCGGCAAGTCGATCGCCAAGTCCACGGGCCGCAACTTCGTCCGCATGTCGCTGGGCGGCGTGCGCGACGAGGCCGAAGTGCGCGGCCACCGCCGGACCTACATCGGCTCGATGCCCGGCAAGGTCATCCAGGGCATGAAGAAGGCCAAGTCGTCCAACCCGCTGTTCCTTCTCGACGAGATCGACAAGCTGGGCGCCGACTGGCGCGGCGACCCGTCCTCGGCGCTGCTGGAGGTCTTGGATCCCGAGCAGAACGGCACCTTCAACGACCATTACCTGGAGGTCGACTACGACCTGTCCGACGTGATGTTCGTCTGCACGGCCAACACCATGCGCATGCCGCAGCCGCTGCTGGACCGCATGGAGATCATCCGCGTCGCCGGCTACACCGAGGACGAGAAGGTCGAGATCTCCAAGCGACACCTGATCGAGAAGCAGATCGAGGCGAACGGCCTGAAGAAGGGCGAGTTCTCGATCTCCGACGACGCGATGAAGGACCTGATCCGCTACTACACGCGGGAGGCCGGCGTCCGCAGCCTGGAGCGCGAGATCGCCAACCTGTGCCGCAAGGCGGTCAAGGAAATCCTGATGAAGCCGTCGGGCGCCGGCAAGGTCGCCGTGACCCGCCGCAACCTCGACAAGTATGCCGGCGTCCGCCGCTTCCACTATGGCGAGGCGGAGCTTGAGGATCTGGTGGGCGTGACCACCGGTCTGGCCTGGACCGAGGTGGGTGGCGAGTTGCTGTCGATCGAGGCGGTGGGCCTGCCCGGCAAGGGCCGCGTCACCACCACCGGCAAACTCGGCGACGTGATGAAGGAATCGGTCCAAGCGGCCGAGAGCTACGTCAAGTCGCGCGCCGTTGCCTTCGGCATCAAGCCGACGCTGTTCGAGAAGAAGGACATCCACGTCCACGTTCCCGAAGGCGCGACGCCGAAGGACGGCCCGTCCGCCGGCGTCGCCATGGCCACCTCCATCGTCTCGGTGCTGACCGGCATTCCGGTGCGCAAGGACGTGGCGATGACCGGTGAGATCACGCTGCGCGGCCGTGTGCTCCCCATCGGCGGCCTGAAGGAGAAGCTGCTGGCGGCCCTGCGGGGCGGCATCAAGCATGTGCTGATCCCGAAGGACAACGAAAAGGATCTGGCGGACATCCCCGACAACGTGAAGCGCGGGCTGGAGATCATCCCGGTCGGCACGGTGGACGAGGTTCTGCGCAACGCGCTGACCCGTCCGGTCGAGCCGATCGAGTGGACCGAGGCCGATATGGACGCGGCCACCGTGAAGGCCGCCGACAAGACCGCGGGCGACAAGGGTGACTCCCTGCGCCACTGATCGATCCGGGTTGAGGTGTTTCCGAAGGTGCAACGCCTGAGGGAGCGTCTCAGAGAATGCCCCAGAGAATGCCTGGGTGTGCATGGCATTGCCCGCTCGTCTCCAATTGACGGGCGGGTGACGCTGTGATTATCCTTTGCCCCCGAAAAGTCGTGGGGCGGCTTTTTGGTGTTGAGTATTTGATGACTTCGGAAGGGGGATTGCGTGAATAAGAACGATCTCGTGGCGCATGTGGCCGATGCGTCTGGTTTGTCTAAAACCGACGCGACCAAGGCGGTCGATGCAGTGTTCGACGGCATCGCCGACTCGCTGAAGAAGGGCGACGAGGTCCGCTTGGTCGGCTTCGGCACCTTCGCGGTCGCCGAGCGTGCCGCCAGCGAGGGGCGCAACCCGCGCACCGGCGAGAAGATCGACATCCCGGCGTCCAAGCAGCCGAAGTTCAAGGCCGGCAAGACGCTGAAGGATGCCTTGAACTGAGCTCTGCGTTCAGGGCATAGTGCGGCCGGCCGGGCGTTTGTCCGGCCGGATTCGTTTGGGGCGATTAGCTCAGCGGTAGAGCGTCTCGTTTACACCGAGAATGTCGGGGGTTCGATCCCCTCATCGCCCACCAACGATCTCAACGAGTTAAGTGCTGTTCCAAGGCCCCTTCGCAGGGGCCTTTGTCGTTTTTAGGCAAATCGGTAGACCGGGGGCTATTGCCGTTCAGACCATGGTCTGTGAAGCCAGATGGACGCCCAAGGCCAGCAGGCCCAGGAAGAAGCACCGCCGGAAGGTCGCTTGGCGCACACGGTGCCGCAGCCATTGGCCGACCATCATGCCGGCTAGGGCCGGAGCCAAGGCCAGCAGGGACACTCCCATGAGCGGGCCGGCGAACACGCCATGTTGGGCAAGCCCGGCGGCAAGCGCCACGGTGGATACCGTGAAGGACAAGCCCAAGGCCTGCACCAATTCTTCCTTTTCGAGGGCGAGCGCCTGGAGATAGGGGACGGCGGGAAGGACGAAGACCCCGGTGGCGGCGGTCACCAGCCCCGTGGCCAGTCCGACCGATGGCGCCATCCATGGTTCGGCCCGAGGCGATACGCGCAGGCGCATCGAGGACAGGCCCAGGATCGCGTACAGCACCAAGGCGATCCCCAGCGCCGTGGTGGCGAAACCCGATGACCCGCCGGCCAGGAAGCCCGCGCCGACCCACGTCCCCAGGCAGACGCCCGCCATCATCGGCCACAGACGCTCCAAGAGAGGACCAAATCCGGGACCGTTCGCCAACTGCCAAACATTCGTCACGAACGAAGGCACGATCAGCAAAGAGGCCGCTTCGGCCGGAGGCATGACGAGACCGAGCATGCCCATGGCGATTGTGGGAAGTCCCAGCCCGATCATGCCCTTCACGGCGCCCGCGAGCAGAAAGGTGACGGCGATTATGGTAATGATGGAGAGCGGTTGGTGCATCATGAGGCCGATGTAGCCTCGGTCCCCAAAGCGGGACAATGCGGATGATTTGGAGCCTGCCTCAGCGATACGCGAAGGCAGGTTTCTCCAAGCGGCCTCCCGGCCTGCCGTTAGTTCGTTTCCAGCCCCATCAGGGACTTGGCGAAGGCCTCCGCGTCGAACGGGCGCAAATCATAGACGCCCTCGCCGACGCCGATGGCGTGGACCGGCAGCTTGAACTTTTCGGCCAGCGAGACCAGCACGCCACCGCGCGCCGAGCCGTCCAGCTTGGTCAGGATCAGGCCGTTGACGCTGACCATGTCGCGGAAAATCTCGACCTGCGAATGGGCGTTCTGGCCGGTGGTGGCGTCCAGGGTCAGCAGGGTGGTGTGGGGGGCGGTCTCGTCCACCTTCTTGATGACGCGGACGATCTTGCGTAACTCGTCCATAAGCCCGGCCTTGTTCTGCAGGCGGCCGGCGGTGTCGATCAGCAGGACGTCCACGGCTTCGGCCCGCGCCCGCTCCACGGCGTCGTAGGCGAGGCCGGCGGCGTCCGCCCCGGTGTCGCGCGAGACGACCGGGCAACCGGTGCGCTCGCCCCAGATCTTCAACTGGCTGACGGCGGCGGCGCGGAAGGTGTCGCCGGCGGCCAGCATCACCGTCTTGCCCTCGGCGCGGAACTGGCGGGCCAGCTTGCCGATGGTCGTCGTCTTGCCGGTGCCGTTGACGCCGACCACCAGGATGACGTGCGGCTTGAGCGCCGGGTCGATCACCAGGGGCTTGGCCACCGGGCCGACGATCTTCGTCACCTCGGCGGCCAGCGTGGCCTTGACCTCCTCGGGGGAAACTTCCTTGCCGAAGCGGGTGCGCGCCAGCTCCGCCGTGACCTTGGCCGCCGTGGCGGGGCCGAGGTCGGCGGTGATCAGCAGATCCTCCAACTCCTCCAGCGCCTCGTCGTCCAACTTGCGCTTGGTGAAGATGCCGGTGATGCCGTCGGTCAGCTTGGACGAGGATTTCGCCAAGCCTTCCTTGAGGCGGGAGAACCAGCCCTTCTTGGTCGGCGGCGCCTCTTCCAGCGCCGGCAGCGGTTCGGCATCCTCGGCCTCCGGCTCCGGTTCCAGGGTGGCGATGGGCTCGCCGGCCGGTTCAGCCACAGGCGGCGGTTCGGGCGTCGGTTCCGGAATGACGGGGTCTGGCGCGGGTGCGGCAGTCTCCGGCGGCACCGGAGCGGGTTCCGTTTCCGGCGGGAGAGCGTCCTCCTTGCGGGGCTCCTCGGTCTTCGTCAGCCCTTCCGTGAAGCGGGAGAACCAGCCCTTTTTGACGGGTTCCTCAGGCGACGCGGGGTCGGCGGCCGGCGGCTCGGCGTCCGGTTCCGGCTGGGGCGTGAGCGCGTCCGGTTCCGGGCTGGGCTGGGGCGCGGGGTTGAGGGCCTCGTCCTGGCGGGAGTCCTCTTCGGGCTTCTTGCGGCCGAACCAACGCAGGATCATGGGATGTCCGATTTTTTAAAGAGGGGTGCCGACGAGCTTGCCGTCCACAATTCCGGTGATCGCGGTGCGCACCAGCGAGCCGGGCGGGTGCACCGCGCCCAGACGGATTTCGGCGAAATGCTCGGTGCGGCCGAGATCATCCTTCTCGACCAGCACGCTCGCGGTGCGGCCGATCAGGGAGGCCAGGGTGCGGGCCTCCGCCTCGGCGCCGACCGCGCGCAGACGGGCGGCGCGCTCCTTGCGGACGGAACCGTCGATCTGCGGCATGCGGGCGGCGGGCGTGCCGGGGCGCGGGCTGTAGGGGAAGACGTGCAGCCAGGTCAGGCCGCACTCCTCGACCAGCCGCAGGGTGTTCTCGAACATCTCCTCGGTCTCCGTCGGGAAACCGGCGATGAAATCGGCGCCGAACACCACGTCGGGGCGCAGAGCCCGCACCCGTCGGCAGAAGGCGACGGCGTCGGCGCGGCCGTGGCGGCGCTTCATGCGCTTGAGGATCATGTCGTCGCCGGCCTGGAGCGACAGGTGCAGGTGCGGCATCAGCCGCGGCTCGGTCTCGATCAGGCGCCAGAGATCCTCATCCATCTCGATGCAGTCGAGCGAGGACAGGCGCAGGCGCGGCAGCTCCGGCACGCAGGCCAGCAGACGGCGCACCATCTGCCCGAGTGAGGGATTGCCCGGCAGGTCGGGGCCGTAGCTGGTGATGTCGACGCCGGACAGCACGACCTCGTTGTAGCCGGCCTTGACCAGGGCCTGGACCTGCTCCACCACCCCGCCCATTGGGACGGAGCGCGAAGGCCCGCGCCCGTAGGGGATGATGCAGAAGGTGCAGCGGTGGTCGCAGCCCTGCTGGACCTGGACGAAGGCGCGGGCGCGGTCCTCGAAGCCGCCGATCAGGTGACCGGCGGTCTCCTTGACCGACATGATGTCGTTGACCAGCACCTTCTCGGCCGGGGCGAGGCCCCAGCTTTCCGGCTGGAGCTTTTCCTGGTTGCCGATGACCTGATCGACCTCGGGCATCGCCGCGAAGCGCTGCGGGTCGATCTGGGCGGCGCAGCCGGTGACGACGATGCGGGCGCCGGGCCGCTCGCGCCGCAGCTTGCGGATGGTCTGGCGGGCCTGCCGCTCGGCTTCCGAGGTGACGGCGCAGGTGTTGACGATGACGACGTCGTCCAGCCCGGCGTTGCGGGCGTGGTTGCGCATCACCTCGGATTCGTAGGTGTTCAGCCGGCAGCCGAAGGTGACGATCTCCGGCTCGGCGGCCTTCAGACGCAGATCATCGGGCATGGCGGATCCCTTCGCCGGGCAGGGGAGAACCGGTCACAATCCCGCGACCATCTCGGCTGACAGCCGGCCGCTGAAGCTCAGCGCCACCGGGCCGGTCATCAGGACGCGGTCGTCCTCGGTCCACTCGATGGTCAGGGTGCCGCCGTCGAGGAGGATGTCGGCCTTGCGCGCGGTCAGGCCGCGCCGCACCGCCGCGACCAGCGTCGCGCAGGAGCCGCTGCCGCAGGCCTGGGTGACGCCCGCCCCGCGCTCCCACACCCGCATTCGGATGGCGGTGGGCGAGAGCACCTGGGCGAACTCGATGTTCGCGCGCTCGGGGAAGGCGGGGTGGTTCTCGAACACCGGGCCGACCTCGTCGAGCGGCACGGCCTCGGCGTCGTCCACGAAGAAGACGGCGTGCGGGTTGCCCATGTTGACGGCGACCGGACCGGCGAAGCCGGCGTGCTCAACCGCCGCGACCCGCAGCGTGTCGGCGGGCGCGGCCAGCGGGATCGCGTCCCAATCCAGGCGCGGCGGCCCCATGTCCACGGTGATGCGGCCATGGTCGGCGCGCGACGCGTGGAGCAGGCCGGCGGCGGTCTCGAAGCTGGCGCGATCGGCGCCGGATTCCTCCAGCAGCAGCCAGCCGATGCAGCGGGACGCGTTGCCGCAGGCCCCGGCCTCGCTGCCGTCGGCGTTGCGGATGCGCATGAACCCGGCGGCGCCCGGAAGTTTCGACGGCTCCAGCACGATGAACTGGTCGCAGCCCACGCCGGTGCGGCGGTCGGCGATGGCGCGCACCTCGGCGGCGGCCGGGGAGTACGGCGTGGAGCGGGCGTCGATCACGACGAAGTCGTTGCCGAGCCCGTGCATCTTCAGGAATTCGCGGGTCATGATCGCCGTTATATGGCGAGACGGCCACCCAAGTCCAGACGGCCGGCGTGCAGACCAGCCCTCCTCTTCGTCCTGTTCTACGCGCCTTTGAAGACCAGATGCTTGGACGCCGCGAAGTTGAACAGCATCCCGGCGATGGAGCCAGCGGCCACGGCCAGGAACGGGTGGGCGCCGACCACGCCGACGTTGGCCTCCAGCCCGACCGAGACGGCGTAATTCACCACCCCGCCGAAGGCGTTGGCGGCGATGAACTTGGCCCATTGCCGGTGCAGCGGCTCGTCCGCCGCGCCCTTGAAGGTGAAGGCCCGGTTCAGCGCCCAGGTCGTCGTCGCGGCGGCGAGGAAGGACGGGATGCGGGCGGCGAAGAACTCCAGCCCGAGCGCCAGCCCGGCGTAGAGCACCGCCATGTCGACGAGCAATCCGACGATCCCGACGAGTCCGAACTTGCCGAACTGCACCCCCAGCCGGCCGAGCCGGCTGTCCAGCAGGCCGACCGTCACGGACGGCCGCCGGCCAGCGGCGGGTGGTTGCCCGGCGCCGGGATCGACAGGTAGCGCATGCGCTTGGCCTCGCGCCGGCCGAGCGTCACCGTGTCGAGGATCAGCCCGCAGGTCAGGCTGAGGAAGCCCAGCAGCATCAGCCCGGTGGACAGCAGCGCGGTGGGGAAGCGCGGCACCAGCCCGGTCTGGACGTAGGTCGCCAGCACCGGCCAGGCCAGGATCACCGCCGCCGCCGCCAGCGCCGCGAAGATGGCGAAGAAGAAGGGCATCGGCCGCTCCTCCTTCACCAGGATGAGGATGGTCTTCAGGATGCGGACACCGTCGCGGATGGTGTTGAGCTTGCTGTGCGAGCCGGGCGGGCGGTCCTTGTAGGGGGTCTTGATCTCGGTGATCGGCATGCGCAGTTCCAGCGCGTGGACGGTCAGCTCGGTTTCCGTTTCGAAGCCGCTGGACAGCGCCGGGAAGGACTTCACGAATCGCCGCGAGAACACCCGGTAGCCCGACAGCATGTCCTGGATGCGGCTGCCGAAGATGTTGGCGACCATGCCGGTCAGCAGCAGGTTGCCGAAGCGGTGGCCGGGGCGGTAGGCGGCGACGATGTCGGTCACCCGCGCTCCGTTGACCATGTCGAGCTGGTCCTCCCACAACCGCTTCACCAGCAGCGGGGCCGAGGCCGCGTGGTAGGTGTCGTCGCCGTCGACCAGCACGTAGACATCGGCCTCGATGTCCGAGAACATCCGGCGCATCACGTTGCCCTTGCCCTGCAACGGCTCGTGGCGGACGATGGCGCCGGCGGCGCGCGCCGCCTCGACCGTGCGGTCGGACGAGTTGTTGTCGTAGACGTAGACCGTCGCGTCGGGCAGCGCCGCGCGGAAGTCGCGGACGACGGCGCCGATGGCCGCCTCCTCGTTGTAGCAAGGGATCAGCACCGCCACGGCCGGCGCGGCGTTGGCCATGGGGGTGGCCAAGGCGCCGGTGTCGGCGGCGCTGTCGGCGACGGGGCGGTCGATGGTCGTGACGGTCATGGCGGGGTGCTTTGCGCGGTGTCGATGCCGGGATAAACAGCACAAAGCCCGCGTTTATTCCATCGCCGTGCGTTCGACCGCGCAGAGGTTCAGGGTTTCCCCCAGATTGTTGGGAATCGGCCGGCAGGAGGTCGTGTCCAGCCGCAAGTCCAGCAGCGCCGCCGCCGTCGCGGCCCCGGCGGTGTCGGGAATGGTGCTGAGCATCAGGAAGCCGCCGCGATGGGCCGCCACCTTGTCCTTCAGGATGGCGAGATAGCCGTTCCCGACCGAATCCGGCTGCAGGAAATTCGACTGGATGCGCACCACCGGCATGCGTGGCGGCAGGGACGGCACGACGTGGGCGATCGCCCAGTAACCGGCCATCAGCACCATGGTGTTGTCGGGATCGGCGATGGGCGGCACCTCGGCGGTCACCCAGCGGTCGGCCCAGGAGACGCGGCCCCAATCGGCCGGCTGGGCGGTCAGTTGCAGCAGCACCAGCAGCCCGGCGGCGAGGCCGATGCGCAGCCGCCGGGCCAGCGGCAGCAGCCCGACCGCCATGACCAGCGCCAGCGGGGCCAGCATCTCCACCGGCACGAGGTAGCGGTAGATGCAGAACATCGCCACCCACAGCGCGTAGGTGACCGACAGCGCGACCAGCAGGTAGCGCGTCGCCGGGGCCTCGGTCAGCCAGTCGTTGCGCGGGCGTGACGACCGCGTGGCGAGGGCGGCCAAGGCTCCGACCGGAACCAGAACGAACAGCGCCAGCACCCGCGCGTCGAAGAAATCCACCTCGCCCACGGTCAGGGGGATGAAGGTGAAGACGAAGGGGAAGAACACCCGTGCCACTTTGGACGGCGGAAAGAAGCTGACGTTCACATAGTCGGAGATCGCGGCGAAGGGCGATTTGAAGACGTGGTTCATGTGGGGGAAGATCGGATTCCCGTACTCGACCCACAGATGGGCCATCCAGAAGCCGCCGCACAGCGCCAGCCCGCCCAGCACGCCGATCCCGAAGAAGAAGGCCAGCCACAGCCGCCGCCATGGCCGCGCCGGCAGCGCCAGGAAGGCAAGGCAGAGGCCGACCGCGTAGATCACCGTCGGGTTTTTCATCCCCATCGCCGCCCCGGCCAGCAACCCGGCCGCCGCGACCCGGCCGAAGGCGGGCAGGGGCCGCCCGTCGAGGATCCCCGGCAGCCCGCGCGCCACGACGACCAGGGCTCCCAGCACGCCCAGGCTGACGAGGTTGTCGTGGAAGGTCGTGCCGATCAGCCCCAGCGTCCCGCCACCCAAGCTCCCCATCGCCGCCAGCGCCACGGCCATCAGGGTCCGTTGCAAGGCCGGAGCGTTCTGAAGGCAGGACGAGGCCAGCAGGAACAGCAGCGACAGGTTGACGCCCTGGAGCGATCCCCAGACAAAGCCCGCCACCCGCGCCGGCAGCCGGTCGGCCAGCAGGAAGAACGGCACGTCGAGCAGCGGGTTGTAGAAGGTCGGCATCTGCGCCGGCAGCAGGTCGAAGCCGATCCGCCCGGTCAGCAGCGCGTAGCCGTTGTACCAGTGGTAGTTTCGCAGGTCCCAGTTGGCGTCCATGCCGAATCCCAGCGTCAGCGCGCCGTAGGCGAACGGGGCCAGCAGCAGGAAGGCCCAGCCCAGGCGGCGGGCGGTGCGGTCGGCCTGGAGGCCGGTGGGGAAGGGCGGCATGACGCGGACCATGGATGCGGCGGGAGCCCCCTTGGTAGGGGAGCTCGCCCGCCGCATCAAGCGTGGCGGGCCTTCACAAGGGGGCGCTGCCCGGTTGAACGACGATGCTCGATCCGGCGAAAGCGTCGCCGACCGGCTCCGCCCGGCCGCCGAGATGGCGGGCGAGGAAGGCCTCGGCGACGGCGTGGAAGGCCAGCCGGTTCTCCGGCCGGGCCAGCCAATGCCCCTCGTCCGGGAACAGCAGGTAGGTCGCCGGCAGGCCGCGCTCCCGCATGGCCGCGAAGATCCGGTCGGACTCGTCGCGATTGACCCGGACGTCGTTGGCGCCCTGCGCGATCAGCAGCGGCCGGCGGATCGCGTCCACCCGCGACAGCGGCGAACGCGCCCACAGGAACGCACGCCCGTCCTCCGTCGCCGGATCGCCGCCGACCCGCCGCAGCAGCACGGGGCGCCAGGACATCCAGTTGGGAGGAGCGGTTTCCAGCAAGGTGATCAGGTTGGCCGGGCCGACCAGATCGACCGCGCAGGCGAAGACCTCCGGGGTGAAGGTCAGCCCGGCCAGCGCCGCGTAGCCGCCGTAGCTGGCGCCGAAGATGGCGACCCGCGCCGGGTCGGCGATGCCCTCGGCGACGGCCCAGTCCACGGCGTCGATCAGGTCGTCGTGCATCGCCGCGCCCCATTCGCCGTCGGCGGCGTTGAGAAAGGCCTTGCCGAAGCCGGTGGAGCCCCGGAAATTGACGCTGAGCACGGCGTAGCCCCGGTCGGCCAGCCATTGGAGGATGGGGTGAAACCCCCAGGACTGCCGCCCCCAGGGGCCGCCATGGACGTGCAGCACCATGGGAAGCGGTTCGGCGGGGCGCCCCGCTGCGCGTTCCGCCACGCCCGACGGCAGGATCAGGCCGTTGACCAGGGGCAAGCCGTCGCGCGCTGTCATCCGCTCGATCCGCATCGGCGGCAGGCTGTGGGCCTGCAACGCCTCGCGTTGCGGGAACAGCTGGCGGAGCCGGCGGGACGGCCGGTCGAACAGCCAGTAATGCCCGCGCCCGTCGTCGCGGTCGGCGAAGACCGCCATGCGGGAGAGGTCGGTGCTGTGCCCGGCGATCCAGGGTTCGCCGCCGATCCGTTCGGCCAGCCACGCGTGGTCGGCGCCGAGTTCCGCATCGAAGAAGGTCCACGCGCGCCGGTCGGGTTCGGCGATGACGGCCAGCGGCGGGCCGCCGTCCGCATCGGGCCACAGGTCGATGACGTCGGCGGTCTCATGGGCGAACAGCAGGGTGCGGGCGCCGGTCCGCAGATCGAGGCTCTGGAGCGCCCGCGTGTCGCGGCCGGTCGAATCGAGGACGTGGACGAGCGTCTTGTCCCGCGTTCCGGCGAAGAGGGCGAAGCCCTCGGTATCCTCGTGCTCGACGCGGGCGAAGGGCGTCCAGCCGCCGTCCCCATCCCCGGCCCCGTCGCGGCGCAGCAGTTCCATCGTGCCGTCGCCGAGCATGCGGGCGGCGACGCGGGGGCGCAGGTCCAGGTCGTACCAGACGTTGGAGAACCCGAACTCGTTCCGCACCAGCTCCCGGCTTTCCCCGGTCCGCACGTCGACCAGGTGATTGTCGTACCAGCGCGGGTCGCGGGCGTTGTGCGCGACGATGGCCGCGTCGGGGTGCCGGGGGTTGCAGGTCTCCAGGGACATCTCGATCAGCCCGCTGGCGCCCGGCGGCGACAGGGCGCGCTCCGCGCCGGTCTCCCGGTCCACCGCGACCACCACCCAGTTCTCGTCGCCGTTCCGGTCGGCGAGGTAGAGGATGGTCCGGCTGTTGCCCGCCCAATGCAGCAGCCAGCCCGACGCGCCCCGCCCGGTCAGGGTGGTGAGCGGCCGCGCCGCCTCCGGCTCGTCCGCCGGGGCGATCCAGACGTTGCAGGCGCCTTGGTGGGGGCCGTGCCACGCCAGCCAGCGGCCGTCCGGGGACAGGCGGACGGTCGCGCGTTCCGGGACCCCGAACAGGGTGGCGCGGGGGATAAGGGGATGCTCGGCGGCCATGCGGGAACTCCGCTCGGGAGAGGACTCGCGAGGATGAACAACCGAGCGGTGTCCCGCCATGCGCGGCGATGACGCATGCGGGCAAGGGGGCGTCGGATAGGGGTTCCACCGCTGATCGGGAAAGCTTGCCGCGCAACAATCCTGCGTCGTGCTGTGCCCGCGCATGCCGTTTCTCTCGTTCCGCGTGGTGGGAAAGGCAAGCTTCCTCTGGCAAAGGCTGGGCCGGTCTGCTATTCACCGACACTCCTCATGCGCAACCCTTGCGCCTCTTTGCGCGACAGGATTTCTGGCGATGGAAAAGTTTACGGTTCTCTCCGGCGTCGCGGCGCCGCTGCCGATGATCAACATCGACACCGATATGATCATCCCCAAGCAGTTCCTGAAGACCATCAAGCGGACCGGTCTGGGCAAGCATCTGTTCGACGAGATGCGCTACACCACCGACGGTGGGGAGATCCCCGACTTCGTCCTCAACAAGCCGGCCTACCGCGGCGCCAAGATCCTCGTGGCGGGCGAGAATTTCGGCTGCGGCTCCTCGCGGGAGCACGCGCCGTGGGCGCTGGCCGATTTCGGCATCCGCTGCATCATCGCGCCCAGCTTCGCCGACATCTTCTACAACAACTGCTTCAAGAACGGCATCCTGCCGATCAAGCTGCCCAAGGAGCAGGTGGACCTGCTGCTCGACGACGCGTCGCGCGGGTCCAACGCCGTGGTCACGGTCGATCTGGAAAACCAGACGATCACCGGCCCGGACGGCGGCTCGATCACCTTCGAGCTGGATCCGTTCCGCAAGCACTGCCTGCTCAACGGCCTCGACGACATCGGCCTGACCCTCCAGAAGGTCGGCACCATCGACGCGTTCGAGGCCAAGCGCGGCGTCGAGCAGCCCTGGCTGGCCGCCTGACCGCCGGTCGTCCGCTCCGGTTCCGTTTTCGCCTGTTTCACGACGTCTGTATTTGGGAGTGCGTGCGCCATGCCCGCCAACAAGAAGCTTCTGTTCCTTCCCGGTGACGGCATCGGTCCGGAGGTCATGCGCCAGGTGCGCCGGGTCATCGACTGGATGGACCGCAAGCGCGGCATGACCTTCGACGTATCGGAAGGCTTGGTCGGCGGCGCGGCCATCGACGCCTACGGCGTGCCCCTGAACGACGCCACCCTGGCCGAGGCGATGGCGGCGGACGCCGTGCTGCTGGGCGCCGTGGGCGGCCCGAAATGGGACAACCCGACCGACTACACCAAGCGCCCGGAAGCCGGCCTGCTGGCGCTGCGCAAGGAACTCGGCCTGTTCGCCAACCTGCGCCCGGCGGTGGTGTTCGACGCGCTGGTCGACGCCTCGACCCTCAAGGCCGACGTCATCCGCGGCCTCGACATCCTGATCGTGCGCGAGCTGACCGGCGGCGTCTATTTCGGTGAGCCGCGCGGCATCACCGACATCGGCAACGGCGAGCGCCGCGGCGTGAACACCCAGGTCTACACGACCTCGGAAATCCGCCGCGTCGCCCGCGTGGCGTTCGAGCTGGCGCGCAAGCGCGGCAACAAGCTCCACTCGATGGAGAAGGCGAACGTCATGGAATCCGGCCTGCTGTGGCGCCAGGAAGTGACCAAGCTGCACGAGGAGGAGTTCTCGGACGTCGAGCTGCACCACATGTACGCCGACAACGGCGCCATGCAGCTGCTCAAGAACCCCAAGCAGTTCGACGTGATCGTCACCGACAACCTGTTCGGCGACATCCTGTCGGACGAGGCGGCGATGATGACCGGGTCGCTCGGCATGCTGCCCTCGGCCTCGCTGGGCGCGCCGGACGCCAACGGCAACCGCAAGGCGCTGTATGAGCCGGTGCACGGCTCCGCCCCGGACATCGCCGGCCGCGACCTCGCCAACCCCTGCGCGACGCTGCTGTCCTTCGCGATGTGCCTGCGCTACTCCTTCGGCATGGACACCGAGGCGGGGTTGATCGAAAAGGCCATCCAGAACGTGCTCGGCGGCGGCATGCGCACCGCCGACATCATGGCGCCGGGCATGGCCCGCTGCTCCACGACGGTGATGGGCGATTCGATCCTGCGCGAGTTGGACAAGGCCGCCGCTGTCTGACCGGCACGGCCATCGGAACGCGGGACTGAAGAAAACCCCCGCCCTCGAACGAGGGCGGGGGTTTTTCGTTTGGGCCGTGCGTTTCTGTCCCGGATCAGTCGGCGCCGTCCGGCCGGTCGGCCGGACGACCGCCGTGGCTCGCCTGCCCCCCCTTGCGCCCGGCTTCCGCCGCCAGCGAGGGGTTGCGGGAGAAGCTGCGCGAGGATGCGGGCACGCTGCGCCCGCCCTTGCGCCCAGCCTCGGCGGCGAGTTCCGGATTCTTGGAAAAGCTGCGCTTGTCGGCCGGAACGCTTTCACCGCCCTTGCTGGCGATCTGTCGTTGCCGGTCGGGGTCCATCGACGCGAACCCGCGCCCTGACGTGCTACGGCTGCTCTCTTTCGAGGCCATCTTCAACCTCCACCTTTGCCTTTTTTCGACAACCGGGCGGGGCGGAGGTTGGTTCCGGGGCGGGCGCAGAATCTCGGAGTCGCGGCGGGAAAAAGCGGCGGGGGGCGCTACCGGCCGGCGGAGTCCAGCGCCGCGATGGCCTCGCCGAGCGCGACCAGCCGGCGGGCGTTCTCGACGTGCAGGTTCTCCACCAGCTTGCCGTCCACCAGCACGACGCCCTTGCCCTGCGCCGCCGCCTCTCCATGGGCCTCGATGATGCGGCGCGCCTGGGCGATCTCGTCGGCGCTTGGCGCGAAGGCGTCGTTGCAGGCGGCGATGGTCTTGGGATGGATCAGCGTCTTGCCGTCGAAGCCCAACTCGCGGCCCTGGCGGCAGGAGAAGGCGAAGCCCTCGTCGTCGTTGAGGTCCAGATGCACCCCGTCGAGCACCGCCAATCCGTAGACCCGCGCGGCCAGCAGGCACAGCCCCAAGCTGGTGATCATCGGCAGCCGGTCGCGCGTGTGGGCGGCGTGCAGGTCCTTGGCAAGGTCCGAGGTGCCCAGCACCAGCCCGCCCAGCGCGGGCGAGGCCCCGGCGATCTCCCTGGCGTTCAGGACGCCGAGCGGGGTCTCCATCATGCACCAGATCCGCAGCGTCTCCGGCGCCCCGGCGGCGCGCAGCACCGCCTCGGCCTGGCGGACGCCGTCGGGGCTCTCCACCTTGGGTAGCAGCACGGCGTCGGCGCCGCTGGTGGCGGCCATGCGCAGGTCGTCGTAGCCCCAGGGGGAGCTCAGCCCGTTGGTGCGGACGATCAGTTCACGCCCGCCGTAGCCGCCGGCCGCGATGGCCTCGCGGATGGTGTCGCGCGCCGGGGCCTTGGCGTCCGGGGCGACGGCGTCCTCCAGGTCGAGGATCAGCCCGTCGGCGGGCAGGCTGCGCCCCTTCTCCAGCGCGCGGGCGTTCGACCCCGGCATGTAGAGGACGCTGCGGCGCGGGCGGACGGTCATGGCCATGGAAGATCCCCGGATGGAACAAACGGTCCGGGCAGCATTACCGCCGGCCTCCGGCGAAGTCCATGCGGCAGGGCACGCCGCGCGCGGCCGGCATGGCTGCCATGCGCCTTTCCAGCCGTCACCCGCAGGAGTCGATGGGTTTACCGCCCGCCACGGGTCGCATAGGCTTTCGCTCATGAAGACCGTCCTGACCATCCAATCGCACGTCGCTTACGGCTATGTCGGCAACCGGGCCGCGGTGTTTCCGCTGCAACGGCTGGGGATCGACGCCGTCGCCGTGAACACCGTCCAGTTCTCCAACCACACCGGCTACGGCGCCTGGACCGGGCAGGTCTTCACGGCCGAGCACATCGCCGACATCATCGACGGCATCGCCGCGCGCGACGCGCTGCCGCGCTGCGACGCGGTGCTGTCCGGCTACATGGGCGACGTCGGGCTGGGCGGGGTGATCGTCCAGGCGGCGGCGCGGGTCAAGGCGGCCAACCCCAAGGCGATCTACTGCTGCGATCCGGTGATGGGCGACGTCGGGCGCGGCTTCTTCGTGCGGCCCGGCCTGCCGGAGTTCATCAGGGACCACGCGGTCCCAGCCGCCGACCTGATGACCCCCAACCAATTCGAGCTGGAATACCTGACCGACCGCAAGGTCGCCACGCTGGATGACGCGCTGTCGGCCACGGCGTCGCTGCGCGCGCGCGGTCCGGGCTTGGTGCTGGTCACCAGCCTGACCCGGGACGAGGCGCCCGCCGACAGCATCGAGATGCTGGTGGACACCGCCGACGGGGCGTGGCTGGTGGCGACGCCGCGTCTGGCGCTGGACCCGGCGCCCAACGGGTCGGGCGACGCGGTGGCGGCGCTGTTCCTGGCCCATTACCTGAAGAACTTCGACCCCGCCGCCGCGCTGGAGCAGGCGTCCGCCGCCATTTACGCCATCTTCGAGACCACCGGCCGGATGGGCACGCGCGAGCTTCAGCTGATCGCCGCGCAGGACGACTTCGTCAACCCGCCCCGGCGCTTCGCGGCGACCCGCCTACGCTGAGGGGGCATTCCCCGCCACCGGCCCGCCTCCGTTCAGCACGCGGGCGGCGGGAAGGTGCAGGGTCATGGCCGTGCCGGCGCCGAGCACGCTGCGGCAGCTCAGCGTCCCGCCGTGCAAATCCATGAAGTTCTTGGAGATCGACAGGCCGAGCCCGGTCCCCTCGTAGCGCCGGCTGGCCGAATTCTCCGCCTGGCGGAAGGGCTGGAACAGCTCGCCCATGAACTCCGCCGGGATGCCGATGCCAGTGTCGGCCACCGTCAGCCGGAAGCCGCCTGCCGCGTCGGACTCGGCCGTGATGGTGACGCTGCCGCCGCGCGGCGTGAACTTCACCGCGTTGGACAGCAGGTTCAGAATCACCTGCTTGAAGGCCCGGCGGTCCACCCACAGCGTCGCGGCGATGCCGGCCGTGCCGTCGCGCACCTCCACCCCGCCGCTGGCGGCGCGGTCGCGCAGCATGATCAGGCATTGGCCCAGCGCCTCGTGCAGTTCCACCGCCTCCTCGTGCAGTTCGTACTGGCCGGCGTCGACCTTCGACATGTCGAGCACGGCGTTGACGATCTCCAGCAGATGCTCGCCGCTGTCGTGGATGTCCCGCGCGCAGGCCATCTGCCGGTCGTCCAGCGCGCCGAAGAACTCGCTGGTCAGGATTTCCGCGAAGCCGATGATGGCGTTCAGCGGGGTGCGCAGCTCGTGGCTCATGTTCGCCAGGAACTCGCTCTTGGCGCGGTTGGCGAGTTCGGCCTGGGTCTTGGAGGCCACCAGCTCGGCCTCCTGTTGCTTGCGGCGGGTCATGTCGCGGATCACGCCGACGAAGACGCGCTGGGCGTCCGCTGGTGCCTCCGCCTTCGCGTCCGACCGCCGGCCCAGCCGCAACTCGCTGACCGTGAAGCCGACCGGGAAGGCGTGGCCGTCGTGGCGACGGGCCATCAGGTCGCGGTCGTCGGCGTGGCCGCCGCCCTCGGGGATCAGCGCGTCGATCGGCTGGCCGACCATGGCGGTCTCCGCCACGCCGAACATGCTCTCGGCCGCGCGGTTGAAGGTGGCGATGCGGCCGGAATCGTCGAAGGTCACCACCGCGTCCAGCATCGAATCGAGGATGCCCCGGATGCGGCGCGACGCGGCCGCCAGCCGGGCCTGGTCCTGCTCGCGCCGCACGTGCTGGCGGACGACGAAGGCGGTCAGCAGGGTGATGGCCAGCGTCATCGCGGCGCCGATGGCGGTCCACGCCGCTGTGTCCCGCCGCCAATCGGCCAGCGCGTCGGCGGAGGGCAGGGAGGCCGCCACGACCAGCGGGTAGCCCTGGACCCGCCGCACGCTGATCAGGTTTTCCGGACCATCGGGGGCGGCGTCGCGGATGGTGGCCTCGCTGTGCCCCTCCAGCGCCCGCGCCACCGCCGGCCATTGCGACAGCGTGAGCAGAGGATCGCGATGGGTCGGTCGGGGGCGCTCCAGCAGCACGGGGCCGTCGGCCAGCGCCAGGACGACGCTGCCCTCCTGGTCGATGCGCATCGATTCCAGCGTGGTGGCCAGCCGGGACGGATCGACCATGGCGACGACGGCGCCGCCGAACGCCTCGCCGCCGGTCTCCGCCGGCACGGACCAGCGCCGGCTGAACGGAATCACCTGGGTGCCCTGCACGACCCGGCTCGTCGTGATGCCCCCGATGTGGAGGCGGCCTTCCAACCCGGCCCGCTCGTCGCGCGGCGCCGTGAAGAAACCGCGATCGGTCAAGCGGAAGGGAGGGACCGGCGTGTCGGCGGTGTGGTGCAGCACCTCGCCGTCACGGCCGACCACCACCAGCCCAGCGACCTGCGGGAAGGCGTTGCGGCGCTGGACCAGATGCTCGTGGATGGCGGGGCTGTCGGGCAGCCGTCCTTCCGCGTGGGTGTTCAGCGCGAAGGCCAGATCCGCCAGGAGCTGGTCGACCGCGAAGACGGTGCGCAGCGCCTGCGCCTCCAGCATGCGGGCGAGGTCGCGGGTGGCGCGTTCCCCGGCGTCGAGCGCCTCGTGGCGGCGCTGGACGATGCCGTAGCCGATCAGCCCGTTGACGACGAGGACGAAGGCCAGCCCCGATGCCATCATCAGGTAGCGCACCGACCCCAGCATGCCGCCCGTCGTTTCCGATGGCGGCCCTGATGGCGGGGCAGGCGCGCGAAGCGGTGCGTCGGTCGGACCGGAGGCGTCCATCGGCGTCGAGGTTCCCCCAAGTCGGCATGCAGGGCGTACGAACGGAAACCTTCAATAAAGGAGCGGCGCGCGCAGGGAAAGCTTAACCTTATCGATTGAGGGGCATAGCAGCCGTCCGGCCCGTCCCGAGACGCCCGGCGTTGCCCCGCGTGCCGCCATCCGCTAGGTAAGGGGGTGTTCCCAGCCGAAGGCCGCGCGACTCTCATGACCGAAGGACCGCTTTCGCTCTACCGTGCCCGCCGTGGCCAGGGCACGATCCGCCCCGATCCGGACCAGGCGCTGGCCGCCGAGAAGTTCCAGAGCCTCTACCAGGCTTTGAAGGGCTACCGCCCGCAGCCGGCGGGGGAGGCGAAGGCGTCGGCGGGCGGCTGGCTCGACCGCTTCGGGCTGGGGCGCTTGCGGGCATCGCCGCCGCCCGACGTGGCGTCGACCGCGCCGCAGGGGCTCTACCTCTACGGCGGGGTGGGGCGGGGCAAATCCATGCTGATGGATCTGTTCTTCGAGACCGCTCCCGTGGAGCACAAGCGCCGCGTCCATTTCCACGAGTTCATGCTGGAGGTCCACCAGCGCATCCACGATCACCGCCAGTCGGGCAAGGTCAAGGCCGGCGGCGCCGACGACAGCCTGCCCGAACTGGCCCGCGCGCTGGCCGGGGAGGCGTGGCTGCTCTGCTTCGACGAGTTCCACGTCACCAACGTCGTGGACGCGATGATCCTGGGCCGGCTGTTCACCCACCTGTTCGACCTGGGCGTGGTGGTGGTGGCGACGTCGAACTGGCCGCCGGACATGCTCTACAAGGACGGCCTGCAGCGCGACCTGTTCCTGCCCTTCATCGCGCTGCTCAAGGAGAAGCTGGACGTCCTGTCGCTGGACGGCCCCACCGACTACCGGCTGGACCGGATGAGGGGCATGCCGATCTACCACCACCCGCTGGGGCCGGCGTCGGACGCGGCGATGAAGGAGGCCTTCGCGGCGCTGACCGGCGGGGCGGCCGGGGAGGCGACGCATCTGCTGGTGCAGGGCCGCCGGGTCGAGATCGAGCGCGCGGCCAAGGGCGTCGCCTGGGTCGATTTCTGGGATCTCTGCGGCAAGCCCTTCGGCGCCGCCGATTACCTGGCGATCGCCACGCATTTCCAGACCGTGCTGATCGACGATGTGCCGACGATGAAGGACGATCTGCGCAACGAGGCCAAGCGCTTCATGACGCTGATCGACGCGCTGTACGAGCACAAGGTCAACATCGTGGTCGCCGCCGCCGGTCCGCCGGAACGGCTCTACCCGGAGGGGACTCACGCTTTCGAGTTCGAACGCACGGTCAGCCGCTTGATGGAAATGCAGAGCGAGGACTATCTGAAAAGCCCTCACCTGCCATGAAGCTGCAATGTAAGGGTGATAGGCTGCGGCGAGGTGTCAGCCGCCGCGCGCGGTGCGCTGTGTCTTCGGTCATAGGTGGTGGCCCGCGCGTTCAGGACATTTGCACACCCCCGCATCATGCTCCATAAACGAGGGCGTTGCCGCTGGGAGCGTCGGCTTTGCGTATTCTGATCGTTGACGATTCACCGCATCATCAGAACATGATGGTGTACGAGCTGAACAAGCTCGGCTACAGCACGAGTCTGGCGGTCAACGGTGCCGAGGCCATGGAGGCCGTGGCGCGCGAGCGGTTCGACGTGGTCATGGCCGACATCAAGCTCAAGGACATGACCGGCCTGGAACTGTGCTGGCATCTGCGCACCGCCCAGGGGTTGCGCCACCTCTACCTGATCCTGATGATCCCCGGCAGCATGACCGAGCAGTTCCACGAGCTGGTGGAGGCCGGGGCCGACGAGTTCCTGCGCAAGCCGCTGGACTGGAAATGGACGGCGGCCCGCCTGCTGGCCGCGTCGCGCGTCGTCGCCATGCAGCGTGACCTCGAACGGCTGGCGACCACCGACGCGCTGACCGGCGCGCTCAATCGCCGCCGCTTCCTGGAAAGGGGGGCTGAAGAGTTCACCCGCTCGCGACGATACGAGCGGCCGCTGTCGGTGGTGATGCTGGACATCGACCACTTCAAGCGGGTCAACGACACTCACGGCCACGCCACCGGCGACGAGGCCATCCGCATGACGGTTCGCTGCTGCAAGAGCGCGCTGCGCGGCTGCGACCTGATCGGCCGGCTGGGCGGTGAGGAGTTCGCCGTGGTCATGCCGGAAACCCCGCCGGTCAACGCCTTCACCGCCGCCCAGCGGGTTCGCGAACGCATCGCCGAGACCGCCCTGCCGCTGGAGGCCGGCGGCGAGCTGCGGCTGACGGTCAGCATCGGTCTGGCCTGGATGGCGGCGGCCGACCGCGACATCGAACAATTGCTGGCCCGCGCCGACGCCGCGCTCTACCGCGCCAAGCACGGCGGCCGCAACCGGGTGGAGATGGAGCCGCAGATCGCCCTGCCGAAATCTTTGGCGGGCTGACGGGACCTCAGCGCAGCCGTTCGGACAGGAAGCGGTCGAGGTCGGCCTGAACCGCCCGCGCGGCGTCCGGGTTGCCGCCGACCGTGGCGCCGAATCCGGTGGCGCTGTGCCGGTTCAGCGCGCGCGGCAGATAGGTCAGCGGCCGGTCCAGATTGTCGAAGGAATGCGCGGTGTCCGGGTAGACGTGAAGGTCGACCGGCGGCGTCGCCCGGCGGTTGGCCGCCAAGGCCCGGCAATCGTCCGTCGGCGTCCAGTCGTCGTCGGCCCCCACCGCGATGAAGGTGGGGACCGACCGCGCGCTGTCCCGGCGTTCGCGGGCTCCGCAGGGCGGGTACAGGGCCAAGGCCGCTTGGAAGCGCGGCGCCTGGGCCGCTCGTTTATCCAGCCGGAACGAGGATGTGACGTCCAGCGCGATCCCTCCGCCATGGGAGAAGCCCATGACCAGGATCGAGTCGCGCCGGATGGTCGGCTGGCGGGCCAGATGCTCCAGCGCGCCGAACGCGTCGGCGGCGCGCATCTTCCAGGTGACCAGACCGCTCGTGTTGCAGATTTCCTTGACGTGGCGGGAGCCGAAGCTGTCCACCGCCAGTGTGACGAAGCCCCGCTCGGTGAAAAAGCGTTGCCACAACGCGGTGTTGGGACGAAGCCCGCCGCAGCCGTGGAGCAGGACCACGGCCGGAAACGGCCCCGGCCCGTCCGGCGTGCTGAGGATTCCCGCCAGCGCCAGCCGCTCGGCCGATCCAAGATTGGCCGCGCTGTCGATGGTGACGGCGGTGGTTTCAGCCGCCCGGCCAAGCGACGGCGACGCCAGGAGGAGAAAGGCGGTCAGAACGGCTTTCGGGAGACGCAAGGCTTGTTCCTTTCGAAGCATCCTCGCTTGCACAGGCTGTCAGCATAGGATGCCCGAACGAAGGCCGCCGCAACAAAATGCGATGTTGGCAAGGGTTTCACAACCCTGCCGGAACCCGCCGGGTGTCGGCCGTTCGCGTGGTCTCCTGATCGATCAGGGGTTGCAGGGCCGGGGCGATGCTTTTCAGCAACTGGGCGGGCAGGGCGCTGGTGAAGCGGTAGTTGTCGGCTTCCGGCCCGTGCACGAAGGCCGTCATCGTCCCAAAGAAACGGTCGCCGATGTAGAAGGCAAAGGTCGCGGTGCGGTTCACCGCCTTCGATTCCAGCAGCACGCCGCCCGGCCCCCAGCGGTCCAGCCGGTGGTCGCCGGTGCCGGTCTTGCCGCCCATCGGGATCGGCGCGCCGTTGGCGTCCTTGAACACCCCCCAGACGCGCTTGGCCGTCCCGTTCTGCGCCACGTCCATCAGGGCGCGGCGGACCGTGGCGCAGACCTCCGGGCGCAGCACCCGCTTGCCCTCCAGCGGCCCCAGCCCGAGCTTCGCCTCGTAGGGGGTGTCGGCGGCGAAGTGCAGCGCCTTCACCCGCACGGTCGGCTGGCGCACGCCGTCGTTCAGCACCAGCCCGACCAGCTCCGCCAGCGCCGCCGGGCGGTCGGCCGAGCTGCCGATGGCGGTCGCCAGCGACGGGACCAGCGTCTCGAACGGGTAGCCGACGCTGCGCCACTGCTCGGTGATGCGCTGGAAGGCCTCCTCCTCCAGCCCGATGCGGATGCGGGTGTTCTGCGCCGCCTTTCCCTTCTTGAACAGCCACCGGTAGCTGTCCTGGCGCACCTGGGCGCTGGCCTCCAGAACCTCGGCGCGCTTGGCGTCGGGGTGCTTCTGGAGATGCGCCACCAGCCACAGCTCCAGCGGGTGGACGCGGGCGAGGTAGCCGAGGTCGTTCAGCGGGAACTTGTCCGGCCCGTATTTCGAATAGAGGATTCCGATCTCGCGGTCGTCGAGCTTGGCGCCGGCCGGCTGCGCCCGCAGGAAGGCGGCGAACTCGGCCAGCCCGGCGGTGGGACGGGTGTTGCGGAAGATCACCGCCAGCCGGTGCGGCACCGGGCGCGAGCGGCTTGCGAGCCGGGCCAGCGCCTCGTCGGGGGTGCGCTTGCGGTAGTCGTTGTAGAAGCGGTTGAGGAAGTCCGTCCCCTCCTTGTCGGCGAAGCGGGCGAGGTAGGCCTGCCGCGCCGGGTGGTCGGGGTCGTCCAGGATGTCGTGGCTGTCGTCGCCGCCATCGGCCATGTAGAACTGCACGACGTCGCGCATCAGCCGGATGAAGGGCAGGTTGACGCTGTTCCGCAACGCCTCCTGGATCGTCATGATCCGGCCGTTGTCATCCTTGTTGAAGTTCACGAAGGCGTGCTGCCCGCCGCCGGTAAAGAAGGTTTCGCCGGGGTTGGCGGAGTAGCGCCGCTCCATCGCCGCGCCCAGCATGGCCGGCAGGCCCCGGTCCGGCGCCGCCGCCAGCCACTCCGCCGACCAGCGGGTCAGGTTGTCCGACGCCTCCTCGGCCACGTCGGCAAGGAATTCGCGGGGCAGATGGGCGTAGCGCCCGTGCAGTTCGGCGACGATCTCCAGATAGGTGACCAGCGTGCGCAGCTTGGCGGTGGAGCCGAGGTCGAGCTTCGCCCCCTCGTTGATGTCGAGCGGCTGGTCGAGGTTGTCGGCCTGGACGCGTAGGTAGTTGGCCTCCGGCCCGCGCTCGTAGAGCGTGACGGAGTAGACGATCTTCGACAGGTCGCTGGTGCGGGCGTCGAGCAGCCGCTCGCCGGTCAGCCCCAGCGACTGGGCGTAGGCGGGATCGTTCAGCTTTCCCAGCACCTCGACCACCCGCTGCTGCGCCGGCGCGTCGAGCGTCGATTGCGCGGTCAGGTCGAGCCGGTCGAGCTGGTAGAGGCTGGGCACGGTCAGCATCGACAGCAGCCGGGCGCGGATGGCGTTGGTCGCCTTCTGCTCGACGAAGGAGGTCGCGGGGGCGGAGGGTGGATCCTCGGCGAAGCTCAGCGGCAGGGCGAGCGCCGCGTCGCGCAGCGGCTCGTCGATGACGCCGGCTGCCGCCAGCACGCGCAGATGGCTGTCGGCCAGCCGGTCGAGCGCCGCGCGGTCCTGGATCAGGTAATGGGAGGGCCGCCGCTGGGCCAGCAGCAGGGCGAGGACCTGCTTGTAGGCCAGCGCCTTCAGCTTCAGGGCGCGCGCGTCGGTCGCCGGTTCGCCGAGGACCCGCTCGGCGATGGCGAGGTCGGTGCCGAACCACGCCCACAGCCCGTCGCCCAGCCCGTTGACCTCGCCGAAGCCGGCCCGCGCGGTCAGCGGCGTCGAGTTCAGGTAATCGACCAGGATGCGGCGGCGGGCCTGGGTCGTGTCCTCACCGTCGCGGTAGGCGCGGATGCTGGCCGACGCCATCTGGCGCAGCTTCTCCAGCCCGCCGGTGGTCTGGCCGTCTGGGGAATGGCGGTACTTCTCGGTCTGAGTCGCCAGCGTCGAGCCGCCGGGCGAGCGCTGACCCGGCCGGATCACCTGGAGCGGCAGCATGGCGACGGCGCCGAGGAAGCGCTCCCATTCCACCGCCGGGTTGCGGCGGGGCTCGTCGGCGTTCAGCAACTCGCGGTTCTCGATGAACAGCAAGGTGTCGGCCACCAGCGGCGGCACGTCCTCGAAGCGGGCGAAGACGCGCTCCGGGTAGCGCGCGGAATACATCGTGTGGCCGTTGCGGTCGAGCAGGGTCAGCCCGGCCTGGGTCTTCTCGCGGTAGATCGGGAAGCCGCCCCCGGCCATGAAGCGGTCGAGCGCCGGGGACAGCACCGCCTGCGCCTCGACGCTGTAGAGGTCGCCGGTCAGGGCCTTGAGCTGGTCGGGCAGGGCGGAATAGCCGAAACGCTCGTTGTAGGGTCCCTGCGCGGGGTAGCGGGCGGCCGGGTTCGGACCTTCCTTCAGTGTGACGGTCATGCTCTGGGCGTAGGCCGAGAGCAGGCGGGCCTGGAGCCGCGACGTGCGCATCTCCTCCCGCGCGGCGAATCCGACCCCGGCGGCGGTCGCCAGCAGCGCCGCCCCGATCACCGTCCGCTTAGCCCACACCTTAGCGCCAGCCTGCGCCATGCCGTTTCCGCACCTCTTGCCGTTCGGACGGAGCCGTCTAGTGCTCCGAGGATAACGCGGGACGGTAATGGGTTCGTGGTAAAGAAAGGTTAACGGGCTGGCCGCCACCCCACAGCTTCGGCCCAGGCCCGCGACCGGTCGCGGTAGGCGGCGAAATCGGCTGGCGGACGACCGCCTTCGGCCATGACCGCCTCCTGCTGACGCTGCCGGTCTTCCTGGAAAGGCGGCAAGCCGAGGACCGCCCGGCGCCGGTCTACCCCGGCGGGGTCGGCCAGATCGCAGGACAGTTCTCCGTCGGCGGTCCAGTCCAACACGACGCCGTGGATCTGCGGCTTGCCCTCGTTGAAGAGGACACGGTCGGCGAGGAAGGCGGGTTGCTTGGATGGAACGTCGCCCTTGTCGGCTGCCGCGCGCATCAGGGCGAGGAATTTCCGCTGCAAGCCGGGGGTGACGTTGGCGTGCTGGGCGATGCGCCACGCCATGCGGGAGCCCTCCAGCCCGACCAGCGACAGGCCCGGCCAGCCATGGCGTTCGGCGATGGCATCGAGCGCTTCGGCGTTTTCCCGATGCACCGCCTGCATGGCGTCGTCGTACCGGCCGTAGAGGCTGCCTTCGGCCAGCAGCCTTTGGCGGGTTTGGTCGTCCCGCTTCAGGAGGGCGGCGAGTTCGTTCAGCACGGCGGTGTTCATCGTCGGCCCTCCCAACACGCTTGCCTCTGAAAGCCCCTCTCCCACCGGGGGAGAAGGGCTCCGAACATCACCCCTCCAGCAGCGCCTTTGTCCGCGCCGCCAGTTCGGCCAGCGGCACCTCGACCTGCTCGCCCCGGAGCAGATGCTTCAGCGTCGCGGTGCCGCGCGCCTTCTCGTCCGAGCCCATCAGCAGGACGACCGGAACGCCGGTGCGGTCGGCGTGCTTCATCTGCTTGGCGAGCTTGCCGCCGTCCAACTGGATCTCGGTGTTGATCCCCGCCGCCCGCAGCTCCGAGGCGATGCGGAAGTAGTCGGCCGACAGGGACGGGTCCATCTGGGTCACCAGGACCTGCGCGGTCGGCGCACCGTCCTTGATCAGGCCGGCTTCCATCAACTGGTAGAACAGCCGGGTTGCGCCGATGGATATGCCCACGCCCGGCAGCTTCGACTTGGTGTAGTGGCTCGCCAGATTGTCGTAGCGCCCGCCCGAGCAGACCGAGCCGATGCCGGGGTGGTCGTTCAGGAAGGTCTCGTAGACGGTGCCGGTGTAGTAATCCAGGCCCCGCGCGATGGCGAGGTTGATGCGCACCGCGTCGTCGGGCACTTGGAAGGCGCGCAGGCCGTCGATGACGGTGGTCAGTTCGCCGACGCCCTGGCGGAAGGTCTCGTTCTCGATGTCGAGCGCGCCCAGCGCCGCCAGGGTCTCGGCGTTGGTGCCCTTGGCGTCGATCAGCGACAGGATGGTGTCGGCGGCGGTGTCCGCCATGCCGAGGCCGGTCAGGTTGTCGCGCACCTTGTCGCGGCCGATCTTGTCGAGCTTGTCGATCTCGCGCAGCACCAGCACGCGCGTTTCGGCCTCCTCCACGCCCAGCCCGTCGAGCAGCCCCAGCAGGACCTTGCGGTTGTTCACGTTGATGGTGAAGCCGCCGAAATCCAGCTCGGTGAAGACGTGGTGGATGACGGCCGGGATCTCGGCGTCGTACTGGGCGGACAGGCTGTCCTTGCCGATCACGTCGATGTCGCACTGGTAGAACTCGCGGAAGCGCCCGCGCTGCGCCCGCTCGCCGCGATAGACCCTCTGGATCTGGTAGCGCCGGAAGGGGAAGGCGAGATCGCGCTCGTGCTCCGCGACGTAGCGGGCGAGCGGCACCGTCAGGTCGAAGCGCAGCGCCAACTCGGGCTTGTTGCCCTGCTGGATGGCGCCGGTCGACTGCACGAAATAGACCTGCTTCTCGGTCTCGCCGCCCGACTTGGTCAGCAGCGTGTCCACCGTCTCGAACACCGGGGTCTCGACGGGGACGAAGCCGAACCGTTCGTAGCCGCGCCGGATGACGTCCAGCATGCGCTGGAAGGCCACCTGATGGCGCGGCAGCAGTTCCATCGTTCCGGGCGGGGTGCGGGGCGTGATCAGGCTCATCGAAATAGGTCCGGCTGGATGGGAAAAGCGCGTTTTTTCTAGACCCTTTCGCAGGCCCCGTCACCTGCGGCGGAAATTTTTCAGGCTTGTCGTTTTTTTCGGAAGGGGCGTGGAATGGAGACCGGGGCCGCCGCGTTCATCTGAGTGCGACCCCGAAACGCGGGTCGCTCACCAAACGGGAGAAATCATATGTCCGGCACCGTCTTTGGGTCGCGTATCCGTTCGTCCGTTTCCACCTTTGCGGTCGCCGCCCTGCTGGCCGCCGCCCCGGCGCTGGTCGTCGGCTCCGCCTCCGCCGCGACGACCGAACCGACCGCGCCCTCCGCGACCGTGACCACGGCCCCCGCGCCGAAGGTCGAGCAGAAAGCCGAGACCGCCACCAAGGCCCCCGCCAAGAGCGACGTCCAGGGTCCGGCCCAGACCTCCGTCCAGGCGCCGGCGAAGCCCACCCACGTCCAGGTGTCCAACGCCCCGAAGGTCGAGGTGACCAAGACCCAGGCCGACGCCGTCGCCAAGGAGCTGGGCGCCAAGCCGACCGACACCCTGGCCGTCCAGCTCGGCCAGTACCACGAGAAGATCGAGGCCGCCAACGCGCTGAAGGACAGCGCCGCCCGCACCAAGGCCGTGACCGAGGCACGCCAGCAGTTGACCGCCATCGGCGGCAAGCCGGTGACGCCGGAGCAGGCCACCAAGATCGACGGCATCCTGGGCATCAAGACCGCCCCCGCCACCGTCCAGTAACGGTCCCCGACCGTCCGTAATCGGCCGTCCCGCTCCCCCTCACGCCGGCAAGGGGGGCGGGCCGTCCGCCCCGCTGTCTGTCCGTATGGTTCCAATCCGAACACCCTTCCGGGCGTTGAGCCGGGAGCGCGATGGCGATAGAACGTCATTCGACGTCCCCCTCCCACAGCCATCGCCGGGAACCGCCATGCCGTTCGACCGTCTCGTCATCCGCCGTCCCGACGACTGGCACGTCCACCTGCGCGACGGGGCCATGCTGAAGGCGGTGCTTCCCTTCACCGCCCGCCAGTTCGGCCGCGCCATCGTCATGCCGAACCTGAAGCCGCCGGTCGCCGTCGCCGCCGACGCCGTCGCCTACCGCGACCGCATCCTGGCGGCTCTGCCGGACGGCGTCGCCTTCACGCCGCTGATGACGGCCTACCTGACCGACGGCACCGACCCCGCCGACCTCGCGCGCGGCTTCGAGGACGGCGTCTTCGCCGCCGCCAAGCTCTACCCCGCCAACGCCACGACCAACAGCGCCCATGGCGTCACCGACATCGCCCGCATCGCCCCGGTGCTGGAGCGCATGGCGGAAATCGGCATGCCCCTGCTGATCCACGGCGAGGTGACCGACCAGACGGTGGACATCTTCGACCGCGAGGCGGTGTTCATCGACACCATCCTCGCCCCCCTGCTGGAGCGCTACCCGACCCTGCGCGTCGTGCTGGAGCATGTGACGACCGCCGACGCGGTGGCCTTCGTCCGCGCCCACGCGGACAGCGGGCGGATCGGCGCGACGATCACGGCGCATCACCTGCTGATCAACCGCAGCCATCTCTTCCAGGGCGGCATCCGCCCGCACCTCTACTGCCTGCCCATCGCGAAGCGCGAGACGCACCGCGTCGCGCTGGTCGAGGCCGCGACCTCGGGCGAGGCGCCCTTCTTCCTGGGCACCGACACCGCGCCGCACACGGTGACGGCGAAGGAAACGGCCTGCGGCTGCGCCGGTTGCTTCACGGCGGCCAACGCGCTGGAACTCTACGCCGAGGCCTTCGACGAGGCGGGCGCGCTGGACAAGCTGGAAGCCTTCGCCAGCCTGAACGGCCCGCGCTTCTACGGCCTGCCGCCCGCCGAGGAGCGGGTGATGTTGGAGCGCCGCCCCTCGGTGACGCCGGACGTGGTGCTGATCAGCGAGGGCGACGTGGTGCTGCCCTTCCGCAGCGGCGAGACCCTGCGCTGGAGCTACGCCGGAGCGGCGTGACAGCCTCGGCTCAACCGGCCGGCGTGAACAGCGGCGGGGCGGGCGCCCGCGCCTTCGCGTCGGACCGGAAGACGAGGACCGTGAAGAGGCCGATGGCCGCCAGCACGATCAGCGATGCCAGGGCGGCCACCGGCTCGAACGCGGCGTAGCCGAGATGCAGTCCGGCCACGGCGACCGTCAGCACCACCGTTCCCAGCGCCCACAGCCCGACCTGGATCATGGCCAGCCGGGTGCCGTCCAGAGCGGGGTGGAGGCGGTAGTAGATGCCGAACAGGAACAGCGAGACCCAGCCCAGCAGGTTGAGGTGGGCGTGGGCGGGCATCACCGCGTGGTTCTGCGAGGCGGCCATGGCGATGCCCATGCCGATCCCGGCGATGGCGAACAGGCACGCGGCCTTGAAGCTGGTGGACGATGCGGTCATGGGAATCCCTCTCTCCGTTCCGGATCTTCCCGATCCGGCAGGACAACAGGCTATTCCCGATAATTTCGAAAACCGAAGACGGAATCCGACGTAGACGGTCGGTTATAGGGATGGCTCCAAAGGCCCGGAAGATGGTGCGGCACCACCGTCTTGTGGCGGTGCCGCACCCCGTATCGGTGCCGATTACCCGAGCGTTTTGGTCAGCGCCTGATCGAGGTCGGCGATGATGTCCTCGACGCTTTCCAGCCCGATGGACAGGCGGATGACGTCCGGACCGGCCCCGGCCGTCGCCTGCCCCTCCGCCGAGAGCTGGCGGTGGGTGGTGGAGGACGGGTGGATGATCAGCGAGCGGCTGTCCCCGATGTTGGCGAGGTGGCTGAACAGCTCCACGCCCTCCACCAGCTTGACGCCCGCGTCGTAGCCGCCCTTGACGCCGAAGGTCAGCACGGCGCCGGCCCCCTTGGGCAGGTACTTCTTCGCCAGCGCGTGGTACTTGGACGAGTCCAGCCCGGCGTAGCTGACCCAGCCGACCGCCGGATGGCTCTCCAGGAATTCCGCGACCTTCTGGGCGTTCTCGACGTGGCGCTGCATGCGCAACGGCAGCGTCTCGATGCCGTTCAGCGTCAGGAAGGCGTTCAGCGGCGCCTGGCTCGGCCCCAGGTCGCGCAGGCCCACCGCGTGGCCGTGGATGGTGAAGGCCAGATGCCCGAAGGTCTCGTGGAAGCGCAGACCGTGATAGCCGGCGTCCGGCTCGCTCAGCGCCGGGTATTTGCCCGACTTCGACCAGTCGAAGGTGCCGCTGTCGATCACCGCGCCGCCGACCGAGGTGCCGTTGCCCGACAGGAACTTGGTGGTCGAGTGCACGACCAGCGTGGCGCCCCATTGGATCGGGTTGATCAGGTAGGGGGTCGCCAGCGTGTTGTCGACGATCAGCGGGATGCCGGCGTCGTCGGCGATGCGGGCGATGGCCTCAATGTCGGTGACCACGCCGCCGGGGTTGGCGAGGCTCTCCACGAAGATCGCCTTGGTCTTTTCGGTGATCGCGGCGCGGACGTTCTCGGGATTGTCGGTGTCGACGAAGGTCGGCTGCCAGCCGAAGGCGCGCGGGAAGCTGCTGCCGATCTGGTTGATCGAGCCGCCGTAGAGCTTCTGCGAGGCGACGACCCCGTCGCCCGGCGCCATCAGCGGGAACAGCGCCAGCAACTGGGCCGCGTGGCCCGAGGAGGTGGCGGTCGCCCCGGCGCCGCCCTCCAGGTTGGCCAGCCGCTCCTCCAGCACCGCGACCGTCGGGTTGGTCAGGCGGGAGTAGATGAAGCCGACCTTCTGCAGGTTGAACAGCGAGGCGGCATCGTCCACGTCCTCGAAGACGAAGCTGGTGGTCTGGTAGATCGGAGTCTGCCGGGCACCCGTCGCCGGGTCGGGCGCGGCGCCGGCGTGGATGGCGCGGGTCTCGAACCCGAAGCTCTTGCGTTCCGTCATGGCGGTTCCTCTCAGATCAGTTTCTTGAACGATTTCTTCAGCGGCTGCTTCTTGGTGACCAGCACGCCGGAATTGACGCCGATGCGGCCGATCTCGCCGTAGAGGCGCTGGATCTCCATCTTCGGGCAGCGGTTCATCACCACGGTCAGCCCGGCGGCCTCGGCGCGCGCGGCGGCCTCCTCGTTGACGACGCCCAACTGCATCCACACCACCTTGGCGCCGATGGCGATGGCTTCGTCGGTGACGCCCCCGGCGGCGGCGGAATTGCGGAAGACGTCCACCATGTCCGGCGGTTCCGGCAACTCGGCGAGGCTGCCGTAGACGGTCTGTCCCAGGATGCTCTGCCCGGCCATCTTCGGGTTGACCGGGAAAACCCGGTAACCGGCGTCGCGCAGGTATTTCACCACGAAATAGCTGGCCTTCACCGGATCGGCGCTGGCGCCGACGACGGCGATGCTCTTGGTCCGGTCCAGCACGTCGCGCAGGAAGGCGTCGGAGTAGTGGCTGTGGTCGGTACCGTTCCCCCCGGCGCTCATTGACCGCACCACACCGGCGCGCGCTTGCCGATGAAGGCGTCGATGCCCTCGGCGGCGTCGCGGGCCATCATGTTCTCGGTCATCACGCGGGCGGCGTAGGCGTAGGCGGCCTCCACGTCCAGGTCGATCTGGCGGTAGAAGGCTTCCTTGCCGACCGCCAGGGTCAACGGCGACTTCGACGCGATCTTGCCGGCGACCCCGTCCACCACCTCGTCCAACTGGTCGATCGGCACCGCGCGGTTGACCAGTCCGATGCGCTCGGCTTCCTCGGCGTCGATCATGTCGCCCAGCAGCAGCATCTCCATCGCCGCCTTGCGCCCGACCGCGCGGGTCAGCGCCACCATCGGGGTCGAGCAGAACAGCCCGATGTTCACCCCCGGCGTCGCGAAGCGCGCGTTGTCCGCGCAATAGGCCAGATCGCAGGTCGCCACCAGCTGGCAGCCGGCGGCGGTCGCGATGCCGTGAACCTTGGCGATCACCGGCTGGCGTACACGGCTGATCGTCAGCATCAGCTTCGCGCATTGCGCGAACAGCGCCTCATGCGACGCCTCGGTCGGATTCGCGCGGATTTCCTTCAGGTCGTGCCCGGCGCAGAAGCCCGGCCCCGCCCCGGCCAGCACCACCGCGCGCACCGAGCGGTCCTCGTGCACTGTCTCCAGCGCGTCCTGGAGCGCGCCCATCAGCCCGACCGACAGGGCGTTGCGGGCGTGGGGCCGGTTCAGCGTCAGCGTGGCGACCCCGTCGCGGTCGTCGCGCAGCACCAAGGGGGCGTTGGCATCGTGGCTTGGCGAAGCGGCGCTCATGGTCGGCATCCTCCCGTATCGATTGATCATAGCGATGGACGTGCGCGGCAGCTTACCGCGCGGTCCCCCCAAAGCGAATACGGGAAGCTGGGGACGGCGCCATGAGAGACCGCCCCATCCTGGATTTCAACAGGAATGTTCGTTCTTGAGCTGATTAAATCTACTTTTCCCATAGCCTTTCTCAGGCTTTTTCACCTTCCGCAATTTCGGTGGAGTTGTCACCCGATTGCGCCCATCATCGGGAAAAGACGGCCCGCAGCCCCGCACCGGGCGGGCGTCGCGGGAGGGAGACCGGGCATGGTGCGTGCCGAAGCCATCGATTGGCGCGCGGCCTTCGTCGCCAGCCCCGCACCGGCCTGCGTCGTCGGTGGACGTGGCATCATCATCGACGCGAACCCGGCCTTCGCCGCCCTGCTCGGCGCCGACCCCGACGCGCTGGCCGACCAGCCGCTCGACGCCTGCCTGATTCTGGACGGCGCCCGCTGGCCGGCGGAGGAGACGGTCCGCGAGCGGCGCGGCGTGGCCTTCCTCACCTCCGGCGACGGGCGGACGATCCCCTACGGCTTGGCGCCGCTCCCCGGCGGGAACGGCCTGCTGTCGCTGAGCGACGCGGTCGACGAGCATTGCTACGTCTGCAAGGTGTTCTCCAGCCGCGACAAGTTCCGCACCGCCATCGACGACCAGTCGGAGGTGATCGTCCGCGTCGCGCCGGACCTGAGGGTCACGCTGGTCAACCGCGAGTTCGCCACCCTGTTCGGGGTGGCGCCGCGCGTCCTGATCGACCGCAGCCTGCGCGACCTGATGCCGCCGGATTCGGCCGACGCGGTGGCCGTTCTGGTCGCCCGCGCCACGCCCGACGATCCGGCCTCGGCGTCGGAGGAGCGGTGGCCCTGCCGCGACGGGCACGAGCGCTGGTTCAGTTGGCGCCGCTACGCGGTGTTCGACGCCCAGGGCCGGCTGTCGGCGGTGCAGGCGGTCGGCCGCGACACCACCCGCCGCCGCATGGCCGAGGAGGAGCGGCGCCGTCTGGCCGCGATGATCGGGCGCAGCCCGGTGATCGGGCTCGGCTGGCGCACCGGGGGGCGGATGCCCATCGACTACGCGACCGGGAACGTCGACCGGCTGGGGCTGGACCGCGACGTTCTGCTGGAAAGCGGCGCCGGGCTGCTCGACCTCGTCCACCCGGACGACGCGCCGGCGCTGCGCGCCTGGGTCGCCGCCGGATCGCCGACCGAGACGGGCCGCGCCGCCGAAGCGCCGCCGCTCAGCTTCCGCCTTCCGGTGGCCGGCGGCGAGCGCTGGCTGACGCTGAGCGGCTGGCCCGCCGCCCCCGGCCGGATGGAGGGCGTGCTGCTCGACGTGACGGAGCGGCGCGACGCCGCGCTGGCGTTGCGCGAGCGCGAGCGCCGCTTCCAGGCCGTCATCAACAGCGCGACCGACTTCATCGGCCTGCTGACTCCCGACGGCGTTCTGATCGAGATCAACGAATCCGCCCTGCGCTTCGCCCAGGTGGAGGCGGCGGCCGTGTGTGGCCGCCCCGTCTGGGACACGCCGTGGTGGACCGACGCGCCCGGCCAAGCCCTGCTGCGCGAGGGTGTCGCGGGGGTGGCGCAGGGCGGGACCGCTCGGTTCGAGACCACCCACGCCTCCCCCGACGGCGCGGTGATCCACGTCGACGTCAGCCTGCGCCCGATGCGCGACGCGTCCGGCGCCGTGACCTTCCTGGTCGTCGAGGAGCGCGAGATCACGCGCTTCAAGATGACGGAGGCCGAGCTTCTGTCGGCCAAGCGGCTGGCCGAGGCGGCGAACCGCTCCAAGACCCAGTTCCTGGCGGTGATGAGCCACGAACTGCGCACCCCGCTGAACGCGGTGCTGGGCTATTCGGAGGTGATGCAGCGCGGCCTGTTCGGCCCCATCGGCAGCGACCGCTACGCCGGCTACGTCGACGCGATCCACGCGTCGGGCCAGCATCTTCTCGACATCATCGACGAGATTCTGGAGATCTCGCGCATCGAGCTCGGCGTGGTCGATCTGGTCGAGGAGGTCGCCGCTGTGTACGACCTGATCCACCGTTCCGCCCAGCTTCTGGCGACCCGCGCGATGGAAGCGGGGGTGGAGTTGCGGCTGGAGGTCCAGCCCGGCCTGCCGGGCTTGCGTTGCGACTCGCGTCGGGTTGTCCAGATCCTGGTGAACGTCGGGGCCAACGCGATCAAGTTCACGCCGTCGTCCGGCACCGTCCGCCTGGAGGCGCGCGCCGCCCGTCCGGACGAGGGGGAGGGCGGGTTGGTCTTCGTCGTGCAGGACACCGGAACGGGAATCCCGCCGGGGGACCTGCACAAGGTGTGGGAGCCCTTCGGTCAGGCCGGCAACGCCCACATCAGCGGGGCCGGCGGCGTCGGGCTCGGGCTCGCCATCACCAAGGCCCTGGTCGAGGCCCATGGCGGCACCGCCCGCCTGGACAGCGCGCCGGGACGGGGCACCACGGTGACTCTGCGCTTTCCGGCGGAGCGGAGCGTGGCGGGGTAGGGCGCGGCTTTTCGCGCAGCTTCCATATCCGCGCACAAAAAATTGAACCTTATGGATGAAAACATCCTCTGGCCTGTTCACACAGGAGCCGACTAAGCGGCCGCTTGAGTGAGGAGGTTCGAATGCGCCTGATCGTTGCGTCCATCGTCGCCATCGCTTTCGTTTCGACCGCAGCCTTTGCGGAGACGCGCGCCTTGCGTGACAGCTCCGGAGCGAGCACGGGATCGATGCAGAGCGACGGCCGTGGCGGATTCGATCTGAAAAACAGTTCCGGTGCGACCACGGGCTATATGAAGAGCGATGGGCGTGGCGGTTACGATCTGAAGAACAGTGCTGGCGGAACGACCGGTTACCTGAAAAACGATGGGCGTGGTGGCTTTACCAAGCTGGACAGTTCCGGGGCGACGATAGGGACCGTCGGGGCGCCGCAGTAAGGGCGCGTTTGCCGCCGATCCTCGAACGGTTCAATCGGTACAGCCCGGAGAATTCCGAAAAGACGGAATTCGGCAAGAGTGTCTAGCCCGCTCTTCGCTGACGCAGCTCACGCGTTCAAAAATGATTTGGCCGCCGGATCGCGGGCGGCATCCAGGAATCCTGACATCGCTGCGCTGAAATCTTGCCGGTCACGCTCCGGCAAAGCGCTCTTTCCTTGCCAAAAATGGGGGGCACGCATCATGAAGACGTTTTTGAAAGCAGGCGTCGGCGTTCTGATCCTGATTGCGGTGGGCGCCGCAATCGCCGGAGGCGGCAAGGCCAAACCGGTTTCGGCCTCCAACGCTTCTCCCGTGGCGGCGGCCGGCGCGCCGGTCGTGAGTCCGCCGCCTCTTTCCTCGGCTCCGGCGATGCCGGCCGATCAGGCGGCGTTCCTGGTGCTCATCGAGGATGCGCGCGCCCAGTACAACGGCGCCGCCAACGACATGGCCGCCGGTGGGTTGCGCGCGGCACGGCGCGACGCCTTGTGCCGGATGTTCGCCAACGGCTACGCCGTGCGGAATTGGGTCGGGCAGATCACGACGCTCAGTTCCAACAGCGATGGGAAAGGGGTGCTCGCCGTTCAGGTCGCCAAGGACGTCGAACTGAAGACCTGGAACAACGCCCTCTCCGACATTTCGGACCACACGCTCCTCGATCCGTCCTCGCCCCTCTTCGCCAAGCTGTCGCAGATGAGCAAGAACGCGACGGTGACGGTCTCGGGCCGTTTTCTGAAGGGGAAGACGGATTGCCTAGCCGAAAGCAGCCTGTCGCAGGCCGGGTCGATGCGGTCGCCCGAATTCATCTTCGTTTTTTCCGACGTCCAGCGTCTGTGAGCGTGGCCGAACCGGATCGCCCGCGACGCGCGTCTCGGGCGATCCGGTTCGGCGCTCATCGCCCGGTGTGAAGGCGCAACCTTTCAGAGCGGCTTTGCTTCCATTCTTGCGGGAACTCCGCTCCGTTGAGCGAAGTGTTCATTAGGCCGAAAGGAAGATATTAGGTCGTTCGATTGTTTAAAAACCCTAGAAACAATGTTCTCTCCCGGTTGCGGTTGAAAAACTGCGTAATATTTCATGTCTCCAAAATTTAATCCAATTTAGACATGTCTGCGTAATATGGTCAGACGGATGCCTCAAACAAAGAGAGAGGGTCATGCAGATCGATAGCCGTAAAGATTATGTGGGTGATGACGCCGATGCCATGCGGTTCAAGATCTTCCAGATCACGCCGGATGATCTTGCGCTCGTGCGCCAACTCGCCCCCTTTGCGCGCGAGAAGCTGCCCCGTCTGCTTCAGGAATGGCTCTGCCGCTTCGATGCCTGGCCGGAGATGCGCAAGGCGCTGTCGCATCCGGACGTCCACGCCATCCGCGTCCAGCATTGGGTGCGGGCCGTGTCCGGCCAGATCGACGGGGAGTTCACCGCTTCGGCCAAGCGGCTGGCCCGCGCCTTCTACGACAACAACGTGCCGGGTTACGCCGTCGCGATCTGCCACAACACGGTGATGAACGGGATCGTCGAGGAACTCGGTCTCGCGGTCAAACCGAACGGCATCCAATCCCTGCTGAGCCGGGCCGAGGAGCGCCGGAAGGACGCGCTGCGGGTCGCGCTCACCAAGCTGACCTGGCTCGATCTCGAACTGCTGCTGGAAACCTACGCCGAGGCCGAGCGCGAAAGCCGGCAGAACGCCCTGGAGGCGATGGCCGACACGGTGGAGCGCGAGGCGCGGGACGCCGTGTCGCGCGTGGCCAGCCACACCACCGCGATGGCTGGCGACGCGGAGAGCATGGCCAGTTCGGCCCTGCGCGTCGGCGTCAATTCGCGCGACGTGTCCGCCGCCGCCGATCAGGCGCTGAACAACGCGCAGACGGTGGCCGCCGCCACCGAAGAGCTGGCGGCCTCCATCCGCGACATCCTGCAACGGGTCGGGCATTCGGGGCAGGTCACCCGCCGCGCCGTCGAAAGCGGCAACCGCACGCAGGCGACCATCCGCTCGCTGTCCGAGGCGGTCGGCAAGATCGGCGAGGTCGCGCGGCTGATCGGCGCCATCGCCGGCCAGACCAACCTGCTGGCGCTCAACGCCACCATCGAGGCGGCGCGGGCGGGGGAGGCCGGCAAGGGCTTCGCCGTCGTCGCCCAGGAGGTCAAGAACCTCGCCAACCAGACCGCCCGCTCGACCGACGAGATCGCGCGCCAGATCGGCGAGATCGAGAGCGTCACCGCCGCCGCTGTCACGGCGGTGGAGGAGATCGGCGTCACCATCGACGAGATCGACCGGGTGTCCGGCGACATCGCGGCGGCGATGGAGCAGCAGGCCGAGGCGACGCAGGAGATCAGCCGCAGCCTGATCGAGACGTCCAACGCCGCGCGCGAGGTGTCCGACCGCATCGGCGCCGTGTCGAGCGAGGCGGTGCAGACCGGCACGCAGGCCGCCCAGGTCCAGAACAACGCGCACGAGGTCGCGGCCAGCATCGAGGCGCTGCGCCGCGTCCTGGTGCGGGTGGTGCGCACCTCGACCGACGAGGCGGACCGCCGCCAGTTCGAGCGCTTCGACGTGGACGAGCCTTGCGTCTTCGAGAGCGGCAGCCGCCGCCGCGAGGGGCGCATCGTCAACATCTCGGCCGGCGGCGCCCGGATCGCCGGGGCGAGCGGGATCGGCGTCGGCGACACCGGCGTCGTCACGCTGGGCCGGCACCAACTGCGCGTCCGCGCCACGGTGTTGGGCCTGGAGGACGACTGCGTCCATGTGACCTTCGAGCCCGCCACGGCGAAGGACAGCGCCTTCACCGCGGCGCTGGCGGCGATGCACCGGGTGTCGCGGATGGCGCGGGTCGCGTGATTTGGCGCCGGGTTTGCCCCCTCCCTAACCCTCCCCCGCTGACGGGGGAGAGGGAACGACCGCTGGACCTTTGCAAAGCTCCTGCCCCCTCTCCCGCCAAAGGCGGGGGAGGGATGGGGAGGGGGCACGCAGCCATCTCCCCCTAAACCTGCGCCTCGCCGACAGCCGACTCCACCGGCACCGCGTTTTTGGGCTGATGGGCCGTGACGCAGGACAGCACGCTCGCGATCACGAAGCCGATGGCGGCGACTTCCGCCATGCTCGGCATGCGCTGCTCCCACAGAAATCCGTAGAGCAGCGCGAACAGCGTCTCGAACAGGATCATCTGGCCGGTCAGGGTGAGCGGCAGCAGCCGGCTCATCCGGTTCCAGAAGGCGTTGCCGACGATGGAGGCGAGGATCGCCACCCCGCCCGCGATGGCGCAGAAGCGCAGCCACTCGGGCGCGCCGTGATCGGCCGCCCCGATCAGGAAGGCGGGGACCGCCAGCAGCAGGGCCTGGGCGCCGGTGACCACCCCGGTCAGCAAGCTCCATTCATGGGCGGAGACATGGTCGAGCCGGCCGAGCCAGCGGCTGTTGCCCACGGCGTAGGTGGTCCAGGACACCAGCGCCCCCACCGCGCAGACCAGCCCCGTCGCCTGCACCGTGGCCGACCCGGTCCCGGCGGCGCCCAGCGTCTGCCAGCCGATGCACAGGATTCCGGCGGCGCTGAGGACGAGGGAGGGGATCAGCGCGCGCAGCGGGACGGCGTCGCGGTCCCGGCTGCCCACCAGCGTGACGGCGACCGGCAGGAAGCCGATGACCAGCGAGGTCATCGCCATGCCGCCCAACTGCACCGCCGAGGCGAGCAGCACGTAGTACAGGATGTTGCCGAGCAGGCTCAGCCAGACCAGCGCCCACCATTCCCCCCGCCCAAGCGTTGCCGCCAGCGTCCGCCAGCGCGGCGCGACGAGGACGGCGGCGAAGAGGCCGTAGGCGAGGTAGCGCCCGGCGGAAAGCTGGAGCGGCGTGAACTCCCGCACCAGTTCCGGGGCGAGGAACACCACCCCCCACAGCGCCCCGGCGACGATGCCGCAGACGATCCCGACTCCTGTCCTGCCCAATCCGCCCAATCCGCCCAATCCCATGATGACGCACAGCCTCTCGCGATGATCGCGCGACCATGCCACGGGACGGGGGCGGGGTCTTGGGCCTGTCTTGGGCTTGGTCTACGGAATTTTGTGCGTGGTCTCCTGCGCGGCCGCCCGGCTCTGGCGGCGGTAAGCGGCGGGCGTCAGGCCGGTCGCCTGCCGCATCGCGCGGGTCAGCGCGCTCTGGTCGGCGTAGCCGGCGCGGTAGGCCAGCTCGGCGATGGACCGCTCCGACCGCGCGAGCCACTCCCGCACCCGCTTCAGCCGGACGTCGGAGAGCCAAGCGTGCGGCGTGGTGCCGAACTCGCTGCGGAACAGCGTGTGGAGCCGGCTGACGCTGACCCCGGCGCGTTCGGCCATCGTCGCCGTGGTCCAGGCCAGCCCCGGCTCGGCCTCGATCCCGGCCAGCAGGGCGGCGAGCCGCGACGGCGGCTTGGGCGCCACCTGCGCCAGCGTGTCGAGCAACAGGGGAACCCACAGCCGCAGCGTCGACGCGGAGATTTGGCCGCTTCCCGCCAGCAGGCCCATGTAGTCGACCAGCTTGTTGGCGGCCGGGGTGAGTTGCACGAAGGGCGCTCGGGTCAGCCGCTCGGCGATCTCCGGGTCCAGCCCGGCGGGGTCGAGGTCGAGAATCAGCGAGCGGTTCGGCCGGTCGCTGGTCTGCGAATGGGGGGCGCCGGTGTCGACGAAGGCCGCGCGCGATGGATCGAGCCCGCTTTCCCGCCCGGCGATGTCCATGAGCAGCGTGCCGCTGAGCGGCAGGACCAGCTGCGCGAAATCATGCCGGTCAGCGCCCCGGTCCTCGCCGTAGCTGCGGATGTCGATGCTGAAATGCGGGTGCGCGGGCATGCCGCGTTTATAGCGGATGCCGGCCGGCTTGCCCATCGCGCAACGGGAGGCGTCCTACTCCGCCGGCGGGGGCGGCGGCGCCATCCAGGGCGTTCCGGCCGAGGCGCGCAGCTGCTCGACGCGATCCAGCGCGGCCTTGAAGCCGGCCATCGGGAAGCGGATCTCGGTCTTGGCCCCCGTGGGCGACTGGCCGACGACCGAGATCTCCGGGGCGTCGGCCATGCGCTCCACCAGCGCGCGGTTGGTGGCCGGGTCGGTGACGGCGCAGGTGTTTGTCTCGAAGGGGAAGGGCTTGCACGGGAATTCCGGGCGGAACAGCGCCTTGCCGGTCCAGACGCGCACCGGCCTGGACAGGTCCAGCGCCTCGGCGTCGGCGCGGAAGCGCAGGCCGTCCAGCCAGCGTTCGGTGGAGCGCAGCCAGACCAGACGCGCGCCGCGGTCGTTCACGCCGCGCGCCGACAGGTCGCATTCGACGCGGCGGTCGGCCGGCCAGACGCGGCAGTAGAGCTTCCAGCTCTTGACCGCCTCGTCATACTCCAGAAAGTCGCGGCCGGGCGGCGGAGCGGGCAGGGGCTCGGCGGCCATGGCTGGGGGCATCGCCCAACCGGCCAGCATCACCGCCAAGCCCCATCGCCGCATGCGCGCCCGCATCGCCAAGCTCCCGCCGCTCAGTCGCGGCGTTCGGCGCGGCGGCGCAGCAGATGGTCGGCCAGCACGCAGGCCATCATCGCCTCGCCCACCGGCACGGCGCGGATGCCGACGCAGGGGTCGTGGCGACCCTTGGTCAGGATGTCGGTCTCCTGGCCGTGGATGTCGACCGTCTGGCGCGGCGTCAGGATCGAGCTGGTCGGCTTCACGGCGAAGCGCAGGACCACGTCCTGCCCCGTGGAAATCCCGCCCAGGATGCCGCCCGCGTTGTTCGACTGGAAGACCGGCTTGCCGTCGGCGCCCATGCGCATCTCGTCGGCGTTGGTCTCGCCGGTCAGTTCCGCCGCCTCGAAGCCGTTGCCGATCTCGACGCCCTTCACGGCGTTGATCGTCATCATCGCGCGGGCCAGATCGCTGTCCAGCTTGTCGTAGAGCGGATCGCCCAGGCCCACCGGCACGCCGGACGCCACCAGCTCCACCACGGCGCCGACCGACGAGCCGCTCTTGCGGATGCCGTCGAGGTAGTCCGCCCATTGCGTGGCCATCACCGGGTCGGGGCAGAAGAAGGGGTTGTTGTCGATCTCCGCCCAATCCCAGCGGGAACGGTCGATCTTGTGCGGGCCGATCTGCACCAGGGCGCCGCGCACGGCGATGCCGGCCCCCAGCGCCTTGCGCGCCACCGCGCCCGCCGCGACCCGGCAGGCGGTTTCCCGCGCCGAGGAGCGCCCGCCGCCGCGATAGTCGCGGATGCCGTATTTTTCCCAATAGGTGTAGTCGGCGTGGCCGGGGCGGAATTTGGCCGCGATCTCGCTGTAGTCCTTGGAGCGCTGGTCGGTGTTCTCGATCATCAACGAGATCGGCGTGCCGGTGGTCTTCCCCTCGAACACGCCGGACAGGATCTTCACCTGATCGGGTTCCTGGCGTTGGGTGGTGTAGCGCGACTGGCCGGGACGGCGCTTGTCCATCCAGGGCTGGATGTCGGCCTCGGTCAGGTCGAGGAGCGACGGGCAGCCGTCCACCACCACGCCGATGGCGGGGCCGTGGCTCTCGCCCCAGGTGGTGAAGCGGAAAAGCGTGCCGAAGCTGTTGCCGGCCATGATGACATTCTCCCCAAACGCGGCCCTGAACGAACGGGGCGTTTCTTGCGGCCTTTCGCGGGCGGCGTCAAGGAGGCGATGTGGTGCGGGGAAGAATGGGGGATGGTGCTGCCAGAGAGGATTGAACTCTCGACCTCTCCCTTACCAAGGGAGTGCTCTACCACTGAGCTACGGCAGCGCCGATGCGAGGCGCGTTCGGTTCAGAACCGGTCGTTCCGGAAGAATGGTGCTGCCAGAGAGGATTGAACTCTCGACCTCTCCCTTACCAAGGGAGTGCTCTACCACTGAGCTACGGCAGCGCCGGAAACGGAAACTCTTGAACCGACACACTCGCGAGGGGCGTCCAGGCTGGCCGCCCCCTCAAGTGGCGCGGGTTATGCCACACGGACCGGGGGGATGCAAGCGGGGAAAACACTTCCCCGCGTTCTTTTCTCAAGCCCGCGTTCCGGTCGGCGGCAGGACGGCTTCGGCGCGGAAATCCGGCACGATGTTGCCCAGGATCGTCAGCACCCGCTCGCCGTCGCCGGCCTTGGCCGCGCCCTCCAACTCGCCCAGCGCGCGGTTGACCAGCGCGTAGTCGATCAGCCGGGGCGAGGCCAGGAAGACCCCGTCCGCCTCGGTGCGGGACGGCGCCTCGGCGGCGGTCAGGATCTCCTCGAACAGCTTTTCGCCGGGGCGAAGGCCGGTGTAGGCGATCTCGATGTCGACGCCGGGCCGGTAGCCGGCCAGCCGGATCATCTGGCGCGCGAGGTCGGCGATCTTCACCGGCTCGCCCATGTCCAGCACCAGCACCTTGCCGCGGTCCTCGGCTCGGGCGACGCCGTGGGCCGAGGCCTGGAGCACCAGCTCCACCGCCTCGCGCACCGTCATGAAGTAGCGGCGCATGTCGGGGTGGGTGACGGTCAGCGGGCCTCCCTTGGCGAGCTGGCGGGTGAACAGCGGCACCACCGAGCCCGAGGAGCCCAGCACGTTGCCGAAGCGCACGGTCATGTAGCGGGTGGCGTGGTCAGCCCCGTCGCGCGGCGGCAGCACGTCGAGCGCCTGGCAGTAGGTCTCGGCGAAGCGCTTGGCGGCGCCCATGACGCTGGTCGGGCGGATCGCCTTGTCGGTCGAGATCAGCACCATGGCGAGGCAGCCCGCCGCCCGCGCGGCGTCGGCGACGTTGCGGGTGCCGACCACGTTGGTCAGCGCGCCCTCGCACGGGTTGGCCTCGACCAGCGGCACGTGCTTGAGCGCGGCGGCGTGGAAGACCATCGCCGGGCGCTCCTCCTGGAACAGGCGCATGACGCGGTCGCGGTCGCGCACGTCGGCGATGACGGCGCGGGTGTCGAGATCGGGGAAGCGCTCCCGCACCTCCATCTCGATGCTGTAGAGGTTGAACTCCCCGGCATCGACCAGGATCAGGCGTTCGGGTTTCAGCGCGGCGATCTGGCGCACCAGCTCGCTGCCGATGGTGCCGCCGGCCCCCGTCACCACGACGCGCCGCCCGCCGACCAGCCCGGCGATGGCGCCCCGGTCGAGCACCGCCTGCGGGCGGCCCAGCAGATCCTCCAGCGCGATGGGGCGGACCTCGATGCCCTTGCCCTCGCCCAGCGCCGACTTGAACTCGGTCAGGCTGGGCAGGCGCGACAGGATCAGGCCCAGCGCCTCGGCCTGATCGAGCAGGGTGCGGAGCGTGGCGCCGGGGATCTCGTTCGAGCCCTTGGTGACGATCAGCCGCTGCGGGCGGTCGCCCTTGCGGTCGAGGTTTTCGACCACGCGGGCCAGATCGTCGGGACCGCCCAGCACCTTCACGCCGCGCACGGCGTGGCCGACGCGGCGGCCCTTCTCGTCGAGGATGCCGACGACGCGGTAGGCGGCCTGCCCCGACTGGTCGAGCGAGCGGATGAACAGCTCCGCCGCGTCGCCGACGCCCAGCAGCAGCACGGGGATGCGCGGCACGCCCGTGGCCACGTCGCCGAAGCTCAGACGGCGGTCCTTGAACAGGCGGTAGGCGAAACGCGGCCCCCCGAGCAGCACGATCTGGACCAGCCACAGGATGGGCGGCAGCGAGCGGGGCAGGGATTCCAGCCGGGTCAGCAGGAACATCGCCAGCACGAAGCACAGCACCCCCACCGTGACGGCGCGGATCACCTGCACCAGATCGGGGACCGACGCGTAGCGCCAGATGCCACGATAGAGCCCGAACAGCACGAAGACCACGGCGGAGATGCCGACCAGCATCGGCAGCGCCGTGACCAGCGCGTCGCTGTAGAACTCGAAGGACGGGCCGCCGACCCGCAGATACAACGCGACCGCCAAGGCGGCGCCGGTCATGGTCAGGTCGTGGAGAAAGACGAGAAATGCCCGTGGGGACGGGATGCGCATGCCGCTTGCCCTGCTGTCGTTCGGCCGTATTTCGGACGCCCTGTCCGGTCAGCCGCGTGAAGCTTTGAACCATTCCGCCGTGGCGCGCAACCCGGACGCGGGGGCGTGCGGGGGGCGCCAGCCCAGCCGTTCGCGCAGGGGGCGGTCGTCCACGGTCAGGGATCCGGCGATGCGGTCGTACACCGCCCGCTTGCCGACCAGTCCGGCGCCGAGCGCCATCAGCCCGGCGGGGACCGGCAGCAGGCGGGCCGGTGTCCCGAGCGCCGTGCCGATGGCGCGCACCAGCTCCGCCGTGGACAGGGGCTGCCCGTCGTGGATCAGGAAGGTGCCGTCGGGCGCCTGCGGGTGGGTGAGGCAGAGCGCCGCCGCGTCGGCGAGGTTGCCGACGAAGACCAAGCTGCGGCGGTTGTCGAGCGCGCCGAAGGGCAGGGGGAGGCCGCTCGCCACCAGCTTCAGCAGGCTGCGGAAGTTGCCGCCGACGCCGGGGCCGTAGACCAGCGGCGGGCGGATCGTCGCGACCTCCAGCCCGGTGCGGGCGGCGATGCCGGCGAGCGCGCGCTCGGCCTCCAGCTTGGAGACGCCGTAGGGGGAGTGTGGGTTGGCCGGCGTCGCGTCGTCGAGCGGGCGGGGCTGGCTCTCGTCCACCAGCGCCTTGACGCTGCTGAGATAAACGAAACGCCGCACCCCGGCCGAGGCGGCGGATTCGGCAAGCCGGCGCGTGCCCTCGGTGTTGACGGCACGGAAGGCGGCGAGCGGGTCGGCGGCGGTGTCCCGCATGACGTGGACGCGGGCGGCCAGATGCACCACCGCGTCGATGCCGTCCAGCGCGCGGGCCCAATCGGTGTCCGGGCCGATGTCGCCGACGCCGACCGTCTCGGCGGCGGCCGGAACGGCGGTACCGGAATTGCGGATGGCGGCGCGCACCCAATGGCCACGCTCGGCCAGCAGCGGCACCAGCGCCCGCCCGACGAAGCCGTTGGCTCCGGTGACGAGGACGCGCATCAGGCGGCCACCCGCGCCGGGCGGGCCAGCGCCGCCAGCAGCAGGACCACCGCCGCCGCGCCCGGCAGCAGCACCGGCCAGCCCAGGCTCAGCGACGCCGCCGCCAGCGCGACCAGCGCGGCGTTCAGCGCCAGCACCATGCGGACGACCTGCGCGTGGTTGCGTCCGCGCTGGGTGGCCTTCTGGTAGAAATGCTCGCGATGGGCCTGCCAGACCTTCTTGCGCTCGGCCAGCCGGCGCAGCAGCGTAAAGGTCGCGTCGGCCAGGAAATAGGCGGGGAGCAGCAGCGCCGCCGGCCAGAAGCCCGCCGCCGCGACGCTCAGCAGCAGCCAGCCGAGCGCGAAGCCCAGCGGCACGCTGCCGACATCGCCCATGAACAGCTTGGCCGGGTGCCAGTTCCACATCAGGAAGCCCAGCGCCGCCCCCGCCGCCGCCACCCCGTAGAGGCCCAGCGCCGGAGACAGCCCGGCCAGCGCCGCGACCAGCGCCAGCCCGGCCCCGATGGTGGCGGTCTCGGACCCGGCCAAGCCGTCGATGCCGTCCATGAAGTTGAAGAGGTTGACGAACCACAGCCAGCCGATGGCGGCGACCAGCCGGTCGGCCCAGAAGGGCAGCACCCCCTGGAACACCAGCCCGTCGCCCGGCAGCGCGGCCAAGCCTCCGGCGACGGCGGCGATCTGGATCAGGAAGCGCGGCGCCGGGCCGAGGCCGCGCCGGTCGTCCATCCAGGAGACCGCCATCAGCGCCGCGATCCCGACCAGGATCGGCAAGGCGTGGCCGATGTCGCCGGTCGCGGCGCCGATCAGGATCCAGGCCGGCAGCAAAGTCAGCATCACCCCCCAGCCGCCGCCGCGCGGCGTCGGGATGGAATGGCTTGACCGGTCGTTGGGATGGTCGAGGATCGCCCGGCCCCGCAGATAGGCCAACACCCGGCCGGTCAGGGCCCAGGAGGCCAGCCAGCACAGCCCCAATACGATGAGCATCGTCGCGACGCCGTTCATGACGCCTCCGCCGGCACGGCCGAGGGATGCACGTTGGTCAGCAGGCTGCGGTACAGCTCGACGGTCCGGGCGCCGACCCGGTCGGCGGCCATGTCGGATTCGACCAGCCGGCGGCTGGCCTCTCCGAAGCGGGCGCGCAGGCCTGAGTCGCGGACCAAGGTCTCCAGCGCCCCGGCCAGGGCGTTGGCGTCGTCCGGCGGCACCAGCAGCGCGTTCTCCCCGGCGTGGGCGACCTCGCGGCAGCCGGGCACGTCGGTCGCCACGATGGCGCGGCCGCAGGCGGCGGCCTCCAGCAGGCTCTTCGGCAGCCCCTCGCGGCGCGAGGCCAGCACGGCGACGTGGCAGCGCGACCAGACGGCGCGGACGTCGGCGACATGCCCGGCCAACTCCACGCCGGGCATGGCCGCCCAGCGGTCGAGATCGGCCTGCGGGATCGAGGTCGGGTTCTCCGGGTCGGGCGTGCCGGCCAGCAGCAGGCGCACGTCCAGCCCCTTGGCGCGCAGGGCCTGCTGCGCCTCGACCAGCGGAGCCACGCCCTTGTCGGCGAGCAGGCGGGCGACGCAGCCGACGGTGACCGGCGGCTCGGGCGGTTCCGGCAGCGCCTTGTAATGGGTGGTGTCGATGCCCGACCCTCGGACGATCCAGGCGCGGTCGGCGTCGAGCAGTCCGGCCTCGACCAGCGTGCGGCGGTCGTCGGCGTTCTGGAGGATGGCAAGGCTGTTCGGGCGGCTCAGCACGGCGCGCAGCAGCGGCCGCGCCACCGCTCCGGCCACGCGCGACTTCAACCCGCCGCTGCCGATGAAGGCGGAACCCAGCCCGGTCAGCGCGTTGACCACCGCCGGAACCCGCGCCGCCATCGACGCCAGACCGCCGAGCAGCACCGGCTTCATGGCAACGTGATGGACGATGTCGGGCGCCTCGCGCCGGTAGAGCGCCGCGATCTCCCGGACGGCACCGAGCGCCCCCAGCGGGTTGACGCTGCGCCGCTGCCAGGCCAGCGGCAGCACCCGGAAGCCTTCCGCCGCGATGCGCTCGCCGTGCTTGTCGACGCGGGCGGCGACCGTCACGTCGAAGCCGGCGTCGCGCGCGGCGCGCGCCATGGGCAGGCGGTGGGACCAGAAATACCAGTCCTCCGTCACAAGGTAGAGCAGCTTCGGGCGGCGTTGTGCGGTGATGGGGGCGGTCATGATGGGTCAGGCGATCTTGTGACAGTCCTTAATGCCATTGCAATTGACGCAAAAGCATAGGGATTTCAATGTATTCATAGCTTCGCTGAGAGCAATGCGTCAAAAGGCTCTACCATGCGACGCCAATCAGATCCAAGACTCCGCCCACCCTGTCACCTCCTCGAATCGCAATGGAGCAACCCAAATATTGCGTGATGAGATTTGGTGCGTGGTGGTGTAAATTGGCTTCTTGTTCGAGAAAATGACAGGAAGCTACGTATTAATGAGCGGTTTCAAGGAAGTGGGTTTCGGTGATCGGCGAAGCGCCGCCACTGCTGCAAAAAAGGCCCAAGTGGAGAAATACCGCGAAAGCTCTGTCCTGGACGATGCGGCTTTTGCCGCACGACAGAGCGAGCTCCTCGCCGTTCGCGTCGCTCGCGAGGCGCGCGCTGCCGAGCGCAAGGCGGACCGCGAAGCCGCAGAGGCCAAGGCCGCTGCCGAGAAACTTGCTGCCGAGGCCCAAGCCGTCCAGGACGCCGCTGCGCGCGCGGCAAACGATCAGAGCTTGCTGGCTGAACAGAAAGCGGCGCGCGATGCCCGCTACGCTGCCCGCAAGGCCCGGAAATAACCGTCAGCGTCGGCGGTCTTAACTCACGGCCTTTCCAGAGCCCCGCGACAGGCATGACGGCCTTTCGCGGGGTTTTGCTTTCCATGGTTCGCGCGCATCGGGTCGTGCGTCTTTAACCCTACCAACTCGGCAAGGTGCTTCCCGGTCTCCACCAAGCGTCGAAACAGCGTCGGCACTTCCGTTAAGTCATTGAGACATATGAGATGCCAAGCGATCCTGTGCTCAGGCGATCTTGTGATAGTCCTTGTACCACGCGACGAAGCGCGGCAGCCCGACTTCGATCGGAGTCTTCGGTTCGAAGCCCAGGTCGCGGCGGCTGACCTCGATGTCGGCGGCGGTCTCCGGCACGTCGCCGGCCTGGAGCGGCTCCATGATCTTCACCGCCTCGCGGCCCAGCGACTCTTCGAGGATGCCGATGAAGCGCATCAGATCCTCGCAGCGATTGTTGCCGAGGTTGTAGACGCGGTGCGGCGCGTTGGTCTCGACGTTCATCGGCGCCGGGTGATCGAGCGCCGCCAGCACGCCGGCCGCGATGTCCTCGACGAAGGTGAAGTCGCGCTTCATCTTCCCGCCGTTGAAGACGCGGATCGGCCGCCCGGCGATGATCGCGTCGGCGAACAGGTAGGCCGCCATGTCCGGGCGCCCCCAGGGGCCGTAGACGGTGAAGAAGCGCAGCCCCGTCGCCGGCATCTTGTAAAGGTGGCTGTAGGAGAAGGCCATCATCTCCGCCGCCTTCTTGGTCGCGGCGTAGATCGACATCGGGCTGTCCACCCGGTCCTCGACCGAGAAGGGCATCTTCCTGTTGGTGCCGTAGACCGAGGAGGTCGAGGCGTAGACGAAATGCGCCAGCTTGGGCATGCGCCGCGCCGCTTCCAGCAGGGCGACTTGGCCCGTCACGTTGGCGTCGATGTAGGCGTAGGGGTTCTCCAGCGAGTAGCGCACACCGGCCTGGGCGGCCAGATGCACCACCCCGGTGACGTCTTGGAACCGCGGCCACAGCCCCTCGACCGTCGCGCGGTCGGCGATGTCGGCCTTGACGAAGCGGAAGCCGGGCCGCGCCTGGAGCCGGGCCAGCCGCGCCTCCTTCAGCGCCACCGAGTAATAGTCGTTCAGGTTGTCGAGGCCGAGAACCTCCTCCCCCCGGTCCAGCAAGGCCGCCGTGACGTGCGAACCGATGAATCCGGCGGCGCCGGTGACGAGGATGGTCATGATCGTGTGCCTCTTGCGACAACGGGGGCTTGCGTCCGGAGGCGCCGCCCCGCACCCGTGGGTCTTATGCCCGAGCGGCGGGGGATGCGCCAGTCTTCAACGCCGGGGTCCTTCAACGCCGGGTCGCGCGGCTTGACAGCGGCTCCGCCATGCCGGTCTACTGCGCCGACTGTCAGACCAAAGGACCGATGGGAACCACGATGGCCCCCAAGAAGAACCCGCTGAACCTGAATCCGTTGCAGCTCCGCACCCTGACCCTGTTGCAGGAGATCGCCCGGCTGGAGAACAAGCCCGTCGACGGCGAGGAGGGCGCGTTCGCCATCACCGGCCTGCCGCACGCGCACGGCAACCACTTCCACCTCGGCCACGCGGTCGTCGCGGCCAAGGACGCCACCGGCCTCCAGAACGACGCGGTCTGGACCATCCTGGAGCGCAAAGGCATCGTGAAGCGCGAGCCGGGGCAGGCGATCCTGACCGCCGCCGGCGTCGGCTACGACACCGGCCTGCGCGACGAGATCCTGCACCACTCCGACCACTGAGCGTAAGAGGGCGGCGCCTTGTGCGGCTTCTGCGGTTTCCTTCTTGAATCCGAGGGGCGCTCGACCGCCGCCGTGAGCGCGGCCGGCGGCTTCGAGGCGGTGCTGCGCCGGATGAACGACCGCATCGCCCATCGCGGCCCCGACGGCGACGGTCTGTGGACCGACGAGGCCGCCGGGGTGGCGCTGGGCCACCGGCGGCTCGCCATCGTGGAGCTGTCGCCGCTCGGCCGGCAGCCGATGGAGTCCGCCGACGGGCGCTTCGTCGTCGTCTACAACGGCGAAATCTACAATTTCCAGGATCTGCGCGGCGAACTCGAAGCCGCCGGTCACCAATTCTGCGGGCACTCCGACACCGAGGTGCTGCTGGAAGCCTGCGCCGCCTGGGGTGTCGAGCGCGCCGTGACGCGGCTGGTCGGCATCTTCGCCTTCGCGCTGTGGGACCGGCGCGACCGCGTGCTGTCGCTGGTCCGCGACCATCTCGGCGTCAAGCCGCTCTACTGGACGCGGCAGAACGGCGCGCTGCTGTTCGGCTCGCAGCCCAAGGCGTTGCGGGCGCACCCGGCCTTCGCCGCCGGGCTGGACCGCGACGCGCTGGCCGCCTATCTGCGCCTCAGCTACGTCCCGGCGCCGCACAGCATCTTCCAGGGCGTCCGCAAATTGGAGCCGGGGCGCATCCTGACCGTCCGTCCGGGCCGCGAGCTGGAGGAGACCGTCTATTGGGACGCCGAGGCCGCCGCGCGCGACGGTCTGGCGAATCCGCTGAATCTGTCGGACACGGACGCGACCGACACGCTGGAGGAATTGCTGTCCGACGCGGTCGGGCGCCAGATGATGGCCGACGTGCCGCTGGGCGCCTTCCTGTCGGGCGGGGTGGACAGCTCCACCGTGGTGGCGCTGATGCGCCGGCACAGCGACCGCCCGGTGCGCACCTTCACCATTGGCTTCCGCGAGGGCGGCTACGACGAGGCCGACGCCGCGCGCGCCGTGGCCCGGCATCTCGGCACCGACCACACCGAACTGACGGTCGAGCCGCGCCACGCGCTCGACACCATCCCGAATTTGCCGGAGTGGTACGACGAGCCCTTCGCCGATTCGTCGCAGATCCCGACCGTGCTGGTCTCGCAGTTGACCCGGCAATCGGTGACGGTCGCGCTGTCGGGCGACGGCGGGGACGAGCTGTTTGCCGGCTACAACCGCTATCTCTGGGGCGACCGGGTGTGGCGGCGCATGGCGCCCCTACCGAGGGGCTTGCGCCGCGCCGCCGCCGGTGCGGTCCGCGCCATTCGGCCGGGCGGCTGGGACGCTCTGTTCGGTCTGCTGCCGGAGGGCCGGCGGCCGCGCCAGCCGGGCGACAAACTGCACAAGCTGGCCGGCGTGCTGGCGTCGCCGGGTCCGGACGCGCTGTACCGGCGGCTGGTGTCGCAATGGAACGATCCCGAGGCGGCGGTGCGCGGCGGCGTTGAGCCGAAGGACGGGGCGCTGTGGGACGCCGGTCTGGCGGAGCGCCTGCCGGGCTTCGTCGAGCGCATGCAGCATCTCGACACCGTGACCTATCTGCCCGACGACATCCTCGCCAAGGTGGACCGCGCCAGCATGGGCGTCGGGCTGGAGGCGCGGGTGCCGCTGCTCGACCACCGGGTGCTGGAATTCGCGTGGCGGGTGCCGCTGGCGCAGAAGATCCGGGACGGGCAGGGCAAATGGCTGCTGCGGCAGGTCCTCTACCGCCATGTTCCCAAGGACCTGATCGAGCGGCCGAAATCCGGCTTCGCCGTGCCCATCGACGCTTGGCTGCGCGGCCCCTTGCGCGACTGGGCGGAGGATCTGCTGAGCGAATCGGCGCTGCGCTCGGAGGGTTGGTTCGACCCGGCGGTGATCCGCGCCTGCTGGGCCGAGCATCTGTCGGGCACCCGCAACAACCAGCACCGGCTGTGGAGCGTCCTGATGTTCCAGGCCTGGACCCGCCACTGGGCGCGCGCCGACGCCGCGACTCCTCTAGCCGCCTGATGCCAGCGATGACCGAAGAGACCCAGGACCCGTCGGAGCCACCGGACACCATCGTTCGTCCGCCCAAGACCATGCCCAGCGACGACCGTCTGGCCGAGCGGCTGCGCGAGAACCTGCGCAAGCGCAAGGAGCAGGCCCGGCAGCGGGACAAGGGGGAGTAGGACTCCCTCTCCCAAGGCGGGAGAGGGCAGAAGCCCGCGTCATCCCAGCGTCTTGCGGAACCAGATCTGCTTGTGGCCCTCGGGATAGCCCTCCATCTCGGCCCAGACCTCGTAACCGCGTTTCGGGTAGAAGCCCGGCGCCTGGAAATCGTAGGTGTAGAGCCGCGACCAGCGGCAGCCCCGCGCCTTCGCCTCGGCCTCCGCCGCGTCCAGCAGGCGCGAGCCCAGCCCGCCGCGCCGCCCGCCCTCGCCGACCCACAGATGGTCGACGTACAGCCACTCCCACAGGGTGTAGCCGGTCAGGCCGCCCAGCAGCGTGCCCTCGGCGTCGTGGGCCAGCACCGTGACGTCGCGGCGGTCGAAGGCGCGCTCGACGGAGGCTTCGTTGTAGGTCTTCAAGCCCTGGAGGACGCGCTCGGCGTCGGTGGGGCTGGCGCTGTCCGTGACGGACAGCGTGATGGATTGGTCGCTCATGCCGAGGACATATACCAGGGTGCCGTTGCGGGTGGCTCCATTTCCTTGAGCCGGCCGTCCCGCTCCGCTACAAACCGGGGACGACCAATCCCCCACACTTTCGATACGCCAAGGAGTTCCCCGATGGGCATCATGCCGGACAGCTGGATCCGCGAGATGGCCGAGACCAAGGGCATGATCGAGCCCTTCGTCGAGACGCAGAAGCGCGAGGGGGTGATCTCCTACGGCGTGTCGTCCTACGGCTACGACGCGCGGGTCGCCGACGAGTTCAAGATCTTCACCAACGTCGACAACGCGCTGGTCGATCCCAAGAAGTTCGACGACAGCAGCTTCGTCGACCGCAAAACCGACGTCTGCATCATCCCGCCCAACAGCTTCGCGCTGGCCCGCACGGTGGAGTATTTCCGCATCCCGCGTGACGTGCTGGTGATCTGCCTGGGCAAGAGCACCTACGCGCGCTGCGGCCTGATCGTCAACGTGACCCCGCTGGAACCCGAATGGGAAGGCCACGTCACGCTGGAGATCTCCAACACCACGCCGCTGCCGGCCAAGGTCTACGCCAACGAGGGCCTCTGCCAGTTCCTGTTCCTCAAGGGGGACAGCGTCTGCGAGGTGTCCTACGCCGACAAGGCCGGCAAATACATGGGGCAGAAGGGCGTCACGCTGCCCCGGCTCTGACCGGTCTTCCCGGCTTTCCCCCTTCCGCTAAGGTACAGGTCCCATGGACAAGATCCGCATTCGCGGCGGCCGCCCGCTGAACGGCTCCATCACCGTCGGCGGGGCCAAGAACGCGGCCCTGCCGCTGATGACCGCGGCGCTGCTCTCCGACGAGACGCTGACGCTCACCAACCTGCCGATCCTGGCGGACATCAACACGCTGTGCAATCTGCTGTTGCAGCACGGCGTCGCGATCCACATGGCGGGGGCGGGCGGCGACTGCGCGGGCCGGGCGGTGGACTTCACCGCGCGCGACATCACCAACACCACCGCGCCCTACGATCTGGTCCGCAAGATGCGCGCCAGCGTGCTGGTGCTGGGGCCGCTGCTCGCCCGCTGCGGCGAGGCCAAGGTGTCGCTGCCCGGCGGCTGCGCCATCGGCGCGCGTCCGGTGGACCTGCACATTAAGGGCCTGGAAGCGATGGGCGCCGACATCCGGATCGAGGGCGGCTACATCGTGGCCAAGGCCCCGGCCGGCGGTCTGCGCGGCGCGGAGTACGTCTTCCCCAAGGTGTCGGTCGGCGCCACCGAGAACCTGCTGATGGCGGCGACGCTGGCGAAGGGGACCACCATCCTGGTCAACGCCGCGCGCGAGCCGGAGGTGATCGACCTCGCCGACTGCCTCGTCAAGATGGGCGCGAAGATCGCCGGCATCGGCACCGACCGGCTGGTGATCGAGGGCGTGGACCGGTTGCACGGCGCTCGTCACATGGTGGTGGCCGACCGCATCGAGACTGGCACCTACGCGATGGCGGCGGCGATGACCGGCGGCCGTCTTGACATCCTGAACACGCGTCTCGATCTGATCAAGGCGGCGGTCAAGGCGCTTGCCCCCGCCGGTGTCGCCTTCGAGGAGATCGAGAACGGAATCCGCGTGTCCCGCGCCAACGGCGAACTGCACGGCGTCGACGTGATGACCGAGCCGTTCCCCGGCTTCCCCACCGACCTCCAGGCCCAGATGATGGCCCTGATGTCCGTGGCGTCCGGCGCGGCGATGATCACGGAGACCATCTTCGAGAACCGCTTCATGCACGCCCCGGAGCTGACGCGCATGGGTGCCCGGATCACGGTGCACGGCTCGTCCGCCTTGGTGCGCGGCGTGGAGCGGCTGACCGGCGCGCCCGTCATGGCGACGGATCTGCGCGCGTCGGTCTCGCTGGTGCTCGCCGGTCTGGCGGCGAAGGGGGAGACGGTGATCAGCCGTGTCTACCACCTCGACCGTGGTTACGAGCGGGTGGAGGAGAAGCTCGCCGCCTGCGGAGCCGACATCGAACGCATTCACGGCGGCGAGGACTGACCCCTCCCGCCCAACCGAGAGGTGCCATGACCGCTGCCCCGATCCGCCTGCGCGCGGAGGACGACGAGGATCTGAAGATCGTCTCCGCCTGCCTCCAGGACGCCATCCTGCCCATCGGCGACATGGGGTTCCTGCCGGATGAGAAGCGCTTCGTCATGGTGGTCAACCGCTTCCGCTGGGAAAGCGCCGACCAGCCGCGTCCCGGCCCCAAGGCCGACGACGACGACGAGGCGCCCTTCGAGCGCGTCCATTGCGGCGTGCGGGTGGAAGGCGTGACCGGCGTCAAGCTGCGCGGCATCGACGTGAAGGATCGTGGCCAGATCCTGGAACTTCTGTCGCTGGAGACGGTGGAGGGCGGCGGCGTCGCCTTGCATTTCGCCGGTGGCGGCTGTGTCCGGCTGGACGGCGCAGGGTGGCGTCTTCTGGTGGAGGATTTGGGCGAGCCCTGGCCGACGGGGTGCAAGCCCTGCCACACGCTGGAGGATTGAGGGGAGATTTGCGGCCCCCTCCCTGACCCTCCCCCGCCTTCGGCGGGAGAGGGGACTGCCGCTGTGTCTTTGCGAGGCTCCGGCCCCCCTCTCCCGCGAAGCGGGGGAGGGATGGGGAGGGGGCAAGCGCTTCTAACGCCCCGCGACCTCCGTGTCGTTGCGGATCAGCCGCAGCACGTCGGCGGCGGTCGCCTTGGCGGTCACCGTGTCCTCGTCCTCGCCGGGGCTGAGTTGCGAGCGGTGCAGGGTGAAATAGCGGTGACCGACGTCCAGCATGCCGCTGGCCTCGACCAGAACGGTGGCGTCCCTCCCGTTTGTCGCGTCCGAGACCGACGCGATTTGTCCCAGCTCCTCACCCAGAAGTCCGGTGACCTCCAGGCCGGTCAGGTCGTGGCTCCGCGCCGGATCGGCGGCGTGAGCCGATCCCGGAACCGCGAAGGGAAAAACGGCGGCTATGACGATGGCCGAAAAAGCAAGGCGGAATCGCATGGTTCGGCGCTCCCGGCGGTGAGTGTGATCCTTATGCAACGTTCAACATGGGAATGAGCGGTCCGTTCCATGGGAACGATCCAGAGGTAAGCCGGTTGTCGCGGTCGTGAGACCAACAACACAGGAGGTCCCCGATGGCTCGAAACCTGACTGGCAAGACCGTGGCCGTGCTGGCCACCGACGGCTTCGAACAGGTGGAATTGACGGAACCGGTGAAGGCCCTGCGCGACGCGGGCGCCACCGTTCACGTCGTCGCCCCGAAATCCAGCCAGATCCAAGGCTGGAACCACCACGACAAGGGCGACATGGTGACGGTCGACGCCGCGCTCGACCAAGCCGACGCCACGCGCTACGACGCGCTGATGCTGCCGGGCGGCGTGATCAACCCCGACGCCCTGCGGCTGGAGCCGAAGGCCATCGCCTTCATCCAAAGCTTTGTGCAGACAGGCAAGCCGATCGCCGCGATTTGTCACGGCCCCTGGACGCTGATCGACGCGGGCGGCGTGCGGGGCCGCAAGGTGACGTCCTGGCCCTCGCTGAAGACCGACCTGACCAACGCCGGCGCCGATTGGGTGGACGAGGCTGTGGTCACCGACCGTGGCCTCGTCACCTCGCGCAAGCCGGACGATCTCACGGCCTTCTGCCCGAAGATGATCGAGGAATTCGCCGAGGGCCGTCACCTCGGCCATCGCCACGCGGCGGAGTGATTGGTCGCCGCGCCGGCGGATGATCCATGACGAAAGGGCGCCGGCATCCCCGGCGCCCCTTTTGTTGCAGGCTCAAGCGGTGGCGAGCGGCGACAGCCCGTTCTGGATCGCCCACACCGCCGCCTGGGTGCGGTTCTGGGCGTTGATCTTCCGCATCACGTTCTTGAAATGCATCTTCACCGTCGACTCGGTGATGTGCAGGTTGCGCGCGATGGCCTTGTTCGACTGCCCGGCCAGCAGGCAGCGCAGGATTTGCACCTCGCGCTTCGACAGGTCGCTGCTGGGGGCGGCGCTGGGCGGCGGCGGGGCCGGGCGCTCGTTCGCGGCAGCCATCAGCAGGCTCGCCACATGGGTCGGGTAGACCACCTCGCCCAGCATCACCAGTTGCAGGGCGCGCAGCAGCGATTCGCTCGACATGCCCTTGTTCAGATAGGCGTCGGCGCCGGCCTTCAGCGACAGCGACAGGGTGCGGTCGGCGATGGTGTCGGCCAGCACGACGATGCGGGCCTGGGTGGCACCGCGCAATCGTCTGATCCCGGCGATCTCCTCGGCCAGCCCGTCCTGAAGCGCCAGCACGATCAGATCCGGCTCCGCGCCCCCGGCGATGATGTCCAGCGCGTCATCGGCGCTCGATGCTAAATTGCCCGCCCGGAACGGACCGCTGCCGATCAGCGTGGCCAGCGCCGCCGAAAACAGCCGGTCGTGATCGACCAGCATGACGTTCCACGTCTTCATCGATGCTCCTCCGCAAGGCGCCGTCCCGACCGGGAGCGCCCCTGAAATTCCCGCTGGCCTCGTCTCTTTTCCAGAAAGGAAAAATACAGATAATATTGTCTGGAAAAAGCGGGCTTTACGCTGGTTGACCCGATGATTTATACGGATGTCCGTTGAATGACGCAAGGCGCGACGGCAAAACCGACGATAGTGGATCTGAATTTGTCGGAAATCCGCGCCAGCTGGACTGTACGATCTTTCGGAGTATTCGGGTGGAGCGGCGCCTCGGAAGAGGGGCTTCCGGTTTCCGACCATTCGTCGTCTTTGGCCGGTCTGGAAAACGACCCGATGCGAGGTGGGGATACAATGGAGATTCAGCTGCAAACGCGCGGCTTGGAACGTGTCGGCAAGGCGACGCCGACGTTTCTGGTGGTGGACGACCACCCTCTCGTCCGTCACGGTTTCGCGCTCTCCGTCGGGGAGATCCATCCGGACGCCCGCGTGCTGGAGGCCGGTTCCCTGGACGAGGCGGTGACGCTGGTCCGCCGCACCCCCGGCCTGACCTTGGTGCTGTTCGACCTCGGCCTCGGCCGAAGCGATCCGGAGCGGTCCGCCGTCGAGCGGTCCGCCGGCGAACCGGTCCATCCCGGCATCCGGCGGATGATGGACGCGCTGGCGGGCGTGCCGCTGTTGGTGATCTCCGGGTCGGACGAGGTGGCCGACATCGTCGACAGCGTCCGGCTGGGCGCGCGCGGCTATATCCTGAAGACCAGTTCCGCCGAGGTTCTGGAGCACGCGATCTCGCTGGCGCTGAGCGGCGAGACCTTTCTGCCGCTGCCGCGCGCGGTGCTGAACGGCAGCGTCACGGCCGACACCGCGGGGCCGGCGGCCGGCATCCTCGACCGGCTGACCGACCGGCAGCGCGACGTGTTCCAGCTTCTGCTGGCCGGCAACTCCAACAAGGAGATCGCGCGGGGGCTGGGCGTGCTGGAAGGCACGGTGAAGGTGCATGTCCGCGCCATCATGCAAAAGCTCGGCGTGCGCAACCGCACCCAGGTGGCGGTGGTCGCGGCGCGCAGTGGCTGTTTCCCCGAAGACGCGTAACGCGGTTTAGACCTTCGTCATATTGTGCGAATCGCCGATGGAAGGTAATTTTCAAAGACTATGAGCAGGGAAAACGAAACAACAAACCCTTTCGTGTGCAATCGACCGACTTGAAACCTCCAAGAAGGACAAGCGCATGCCCAACCGCCCCATCCGCACGATCATCCGCAACCAGCGGATCCACACGGTTCCGGTCTCCGCGACGGTCCGCACCGCCGCGCACATGATGAAGGAATACCGCATCGGCGCCCTGATGGTGGTGGAGGGCCAGCGCCTGCTGGGCATCTTCACCGAGCGCGACGCGCTGTTCCGCGTGCTGGCCGCCGGGCTCGACCCCGACCGCACCGTGGTCGGCGACGTGATGACCGGCGATCCGACCACGGTCTCGCCCGACCGGCCGATCCTGCACGCGCTGCACCTGATGCACGACGGCGGCTTCCGCCACATGCCGGTGACCGAGCGCGGCGTCCCGGTCGGCATGGTGTCGATCCGCGACGCCATGGGGCTGGAGCTGGCGCGCTTCGAACAGGAACTCCACGAGCGCGACGCCATCGCCGAAATCCTGGCCTGAGACCCGAACCCCTGAGCCACGCCCGTTGCGCCGCTCCGCCCCTTTCCGGCAGACTGCCGGCGGGAACAGGGAGAGCGAGGCGCAGTGCTTCAGGCAATCGAGACGCGGACCGCCGGGACGACTCCCGACGAGCGGCGTGAGGAAAAGAAGGTCGCGGTGCACGGCGCCGCGACCGTTCGGTTCGAGCACCGGCACGGCGACACCCGGCTGGCCACCCTCTACCACCACGACCCCCTGCGCGTGCTGCTGCCGACGCCGCGCCGCGACGACCTGCCCATCGCGGTGCTGGCGACGACCTCGGGCGGCATGGTCGGCGGCGACCGCATGGACATCGACCTGTCGGTGGGGCCGGGCGCGCGGGCGCTGGTGACGACCCAGGCGGCCGAGAAGGTCTACCGCTCCACCGGCGAGGATTGCCGCATCGACACCCGCGTGACGGTCGAGGCCGGCGGCTGGCTGGAATGGCTGCCGCAGGAGGCCATCGTCTTCGAGGGCTCGCGCCTGCGCCGCCTCACCCGGATCGACGTGGCGCCGGACGCCCGGCTGATCGCCGGCGAGATGCTGGTGTTCGGCCGCGCCGCCTTCGGCGAGACGGTGACGCGCGGCCTGATCCGCGACGCCTGGGAGGTCTTCCGCGACGGCCGCGCCCTGTGGGCCGACGCGCTGCATCTGGATGGCGACATCGCCGAAACCCTGAACCACCCGGCCGGCTTCGGCGGGGCCGCCGCCTGCGCGACCCTGCTGCACGCCGCCCCCGACGCGCTGCGCCACCGCGACGCGCTCCGGGCGCTGGCGGAGGCGGCGGAAGGGGCGCGGGTGGGGGTGACGGGTTTCGACGGGCTGCTGGTCGTCCGCATCCTGGGCGGCGACGCCCGCGCGGTGCGCCGGACCTACGCTGCCCTGTGGTCGGGCCTGCGCGCCGAGGCCGCCGGCCTGCCGACCCGCCTTCCGCGCCTGTGGGAGGTGTGAAGCCAACCGCTTGAAACAGCTACGTCATACGACGCACTTGGCGTCGGGCGGCAACGTGGCATAATCGCCGCCAACGAACAGGGCGGCAAAAGGGCAATTCCCCCATGAACCTGACAGGGCGCGAGAAGGACAAGCTGCTCGTCGCGATGGCGGCGATGGTCGCGCGGCGGCGGCTGGAACGCGGCGTGAAGCTGAACCATCCGGAAGCCATCGCCCTCATCACCGACTACGTGGTGGAAGGCGCCCGCGACGGCCGCAGCGTCGCCGAGCTGATGCGCGACGGCGCCACCGTGATCACCCGCGACCAGGTGATGGACGGCATCGCCGAGATGATCCACGACATCCAGGTCGAGGCGACCTTCCCCGACGGGACCAAGCTCGTCACCGTCCACCAGCCGATCCGTTGAGGGGAGCCCCAGCCCATGAAACCCGCATTCAAGCCGGGGGAGATTATCCCGGCGTCTGGCGAGATCGTGCTGAACGCCGGCCGCGCGACGCTGGACTTGGACGTGTCCAACGCGGGCGACCGGCCGATCCAGGTCGGTTCGCACTATCACTTCTACGAGACCAACGCCGCGCTCAGCTTCGACCGCGAACCGACGCGCGGCTTCCGGCTGGACATCCCGGCCGGAACGGCGGTGCGCTTCGAGCCGGGACAGACCCGTCGCGTCTCGCTGGTCGCCTACGACGGCGACCGGGTGGTGATCGGCTTCAACCGCAAGGTCAACGGCGCCCTCTGACGGGCCTTTCCAGACAAAGGGCGATCCTGACATGGCGTTCCGCATCGACCGGGCCGAATACGCGGCCCTCTACGGTCCCACCACCGGCGACCGCGTCCGGCTGGCCGACACCGACCTGATCGTCGAGGTCGAGCACGACCACACCGTCTACGGCGAGGAGGTCAAGTTCGGCGGCGGCAAGGTGATCCGCGACGGCATGGGCCAGTCGCAGCGCTCGCGCCACCAGGGCGCGGTGGACACGGTGATCACCAACGCGCTGATCATCGACCATTGGGGCATCGTCAAGGCCGACATCGGCATCACCGGCGGCCGCATCGCCGCCATCGGCAAGGCCGGCAACCCCGACGTCCAGCCCGGCGTCACCATAATCGTCGGCCCCGGCACCGAGGTGATCGCGGGCGAGGGCAAGATCGTCACCGCCGGCGGCATCGACGCCCACATCCACTTCATCTGCCCCCAGCAGGTCGACGAGGCGCTGAACAGCGGCGTCACCACCATGCTGGGCGGCGGCACCGGCCCGGCGGCCGGCACCTCGGCCACCACCTGCACGCCGGGGCCGTGGCACATGGAGCGGATGCTCCAGGCGGCGGAGGGGCTGCCGATCAACCTCGGCTTCTTCGGCAAGGGCAACGCCAGCCGCCCCGACGCGCTGATCGAGCAGGTCGCCGCCGGGGCCTGCGGCCTGAAGCTGCACGAGGACTGGGGCACCACACCGGATTCCATCGACACCTGCCTGTCGGTCGCCGACCAGCTCGACGTGCAGGTGGCGATCCACACCGACACGCTGAACGAGTCGGGCTTCGTCGAGGACACCATCGCCGCCTTCGCCGGCCGCACCATCCACGCCTTCCACACGGAAGGGGCGGGCGGCGGCCACGCGCCGGACATCATCAAGGTGGCCGGGCTGCCGAACGTGCTGCCCAGCTCGACCAACCCGACGCGGCCCTTCACCGTCAACACGGTGGACGAGCACCTCGACATGCTGATGGTCTGCCACCACCTCAGCCCGCGCATTCCCGAGGACGTCGCCTTCGCCGAGAGCCGCATCCGCCGCGAGACCATCGCGGCGGAGGACATTCTGCACGATCTGGGCGTCTTCTCGATGATCAGCTCGGACAGCCAGGCGATGGGCCGGCTGGGCGAGGTGGTGATCCGGACGTGGCAGACCGCGCACAAGATGAAGGTCCAGCGCGGACGCCTGCCGCAGGAGAGCGGCGAGAACGACAATTTCCGGGTCAAGCGCTACATCGCCAAATACACCATCAACCCGGCGCTGTCTCACGGCATCGGGCATGTGGTCGGCTCGGTGGAGGTCGGCAAGCTCGCCGATCTGGTGGTGTGGTCGCCGGCCTTCTTCGGGGTGAAGCCGGACATGGTGCTGAAATGCGGCACCATCGCGGCGGCGCTGATGGGCGATCCCAACGCCTCGATCCCGACGCCGCAGCCGGTGCATTACCGCCGCATGTTCGGGTCCTTCGGGCGGTCCTTGCAGGCCAGCAGCGTGACCTTCGTCAGCGGCAAGGCGCTGGAGTTGGAGGTCGGCCGCCAGCTCGGCCTGCACCGCGAACTGATCGCGGTGCAGGGCACCCGCACGGTCGGCAAGAAGGACATGATCCACAACGCCGAGATGCCGCACATCGAGGTGGACCCCGAAACCTACGAGGTGCGGGCCGACGGGCAACTGCTGACCTGCGAACCGGCGGCGGTCCTGCCGATGGCGCAGCGGTATTTCCTGTTCTGAGGTTTCCCATTCTCTTTTATCCCCTCTCCCCCCTGGGGAGAGGGTTAGGGTGAGGGGGATGCGTTTGCCGGATGAATTTCGGCTGCGCCGAACCCCCTCATCCCAGCCTTTTCCCCAGGGGGGAGAAGGAGCCAAACCAAGCAGGGTTTTCCATTCGTGATCGGTGTCTTTGATTCAGGCCACGGCGGGTTGACGGTGCTGCGCGCGCTGGTGGACGCCGCCCCCGACCGGCCCTTCGTCTATCTCGGCGACCACGCCGCCGCTCCCTACGGCTCGCGCGGCGAGGACGACATCTACCGCCTGACCATTCGGGGGATGGAGCATCTCTTCGCCCAGGGCTGCGGGCTGGTCGTCATCGCCTGCAACACCGCTGCCGCCGTCGCCCTGCGGCGGTTGCAGCAGACGTGGCTGCCCGGCGCGTACCCCGGCCGCAACGTGCTGGGCGTGCTGGTACCGATGGTCGAGGCGATCACGCGGGTCCCCTGGATGATCGACACTGTGCCGCCCGACCATCTGGCCGAGCCGCGCACCGTCGGCGTCTTCGCCACCCAGGCGACGGTCAACTCCGGCTCCTTCCCGCGCGAGATCGGCAAGCGGGCGCCCTCGGTGCGCGTCGTGCAGCAGGCCTGCCCGGATCTCGTCCCGCTGATCGAGCGCGGCGCGCCGGACGGCGACCTCGCCCCCGTCGTGGCGGGCTACGTCGCGGCGCTGCTGGCGCAGTTGAACGGCCAGCCGCTCGACGCCGTGGTGCTGGGCTGCACCCATTACCCGCTGGTCGCGCGTCTCTTCGAGCGGGCGCTGCCGCCGGGGGTGGAGGTGCTGTGCCAGCCGACCCTGACCGCGCGCTCGCTCGACCAATACCTGGAGCGCCACCCCGAATACCGCCCGGCGCCGGGCGAGGGCGGCGTCCGCTTCTTCACCACCGGATCGGCGCCGCTGGTCAGCGAACTGGCCGGGCGCTTCTTCGGCCATCCGACCCCTTTCGAACGGCTGTCCCCATGACCGAGCCCTACCGCCGCGCCACCCGAGTCCACGCCCGCGGCCATTGGCCGGCGGAGAACGCGGCCGGCACCGTGACGCTGGCCTTCGACGACCGCCACCGCCGCCGCATGGCGATGACCGACGACGGCGGCGGCGCCTTCCTGCTCGACCTGCCGCGCGCGGTGGCGCTGGACGAGGGCGACGGGCTGGAACTGAGCGACGGCGGCTTCCTGCGCATCGTCGCGGCGCCAGAGGAACTGATGGAGGTCCGCGTGTCCGGCCCGGCGGAGGCCTTCGCGCGGATCGCGTGGCATCTCGGCAACCGGCACCTGCCGGTGCAGATCGTCGGCGACACCATCCGCCTGCGCCGCGACCACGTGATCGAGGACATGCTGCGCGGCCTCGGCGCCGAGGTGCGCGACGTGCGCATGCCGTTCATGCCGGAGGGTGGCGCCTATGGCGGGCATGCCCATGGCGGCGGGCATGGGCATTCGCATGAGCATTGATGAGGCCGGCGCCTCTCTCCTTCTCCCCCCCGGGGAGAAGGCCGGGATGAGGGGGGTCGGCGCAGCCGAAACCAGCCACGAAGCGGATCCCCCTCACCCCACCCCTCTCCCCGGGGGGGAGAGGGGGAAACCCCCGGAGGGAATCACCACTCACGCCCTGACCCGCCTCCTCGCGTGGCTCTCGCCCTCCTTCCCCGTGGGCGGCTTCTCCTACAGCCACGGCATCGAGGCGGCGGTGGAGCAGGGGCTGGTGCGCGACCGCGCCTCGCTGACGCGGTGGCTCGACGGCATCCTGCGCCACGGCGCCGGGCGGACCGACGGCATGCTGTTCGCCGCCGTCCACCGGGCGGTGTTGGCCGGCGACGAGGCCGCCTTCGCCTGGGCGGTGGAGCGCGCCGACATTCTGCGCGCCTCCTCCGAGACCGCGCTGGAATCCCGCGCCCAGGGGCAGGCCTTCCTGCTGGCGATCCGCGCCGCGTGGCCGCTCGACGGCTTGACGCGCTGGGACGCCGCGCTGGCCGCCACCGGACGCCCGCCGGCCTACGCGGTGGCCGTGGCGCTGGTCTCCGCGCTGATCGGCGTCGCCGAGGGGCCGGCGCTCGCCGCCTATCTGCACGCCTTCGCCGCCAACCTCGTCTCGGCCGGGGTGCGGTTGGTGCCGCTCGGCCAGACCGACGGGCAGCGGACGCTGGCGGCGCTCGACCCGATCACCCACGCGGCGGCCGACGCGGTCCTCGCCACGCCGCTCGACGATCTGGGCGGGCGGGCGATGGCCGTCGACTGGACCTCGATGATCCACGAAACCCAATACACGAGGCTTTTCCGCTCATGAGCACGCTCCCCGCTATCGAGAAGAGCCACGCCGGTCCGTTGCGCGTCGGCATCGGCGGTCCCGTCGGTTCCGGCAAGACGGCGCTGACCGACGCGCTGTGCAAGCGCATGCGCGACGATTGGGAAGTCGCCGCCATCACCAACGACATCTACACCAAGGAGGACGCCGAGTTCCTCACCCGCTCCGGCGCGCTCAAGCCCGAGCGGATCATGGGGGTGGAGACCGGCGGCTGCCCGCACACGGCGATCCGCGAGGACGCCTCGATCAACCTCGCCGCCGTCGACACGATGAACGCGACCTTCCCCAACCTCGACCTGATCTTCATCGAATCGGGCGGCGACAACCTCGCGGCGACCTTCTCGCCGGAGCTGGCGGATCTCACCATCTACGTCATCGACGTGTCGGCCGGCGACAAGATCCCGCGCAAGGGCGGGCCGGGCATCACCCGCTCCGACCTGCTGGTGATCAACAAGATCGACCTCGCTCCGATGGTCGGCGCCAGCCTGGAGGTGATGGACCGCGACGCCCGCAAGATGCGCGGCGACCGGCCCTTCGTGTTTTCCAACATCAAGACGGGCGAGGGGCTGGACGCCATCCAGTCCTTCATCGTCCAGCGCGGCGGGCTGCCCCTGCCGGGCTGAGTCCGCTTGCCGATCCCGCTTGATTCTCGGCCCGGATCGGGTTGACAATCGCACAGGGTTCTGCAAGCCCATACGGAACCTCCGGCTTGGCCGTGCTGTTCATTCAGCACGCGACGACCCGAGCCGGAGGATTTTTCGATGACACGCCCGCTGTTCGGCGCGGCCCTGATGATGGGCGCGCTGGCAACCCTCTCCCTGGCGACGCCGGCCCTGGCGGTCGACGCTTGCACGGACGGGCTCGACCGGCTGAACCAGCAGGCGGCGGCGCTGGAAGCCGCCGGGCCGGGCACCCCGGCCCCGGTCACGCCCCAGGAGATCGCCCAACTCCGCGCGCTTCAGCAAAGCGCCCAGCGGGTGGCCCAGAGCGGCAACGCCCCCGGCTGCCTCGCCATCCTGGCCGAGGCCGACGGACTGCAACGCTCCATCGCGCGCCCCTCCGCCGTCGCCGCCGACGATCTGGCCAAGGCCAAGCTGCACGGCGCCGACGGGGCCGAGCTCGGCAAGATCTCCGAGCTGGTGGTCGATCCGATCACCGGCCGGGTCGCCTACGCGGTCGTCGAGATGGGCGGCTTCCTCGGCATCGGCGACGCCCATGTGCCGGTGCCGTGGGCGCTGTTCCAGCCCGCCGCCAACAACGACGGCTACGTCCTGAACGTTCCCAAGGACCGGCTGACCGGAGCGCCGCGCTTCGCCGGCTCCAACCGCCCGGACATGGGCGACCGGCAATGGGCGATGGCGGTGCACACCTATTACGGCGTGCCGCCCTATTGGATGCGGGACTCCGCCACGCTGGCGGCGGCCGGCGGCGGCGCAAGCACTCCGGCGGCGGCGCAGCAGCAGGAGGTGCAGCGCCTCTCGCAGGAGGTCGCCCGCCTGACCGGCGAACTGGCCCAGGCCCGCGCCGCCGGCGCGACCGGCGCCGTGCCCGACGCCACCGGCCAGAGCGGTGCGCCGCAGCCGCCGGCCGCCAACCAGTGATGCGGACCCGCACAAACGGAGGAGGACCCAGAATGGCACTCTCGACCATCACCGACAGCTTCGACCACAGGGTCAACAGCGGTCACGGCATCAACGTCGGGCACAACGAACGGCTGGCCTCGCTGGTCGGCGGCGGGCTGCTGGCCGTGCTTGGGCTGCGCCGCGCCGACGTGGCGGGCGCCGCGCTGGCGCTGGCCGGCGGCGCGCTGGTGGCGCGCGGCCTGACCGGCTACTGCCCGGTCAAGAACCTGCTCGCCGACTGGGAGCACGCCAAGGCCCGCGCCATCCCGGCCCAGGACATCGACGAGGGGCGCAACCAATTCTCGCGCCACCCCGGCGATATCTATGAGACCGACGACGACAAGGAAACGTTGGACGAGGCGCTGGAGCAATCCTTCCCGGCCAGCGATCCGCCTCCGATCAACCCCGGCGTTGCGCGCTGATTTCAGGAATTTTCAAGAAGCGGCGCTCCGGCATTTCGTCGGGATGCCGCTTTTTGACATGGATCAATGAAAGTCATCGTTCCGTCATACCGCGATTTATTTTACGGTAGTGAAGTGGTGTGCGCCGATCATTGTGAACATCAAGCTTTTTGCATAAGAACTCGTTGCCCGCGCTGTTTTCCTGGTTTATGGTGCAACGCACAAGGGGAGGACGCGCAACTTCCGGGATTGGCCGCGGTCCGTGGCCGGCACAGGGGTTGGACCGCCACCGGTTTCCTCCCGCCACCCTGAACTCCAGGACTGCCCGCATGACCACGATCATTCCCGCCATCGCCACGCTGGAAGGCAAGAAGGGACTCGTTCTCGGGATCGCCAACGACCAGTCGATCGCTTGGGGCTGTGCCCGCGCCTTCCGCGCGATGGGCGCCGATCTGGCGATCAGCTACCTGAACGAGAAGGCCAAGAAGCACGTCGAGCCGCTGGCCCAGCAGGTCGAGGCGCACATCTTCGAGCCGGTCGACGTCACCGGCGAGGGTCAACTGAAGGCGATCTTCGAGAAGATCGGCGACACCTGGGGCCGCCTGGACTTCGCCCTGCACTCCATCGCCTTCGCGCCGAAGGAGGATCTGCACGGTCGCGTCACCGACTGCTCGCGCGAGGGCTTCCAGCAGGCGATGGACGTGTCCTGCCACTCCTTCATCCGCATGGCGAAATACGCCGAGCCGCTGATGACCAATGGCGGGTCGCTGTTCACCATGTCGTATTTCGGCGCCAACCGCGTCATCGACAACTACGGCGTCATGGGGCCGGTGAAGGCGGCGCTGGAAGCCAGCGTGCGCTATCTGGCGTCCGAGCTCGGCCCCAAGGGCATCCGCGTCCACGCCATCTCGCCGGGTCCGATCAAGACCCGCGCCGCGTCGGGCATCGCCCATTTCGACGAGCTGATGGACAAGGCGGCGGAACGCACCCCGGAGCACCGTCTGGTGACCATCGAGGAGGTCGGCTACACGACCGCCTTCCTCGCCACCGACGGCGCCAAGGGCATCACCGGCGACACGACCTACGTCGATTGCGGCTATTCGATCATCGGCTGACGATCACGGGCTGATTGATCAACGAAACGGGCGGGGGCAGGGATGCTCCCGCCCGTTTCGTGTTCACCCGTTCCACGTTTTGGGTGCGTCAAATTGCCGTGTGACCCTGGCGTGTGTTTGGTTCGCGCGCGTACCCCACCATAATCGAAAAGGGTGGAAAGCTGGGCACCGCCGCGAGAATCCGGCGGACCGGCAAGGGGGAGGCCGAGGAAAGCATGAGCGCCATAGCGTGGCGACGGCAATTGAGCGTCGGGCAACCGGCCATCGACGACGATCACAAGCATCTGATCGCTTACCTGAACGAACTCGACGCCGCGCTGGCGGCGCCGCAATTCCAGCCGGTGCGCGTCGCCAAGATCCTGGTCAAGCTGCTGGAATACACCAAGGAGCATTTCGCCCGCGAAGAGCACATGATGCAGGTCGTGCGCTACCCGAAATTCGAGGAGCACGCCAAACGGCACCGCGACGCCGTGCGGGCGGTGAGCGAACTGTCGCACGACTTCTCGCTCGAACCGACGCACGAGAACGCGGCGAAGCTGTACAAGTTCACCGCCGACTGGCTGGTCCGCCACATCATCATGGAGGACACCCAGCTGACGCCCTACGTGCGCGGCGTCTGGACCTGACCGAACGGCCGGTCAGGCGGCCGATTTGAGCGCGCGGGCTTCCCACACCGCCACCACGACCAGCGCCGCCGTGGTCGCCGCCCCAAGGGCGAGCGCCGACAGCCCGGCGGACAGGAGGTAGAGCAGCGCCATCAGGCCCAGCCCGACCAGATGCGACAGGGGCGGCAGGACGCGGTCGTAGGCGACCCACTTGAACAGCGCGGTGCCCAACACGTAGAGCGCCGGCCCGCCGACGATCACGGCGGCGGCGGTCGGGCCGTCCGGTCCGTGGGGATGGGCCAGCATCATCTCGTCGCCGACCGCGCCGACGATGATGCCGGCGACGATGGGCAGATGCAGGTAGGTGTAGGCGATGCGGGCCATCCGGCCAGGGTCGGCGGAGCCGGCGATGCGCTGGGTGGCGTGCTCGGCCCCCTTGTCGAAGTAGATCCACCACAGCGCGACGCTGCCGATGAAGGCGACGGCGAAGGCCAGCAGCCCTTCCAGGCTCCGCTCGTGCCCGGCGTAGGTGGCGCCGGTCACCAGGATGGATTCGCCCAGCGCGATTATGATGAACAAGGCGCAGCGCTCGGCCATGTGGGCGCCCTCGACGGTCCAGTCGGCGGTGGACGACCGGCCGAGGCCCGGCGTGCGGAAGCCGGCGGCCGGCGCGGCGTATTCGACGGCCAGCGCGCAAGCCCACAGCCCCAGCCGCCACGGCCCCTCGGCCAGCCCCCCGGCGATCCACAGCAGCGCCGTGGCCGACAGCCAAGCGGTGATGCGCTGGAAGTTGCGGTAATTGCCGGGGGAATGGCCCCTCAGCACCCACAGCATGAACAGGCTGCGCCCCACCTGCATGACCGCGTAGGACAGGGCGAAGACCAGTCCGCCGTCCCCGAAGGCGCCGGGCAGCGAGGCCGACAGCATCAGCCCGGCGAACATCAGCCCAAGCAGCAGGAAGCGCACCGGCGTGCGCTCCGGGTCCACCCAGTTGGTGACCCAGGAGGTGAAGATCCACACCCACCAGACCGCCAGCAGCAGCAGCCCGGTCTGCACCGCGCCCGCGAGCGTCGGATGCCCGGCCAGCGAATGCGACAGCTGGGTGATGGCGAAGACGAAGACCAGATCGAAGAACAGCTCGACGAAGGTGACGCGCTCGTGGCCTTGGCGCTGGCGCAGCAGGCTGGCGCGCCGGGTCTCGCTGATCATGCTTGGCCTCGCGGGGTGGTTTACGGCTGCGGGGTGGGGAATTCGCTGCGGAACTCGGTGACCCGGTAGCCCTGCGCGTAGAGCAGCGCGGTCAGGTCGCCGTGATCGACCCGCGCGCGGGCTTCCGCCGCGACCGTGGGCTTGGCATGGTAGGCGACGCCGAGACCGGCGGCCAGCAGCATCGGCAGGTCGTTGGCGCCGTCGCCGACCGCCATCGTCTCGGCCATCGGCACGCGGTGCTCGCCGGCGTAGGCCAGCAGCGCCTCCAGCTTGCTGTCCTTGTCGAGGATCGGCTCCAGCGCCCGCCCGGTCAGCACGCCATTGGCGATCTCCAGCGCGTTGCCCCGGTCGTCGTCGAAGCCGAGCCACGCGCGTACCCGGCCGGTGAAGCAATGGAAGCCGCCCGACACCAGCACGCAGACCGCCCCGTTCGCCCGCATCGTCGCGACCAGCTCCGCCGCGCCGGGCATCAGGGTGGCGCGCTGCCACACCTCGTCGATGACCTCCTCCTTGAGGCCCTTGAGCAGGGCGACGCGCTCGTGCAGCGCGGCCTTGAAGTCGATCTCGCCGTTCATGGCGCGGGCGGTGATGCCGGCGATGCGGTCCTTCAGCCCGACGTAATCGCCCAGCTCGTCCAGCATCTCCTGCTCGATGATGGTTGATTCCATGTCGGCGACCAGCAGCCGCTTGCGCCGGGTGGCGGCGGGCTGGGCGACGACGTCCAGCGCGGCGCCGGCCAGGGCGTGGCGGATCGCCGCCTCGGCCTGCTCGGGCGCGAGGTTGCCGAAGGGCAGGTCGCAGGCGGTGCCGGGGGCCAGCCAGTCGGGCGCGCCGGCGTCGGCGCCCAGCGCCACCAGCGCCGCGCGGGCGGACAGAACGGCGCTCTCGTCCAGGACGGTCGAGCGGGGGGCGATCAGCGTGGCGACGGCGTTCATGGCGTGGTGTCCCGGAAAAACAAGGGGCCTTACTCGTTCCGCTGCCTATCACAGCCGGGGAGGCGGATCCAACGAAGCTTCGGCGGAGCGGCGCCTTCGTGTCGGTCAACCGTCTTCCATCTCTATATTTTTCTTTGTATCGCGTCGTTCCAATGCTGACTCTGCGCCATGGACAGGAAAATGAGCGAACACACGGACGTCGTCGTCATCGGCGGGCCGACCGCGTCGGGGAAATCGGGACTGGCGCTGGACGTGGCCGAGGCGTTCGGCGGCACGGTGATCAACGCCGACAGCATGCAGCTCTACGCCGAGTTGGACGTCGTCACCGCCCGCCCGCCGGCCGGGGATTTGGCCCGCGCCCCGCACCGGCTCTACGGCGTGCTGCCGGCGGCCGAGCGCGGGTCGGCGGCGCGCTGGCGCGCGATGGTGCTGGCGGAGATCGCCGAGGCCAAGGCCGCCGGGCGCCTGCCCATCGTCGTCGGCGGCACCGGCCTCTACCTGCGCGCCCTGATGCAGGGGTTGAGCGAGGTGCCACCCATCCCGGACGCCGTGCGCGCCGCCGCCCATGCCCGGCTGGAGGCGTTGGGTGGCGAGGCGTTCCGCGCCGCGCTGGTCGAGCGCGATCCCGATTCCGCCAAGCTGAACCCCGGCGACACCACCCGCCTGACCCGCGCCTGGGAGGTGCTGGAGGCCACCGGCCACACGCTGACGCATTGGCAGACCCAGACCGGGCAGGGCGCGCCGGAGGGGATGCGCTTCGCGGTCGTCGTGCTCGACCCGCCGCGCGCCGACCTCTACGCGCTGTGCGACCGCCGCTTCCTTCTCATGATGGAGCAGGGCGCGCTGGAGGAAGTGCGGCGCTTCGACCGGATCGTCGAAAGCCAAGCGCTTGCCCCCGACCTGCCGGCGCTGAAGGCGCTCGGCGTGCCGGAACTGCGCCGCCATCTGCGGGGCGAACTTGCGCTCGACGAGGCCATCGCCCTTGCCCAGCAATCGACCCGGCGCTATGCCAAGCGGCAGGTGACGTGGTTCCGCCACCAACTGGCGGAGCGACCGCCCCATACGGCGCCGCATGGCTGCCATACGGTCGATTCGCTCTGTTCATTGGCCCAGCGGAGTGCAATTCTCGCCCACCTAAGGACGATCTTGGACCGTTAAATTTTTGTTTGGGAGAATCGACGTGTCGGTTGATTGGGGCCATGTGTTCGCGGGCCGCGTGGGCGGCATGACGGCGTCCGAAATCCGGGAGCTGCTGAAGCTGATCGACCGTCCGGAGATCATCTCCTTCGCCGGTGGCATTCCCGACCCGGACTTCTTCCCCAGCGCCGCCATCGCGCGGGCCTACGAGAAGATTTTCCAGTCCAACAGCGGCGCCGGCAGCGCCCTGCAATACACCCTGACCGAGGGCTTCACCCCGCTGCGCGAGTGGATCTCCGCCTATATGGGCCGCAACGGCGTCAACGTCGGGCTGGACGGCGTTCTGATCACCAACGGCTCGCAGCAGGTGCTCGAGTTCGTCGGCAAGCTGCTGATCGGGCCGGGCGACAAGATCCTCGTGACGCGGCCGACTTATCTGGGCGCGCTCCAGGCCTTCTCGCCCTACGAGCCGGTTTACATCTCCATCCCGATGGAAGCGGAAGGCCCCGATCTGGCGGCGCTGGAAGCCGGGCTGGCCGAGAAGCCGAAGTTCTTCTACCTCGTTCCCGATTTCCAGAACCCGAACGGCACCACCATCTCGCTGGCGAGGCGCGAGGCCATCCTGGACCTGTGCGCCGCCGCCGGCGTGCCGGTGATCGAGGACACCGCCTATTCCGAGCTGCGCTACGACGGCGAGCAACTGCCCCTGATGGCGGCGCTGGACTGCGCCCGCAACGGCGGCAAGCTGACCAACGTCATCTACTGCGGCACCTTCTCCAAGACCATCGTCCCGGCGCTGCGCGTGGGCTGGGTCAACGCGGCGCCGGAGGTCATCAACCGATTGGTGCTGATGAAGCAGGCGGCCGACCTGCACACCAGCACGATCAACCAGATCGTCATGCACGACGTGGTGTCGCAGCTGTTCGACAGCCACATCAAGCATCTGAAGACCCAGTACAAGGAACGCCGCGACGCCATGCTGAACGCGCTGGAGGAGTTCGCTCCGCCGGGCGTCACCTGGACCAAGCCCGAGGGCGGGTTGTTCGTCTGGGTCGAGGCCCAGGAGGGCGTCGACGGCACCGCCCTGCTGGCGCGCGCGATCCAGGAGGCCAACATCGCCTTCGTCCCCGGCTCGGCCTTCCACGCCGATCGGTCGGGCAAGAACACGCTGCGTCTGGCCTTCTCGGTCACCAAGCCGGAGCGCATCCGCGAAGGCATCCGCCGCCTGTGCGGCCTGCTGGCGTAACGGTCCCGGCCCATCCAGCCGTCGCTTAAAGCCCCTCTCCCCTTGAGGGAGAGGGGTTGGGGTGAGGGGTTGCAAATCCTTCCGCCTTCGGCGGAATACCCCTCATCCCAACCCTTCTCCCTCAAGGGGAGAAGGGCTTTCAACAGTGCCTTCAGGAAGGGTGGACGGGAAGTTCAGGCGTTGCGGCCGCTCTCACCAGCGGCTACCGTTTTCGTTTGGCCTCAGCGAACGCCCAGCCCGGCCAGCAGCGGCTGGCGCCGGAAGGCGAAGGCGCGGTGTCGGCTCGCCAGTTCGGCGAGGTTCTCCTCCGCGCCGTCGAAGCGCCGCCCGTCGCGGCCGAGCGCGATGCCGTCCGCCGACAGATGGCGCCACGCCAGCGCCGCCGCATCCTCGCCGCGCCGCGCGGCCAGCAGGAACAGCCCCTCGATCCGCGACACCGCCACGCCCGATCCCAGAAGCGGGGAGGCGAGGTGACCCGGCGTGTCGCCGCTGCGGTGGCGCTCCAGCACCGCGCCGTTGAAGCGGTCGGCCTGGGCCTGACGGTCTTCCATGCCGTCCTCGCCGGGGATGGGGGCGGCGAAGCCCAGGCTGGTCAGCAGGACCAGCGCCCGCACCACCGCGTCCTCCCCTTGCGCGGCCAGCGCCGGTTTGGCGAGCAGCGCCCCCAGGCTGTGCGGGCCGCCGCTCAGCGCCTCGCCCAGCGGCGCGTGCAGCGCGCGGGGGAAGGGCAGGCGGCCGACCGGGGTGGAGGCGCTTTCCGGCAGATCGTCGGGCGGCACCAGCAGGGCGAAGCGGGTGGCGCGCAGCAGGGCGGAACGCTCCGCCCCGGTCAGCCGCTCGCCGCCCTTCACGAACAGGTCGCGGCGGAAGCTGCGGTTGGTCAGGACGTCGCGCAGGGTTTCGGCGACGGCGGGATCCTGGGCTTCGGCCGCCAGCGCCTGGGCGGCGGGGGATAGGGTCAGATCGTCGAGCTGTTCCATCGGCACGGCGGCCCCGGCGAAATCCAGCTTGGCGGCGGCCAGCTCGCGCGCCACGTCGGCGTGGTAGAAGGCGGTCCAGTCGCCGTTCAGGTATTCGTGCGCGATGTAGTTGGGCGATTTGTGGCGCAGGGATTCGATGCGCTCCGGCACGCCGTCGGCCCCGGCGAACCAGCCCCCGCCCAGCGCCGCGAGGCGGGAGGCGAAGTCCACCGCCTGCTCGATGCGGGCGGGCAGGGGGCCGCTGCCGGCGGCGGTCTGTTCGACCAGGATGCGGCGCAGCGGCATGTGGGCCAGCGTGCCGGGCAGCGCGTTGTAGCTGACGAAGGCCACCCCGCCGGGCCGCAGCCGGCGGCGCAGCAGGTCGACCAGGATGGCGCGGTTCTCCGCGCTGACCCAGGACCAGACGCCGTGCAGCGCCGCCACGTCCAGTTCCGGCCCGTTGCGGCGGGCGTGGTCGGCGAAGCTCTCCTCCAGGAAGTCGGCGTTGGCGAGGCCGCCGTCGCCGGCCAGCCGGCGGGCGCCTGCGATGTGGGACGGGTTGAAGTCCATCGCCTCGAAGCGCGCCTGTGGGTTGGCGCCGGCCAGCACCGCCGTGGTGACGCCGTGGCCGCAGCCCAGCTCCGCCATGGTGAAGGCGCCGCTTCGCAAGGCCTCGGGCGGTCGCCAGCCGCGCAGCGTCAGCGCGAAGGACAGCAGCGCCGGCGACCAATCGCGGTAGAAGGCGCGGATGTAGTCGATTCCGCCCACATAGCCTTCCGTCCAGCCGTTCATGCCGTGCCCTCCGTCGTCCTTGCCCGTCCGCCGTGGTGTAGCGGGCGGGGGTGCGGGCCGCTTCACAAAAAATGCATCCGAATGGGTATTTTGCTATCGACAGCCTTCGGAGCCTTCGCTATAAACCGCGCCACACCGGCCGGGCAACGGCGTGGCCGGCACGATGAACAGTCTGCGGTGCGAACCGCGACGACGCATCGGTCAAGAGATGGGCGCATAGCTCAGTTGGTAGAGCAGCTGACTCTTAATCAGCGGGTCGTAGGTTCGAGCCCTACTGCGCCCACCATCTCTTGAACATCTCGGGTCCGGATGGGCGCATAGCTCAGTTGGTAGAGCAGCTGACTCTTAATCAGCGGGTCGTAGGTTCGAGCCCTACTGCGCCCACCATCCGGTTCGAACACTGCGACGATTACGAAAAGCCGGTCTCCGTTGGAGCCGGCTTTCGTCGTTTTTGGGGTTTGGTGTCGCTGTGGATTTGCCCCCTCCCCATCCCTCCCCCGCTGTGCGGGAGAGGGGGCAGGAGTTTTGCCGGATACAGCGGAGGTTCCCTCTCCCGCGCAGCGGGGGAGGGGTAGGGAGGGGGCAAACGCCTCACCCAACCCTCACTCCGCGTTCGCCAGAAACGCCGCCGTCACCCGATCCATCGTCGCCAAGTGATTGTGGAACCAGTCCGGGAAGCCGTAGCGCAGATAGTACCGCGCGCGATCCTCCGCCCCGGTCGCCAGCTCCGCCTCGATCGCGGCGATGCCCGTCAGGACGCGGGCGTGCTCGTCGCTGTGGCAGTGCAGGGCGAAGAAGCCCTTTTCCTTCATCAGCCCCTCTTCCCGCGCGAAATGCTCGCGCAGATGGTTGGCGAAGGCGGCGAAGGGACCGGCGAGCGCGCCGGCCGGCGCGGCCTTGGCGGCCTGCCAGAGATCCAGGGAGTCGGCGTGGTCGCGGTCCATGACCGCGTAACCCAGGGCGATGTCGTCGAGCGCGAGCATGCGGGTATCCCGAAAAGAAGATGGCCTTCGGAGGAACGCTCCGAAGGCCACGATACCCACAATCGAATCAGGGGAAATTGACGAACGTCAAGCCGCCTCCAACTCGTCGACGAAGCCGCGGATGACGTTCAGCCCTTTCTGCCAGAAGGCCGGGTCCGACGCGTCCAGCCCGAAGGGCGCCAGCAGGTCCTGGTGCTTGAGCGTGCCGCCCGCCGACAGCATCGCCAGATACTTCTCGGCGAAGCCCTGCTCGGCGTCCTGGTAGACCGCGTAGAGCGAGTTCACCAGGCAGTCGCCGAACGCGTAGGCGTAGACGTAGAAGGGCGAGTGGATGAAGTGCGGGATGTAGGACCAGTAGTTCTTGTACCCGTCGTCGAAGCGCAGCGCCGGACCCAGGCTCTCCGTCTGCACGGCCATCCAGATTTCGCCGATGCGCTCGGCGGTCAGCTCGCCCTCGCGGCGCTCGGTGTGGACGCGGCGCTCGAAGTCGAAGAAGGCGATCTGGCGGACCACCGTGTTCAGCATGTCCTCGACCTTGCCGGCGAGCATGATGCGGCGGCGCTTGGGATCGGTCTCGGCGGCGAGCAGGGCGCGGAAGGTCAGCATCTCGCCGAAGACCGACGCCGTCTCGGCCAGCGTCAGCGGCGTGTCGGACAGGAAGTGCCCCTGCTTGCCGGCCAGGATCTGGTGGACGCCGTGCCCGAGCTCATGGGCGAGCGTCATCACGTCGCGCGTCTTGCCCTGGTAGTTGACCAGCAGATAGGGGTGGACGCTGGGCACCGTCGGGTGGGCGAAGGCCCCCGGCGCCTTGCCGGGGCGGACCGGCGCGTCGATCCACGGGTTGTCGAAGAAACGCTTGCCGATGCTTGCCAGCTCCGGCGAGAAGCGGCCGTAGGCGCCGAGAACGATGTCGCGCGCCTCGTCCCAGCGGATGCTGCGGTCGGAATCCTCGGGCAGCGGCGCGTTGCGGTTCCAATAGTCCAGGCGCTCCTCGCCGAACCACTTGGCCTTCATCGCGTAGTAGCGGTGCGACAGGTCCGGGTAGGCGCCCTTGACGGCGGAGACCAGCGCGTCGACCACCTCGTCCTCGACCCGGTTGGACAGGTTGCGGGCCGAGGTCGGCGTCGGGTAGTTGCGCCAGTTGTCCTCAATCTCCTTGTCCTTGGCCAGCGTGTTGGTGATCAGCGCGAACAGGCGGGAGTTCTCGCCCATCACGTGGCCGACCACCTCGCCGGCCTCGCGCCGGGCCGCCGGGTCACGGTCGGACAGGCGGTTCAGCGCCTCGGCGCAGGTCATCTCCTTGCCGGCGATGGGGAAGCGCAGGCTGGCGATGGTCTCGTCGAACAGGCGGTTCCAGGCGGCGCGGCCGACGACGTATTTGTCGTGCAGCAACCGTTCGGCCTCGTCGGAGAGCTGGTGGTCGCGGTAGAGCCGGGTGTCGCGTAGCCAGGGCGCGTAGCGCGCCAGCGCGCCCGACTTCGCCAGCTTGGCCGACAGGTCGGACTCCTCCAGCCGGTTGATCTCCAGCGTGAAGAAGATCAGGTTGGCGGAGATGCCGTTCACCCGCTCCTGCGCCGACTGGTAGAACTTGGCGATGGCGGGATCGACCATGTTGCCGTTGTAGACCAGACCGGCGAAGGACATGGCGCGCGACAGCGTCTCGTCGATGTCCTCGTAGGCGCGGATCGCGGCGGCCAGCGCGTCGCCGTCCAGCGTGCCGAGCTTGCCGGCGTAGCGCTCGCGGAACGCCTTGGACTCCGTCTCCATGCGGTCGAGGTCGGCCTTCAGCTCGGGCGAGTCCATGCCGGGATACAGGTCGCTCAGGTCCCAGGCGGGAAGATTGCCCAGATCGGGGCTGTCGTTTGCGGCCGTGGCGGCGCTGCTGGTCATCAAACCCTCCTGACGATTGGTGCGATGGGATATAGGCGCCCCGGAACAGGGGACAAAGAGGTTGCGTCGAGACTACGGCACCCCGGCGTCCTGCGCGCGGCGGATGGCGGCCTCCACGCATTGCAGGTGCAGCTTCTTGCGGGCCAGCAGCCGGGCACGCCGCTCCTCCAGGTCGGTGGTCGGCATCGCCTCGATGGCGCAGCCGCGCCAGCCGTTGGCGTCGAGCGCGCGGGCGACCTCGGCGTAGCCGAAATAGCCCTTGTCGGGCTGCGTCCAGGGCGCGCGGAAATCGGCCTGACGCAGCACGAAGCGGTTCGACTGGCTGCCGCCGCCCAGATTGGTCAGCCGGGCCACGATCAGCCGCTCGCCGTTGCCGTGGACGACGGTCAGAATGGGGCGGATCCCGGTGATGGGCGGATCGGAGGACATGCCCCATGCATAGCCCGCCGCCGTCCGCCTGACCAGACTCCCCTTCCAACCGGAAGAAAGAGGCCCCGCAACGGCTTCGCCGGCAACGGAAAATCGCCTATCATCCGGGTTCCGTTCCCCCGGAGGCGACCGTCATGATCCGTGCGGCCCTGCTGTCCCTCGCCCTGTGCGTTCCGGCGACCGTCTCGGCGCAACTGGCGCCGGCTTCTCCGCCGGTCGCGACCATGGAATGCGGCGCGCTGGCCGGCAGCCCGATGATCGAGGCGACGCTGTTCTTCGGCCGCAACATCGGCGACGCGGTCGGCGTCAGCGAACGGGACTGGTCGCAGTTCCTGGACCAGGAGGTCACGCCGCGCTTTCCCGACGGGCTGACCGTCCACGACGGCTCCGGCCATTGGCGCGACAGCCGGACCGGGCGGCTGGTCCGCGAGCCGAGCAAGATTCTGATCCTGCTGACTCCGCGCGACGGGGACTCGCTGCTGTCGATCCAGGAGATCGTCGACCGTTACAAGGAGCGCTTCCACCAGCAATCGGTCGGCACGGTGATGCGCCCGGCCTGCGTCGGATTCTGAACCGCTTTTGTACGTCACCAGGACGGCTGGGCACACCCCCGACCTTCCGACATTTGCATCGTCTAATGCTCTTGGCGCAGATTGGAGCGGGGGGCGTGCGACGGATCGTTGCGCGCCCGCGAGGAAATGCAGACAAAATATAATACAAAGGGACGCCCGATGAGCCCGAACACAGCCGAACTCTTCAACCAGATGCACGCCCGCTCCCTGTCGGATCCCGAGGGATTCTGGGGTGACGCCGCCAAGGACATCGCCTGGTCCAAGCCGTGGGACAAGGTGCTCGACGACAGCGCGCCGCCCTTCTACCGCTGGTTCCCCGGCGCCGAGCTGAACACCTGCCACAACGCGGTCGACCGCCACGTCGAGGACGGGCGCGGCGACCAGGCGGCGATCATCTACGACAGCCCGGTGACGCAGACCGTCCAGACCATCACCTACGCCGAGCTTCAGGACCAAGTCGCGCGCTTCGCCGGCGCGCTGCGCGCCCAGGGCGTGGAGAAGGGCGACCGCGTCCTGCTCTACATGCCGATGATCCCGCAATCGGTCGTCGCCATGTTGGCCTGCGCGCGTCTGGGCGCGGTGCATTCGGTGGTGTTCGGCGGCTTCGCCCCCAACGAGCTGGCGACCCGCATCGACGATTCCACGCCCAAGGCGATCGTCGCGGCGTCCTGCGGCATCGAGACCAACCGCATCATCAAATACAAGCCGATGCTCGACGCCGCCATCGAGCTGGCCGCGCACAAGCCCTCCACCGTCATCGTCCACCAGCGCCCGCAGGAGACCGCGACGCTGGTCGAGGGCCGCGACGTGGACTGGGCCGAGGCGGTGGCGAGGGCCGAGCCGGCGGACTGCGTGCCCGTCAAGGCGACCGACCCGCTCTACATCCTCTACACCTCGGGCACGACCGGCCAGCCCAAGGGCGTGGTGCGCGACAACGGCGGCCACGCGGTGGCGCTGCGCTGGACCATGAGGAACATCTACAACGTCCAGCCCGGCGAGGTGTATTGGGCGGCCTCGGACGTGGGCTGGGTGGTCGGCCATTCCTACATCGTCTACGCGCCGCTGCTGACCGGCGCCACGACGGTGGTGTTCGAGGGCAAGCCGGTCGGCACCCCCGATCCCGGCACCTTCTGGCGGGTGATCGAACAGCACAAGGTCGGCACGCTGTTCACCGCCCCCACCGCCTTCCGCGCTATCAAGCGCGAGGATCCGGACGCGACCTACCTCAAGAAATACGACCTGTCGCAGTTCCGCGCCCTGTTCCTGGCCGGCGAGCGGTCGGACCCCGACACGCTGCACTGGGCCGAGGACAACCTGAAGGTTCCGGTCATCGACCATTGGTGGCAGACCGAGACCGGTTGGGCGATCTCCGGCAACCCGCTGGGCGTCCACCTGTTCCCGATCAAGTACGGCTCGGCGACGCGGCCGATGCCGGGCTGGGACGTGCGGGTGCTGAACGCCGAGTTGCAGGAGGTGCCGCGCGGCGACATCGGCGCCATCTGCGTCAAGCTGCCGCTGCCGCCGGGCACGCTGCCGACGCTGTGGAACGCCGACGAGCGCTTCAAGAAATCCTACCTCGCCGACTACCCCGGCTATTACCAGACCGGCGACGCCGGCTTCATCGACGACGACGGCTACGTCTACGTGATGGCGCGGACCGACGACATCATCAACGTCGCCGGCCACCGCCTGTCCACCGGCGCGATGGAGGAGGTGCTGGCGAGCCATAAGGACGTGGCGGAGTGTGCTGTGATCGGCGTCGCCGACGCGCTCAAGGGGCAGGTGCCGCTGGGCTTCGTCTGCCTGAAGGCCGGGGTCGACCGTCCGCACGCCGATATCGTCAAGGAGGTGGTCCAACTGGTGCGCGACCGCATCGGCCCGGTCGCCGACTTCAAGCGCGCCCTGGTGGTGGAACGCCTGCCCAAGACCCGCTCGGGCAAGATCCTGCGCGGCACCATGCAGAAGATCGCCGACAGCCAGGACTACAAGATGCCGGCGACCATCGACGATCCGGGCATTCTGCCGGAGATCGCCGAGGCGTTGCAGACGCTCGGCTACGCCTCGGCCGGCGGCGAGGCGGCGTAGGGCCACGATTCGTTCCCGGACCCCTCTCGCCCATTGCGGGAGAGCGGGGTCCGGACGATTCTTTTCGGTCCGCCACACGCACCGCATGGTTGTTCCGACTCCGTTCCGATGCTAGGATTCCCCTCCGTTTTCCGTGCCACGGCAGACGCGGAGACCGTGGAGAGGGACCGAAGGTGCGGGCAGCGGAGGAGGGCGGCGCGTCGTGATGGCGTCCTCGCACATCATCGTCGGCACCGCGACCTGGACATGGCTGTCGGCCCGGTTCGGATTGCCGGCGCTCGACCCGCTGGCGCTGGGCATGGCGGTGCTGGGATCCCTGGCGCCCGACATCGACCATCCGAAATCGGCGCTGGGCAGCCGGTTGAAGCCGATCTCCGTCCCGATCTCCATCGTCTTCGGCCATCGGGGCATCACCCATTCCCTGCTGGCGGTCGGCGCCTGCGCCTGGGTGCTGCTGGAAAGCGGCGTATACACGCGGTTCACCGCCCCCTTCCTGGTCGGTTACATCATGCATCTGGCGGGCGATCTGCTGTCGCCGGCCGGGCTGCCGCTGCTCTACCCGTTGAAGCGGCGGCGCACCTTCGCGCTGCCGATCATCAAGACCGGCGGCTTTTCCGAACAGCTCGTCGTCGTGCTGCTCTGCGGCTGGCTGATCTCCGGCCTGTTCGGCTGCGACTGGCGCGGCATCGCCGACACCGGGCCGTGGCGTAGCCTCGTCGCCTTCCTGGACGAGACCGAGCGGACGCTCTCGGGCCTGCGCCCGACCCCGGCTGCCGTCTTCCCGCCGGTCAAGCCGGTCCCCAAGCCGCCGCTGAAGCCCGCCTCGCACCGGGTCGCGTCGGTCGCCTGCGGGGGCTGCGGCTGACATCTTTCCGGGCCATCGCCACGGTTTCGCCGGAATTTTGATGCACGCCGACAAAAGTCTGGAATAAAGGAAGCGACACGCGCGTTCGCACCCATATGCATCGGGTCCTTCACCGGCCCGGCCCTGGATTGCGGCGCCGCGTCGTCCCTCCCGACCTCTTCGTCGGCGAGGGTTGCCATGGCGCCAAGCCATGGCGTGACCGAAACGATCGGGTGCGCGGTTGAGCAAATTCGGGGTCGATCTGGAAGTCCACATTGCGTCCTTGCGGCGCTACGCGCGGGCTTTGCTGCGCAACAACCGTGCGGACGCGGAGGATCTGGTGCAGGAGGCGTTGACGCGCGCGGTGGCGCGCTCCGACAGCTTCCAGGCGGGGACAAACCTGCGGGCGTGGCTTTTCACCATCCTGCACAACGTCCACGTCAATCAGGTCCGTTCCAAGGCCGCCCGTCCGGTCGAGGTCGACGTCGACGACGTCGAATCGAAGCTGGTCACGCCGGCCCGGCAGGAGGAGCGCGTCGAACTGCGCGAGATGATGCGCGCGGTGGACGAGTTGCCCGAGGAGCAGCGCAAGGTGCTGCTTCTGGTGGCGCTGGAGGGCCTGAAATACGACGAGGTCGCCGAGATGCTCGGCGTGCCCATCGGGACCGTCATGTCGCGCCTGTCACGGGCGCGCGAGGCGATCAGGACGAAACTGGCGAACGAGGGTGGCGTTGCCCTCCGGCGGGTGAAGTGATGAGCGTGCAACGGGTGAGCGAGGACGAACTCCACGCTTATGTGGACGGGCAGCTGGACGGCAACCGCCGTCTGGCGGTGGAGCGCTGGCTGGCCGACGACGCGGAGGCGGCGCGGCGGGCCGATGACTACCGGGTTCAGACGGCGCTGCTGCACGATCTGTTCGACACCGTGCTGCGCGAGCCGCCGACCGACGCGGAACAGGATCTGACCGACCGGTTGAAGGGCCGGCTGGCCTTCAACGACAACCGCCCGGCGTGGCATGCCCGTCCGGTGGTGCGCTGGGCCGCCGCGGTGATGCTGGTGGTCGCCGGGGCCGGCGGCGGCTGGTTCGGCCGGGGCACCCAGGCGCCCTCGCCGGTCGCCCAGCAGCAACAGCAGCAGCGCCAGACTCTCGCCACCTTCGCGCAGGAGGCGACGCAGGCCCATCGATTCTACACGTCCGACGAACGCTTCCAGGTGGAACTGGGCGCCGACAATCAGGACGAGCTGAACGGCTGGCTGTCCAAGCGCATGGGGCGCGACGTGTTCGGTCCCGACCTGGGGCGGATCGGTTTCCGGCTGATCGGCGGGCGGTCGCTGCCAACCGATCTGGGCGCCGGCGCGCAGTACATGTACATCAACGACGCGGACAAGCGGATCACGCTGTTCGTCGGCGCGCCGCAGTCGGGCAACACGGCCAATTTCAGCTTCACGCAGAACGGCGACGTCTCCACCTTCTACTGGGTGGAAGGGCCGCTGGCCTACGCGCTGGCCGGCCGCCTGTCGAAGGAGGAGTTGCTGGAGATCGCCAAGGCCGTCTACAGCGACGTCAAGGCCGGCCCGCCGCGCCGCGACCCGCCGCAGGACCAGCAGCGCCCGCAGGAGCAGCAACAGCAGCCCCAGCAGCAACAGGATCAACCGGCCGGCGTCCAACCGATCAGCGACACCCAGAAGCCCAAGGACAGTTGAGGCCGAGAGACGGTCGACGGAATAGGAAGGCGGCGGAAACGCCGCCTTTTCTCATTGCGCCTTGCGGGCGTGCTGGACGGCGCGGCGCACGATCGACCGCGCCTCAACCGTCATGTCGGCGTTGCCGAACAGGCGCAGGAACATGGCGTTCAACGAGGCGCGGCCGCTGACCGTCAAGGTCCCGGCCGTCGCGTCCTCGGCGATGGTCAGCGGGGCGGCGTGGGCGCCGAGGAAGCCGTTGGGAAAGGCCTTGTCGAAGAAGCTGCGGATGTGCCCGTCGCGCTGGGTATCGAACATCACGCGCCCGCCGGCCAGCGCCGCCGAATCCACCGCCTGCGACAGCCTTGCCCGCACCGCGTAGCTGCGCAGGGCGTCGAAGGTGCAACCGGCGCCCAGAATCGCCGGTGCGGCCAAGGCCAGCGTCAGAACGAGCGCGAAACGTCGACCCGTCGTCCGCCGGCCCTCCTGCCCCCCATAGGGCAAGGGACGATAGACCAAGGTCATGCCGGCCTCCCAAGCAATCGTCGGTGTGGATGTGATGTCTGAAGATAAGAGGCCTTCTCTTAACATGGGTTTAAGGGCGCGAGAACCTGGATTTTCAACAAAATTTGCACGAAGGTTTGGTTTGTATTTTAAACGTTAACCAGCCTTGCCCAAACGACGCCGCTGTATGCCGCCGTGCCGCTCCGGGTTGGAAAGAGCTTGAAAGATTTGTCTTCGCTCCGCTCCGCTCCGTGTTTGGGATATGAAACAAGTTTGTGGCAAATATTAACGATCCGGGTTGCGTTCAGATGTTGTTCGTCTGGACGGAGGACAGTCGCGCGATGCTCCCCATCCGGCACGCGAGGCTGTCCATGCTCCGTTTCCCTCATCCCTTCCGCAACCGGCTCGATCTGCCGGTCCTCGATCACGCGCTGCTGGTGGCGGCGGTTGCTGTCCTGCTGCTTGGCCTGTCGGGGGATGTGCGCGACGCGTTGGCCGGGCTCGTCATCCGGATGACCGGCCTTTATCTCTGAGCCGGTTTCTCTTTGAGGGTGGACCGTCGGGGCCGCTTCTTTGTTTCAAGCGGGGCGGGTAATCTCAAGGACAGGGTGAAGATGCAGCGGGAGAGGCCCCGATGATGGGCGGCGCGTGGCGGGTGGCGATGGTCGGGCTGGCGGTGGCGGCGGCGGCGCTGGCCTTCCTGGGCGCGGAGATCGCCTGGATGACCGGCAGCAACCAAGCCGCCTACATCCAGGACATGGCGGTGGCCGGGGTTGGGCTGCTGGCGCTGTGGGCCGCCTTCGCGTCGCTCAGCCGGCATTTTCGCGATCTGGGCCGCCTGCGCGACACGCTGTCCGGCCTGCCCGGACGCGCCGCCGCGTTTCCGTCGCGCGGCCGGAACGACGAGGTCGGCCAGTTGGCCCAGGCCGCGACCCGCTCCTCCCGCCCGGACCGGGCGATGCCCGGCCGGTTGGAGAAGAGCGTCTCCGCCATGCTGTCCTTGACCGAGGCGCCGACGATCCTGCTCAACGACCATGGCCGGATCGAGCGGCTGAACCCCGCCGCCGCCCGGCTGCTCGACACCGAGGAGGGGGCCGACATCGGCCAGTCGCTGGTCCGCGCCGACCTGCTGCGCGCCATCGAACGCGCGCGCGGCGGCGACGCCGTGTCGGCGGTGCTGCGCCGCACCGACAACACGGAGGTTTCGGTGCGGATCGCCGATCTCGGCCTGAACGCCGGGGTGGTCCTGGCCTTTTCCGGACGCAACGCGGCCGGTGCGGCGGGGGTGGGCAAGTTCACGCTGTCCCTGCGTCCGGCGCCGCCGGCGGAACCGCTGGGCGACGACGACCCGCTGGCGGTCCTGCCCTTCGTCGCCCTGTGGGTGGCGACCGCCGGGGCGGAGCCGGGGGAGGGGCCGGTCGTCGCGGTCGGCACCATGCGTTTGGCCGGGGCGCGGGTGTTCCGCACCGTGTCGCTGTCGATCCTGATCGACCCCGCCACCCCGGTCGCGCCGGAGGCCGCCGCCCGCCACGGGATCACCACGGAGACCGTCGCTGGCGCGCGTCCCTTCGCCGAGGTCTGGCCGGCAATCCAAGAGGCGCTGCACCATTGCGTCGTGGTCGGCGTCGGGGTGGACCCGGCGCTGGCGGCGCTGGCGCGGGCTTGCGAAAACGCCGATCTGCCACCCCCGGCACTACCCCCCTCGCTCGATCTCGGTGCGCTGGCGGGGGCGCTGGACCCGGCGCTGGCCGGGGCGTCGCTCGAACGGCTGGTGCAGGCGTTCCAATTGTCGCCGGGGAACGGCCCTTTCGCGGCGGCGTTGCATCAGGCGGAGTTGGCGGCGCGGCTGCTGGTGCAGCTCGACCAGCGCGGGATCGCCACCCATGGGCAGGCGCGGGCGCTGTTGGCGGGCGGCACGACGGCCCCGGCGGCCTGAGAAGTCCGTTCCCCATCGGAACAGCCCCCTGGAACCGCCCCGTATCCGGAACGTTCCACCCTCATGGCGACCTTCTTGCCAATGGCGGGCGGTGAACGATGAGCGGTGGTCTGACGGACTGGCTGGTGCAGGTGATGCACCAACTCAATTATGTGGGCATCTTCCTGCTTCTGGTGCTGGCGCGCGTCGTGCCGCCGGTGCCCGCCGAATCGGTGATCCCGCTGGCCGGCATCGGCGCGGCGACTGGCGAGTACAGCCTGCTCGGCATCGCGCTCGCGGGCGGGCTCGGTTCCCTGGTCGGGCAGCTCGTCTGGTTCCTGCCGAGCCGGCTGATGGGCCGCGACCGGCTGGAGGCCTTTTTGAAGACCTACGGACCCTGGCTGACCATCCACCCGAAGAAGGTCCGGCGGAGCACCGACTGGTTCGAGAAACGCGGCGGCCTCGCCGTTCTGTTCTCGCAGCCGGTGCCGGGGGTGCGCACCCTGATCTCGATCCCGGCCGGAGCCTGCCGGATGCCGATCCTGAACTATTGCCTCGCCGCCGGGATCGGGTCGGTGGTGTGGACGCTGGTGCTCGCCTGGACCGGCTACACCCTGTCCTCCTGGCCCTTCGCCCACACCTTGGTTGGCTACTTCACGGTCGGTCTGCTGGTGCTGCTGGTCGGTCTGTATCTGGTCCGGCTGGTCGGCCATCTGCGCCTGCTGCGCAAGGGGCGCAACGGCGCCGCCGCGCCTCAGCCGCTGACCCCGTCGCCGGGCTGCTGAAACGGATCAGCCGCCGGCCGTCGCGACGACGCTTGTCGCCGCCATGCCCAGCGCCCACAGCCCGAAGCCGGCCAGCGCGACGCCGGTGCAATGGTTCAGCATCACCAAACCCCGGTCGGAAATGCGGTGACGCACCGCCGCCACGCCCATGGACAGGGTAAACCACCACAGCGACGCCCCCAGGAACACGCCCAGCACCAGGGTGGAGGCCTCCACCCGGTCCAGCGTGCCGCCCAGCCCGAAGCCGGCGAAGATGGCGATGAAGGCCATGATGGTCGCCGGGTTGGTCAGGGTCAGCGACAGGCCGGTCATGAAGCCGCCGATCCAGCTCTTGCTGTCGGGGGCGGATGCCGCCTCGCGCTCCTCCGCCTCGGGCTGCTGGCGGAAGGTGCGGACGGCGACGACCAGCAGGAAGATGCCGCCGACCAACTGGAAGGCCGTCTCATGCCCGCGCAGGAAGGCGAGCGCCGTGGACACGCCGAAGGCGGCGATGGCGCCGTAGATGGTGTCGGCGATGGCGGCGCCGAACCCGGTGAAGAAGCCCATCAGCGGCCCGTACCGCAGCGTGCGGCGGATGCACAGCAGGCCGATCGGCCCGACGGGCGCGGCGATGGCGAACCCGAGCACGATCCCCTGAACCAGCACCCACAAGCCTTCCACCGAGCGTCGCCCCCATCCCTTGGAATCGGCGCGGCGCCGATTGGCCGCAGCACGCATTGTCGGCCGGGTCTTAAACGCCCCGGCCCCATCCGTCAACCGGGCGGGCGGCGATTCGCTCCGGACCCTGGGGCTCGTTTCCTTGTTGTGTGAAATGATGGGGCGGCTATCCTTTGGATCAAGTCGGAACGAGACCGGGAGTGGATGGCACATGAAGACGCGTTTCCTTGCCGCGTTGCTGGCGGGTTCGGCCCTGGGTCTGTCGCTGGCCGGTGCCGCGCGCCCGGCCCAGGCGCAGGAGTTCGCGCCGGCCGTCGTGTTCGACCAGGGCGGCAAGTTCGACAAGTCCTTCAACGAGGCCGCCTACAACGGCGCCGAGCGCTTCAAGAAGGAGACCGGCACCGCCTACCGCGAGTTCGAGATCACCAACGAGGGCCAGCGCGAGCAGGCGATGCGGACGCTGGTGCGGCGCGGGGCCTCGGTGATCGTCGCGGTCGGCTTCTCGCAGACGGCGGCGGTGGAGAAGGTCGCCAAGGACTCGCCCAACACCAAATTCTGCCTGATCGACGACAAGCTCGACGCGCCCAACGTCCAGTCGGTGACCTTCAAGGAGCATGAAGGCTCCTTCCTGGTCGGCATGGCGGCGGCGCTGGTGTCGAAGACCGGCAAGGTCGGCTTCGTCGGCGGCATGGACATCCCGCTGATCCGCAACTTCCTGACCGGCTACGAGCAGGGGGTGAAGCACGTCGCGGCCTCCAACGAGGTGTTCGCCAACATGACCGGCACCACGCCCGCCGCCTGGAACGACCCGACGCGCGGCGCGGAACTGGCCAAGAGCCAGTTCGGGCGCGGCGCTGACGTCGTCTTCGCGGCGGCGGGGGCGACGGGCCTGGGGGTGCTCCAGGCGGCGGCGGATTCCGGCAAGCTCGGCATCGGCGTCGACAGCAACCAGAACCACGTCCATCCGGGCAAGGTCCTGACCTCGATGGTCAAGCGCGTGGACGTGGTCGTCTACGACTGCATGAAGAGCGCCAAGGACGGAAGCTGGAAGGCCGGACACCGGGTGGTCGGGCTGAAGGAGGAGGGCGTCGGCTACGCGCTCGACGCCAGCAACCGCGCGCTCATCGCGCCGGAGGTTGAGCGGAAGCTGGAGGCCGCGAAGGCGGAGATTATCGCCGGGACCCTGACGGTGAAGCCGTACCAGCCTTAAGGGCGCGGCCGCGATGCCCGACATGGCCCCCATCGGTGCCACCGAACCGTTGCCGCCCGCCCCGGAACCGGCCTTGGAGACGGTGGCGATCGACAAGTGGTTCGGCGCCAACCACGCCAACCGCGCGGTGTCGCTGACGGTCCCCGCCGGCACCATCCATGGCGTGATCGGCGAGAACGGCGCCGGCAAGTCGACGATCATGAGCATCGTCTACGGCTATCTGCGCGCCGACGGCGGCGACATCCGGGTGAACGGCCGGTCGGTCGCCATCCGCAGCCCGCGCGACGCGCTGGCCGCCGGCATCGGCATGGTCCACCAGCACTTCATGCTGGTCGATCCGTTCAGCGTGCTGGAGAACGTGCTGCTCGGGGCGGAGGGCGGCGTCACCCTGTCCGCCGGGCTGGCGAAGGCCCGCGCGGAACTGACCCGGCTGGCGCGCGACTACGGGCTGGAGGTCGATCTCGACGGCCCGGTCGGCGACCTGCCGGTCGGAGCCCAGCAGCGGGTCGAGATCCTGAAGGCGCTCTACCGAGGCGCCGACATCCTGATCCTCGACGAGCCGACCGGGGTGCTGACCCCGCAGGAGGCCGACCACCTGTTCCGCATTCTCCGCGCGCTGCGGGCGCAGGGCAAGACGGTCATCATCATCACCCACAAGCTGCGCGAGATCATGGAGTTGACCGACCATGTGACGGTCATGCGGCGCGGTCAGGTGGTCGCCGAGGTCGCCACCCGCGACACCAGCCGCGAGCAGCTTGCCGAGCTGATGGTCGGCCGCAAGGTGCTGCTGCGGGTGGACAAGACCCCGGCGAGTCCGGGCCCCGAGGTTCTGCGGGTGGAGGGTCTGCGCGTCCGCGATCCGTCCGGGGTCGAGAGGGTCAAGGGCGTCGGCTTTTCGGTGCGGGCGGGCGAGATCGTCGGTATCGCCGGGGTATCGGGCAACGGCCAGTCCGAACTGCTGGAGGCGCTGGCCGGTATGCGCGCCGTGGCCGGTGGCTCGGTGCGCCTGCGCGGGGAGGAACTGGTCGGGCATCCCGACCGCTTCAACGCGCGGGCCTTGCGCCAGCTCGGCGTCGGGCATGTGCCGGAGGACCGGCAGAGGGTCGGGCTGGTCACCGGCTTCTCGGCGGAGGAATGCGCGATCCTGGGCTTTCAGGACGACCCGGCCTGGAACGGGCGCCTGCTGCTCGACCGCGCCGCCGTCGCCGAGCGATGCGCCAAGCAGATGGAGGCTTACGACACCCGGCCGCGCGACGGGCGGCTGAACGCCGCGAACTTCTCCGGCGGCAACCAGCAGAAGATCGTGCTGGCCCGCGAGATCGAGCGCAACCCCGACCTGCTGCTGGTCGGCCAGCCGACGCGCGGCGTCGACATCGGCGCCATCGAGTTCATCCATCGTCGTCTGGTGGCCCTGCGCGACCAGGGCAAGGCGATCCTGCTGGTCTCGGTCGAACTGGACGAGATCCGCGCCCTGTCCGACCGCATCCTCGTGATGTTCGACGGCCATCTGGTCGGCGAGGCCGCCCCCGACGAGGCCGACGAGCAGCGCCTCGGCCTGATGATGGCGGGGGTGGCGGGATAAACTCCCTCTCCCGCCCCGGGAGAGGGCATGGAGCCGAAGGCCGCAGGCCGGATGAGCGCCGAAGGCGATCATTAGGTGGAATGCGGTCGTGAGACTTGCGAACGACCTCGGGGCTCAAGGCGCATGCCGTGGGAAGGGTGAGGGGCTATTGGAACATGGATTATGTACCACGCCCGCTCGCCCCTCACCCTCCCCACTTCGTGGGTCCCCTCCCTCTCCCGGGACGGGAGAGGACTTTCCTCACTTCGCGAACAGCTGCGACAGGTCGGCGAAGGCCTTGAACTCCAGCGCGTTGCCGGCGGGGTCGAGGAAGAACATCGTCGATTGCTCGCCGACCTGACCCTTGAAGCGGGTGTAGGGCTCGATCACGAACTTGACGCCCGCCGCCTTCAGACGCTCGGCCAGGGCATCCCAGTCGGCCGGTTGCAGGACGACGCCGAAATGCGGCACCGGCACGTCGTGGCCGTCCACCGGGTTGTGGTGGGCGCCCGGCGCGCTGTCGTCGCGCGGCTTCAGATGGGCGACGATCTGGTGGCCGAACAGGTCGAAGTCGATCCACTGGTCGCTGCTGCGCCCCTCCGGGCAGCCCAGCACGCTGCCGTAGAAATGGCGGGCGACGGCGAGGTCGTCGACCGGAAAGGCGATGTGGAAGGGCGTCAGAGTGCTCATGCGGGGTCTCTTTCCGGCTGGCGGGTGGCTGTTGCGGGGCCCAGCAGACCGCATCGGCGTAGGCTTGACAAACGAGTTCTTGGACGGCTGTCTATGAGTTGAACTCATAGATCGGCCCAGCCCCATGCCAGACCGCTCCCTGCCGTCGCTCAACGCCGTCCGCAGCTTCGTCGCAGTCGCCCGCCATCTCAGCTTCACCAAGGCGGCGGCCGACCTGTCGGTGACGCAGGGCGCGGTCAGCCGCATGATGCAGACCCTGCACGCCGATCTGGGCGTCGAGCTGTTCCGCCGGGTCGGGCGCGGGATCGAACTGACCCCGACCGGCGAGGCCTTTTACGCCGAGGCGTCGCAGGCGCTCGACCGCATCGCCTCGGCGGCGCGGGCGGCGCGCCAGCAGGACGGCGGCGTGCTGCGGGTCAGTGCCCTGCCGACGCTGGCGCAACGCTGGCTGGTGCCGCGCCTGAAGGGGTTCCAGGCTGAGAACCCGGACATCCTGGTCGACGTCAGCGTCAGCGAGCACAACGTCGATTTCAGCAAGGAGCCGCTGGACGTCGCCATCCGCTTCGGGGTGGCGGGCTGGCCGGGCTCGGTCACCACGCCGCTGATGGCCGAGACCATCGGCGTCTTCTGCGCGCCGGGGCTGCTGGAGCAGGGGCCGCCGCTGCGCCACCCCGCCGACCTGCCGCGCCATCGCCTGCTGCAGCACACGACGCGGCCGGATTCCTGGCGCGGCTATCTCGGCGCCTTCGGCCTGACCCTGCCCGAATCGGCGCTGTCGTTGGGCTTCGAGCATTTCTTCATGATCATCGAGGCGGCGTCGGCCGGGATGGGGGTGGCGCTGCTGCCGATCTTCCTGGTGCAGGACGATCTGGCCTCGGGCCGGCTGGTCCAGCCCTTCGCCGAGACTCTGCGCCAGCGCGGCAGCTACTACATCGCCCACGCGCCGGGCGCGGAGCGGGCGCGGCGCATCCGCCAGTTCAAGGCATGGTTGCTGGCCGAGATCGGCTGAGGCGCTACGGAAACCCGTACCAAGTAGACAGCGCCAAAAACGAAAAGGCCGCCCAAAGGGCGGCCTTTCGTAAAGCGGTCGGTCGGGAGCCTTACTTGATCTTGGCTTCCTTGAACTCGACATGCTTGCGAGCCACCGGGTCGTACTTGCGGAACGACAGCTTCTCGGTGGTCTTCTTCGGGTTCTTCTTCTTCACGTAGAAGAAACCGGTGTCAGCCGTGCTCAGCAGCTTGATGAGGACGGTGTTCTGCTTGGCCATGATCTCGATCCCGACAAAAAATCCGTGCCCGCCATCCCGGCGGGGGCGGCGTGTTAGCGGCGGAAGATACCGTCTGACGCCGCGATGTCAAGAATTAAGGACCGCAACAATCAAGAACAGATCCGCCGCGCTTCCAAGTTCCCGAGTCTAACGTTCCGCCACGGTGTTGACGACGGCAAGAGCCACCGCGCGCTGGTAAAGCCCCGGTTCGGCCAGCAGCCGCGTCGCGACTTTCAGGTCCAGTTCCGGCTCGTGTTCCTTCCACGGGCAGGACTCGCGCAGGGACGCCAGAGCCTGCTCGTCGTCGGCGGCCTTGGCGCGCCAACTGGCGATCTGGGTCGGGCGCAGGCGCCCGTCGCGCAGGTCGCCCAGCAGGGCGTCGGGGTCGGTCTGCCCGGCGCGGCTGGTGCAGACCATCGGTTGGACGCCCTGGCGGTGCAGGGTGTAGCCGGCCGGGGTGTAGATGCGGCTCCAGGTCAGGAACAGCTCGCCGTCGTTGGGCAGGCGGGTCACCGTCTGGACGCTGCCCTTGCCGTAGGACGAGGCGCCGACCACCACCGCGCGGCCCGAATCCTGGAGCGCCGCCGCCACCACCTCGGCCGAGGAGGCGGAGCGTCCGTCGACCAGCACGACCAGCGGCAGGCCGTCGGCGATGTCGTCGGGCGCCGCCTCGAAACGCTGGCGGCTGTCGGGGTGGCGGCCCTCGGTGGCGATGATACGGCCGCGCTTGATGAACAGGTCGGCGACCGACACCGCCTGGTCGAGCAGCCCGCCGGGGTTGCCGCGCAGGTCGAGCACGAGGCCGTGCAGGTTCCGCCCGACGTTCTGGCGGATGCCGGCGACCGCGTCGCGGAGGTTCGACGCGGTGGTCGCGTTGAAGCGCTCCAGCTTGATCACGCCGACCTGATCGACGACCGAGGAACTGACCGTGTTCGGCACCACCCGCTCGCGGCGCAGCGGCACCCGGCGCGGCGTGCCGCCGTCGCGGGCCAGCGTCACCATCACGATGGTGCCGGTCGGGCCGCGCAGCCGGTCGCGCATGTCGGCTTCGTTCAGCCGGGTCGTCAACTCGCCGTCGATGGCGAGGAGCTGGTCGCCGTCGCGCACGCTGGCGCGGTCGGCCGGGCTGCGCGGCAGCACGTCGCGCACCGTCACGCGGTTGTTGGCGATGTCGAGCGAGACGCCGATGCCGCCGTAGCCCTCGCGCTGCGCCCGTTCGTTGGTTGCGCGCTGGACGCCGGTGTAGCGGGAATAGCCGTCGAGGTCGGCGGTGACGCCGTCGAACACGACCTGATAGATGCGCTCGGGCGTGGCCAGCGCCAGCGGCGGCGAGAACAGGCGGGCGCGGTCGATGACCCGCGTGGTCAGCGTCGCCCAGCCGGCGGCGTCGGCCGCCCCGGCGGCGCCGTACTCGGCGGCCAGCCCGCCCGACACGTACAGGCGCACGGTGCTGTTGGCGCGCTCGACCTTCACGGTCGGGTCGATGACGGTCAGCCCCTTCAGCCCGTCGACACCCAACTGGTCGAAGCTGACCGGCTTCAGGTAGACTTCGGCGATCTTGCCGAAGCCTACGGCGAAGACTTGCTCGCTGACCGACGCCGGATCGGCGCTCGGCACGGCCTGGACCGGGTTGCCATGGGCGTTGAGGGCGAGAAAGGCGGCGGTGGCGGGGGCGGCGAAGCGCCCGCAACCGCGAAGGCGCCGGGAGAGAGCCTGAAACGGCGAAACGCGCGACTGGGCGTTGCGATCGCGAATGGCCATGGGACGAACCGCGGCCTCCCTTCCCTGAACCCCGAGGAGCCTCGCCGGACCGGATGGGGATGTTCCCGATCCCGGATGGGTGAGAGATAGCACCATCGTTCAGGGCCGGAGCGGGACAAATTTGAGGGGCTCTATACAAAGTCGCGATTCACCGAATTCTGTGGCGCGAAGGTCACGCTTGAATGCGGGGAACCCCGAATTGTCAGGCTTTTGCTTGATGGAACGGCTGTGTCCTTCCGGCCACGCTTCCGCTCCCGCGTCCCGTTCAGCCCTGCGGATCGTCCAGCCGGAACAGGGTGCTTCCGGTCAGCGGATCGGCCTCCACCAGGATGACGGAGACGGGTGCGCTCAGCCGGTAGGTGCGGCCGTGGCGCTGGCCCACCAGGGCGTGTTTCGCCTCGTCGTGCTCGTAGCGGTCGTCGGGCAGCGTGCTGGCCGGGATCAGCCCGTCGGCCCCGTTCTCGTCGAGTCGCACGAACAGCCCGAAGCGTGTCACCCCGGACACCCGCCCGGCGAATCGCGCGCCGATCCGGTCCGACAGGAAGGAGGCGGTGAAACGGTCGAGCGCGTCGCGCTCCGCCGCCGCCGCCCGCCGCTCGGTGGCGGAGATGTGGTCGCCGATCTCGGCCAGCCGCTCCATCGCCCCGTCGTCCAGCCCGCCGACGCCGAGGTTCAGCGTGCGGATCAGGGCGCGGTGGACGATCAGGTCGGCGTAACGGCGGATCGGCGAGGTGAAATGCGCGTAGCGGCGCAGCGCCAGCCCGAAATGCCCGATGTTTTCGGGGCTGTAGGCCGCCTGGGCCTGGGCGCGCAGGATGACCTCGCTGACCAGCGGGGCTTCCGGGGTGCCCGCCGCCTTGCGCAGGATGCGGGTGAAATGGTCCGGGGTCAGCTCCTGCCGCTTGGGCAGGGTCTGGCCGATGCCGGCCAGAAAGCCGCGCAGGGCCTCCATCTTGTCCATCGAGGGCTGGTCATGGACGCGGAACAGGCCGGGCATGGTCCGGGCTTCCAGCGTCTCGGCCGCCGCGACGTTGGCGGCGATCATGAACTCCTCGACCAGCCGGTGGCTGTCGAGGCGCTCGCGCGTCGCGATCTCGCCGACCCGGCCGCGCTCGTCCACCCGCACGCGGCGTTCGGGCAGGTCGAGCTCCAGCGTGCCGCGTCGGCCGCGCGCCGCCCACAGCCGGGCGAAGGCGCCGTAGAGCGGGGCGATCACCGGCTCGGCGAGCGGGCCGGTGTCGTCGTCGGGGGTGCCGTCGCGGCAGGCCTGGACCTGCTCGTAGGTCAGCCGGGCGGCGGAGCGCATCAGCCCGCGCACCAGCCGGTGGCGGACCAGCGCACCGTCGCGGTCGATCCACAGATGGAAGGCCAGGCAGGCGCGGTCCTCGCCCGGACGCAGGGAACACAGGCCGTTCGACAGCGCCTCCGGCAGCATCGGCACGACGCGGTCGGGGAAATAGACCGAGTTGCCGCGCTCGTAGGCCGCGCGATCCAGCGCCGAGCCGGGGCGCACGTAATAGGACACGTCGGCGATGGCGACCAGCAGGTGCCAGCCGCCGGGGTTCGACGGGTCGGGATCGGTCTCTGCCCACACCGCGTCATCGAAATCGCGCGCGTCGGACCCGTCGATGGTGACCAGCGGGATCGCGCGGAGGTCCTCGCGGGTGGACAGCGGCGGCACGGCGGCCAGTTCGGCCTCGCGCAGGGCGGCGTGCGGGAAGACGGTCGGCAGGCCGGCGCCGTGGATGGCGATCAGGCTGATGGCGCGCGGCTCGGCGGTGGAGCCGAAACACTCGGTGACGCGGACCTGGGGCAGGCCGAGCCGCCCGGCCGGCAGGATGTCGGCCATCACCAGATCGCCGGCCTCGGCGTCGCCCCGGTTGGGCGGCAGGACGACGAACTCGGTCTTGTTGCGGCGGTCGGTCGGGATCAGGCGCCCGCCGTCCGCAGCCGGGTGGTAGACGCCGAGAACGCGGCCCTCCGCGCCCTCGATCCGGCGGATGATCCGGCCCTCGTAGAGCCGGTCGTTGATGCGCGACAGCTTGGCGAGCAGCTTGTCGCCGACCGCCGGGGCAGGGGCGCCCTTGCCGCGTTCGGGCAGCAGGAAGATGCGGGGCGGCGTCCCCTCGCCGGTCCAGGTCAGCGGGCGGGCCTGGAGTTCGCCGTCCGGGTCGACGGCGGAGACCTCCAGCACGGCGACCTCCGGCAGCGACTGCGGCGGGGCCATCCGCTTGTTGCGGCCGCGCTCGACGTTGCCGTCCGCCTCCAGGTCGCGCAGCAGCTCCTTCAGCGCCTCGCGGTGGGCGGAGCCGGACAGCTTGAAGGCTCGGGCGATCTCCCGCTTGCCGACCGGCACCGTGCTGGAGCGGATGAAGGCGAGGACGGCGTCCTTGGTCGGAAAGCGGGACTCGGTCACGGGCGGGGCGTTCCGGGAGGTGGTTGCCGGGCTTGCGTTTGCCCCCTCCCTAGCCCTCCCCCGCTTGCAGCGGGAGAGGGGACCTTGTGGGAAGACGGCGGCAGTCCCCTCTCCCGCGCAGCGGGGGAGGGTTAGGGAGGGGGCACCGCTGCCGGCGCCTTACGACGCCTTCTTGGCCGGCACCTTCTCGGCCTTGGCGTCGGCCGGGGCCTTCGCCTTGGTCGCGGCCTTCTTCGCCGCCGGAGCCTTTTCCGGCTTGGCCTCGACCGGTGCCTTCGCCTTGGCGGCCTTCTTGGCCGGCGCCTTCTTTTCCTTCACCGGAGCCTCGCCCTCGGCAGCCGGCTCGGCCGCTTCCTTCGGGGCCTTGCCCTTCTTGGCGGCGTCCTTGGCGACCTTGGCTTCGATCAGCTCCAGCGCCTGTTCCAGCGTCACGCTGTCCGGCTCCGTCGCCTTGGGGATCGAGGCGTAGACGCTGCCGTGCTTCACATATGGTCCGAAGCGGCCCGAGCCCATGGTGATCGGCTTGCCGGTCTTGGGGTGGTCGCCCAGCGCCTTGGCCGGGGCGGACGCCTTCTTGGCGGCGCCCGCCAGCAGATCGACCGCGCGGTTGATGCCGATGCTCAGGATGTCGTCGTCCGGCGTCAGCGACTTGTAGACGCTGCCGTGCTTCAGGTAGGGGCCGAAGCGGCCGATGCCGGCGCTGATCTCCTCGTTGGTCTCCGGGTGGTTGCCGATGGCGCGGGGCAGCGCTAGCAGCTTCAACGCGGTGTCGAGATCGACGTCGGCCGCCGCCATGCCCTTGGGCAGCGACACCCGCTTGGGCTTTGGCGTGTCGTCCTTGGGCTTCTTCTTGGCCTTGGCCTTTTTCCCATCGGCGGGCTTCTCCTCCGCGACCGGCGGGGGAGGTGGAGCGGCGTCGGCCGCGACCGGGGCCGGGCCGAGCTGGATGTAGGCGCCGTAGGGGCCGCGCCGCACGGTCACCGGCAGGCCGGTTTCAGGGTCGTTGCCCAGCTCGCGCGGGCCTTCCTGGATCTCGCCGTTCTCGTCGTTGGCGACCGACAGCGGGCGGGTGTAGCGGCACTCCGGGTAGCGCGAGCAGCCGATGAAGGCGCCCATCTTGCCCAGCTTCAGCCCCAGCCGGCCCTCGCGGCAGACCGGGCAGACGCGCGGGTCGTGCCCGCCCTCCACCGGGGCCGGGAAGAAGTGCGAGCCCAACTCCTGGTCCAGCGTGGTCAGCACCTGGGTGATCGTCAGGTCCTTGGTGCCGTTCACCGCGACGTCGAAGGCGGTCCAGAAGTCGCGCAGCACCGTCTTCCACTCGATCTTGCCGTCGGAGATCTCGTCGAGCTGGTTCTCCAGCTCGGCGGTGAAGTTGTACTCGACGTAGCGGTGGAAGAAGTTCTCAAGGAAGGCGGTGACCAGACGGCCGCGGTCCTCCGGGAAGAAGCGCCGCTTGTCGATCCGCACGTAATTGCGGTCCTGCAACACCTGGAGGATCGAGGCGTAGGTCGACGGGCGCCCGATGCCCAATTCCTCCAGCCGCTTGACGAGGCTGGCTTCGGAGTAGCGCGGCGGCGGCTGGGTGAAGTGCTGCTCGGGGCTGATCTCGCCCTGGGCCAGCGCGTCGCCCTCGTCCATGGCGGGCAGGCGGCGGTCCTGCTGGTCGTCCTCGGCGGCGTCGTCGCGGCCCTCCTGGTAGACCTTGAGGAAGCCGTCGAACACCACGACCGAGCCGGTGGCGCGCAGCACCACGTCCTTGGACGGGCTGGCGATGTCCACCGCGACCTGATCGAGCACCGCGCTTTCCATCTGGCTGGCCAGCGTGCGCTTCCACACCAGCTCGTAGAGGCGCAGTTCGTCCGGCTCCAGGGCCGAGGCGACGCTTTCCGGGCGGCGGTGCAGGTCGGTCGGCCGGATGGCCTCGTGGGCCTCCTGCGCGTTCTTGGCGGCGGTCTTGTAAACGCGCGGCTGGCCCGGCACGTAGCGCTCGCCGTAATGCGAGCCGATCAGGCTGCGCGCCGACTCGATGGCCTCCTGGGAGAGGCTGACGCCGTCGGTTCGCATGTAGGTGATGAGGCCGACCGTCTCGCCGCCGATGTCGACGCCCTCGTAGAGCCGCTGCGCGGTGCGCATGGTGCGGGTGGCGCCGAAGCCCAGCTTGCGTGAGGCCTCCTGCTGGAGGGTCGAGGTGGTGAAGGGCGGCGACGGGTTGCGGCGGCTCTGCTTGCGCTCCACCGACGACACGGCGAAGCTCTGCGGCCGGATGCGCGCCACGGCGGCCTCGGCCGCGTCGCGGTTGGGCAGCCCGAACTTGTCGAGCTTCTTGCCGTCGAGCTGGGTCAGCGACGCCGTGAAGGGAACCCCGCCCGGCGTGGTGAAGCCGACGCCGATCGACCAGTATTCCTGCGGCTTGAAGACCTCGATCTCCGATTCGCGCTCGCAGATCAGGCGCAGCGCCACCGACTGCACGCGGCCGGCGGACTTGGAGCCCGGCAGCTTGCGCCACAGCACCGGCGACAGGGTGAAGCCCACCAGATAATCCAGCGCGCGGCGCGCCAGATAGGCGTCGACCAGCTCCTGCGACACGGCGCGCGGGTTGGCCATGGCGGTCTGGACGGCGGATTTGGTGATTTCGTTGAAGGTGACGCGCTGGACGTCGCGGTTGTCGGAGAGATGCTTTTCGCGAAGGAGTTCGGACAGGTGCCAGGCGATGGCCTCCCCCTCGCGATCCGGATCGGTGGCGAGGTAGATGCGGTCGGCCGTCTTCACCGCCTTGGCGATCTCGTCGATGTGGCGCTTGGAGCGGTCGCCCAGCTCCCACTCCATCGCGAAATCCTCGTCGGGGCGCACCGACCCGTCGCGCGCCGGAAGGTCGCGGACATGGCCGAAGCTGGCGATGACGGTGTAGTCGTCGCCCAGATATTTGTTGATCGTCTTGGCCTTGGCCGGCGATTCGACGATGACGACGTTGCTGCCCGGCAAGAGATTGCCCTTCGCGTGTGCCTACCCAGAACCCGGCGGGTGCCGATCAGGCGAGAGACACCTGATGACCGGGCTGACGCTGGACTCGGCCGGCAAGCTCAAGTTCCAGAACCACGGTCAGCACCACCGGAGCGGACAATTGGCACCCGCGAACGAGTTCGTCAATGGTGACGGGGGAGGGGCCGAGGTTTTCCAGGACCACGGCGCGCGCACGGGCAAGCTCGGATTCGTCGGGCTCGACGGGCTTGGGTGCCGAGAACAGGTCGCGCTGCCGCTCCGCCAAGCTGGGCGGGCGCAGGGTCTCCAGCGCGCGCAGCACGTCCTCGGCGCTCTCGATCAGGGCGGCCCCCTGGCGGATCAGGTTGTTGGTCCCCTGGCAGCGCGGGTCGAGCGGCGAGCCCGGCACCGCCATCACCTCGCGCCCCTGCTCCAGCGCCATGCGGGCGGTGATCAGCGAGCCCGAGCGCAGCGCCGCCTCCACCACGACGATGCCCAGCGACAGGCCGGAGATCAGCCGGTTGCGGCGCGGGAAATGGCGGGCCTGCGGCTGGGTCCCGACCGGGCTTTCCGCCACGACCACGCCCTGCGCCACGATGTCGCGGTAGAGCCGCTCGTTCTCCGGCGGGTAGACCACGTCGATGCCGCCGGCCACCACGGCGGCGGTGCCGGTGGCGAGCGCGCCGGTGTGGGCGGCGGTGTCGATGCCGCGCGCGAGGCCCGAGGCGACCAGCAGCCCGGCGGCGCTCAGGTCGCGGGCCAGCGATTCGGCGAATTTCTTGCCGTTCAACGAGGCGTTCCGCGCCCCCACCAGGGCGACGGTGCGCTTTCGCAGCAGATGCGCGTGGCCCAGCACCGAAACGACCGGCGGCGCGTCGTCCACGGCGGCCAGCGCTTCGGGGTAGTCGGGTTCACAGGCGCACAGCAGCCGGGCGCCGAGCTTGCGGTTGGCGTCGGATTCGCGCTCCGCCTCGGCCTTGGAGGCGACGCGGAGCGGCTTGACCCGTCCGCCGCGCTTGGCGAGGTCCGGCAGCCGGTCGAGCGCGGCCTTGGCGCTGCCGTACTGCTCGAGCAGGCGATGGAAGGTGATCGGTCCGACATTCTCCGTCCGGATCAGACGAAGCCAGTCGAGCCGTTCGGCGTCGGAGAGGGTGCGGCGCGGTTGTGTCATGGCGCATGGTTTTACAACCCATATCGCGCCGCTTTCAACACACAATCGCAGGAAGAGGACGACACCCTTTCCACGCAGAAAACGGCCGACTTTGCCGGCAGAGCCGGCAAAAAAGATAGTACGATTTGGTCGCAATCCGTTGGGTGCATCGTCACGTATGGACCGTGCCCACCGCACATGAGCCACCAGGGACAGGGAACGCGAATGGACCGCATCGAATTCGACGCACGCCCGGCGATGATCGCCGGCACCGAAGAGGAAGCCTCCGACCTCAACCGCCGGAATTTTCTGGTGACCAGTCTGGCCGTCGGCTTCGCCGTCGCCGCCAGCCCGGTGATGGCGCAGGCCATCCACACCAGCGACGAGGGGCTGGTGGCCGGCGAGGTGCAGATGCCGGTGCCGGGCGGCACGATCCCGGCCTACCGGGCTTACCCGGCGGCCGGCGGGCCGTTCCCGACGATCCTCGTGGTGCAGGAGATCTTCGGCGTCCACGAACACATCAAGGATGTCTGCCGCCGCATCGCCAAGCTCGGCTATTACGCCATCGCGCCGGAGCTTTACGCGCGCCAGGGCGATGTGTCGAAGCTGCAGAGCGTCAACGAGATCTTCGCCCAAGTGGTGTCGAAGGTCTCCGACGAGCAGGTCAACGGCGACCTCGACGCCGCCGTCGCCTACGCGCGCGGCACCGGCAAGGCGGACGTGTCGCGGCTCGGCATCAATGGCTTCTGCTGGGGCGGGCGCATTGTGTGGCTGTACGCGGCGCACAACCCGGCAGTGAAGGCCGGCGTATCGTGGTACGGGCTGCTCAACACGCCGCCCTGGAACCCCAAGGGGACGTCGGCGATTTCCGTCGCCAAGCGGGTCAAGCCCCCGGTGCTCGGGCTCTACGCCGCCAAGGACGGTTTCATCCCCGCAAGCGACATCGACGCGATGCGCCGGGAGATCCGGGGCTCGAAGTCCGAGATCGTCGTCTACAACGACGTCGAGCATGGCTTCAACGCCGACTACCGCCCCTCCTACAACCCCTCCGCCGCGCAGGACGGCTGGCGCCGCATGCAGGAGTGGTTCAGGATGAACGGCGTCGCCTGAAAGCGGGCGGAGCCAGTCCCTGTCCTGGCTCCACCGCTTGGCCGCGGTTACCGTTTGTGGAACACCGGCGGGCGCTTGTCGAAGAAGGCGGTGATGCCCTCCTTGGCCTCGCCGTGGTGCAGTGCCTCGACGAACAGGTCGCTTTCGCGGGCGAGTTGGGTGGCGAAGCTGCCATAGGCCAGTTCCATCAGCTTCTTCGCACGCCCCATCGCACCGGCCGGCCCCTCGGCAATGGTCTCGGCCCAGGCGACGGCCTCGGCCAGCGCGCGGCCGGGGGCGGTGACGCGGTTGACCACGCCGGCCGCGTGCAGGCGCGCGGCCTCGACCGGCCCGCCGGTCAGCATCAGCTCGGCGTAGAGCTGCGGCGGCAGCGCGCGGGCCAGCGAGGCCGAGGCGCCACCGTCGGAGGTCAGGCCGACCTTCACGTAGGCGGTCAGGAAACGGGCGTCCTCCGCCGCGACGATCAGGTCGCAGGCCAGCGCCAGCGAGAATCCCGCCCCGGCCGCCGGACCCTCGACGGCGGCGACGATCGGTTTGGGGCATTCGCGCATCGCCCGCACCCAGCCGTGGAAGCGCTCGATGCCGTCGCGGTTCTCCGAGCGCGACTTGCTGCCGTGGTGGTACAGGTTGGTCAGGTGCCCGCCCGAGCTGAAGGCCCCGCCGGCCCCGGTCAGCACGATGGCGCCGATTCCGTGGTCGTGCGCCGCCTCGTCCAACGCGTCGCGGGCGCGCGCCATCATCGGCACGCTCAGCGCGTTGCGGGTCGCGGGGTCGGTCATGGTCAGCACCATTACGCGGCCCTGGCGCTCCACCGTCGTCACGGCGGTCGTTGCGGCGTCGGCGCCGTTCGTCTGTTCGGTCATGATCGTTTCTCCCCCAGTCCGGTTGCGGCCCCTCGTTGCGTGTCGGGCCGGTGTTTCGCCGATTGGTAGGACCAGTGTGCCAGCCGTTGCCCGACGCTCCAATCCGTACGAGCGGCATAGGGAGCCGCATCGGGATCGTCCCGAAGGCTGATTTCCGCGCCGGGATCCCCCACATTGGGGTGAGACGGATCGACGCGGGAGGGCGGGGCATGGCGCTCGCGCTGGGTGAGGGCGGGAAACGGACGGCGGCGTCCGGCGCTCCGGCCTATGTGAATCGCGCGGTGGTGTTGGCCTGCGTCTTCGCCTTCGTCCTGCAACTGCCGCCGGAATCCTTCGCCTTCGTGCCGGCCTATTTCTTCGGGACCGTCGATCTGGCCGGGCCGCTGCCGACCGCCGCCCTGTGGCGGGGGTTGTTCGGGCATGTGCTGATCCACGGCGACGTGGTGCATCTGGTCACCAACATGGCGGTTCTCTGGCCGCTGGGCGACGCGATGGAGCGGATGCTCGGCCACGGACGTTATGCGCTGCTGTTCGTCGCCGGAACCGTCGCGGGGGCGCTGACCGAGGGGGCGCTGGCCGTCGACCGCATGGCGCCGCTGATCGGGGCGAGCGGGGCGATCTGCGCGCTGATGGGGGCGGCGCTGTGGCTGCGTCCGCCCGCGCGCTGGCCGCTGTTCCGCTGGTTGCGCCTGCCGCTGCTGACGGCGGCGGCGCTGTTCGCCGCGCTCAACATCGCTATGGTGGCGTTGCCGCCCGCCGCCGATTCGCCGCTGGCCGAGGTCGGCTGGGGCGCCCATGTCGGCGGCTTGCTGGCCGGGGTGGCGTTGGCCGCGCTGCTGCGCCGCCGGTGAGGCCTGTTGCCTTTGCCGGGGCCTTGCCGGAATACTGCGGCCGGTTTTCAACGGGGCTTTCAACGGAGGCGTGGCGGGCATGACGGGCAGCGGAACGGCGGCGGTGCTGGGGGTGATCGGGGGCAGCGGCGTCTACGACATCGACGGGCTGGAGAACAAGCGCTGGGTCAAGGTGGAAACGCCTTTCGGCGACCCGTCCGACGAGCTGCTGACCGGCGACCTCGACGGCCAGACACTGGTCTTCCTGCCGCGCCACGGCCGGGGCCACCGCATCCCGCCCTCGGAGCTGAACTTCCGCGCCAACATCCACGCGCTCAAGCAGTTGGGCGTCACCGAGATTCTGTCGGTGTCGGCGGTCGGCTCCCTCAAGGAGCATCTGCCGCCCGGCACCTTCGTGGTGATCGACCAGTTCATCGACCGCACCTTCGCCCGCGAGAAGAGCTTCTTCGGGACCGGGCTGGTGGCGCATGTGGCGCTCGGCCATCCCGTGTGCAACCGGCTGGGCGATTTGATCGAGGAGGCGCTGCGGGAGCTTCACGTCCCCCACCAGCGGCGCGGCACCTACATGGTGATGGAGGGGCCGCAATTTTCCACCATCGCCGAGTCCGAATTGTACCGCAGCTGGGGCTGCGACGTGATCGGCATGACCAACATGCCCGAGGCCAAGCTCGCCCGCGAGGCGGAGATCTGCTACGCGACCGTCGCCATGGTGACCGATTACGACTGCTGGCACACCGACCACGCCCATGTGACGGTGGACGCGGTCATCAAGGTGGTGGTCGCCAACGCCGGCAAGGCGCGCTCGCTGGTGTCGCGGCTGGCGCCCAAGATCGGCGTGCGCGATGGGACCTGCGTCCAGGGCTGCCACACCGCGCTCGACAACGCGATCATGACGGCGCCAGACCGGCGCGACCCGGCGATGCTGGGCAAGCTGGACGTGATCGTGAAGCGGGCGCTGGCTGGTTGAGGCGAGGGGCGGCCGGGCCTCAGCGGTTCAGCCGCATCTCGATGTGCGGGATGCCGCCGTCGTCGTAGACCTCGCTGGTCCGGCGGAAGCCGAAGCTTCCGTAAAAGCGCTCCAGGTAGAGCTGCGCGCCGATGACCACGTCGTGGCCGGGCCAGCGCTCGGCCAGATGGGCCAGCGACGCGGCGACCAGTTCGCGGCCGAGCCCGGTCTTGCGTTCGGAGGGATGCACCACCAGCCGGCCGAACGCGGTCGTTCCATCCGCGCCGGGGCCAAAACAGCGGGCGCAGCCGACCGGCGCCGGATCGCCGGAGCGCGTGGCGATCAGGTGCAGCGCGTCCGGATCGCGGCCGTCGAGGTCGGGGTAGGGCGACGCCTGCTCGACCACCAGCACGCTCTGCCGCATCCAGAGCAGATCATACAACTCGCGGGTGGTCAGCTCATCGAAACGGACGGTGCGGATCGGCATGGGACAGGCTCGTTCGGGATGGAAAAAATCAGAAGGACGCGGCGCCGGGCGGAAGCGCGCGCAGATGCCGCACGGTGAAGCCGAAGCGCCCACTCAGGGCCTCGGCCACGCGCAGGCGGTGGCAGACATGCGGCTCGGCCTCGAAGCAGAGCAGGCAGGCGGGGGCCGGGGCGGCGAGGGCGGCGGCGCGGACCAGGTCGTGCTCGGCCTCGGGTGTCGCCATTTTTTCGTCCACGATCTCCCAGAAGCGGTCCATCCGGCCGAGCCGGGCGGCGACGCGGCCTTCCTTGGGCGTGCCCAGCCCCTTCAAATGGACGTAGCCGATTCCGGCCTCGGCCAGCCCGGCCGACAGCGGGCTCTTGGAAAAGCCGGCGCGGCGCGACAGCGGAAGCTCGCGAACGTCCAGCACGGTCGCCACGTTCTGCGCCTTCAGGGCCGCGATCACCGAATCGAGCGAGGCGCGCTCGTAACCGATGGTGAACAGGGGGGCCGTGGAGGCCGGGGTGGGGTCGGGTGCCGGACCGGGCATCACGCCACCGCGTTGCGGATCATGTACTCGGCGATGTCCTTGGGCTTGACCTTGACCTCGACCAGCGGTTCGTCGGCGGTCATCGCCTTGGCGACCAGCAGGCTGTTCTGCACGTTGGTCAGGCCGATGCGGAAGATGCCGACGGCGCCCTTCAGGCGCGGATAATAGAGCGGGTCGATGGTCTTCTCGCGCCGGCCGAGCTTGGCCAGGGCATCCTCCTCGGACAGATCGGCGACCTCCTGGGAATGCAGCAGCTTCCAGTCGGTCTCACCGCCCCAGCCGTCCTCGACGGCGGCCTTCACGGCCGCGTCGTCGTCCAGCACGCCCAGTTTGTAGGTGTGCTTGCCCTGTCCGACGTCGGACGCCCATTTCGTCAGGGCGGCGCTGCGCGCCACGTAGATCACGGCCATGGCCTTGCCTTTCCTCGGCAGCGAGAAGCGGGTTCGGCCGCGACTTTACTGGAAGGACGACTGGCGCGCGATGGGCGTGATGAGGATCCGGGTGATGACGTCCTTGCCGAACAGCGCGATGGCGGCGTCGTTGATCTTGCGGCGCAGCGCCGGGATGTTGGCGATGTTGCCGCGCACGACCCAGCCCTCGTCGATGCCCTTGTAGACGGCGGTCAGGATCGCGTCGTGCAGGCGCGGGATGCCGACCTGCACCTCGCCCAGCCGCAGGGCGTCGCCCACCTCCAGGTTGACCTCGATCTGGGTGTATTTCTCGATGCGGCCCTGCGGGCTGACCACCGGGACCATCAGCGGCTTGATGCGCACCGAGGGGGGCGGGCCGCCGGGACCGCCTTCCGCGGCGGCTGCGGGCGGAACGAAGGCTGGCGCCAAACTCACGGACGCGGCGAAAAACAAGGCAAAGGCGAACGAAAGGCCGCGCATGAAAAAACACCGCGAGAGGACCGGTTTCCGCAAGCAGAGTACCGGTCCGTCGCGGCGCTTTCAAGGAATTCACCGGTTGGGGAAAACCCGGAGAAAAAAGGTCACGCGGCCTTGCGGCTGCCGGCGGCGATGGCTTTCTTGTTCAAGTCGCCGATTGCGAGCTTGTTGAGTTTCTGGTCGGTGTCCTTTTCCTCGTTCAGGGTTTCCTCCAGAAGCTGGGCGACCTTGGTCAGGCCGCAGGCGGTGGCGTAGGCGTGGAGCGTGCCGTAGCTGGCGATCTCGTAATGCTCGACCTTCTGGGCGGCGGCGATCAGGGCGGCGTCCTGGACCTCGGGCAGCAGGCCCATCTCCAGGATCTCGCGGGCTTCGCTGATCAGGCCTTCCATCGCATCGCAATGCTTGCCGCGCGTCCGGGTGTCCAACTCGTCGAAGACCTGCTCCAGCCGGTCGATCTGGCCCCTGGTCTGTTCCAGATGAAGTTCGAAGGCTTGGCGGAGTTGTTCGGAATGGGCAGCCTTGGCCAGCTTGGGCAGCGCCTTCGCGATCTGCTTTTCGGCGTGGTAGATGTCGCGGAGATCCTCGATCAGAAGATCCTGCATCGTCTTGGCGGCCATGATGACGCTTCCTTCTGGGTGATGTTTTGGCGGTTGGATGTCGGCGACGTTCCGGTGCAGAGTGGAACGGCGTCCGTCAAACAGGCGCGCGTCGTCCGCGTTCCACGCCGCCGCCGGTCTCGTACGGGTAGGGGATGGAGCGGCGGCGGTTTCGATGATCATCGGGAGAGGGGCGTATGTCTGGCGCAGACGGCGAGGTGCTGTTCGAGTTTCATCGCGTCGGGACCTACATGAAGGTGGTCGCCATCGACGGAAAGACCGGCGTGGAGGTGTCGGTGGTCGGCCCGGCCACCGGCAGCGTCGAACTGCTCAAGCGCACGGCGGTCAACAAGCTGCGCTACGTGCAGACCCGCGACGCCAAGCCCGGCCGCTGATTCCGGCTGGGGCCCGAAACCAAGAAAGCGCGCCGCCGGGCGTGGTGCCGGCGGCGCGGTTGGAAGTCTGGCTTCTGCTGATGGTGAGCGCTGGCATACCCCGGCCCGAACGACCACGCGCTACGCCTGGCCGCCGGTCCTAGAGCGAACCGCTCACCCAAGACAGTAGACCTATGCGTGCCCGTTGGCACTGGTGCAGGGGGTGTAACGCTTGTAGAAACGCGCTCGACGATCGAACGACGCGATGATGGCCGCGGATCGAAGACGCGGCCCAAGTGGGGATACCGAGATGCTTCGTGTGACGTCTTTTCTGCGTTCGGGCGCCGTTGCCGCGATTCTCGCGGCCTGTGTCTCGGCCGGTGCCGGACAGGCGGTGGCGGCGGGACCGCAACAACCGCCCGCGAGCCATCCGCAAACGGCGCCACTGCCTTCCGCCGTGCCTTTGCCCAACTGCACCAAGCCCGGCGTGCCGCTGTGCATGGACGACGGCACCACTTTCGTCAGCGCGGACAAGATGTCCGGATGCCAGTTCGAAGTGAAGGAGTATGTCGACAAGACCATGGCGTATCTGAAATGCCTGAACGACGAGAACATCGCGACCGGGCAGGATCTGACGCGCAACGTGGAGCGTTTCAATTGCCGCCTGTCGGGGCGGAAAGGCTGCAACTGACGGCAGCGCCTGGAACGGCTGGCGGAGAGGGGTGTCCGGACCGGGCCCCCCCGTTGTCAGCCAGGAAACGACGACTCAACCAAAACAGGGTATTGCCCGATCAAAAAACACGCACACGGACCGGCACCAGCGTGGGCGGTCCGTGTTGCGCACGGACAATCTCTGGATCAACCGACCTTGCGGCGGGTCTGGCGGCCTGAACTGCGGCCGAGACCGATGCGCTTGGCAAATTCCGAACGTTGCGCGGCGTAGTTCGGCGCAACCATCGGGTAATCGGGCGGAAGGCCCCAACGCGACCGGTATTCGTCCGGCGACATGTTGTAGGTGGAGCGAAGGTGCCGTTTCAGCATCTTCAACTTCTTCCCGTCTTCCAGGCAGACGATGTATTCGGGCGTGACCGATTTGCGGATCGGCACGGCAGGCTTCAGCGGCTCCGCCGGGGTCTCGCGCGGCTGACCGTTAAGTCCGGTCAGCGACGAGTATACCGTATTGATCACCTCGGGGATTTGCTGTGCGGGCAAAACATTCTTGCTGACATACGCCGATACGATGTCGGCCGTCATCCGCAGCAGCGCGTTGTCGGGTACATCGGCGCGAAGCTGGTCGCTCATTGCACAGTGTCCTGGCTTTTCATTTGTCCGTAGCAATCAAGTTGCATACCGTGATTTGGGTGTCAATATAATTTCCGCGATGAGCAAATTAGTTGCTTTTAACCGGCAGAACTGATGACGGATGCGCAAATCAGGCAACGCTGAAAACGCCGTTTGGCCCGCCGCTGTCACGCCGCTTTAAGGATCGTCTAGTAAGCTCCAGCTTTGATTCGATGACAGAGTTGGTTGCGGCAATTGGACTATGTCCAGCCCCTATAACCAAGCGGCTGTCTCACATGCTTGATGAAAAGGACAACGAAGAGGCGAAAACCGACTCCGCTCCTTCAAGCGTCTGGGCGGCTGCCGGCCGCGCGCCGCGACGTGCGGGTGCAGGGACACGTCCCATCGGTAGTGGCGGGCCGAGGGGCGGCCCCGGTGCTCCGGCCGTGCCCATTTTGCGGTTCCGGCCGGACGGGGGCGTCCGCCCACGTCCCATGCGCCCACGTCATGGTGTGGTGGTGGCGGCTGGCGTCGATATCTGGTAGGATGCGCGGCACTTTTGCCGCACTGGAGTTATCCGCCGCCATGACCGCCCGCACCGTAGCGCTCGCCTCCGACCACGCCGGCTACGAGCTGAAGGCTCAGATCGCCGCGTCGCTGACGGGCGCCGGCTACACCGTCCTCGATTTCGGCACCAACGGTCCGGAGTCGGTGGACTACCCGGACTTCGCCGCCGCCGTCGCCGCCGCCATCACCGACGGCCGGGCCGAGCGCGGCGTTCTGGTCTGCGGCAGCGGCATCGGCATCAGCATCGCGGCCAACCGCCACCCCGGCATCCGCGCGGCGCTGGTCCACGACGTGACCACCGCGCGCCTCAGCCGCGAGCACAACGACGCCAACGTGATCGCGCTCGGCGCGCGCATCATCGGGGCGGAGATCGCCAAGGACTGCGTGAACACCTTCCTGGCGACGGAGTTCGAGGGCGGGGAACGCCACAGCCGGCGCATCGCCAAGATGGGCTGAGGCCCGGCTGGACGAAATGATTTGGCCGAAAGGCCGCCGGCCGGGGGCCGCACCGCCCCCGGCCCACACGCGCAAGCATTCGAGATTGAGGAATCCCCCGCCATGACCAACGCCAACGCCGCCGAGATCGGCCGTTTCTTCGCCGCCTCGCTCGCCGAGACCGATCCCGAGCTGGCCCGCGCCGTGCGCGACGAGCTGGTCCGCCAGCAGGAGCAGATCGAGCTGATCGCTTCGGAAAACATCGTCTCCCAGGCGGTGCTGGAGGCCCAGGGCTCGGTCCTGACCAACAAATACGCCGAGGGCTATCCCGGCAAGCGTTACTACGGCGGCTGCGAGTTCGTGGACGTGGCGGAAAACCTCGCCATCGAGCGCGCCTGCAAGCTGTTCGGCTGCGAGTTCGCCAACGTGCAGCCGAACTCCGGCTCCCAGGCCAACCAGGCGGTGCTGCTGGCGCTGCTGCAGCCGGGCGACTGCGTGCTCGGCATGTCGCTGGCGGCCGGCGGACATTTGACCCACGGCGCCGCACCCAACATGTCCGGCAAGTGGTTCAAGGCCGTGCAGTACGGCGTGCGCAAGGACGACCACCTGATCGACTTCGAGCAGGTCGAGGCGCTGGCCCGCGAGCACAAGCCCAAGCTGATCATCGCCGGCGGCTCCGCCTACCCGCGCGTCCTGGACTATGAGCGCTTCCGCGCCATCGCGGACGAGGTCGGCGCCTATTTCATGGTCGACATCGCCCATTACGCCGGGCTGATCGCCGGCGGCGTCTACCCGAACCCGTTCCCCTACGCCGACATCGCCACGACGACGACGCACAAGACCCTGCGCGGCCCGCGCGGCGGCATGGTGATGACCAACCGCGAGGACATCGCCAAGAAGATCAACTCGGCGATCTTCCCCGGCCTCCAGGGCGGCCCGCTGATGCACGTCATCGCCGCCAAGGCGGTCGCCTTCCAGGAGGCGCTGCGTCCGGAGTTCAAGGTTTACGCCCAGGCGGTGCTGGACAACGCCCGCGTGCTGTCCAAGACGCTGATCGACGGCGGCCTGGACATCGTGTCGGGCGGTACCGACAGCCACATCGTGCTGGTCGACCTGCGTCCGAAGAACCTGACCGGCAAGGCGGCGGAAGCCAGCCTGGAGCACGCCGGCATGACCTGCAACAAGAACGGCGTGCCGTTCGACCCGCAGAAGCCGATGATCACGTCCGGCGTCCGTCTCGGCAGCCCGGCGGCGACCACGCGCGGCTTCGGCGTCGCGGAATTCAAACAGGTCGGCGAGATGATCGTCGAGACGTTGGACGGTCTGGCCGCCAGCAACTCCGGCGACAACACGGCCGTCGAGGCGGTGATGCGGGAACGGGTGCGCGGCCTGTGCCGCCAGTTCCCGATCTACCCGACGCTCTGACGCGCCCTAAAAGAGGGGAGGGGACAAGGAATGCGCTGCCCGTTCTGTGGAAACGAGGACACCCAGGTCAAGGATTCGCGACCGACGGAGGACAACTCGGCCATCCGGCGGCGGCGCTTCTGTCCCAGCTGCAGCGCGCGCTTCACCACATTCGAGCGCGTGCAGTTGCGCGAGCTGACGGTGGTGAAGAGCGCCGGCCAGCGCGAGGCCTTCGACCGCGACAAATTGCTGCGGTCGATGAAGATCGCGCTGCGCAAGCGGCCGATCGACGCCGACCGCATCGACCGGGTGGTGAACAGCCTGGTGCGCCAGCTCGAATCGTCGGGCGAGAGCGAGATCCCGTCCAAGCAGATCGGCGAGCGGATCATGGAGGCGTTGCAGACGCTGGATCAGGTCGCCTACATCCGCTACGCGTCGGTCTACAAGGACTTCCGCGAGGCGTCGGATTTCAACGAGTTCGTCGAGCAACTGGCGCCCGAAGCCCAGCCGGGCTGAGGGGGCCTCGGTCCCGCGTGCCCCCTCCCCATCCCTCCCCCGCTTCGCGGGAGAGGGGGCCGGACCCTCGCCGGCGTTCGGCGGCGGTTCCCTCTCCCGCCGAAGGCGGGGGAGGGTTAGGGAGGGGGCAGGATTTTCCCAACGCAACGGCCTTCCAGGTATGACCACCACCGACCTCCGCCACATGGACGCGGCCCTGTCCCTCGCCGCGCGGGGACTCGGACGCACTTGGCCCAACCCGGCGGTCGGCTGCGTGCTGGTCCGCGACGGCGCGGTCGTCGGCCGGGGCTGGACCCAGCCCGGCGGCCGTCCCCACGCGGAAACCGAGGCGCTGGCCCGCGCCGGAGCCCTGGCGGCGGGCGCCACCGCCTACGTCACGCTCGAACCCTGCAATCATTACGGCAAGACCGGACCGTGCAGCCTCGCATTGATTGAAGCGAAGGTCGCCCGCGTCGTCGTCGCCTGCCAGGATCCCGACCCCCGCGTCGCCGGCGGCGGTTTGAGGCGCCTGCGCGACGCCGGAATCGCCGTCGTCACCGGGGTTCGCGAGGCCGAGGCGCTGGCCCTCAACGAGGGTTTCTTCAACCGCATCCAGCACGCCCGTCCGCTGCTTACGCTGAAGCTGGCGACGACTCTGGATGGCCGCATCGCGACCCGCACCGGCGCGTCGCAATGGATCACCGGCCCCACGGCGCGGGCCTGGGGCCACCGGCTGCGGGCGACCCACGACGCCATCATGGTCGGCATCGGCACCGCGCTGGCCGACGATCCGGACCTGACCTGCCGCCTTCCGGGGCTGGAGGACCGCAGCCCGATCCGTGTCGTCGTGGACAGCGCCCTGCGCCTGCCCGTCGTGTCCAGGCTGGCGGCGACCGCCCGCGCGGTTCCGACCTGGGTCGTCACCCGCCCCGATCCCGATCCGGAAAAGGCCGCCGCGCTGGTCGCCGCCGGGGTGGAGATTGTCCCGGTGGCCGCCGACTCCACCGGCCGCCCCGCGCCCGTGGCACTGGCCGCCGCGCTCGCCGCGCGCGGCCTGACCCGCGTGCTGGTGGAGGGCGGCGCCACGCTGGCCGGCGCGCTGCTGGAGGCCGGTCTGGTGGACCGGCTGGAATGGTTCCGCGCCGCCTCGCTGATCGGCGGCGACGGGCTGCCCGCCGTGGCCGGCTTCGGCGTTGCGACACTCGACCGCATGGCGCGCTTCGACCGCACCGCCCTGCGCGTCGCCGGGGACGACGTGGCGGAAAGCTACCGGCGCCGCGCGCGCTGACGGTCCCGCTTTGCCCGGCGCAACAGTCCGTTGCGCGGGCGTTGCCGTCCTCCGCGCTTCCCCTCGGCGCGAAACCTGCTAAATTCGCGGCCATGTTCACCGGAATCATCACCGATGTCGGGCGCGTCCAGGCTGTTGAACGGCACGGCGACACCCGGTTCACCATCGCGACCGCCTTCGACACAGAGACGATCGCGATCGGGGCGTCCATCGCCCACAACGGCGTCTGCCTGACGGTCATCGAGACCGGCCCCGGCTGGTACGTCATCCAGGCCTCGGGCGAGACGCTGTCCAAGACGACGCTCGGCGGTTGGGAGGCCGGCACCCGGATCAACCTGGAGCGCGCCCTCAAGGTCGGCGACGAACTGGGCGGCCACATCGTGTCCGGCCACGTCGATGGCGTCGGCACGCTGGTGTCGCTGCGGCCCGAGGGCGAATCGGTGCGGCTGACCTTCGAGGCCCCGGAGAACCTCGCCAAATACATCGCCTCCAAGGGCTCGGTCGCCATCGACGGCGTGTCGCTGACCGTCAACGAGGTCGCCGGCAACCGCTTCGGCGTGAACATCATCCCGCACACCCAGACCGCGACCACCTTCGGGGGCTTGCGCGAGGGTGATTCGGTCAATCTGGAAATCGACATGCTGGCGCGCTACGTCGCCCGGCTCGCGGGGCAGGAATGACGTCCGAATTCCACAAATACCTGTCCACCGCCGAGGAAATCCTCGACGAGGCGCGCCAGGGCCGCATGTTCATCCTGGTCGACGACGAGGACCGCGAGAACGAGGGCGACCTTGTCATCCCGGCGTCCTGCGCGACTCCGGAGGCCGTCAACTTCATGGCCAAGCACGGGCGCGGCCTGATCTGCCTGACCATGGACCAGCCGAACATCGAGCGGCTGCGCCTGCCGCTGATGGCCCAGCAGAACGCGTCCCGTCACCAGACCGCCTTCACCGTCTCCATCGAGGCGCGCGAGGGGGTGACCACCGGCATCTCCGCCGCCGACCGCGCCCGGACCATCGAGGTCGCCATCGACCCGAACTCCGGCCCGCACGACATCGCGACGCCCGGCCACATCTTCCCGCTGCTGGCGCGCGACGGCGGCGTGCTGGTCCGCGCCGGCCACACCGAGGCGTCGGTCGACATCGCCCGGCTGTCCGGCCATTCCTCGGCCGCCGTGATCTGCGAGATCATGAACGACGACGGCACCATGGCCCGCCTGCCGGACCTCGTGCAGTTCGCCCAGTTCCACGGCTTGAAGGTCGGCACCATCGCCGACCTGATCGCCTACCGCCGCCGCACCGAGACCATCGTCGAGCAGCGCTTGGCCGGCACGCTGGACAGCCGCTTCGGCGGGCGTTTCCAGACCTATGTCTACACCAACAAGATCCACTACGCCGAACACATCGCGCTGGTGCGCGGCGACATCTCCGGCGACGAGCCGGTGCTGGTCCGCATGCACGCCCTGTCGGTGCTGGACGACGTGCTGGGCGACAAGAACTCCGGCCGCGCCGACGAGTTGCAGGCGTCGATGGAGCTGATCGCCAAGGAGAACCGCGGCGTCATCGTGCTGCTGCGCGAACCGCAGCCGAACGGCCTGTCCAGCGTGCTGAAGGCCCGGCTGGAAGGGCAGGCGAACAGCGCGCCGACCTTGCGCGACTACGGCGTCGGCGCGCAGATCCTCTTGGATCTGGGCGTGCGCTCAATGATCCTGCTGTCGAACCGCAAGAAGTCGATCGTCGGGCTGGAGGGCTACGGCCTGACCGTGGTCGGCCACCGCGCCATCGACGCGGCGCGCGGCGAGCAGGGCGACGACTGATGCACCGCCGCGCCGCCGGATGACCGACACGCCCCACATCATGGTCGTGGACGCCCGCGTCCACGAGGACATCGCCGAGGAGTTGGCGCGCGGCGCCGTGGCCGAACTGGACCGCGCCGGCGCCACCCACATCCGCTACGGCGTGCCCGGCTGTCTGGAGCTTCCGGCGGCGATTCTCTACGCCATCCGTTCGATGGACTTCTTCACGGCGCGCAAGCGGTTCGACGGCTACGTCGCGCTCGGCTGCGTGATCCGGGGGGAGACGACGCGCTATGACACCATCTGCGCGGAGAGCGCGCGGGGCCTCCAGGATCTGGCGCTGCGCTACGCGCTGGCCATCGGAAACGGCGTCCTCAACGTCGAGAGCCGCGAGCAGGCCTGGGTCCGCGCCACCGTCGGATCGAAGAACATGGGGGGGCAGGCGGCGCGGGCCTGCCTTGACATGATTGACCTGAAGCGCAAATTCCGCCTCTATCCGCGCTGATCCCAAGATTTCCTCTTTTTAGCGACTGCAAGACCGATCATGAGCAACGACGACGCGGCCCGCCGCGCGAAACCCAAGCGCGCCAACCGCAAGACCGGTGGCGGGTCCGCCAAGGCCCGGCGCAAGGCCGCCCGTCTGGGCGCCGTCCAGGCGCTGTACCAGATCGACCTGACCGGCACCCCCGTCGAGACCGTGGTCGGCGAGTTCGTCGCCCATCGTCTGGGCGAGGAGATCGATGGCGACAAGTTCGTGGCCGGCGACCCGCAGCTGTTCTCCGACATCGTGCGCGGCGCGGTCCACCGCCGGGCCGAGGTCGACAGCGTGCTGGGCGCGGCGCTCGACCCGCGCTTCCCCATCGAGCGGCTGGAACTGCTGCTGCGCGCCATCCTGCGCGCCGGGGCCTACGAGATCGCGGTCCATCTCGACACCCACCCGCGCATCCTGATCAGTGAGTATGTGGACATCGGCCACGCCTTCTTCGCGGGCCGAGAGCCGGCGATGGTGAACGGCGTGCTCGACCACGTCGCCCGTGCGCTGCGCGCCGACGATCTGGCCAAGCCCGACCCCTCCCGTGCCCAGCCCGAGGGGTGAATCCATGCCTCTCCCGCGCTCTCGCCTCTCCCCTCCGGGGAGAGGTCGGACGGCGCCAGCCGGCCGGGTGAGGGGGCGGACCCTCGCCTTCAAAGGCGATAAGAAGCCCTTCTCCCCTTGCGGGAGAAGGGTTGGGATGAGGGGTATTCCGCCTGAAAAGGCGGAAAGAACACGAATGTTTCCGGCCGGCTGGCGCCGGCTCCCCCTCACCCCAACCCCTCTCCCGCAAGGGGAGAGGGGCTTCTTAGCGCCTTTGGCCCTCTCCCCTGGGGGGAGAGGGAATGACGGCGTCCGGGGCGGAACCGCTCCATGACCAATCCCCCCCTGCTCGGCGAGTTCGGCCGCATCGCCCGCTTCTTCAAGCCGCTGGCCGCCGGTTTCGCCGGGGCGCGCGGTTTGCGGGACGACGCGGCCGTGTTCGCGGTGCCGGAGGGGCGCGAACTGGTCGTCACCACCGACGCCACGGTCGCGGGCGTGCATTTCTTCCCCGACGACGATCCCGGCGACATCGCCGCCAAGCTTCTGCGCACCAACCTGTCCGACCTTGCCGCCATGGGGGCGGAGCCGCTGGCCTACACGCTGGTCACCGCCCTGCCGCGCGGCGTCGGCGAGGAGTGGCTCGCCGGCTTCGCCGCCGGGCTGGGCGCGGACCAGGCGCGCTTCGGCATCGGGCTGGCCGGCGGCGACTCGGTGTCCACCGGCGGCCCGATCACCCTGTCGGTGACCGCCTTCGGTCTGGTGCCGGCCGGTCAAGCGCTGCCTCGCTGGGGCGGTCGTGTCGGCGACCGGCTGTTCGTGACCGGCAGCATCGGCGACGCCGCACTGGGCCTTCAAGTCGCCCTTGGCAAGCTCGACATTCCCGACGAGACCACCCGCGCGCATCTGCTGCGCCGTCTGCGCCGGCCCGACCCGCGCAGCGGCATCGGCCCGCGCTTGATCGGCGTGGCGAGCGGCGCGCTCGACGTGTCGGACGGTCTGGTCGCCGACCTCGGCCATCTCTGCGAGGAATCCGGCTGCGCCGCCGTGATCGAGGCGGAGCGGGTGCCGCTCTCCGAGGCGGCGCGGGGCGCCATCGACGGCGACGCCGCCCGGTTGGCCCTGGCGCTGACCGGCGGCGACGATTACGAACTGCTGTTCTCCGCCCCGGAGACGGCGCGCGCCGCCCTGGCGGATTTGGCGCGGGAGAGCGGCGTGCCGATCACCGAGATCGGCGTGTTGACGGAGGGTCCGCCCGGCGCCGTCACCGTTCTGGACGGGCAGGGGGTTCCGCTGGATCTTCCCCGCCGGGGCTGGGACCATTTCTGACGCCGCCGGCCCGGCGTTGCCGCTCGCCGCAGAAGGATGCCGCCCGTGGTCAAGGCCCTGATCGTCCTGGTGCTGGGCATCGTGCTGCTGGGGGGGGCCGGCTTCGGCGGCTGGACCCTCTACAACAAATACTACGTCCAGCATGACGAGACGCCGAAGAAGGTGGAGCCGCCGCCCAAGCCGCCCACCGGCTTCGTGCGCCTGGCCCCGCTGGTCGTTCCCGCGATCGGCGCCAACCGGGTTGAGCAGTTCGTCACCGTCGTCGTGACGGTCGAGGTGCTGCTGGAGAAGCAGCCGATGGCCCAGGCCAACATGACCCGCCTGACCGACGCCTTCCTGACCGCGATGTATGGCGGGGTCGCCGACAAGACGGTCCTCAACGGCGGGCTGATCAACATCCCCGCCGTCAAGGACAAGCTGGTCGAGGCCGGCAACAAGGTGCTGGGCGCCGGGGTGGTTCAGAACGTCCTGGTCCAGGCGGTGACCCAGCGCAATCTTTAGGGTGGTCCTTCACGTTATTGTGCGGCGCACTCGTGATGGCCCTATCCGAAAGTAAGCTATGACCTCGGCCAATTCGTCGCGCCCATAACGACATGGTGGTGGTTGCCAAGCCCGTAATCCTTGGGCATGCTTTTCCCTAGGAATACTTGCGCCCGACTTCTTCCCCATTTTCCGGAAGCAGGATTTCGCGGGCGAACCCATAAAAATCGGGGGATGCGATGGCTTTAGCGTTCATCGTCATCATTGCCAGCGGTCTGCTCGCGCTCGCCTATGGCTGGCGGGCCGGGAAGGAAGTCATGGCCGCGTCGCCGGGATCCGAGCGCATGCAGGCCATCGCCGCCGCGGTGCAGGAGGGCGCGCGCGCCTATCTGAACCGCCAATACTCCACCATCGCCGTGGCCGGCGTGGTTCTGCTGCTGATCCTGGGCTTCACGCTGGGGCTGCCGGTGGCCATCGGCTTCCTGATCGGGGCCGTGCTGTCGGGGGCGGCCGGCTACATCGGCATGAACGTGTCGGTGCGCGCCAACGTCCGCACCGCGCAGGCCGCGACCCAGGGGCTCGCCCCCGCGCTCGGCATCGCCTTCAAGTCCGGCGCGATCACCGGCATGCTGGTGGTGGGGTTGGGGATCCTGGGGGTCGGCGGCTATTTCGGCGTGCTCTCGCTCATCTACCGCGTCACCGACCCGGTGCAGGTCCGCACGGTGCTGGAGGCGCTGTTGGCGCTCAGCTTCGGGGCCTCGCTGATCTCGATCTTCGCGCGGCTCGGCGGTGGCATCTTCACCAAGGGGGCCGACGTCGGCGCCGATCTGGTCGGCAAGGTCGAGGCCGGCATCCCGGAGGACGACCCCCGCAACCCGGCGGTCATCGCCGACAATGTGGGGGACAACGTCGGCGACTGCGCCGGCATGGCCGCCGACCTGTTCGAGACCTACGCCGTCACCATCGTCGCCACCATGCTGCTGGCGGCGATTTTCTTTTCCGGGGAAACGGTGCGTCTGCTGCTGGTCTACCCGCTGCTGATCGGCGCGGTGTGCATCGCGGCCTCGGTCGCCGGCACCTTCGCGGTCAAGCTGGGCGCCGACAACAACATCATGAACGCGCTCTACAAGGGGCTGGCCGTGGCGGCGGGGTTGTCGCTGCTGCTGATCCTGATCGTCACCGCCGTGATGTTCGGCTTCAACCGCGCCATCGTGATGACCAGCGGGGCCTCGGTCACCGGGCTGAACCTGTTCGTCTCCTCGCTGGTCGGGCTCGGCGTCACCGGGCTGCTGGTGTGGATCACCGAGTTCTACACCTCCACCGCCTTCCGGCCGGTGCGCAGCATCGCCAAGGCGTCGGAGACCGGGCACGGCACCAACGTCATACAGGGGCTGGCGGTGTCGATGGAATCGACGGCGCTGCCGGTGCTGGTGATCTGCGCCGGCATCCTGATCGCCCATGGGCAGGCGGGCGTCTTCGGCATCGGCATCGCCGCGACGACGATGCTGGCGCTGGCCGGCATGGTGGTGGCGCTCGACGCCTACGGGCCGGTGACCGACAACGCCGGCGGCATCGCCGAGATGGCCGACATGCCCAAGGACGTCCGCGTCACCACCGACGCGCTGGACGCCGTCGGCAACACCACCAAGGCGGTGACCAAGGGCTACGCCATCGGCTCGGCCGGGCTGGCGGCGCTGGTGCTGTTCGCGGCCTACGTCCAGGACCTCGGCCACTACTTCCCGAACGTGGCCGTGACGTTCACGCTGGATGATCCCTATGTGGTCGTCGGGCTGCTGGTCGGCGGGCTGCTGCCCTATCTGTTCGGCTCGATGGGGATGACCGCCGTGGGCCGGGCCGCCGGCTCGGTGGTGGTCGAGGTGCGGCGCCAGTTCCGCGAGATCCCCGGCATCATGGAGGGCACCGCCAAGCCCGATTACGGCCGGGCGGTCGACATGCTGACCAAGGCGGCGATCCGCGAGATGGTGATCCCGTCGCTGCTGCCGGTGCTGGCTCCGGTGGTGCTGTATCTGGTGATCGCCGCCATCGGCGGTCGGGCGGCGGGATTCGCGGCGCTGGGGGCGATGCTGCTCGGCACCATCGTCACCGGCATCTTCGTGGCGATCTCGATGACGTCGGGCGGCGGCGCCTGGGACAACGCCAAGAAGTACATCGAGGAGGGCAACCATGGCGGCAAGGGATCCGACGCGCACAAGGCGGCGGTCACCGGCGACACGGTCGGCGACCCTTACAAGGACACCGCCGGCCCGGCGGTGAACCCGATGATCAAGATCACCAACATCGTGGCGATCCTGCTGCTGGCGATCCTGGCGCAGTTCGCGTAGGCGGGCCGGGAGCGGGCAAAGAAAAAGGGCGGGACCGATCCGGTTCCCGCCCTTTTCGCGTTCGGCCGAAGACGACGGCCCTTACGAGCCCGGCCCCTTGCCCTTGGTGTCCTTGGCGGAGAAGCGGCCGACGTTGCCCATCATCTGCTCCAGGAAGCTCATCTCGCGCCCGGCGGTGGGGGTGCTGCGGTCGACCATCTCAATGTCCTGGCCGTTGCTCTTGTCGAGCTTCTTGATCTCGCGGACCGTGCCGGCGTCGTCGAAGCGGACGATCACGACGCGGCGCTCGACGACCTCCGGCTGGAAGAAGGCGGTCTTCTCCGTCTTCTGTCCGATGTAGTACCAGACGTTCGGGTCGAAGGTACCAACCGAGGTCGGCGTGCCGAGAACGGCGGCGACGTCGTCGCGCCGGCTCTGGCCCGGCTGAAGCTCGGCGACGAGTTCGGGGTCCGTCAGGTTGCCGCGCGTGGCGACGGTCGGCGCGCAGCCGGACGCCGCGAGGCCGGGAAGAACGACGGCGCCGAACAGGGCGGCGGTGCGGAGCGCGGAAGGAATCGATCTCGTCATGGTGCTCAGGCTATGATGGAGCCGGAGAAGAGGGACGAGAGCGCTTCGGCTGTGCTTCGTACCGCTTCAACAGTGCGGAACAATCGCATCGGGGCCTTCGTCCTGTCAACGGGACTCCGAGTCTGAAGAGAGTGACCTTTCCGTGTCAGAGAGTCTTCTGGGCCGCCTGTTCGGCCGGTTTTCCGGCGACCGTCGCGGCGCCCGCGTCGCTGGACTGTTCACCGCCATCGTGGAGCGGGGCCGCGCGCCGGTCTTCTACCGCGACCTTGGCGTGCCCGACACGCTGGACGGGCGGTTCGAGATGGTGGCGCTGCACGCCTTCCTGGTCATGCGCCGGCTGAAGGGGCAGGGCGCGGAGGCCGGATCGCTATCGCGCCGGCTCTACGAGACGATGATCGACAATTTCGAGAAGTCGCTGATGGAGATGGGCGTCGGCGACACCGGCATCGGCCGCCGGGTGAAGACGATGGCGCGCGGCATGGCCGGCCGCATCCGCGCCTACGACGAGGCGCTGGCCGATTCCGACGAACGCCGCCTGGAGGTCGCGCTCGACAACAACGTCTACGGCACGGTGGTCGCGGGTGTCGATCCGGCGGCGCTGGTGGCGTTGGCCGCCTATGTGCGGGCTTGCGTCGCGACGCTCGACGGGCAGGCGCTGGAGGCGCTGATGGAGGGACAGCCGGACTTCGCGGCGCTTCCGAACGGCGAAACGCGGAACGGGTGAACGCGGACTCTTGCCTTTTGGCCCGTTCGGTTGCATCTGACTCGATGCACGGACGATGACCGCCTCGGCGGCCGCGACTCCGTGGATTTTCTTGAGGACGACTTGTCATGACCGACCACAGCGGCTCTATGCCCGCGCCGGAATTCTCGCGCTTCGTCAGCGCCGAGGCGGTGCGCCGCGCCGACCTGACCGAGACCATCGAGGCGACCGAATCGGAGCGCCAAAAGCTCGCCGAACGGCTGGAACTGGAGTCGATCGCCAGCCTGACCGCCACGGTCCGCCTGCGCGCCGTGCGCGGCGGCCAGATGATCCGTGTTTCGGGCAAGCTGGTGGCCGAGGTGGTGCAGACCTGCGTCGTCTCGCTCGATCCCGTCCCCGCCCATGTCGAGGAGAGCTTCGAGGCGCTGTTCGCCCCGGAGGCCTTGATCGAGGATCCCGGCGAGGAGATCGAGATCGACCCCTACGAATCCGACGAGGATTCGCCGGAGCCGATGCTGAACAACCGCATCGACATCGGTGAACTGACGGCCCAGCACCTGTCGCTGGGGCTGGACCCGTACCCGCGCGCTGAAACCGCCGCCTTCGAAGGCTACGACGAGGCCGACGAGGAAGTCGGCGCGGCCGCCGAACCGGAGGAGCCGCAGAAACCGAACCCTTTCGCGGTGCTGGAGCGTCTGAAGTCCCGTCAATGATTCCCTCCCGCAGGGTGGAATTCATGGTGGACGGACGGTTTGTTCGGGCTTGCCCTTCGGGGACAATTGCCTTATTGAATGCCGCTCGCGTCGGGCGGCCCCTGTTCGGGCCGCCTTTTACAATCAAGAGAGTTCACGGTCATGGCTGTTCCGAAGAAGAAGACCTCCAAGTCGCGGCGCAACATGCGTCGTTCGCACCACGCTCTGCCGACCTCGGCCTACAACGAGTGCCCGAGCTGCGGCGAGCTGAAGCGTCCGCACAACATCTGCGGGTCTTGCGGCCAGTACGACAAGCGCGAAGTGATCCAGAGCGGCACCGCGACCGCTTGATCCGCGCCGCTTTGTTCCGGGACGCACGCCGTCCTAGCCGGGGAGCCTGTTCGCGGTGAGCCAGCGCCTGACCATTGCCTTGGACGCCATGGGTGGGGACCTCGGTCCCGACATGGTGATCGCGGGGGCGGACATCGCGCGGGAACGTCATCCCGATGTGCGTTTCCTGCTGTACGGCGACTCCCAGCGCATCGAGCCGTTGCTGAACCAGCGGCCGGCGCTGAAGGCCGTGGCGGAGATCCGCCACACGCCCGACGCCGTGGCCGGCGACGCCAAGCCGGCGATCGCCCTGCGTGCCGGACGCCAGTCCAGCATGCGGCTCGCCATCGACGCGGTGGCGGCGGGGGAGGCGGCCTGCGTCGTCTCGGCCGGCAACACCGGCGCCCTGATGGCGATGGCGAAGTTCGTGCTGAAGACGCTGCCGGGCATCGACCGGCCGGCGATCGCGTCGTTCTTCCCGACCCAGCGCGGCGAGTGCATCATGCTGGATCTCGGCGCCAACGCCGAGTGCCAGGCGGAGAATCTCGTCCAATTCGCGGTGATGGGCGCCGTCTTCGCCCGCGCCGTCCTGGGCCTGCCCGAACCGACCATCGGTGTGCTGAACATCGGGTCGGAGGACATGAAGGGCAACGAGGTTGTGCGCGCCGCGGCGGCCAGCCTGCGCGTGATGCCGCTGCCCGGCCGATTCCACGGCTTCGTCGAGGGCAACGACATCGGTCTCGGCACCGTGGACGTCATCGTCACCGACGGCTTCACCGGCAACATCGCCCTGAAGACCGCCGAGGGCACGGCCAAGCTGTTCGCCGAGTTCCTGCGCCGGACCTTCGAGTCGTCGTTGCTGGCGCGGATCGGCTATCTGCTGGCGCGCGGGGCGTTCAAGCGCTTCAAGCAGCGGATCGACCCGCGCCGTTACAACGGCGCGATGTTCCTGGGCCTGCGCGGCATCTGCGTGAAGAGCCATGGCGGCACCGACGCCGTCGGCTTCGCCAACGCCGTCGCCGTCGCGATCAATCTGGCGGCCCAGGGTTTCAATGAGCGGATCAAGGAAGAGATGAGCCGCGTCGCCGACGTGCCCCCTCTTCCCGACAGCAAGGCGGCGGCGGGCTGAATGATGGTCAAGCGTTCCCGGGTTCTGGGCTGCGGCACCTATTTGCCGGCCAACGTCGTCACCAACCGTGACCTGGAACAGCGGGTGGACACCACCGACGAGTGGATCGTCCAGCGCACCGGCATCCTGTCGCGCCACATCGCGGCCGAGGGCGAGAAGACCTCCGACCTCGCCATCGCCGCCGCGACCCGCGCGCTGGAGCACGCCGGGGTCCCGGCGTCGAGCATCGACTGCATCATCCTGGCGACCACCTCGCCCGACAACACCTTCCCGGCCACGGCGACCAAGGTGCAGGCGGCGCTGGGGACCACCGGTTTCGCGATGGACATCCAGGCGGTCTGCGCCGGCTTCGTCTACGCCCTGTCCGTCGCCGACAACTTCATCCGCTGCGGCCAAGCGAAGCGCGCCCTGGTGATCGGGGCCGAGACCTTCTCCCGCCTGCTCGACTGGAACGACCGCACCACCTGCGTGCTGTTCGGCGACGGTGCCGGGGCGGTGGTGCTGGAAGGCTACGACGCCAAGGGCGACTCGGGCGACCGGGGCGTGCTGTCCACCCACCTGCATTCTGATGGCAACCAGTACGACCTGCTCTACGTCGACGGCGGCGCGTCCTCCACCGGCACCATCGGCCATGTCCGCATGCAGGGGCAGGAGATCTTCCGCCACGCCGTCAGCAAGCTGTCGGCGGTGGTGGAGGAGGCGCTGGCCGCCAACGGGCTGGAGCCGTCCGACATCGACTGGATGGTGCCGCACCAGGCGAACCGCCGCATCATCGACGGGCTGGCCCGCAAGATGAAGCTGGCCCCGGAAAAGGTCGTGCTGACCGTCGACCATCACGGCAACACCTCGGCCGCCTCGATCCCACTGGCGCTGGGCGAGGCCGTCGCCGACGGCCGGGTCAAGCGCGGCGACCTGATCCTGATGGAGGCCATCGGCGGCGGGCTGACCTGGGGCTCGGCGCTGATTCGCTGGTGACGGCGGCACCGGGAACATACGCTCCCGGATTGACGCAGTGCGGCAGGCTTAAGGCCGCCGTCAGCCGATAAGGCTACGCCAAGCTTTTGAATTGACGGACCTTCTTCGACCGGATTACCGTCTTCCCAACGGGTGCGGGGGGAAGACGAATCATGACTCAGAACACGGTCACGCGCGCGCAGCTCAGCGAAGCCGTCTATCAGGAGGTCGGTCTGTCGCGCAACGAATCCGCCGATCTGGTGGAAACCGTTCTCGATGAGATCTCCGACGCCCTGGCGCGCGGGGAGATGGTGAAGATCTCCTCCTTCGGCAGTTTCCAGGTCCGCAAGAAGGGCGAGCGCATCGGCCGCAACCCCAAGACCGGGGAGGAAGTGCCGATCCTGCCGCGCCGCGTTCTGGTCTTCCGCGCCAGCCATGTGCTGAAGAACCGCATCAACGAAATCCAGGACGCCGTGGACGCGGCCCAGCAGCAGCCCCCGGCCCAGCAAGCCCGCGCGGCGTCCTGACCGGAATGCGGCGCCGCGTTCGTGACGTGCCCATGACGTCCGCGCCATGAAATCCGCCACGGCGTTCCGCACGATCAGCGAGGTGTCCGCCGAGCTGAACGTGCCGCAGCACGTCCTCCGCTTCTGGGAAACCAAGTTCCCGCAAATCCGTCCGTTGAAACGGGGCGGCGGGCGCCGTTACTACCGGCCGGAAGACGTCGAGCTTCTGCGCCGCATCCAGGCGCTGCTCTACGAGGAGCGCTACACCATCAAGGGTGTCCAGCGCCTGTTGAAGGAAGGCCGCACGGCCGACCCGACTCCGCCTTTGCCCGAGGACGCCGACGACGAGGACACCCCGCCCGCCGACGATCTGATGGCGGCCCACACGATGGCGGATGGCGGTGAACCGACGGCGCTTCCCGGCGATCTGCGCCACGAGATCGCGATGGTGCTGGACGAGTTGAAAGCCCTGCGCGGCGTGTTGTCGCGCCTGTCTGGACAGAACGGCAGGAAAGGCTGACAGTCCGCTATGCGGAAAACAGGCGGAGGGACGGAAACGCGGGGGGCTTGAGCCTCAGCGCAGCTCGATCCCGGCCTGTCTGAAGGTGCGGGTGAGGGCGGCGATCACGCCGGGATCGACGTCGCCCGTGCCATAGTCGAAGTTGATCACCGCGTACCAGGGTACGCCGGCCTTGCTCGCCAGCATCCGCGTCGACCAGCCAAGGCGCAAGCGTGCCGCTTGGCACTGCGTCCCGGTCATGCGCATCGACTCCACAGCCCTGTTCACCATTGGGCATCGTCCTCGCCCGTCATTGGGCATCGTCATAGACAAGAATGCAGAAAGACGCATCCTTTGTCATGCAACGGATTGCTGCAACTTTGCGTCCCAGCCACGAACAATCGGAATGGTTTCGGGGATGCATCGAAAACGGGCAAAAAACGCGGGATCCGCTCAATCGGCCGCCAGGGCGCTGGGCCCGATCGCCGTCAGCAGACGCGCCAAGGCGCGGGCCTGGGTCTCCAGCGGGTGGGGGCCGGCCCCGGCGGGGAAGGGCGGCGCCTTTTCCATTTCCGTCTTGAAACGTTCGGCGATGGCGGGGACGCAGCGGCGCAGGGCGCGGTCCAGGGTGTCGAACGGCGCCGGGCGGGCGGTGCCGAGCCGATCGGCCAACTGGTGCAGGAAACGCATCTGCTCCAGCGCGGACGCCGCCAACTCCGGCGTCACGTCGGGCCTCCCGACCGATTTGAGCGCGATCCGGGCCAGCATCTCCGCCAGATCGACCAAGGCGCCGCCGAAGCCATGGAGCGCCGTCTCGTCATCGGGCGTCACGAAATGGGTGCGCTCCTCCTCGCGGTCCTTCAGCGCGTCGAGCAGGCGGGCGGCGACGGTCAGCAGATTGTCCACCTGCGAGATCACGGCGAGGTTGTCGTAGAGCGCCAGCAGGTCCGGCTTGCCGACGAAGGCGCGGATCGTCGTGGCCGACCGGCTCAGCGTCAGGCGGCTCAGGCGGCGGCCGTGGTTGGACAGCGCCGTCAGGGCGGATCGCTGGCCGAGAATTTCCAGAACCCAGCGCACCCCCTCGATTCGCAGCACATCCAGTGAGATGGTGCGCAGGTCGGGAAAATCCGGGGCCTCCAGCAGCCCTTGCAGGTGGTCGGTGGAACGGCGGGCCCGGTCGGCCAGGACCAGGGCGGTCCGCTCCAACCGGTCGCGCAGGACGGTCCGATTGGCGCCATGGCGCCGGGCCAGCGCGGCCAGCGCCTCCGCCGTGGTCACCGCGTCCGGCGCTCCGGCGGCGCCTGGGTCGGCGACCACGGCCAGAAGATGGCCGCACAGGGTCGGGAAGCCGAGCTCCAGCCCATCGCCGAACTGCGTCCACAAATGGTCGCGCACGTCGGCGGGGGCGTAGAGGGCCAGCACCTCCAGGGGCAGGGCGGGTTCCCGGCCGCGCGGCAGGCCCACCGCCATGGCCTGGGCGCGCAGGATAGCGGCGTCTCCGGCGGTGGCGGCGCGGTCGATGCCGCGCGCGAGGCCGGCGAGCGCGCTCAGGTCGGTCATGCTGTGGCGATCATGGGGTCAGGGCCTTGGCCAGTTGGATGCGGTTGCGGCCGCCCTCGCGGCGGTAGGCGACCCGGTCCATGCTCTCCTTGACCAGGAACACGCCGAGGCCGCCGGGCCGCCGCTGTTCGATGTCGTCGCTGAGGATGGGCGGGGGGGCGTCGGCGAAGGGGTTGAAGGGGATGCCGTCGTCTTCCAACTCGGCCCGGACCTCGGTCTCGTCCGATTCCAGACGGATGTGGACCAAATGGCGGCTGGCGTCGGCGTAGCCGTGGCGAATCGAGTTGGTGAACAGCTCGTCGAGGCAGAGGGTCAGCGTGAAGGTCAGCTCCGGCGGCAGGGCGTTGCGTTCGACGAAGTCGTCGATGGCGGTGGCCAACCGCTCCAACTCGCTCAGGTCGTTGATCAGGACCAGTTCGAGCCGATCACCCATCCTTCGGCATCCTCCGTTTTGCCCCAATCGGCTGTGCCAATCGGCCGTGTATGATCGAGGGCAGGAATGAGTGGGGCACGCACCGATGGTCATCATCGCGCAAACGGAGCACAGTGACAAACACTGGACCGTGGCCGGGGGCGATTGAACGGCAATCGGAAGCGCGACAGACTCGAAACCTCTCCCCGTACAGGGCCGGGATGGCCGCAATGGGGAATGAGCGGGCGGATGAGGTGTTCACGTCGGTAAGCGACGAGGCGGAACAACAGGAAAGGCACGGGCCATGCCGACTCTCTGGACACGGATGAGGGCCGAACTGGGGGACACCGACGCGCAATACGCGCTGGCCGAGACCCTCCGCGTCGCCGATGTCGTCGCGGCGGTGCCGTGGTACCGGCGCGCGGCGCGCGGCGGCCATGTCGCGGCGGGGACGATGCTGGCCTTCCTGCTCGCCAACGGAATCGGGGTGGCCGCCAACCCACGCGCCGCCATCGTCTGGTACCGCCGCGCCGCGTCGCAGGGCGACGTCGGCGCCCTGAACAACCTCGGCTACATGTACGAACAGGGCGCCGGGGTGCCGCGCGACTCCGCCAAGGCGGCGCAATGGTACCGGCTGGCGGCGTTGCAGGGATCGGCCACCGCCCAGGTGAACCTCGCCCTGCTTCTGCTCGACGGCCGGGGCGTGGAGCGCGACGAGGCGGAGGCGGTGCGCTGGCTGGGCGAGGCCGCGATGCGCGACCACCCCGCCGCCCAGTTCCGCCTGGGCCTCTGCCTGCGCGAAGGGGTGGGCACGGACCGCGACCCGGTTCTGGCGGAGCGCTGGCTCCGCGTCGCCGCCGAGCATGGCGACCGCGACGCCCAGGCCGCGCTGAGCGACCCGCGCCGGCCGGCGGGCGGCGCGTCGCCGGGGCGGCCCGTGCCGACGGCTCCGGAAGCGCCGTCCCCGGATGGTCCGGAGGCGGACGGGACCGGTCCGGAGGATTGGGACTCGGGCTGGCCGCTCTCCGCCGATGCCCCGCCTTTCCCGCTGGATCCGCCCCCGGTGCGGGACCGGACGCCGCCATCCCTGCGATGAGGGAGAACGGGGTTTCCGTTCCGCCGCGTCTAGGGCTTCGCCGCTGCCCGTGATATAGATGAGGGAACAAAGCGTTCCGTTGCGAGGGCAGGGCATGAACATCACTGAAGAAGCGGTCAACGGCGTCACCGTTCTGCGGACCGAGGGCCGGATCGACAGCGGCAACGCGTCGGAATTCGAGGGCCATCTGGTCAAGGCGGTCGGCGGCGGCGCCAACCGGCTGGTCGTGGACATGGCACAGCTCGCCTACATCAGCTCGGCCGGTTTGCGTTCGCTGCTGATCGCGGCGAAGAAGGCGCGGCCGGCGGGCGGGCGCATCGCCCTGTCGGCGATGGCCCCGCACATCCGCGAGGTCTTCGACCTCAGCGGCTTCTCGTCGCTCTTCGAAATCCATGGCGACGCCGGGGCGGCGGTCGCGGCGCTCGGCGGGTAAACGGCACATCCACCGGCGGAGGGCGCGCATGCCGACACCTCAGCGGACCATCCTGCTGGTCGAGGACACTCCTGTCATCCGCATGGCGCTGAGCGGCTATCTGGAGAGCCAGGGCTTCGCGGTGATCGAGGCGGAAAACGGTCGCGCGGCCGTCCGCGTGCTCGACCGGCGCAGCGTCGATCTGATCGTCACCGACGTGCTGATGCCGGAAATGGACGGCATCGAACTGATCAAGGCGGTGCGCACCGACCACCCCGAGGTGAAAATCCTGGCGATGTCCGGGGGCGCGCCGGGGCTTCCCGCCGGCTTCCTCCTGAAGATGACCCAGATGTTCCAAGCCGACGCCGTGCTCTACAAACCGTTCCGCAACGAGGAACTGGTGACGACGGTGTCGGCGTTGTTGAGCGAAACGCCGATTGATTGAGCAACGGCGGTATTCTGCATAAGAAAAAGGCTGCTGAAAAGAAAGGCTCCGGCGCGCAAACGCCGGAGCCTCAAGTCATGCGTGGAACCAACCGCCATAATCCAAGCAATCCTTGTGCCATGATGAGGTGGCCTTTTCGCTGCCGGAAAATTTGGGAACGCGTTCGGACCTCTTCTGTTGATCGATACCATCGGCGGCGCGCACGGAACGGCACCGTCGGATCGAAAAATCGAAGGGAGCCAACCACCATGGCGCAGAACGAATACCGCGGGCGCAACGAGACCCGCGATTGGGGCCACGACTGGCGCAACGAGGATTGGCGCAACGACGACCATCGCTGGCGCGGCGAAGGCCGCCGCTTCGGCGGGGACGACCGCGACGATTACCGTGCGGGCGACTACCATTCGGGCGATCGCGGCGGCGTCGAGCGCGGCGGGCCGGAATGGCAGGGCGGCCGCGAGGTCTATCGCGGCCAGCCGGGCAGCGAATCGGGCCGCTACGGCCGCGACGCCTACGGCCACGACACCGCCCGCGAATCGGAGCGGTCTTATGGCCGCACCTTCGGCGGGGGGCGTGACGAAAGCCGCTCCGACTTCGGCGGGTATGGCGGCGGCTATGGCGGACGCTCCGGGTCGAGCGGTTATGGGGGCTACAGCGGTGGCGGTTCCGGCGGTACCGGGCGTGACGAGCGCGGTTACCGCGATGCCGGCGCCGATTACAGCCGCGGCTACGGAGCCGGCTATGGCGAGCGCGACCTCGGCCGGAACCCGCAGCCGTACAGCCGCGATTACAGCGGGGATGTGGCGGGCCGCAGCTACGGTCCCTACACCTCTCCCGAGCGCAATTACGGCGTTCAGGAAGGGCGCGACCGTTACGACCCGCGCCGTGGCCGGGTCGAGGAACGCGGTTTCTGGGAGCAGGCCGGCGACGAGGTCGCGTCCTGGTTCGGCGATGACGACGCTCAGCGCCGCCGCCACCAGGATGAACAGCGCGCCTCGCAGAATCGTGGACGCGGCCCGCGCGGCTACAGCCGCTCCGACGACCGGGTGCGCGAGGACATCAACGACCGTCTGACCGACGACGCCTACATCGACGCGTCGGAGATCGACGTGGCGGTCAGCAAGGGCGAGGTCACGCTGTCGGGCACCGTCACCCACCGCTCGGCCAAGCGCCGGGCGGAGGACATCGCCGAGGCGATCTCGGGCGTGACCCATGTGCAGAACAACCTGCGGGTCCGTCAGGACGCCGGCGGCTTCGGCGCCAGCAGCACTGGGGCTGGCGCCTCGGCGATGGCCGGGGCCGGCGGCACCAACCCGACGAACACGCTGGCCGGCGCCAACACGCTGGGCGGCACCACCGGGGGGGCGGCGGCCAGCACGGCGGGCACCGGGTCCTCGGTCGGCACGACCACGGGCACCGTGCGTCGGAGCTGACAGGACGGAAACGGGTGAGGTGGCTGCGGTTGCCCCCTCCCTAACCCTCCCCCGCCTCCAGCGGGAGAGGGAACTCCGCCGAATGCCGACAAGCGTCCAACCCCCTCTCCCGCGAAGCGGGGGAGGGATGGGGAGGGGGCAAGCGGCGTGCATACCCCGCCGGCCGCTCCACCAAACGAAAAAGCCCTCCCCCGCATCCAGCGGGGGAGGGCTTTTTCCGTTCCGAAACGCCGTCGCCTACCCTTCGATCTTCGAGAAGTCGGCCACCGCGTTCAGCGTCGTGCGGATCTGCGTCAGCAGGCGCAGGCGGTTGACGCGCAGGTCCTTGTCCTCGGCGTTCACCGTCACCTTCTCGAAGAAGGCGTCCACCGGACCGCGCAGAGCGGCCAGCGCCGCCATGGTGCCGGTGAAGTCCTTGGCGTCGAGCAGCGGCTTGGCGGTGGCCGAGGCTTTGTTCAGCGCGGCGGCGAGCGCCTGCTCCTCCGGCACGGCCAGACGGGCGGCATCGACCGGCTGGTCGAAGCTGGCGCCGTCCTTTTTCTCCTCGATGCGGACGATGTTCGAGGCGCGCTTGTAGGCGGCCAGCAGGTTGGCGCCCTCGTCGGAACTGACGAAGTTTTGCAACGCCTTGACCCGCGCCAGCAACTGAACCAGATCGTCCTGCTTGCCGAGCGCGAAGACCGCGTCCACCAGATCGTGCCGCACGCCCCGCTCACGCAGCACCACCTTCAGGCGGTCGGCAATGAAAACGAGCAACTGTTCGGCAACCGCGCCCGGAGCGCCGATGTCGCCGCGGTTATAGGCCTGGACTCCATCGCGAAAAGCCGCCGTGAGGTGGAGCGGCAACCCGTTCTCCAGCACCAGCCGGATCACGCCCAGCGCCGCGCGGCGCAGCGCGTAGGGATCCTTCGACCCCGTGGGCTTCTCGTCGATGGCGAAGAAGCCGACCAGGGTGTCGATCTTGTCGGCCAGCGCCACCGCGACCGAGACCGGCGCGGTCGGGCAGCTATCCGACGGACCCAGCGGCTTGTAGTGGTTGGCGATGGCGTCGGCCACCTCCGCGCTCTCGCCCTGGCCCAGCGCGTAGTAGCGGCCCATGATTCCCTGAACCTCGGGGAATTCGCCGACCACCTCCGACACCAGATCGGCCTTGGACAGCAGCGCCGCGCGGGACGCGGCGACGGCGTCGGCGCCGATGGTGCGCGCGATTTCGGCGGCCAGCGCCTGGACGCGGGCCACCTTCTCGGCGACGGTGCCGAGTTTGGCGTGGAAGGTGATCTTTTCCAGCGCCGGCAGGCGGGCTTCCAGCTTGGTCTTGCGGTCCTGGTCCCAGAAGAACTTGGCATCCGACAGACGGGCGCGCAGCACGCGCTCGTTGCCGGCGACGACGGCCTTGCCGCCGTCCACCGTTTCCGTGTTCGCCACGACGATGAAGCGCGGGGCCATCGTCCCCGCCTTATCCAGCGCCGCGAAGTATTTCTGGTGCGTGCGCATCGAGGTGATCAGCACCTCCGACGGCACGTCCATGAAGCTCTCGTCGATGGAGCCGATCAGCACCACCGGCCATTCGACCAGCCCGGCAACCTCCTCCAGCAGGGCGTCGTCGGGGGAGAGCGTCAGGCCCTCCTTCGCGGCGAGTGCCTCGGCGTCGGCCTTGATCTTGGCCTTGCGCTCCTCGCGGTCGAGCACGACCTTGGCGGCGCGCAGCTTCTCCTGGTAGTCGGCGAAGCTCTCCACCGTGAAGGCGTCGGGCGCCAGGAAACGGTGGCCGCGCGTGGCGTTGCCGAAGGCGATCCGCCCCTGCGTGCCGCCCAGGTCGAAGCCGCCGTCGAGCACCCGCCCGCCGAACACAGCGACGATCGAGTGCAGCGGGCGCACCCAGCGGACGGTGCCCGTGCCCCAGCGCATCGACTTGGGCCAGGGCAGCTCGGCCATCACCGCCGGGATCAGTTCCGCCAGAACCCCGGCGGTCTCGCGGCCCTTCTTCTCGGCGACGGCGAAATAGAAGACGCCCTTGCCGGTGTCGCGCTGCTCGCACTGGTCGAGACTGGTCAGCCCGGCCGATTTCAGGAAGCCGGTGACGGCTTGCTCGGGCGAGCCGACGCGCGGACCCTTCTTCTCCTCGCGCACGTCGGCGGTGCGCTCCGGCAGCCCGTCGACCACCAGCGCCAGACGGCGCGGGGTGGAGTGCGCCTCGGCCTTGGTGAAGGTCAGACCGTTGGCGGTCAGCCTCTCGGTGACGAGGCGCTTCAAGTCCTCGGCGGCCCGCGCCTGCATGCGGGCGGGGATCTCTTCGGAAAAGAACTCGACGAGAAATTCGTTGGTCATGGTGTTGGGCATGGTCTTACTTGGCCCCCGTCCAGGCTTCGCAGCAGGCCTTCGCCAGCGCGCGGACGCGGCCGATGTAGGCGGCGCGCTCGACGACGCTGATGACGCCGCGCGCGTCCAGCAGGTTGAACAGATGCGACGCCTTGATGCACTGGTCGTAGGCGGGCAGGGCCAGCCCCTCGGCGACCAGCGCCTGGCATTCGCCCTCGGCGTCCTTGAAATGCTGGAGCAGCATGTCGGTGTTGGCGAACTCGAAATTGTGCTTCGAGTATTCGACCTCGGCCCGCTTGAACACGTCGCCGTACTTCACGCCGTGGCCGTTGAAGTCGAGGTCGTAGACGTTCTCCACGCCCTGGACATACATCGCCAGACGTTCCAGCCCGTAGGTCAGCTCGACCGCGACCGGGTCGCACTCAATGCCGCCGACCTGCTGGAAGTAGGTGTACTGCGTGACCTCCATGCCGTCGCACCAGACTTCCCAGCCCAGCCCCCAGGCGCCCAGCGTCGGGCTTTCCCAGTCGTCCTCGACGAAGCGGATGTCGTGCAGCGACGGGTCGATGCCGATGGCCCGCAGGCTGTCCAGGTAAAGCGCCTGCGGATCGGCCGGCGAGGGCTTCATGATGACCTGGTACTGGTAATAGTGCTGGAGCCGGTTCGGGTTCTCGCCGTAGCGGCCGTCCTTGGGCCGGCGGGACGGCTGCACGTAGGCGGCCTTCCAGGCGTCGGGACCGAGCGCGCGCAGCGTCGTCGCCGGGTGGAAGGTGCCGGCCCCCACCTCCATGTCGTAGGGCTGGAGGATGACGCAGCCCTGCTCCGACCAGAACTGGTGGAGCTTGAGGATCAGGGACTGGAACGACAGCCCGCGGCTGTCGGCGGAGGTCCCGCTTTGGGAGGCCATGGACGGTCCACAAGCAAAAAGGTTGAAACGCGCCGCACGATAGGCGGGCGTGCCTGTGGAATCAAGCCGTCAGCGACCGTAGGGGCAGGCCGGACGGCCGCAGGACACCGCCGAGTAGGGGGCGACGTAGGCGCCGCATTCCGGGCATTTCTCCATGTCCTCGGCGTCGCCGGCCGGGCTCGGAGGCGGCGCGGCGCTGCGCCGGGCCGGGCCGGCGGCGGCGGAGTCGCGGCGCTTGGCGGCGGCGCGGTCGCGGCCGATGGCGTTGACGCGGGTGACCCAGCGCCAGCCGAACCATACGGCGCCGATCACCAGCGCCAGAAGAAGAAGCTTGGAAAAGGAGAGCATCGCGCCGGCCGCCTGGGTGGGTGGGCCGGCGCCGCGCCCGATGTTTTCAAGGCGCGGCGCCGCCGTTCAGGCATTCAGCCCGCGTCCGGCGCGATGTCAAGGCCGCAATGCCGGGACCGGAGAGAGCCGGCCAAGCCGCTCGCGTTACTTCGCGGCGACGGCGGGCTGCCAGCTGTAGGTCGGCGTCACGCCGAAGGTGCGGGTGGCGTCGGCCTGACGCACCGTGCGGACCAGCGTCTCGGTGCCGGTGGCGACCCGGACGTTCTGGCCGATCGGGCCGCAGTCGGTCGCCACGATGTTGACGCAGTCGGTGGCGTCCACCCGCGTCAGCACCACGTCGAAGGGGAACCCGTTGCGGACGTAGACGCCCAGAGTGCCCGGCGCGGTGGAGGCGGTGCGGACGGTCAGCGTGCCGGCCGGCAGGGCGGCGTCGCTGGGCTTCGCGCTCTGCGCCGCCGCCGGGGAACCCAGCGCCAACCATCCGCCGGCAAGAGCGGCGGTCAAGGCCAGCGATGCGATGCGAAAACGAGCCATCATCATTCCTCAATCCTGCTGTCGTCGGTGCCGGGAAAGACGAAGAACCGCAGCCCCCGTCATTCCCTGGGCACCGGCAATCTAGCAGCAGGGGAATGCGCCTCAAAAGAGAATATCGGACGATGAAGGCTGGTCTGCTTGGCATCGGACGGATGTCGATTTGCCCGGACGGGGCTTATGCGGCGGGAATTGTTCATAGGACCGTCATAGCCCATCGGTGAAGTCGACATACGCTCCGAGTCGTGGCTCGCCGGTCGCGCGGCGCCGGATTGCGGTGACCGTGCCGCCGGGCAGGGTTTGGGGGAAGCGGCAGCCGCACGCACACCAGCGTGTGTTTCGAGGGGCGATCGCGGGTATCACGCATTTTCGGTGGTATTCCCCCAGAGTGCCTATGCTAGTGGTTTAGCCATTCCATCCGATTGCGGCAATCCATCCGGCACGCCTGGCTTAGGGAGGCATCATGGCCAACGAACGCGCACTCGACCTCATCAAGCGTCTCGCCACCGACGGCGATTTCCGTGACCAGCTCAACGCTTTGGACGCCGCCGGAAAGCAGGCGTTGCTTGAACAGAACGGGTTCGGCGGCGTGTCCGCCGACGAGGTGCGCGGGGCCGCCGCCGAGGCGTTCGGCAGCCTGTCCGGCCAGAAGGGCGGCATCGACGCGTCGGTGACCGTCGAGTCCATCGCCACGGCCGCCTCGGTCGCCGCCGTCGCCACGCCAGCGGCTGCGATGCCGGCGACGGCGAACCCGGCTGCGGCGATGCCAGCGGCTGCGATGCCGGCGACGGCGAACCCGGCTGCGGCGATGCCAGCGGCTGCGATGCCTGCGACGGCGAACCCGGCTGCGGCGATGCCAGCGGCTGCGATGCCTGCGACGGCGAACCCGGCTGCGGCGATGCCAGCGGCTGCGATGCCGGCGACGGCGAACCCGGCTGCCGCGATGCCAGCGGCTGCGATGCCCGCGACGGCGAACCCAGCTGCCGCGATGCCCGCCGCCGCGATGCCGGCGGCGTCCAACCCGGCCTCCGCCACCCCGGCGGCGGACTCCACCAAGTCGGACTCGTGAACAGGCTGGAACCGGACACTCTGATCCATCCATGAGCGACAGCGCATCGTCGTCGCACGCCGAGCCGGGGATCCGGCTCGGCGATGCGGTCCACCGCGCCGCCAAGCGTTTCTTCATCGGCACGCACCGCACCGCGACGCCCGAGGAAACGCTGGCGCGCATCACTCCGCATCTCGGCCGCTGCGGCATCACGCGGCTGGCCGACGTGACCGGGCTGGACCGGCTGGGCATCCACACGGTGCTCGGCCACCGGCCCAACAGCCCGACCCTGTCGGGAAGCGCCGGCAAGGGATTCAGCCTTGCCGCCGCCACCGTTTCGGCGGCGATGGAGGCCATCGAGTTCCATCACGCCGAGGCGATCCGGCTGCCCTACACCGAGGCGAGCTGGAACGAGCTTCCCGCCGACGCCCGCATCCCGGTGGACCGCCTGCCGGGCACCAAGAACGGCTCCTTCCGCCCCGACCGTCCGGAGTTCTGGGCCTGGGGCTGGGATCTGATGACCGACCGGCCGGTCGCCGCGCCCTGGACCTCGGTGGCGCTGCTCGGCAACCCGGTGGCGCGGCCGGGGCTGCGCAGCTTCTACGCCATGGGCACCAACGGCTTGGCCAGCGGCAACCACATCCTGGAGGCGGTCGCCGCCGGGCTCTACGAGGTGATCGAGCGCGATTCGGTCGCCTGCTGGCGCTACGCCGCCGAGGCGTTGCGCTGGCCCACCCCGCGCGTCGCTCTCGAGACCATCGACAGCCCGGTGATCCAGGATCTGCTGCGCCGCTTCGACGAGGCCGGCATCCGCCCGCTGCTGTTCGACGTGACCTCCGACATGGGGGTGCCGACCTACATGGCGATGGTCTACGACCGTGACGTGCGGAAGACCGGCATGCACCGTGGCTACGGCACCCATCTGGAGCCGGCGGTCGCCATGTCGCGCGCCCTGACCGAGGCGGTGCAGTCGCGCCTCGTGCTGATCGCCGGGTCGCGCGACGACTTCTTCCGGCGCGACCTGATCCGCAACCAGAACGCCGACGGCACCGCCGAGATCGCGGCGCTGGAAAGCCAGCCGGCGACGGTGGACGGGCGCCGCTTCGCCAATCTGGCGACCCCGACCTTCGAGGGCGACATCGCGCTGCTGCTGAACGTCCTGCGCCGGGCGGGCATCGAACAGGCCCTGGTCTTCGACCTGACGCAGCCGGAGATGGACATCCCGGTGGTGCGCGTGGTGGTGCCGGGGCTGGAAGGCTACAACTTCGACTTCTACGCGCCGGGCGCCCGCCCGCTGGCCTTCGCGGGCGCTCTGAAGGCCCAGATGGCGGCCCACACAGGGGTGGTGGCATGAAGATCTGCGTCTTTCTCGGCCCGACCATGCCGGTGGCGGACGCGCGGGCGTTGCTTCCGGACGCGGTCTATCTGCCGCCCGCCGCCCAGGCCGACATCCTCAGCGCCCTGACCATCCACCGGCCGGACGTGATCGCGCTGATCGACGGGGTGTTCGGCCAGTCGCTGTCGGTCTGGCACAAGGAGATCCTGTTCGCCCTGCACAGCGGCGTCGCGGTATACGGCTCCTCCAGCATGGGCGCGCTGCGCGCCGCCGAATGCCACCCCTTCGGGATGGTGCCGGTGGGCGAGGTGGCGCGGCAGTACATTGACGGCCGGCTGACCGGCGACGACGAGGTGGCGCTGGCCCACGCCGGGCCGGAGGACGGCTATTTTCCGCTGTCGGAGCCGCTGGTCAACCTGCGCGCCAGCCTTGCCGCCGCGCGGGCCGCCGGGGCGATCGACGCGGAACTGCACGACCGGCTGGTCGCCGCCGCCAAGCGCCAGTACTTCACCGAGCGCACCCGCGACCGCGTCTGGGCCGAGGCCAAGCTGACCGACGCCGAGTCGGCGACGCTGGACGCCTTCCTGGCGACCGGCTCGGTCGACCAGAAGCGGCTCGACGCCGAGGCGCTGCTGATTCACCTGCGCAGCCTGATCACACCGCCTCGCCCGGCGCCCTTCGGCTTCAACGCCTCGCATTACTTCGACGTGCTGTACGAGCGTGACCGCCGCGTCGCCCATGGCGGGCACGAGGTGCCGCTGTCGGAGGTGGCGACCCACGCGGCGCTGCACCGGCCCGACTTCGCGGAGATCAACGCCGCCGCGTTGGGCCGGCTGCTGACCGTGCAGCTCGCCGACACGGTCGGAGTCACCGTGGACCAGGAGGCGGTCGCCGCCGAGATCCGCCGCTTCTGCGCCGCGCGTGGCCTGCCCGACGCCCCGGCGCTGGCCGCGTGGTGCCGGCGCAACGACCTGACCGACGCCGAGTTCACCACGCTGGCGACCGAACTGGCCATCGAGCGGGCGATGCGGCATTGGCTGATCCCGCGCCGTTTCCTGGCCCGCACCACCAAGCCGGTGCTGAACGAGTTGCGCCTGCGCGGCCTCTACGAGAAGACCGCCGGGGAGGCGGCGCTGATCGAGCGGGTGATGGCGCTGCATTTCGGCGACGCCGGCCTCCAGCCCAAGGACACGCTGGAGGAGCTGATCGCCGACCACCTCGCCCACACCGACTGCCGGATGGACGCCGCGCCCGACGCGTGGTCGTTTGAAGCCGGCTTCAAGGACGTGCATGATCTGCGCATCGACCTGATGCGCGCCAAGCAGGTGCGCGACCTGTTCCGCCAACTGGCCGAGGAGGCCGGGACGGCGCTGCGCGAGGAGGAGACGCCGGCATGAGCGAGACGACCACCACCGCTGAAGCGGTCATCCGCGTTCCGACCCCGCTGCGCGGCTTCGTCGGCGGGCGGGACCAAGTGACGGTGCCGGGCGCCACGGTGCGCGAGGCGCTGGCCGCGCTGACGGCCGGGCAGGAGTCCTTCCGCGACCGGCTGTTCACGGCGGAAGGCGAGCTGCGCCGTTTCGTGAACGTCTATCTCGGCCGCGACGACGTGCGGCGGCTGGGCGGGCTGGACGCGGCGCTGCCGGCCGGCGCCACCCTGACCGTCATGGTCGCCCTGGCCGGCGGCTGAGGAGAGCGGCCATGAGTCTGAAGGACCGCCGCCTCGCCGAGCTGCGCGCCCGCATCCCGGAGGTCGCCGCCGCCGAGGCCCTGGACCTGCAACAGGGCGGCGCCCTGCTGGTCGATGTCCGCGAGGACGAGGAGACCGCGCCCGGCAGCCCGGCCGGGGCACTGCGCCTGCCGCGCGGCTTCCTGGAACTGCGCATCGAGGACAAGGCGCCCGACCCGGCGCGGACGATCCTGCTGCTGTGCGCCGGCGGCACGCGGTCGCTGTTCGCGGCGGAGGATCTGGCGCGGCTCGGCTACGCCGACGTGCGCTCGGTCGCCGGGGGCTTTTCGGCCTGGAAGGCGGCGGGGCTGCCGGTGGAGGTGCCGCCGACGCTCGACGCCGCCCAGCGCGAGCGCTACCGCCGCCACCTGACCATGCCGGAGGTGGGGGAGGCCGGGCAGCACAGGCTGCTACGCTCCCGCGTCGCCCTGATCGGGGCGGGCGGGCTGGGCTCGCCCATCGCGCTGTACCTCGCCGCCGCCGGGGTCGGCCGCCTGACCCTGATCGACGACGACCGGGTCGAGCGCAGCAATTTGCAGCGCCAGATCCTCCACGCCGAAAGCCGGCTCGGCCAGCGCAAGGTGGAGAGCGGGCGGACGGCCCTGCTCGACCTCAACCCGACCATCGAGGTGGTGGCCCACGACACCCGCCTGGACTCCACCAACGTGCTGGAGCTGCTGGGCGGCCACGACGTGGTGGTGGACGGGTCCGACAATCTGCCGACGCGCTATCTGGTGAACGACGCCTGCCAGCGGCTGGGCGTGCCGAACGTCTACGGCGCGATCTTCCGCTTCGAGGGGCAGGTGGCGGTGTTCGGCGGCGGCGCGCCCGGCGAGCGTCCCTGCTACCGCTGCCTGTTCCCGGAGCCGCCCCCGTCGGAGTTTGCGCCGTCCTGCGCCGAGGCCGGCGTGCTGGGCGTGCTGCCCGGCGTGATCGGCACGATCATGGCGGCGGAGACCGTCAAGCTTCTGCTGGGCTTGGGTGAACCGCTGGCCGGGCGGCTGCTGCTCTACGACGGCCTGCGCGGCGAGTTCACCGAGATCGCGGTCCCGGCCGACCCGGACTGCCCGTCCTGCGGGCCGGGCGGGACGGTGACGCTGTCCGACATCGCGGCGGTGTGCGGGGCGTAGCCGTATCGGGGGCGATCCGGCCACCACCTTGACCTGAATTTTGCTCATGGTCTAAACAGGACCTTCCACCGGCGGTTTTCGGCCGACAGAACGGTTGGCAATTCGACCCCGGCTTTCCGCGTGGCTTCCGGCGCGGCTGTCCCTCCTTGGAAGGTTCGACCATGACTGGCTCCGCCAATCGTCCGGCCACACGGCTCGCGACGCGTCTGTCCTTTCTGGTCGCGGGCTTCGGCATGGCGTGCTGGGCGCCGCTGGTCCCCTTTGCGAAGGCGCGGCTCGGGGTGGAGGACGCGCAGCTCGGCGTCCTGTTGCTCTGCCTCGGCGTCGGTTCGCTGGCGGCGATGCCGGTGACCGGCGCCCTGACCGGCCGTCTGGGCTGCCGGCCGATGATCCTGCTCGGCGGGGTGGGGCTGTGCGTCGCGCTGCCGTTGCTGACGCTCGCCTCCAGCGCGCCCGGACTGGCGGCGGCGCTCCTGCTGTTCGGCGCGTCGCTGGGCATGATCGACGTGGCGATGAACATCCACGCGGTGGCGGTGGAGCGCGAGTCGGGCACGCCCCTGATGTCCGGTTTTCACGGCCTGTTCAGCGTCGGCGGTTTCGCCGGGGCGGGCGGCATGACGCTGCTGCTGTCGGCGGGGCTGGCGCCCTTTCCGGCGACGGTCGCCGCCGCGCTGCTGGGGTTCGCCCTGCTGGCGGTGGCGGGGCCGCGCCTGCTGGCGGCCAAGCCGGATTCGGCGGGCGGCGGCTTCGCCCGGCCGCGCGGGATCGTCCTGCTCCTGGCCTCGCTCGCCGCCCTGGTCTTCCTGGCCGAGGGCGCGATCCTTGACTGGAGCGCGCTGCTGCTGACCGAGCGGGGGCTGGTCGGCGCTGGTGGCGGCGGGATCGGCTACATGGTCTTTTCGGTCGCGATGACCGTGGGCCGGCTGCTCGGGGACCGGGTCGTGTCCCGGTTCGGCGGGCCGCAGGTGTTGGCCGGCGGCGGGGCGGTGACGATCGCCGGCTTCGCCGTTCTGTTGCTGTCGCCCTCGGCCGTGCCGGCGATCGGCGGGTTTCTGCTGATCGGCCTCGGCGCGTCGAACATCGTTCCGGTGCTGTTCAGCGCGACCGGGCGGCAGACGGCGATGCCGGCGTCGCTGGCGGTCGCCGCCATGACGACCGTCGGCTACGCCGGTATCCTGGTGGGCCCCGCGATCATGGGCTTCGTCGCGCAAGGGGTGGGGTTGTACGGCGCGTTCTGGCTGCTGGCCGCCCTGATCGGGGTCGTGCCGCTCGCCGCTCGCCACGTCCGGACAGTCTGAGCGCGGACGGCCTGACGCCGGGAGTTTCTACAGGCTCTGCGCCGTCAGCGCCGCCTGGGTGCGGTTGCGCACGCCGAGATGCCGCAGGATCGCGGTGACGTGGACCTTCACCGTTCCCTCGGTCAGACCCAGCTCGTGGGCGATCTGTTTGTTGGATTTGCCGTCGCGCAGGCGGGTCAACACGTCGCGCTGGCGGGGGGTCAACTGGTCGCCGTTGCTGTTGGCGAAGCCCCCCAGCCCATCGTCGGCCACCGCCTCCGGGGCGTGCCCGTTGACGCCATGGACATGACCGTGGCCGGTGTCGAGCCGGTCGCCGCCCCGGATGGCCTGCTCGGGCAGATAGATTCCGCCGGCCAGCACCAGTTGCAGCGCGCCCAGCAGCACCTTCGCGCTGGAGGATTTCGGGATGAAGCCGGCGGCGCCGTTCTCCAGCGCGGCCAACAGGTCGGAGCGCCGTTCAGAGCCGGACACCACGACCAGAAGCGCCTTGGGCAGCCTGGCGTGGATGTCGCCCAAGGCCGCGAAGCTGGTCCAGCCCGGCATGCCGAGGTCGAGAAGGATCAGGTCGTACTCCTGCGACCCATCGCACATCGCGTGCACCTCGTCATAGGTGCTGGCCTCGAAGAAGGTCATGTCGTCGTCGAATTGCGCCAGCAGCCGGCGCAGACCGTCGCGGAACAGCAGGTGATCGTCAGCGATCAGCACGTTCATCGCAGGCATTTCCACAGGTGAGGCGTCGATGGGTTGCCGAATTGGCTGGGCCGTCCGGCCCATGCGTTCACATAAGTGCCCCCGAATCCGCGCAGTAGTGCGCTTTTCGTCTTAGGCCGGACCCCCTATGCCCGTCCTGGTCGTGTCGAAACGCGAACGGTCCGGGGCCAGGCTTCGGCGGGCCGGGGACGGGGCTCTCCGCCCCATCCATCCCGCGCGCCCGTTTCCTATCAGACGGTGGCGGCGACGTTCTCGGCCGTCTGGTCGCCGATGCCGTTGTTCAGCGCCCAGATCGCCGCCTGGGTGCGGTTGGAGGCGTTGATCTTGCGCAGCAGGCTCTTGAGGTGGACCTTCACCGTCGCCTCGGTGATGCTCAGGTGGTTGGCGATCATCTTGTTGCTGTTGCCGTTCAGCAGGCAGCGCAGGATCTGCACCTCGCGCTGCGACAGGCCCTTGCGGCGGGTCGGAAGCTCGGCGCCCAGGTCGTCGGTGCGGCCGCTGACCAGCAGGGCGGCCAGATGGGTCGGGAACACCTTCTCGCCCATCATCACCAGCTTGAGCGACTGCATCAGCGCCTCGCAAGCGATGTCCTTCAGCAGATAGCCGCCGGCCCCGGCGCCCAGCGCGGCCGACAGGCGGCGGGTGTCCAGGTCGGTGGTCAGGATGACGGTCTTGATCTCCGGGTGCTGCTCGCGCACGTTGCGCATCGCCTCCACGTCCTCGTCCACGCCGCTCGGCAGGTCAACCAGGATCATGTGCGGGGCGGCCTCCCCGGCGTTCACCGCCGACAGGCCTTCGCGCAGGTTTCCGGCCTCGCCGACCACGGTGAAGGGGGTGCCTTCGAACAGACGCTTCATGCCTTCACGGAAAAGCTTGTTCGCATCGATGAGGAAAACGTTGATGGCATCCATGGTCGCTGCCCGCCTTATGTTCCGTTCCGAATGTCGCGCCGGGTGACGCTTCGGTGTCATCCCCTCCGTTCCGTTCGGCGCCTTGCGCCTGACCGTTCGGTTCCGGGGGTGCCACGATCTGCACCGAACATACCCCCGATTTGCGCGTTGCAAAATTTCTCTAAGGTAAAAATCGCGTCCGGCAATGGGCATATGCCCTAAGCGGAACTAAGACGAGGTGCCGAAGAGAAAAAGGTCGCACGCCTATATGGGAATAACGTGTTGTGACAGAAATGGGGTTTTGGCCATGGATGCGGCGTTTGTCTGAAAAATGACTGTACGGTAATCGACCGTGATTTGCCGTCCACGCGCTCTAGGACGTGGATGCTGCGCCTCGACCGTTGGACGATGAAGGCATAGGCACTGGCCTCGGCCGTTCGTCCGGGTTCGGGGGGGACGGCCTGCGGCGGGTCGCCCCCGCGTGGAGGGGCGCGGATGGGCTTCGGTCGCGGCGCGCGCGTGCTATATACGGTCCCGCCGCAGGAGAAAGCTTTCCCATGTCCGACCATTTCGACGACGATCCGCTCAGCAACGCCGCCCCCGCCGACGCGTTTCCCACGCCGGCCCAGCGCTTCGCCTATCTCGACGGGCTGAACCCGTCGCAGCGCGAGGCGGTGGAGGCCCTGGACGGTCCGGTGCTGGTGCTGGCCGGGGCCGGGACCGGCAAGACGCGCGTGCTGACCACCCGGCTGGCCCATCTGCTGATGACGCGGCGGGCGGCGGCCTTCCAGATCCTGGCGGTGACCTTCACCAACAAGGCCGCCCGCGAGATGCGCGAGCGCGTCGCCAAGCTGGTCGGGATCGAGCCGGAGGGCTGGTGGCTCGGCACCTTCCACGCGCTGGCCGCCCGCATCCTGCGCCGCCACGCCGAACTGGTCGGGCTGAAATCGAACTTCACCATCCTCGACACCGACGACCAGGTGCGCCTCATCAAGCAGTTGCTGGAGGCCGAGAACGTCGATTCGAAGAAATGGCCGGCCCGCCAGGTGCTGGGCGCCATCGAGCGTTGGAAGGACCGGGCGCTGACGCCCGACCGGCTGAACGACGGCGACGGCGGCGACGTGGCCGGCGGGCGGGTGGTGGCGATCTACCGCGCCTACCAGGACCGGCTGCGCACGCTGAACGCCTGCGACTTCGGCGACCTGCTGCTGCACAACATCACGGTCTTCCAGAAGCACCCCGACGTGCTGGCCGAGTATCACCGCAAGTTCAGATACCTGCTGGTGGACGAGTACCAGGACACCAACGTCGCGCAGTATCTGTGGCTGCGCATCCTGTCGCAGGCCAACAAGAACATCTGCTGCGTCGGCGACGAGGACCAGTCGATCTACGCGTGGCGCGGCGCCGAGATCGGCAACATCCTGCGCTTCGAGACCGATTTCCCCGGCGCCAAGATCGTCAAGCTGGAGCAGAACTACCGCTCGACCGGCCACATCCTGGCCGCCGCCTCGGGGCTGATCGCCAACAACCAGGGGCGGCTCGGCAAGACGCTGTGGACCCAGGCCGACGGCGGCGAGCCGGTCCGCGTCAAGGCCGTCTGGGACGGCGAGGAGGAGGCCCGCTGGGTCGGCGACGAGATCGAGACCCTCCAGCGCAAGGGCACCTCGCTGGCGCAGATCGCCGTGCTGGTCCGCGCCGGCTTCCAGACCCGCGAGTTCGAGGAGCGCTTCATCACCCTTGGCCTGCCCTACAAGGTGCTGGGCGGTCCGCGCTTCTACGAGCGGCAGGAAATCCGCGACGCGATGGCCTATTTCCGGGTGGTCAACTCGCCCGACGATGATCTGGCCTTCGAGCGGATCGTCAACCTGCCCAAGCGCGGCGTCGGCCCGGCGGCCATGCAGACGCTCTACACCGCCGCGCGCGCGCGCGGCATTCCGCTGACCGAGGCCGGTTGGGCGCTGACCGAGACCGACGAGCTGAAGCCCAAGCTGCGCGCCACCCTGCGCGGCCTGCTGCAGGACTTCTTCCGCTGGCGGTCGCTGATGGAGACCCTGCACCACACCGATCTGGCCCGCATGGTGCTGGACGAGAGCGGCTACACCCGCATGTGGCAGGAGGACAAGACTCCGGAAGCCCCCGGCCGGCTGGAGAACCTGAAGGAACTCGTCACCGCCATGGCGGAGTTCGAGAACCTGCCGGGCTTCCTGGAGCACGTCGCCCTGGTGATGGAGAACGCCGAGGCCGCCGGCGTCGATCAGGTGACGGTGATGACCCTGCACGGCGCCAAGGGGCTGGAGTTCGACCGCGTCTTCCTGCCCGGCTGGGAGGAGGGCGTGTTCCCCAACCAGCGCGCGCTGGACGAGACCGGCATCGCCGGGCTGGAGGAGGAGCGGCGGCTGGCCTATGTTGGGCTGACCCGCGCGCGCAAGCGGGCCTATGTCAGCCACGCGGCGAACCGGCGGCTCTACGGCAACTGGGTCAGCGCCCTGCCGTCGCGCTTCGTGGACGAGCTGCCCAAGGACGACATCGAGACCGAGGCGGCGCCCGGCCTGTTCTCCGGCAGTGGCGGCGGGGCCGGCACGTTCCGGGACACGGCCGGCGGCTTCGGCGGCGGTTTCGGGGGAGGGGGCGGCTTCCAGTTCCGCGGCTCGACCCGCCAAGCCCCGGCGCCCAAGACCATCACGCTCGACCAGGGCGCCTACGCGGTGGCCCCGCGCCCGCGCCCCAACGCCCCCTTCGCCAAGGGGGAGCGGGTGTTCCACCAGAAATTCGGCTACGGCACCGTCGTGGCGGTGGAGCAGGACAAGCTGGAGATCGATTTCGAGATGTCCGGAACCAAGAAGGTCATGGACAGTTTCGTGGTCGCCGCCGACAAGGCCGGCTGACGGACCCGGCGGAAGCGGGGCGGCTGCGACGAAGCGTCCGCCTGTGACGGCCGTCACAGGCGTTCCGGCGACCGCCGGGGCAGGCTTGGCGCAATGGTCGTGGATGGAGGGGCGGTTCCCGTGTTCGGCAAGGGCAGCAGCAGTTACGAGGTGCAGAGCCGTCGCGATGGCCGCTGGCAGATTGAGGGCGCCTTCACCGACCAGGAGGCGGCGCTGTCCTGCGCCCGCTCGCAGCTGGCGGGCGGCGGGGTGGAGGAGGTCAAGGTCGTCAAGTTCCGCACGTTGGCCGGCCTCAGCCTGGAAACCGTCATCCTGAACAAGAAGGTGCCGGTGGGCGTCAAGAAGGCGCTGGTGCTCGGCGGCTCGGCGGAGGGCGCGCCGTTCTGCCGGACGCTCGACGACCTGTACGGCTTCGAGAGCCGGGTGGTCATCGGGCGGCTGCTGCGCCCCTTCCTTGACGCCCAGCGCCTGACCCCGACCGAGCTTCTGCATTCCTGGCCGGCCTACCGCAAGCTGGAGGAGCAGGGCGCGCTGCTCGGCGCGGCGGTGCACGCGGTCGCCCGGCACCACGGCGACCTGCACGGCATCGCCGTTCCGGACCGTGTGCGTGTGCTGCGCGGGCTGGTGGTGTCCGCCTCGTCCCGCGCGCGGGATTTCCTGGCCGAGCGCAAGCGGCTGCCCGGCTTCGACGACCGCGACCTCGACGCCACCAGCCGCCGCATCGACGCCGTGGTGGGGGAGGGTGGCCACGACACCCTGTTCCTGTCGCTGCTGACCCTGCATCTGGCCGAGGGCGGCACGCTGCCGGGCAAGCTCGAACAGCTCCTGGTGCTGATGCACAACGCCGAGCCGCGGCATCTGGCGCTGTTCGACGGGGTGGCCGCCGACGTCGTCGGTTCGGCCGACACGCTCAAGGAACTGCTGGGCGAGCAGCCGAGTCTCGCCATGGGACTCTGCGCGCTGGCCGACGCGCTGCACGGCCGCGACCCGGAGCCGGGTGGCCTGCTGGGGGCCCCGCCGTCCTCCGCCCTGACGCGGCTGTGCGATCTGGCGATACGCGAGCGGGCGCCGCTGAGCCGGATCGTCCTGATCGACCGTCTGCGTCAGGCGCTGGCCGGCGACCAGCCGCTCGACCGCCGCGACCCGAAGACCGAGGGCGCGCTGCTCCGCACGATCACCGAGCGGCTGACCGGCGCCGACGGGCGGCTGCTGGGCGGCGCCGCGATGAGCAAGGCGCTGGACCGCCGGATGCTGCGGCACCGCCAGACGGTTTTGCGCGACCAGGGCATGCACGACATCGCGGACCGGTTGTCGATGCGGTGAGGAGGAGGGGTGGCGGGAGCGGCGGACGGGGCCTCCGCCCGCCCGGCGACGGTCGGTCGCGGCCCGCCTTTGGAAATGTCTTTGTGTCTTGGTTCCTTCACGGTTAGAAAACCGGACCGTCCAAGCGCTCTACCCTGAAAGCCCCGCCTATGTCCCCCTCCGTGCTCTGGCGCATCGCGCTCGTCGTTCCCGAGGTCCACGCTCCGGCATTCGCCGAGGCGGTGGGCGATCACGCCGACGCGGTCTCGACCTTCGAGTTGGAGGAGGACGGCGGCGACTGGCTGGTCGAGGCCACGGACCAGTCGCCCCCCGACGAGGCCCGCCTCGCCTCGCGCGTCGCCGTGCTGGCGGAGGCCGTGGGCATCCCCGAGCCCAAGCTGATCATCGAGCGGCTGCCCCCCATCGACTGGGTCTCGCACAGCTACCAGGGCTTCCCGCCGATCCGCGCCGGGCGCTTCTTCGTCCATGGCTCGCACCATGAGGGCACGGTTCCGGCCGGCAGCATCGCGCTGCTGGTGGACGCCGCCACCGCCTTCGGCACGGGGGAGCACGGCTCGACCAACGGCTGCCTCCAGGCGCTCGACCGCCTGTCGCGCCACCTCAAGCTGCCGCGCGGTGGGCGGGGCGGCGCGCTCGACATGGGCTGCGGCTCCGGCATCCTGGCGCTGGCGGTGGCCAAGCGCTGGCGCGTCCCCGTCACGGCGGTGGACATCGACCCGGAGGCGGTGCGCGTCACCCAGCTCAACGCCGCGATCAACGGCCTGACCGGCCGCATCCGGGCGCGCGGCGGCGACGGCTACCACACCCGCATCGTCGGGCAGCACAAGCCCTACACCCTGATCACCGCGAACATCCTGGCCCGCCCGCTGGCCCGCATGGCGCCGATGCTGCGCCGTCATCTGAAGAAGGGCGGCTACGCCGTGCTGGCCGGGCTGTTGAACCGGCAGGAGCGTCACGTCATCCAGGCCCACCGCAACCAGGGCCTGCGTCTGGTCGCGCGCATCCCGGTTGGGGAATGGACCACTCTTGTGGTGAAGCGTTGAAACTTTAGCCCGTCGTTTCGACTTCCTCTGGGATCGCGCCCGCGCGGCCCCCAGAGGAAGACGACATGCTGAACCGGATCAAGGCGTTCTTCATCAGCGACGAAGCCCCGGAGCGGGAGGAGGACGCGGTCCACGCCGCCGCCGCCGCCCTGCTGGTGGAGGCCGCCCGCACCGACAACACCATCACCGAAAGCGAGCGCGAGCGCATCCTCGCCGTCACCCGCCGGTGCTTCAACCTGAGCGAGGAAGAGGCGCAGGACCTGCTGTCCGCCGCCGTCTTCGACACCGAGGGCACGTCGCCCTACCACCGCTACGTCTCCGTCATCATGGAGCGCTGCCCGCCCGACCAGCGGTTGTGGATCGTCGAGATGCTGTGGGAGGTCGCCTACGCCGACGGACAGTTGAACGACCTCGAAGCCAGCCTGCTGCGCCGCATCGGCGGCCTTCTGCACGTCTCCGACCTCGACCGGGGCGAGGCCCGCAAGCGGGTGCTGGCGCGGCTGGGGCTGCCCGAGGACACCGGCCTGCCGGTGTGAGCGTCCCGGCAATCGCCGTTCGTCCGCTTGCGCGCGTGGCGCGGGGTGCCTAGCCTAGGGGAACCATCCCTCGAAGGAGCACTCCCCCGTGCCCAGCGCGTATCGCGGCGACGACGCCCTCGCTTCCCTGTTGACCGAGGCCGGCATCGGCCACACGCCCACCGACATCCGGGCGCTCGCGGCCGGCGTGCTGGCGGCGCCGGAGGGAGAGGATCCCGCCGCGTGGCTCGAACTGGTGGGGGATTCCCTGCCGGCCCCGCTGATCGACCAGCTCCAGGCACTCAAGGCCGCTCTCGCGTCGGCGGAGACCAACACCCCGCCCGACGCCGCCGCCCGGCTGGCCGCCCTGCGCGGCGCGCTGAAACGCCGTGGCCTCGACGGCTTCGTGATTCCGCGCGGCGACGAGCATCAGGGCGAATACGTGCCCCCGCGCGCCCAGCGTCTGGCGTGGCTGACCGGGTTCAACGGCTCGGCCGGCAACGCGGTGGTCACCGCCGACCGCGCCGCGATCTTCGTCGACGGCCGCTACACCCTCCAGGTCCGGACCGAGGTCCCGGCCGCCCTCTACGACTACAGGCACCTCGTCGAGGATCCGCTGGCCGACTGGGTGATCGACGCGCTGCCCGACGGCGCGCGGCTCGGCTACGATCCCTGGCTGCACACCATCGGCTGGGTGGAGAAGACCCGCGCCGCCCTGGAGCGCGCCGGCATCCTGATGATCGCCTGCGAGGACAACCCGCTCGATTCCGTGTGGCCCGATCAGCCGCCGGCCCCGCTGGCGCCGGTGGTGCCGCAGGACGCCGCCTTCACCGGCGACGGCTCGGCCGACAAGCGCGCCCGCATCGCCGGGGAACTGTCGGCCAAGGGCATCGCCGCTGCCGTGCTGACCCAGCCCGACAGCGTCGCGTGGCTGCTGAACATCCGGGGCGCCGATGTGCCCTGCACGCCGCTGCCGCTGTCCTTCGCCATCCTCGCCGACGACGGCGCGGTGGAACTGTTCCTCGACCCGCGCAAGCTGGCGCCCCGCACCGCCGCCCATCTGGGCCCCCAGGTGCGCGTGCGTCCGTTGGCGGAGTTCGGCCCGGCGCTCGACGCCGTGGCGCGCGGGTCCGCGCGGGTGCTGGCCGACCCGTCCTGCACCTCGGCCTGGATCGTCGACCGCCTGCACATGGCCGGGGCGAAGGTGGAGCGCGAGACCGACCCTTGCGCGCTGCCCAAGGCGTGCAAGAACGCGGCGGAGCTGGCCGGCACCCGCGCCGCCCACGCCCGCGACGGCGTGGCGCTGGTGCGCTTCCTGCGCTGGTTCTCCCAGGAGGCCCCGAGGGGCGAGTTGACCGAGACCGCCGCCGCCGAGCAACTGCTGGCCTTCCGGCGCGGCAACGAGCGGTTCCAGGGCCTCAGCTTCGAGACCATCGCCGGGGCCGGGCCGAACGGCGCCATCGTCCATTACCGCGTCACGCCGGAGACCGACCGCCGGCTCGACCCCGACAGCCTGTTCCTGCTCGACAGCGGCGCCCAATATCTCGACGGCACCACCGACGTCACCCGCACGCTGGCGGTCGGTACCCCCGGCGCCGAGATGCGTGACCGTTTCACCCGCGTGCTGAAGGGCCACATCGCGCTGTCCACCGCGCGGTTCCCCAAGGGGACGACCGGGTCGCAGCTTGACGCGCTGGCCCGGCTGCCGTTGTGGGCGGCGGGGCTGGACTACGACCACGGCACCGGCCACGGCGTCGGCAGCTTCCTGTCGGTGCACGAGGGGCCGCAACGGATCTCCAAGATCGGTAACACGGTGGCCCTGCAACCCGGCATGATCCTGTCCAACGAGCCGGGCTACTACAAGACCGGGGAGTACGGCATCCGCATCGAGAATCTCGTGGTGGTCGAGCCGGTCGAGGTGGCTGGCGCGGAACGGCCGATGCTGGGCTTCGAGCCGCTGACGCTGGCCCCCATCGACCGCGCGCTGATCGAGACAGCGCTGCTGACCTTGGACGAGCGGAACTGGATCGACGCCTACCACGCCCGCGTGCGCGAGGCGCTGACGCCCCGGCTGGACGCGGAGGACGCCGTCTGGCTCGCCGCCGCCACGGCGCCGCTGGCTTAAGGCGAAGGAGACGGGAACGGTCTATGCCGATCGGCGAAATGCCCCGTGCGTTCCATGGGAAAATCTGGCAAGGTCCGTCGCTGTCGGTAACCCGTTCTTTACCCGCCGGCCTCAGTGTGTCTCAAGGGGATGACTTTTCAGCAAAGTTAAGGCATCACACACGGCACACTTCCCGGATTACGGCGCGGCCTTGAGCGCCGGGTGAGCGTAACGCCGGATCATTCACCGGCAACGGACATTTGCGGAGACGTCTAGATGAAGATCCTCGTCGTCGATGATTACGCCACCATGCGGCGCATCGTGCGGAACCTGTTGACCCAGATCGGCTACACCGACATCGACGAGGCCGGCGACGGCGTGTCGGCGCTGGCGAAGCTGCGCGAAAGCAAGTTCGGCCTCATCATCTCCGACTGGAACATGGAGCCGATGACCGGCCTCCAGCTCCTGAAGGAAATCCGCGCCGACGCCAAGCTCGCGCCGACGCCGTTCATCATGGTCACCGCCGAGAGCAAGACCGAGAACGTCATCGCCGCCAAGCAGGCCGGCGTGAACAACTACATCGTCAAGCCCTTCAACGCCGACACCCTGAAGCAGAAGATTCAGGCCGTCATCGGCGGTTGATGGGCGGCGGTTGATGGGCGGTGGTTGATCGACGGCCGATCGGCGGGCCATCGTTGCAAGGTCGGGGAGTGGACGGGTTGGAGCAGCTTCCACAGCTGTCCGAGGAAGAGTTCGAGCAGATCGAAGAAGCGATCGCTCGGTCGACCAAGGGGCGGGCTTTTCTGCGTCGTCTCCATCGCCGGTCCCTCGGGGCCGCGACGGAGGAGGTCCGCGCGATGCTCCAGGAGTTCCGCACCTCCTGGAGCCGCCAGAGCGAGGCGGTGGAAGCCGGCAAGCACGTCGGCGTCCTGCGGCGCGAGCTGATGGAGATGGCGGCCTCGATCGAGCAGGCCCGGCGCGAGGTCGCGGCCCTGCGCCCGGCTGATGGGGCCGGCGACAAGATCCTGTCCGCCACCAACGAGCTGGACGCCATCGTCATCTCGACCGAGCGCGCCTCGTTCGAGATCCTGAACGCCGCCGAGCGGCTGATGGATCTGGCGGGCAAGCTGCGGGCGGCGGGCGCCGATCCGACCCTGTGCGGCGAGATCGACGGGGAGGTGAACAACATCTTCACCGCCTGCTCGTTCCAGGACCTGACCGGCCAGCGCACCAGCAAGGTCGTCAACGCGCTCCGCTACATCGAGCAGCGCGTCATCGCCATGATCAACATCTGGGGCGAGGACGGTCTGGCCGGCATGGTCGCGCCGGAGGAGAACACCGACACCCGGCCCGACGCCCATCTGCTGAACGGCCCGCAGCTCGACGGCCTCGGCGTCAGCCAGGCCGACGTCGACAGCATGTTCGACACGGTCCCGGCGTCGCCGCCTCCGGCGCCTGCGCCCGCCCCGCCGCCCGAACCCGCGGCGGCGGCTCCGGTCAAGTCGAGCCAGTCCGACATCGACAGCATGTTCGACGCGCCGGCCCCGGCGGCCCCCGCCAAGGCGAGCCAATCGGACATCGACAGCATGTTCGACGCCCCGGCTCCGGCGGCCCCCGCCAAGGCCAGCCAGTCGGACATCGACAGCATGTTCGATTCCCCGGCCCCGGCGAAGGCGAGCCAAGCCGACATCGACAGCATGTTCGACGCCCCGGCGCCCAAGCCGGCGGCGCCACCGGCCAAGAAGCCGGTGCCCAAGCCGCCCGGAGCGCCGGTCAAGGCCGCGCCGCCCAAGCCGGCCCCCAAGGCCGCGCCGCCCCCGGCCGCCGAGGAGCCGCCGACACCGCTCGACCAGGCCGCCATCGACGCCTTGTTCGGGTGAGCGGACGGCGGTGACAACGGAGGGCCGGAAGTCTTGCGAAGGTCCAATCGTTAAGGTTTTCCATGCGATAAATCACGCGCCGGCGCGCGGTGTTTCCGTGCGCCCTTCCGACCACCCGGGCCGAGAACGGCCGTTCGACAGAGGCGGGATCCGAGCATGAAGCAGATGACCAAGCCCTTCATGGCCGAGCTTCAGAAGGCCCGCAGGACGGGGAACCCCTTCCAGGGGATCATCGACGATTCGGTCGCCGCGTCGGGCACCGCCGTCGTCGCGGCGCCGGTCCAGACCGTGACGATGGACAACACCGACGTCCTGCGCGCCATCGGCGACCTCGGCGCCAAGCTCGACCGCTTCCTGGCGATGGACGCCGCGCAGATCGACCAGATCCAGGTCGAGATCGCCGACATCTCGGGCCGCATCAAGGCCACCAAGGTGGAGATGGCGGCGATCCGCCACCCCCTGGCCGGCGGCGAGGACAAGTTCCAGCAGGCGAGCCAGGAGCTGAGCGCCGTGGTCTCCGCCACGGAGGCCGCCACCAACACCATCATGGCCTGCGCCGAAGAGCTGGAAGAGGTGGTGTCGGAGCTGAAGTCGTCGATGCCCGAAGGTTACAGCCGCGACCGCGTCAACGACATGACCGACGTGATCGTCCGCATCTACGAGGCCTGCAACTTCCAGGATCTGACCGGCCAGCGCATCACGAAGGTCGTCCGCGCGATGTCCTTCATCGAGGAGCGCGTCGACGCCATGATGGGCCTGTGGAACAAGCGCGAGTTCGAGGCGATGCCGCTGCCCCCCTCGGTCACCAAGAAGGACGAGAACCTCGACCTGCACGGCCCGGCCGAGGCGACCCCGGAAAGCGGCAACATCAGCCAGGCCGACATCGACGCCCTGTTCGGCTGATCGGATGCTTCGCCCTCCCTCGGAGCGGGGGAGGGCACCAGAACCGCTTGCCCCGCCCGCGCCCCGGCGTGCTATACAGGGGCAACTCTGAAAGAGCCCAAGACGACGATGCTTTTCCGCTCCCACCGCCTGCCGCTGACGGCCGTTCTGCTGTCCGCCGCCCTTGCCGCCTGCTCCTCCACCAAGGAGGACGCGTATGTCGAGCGTCCGGCCGACCAACTCCTTTCGGAAGCCGATTCGGCGATGAAGGAGGAATCGTTCAAGAAGGCCGCCAAGCTGTACGACGAGGTGGAGCGCCAGCACCCCTATTCGGAATCGGCCAGCAAGGCGCAGCTTCTGGCCGCCTACGCCCATTACCAGGATTTGAAGTACGACGACGCCATCCTGGCGCTCGACCGCTTCATCCAGCTTCACCCCGGCAGCCCGGACGTCGCCTACGCCTACTACATGCGGGCGCTGTCCTATTACGAGCAGATCACCGACGTGCGCCGCGACCAGCGGATGACCCGGCTGGCGCTCGACGCGTTGTCGGAGGTGGTGCGCCGCTTCCCGGAAAGCCAGTACGCCCGCGACGCCAAGCTGAAGATCGACCTGACCGCCGACCATCTCGCCGGCAAGGAGATGGAGGTCGGGCGCTTCTACCTGCGCCAGCAGCAGTACACCTCGGCCATCGGCCGTTTCCGGGCGGTGATTGAAAACTACCAGACCACCTCCCATGTCCCGGAGGCGTTGCACCGGCTGGTGGAATGCTATCTGGCGCTGGGCGTGACCGAAGAGGCGAAGACCGCCGCGGCCGTGCTCGGCCACAACTTCCCCGGCAGCGAATGGTACACGGACAGCTACGCACTGCTGGTGGACGCCAACCTGCGTCCCGAGCGAGACGAGAAATCGTGGCTCAGCAAAGCCTGGAACTCCCTGTTCTAGGCCGTTCCATGCTGGCCTCGCTGACGATCCGGGACGTCGTCCTGATCGAACGGCTGACGCTGTCCTTCCGGCGGGGCCTCTGCGCCTTGACCGGCGAGACCGGCGCCGGCAAGTCGATCCTGCTCGACGCGCTGGGCCTCGCGCTCGGCGCGCGGGCCGAATCGGGGCTCGTGCGCCACGGCGCCGACCAGGCCGCCGTCATCGCCGAGTTCGAGCTGTCGGGTGACCACCCGGCGCTGGCCATCCTGAAGGAGCAGGGGCTGGAGGCCGACGAGCATCTCGTCGTCCGCCGCACCGTCAGCGCCGACGGGCGCAGCCGCGCCTGGGTCAACGACCAGCCGGTCGGCGTCGGCCTGCTCAAGAAGCTGGGCGAGGAGTTGGTCGAGGTCCACGGGCAGTTCGACACCCATGGCCTGCTGAACCCCCAGACCCATCGCGGCGTGCTCGACGCCTACGCCGGCCTCGCCACCCAGGCGGCCCAGGTCGCCGCCGCCCACCGGGCGTGGCGGCAGGTCGAGGACGCGCGCCATTCCGCCGCCGCCGAGATCGCCCGCGCCCGCTCGGAGGAGGAATACCTCCGCCACGCCGTCGCCGAGTTGGACGCCCTCTCGCCCAAGCCGGGCGAGGAGGCCGAACTGGCCGACACCCGCGCCGTCCTGATGCACCGGGAAAAGCTGGTGGACGGCATGAACGCCGCCTACGCCGAGCTGTCCGGGGACCGGGGCGTTGAACGGGCCTTGTCATCGGCCATCCGCACGCTGAGCCGCATCGCCGACAAGGCCGCCGGCACGCTGGACCCGGTGATCGCCGCGCTCGACCGCGCCGCGACCGAGGCGGGGGAGGCGATCGCCGCGCTCCAATCCGCCTCCAGCGGCGTCGACATGGATCCGCGCGCCTTGGAAAAGCTGGAGGAGCGGCTGTTCGCGCTGCGCGCCGCCGCCCGCAAGCACGGCGTGGACGTGGACGCGCTGGCCGCTCTGCGCGACGACATGGCCGGGCGCCTGCTGCTGATCGAGGACCAGGGCGATTTGCTGGCCCGCCTCGCCAAGGAGGCCGAACTCGCCCGCGCCGCCTACCGCAGCGCCGCCGAGACGCTGAGCGCTGCCCGCCAGGAGGCCGCCGGCCGGCTCGACGTGGCGGTGGCGGCGGAGCTGAAACCGCTGAAACTCGACCGGGCGAAGTTTCGCACGCTGGTGGAGCCGCTGGGCGAAGCCGAATGGACGGCGGCCGGCACCGACCGCATCGCCTTCCAGGTGGCGACCAACCCCGGCGCTCCGGCTGGCGCGCTCAACAAGATCGCGTCGGGCGGCGAACTGGCCCGTTTCATGCTGGCGCTGAAGGTGGTGCTGGCCCAGACCTCCACCGTTGGCACGCTGGTGTTCGACGAGGTGGACACCGGCATCGGCGGCGCCGTCGCGGCGGCGGTCGGCGAACGGCTGGAAACGCTGGGCCACGGCCTGCAAATCCTGGTCGTGACGCACAGCCCGCAGGTCGCCGCGCGCGGTGCGGTTCACCTGAAGGTCCAGAAGTCGCTGAAGGGCGAACAGGTCACCACCGGAGTTGCCGAGCTGGACGGCGACGAGCGCCGCGAAGAGATCGCGCGCATGTTGTCCGGTGCGACCGTGACGGCGGAAGCACGGGCGGCAGCGGACAGCTTGATCGCCGGGCGCGGGTGAAACACAAGCTTAAACTTAACCTATGTTAAAAGCGTGGTAGGGGTTCGAGGCATAGGCCTAATCCCTTTTGCGCGTTGCGGCGGACCTTTCGAATTCTTACAGTGCAAAGAAGACGCCTCCGTGGGAGCGGCGTTGTCCAGAGCCGCCAGAGGTCGGGTTTGTCGAAAGAACGCACACGATGAGTGGGACCCCGCCGTCCACTCCGTACACTCTGACCGATTGCGACCGCGAACCCATCCATCAGATCGGCAGCATCCAGCCCAATGGCTTTCTGATCGGCGTCTCGGCCGATTGGATGGTCCTGCATGTCTCCGCCAACGTGAAGGATTGGCTTGGGGTGGAGGCGGACGACGTCCTGGGCCTCCCTCTGAACCGCTTCGTCGAGATGGAGGCGCTGCACCTGATCCGTGGCCGCCTCCAGATCGCGCAGATCAACGGCGAGGTCGAGCGCGCCTTTTCCGTGGCGCTGATCCCCGGCGGCGTGCCTTGCGACATCGCCGTCCACCTCTCCGAAAGCACCATCGTCATCGAGGTGGAGAAGAGCGAGCCGGGGCCGGTGCAGGACGCCGGCACCATGGTGCGCGCCATGGTCGGCCGGGTGGAGCGCACCGGCGATTTCGACGCCTTCTGCCGCGAGGCCGCGCGGCAGGTGCGCGCCCTGACCGGCTTCGACCGGGTGATGGTCTACCGCTTCGCCCCCGACGAATCGGGCGAGGTCATCGCCGAATCGGCGGTGCACGGGATCGGCTCCTTTCTGGGGCTGCGCTACCCGGCCTCCGACATTCCCCAGCAGGCCCGCCGCCTCTACGAGCGGACGTGGCTGCGCAGCATCGCCGACATCGGCGCCACGCCGGTGCCGCTGGTGCCGCCGGTCGATCCCTATGGGACGCCGCTCGACCTGTCGCTCAGTTTGTTGCGCAGCGTCTCGCCGATCCATGTGGAGTATCTCCGCAACATGGGGGTGTCGGCCTCGCTGTCGGTGTCGATCCTGCGGCACGGCAAGCTGTGGGGGCTGTTCGCCTGCCACCATTACAAGCCGCGCGCCCTGTCCTTCGAACGGCGGGCCACGGCCGAGCTGTTCGGGCAGATGTTCTCGCTGCTGCTGGAAGGGCGCGAGCGCGAGCGCGACACCCAGCACGAGGCGGAGGCGAGGCGCGCCCACAACCGCATCCTGGCGCTGCTGGCCGACAGCGAATCGCCCATCGACAGCATGCAGACCTTCGCCGCCGAGTTCCGGGCGCTGATCCCCTGCGAGGGCTTCGCCTGCTTCATCAACGACCAGTTGATCCTGGAGGGGCAGACCCCAACGCGCGAGGAGGTGCTGGGCGTCGTCCGTTTCCTGAACCGCGCGCCGCCCAGCCGCATCTATCTGACCGACGGGATCGGCGCGGTTCACCCGCCGGGCCGTGACTTCACGGACCGCGCCTGCGGCATGATGGCGATTCCGGTGTCGCGGGCGCCGCGCGATTACCTGATCTTCTTCCGCAAGGAGGCGGTGCGCACCGTGACCTGGGCCGGCGACCCGTCGGGCAAGCCGGTCGCCTACGGCCCCAACGGCCCGCGCCTGACTCCGCGCAAGAGCTTCGAGGCTTGGGCGGAGACTGTGCACGGCCGGTCGCTGCCGTGGAGCGAAGTGGATCTCCGCATCGCCGAATCGCTGCGGGTCACCTTGCTGGAGGTCGTGCTGCGGCTGGCCGACGTCGCCGTGCGCACCCGCAAGGAGTCGCACGAGCGCCAGGAACTGCTGATCGCCGAGTTGAACCACCGGGTCCGCAACATCCTCGGCCTCGTCCGCGCGCTGGTCCGCCAGAGCCAGGGCAATGCCAGGAGCGTGTCCGACTTCGCCGCCATCCTGTCGGGCCGCATCGATTCGCTGGCCCGCGCCCATGACCAGATCACCGCCGAGAACTGGGGGCCGGCCTCCCTGCGCAGCCTCGTGGTGGCGGAGATCGCCGCCTACCTCCACGAGGGAGGGGGCGAGCGCGCCCGGCTGTCCGGGCCGGAGGTGCTGCTGTCGCCGCAGGCCTTCTCCGTCTTCGCGCTGGTGGTGCACGAACTGGTGACCAACTCCGCGAAATACGGCGCGCTCAGCGACCGGCGCGGGCACATCGAGATGGGCTGGTCCTTCGCCCCCTCCGGCCGTCTGGTCATCCACTGGCAGGAGCATGGCGGCCCGCCGGTGCGGGTGCCGTCCCGGCGCGGCTTCGGCACCACCGTGATCGAACGCTCGGTGCCGCACGACCTCCGCGGCGAGGCCGAGGTGACCTACGCGCTGTCCGGCCTCCAGGCTCGTTTCGTCCTGCCGGAAAGCCACGTCACCGTCCTGGACTCGCCGATCCCGGTGGAGCCGGAGGCCGTGGCGGCCTCGGGCCGTCCCGACTTCTCCATCGGTGGCCCGGTGCTGCTGCTGGAGGACAACATGATCATCGCGCTGAGCACGGAGGACATCCTGCTGTCCCTGGGGGCGACGCGGGTGACGATGGCCTCCACCACCCGCCACGCCCTGGAGACCATCGCGGAGGATCCGCCCGTCGTCGCGGTCCTCGACATCGATCTGGGCGAGGAAACGTCCTTCGTCGTGGCGGAACGGCTGCAGGCGCTCGGCATCCCCTTCGTCTTCGCCACCGGCTACGGCGAATCCGCGGTGGCGCCGGACGGGCTGGCCGACGTGCCGGTCCTCAAGAAGCCCTACGCGTCGGATCAGGTTCTGCGGGCGCTGGCGGCGGTCCTGCGCTGACGGGGCGCTACGCCGAGCCGGCGGCCGGCGTGCCGTCGCCGGCCCATTTCCAGGGCTGCCAGCCGCCCAGCCGCACGCCCACGGCGAAGCTGGTGAAGGGAATCCGCAGCTCGATGTCGCGCGGCTGGAAGAAGGTCAACCGTTCCGGCCGCCCGCCCGCGTCGAACTCCAGCCGGGCGCCCTTGGGTTCCTGGGCGAACTCGTCGCTCATCACCTGCCAGATCTCCAGGTCGCCGCCGTGGTTGGAGATCTTGTACTGGCCGCAGCGCCACACCGTCGATTCGCCGAGGTTGCCCTCGACCACCGACTTGTCGCCCTCCATCCGCACGTCGCCGATCCCGGCGGCCTCGCCCTTCATCGACGGCCCCTGCCGCTCCGCGCGGAAGCCCAGCCGCAGCCAGGACGACCGGCTGTGCGGGATCAGCCGACGCACGGTCCGGGCGTCCTCCGGCTGAAAACGGTCGGGGTCGTCGTAGAGGATGCGGTCCAGCGCGGCGGCGATGACCAGCCGGTCGTCGATGGTCAGGCTGGGGGCGGGCGGCTTGGGCATGCGGGGGTCCGGAGGTCTGTCGCGCCGCATCATACACCGGTCCGGGTCATCCGTCCCGAGACTCCCCCCGGCGGACGACTGGCGCTATGCTGCCCGGCCCATTCAGGCCCCGGTACCCGAGAGACGCGCGATGATGGATCTGTTCGACACGCCCCCCACCCCCCGCTCCGTCGCCGTCGAGGCGCTGACGCTGGAGCAGGCGCAGGCGGAGCTCGCCGCCCTGGCGGCGGAGATCGCGCATCACGACACGCTCTATCACCAGCAGGACCAGCCGGCGGTCAGCGACGCCGAGTACGACGCGCTGGTCCGCCGCAACAATTCCATCGAGGCGCGCTTCCCCGAGCTGCGCCGCGTCGATTCGCCCTCGCTGAAGGTCGGCGCGGCGCCGGCCGCCGGCTTCGGCAAGGTGCGGCACGCGGTGCCGATGCTGTCGCTCGGCAACGCCTTCTCGCCCGAGGATCTGGCGGAGTTCGTGGCGCGCGTCCGCCGCTTCCTGGGGCTGGTCGAGGACGCGCCGGTCGGCTTCGTCGCCGAGCCGAAGATCGACGGGCTGTCCTGCTCGCTGCGCTACGAGAAGGGCGAGCTGGTGCTGGCCGCCACGCGCGGCGACGGGGCGGAGGGCGAGAACGTCACCGCCAACGTCCGCACCATCCGCGACGTGCCGCACCGCCTGCCGGCGCCCGTCCCGGACGTGCTGGAGGTGCGTGGCGAAGTCTACATGAACCGCGACGACTTCCGCGCCATGAACGACGCCCGCGCGGAGAAGGGCGAGCCGCTGTTCGCCAACCCACGCAACGCGGCGGCGGGCAGCTTGCGCCAGCTCGACTCGTCGATCACGGCGGCGCGGCCGCTGTGCTTCTTCGGCTACGCGCTGGGCGAAGTGTCGGAACCCATCGCCGACAGCCAGTGGCATATTCGCGAGCGGTTGAAGGCCTGGGGCTTCCAGTTGAACCGCCCGGCCGAGCTGTGCGACGGGCCGGACAAGCTTCTGGCCTATTACGAGGGCATCGGGCGGCGGCGCGGCGGGCTGCCCTTCGACATCGACGGCGTCGTCTACAAGGTGGACAGCCTGGAGCTTCAGCAACGGCTGGGCTTCGTCAGCCGGGCGCCGCGCTGGGCCATCGCCCACAAGTTCCCGGCGGAGCAGGCGCAGACCCGGCTGAAGGCGATCACCATCCAGGTCGGGCGCACCGGCGCGCTCACCCCCGTCGCCGAGCTGGAGGACATCACCGTCGGCGGCGTGGTGGTCAGCCGCGCCACCCTGCACAACGAGGACGAGATCGCCCGCAAGGATGTCCGCGTCGGCGATCTGGTGGTGGTGCAGCGGGCCGGCGACGTGATCCCGCAGATCGTCGAGGTCGTGCTGTCGCAGCGCCCCGCCGACAGCGTGGCCTACGCGCCGCTGGAGACCTGCCCGGTCTGCGGCAGCCTCGCCGTCCGCGAGCCGGGCGAGGTGGTGCGGCGCTGCACCGGCGGCCTGATCTGCGCCGCCCAGGCCAAGGAACGGCTGCGCCATTTCGTCTCGCGCAACGCCTTCGACATCGAGGGGCTGGGCGAGAAGATCATCGAGGAGTTCTGGGACGAGGGTTTCATCAAGTCCCCGGCCGACATCTTCACGCTGGAGGAACGGGTTGGGGAGGGCCGCGTCGAGCTGGTCGGCCGTTTCGGCTGGAAGGAGAAGTCGGTCGAGAACCTGTTCGCCGCCATCAACCAGCGCCGCAACGGCATCGAGCTGCACCGGGTGATCTTCGCGCTCGGCATCCGCCACGTCGGCGAGGTGACGGCCAAGTCTCTGGCCCGCCACTACAAGACGATGGAGGCCTGGATCGCCGGCATGATCGAGGCGGGGCAGGCGATGCCGGGCCAAGCGTGGCGCGACCTCCATGAAATCGACGGGGTCGGGCCGACCACGGTCAACGCGATCCTGGCGTGGTTCGCCGACCCCTCCCATCAGGAAAAGCTGGACCAGTATCCGGGCAAGGAACTGTTGCGGCCGGAAACCGTTATCGGTGGTCTCGGCATCAAGCCGCTGAACGTCAAGGCGGCCCGCGCGCTGGCCGAGCGCTATGGGACGCTGGACGGCTGGGCGGCGGCGATGCGGGACGCGGTGGCGCATTCCCCGGCCGAGGCCTGGAACGAGCTGGTCGCCACCCCCGACGTGGGCGAGGTCGCGGCGGGGGAGGTCGCGTCCTTCTTCCTGGAGGACCAGAACCTGACCATCGTCCGCGAATTGGCCGACCGACTGACCGTGCTGGAGGCCGAGGCACCGAAGGCCGGCAATTCCCCGGTGGCGGGCAAGACGGTGGTGTTCACCGGCACGCTGGAGAAGATGACGCGCTCCGAAGCCAAGGCGCGGGCCGAGTCGCTGGGGGCGAAGGTCGCCGGGTCGGTGTCGGGCAAGACCGACTATCTGGTCGCCGGGGCCGACGCCGGCAGCAAGGCCGCCAAGGCGCGCGATCTGGGGGTGACCATCCTGACCGAGGACGAGTGGTTGGACAAAATCGGCGGGTGAATTGCCCCAGGCCATAATGTCGCATCGACTTCTGTCCAAGTTGACCGGAGCAAGGGAACGAGATCACATAAGGAAACACTGCTATTCCGCCGCGCCCCTTCCACGGAACAGACGGGTGGGAAACACCCGCATGGGGCGTCGGCGCACCCAATGGCTTGAGGGAAGGAAACGCCATGGAACCCATACAGTGGTCACGCTGGATGAGCGTCGGCAACGACGACCTCGACGAGGATCACCGCGTCCTGATCGAGATCGTCAACCGGCTCTGCACCGAGGCGAGCCAGCACGATCCCGCCGTGATCGAGGCCACCCTCGACGAACTGATCGCCTACACCCGCCACCACTTCGCGGCGGAAGAGGCCTGCATGCGGGAGGCGAATTATCCGACCTACGCGGCCCACAAGGCGCTGCACGACGCCCTGACCCGTCAGGTGGAGCGCTACCGCGAGACCTTCCTCGCCAACCGCGAGGGCATTTCCGGCGAGGAGGTCTTCATCTTCTGCGCGGACTGGCTGGGAAAGCACATCCTGAAGGAGGACACCCGCTTCGGCGAATACGCCATGACCGGCGAGCCGGAACGAGCGGTGGGGTAGGGGCGGACGCTTCCAGAGGCGCTGACTGAGCCCCTCTTCCTCAAGGGGAGAAGGGGCTTGCGAGGGAAGAAGGACCTGATCGATTCGTTGCTAAGAAAGTTTCTGAAAGAAATTCCATAAAATATTGATTCAATTCAATATAATTTACTGACCATTGATTTTGAGCAACATGGACCTGCAGCGCCCTACCCCGAAAGGGGAGGGCGCTTTTTCTTTTCAACGCCGTTCCAAGCACCGGCAGGGGAGGGGAGCGGCGCAAACAAAAAGCCCTCCCCGGTAGGGGAGGGCAGGCTGCGGAGAAAACGGAACGTGAAGCTTGGGCGTCAGGCGACGGCGAGCTGGTCCATGGCGCGGCGGGCCAGCGGCAGGACCAGCGCGGCGGTGTCGTAGCGCCACGCGCTGCGGTCGGCGAACAGCGCGCGCAGCAATTGGTTGTTCAGCGCGTGACCGGAGCGCACGCCGTGGAAATGCCCGACGATGGGCGCGCCGGCCAGATACAGGTCGCCGACCGCGTCGAGGATCTTGTGGCGCACGAACTCGTCGGTGAAGCGCAGGCCGTCGGCGTTCATCACCGTGTCGCCGGAGATCACCACCGCGTTGTCCAGCGAGCCGCCACGGGCGAGACCCATCTTGCGCAGCCCCTCGACCTCGTGCAGGAAGCCGAAGGTGCGGGCGCGGCTGATCTCGTCCTTGAAGACGTCGCTGTCCATCTCGACGGCGCGCGACTGGCGGGCGATGGCGGCGCTGTCGAAATCGATGTCGAAGCTGTAGGTCGTCGCGTCGTCGGGCGCGAAGGACGCGCTCTTGATGCCGTCGCCGACGCTGACCGGCTTCAGGATGCGGATGACCCGGCGCGGCGCCTTGGTCACCGCGACTCCGGCCTGCTCGATGGCGGCGACGAAGGGGGCGGCGCTGCCGTCCATGATCGGCACTTCGGCGTTGTCGAGCGACACCACGGCGTTGTCGATGCCGCAGCCGGCCAGCGCCGACATCAGATGCTCGATGGTGCCGATGGTCGTGCCCTGGGCGTTGCCGATCACCGTGCACATGCGCGTGTCGACCACCGCGTCCCAGCGCGCCGGAACGACGGCGGCGGCCCCGCGCAGGTCGGTGCGGATGAAGGTGATTCCGGAATTCGCATCGGCGGGTGCAATCGTCAGCGTGACGATGGCGCCCGAGTGCAGCCCGATGCCGGCGATAGTCACCGACTTCTTCAGGGTCTGCTGGAACAGTCCGTCCGCATTACCACGATTGTTGGCCACGATGTTTTACCCATCTTCGTCGCGTTCCGGTCCCCGGTGACTTTTTCCGGCCTTTGCTCTGGGGAGAGCCATGTGCCGGTCGCCGTCGCCTTTGACCATGCTTGTTGGTAACACCGGCCTCGGGCGATGGGCAAATCACTCATTGTTACCGTTTGTTGCAGAGCAAAAGAGGTAAGCGGACTATGCCGGATGGGACACAAAAAAACCCCCGGAGCGGCGCGAACGCCTCTCCGGGGGCCGAAATTTTCGGTCAGGTTGTGGAGCCGCCGATGCCGCGTTTGAGGCGGCGGCGACCGGCGGTTATCTCCGGCTTACGCCGGGATCAGTTGGCCTGGCGACGCAGGAAGGCGGGGATGTCCAGCTCTTCCTGGGCGTGCTCGGCTTTCGGCTGGCCGCCGTCGGCGCGCGGCGCGGGGGCCATCGGCGGCGGGGCGGCCGGGTAGGTGGCCTGCTGCGGCGCCGGCTGGTAGGCCGGCGGCTGCTGCGGGGCGGGCTGATAGGCGGGCGCCGCCGGGTACTGGGGCTGTTGCGGCGCGGCCGGCTGCTGCTGGTAGGCCGGCTGTTGCGGGGCCGGCTGGTACTGCGGGGCCGGCGCGTAGGTCGGCTGCGGGGCCGGCTGCGGCGCCGGGTCGGCCTTGCGGCCCAACCCGGTCACGAGGCCGAACAGGAAGTTCGGCTTGCGCGGGGCGGGGGCGGGCTCCGGGGCCGGGGCGTGCCCGACCGACAGGCCGGCCGGATGGGCCGGGGCCGCCTGATGGTGCTGGTGCTGCTGAGGCTGCTGCTGCGGGGCGGCCATCGCCGGGGCCTGCGGCGGCTGCGGGGCGGGCTGGGGCGGGTAGGACGGCGCGGGCTGGGCGCCCAGCGTCACCGGGTGGCGCGGCCCGGCGTCGGCCGGCTTGGGGGCGAAGAAGTGGCCGCCCTGATTCTCGCCGTGCAGCGGGCCGGAGGCCGGCTTGGCCGCTTCCTGGGCGCTGGCGTCGTGCTGCGGCTGCGCGTGGCCGGTCTGGTAGGCCGGGTCGTGCTGCAGGGCGCTCGAACCGGCGGTGACCGGCTGGGGCTGGCGCAGCGCGGTGGCGGCGCTGGGGATGGCGGGGGCGGCGGGGGCGGCGCCCGGCATCGCCGGGGAGGCGGTGGTCAGGCCGGCGGGCGCGCCCGGCTTCTTGGCGCGGTCGGAAACCAGGGCCAGGTTGACCGGGTGCAGGGTGCGCGGGTTGCTCATCGCGGCGGCGTCGATGCCGGTGGCGACGACCGACACGCGCATCACGCCGTCCAGCGAGGCGTCGAAGGTCGAGCCGAAGATGATGTTGGCGTCGGGATCGACCTCGTCGCGGACGCGGTTGGCGGCCTCGTCGACCTCGAACAGGGTCATGTCGTAGCCGCCGGTGATGTTGATGAGGACGCCGCGCGCCCCCTTCATCGACACGTCGTCGAGCAGCGGGTTGGAGATCGCGGCCTCGGCGGCCTCGATGGCGCGGCGCTCGCCGGCGGCCTCGCCGGTGCCCATCATCGCCTTGCCCATCTCGGTCATCACCGAACGGATGTCGGCGAAGTCGAGGTTGATCAGGCCCGGCATCACCATCAGGTCGGTGACGCCGCGCACGCCCGAATGCAGAACGTCGTCGGCCATCTTGAAGGCGTCCGCGAAGGTCGTCTTCTCGTTGGCGATGCGGAACAGGTTCTGGTTGGGGATGATGATGAGGGTGTCGACGTATTGCTGGAGTTCGGCGATGCCGCCCTCGGCCAGACGCATGCGGTGGCCGCCCTCGAAGTGGAAGGGCTTGGTCACGACGCCGACGGTCAGCAGGCCGCGCTCGCGCGCCGCGCGCGCGATGACCGGGGCCGCGCCCGTGCCGGTGCCGCCGCCCATGCCGGCGGTGATGAACACCATGTTGGCGCCTTCGAGGAACTGGCAGATCTCCTCCATCTGCTCCTCGGCCGAGGCGCGGCCGACGTCGGGCTTGGACCCGGCGCCCAGACCCCGCGTGGTCGCGGTGCCGAGCTGGAGGCGCTTCTCGCAGAGCGAGCCCTTCAGCGCCTGGGCGTCGGTGTTGCCCACGACGAAATCGACGCCTTCGAGGTTCGACTTGATCATGTTGTTGACGGCGTTGCCGCCGGCGCCGCCGACACCGAAGACGGTGATGCGGGGCTTCAATTCGGGTTCGATCTGGGGAATGGTCACGTTGATCATCTTTAGGTCTCCACAACCTGTTTTGATTTGGGTTTGCTGTTCACTCGCGATCGGTCCCCGGTTGGATCCGGGGTGTGCCCGATCGGAATTCCTGGAAAAGCTTGGGACGGCGTGGCGGGGAGGATCATCACAGATTCTCCCGCAGCCACAGGCCGACGCGGCCCAGCAGGCCGGTGTTCGACACCGCCTCCTGGCCCGTCACCATCAGCTCGGTCGGGTTGCGCACGGCGTGCAGCAGAAGCCCCGCCGCCGTCGAGAAGGCCGGGCCGCCATGCACCTCGTTGAGGCCGGCGATCCGCGTCGGGCGGCCGATGCGCACCTGCTTGTCGAGGATGTGCTGCGCCAGCTCGCGCGTGTTGGGAAGCTGGCTGGCGCCGCCGGTCAGCACCACGCGGCGGCCGACCAGCCGGGCGTAGCCGGAATGCTCCAGGACGCTGCGGATCTCCTCGAAGATCTCCTCCATCCGCGCCTGGATGATGTTGACCAGGAAGGAGCGCGGGGTGCTGGCGGTGCTGCTCTCGCTGCGCTCGTCCTCGCCGACCTGCGGCACCTCGATCATCTCGCGCTCGTCGGCCGGGTTGGACCGGGCGCTGCCGTAGAGCGCCTTCAGCCGTTCGGCGTGGACCAGCGGCGTGGCGAGACCGTGGGCGATGTCGTTGGTGACGTGGCGCCCCCCCAAGGGAACGGCGCCGGTCCACACCAGGTTGCCCTCGGAGAAGATGGAGATCGTCGTGCCCCCGCCGCCGATGTCGATGCAGGCGGCGCCCATCTCCATCTCGTCCTCGACCAGGCAGGCGAGCCCCGACGCGAAGGGGCTGACCACCATGCTCTCGATGTCGAGGTGGCAGCGGGCGACGCAGGTGCGCAGCGTGCGGATGGCGCCCGACGAGGCGGTGACGACGTGGAGCTGCGCGCCGAGCTGGTTGCCGTACATCCCCCTGGGGTCGCGGATGCCGCGGGCGGCGTCGAGGTTGAATCCCAGCGGGATGGTGTGGATCAGCGTCTGGTCGGGGCCGGCCTGGAGCGTGCGGGCGTGCGCCATGGCGCGGCGGATGTCGCCCTCCGTCACCTCCTGGCCGTAGACCGGGATCTGCGCGTTGAAGGCGTGGGAGCGCGGGTGGCCCATCGACAGGTTGGCGACCACGTCGCGGATCGTCTCGCCGGCCATCTGCTCGGCGGCGTGGACGGCGGCGCCGATCGAGGTCTCCGCCGCCTCCATGTCGATGATGGAGCCGGCGCGGATGCCCGTGGCGATCTGGTGGCCGACACCGATCACGCGGAACGACCCCGGTTCGTCCATCCGCGCGATGATGCAGCACACCTTCGTCGAGCCGACGTCCAGCGCCGCGACGATGCCGCCGCGGGTCGGTCGTTTCGGCTTCTTGGCGCCGTTGAATCCCATACCGAACATGCCTTCCCAGCCCAACCCGCTGCTGCTGCCGTCTTACGCGATCACGTCTTCTTGCCGTTCGGCTTCTTCTTGGACTCGTCCTCCCAGCCGGGAAGCTGGGCGGTGGCGTTGGTCTGCAAGACTGCACGCTCGGGCTGGCGCAAGTCGATGGCGACGATGTCGCGGTCGAGCACCTTGCCGGTCGCCTCCAGCTCCGCCAGCTGGCGCAGCGCCATCGGCATCCCGGCGCCCTCGGGCAGCTTCACCGTCACGCCGTTGTCCAGTTGCAGGTTCCAGCGGCGGTCGCTGATCCAGCTGGCCGAGGTGACGCGCGGCCGGATCGCCGGAACGCGGTCGAGCGCGGCCAGCAGCGACTGCACCTGCTGCGGCGCGTTGGCGCCGATCACCTGGGGCAGCGTGTCGATGCGCTGGTTGCCGCGCCGGGCCAACTCCACCGCGTCGGCCAGCGGGCGGCCGGCGCGGTCGATCACGGTGAACTGGCGGTCGTGCTGCCAGATCGCCATCGGCTGGCGCTCGGACAGGCTGATGTAGAGGATGCCCGGCAGGCGGCGCTCGACCGAGGCGCCCGACACCCAGGGCAGCTCCTCCAGCCGCTGCTTGGTCTCGGCGAGGTCGATGGCGAGGATCGGCTCGCCCCGGCGCACGCCGAGCGCCTCCATCACCGCCTCGCGCTCCGTCTCGGTGCGGCCGACGACCAGGATCTCGTTCAGCGTGAAGCCGAGCGCGCCGCTGGCGTCCATCACGCTCTCGCGCGCCGCCGCCACCGTCTCGGCGAGGCTGGCGCGCTTCCAGGCCGATCCGGCGGCGCCGGCCAGCAGCAGGACCGGCACCAGCACCAGCGCCGCCTTGACGGCGGGCCGGGTCCAGCGCGGCCAGGCGCGGCGGCGGTTGCCCTTCTGCGCCGAGGCGGCCATGGCGCGGGGCGGCGCCGGCATCTCGTCGCGGGGCGCGCGCCCGCCGAGCGTCGGGCGGAACTGCGGGTTGGCCATCAGGCGAGCTGACATCCGGCGTTCTCCACGAGCCAGCCGACCAGCGCGCCGTAGGAGATTCCCACATGCGCGGCCTGTTCGGGCACCAGCGACAGGGGCGTCATGCCCGGCTGGTTGTTGATCTCCAGGAAATACAGCCCGGCGCTTCCCGGCCGGCTGTCGTCCCAACGGAAGTCGCTGCGCGACACGCCCCGGCAGCCCAGGGTCTGGTGCGCCAGGATCGCCATCCGCTTGGCCTCCTCGGCGACATCCTCGGGGATGGCGGCGGGGATGGTGTGGACGGCGTGGCCGGCGCTGTACTTCGCCGTATAGTCGTAGACCTGGGCCTGGAAGACAATCTCCGTGACGGCCAGGGCGCGGTCGCCCATCACGCCGACGGTCAGCTCGCGGCCGGGGATGAACTCCTCGACCATCGCGCGCTCGCCGAAGGTCCAGGCGTCGCCGACCGGGCTGTTCTGCCCCTCGCGCACCAGGGTGACCCCGACGGTCGAGCCCTCGTCCACCGGCTTGACGATGTAGGGGGCCGGCATCGGGTGGGCGCCGCCGGTGATCTCGCCGCGCGTCACCACCACGCCACGCGGCGAGCGGACCCCGGCGGTGTCGAGCACCCGCTTGGTCATCACCTTGTCCATGGCGATGGCGGACGCCTGGACGCCGGAATGGGTGTAGGGCAAGCCCAGGAACTCCAGGATGCCCTGGATCGTCCCGTCCTCGCCGCCGCGCCCGTGCAGGGCGTTGAACACCACGTCGGGGCGCGGGTGGCTGAGCGCCTGCATCAGCCCGGCGAGGTCGCGCTGCACGTCCACGGCGGTGACGCGGTAGCCTTCCTCCTCCAGGGCCTTGGCGACGCCGGCCCCGCTGACCAGCGAGACCTCGCGCTCGGCCGACCAGCCGCCCATCAGGACGGCGACGTGCTTCTTGAAGGGGGGGAACAGGGCGTCGGTCATCGGGCGTCTCCGGTCGCCGGAACACCGACGCGCTTGATTTCCCACTCCAGCGTCACGCCGGAGGTCTCGAACACGCGGCGGCGGACCTCGTCGCCCAGCGCCTCCAGATCGGCGGCGCTGGCCGCTCCCTGGTTGATCAGGAAGTTGCAATGCTTCTCCGACACCTGGGCGTCGCCGATGGACAGGCCACGGCAGCCGGCCTTGTCGATCAGCTCCCAGGCCTTGTGGCCATCGGGGTTCTTGAAGGTCGATCCCCCCGTGCGCGAGCGGATCGGCTGGCTGTCGGCGCGCTTGTCCGCGATCTCGGTCATCCGCCGGGCGATCTCCAGCGCGTTGCCAAGCTCGCCGCGCAGGGTGGCGCCGGTGAAGACGCAGCCCTCCGGCACGGCGGCGTGGCGGTAGGTGAAGCCCATCTCTTCGCGGGTGAAGCTCAGCATCGCGCCGTCGCGGCCGACCGCCTGGGCGGAGACCAGCGCGTCGGCCATCTCGCGGCCGTAGGCGCCGCCGTTCATGCGCAGCGCGCCGCCGATGGTGCCGGGGATGCCGGACAGGAACTCCAGCCCGGCGATGCCGGCGTCGCGCGCCACGGTCGCCACGTTGAGATCGAGCGCGGCGGCGCCCACGGTCAGGGTGTCGCCCTCCGCGACGATGTCGGTGAAGCCGCGCCCGAGCCGGATCGTCACGCCGGGGATGCCGCCGTCGCGCACCAGCAGGTTGGAGGCGACGCCGATCACCGTCACCGGCACGTCGTGGGGCAAGGCCGCCAGGAAACCGGCCAGATCCTCGGGGTCGGCGGGGCGGAACATCACCTCCGCCGGGCCGCCGACGCGGAACCACGTCACCGGCGCCAAGGGCGCATCGGCGGTCAGCCGGCCCCGGCAGGCGGGCATCCGGTCGATCAGGTGGCCAGTCATGGGCCGTTCGGTCATGGAGGGAGCCGCCGCCGTCATGCCTTCGCCCCGTGCAGCGCGGTCAGCTCGCCCGGCAGCGCGTTGGCCCATTGGGTGATGTTGCCGGCGCCCAGGCAGACCACGAAGTCGCCAGGGTTCACCATCTCGTGGACGATCTGCGCCAGCTCCTGCGGGCCGTGCAGCGCCACGACGTGGCGATGGCCATGCATGCGCAGACCCTCGACCAGCGCGTCGCGGCTGACGCCCTCGATGGGCTGCTCACCGGCGGCGTAGACGTCGGCGACGATCACCGCGTCGGCGTCGTTGAAGCAGGTGCAGAAATCCTCGAACAGGGCGGCGAGGCGCGAGTAGCGGTGCGGCTGGACCACGGCGATGGTGCGGCCGGTTCCGGCGGTGCGCGCGGCCTTCAGCACGGCGGCGATCTCAACCGGGTGGTGGCCGTAGTCGTCGATCACGGTGACGCCGTTGGTCTCGCCGGTCTTGGTGAAGCGGCGCTTGACGCCCTGGAACTTCACCATGCTGTCGCGCATCACCACGTCGGGCAGGCCCATCTCGTTGCCCACCGCGAAGCAGGCCAGCGAGTTCTGCACGTTGTGCGGCCCGTGCATCGGCAGGCGCACCCCGGCGATGGCGCGGGTCTCGCCTGTGTGGCGGTCGTAGATCAGCACGTCGTACTTGGCGCCCTGCGGACCCAACTCGACGTTGACCGCGCGGATGTCGGCCTGCGGCGAGAAGCCGTAGGTGATGATGCGGCGGTCGGACACGCGCGGGATCATCGCCTGCACTTCGGGATGGTCGATGCAGAGCGCGGCGAAGCCGTAGAAGGGGATGTTCTGGACGAAGCTGTCGAAGGCGGCGCGCGCGTTGTCGAAGGTGCCGTAGAAGTCCAGGTGTTCGGGATCCATGTTGGTGACGACGGCGATGCAGGCCGGCAGCTTGGTGAAGGTGCCGTCGCTCTCGTCCGCCTCGACCACCATCCAGTCGCCGGTGCCCAGCCGCGTGTTGGAGCCGTAGGCGTTGATGATGCCGCCGTTGATGACGGTGGGATCGAGGTTGGCGTGCTCCAGCATGTGGCCGACCATCGAGGTGGTCGTGGTCTTGCCGTGGGTGCCGCCGATGGCGATGGCCCATTTCAGGCGCATCAGCTCGCCCAGCATCTCGGCGCGGCGCACCACGGGAACCAGCGCCGCGCGGGCGGCGACGACCTCCGGGTTGTCGCGCTTGACGGCCGAGGACACGACGATGACGGCGGCCCCGGCGATGTTCTCCGCCCGGTGGCCGATGGAGACGGCGATGCCGAGGTCGCGCAGGCGCTTGACGTTGGCGCTCTCCGCCAGGTCGGAGCCCTGGACCGTGTAGCCGAGGTTGCGCAGCACCTCGGCGATGCCGCTCATGCCGATGCCGCCGATGCCGACGAAGTGGATGGTTCCGATGGAGAGGGGAAGAGCGCGCATCTGAACTTTACTTTCCGCGGCGAAGCATCAGGCGAAGGGTGGCGTCCACCGCCTCGTCGGTGAGGTCGGAGGGCAGGGGCTTGGACCCATGAATGACATGCAGGCGGTCGCGGAGGAAGCCCTCGCCGACGATGGCGCGGGGCACCAGCGGGCAATAGGGCCGGTTGAACCAGCCGCCTTCCGTCCGCGTCATGTCCGCCGGGTAATCCCGGAGGGGACGTGGCGTCGGCCGCGTCAAATGGCGCATGACCTTGTTCATTCCGCTGCCCCCTTGGCAATGGTGTCGGCGTCGAGGTGGTGGGTTCCGTTGGCGCTGGCGTCGCGGGTGTTCAGCATGCTCAGCACGGCGTCGGCCAGCGACGCGGCGGCGTCGGCGCTACCCCAGCGGTGTGCGGCGGCGGCGGCGGCGGCCAGCGCGCCGGGCTCCGCCAGCAGGCCGGTCAGACGCTCGGCCAGAGTCTGCGCGGTGAAGTCCGGCTGCGCGACGAGCCACGCGGCGCCGGCCTCGGCCAGTTGGCGGGCGTTGGCGGTCTGGTGGTCGTCGGTGGCGTGGGGGTAGGGCACCAGGATCGCCGGACGGCCGACGCAAGTCAGCTCGGCGATGGTCGAGGCCCCGGCGCGGGTGACGGCGAGGTGGCAGGCGGCCAGACGGTCGGGCACGTCGCGGAAGAAGCTCTGCAACTCCAGCCCGCCGAGGCCCAGCGGGGCGAGGGCCTGCCGCGCGGCCTCCAGATCCTCCGGCCGGCATTGCTGCGACAGGTGGACGCGGGCGCGCAAGGCTTCCGGCAGGCGGACCAGCGCCTGGGGCACGATGTCGGAGAAGATCCGGGCGCCCTGGCTGCCGCCCATCACCAGCAGGTGGACCGGGCCGTCCCCGACGGGCGCGGCGTAGGACGCGTCGCGGCGGGCGGCGATGGCCGGGCGGACCGGGTTGCCGGTGCGGACGATCTTGGCGCGGTCGGCCTCGTCGATGCGGGTGACGCCGGTGAAGGCGACGGCCAGCCGCTTGGCCCCGGCGATCAGCATGCGGTTGGCGCGGCCGAGCACGGCGTTCTGCTCGTGCAGCAGCGCCGGGATCTTGGCGTGGGCGGCGGCGTAGACGGTCGGCACCGAGGGGTAGCCGCCGAAGCCGACGACCGCCGCCGGACCCAGCCGGCGCAGCAGCGCGCGCGCCTCCAGCAGCCCGAGCCCCATCTGGAGCGCCGCCGTCAGCTTGCCCAGGATTCCACTGCCGGGGGAGGCGGCGCGGATGCGGTGGACCGGCACTTCCGGCAGGCTGTCGCCGAAGGCGTGGCCGCGCCGGTCGGTGACCAGCGTCACGGCCCGGCCGCGCGCCAGCAGCTCGCGCGCCAGGGCCTCGGCCGGGAAGATGTGCCCGCCGGTGCCGCCCGCCGCCAGCACGATCACCTTGTGGGAGGACTCCATCGCCGCCGTCATCGCCGTCACTCCGTCGGGCCGTAGCGCTTGCGCGTCAGCGCCAGCACCATGCCCATGCCGAAGCCGAGCGCCAGCAGCGACGAGCCGCCGTAGGAGATGAAGGGCAGCGTCATGCCCTTGGTCGGCATCAGGTGCAGCGACGACCCCATGTTGATGGCGGCCTGGAGCCCGAACTGGATCAGCAGCCCGGCGGTCGCCAGCAGCACGAAATAGTTGCTGTCGTTGAAGACCCGCGCGAAGCCGCGCAGCACGACGAAGGCGAACAGGGTGATCAGCGCCAAGCAGAAGATCAGCCCCATCTCCTCGCCGGCGACGGCGAAGATGAAGTCGGCGTGGCTGTCGGGCAGCGAGAACTTCACCGTCCCCTGGCCCGGCCCGGTGCCGAGCAGCCCGCCGTTGGCGAACGCCTCCATCGAGCGGTTGACCTGATAGTTGTCGCCCGCCGCCGGGTCGAGGAAGCGGTTGATGCGGCTGGTGACGTGGGGAAGCGTGTAGTAGGCGCCGATCAGCCCGGCCACGCCCAGCCCGCCCAGTCCCATCACCAGCATGATGTTCAGCCCGGCCAGGAAGAACTGGGTGAACCACACCGCCGAGACGACGAAGGTCATGCCGAGGTCGGGCTGCAGGATCAACCCGGCCATGGTCAGGCCGTAGAGCGCGATGGACACCAGCGCGCCGGGGAAGCCGGGGGAGGTCTTCGACAGCGAGAACAGCCACGCGGCGACCACGGCGAAGGCCGGCTTGACGAACTCCGAGGGCTGGATCGACAGGCCGGGGATGTGGATCCAGCGCCGCGCGCCCTTGATCTCCACGCCGACGACCAGCGTCGCGTAGACCAGCAGCACCGCGATCACGAACACCCCCAGCGCCACCCGCCGCACCCCGCGCGGGCTGAGCAGCGAGACGCCGCCCATGATGGCGATGGCCGGGACCAGCATCATCAGATGCCGCTCGACGAAATAGAAGGTGTCCTGGATGCCGATGCGCTCGGCCACCGGCGGGCTCGCCGCCGTGATGAGGACGGTCCCGAGGAACATCAGGATCGCCACGGCGCCGAGCTGCCAGCGGTCCACGGTCCACCACCAGCGCCCGAAGATCGACTGGTCGGTGCGGTCGAAGGTGATCATTCGTCCGCGCTCCCGCTCTGTTGCTGGGCCTTGGCGATGGCGGCGGCGTAGGCGGCGAAGGCCTCCCCGCGCTTCTCGAAATTGGCGAACTGGTCCCACGACGCGCAGGCCGGCGACAGCAGCACGCAGGCGCTCGGCTTGGCCTCCGCCAGCGCGAGGCCGGCGGCCTTACTGGTGGCGATGTCCAGCGTCCCGCAGCGGGTGTGGGCGACGCCCTGGGCGTCGAGCCACGCGGCGAATTGCTCCTGCGCCTCGCCGATCAGGAAGGCGTGGCGGACGCGGCCCATGTAGCCTTCCAGCCCGGCGAGGCCGGTGTCCTTGGCCTGACCGCCGAGGATCCAGTAGATCGGGTCGAAGGTCGCGAGCGCCTTCTCCGTCGCGTCGGCGTTGGTCGCCTTGCTGTCGTTGACGAAGCGCACGCCGCCATTCCCAGTTGGGACGGTCGCGACCAGCTGCTGCCGGTGGGCGAGGCCGGGGAAGCTCTCCATCGCGGCGGCGATGGTCGCGGCGGGCACCCCGGCCGCCTTGCAGGCGGCGTAGGCGGCGGCGGCGTTCTGGTGGTTGTGGGCGCCCAGCAGCGCTGGGAAGCGCGCCAGCTCGGCCACCCGCTCGGCCGTTCCCTCGGTGTCGTCGACCAGCCAGCCGTCCTGGGCGTAGACGCCGCCGGCGACCGGGCCTTGCGCCGAGACCGGCCAGACGCGCTGGGCGCCGGTTTCGGCGAGGTCGTCGTAAATCTTGCGCGACAGCGCGTCGTCCACCCCGACCACCGCCGTCCGGTTGCCGGTCTGGCCCCGGAAGATCAGCTTTTTCGCCGCGACGTAGCCGTCCATCCCGCCATGGCGGGCCAGATGGTCGGGCGTGATGTTCAGCAGCACCGCCACGTCGAAGACGATGGAGTGGGTCAGCTCCAGCTGGTAGCTCGACATCTCCAGGATGTGGGTGCCGCCGCTGCCCAGCGGGTCGAAGCTCAGGACGGGCGTGCCAAGGTTGCCGCCGACGCGGATGGCGCGCCCGGCCGCCGCCATGACGTGGCCGATCAGGGTGGTGGTGGTCGACTTGCCGTTGGTGCCGGTGATGCCGATGAAGGCGGCGTCGCGCTCGGCCCGGCCCAGCAGGTCGACGTCGCAGACCGGCTCGATCCCGGCGGCGCGGGCGCGCAGGGCGACGGTGTGCGGTTTGGGGTGGGTGTGGGGGATGCCGGGCGACCAGACGAGGGCGGCCAGCCCCGCCAGATCAAAGCCTGACAGGTCGGCGGCGGCGAGATCGACCACGCGGAAACCATCCGCCTCGGCGGCGGCGCGCGAGGCGGGGTTGTCGTCCCACACCATCACGTCGGCGCCGCTGCGGCGGAGCGCCGTGGCGGTGGCGAGGCCGGACTTGCCCAGCCCCATCACCGCCACCGGCAAGCCGTCCAGGAACGCGAGGTCGATCATCGTCGGCTCCTCACCGCAGCTTCAGGGTGGAGAGGCCGACCAGCGCCAGGATCGACGCGATGATCCAGAAGCGGATCACCACGGTCGGCTCGGCCCAGCCCTTCTTCTCGAAATGATGGTGCAGCGGGGCCATGCGGAAGACCCGCTTGCCCGTGAGCTTGAAGGACGCGACCTGCACGATGACCGAAACCGTCTCCAGAACGAACAGGCCGCCGATGATGGCGAGCACGATCTCGTGCTTCGTCACCACGCTGACGGCGCCCAGCGCCCCACCGAGCGACAAGGACCCCGTGTCGCCCATGAACACCATGGCGGGCGGGGCGTTGTACCAGAGGAATCCCAATCCCGCACCAACAAGCGCGCCGCAAAACACCGCCAATTCACCGGACCCCGGAACATGGTGGATTTGCAGGTAGTTGGCGAAGATGGCGTTGCCCGACAGATAGGAAATCAAGCCGAAGCAGCCGGCCGCGATCATCGTCGGCACGATGGCCAGCCCGTCCAGCCCGTCGGTCAGGTTCACCGAGTTCGAGGCGCCGACCATGATGAAGGCGCCGAAAGGCACGAAGAACCAGGAGAGCTGGATCAGGAAATCCTTGACGAAGGGCACGGCGACGCCGCCCGACAGCGGCGGGGCCGAGATCCACATGATCAGCGCCGAGGCGGTCAGGCCGATGGCGATCTCCCAGCCCAGGCGGAAGCGGCCCGACAGACCCTTGGTGTTGCGCTGGGTCAGCTTCAGGTAGTCGTCGCCGAAGCCGATCAGGCCATAGCCGATGGTCACCAGCAGCACGACCCAGATGTAGGCGTTGGTCAGATCCGCCCACAGCAGGGTGCTGACCGTCATGGCGATCAGGATCATCAGCCCGCCCATGGTGGGCGTGCCCTTCTTCTTGAAATGGGTCTCCGGCCCGTCGGCGCGGATGGGCTGGCCCTCGCCCTGCTTGCGCTTCAGCCAGGCGATCAGGCTGGGAAAGCACAGGAAGCTGATGACCAGCGCGGTGATCATGGCTCCGCCGGTCCGGAACGTCAGGTACCGGAACAGGTTGAAGGGCGTGAAGACGTCGGCCAGCGGGAAGAGGAGGTTGTAAAGCATCGAATCCTGTCAGCCTCGCGGGCCGTTCGCGGCCTGGGGCTGTGCCGTGGTGGAGGTGGAGGGGGAGGCGTCGCTGCGGCTGTCGAGCGCGGCGAGCGCCTCGACGATCAGCCCGGTGCGGCTGCCGAGCGAGCCCTTGACCATCGCCACGTCGCCGCCCTTGACGGCGGCGGTCACGATGGGGGCCAGCTCGACGCTGGTCTCGGTCCAGGCGCCGCGCATGGCGGCGGGCAGGCGGTCGAACAGGGCGCGCATGTGGGGGCCGCAGGCGTAGACGGCGTCGACGTGGGCGGCGATCAGCGGCTCGGCCAGCGCGGCGTGCAGCGCGTCGGCGCGCTCGCCCAGTTCGCGCATGTCGCCGAGCACGGCGATGCGCCGCCCCCCGGCGCCGGGGTCGAGCGTGCCCAGCACCTCCAGCGTCGCGGCCATGGCGGCCGGGCTGGCGTTGTAGCTCTCGTCGATCAGGGTGAAGGCGCCCCGCGTCGCGTGGATGCGCTTGCGGGTGCCGCGCCCCTTGACCGGTTGCAGGGTGGCCAGCGACCGGGCCGCCGTGGCGACATCGGCGCCCAGCGCCTTGACGGCCAGCAGCACGGCGAGGCTGTTCATCACCCAATGCCGGCCGGGCAGGGACAGGCAGTACTGGATGCGCTCGCCGTGGATCGCGGCGGTCACGGCGCTGCACGTCGCGTGCAGCGACACGTCGAGCAGCCGCGCCTCGGCGTCGTCCTGGGCGCCGAAGCTCCAGATCCGCGTCAGGCCCTGGGCGCGGGCGGCGTCGCGTAGCCGGGCGAATTGCGGGTTGTCGCGGTTCAGCACGGCGACGCCGTCGCGATCCAGCCCCTCGAAGATCTCGGCCTTGGCGTCGGCGATGGCGTCGACCGAGGCGAAGAACTCCAGATGCGCGGCCTCGACGTTGGTGACGATCGCCACATGCGGGCGGACCTGACGCGACAGCGGCCCGAGTTCACCCGCGTGGTTCATCCCCAGCTCGAACACGCCGTAGCGGCTGTCGACCGGCAGGCGGGCCAGCGACAGCGGCACGCCCCAATGGTTGTTGAGGCTGCCCTCGGTTGCGTAGGTGGCGCCTTGGGCGGAAAGGACGTGGCGCAGCGTCTCCTTGGTGCCGGTCTTGCCGACCGAGCCGGTGACCCCGACCACCCGCGCGTCGCAGCGGGCGCGGCCGGCGGCGCCCAGCGCCCCCATGGCGTCCAGCGTGTCGCCGGCCAGCAGCAGCGGCGCGCCCTCGCCCAGCCCGTCCGGGACGTGCGAGACCAGCGCCGCCGAGGCGCCGGCGGCCAGCGCCGCGCCGACGAAGGCGTGCCCGTCGAAGTTCGGTCCCTGCAACGCCACGAACAGGTCGCCGGGGGCGACCTTGCGGCTGTCGATCGACACGCCGGTGGCGGTCCAGCCGGCGGCCACGCCCGTCCGGCCCCCGGTGGCGGCCAGGGCGTCTTCGGCGGTCCAGAGGACCGGCTTGGGGAGCGTCGTCGCGTCGTCGCTCATGATCCAACCTCCGCTACGGCTTTCCGGGCCTCGTCCGCGTCGTCGAACGGACGGATTTCGGTGCCGATCGTTTGTCCCTGTTCATGGCCCTTGCCGGCGATCACCAGCACGTCGCCGGGCTGGAGCCCGCGCACCGCGACCCGGATGGCCTCGGCGCGATCCCCGACCTCCTCCAGCTTGGCCCGCCCGCCCGCCAGCACCTCGCCCCGGACGACGGCCGGATCCTCGGTGCGGGGGTTGTCGTCGGTGACGATGGCGCGGTCGGCCAAGCGGGCCGCCAGCTCCCCCATCACCGGGCGCTTGCCCCGGTCGCGGTCGCCGCCGCAGCCGAACACCGTCACCAGATGGCGGCCGGCATGCGAACGCAGCGCCGTCAGCACCGTTTCCAGCGCGTCGGGCGTGTGGGCGAAATCGACGTAGACCGCCGCTCCGTTCGGGTGGGTGGCCACGTGCTGGAGCCGGCCCGGCACCCCCTCCAGCGAGGAGAGCGCCGCGACGGCCCCGTCGATATGGGCGTCCGTGTCCGCGCCCGCCCCGATGACCAGACCCAGCGCGCACAGCACGTTCCAGGCCTGGAAGCGGCCCGCCAGGGGCAGGTCCACGGTGACGTCGCGGCCGAGCACGGTCAGGGCGAGGCGCTGGCCATGCGCCAGCGGCTCCACCCCGTTCACCCGCAGCTCGGTGCCGGCCAGACCATAGGACAGGAGGCGGTGACCGCGTTGGGTACAAAGGTCGGCGAAATGTTGGAAGTCGTAGGAATCGGCGTTCAGCACGGCGGCGGCGCCCGGCGGCAGCACGCGGCCAAACAGCATCGCCTTGGCGTCGCGGTAGGCCTCCATCGACCCGTGATAGTCGAAATGGTCGCGGGTCAGGTTGGTGAAGCCGGCGGCCTTGAGCGCGACGCCGTCCAGGCGGAACTGCTCCAGCCCGTGGCTCGACGCCTCCATCGCCAGATGGTCGATGCCGGCGCTGGCGACGGCGGCCAGATCCTTGTGGAGCGTCACCGGGTCCGGCGTGGTCATCCCGCCATAGCCGTCCAGCCCCGGCCCGATCAGCCCCAGCGTGCCGAGGCTGGCCGCCTTCAGGCCCAGCCGCTCCCAAATCTGGGCGGCGAACTGAACGGTGGAGGTCTTGCCGTTGGTGCCTGTGACGGCGATCACTGTGCCGGGCTGGCGCCCGTGGAAGGATGCCGCCATGCGGGCGAAGGTCAGGCGCGGTTGCGCGGCGGTCACCAGCACGGCGCCGGATCCGTCGAGCGACCCGGCCGGCAGCTCCGTGCCCTCGGCCGCCAGGATGGCGGCGGCGCCCTTGGCGAGCGCGTCGGCGATGTAGGCGCGTCCGTCCGCCTTCGCGCCGGCCAGGGCCGCAAAGACAAAACCGGGCTTGACGGCCCGGCTGTCGGCGGTCAGCCCGGTCACCTCCGGATCGCGCGATCCGGTGACGGTGTCAGCGCTGCTGCTTGGCAGGAGGTGGGAAAGACGCAACGGTGCTGCCCTTCGCGGTTGTGGCGGTGGCGGGGGGATGCGGCGGCGCCACCCAGTTGGTGGAGCCGGCGGCGTTCAGGAAGGTCGCGTTCAGGATCTCGGGCGAGGCCTCGTCCTGGATCGGCACGTTCAGCAGCGGGCCGACCTGCTTGATGATCCGCCCGACGGCGGGGGCGGCGACCCAGCCGCCGGTGGCGTAGCCGTAGGTCTTCGCCGTCGCCTTCGGTTCGTCGACCAACACGTAGACGATGTAGCGCGGGTCGTTCATCGGGAACGCGCCCAGGAAGGACGACATGCGCGAGTTCTTCTGGTAATGGCGGCCCTTCTGCTTGTCGGCGGTGCCGGTCTTGCCGCCGACGACGTAGCCCTTGACGCCCGCCGACTTGCCGGTGCCTTCCGTCACCACGAAGCGGAACATCCGGCGCATCATCTCGGAGGTCTGGCGCGAGACCACCTGTTCGCCGGGAACCTCGGCGCCGGGCGCGCGTTTGATGAGCGTCGGCTGGTGCATGACGCCGCCGTTGATCACCGACGCCGCCGCCGTGACCGTGTGCATCGGGCTGACCGAGATGCCGTGCCCGAAGGAGATCGTCATGCTGTTGACTTCGCGCCACGGGTTGGGCACCAGCGGCCAGCCGTTCTCCGGCAACTCCAGGGCGGTGGGCCGGGTGAAGCCCATCTTCGCCATGAAGGCCTTCTGCGCCGGGATGCCGACCTGCTGCACCATGCGGACGGAGCCGAGGTTGGACGAGTGCTGGAACACCTCCGCCACCGTCAGCGCGCGGCCGAGGCCATGATACTCGTTGATGGTGAAGCGCCCGATCTTGATCGGGTGGATCGCGTCGAAGTAATCCGACACCTTGATCTTGCCGGATTCGAAGGCCAGCGCCGAGTTGAAGATCTTGAAGGTCGAACCCATTTCGTACACGCCGAGCGTCGCCCGGTTGAACAGCGTGTCGGGGTCGAGGCCGGTCGGGTCCTGGGGATCGAAGTCGGGCAGGGAGGTCATCGCCATGACCTCGCCCGACCGCACGTCGAAGATGATGCCGGCGGCGCCGATGGCGCTGAATTCCTGCACCGTCGCGGCCAGTTCCTTCTTCAGGACGTGCTGGAGCCGCAGGTCGATGGAGAGTTGCAGCGGGGTGGCCGGATCCTCGGTCAGCCGCTTGTTGAAGGACTGCTCCAGCCCGGACAGGCCGTTGTTGTCGACGCCGGTGAAGCCGACGACGTGCGAGGTCAGGTTGCCCGCCGGGAAGAAACGCCGCTCCTCCCGCTCGAAGGACACGCCGGGGATGCCGAGACGGTGGACGGCGTATTGCTGCTTGGGGGACAGGTTGCGCTTGAGCCAGACGAAGCGCTTGTCGCCGCTGAGCTTGGCGTAGACGTCCTTGTAGTCCAGCTCGGGCAGGGCGGAGACCAGCTTGCGCGCGGCTTCCTCCGGCCGCGAGACCAGCTTGGGATCGGCGTAGAGCGACTGGGTGACCAGGGAGGTCGCCAGCAGGTTGCCGTTGCGGTCGAGGATGTCGGCGCGGTTGGTGGTCGTGCCGTCGACCTCCAGCGCGTGGTGCTGGCGCGGCTCCCCCGCCGGGACGAAGACGGTGGCGGCGACCAGCTTGACGCTGATCGCGGAGAAGACCGCCGTGACCACCGCCGCCGTGACCATGAGCCGGTAACGGCTCTGCTCCATCGCGACGGCCAGCGTCGTCCGCGGCCGGGAGGCCGGCGGGGGCTGAGTGTCCTGCGGGGCTTGGCCGTAGGGCGGCGGCTGGGTCATTGGTTGGCACCCAGGCGGGCGACCAGCAGGCCCAGGCTGTCGGTGGGCTTGGGCGTGTACGCTTGGCCCTTCACCGGGGTCAGCTTGATCGGGGCGGGCATCGGACGCGACGCCACGTCGGTCGGACGGTTCAGCGACGGCAGCGGCGCGTTGGGCGCCAGCTTGCCCGGCGTCGCGGCGGCGGGGGCCGGCGGCGACGGGGGCAGCGCCGGCGCGCGGGCCGAGGCGGGCACCAGGGCCGACGGCTTGATCGGCGCCGCCCGGACCGGGGCGGGGACGGGCAGGGAGGCCGGCGTGATGACCGGCGCCTTCTCCAGCGCGGCCTCCATCGGCACCCGGGCCGAAGGCACGCGGGCCGACGCGAGCTGCGGCGCGGCAAGCCCGGCCATCGGCGGCGGCACCGGCGTCAGGCCACGGCCGGGAACCGGCGCCGGAACGGCGTCGGGCGCCGGGGCGGGGCGCATCGGGATGGTGTCGAGCGCCAGGAACTGCCGCGCCTCGATCGGTTGCAGGGCGAGGTGGGCGGTGGCCAGCTCCTCCAGCTTGGTCGGGTCGTTCAGGTAGCTCCACTCGGCCTTGAGGACCTGGATGGATTCCTGCTCGGTCACGATCTTGCGGTTCAGCCCGGCGAGCTTGTCCTCAAGATCCTGAACGTCGTAGCTGGTCTGGAACAGAACCCCGCCGGCGGCGGCGATCAGACCGCCCCAGAACAACCAGGTCTTGCCTTTCATGCCGCCTCCTTGCCGGACGCCGGAAAGCCGGGCGCCTCGGTGCGTTCAGCCGCGCGCAGCCGGGCGGACCGGGCGCGGGGGTTGTGTCGGGCTTCGGCCTCGCTCGCGGCCTGCGGCTTGCGGGACAGGAGGCGGAAGGATGGGGCGAGCGCCGCGGCCGGGGCCGAGGGCGTGTGTCGGGACGGGGAGGGCGGCGGCGAGGAACGCTCCTTCAGGAACGTCTTGACCTCGCGGTCCTCCAGCGAATGGAAGGAGACGACGGCCAGCCGGCCGCCGGGGGCCAGCAGCGACTCGGCGGCGGCCAGCCCGCGCCGGAGTTCGCCCAGTTCGTCGTTCACATGGATGCGCAGCGCCTGGAAGCTGCGGGTCGCCGGGTCGATGGCGTCGCCCTTCCCCTTCGGCACCACCGCGCGGACGACGTCGGCCAACTGCTTGGTGCGCAGGATGGGGGCGGTCTGGCGCGCGGCGACGATGGCGCGGGCGACCTGGTAGGCCCGGCGCTCCTCACCCAGGTGGTAGAGGATGTCGGCCAGTTCCGATTCGTCGGCGTGGTTGACCACGTCGGCGGCGGTCGGCCCGTCGCGGCCCATCCGCATGTCGAGCGGGCCGTCGAAGCGGAAGGAGAAGCCGCGCTCCGGCTCGTCGATCTGGGGGGAGGAGACGCCGACGTCCAGCGCGATGCCGTCCACGCCCGCGACTCCGCGCTCGCCCAGCAGTTGGGCCATGTCGCCGAAGCAGCCCTCGATGACCTCCAGCCGGCCGGGGAAGCGCTGGGCCAGGGCCTGCCCGCGCTCGATCGCCGCCGGGTCGCGGTCGATGCCCCAGACGCGGCAGTCGGCCGACTCCAGCAGGGCGCGGCTGTAGCCGCCGGCGCCGAAGGTGCCGTCGACATAGACGCCGCCGTCGCGCGGCGCGAGCGACTCGACGACCTCGTGCAGCAGCACCGGGATGTGGGGGGAGGGGGCGGGAGACTCGGTCATCAGGCGTCGCCCCCGTTGCGGGCGGCGGCGCCGCGCGACGCCTTGGCGACGATCTGGCTCAGCGAGATGTCCTTGCGCACGACCTGCTCGCGCAGCGCCGCCTCGTGGGACTTCAGCGCCTCGGGCTCCCAGAGCTGGAAGGTCTTGCGGCGGCCGATGAAGGAGGCCTCCTCGCCGATGCCGGCGAATTCGGCGAGTTCCCGGGGCAGGACGATGCGGCCTTCGGCGTCGAGGGAGACGGGGACGAGCTTGCCGAAGATGAAGGTCTCAATCATGTCGCGTTCGTCGGCGTCGAGGTCAGGGGATTCGAGGCTGTCGGACAGGACGTCGAGATAGTCCTGGTCGGCGCCTTCGAGGGCTTGGTGGTTGAGCGAGGGCCAGAGATACACGGTGGTGGGGGCCGAAGTCTTGGCAAGCGACTGCCGGAACTGCGCCGGGATCGACACGCGTCCTTTCCTGTCAACCTTGTTGACGTATGTGGACAGGAAAACGGCCATTGGCCCGGTGGTCCCCCCTCCAGCTACCTCCCGCGCGGATCACCGCCCCGCGCCAGCCCTGCCCCAGCTCCTCCCCGCCGGTGTTAACCAGATTGGGTAGGAGCCCCCCTTAAATGGGCATTCTTGGGATAGCATGGGACGGCATGGGCGTCAACGGGACCCTAGTATTCAAAACGGCGTGTCAAGACTTTTGGCCCGTGGTGTGGCTTTGGCGCAAATATGGGAGCCATTTCTCCGAGTCTCAGCAGTATTTCGTGAACGCCCAAGGGTGTGGATAAGGTTATCCACAGCAGTTCGGTGATTGTTCCAGGCATTTGTGCGAATTCATCCGAGTCATAACATTGTCACGGCCCGAATCGATTCATCCAAACGGGCTATTCCTTAGGAGCGGAATAGCCGGTCGGCCATGGGACGGCATGGGAAACCGCCCCACAGTTATCCACCGCCTGTGGATCGTTCTGGGGACAAGGTGAACGAATGGCGGAAACGCTGGGGTCGGGTTGGGGATGGCCGGTGTGAATGAAGCGTGGACTGTGGAGCGGCATACCGTCGCGCCCGCTTCGGTCGGCGGCCGCCCATCCCGGAAGGGTGGGATGGGTCCGCATGGGAAAAGCGCCAGATGGCCTGTAAGCCGGGTTCTGTGTCCCGGACCCGAAGGTCCGGGCGATGGCCATTCGTCTGGGACGCCGGTTGCCCGGACGCCTCGCGCGACCAACCCGAGCGGCGGCGCGGAAACGCGCTTGGCCCCATGCCATCCCGTTTGACGGGGATGGATGGCCGGGCCGCTCCTATTCGGTCTTGCTCCCGGTGGGGTTTACCGTGCCGTTCCTGTTGCCAGGAACGCGGTGCGCTCTTACCGCACCCTTTCACCCTTACCGGTGTCGAAACACCGGCGGTCTGCTCTCTGTGGCACTGTCCCTAGGGTCGCCCCCGCCGGCCATTAACCGGCACCGTGTTTCCGTGGAGCCCGGACTTTCCTCCCCCGGTTTTCACCGAAGGCGGCCATCCAGCCATCTGGCGAGGCCGTTCTTATAGAGTTGCGGCGGTGGGGGCAAATCCCAAATCGACCCGCTTTCCGAATCCTTTGCGTGGAGTCGCCAGTTCGGATCATCCCGCCGGATCGGGGCCGAGTTCGACGTTGGCGTAGAGCGCCGGCAGCGGGATTTCCACGGCGACGCTGTCCAACCGCAGCACGGCGTCGGAGTCGACCAGCAGGTCGGATTGCCAGCGCGTGTCGTCGAGCCGGCGGTGAACCTCGACGAAGAGGAAGTCGCTGTGGACCAGCACGATCTCCTGCACCGAGGGGATCGCGCGGTAGACCGGCAGCTTGACCTTGCGGTCGTGGTCCTCGGTGGAGCGCGACAGCACCTCGACGATCACCACCGGGTTGGGCGTGTCGTATTGCCCATGCCGGTGCGGCGTGCAGGTGACCGCGAGGTCGGCCTGGAAATAGCTGCGGAAGCTGTTCGGCTTGAGAATGCCGGCTTCGGAGCGGGCATGGCAGGGCGGGCGGGCTTCCAACGCGTTGCCGATGTGCCGGCCGATGTTGCCGGCGATGATCTGATGCGCGCCGTAGCTGGGCGCCATCGCCACCGGGACGCCGTCGATCAGTTCATAGCGCGTGTCGGTGCCGTCGCTCCAGACGAGGAACTCGTCCAGCGTCATGCGCTTGAAGGCCAACTCCGACATGACGCTCTCCAGCCCTGTCCGATGCGACGCTCTTAATATAAGCGAGGAACCCCGCTTCGGCGAGGCGCGATCAGCGCCCGGTCATGCGCAGCAGCGCGCGCAAACGCCGCACGGTCTCCCCGTCCGGCGTGCCGTCCAGCCTTTCGGGGTGGAAATGCCGCTGGAAGGCCAGAAGCGCTCTCGGTTCGGCGGGGTCGTACCCATAGCGTCCCAGCAGGGCCGGGATCTCCCCATCCGTCCAAGGCCCGTCGTCGGCCTGGGACGGCGTGGGCCACAACCCGATTCCCTGCGCGGCGAGGCCCGGCCAGTCGAACAGCTCGCCCGGATCCTCCTTGCGCGCCGGGGCCACGTCGCTGTGGCCCAGCACGTCGGCGGCGGCGATGCCGTGGCGCGCGACGATCTCCCGGCACAGCGCGGCGACCGCCGCCATCTGCGCGGCGGGGAAGGGGCGGTAGCCGAACTCGTGGCCGGGGTTGACGATCTCGACGCCGATGGAGCGCCCGTTCACGTCGCCCAACCCCCGCCAGCGCGACACCCCGGCGTGCCACGCCCGGCGGTCCTCGGGGACATGGGCGTAGACGGTCCCGTCCTCGTCCACCGTGTAATGGGCGCTGACCTGGGCGGCCGGGTCGCAGAGCCGGGACAGGGCGTGGGCCGCCGTGGGCATGCCGGTGTAATGGAGGATCAGCAGCTCCGCCCGCGCGCCGTCGGGCCGGGGGCCGTGGTTGGGGGAGGGGCGGTCGATCCTTTCCCCCGTCATGTCGGGACCGGGATCATGTCGGGTTCGTCACCGTCTCGTTGACCGTGCGCGGCCGGCGCTTCACGATGATCCCGACTCCGCCGATGGTGAGCGCCCCGCCGAGCAGCAGGTTCACCGTCAGCGGGTTGTCCATCAGCAGCACGCCCGCCGCCACGCCGAAGACCGGCACGGTCAGCAGGTAGGGCATGGTCTGGTTCACGTCGTAGCGGTTGAGCAGCGGGTACCACAGCCCGTAGGCGATGATGGTCACACCCACCGCCATGTAAACGATGGAACCCCAGCCGAGCCACGTGGCGTTCGCCAGCGACTCCATCTGCCCGTGCTCGAACAGCAGCGACAGCACCAGCAGCTGCGGCGCCGCCATCAGCGCCATCCAGCCGTTGACCGCGAAGCCGTTGACCGAGCCGATCAGTTTCATCTGGATGCTGGCGACCGCGAAGGCGAGGCTGGCGGCGAGCAGCATGAACAACGAGGGCAGCGCGTTGCCGAGCCGCGGCTCCCCGGCGATGACCAGCACCCCGGCGAAGGCCGCCGCCATGCCGGTCGCGCGCCGCCAGCCGAGCTTGTCCTTGAAGACCACCGCCGCCAGCAGGGACGAGAAGGGCACCTGCGCCTGCACCGCCAGCGAGGCGGTGGCCGCGTCGATGCCGTTCAGCCCGTTGAACATCAGCGGGAAATGGATGCTGCCCAGCGTCACCGACAGGGCCGCGATCGGCAGCAGCTTCTCGCGCGGGATGCGGAAGAAGGGAACGATCAGCGCCGCCACCAGCACGAAGCGGATGAACATGACGAAGAGGGGGGAGAATTCCTGCAGCGCCCATTTGGACACCACGAAGTTCAACCCCCACAGGGCCATCACCGCCAAGGCCTGGAGCGCGTGGGTAAGGCTCACCGGCCGCCCTCCAGCTCCTCGCGCAGCGCCTCCAGCTCCAGCCAGCGCTCCTCGGCGGTGCCCAGCTCCGCCTGCTTGGCGTGGAGCTGGTCGCTGGTCTTCTGGAACTTGGCCGGATCGCGGGTGAACAGGTCGGGGTCGGCCATCGCCGTTTCCAGCTTGGCGATCTCGGCGGAGAGCTTGTCCATCCGGCCCGGCAGGTCGTCCAGCTCGCGCTGGTCCTTGTAGGTCAACTTGCCGCGCGGCTTGGCGGCGGCGGGGACGGCGGCCGGCTTGGCCTTGGCCGGGGCGGCCACCGACGGCTCCTTCGCCGGGCGCTGCACCAGATAGTCGGAATAGCCGCCGGCGTATTCGGTCGCCGTGCCGTCGCCTTCCATGGCGATGGTCCCCGTCACCAGCCGGTCGAGGAAGTCGCGGTCGTGGCTGACCAGCAGCAGCGTCCCCTGGTAGTCGCCCAGCACGTCCTCCAGCAGATCGAGGGTATCCATGTCGAGGTCGTTGGTCGGCTCGTCGAGGATCATCATGTTGCTGGGCTTGGCGAAGAGGCGGGCCAGCAGCAGCCGGTTGCGCTCGCCGCCCGACAGCGCCTTGACCGGGCTGTCGAGCTGCCGGGTGTCGAACAGGAAGTCCTTGATGTAGCCGGCGACGTGGCGCGACTGGCCGTTGACCATCACCGCGTCGCCGCCGAACGGGCACAGCACCTTGCGGATGGTGTCCTCCGGGTCCAGCCCCTCGCGGCGCTGGTCGAAATAGGCGGTGTCGAGGTTGGTGCCGAGCTTCACCGTGCCCTCGTCGGGCTCAAGCTGCCCGGTCAGCATCTTCAGCAGGGTGGACTTGCCGGCGCCGTTCGGCCCGATCAGCCCGACCCGGTCGCCGCGCAGGATGCGGGTGGAGAAGCTCTGGACGATGGTCTTGCGCCCGCCCTCGGCGGTGTCGAAGCCCTTGGCGATGTTCGTCGCCTCGATCACCAGCCGGCCGCCGCGCTCGGCCTCGGCGACGGCGAGCTTGGCCTGCTGGCCGCCCCGGATGCGCTCGGCCCGGTCGCCGCGCAGGGCCTGGAGGTTGCGCACGCGCCCCATGTTGCGGGTGCGCCGGGCGGAGATGCCCTCGCGCATCCACTTGGTCTCGGCCTCGATCTTGCGGTCGAGCTTGTGGGCGGCGGCCTCCTCCGATTCGAAGACCTCGGCCTGCCACGCCTCGAACTCCGAGAAGCCGCGCTCGGTCGCGCGCACCGTGCCGCGGTCCAGCCACAGCGTGCGCTTGGCCAGCCGGTTCAGGAAGGCGCGGTCGTGGCTGATCAGCAGCAGGCCGCCACGGAAGGACAGCAGCTCCCCCTCCAGCCACTCGATGGTGGGGAGGTCGAGGTGGTTGGTCGGTTCGTCCAGCAGCATGATGTCGGGGTTGCCGACCAGCGTGCGGGCCAGCGCGGTGCGGCGCGATTCGCCGCCCGACAGCGTGAGCGGGTCTCGGTCGCCGGCCACCTGGAGCCGGTCGAGCACCGCGTCGACCCGGTGCGCCTCGTCCCGCTCGTCGGCCGGCAGGCCCTGGACGACGTAGTCCTGGACCGTGGCGCAGCCGCTGTAGTCCGGCTCCTGCGGCAGATAGGCGATGCGGGCGCCGGGCTGCGTGAAGACGGTGCCGCCGTCGGGCAGGATCAGCCCGGCCAGCACCTTCATCAGGGTCGATTTGCCCGACCCGTTGCGGCCGACCAGACAGGCGCGGTCGCCCCGGCCGATGGACACGTCGATGGACTCGAACAGCGGGCGGCCGCCGAAGGTGACGGAGACGCCCTGGAGCGCCGTTATGGGTGCGGGAGGAGCCATGGACCGTTGATGCGCCGGAAAGCGGAAGGGAAGGAGGGGGTTATAACGCGCTTGTTCGTCATCCGGCGATGGTCAAAAACGGCGAGGCCGGGTTGCGCACCCGGCGGCGACCTGTCCCCGATGCGCGCGCCTCAGCAGGACAGCGCGGTCACCTCGGCCGTCTCCGCCCCGGCCTCGGCGCGGGTAAAGGCGCGGACGGCGGCGTAGGCGTCGTGCACCGCGTCGCCGATGCGCCCGACCTCCCGGCTGTCGCCGATCACGTGGGTCGGGAGCCCGGCGGCCCGCAAGACCTCCGCCAGTCCGTTCTCCGGCACGCGGCCCAGCGCCAGCAGGACCCGGCCCGCCGGGCGGCGATGGGTGGTTCCGTCGGCGTGGCGCAGCACGGCGTGGCCGTTCCCGACGGCGGCCAGCTCCATCCCGGTCTCGATGCGGATGCGCGGGTTGCTCTCCAGCCGGGCGATCAGCTGGCGGCGGTAGACGTATTGCGCCCGGCGGGCGAGCCGGCGTTCGGGGGAGCGGCTGACCAGCACCACCTCGTGCCCGGCGTCGGCCACGTATTCCGCGCATTCGCAGCCGGTCTCGCCGCTGCCGACGATGACCACGGGCCCGTCGCCAAGCGGCGCCTCGCCGGTCAGCAGGTCGTGGGCGAAGCCGAGTGGCGCGTCGTCGGCCGCTTCCACCGGCAGGGCGCGGTTGGCCGCCCCGGTCGCGACGACGGCGATGGCGGGGGCGAGCGCCAGGATGTCGGCCGGCTTGGCCTCCGCGTTCAGGCGGACCGCGATCCCGGCCTGCTCCAGCTGGCGCACCAGATAGTCGCGGTACCAGAAGAACTTGTCCTTGCCCGGCGGCGTCCCCGAGGCGACGAGTCCGAGCCCGAGCGTCGCCGCCCGTTCGAACAGCGTGACGCGGAACCCGGCGTCGTGCAGCAGCAGCGCCGCCACCATGCCGCCGGGGCCGCCGCCGACCACGGCGGCGTTGCGGCCGGCGCCGCTGCGCCGGATCGGCGCCTCGGTCTCGCGCCCGGCGCTCGGGTTCTCGGCGCAGCCCAGCCGCTTGTGGCTGAGCAACTGGTCGACGCACCAGTTGCAGGAGGTGCAGGGACGGATCGCCTCCACCGCGCCGCGCCTGGCCTTGGCGGGCCAGTCGGGATCGGCCAGCAGCGCCCGGCCGAGCGCCACGAAATCGGCGGAGCCGTCGGCGACCGCCTGTTCGGCGACCTCCGGCTGGCGGATGACGCCGACGGTCAGCACCGGGACGCCGGCCACCGCCCGCACCTGCCGCGCCAGCGGCACGCGCCAGCCCTGCGGGGCCGAGACCGGATCGACGTTGCAATCCATCCGCTCCGCCGTGCCGGTGGAGACGTGCAGCGCGTCGGCCCCGGCGGCGACGAGTCGCGGGGCCATCGCCAGCGCCTCGTCGATGCCGGTGCCGCCCTCGACGAACTCCTCGGCGGACAGGCGGAAGATCACCGGTGCCTCGCCGGCCCCCTCACGGACGGCCGCGATCACCGCCAGGGGAAAGCGCAAACGGTTCTCCAGCGGTCCGCCATAGGAATCGGCGCGGTGGTTGGACGCCCCGGACAGGAAGCCGCCGATCAGGTAGCCGTGAGCGCCGTGGATCTCCACCGCGTCGTAGCCGGCGGCGACGGCCCGCGCGGCGGCCTCGCCGAACTTGACGGTCAGCGCCTCGATTTCGGGGACGGTCAGGCCGCGCGGCTCCTCGCGGTAGACGCGGCAGGCGATGGGGGAGGCGGCGACCGGGGCCTGCCCGCCGGTGAAGCGGCGCAGGGTCTGCCGCCCGGCGTGGAACAGCTGCAGGCAGGCCCGCGCGCCCTGCGCCTTGATGGCGTCGGTCAGGCGGCGGTGGCTGGCGATCAGCGCGTCGTCGTCGATGCCCAGCTGCGGCGAGCCGCCGAGCCCGAGCGGACGGTCCACGCAGGCGTACTCGACGATCACCATCCCGACCCCGCCGGCCGCCCGCGCGGTGTAATAGGCCAGCATGTCGTCGGAGACCGACCCGTCCGCCGCCGCCAGATTGGATTCCATCGGCGCCATCACCAGCCGGTTGGGCAGGGTGAGGCCGCGCAGGCGGCCGGGCGAGAAGAGATGGGGGAAGGGCTGGTTCATGGTCTGACCTGCTGGGGCTGTCCCGCTGGGCACCGACGGAAGGCGGGAACGGACAAATACAATCACATATGAATTTTTTTGCCGTCAACCGTCTTCTGCGAACTGTGCTAGGATCCCGTTGGTTGTGGGGGATCGCCCGCCGCTCCCTTGTCATGGATCGGGGCGGCTCGGGCAGAACGGAGACGGTTGGGCATGGAGCGGGTGACGCAGGACGGGGCGGTCGAGGCCATCGACGCGGAGGGCCGCAAGACCAAGCGCAAGCCCCAGCAGGAGCGGAGCAACGCCACCCGCCGCAAGCTGGTGCGCGCCACCATCGACCTGCTGCGGGAACGCGGCTACGCCAGCGTGACGACGCCCGACATCGCCGACCGCGCCGGGGTCTCGCGCGGCGCGCTGCAATACCACTTCATCGGCAAGGAGGAGATCTACTTCGCCGCCATCCAGGAGATCACCGACTGGATGGACAAGGAAATGACCATGAGCCTGTTCGCCGGCCTGCCCATCGCGGAGCGGGTGGACCGGGTCGTCACCCAGCACTGGCAGGTCTTCGGCAGCGACGACTACGTGGCCGCCCTGGAAATCCGCCTGTTCGAGCGTTTCAACGACTGGCTTCACCAGAGCATCCGCACCCAGCTCGGCAAGGTGACGGAGAGCCGCGACCTGGAATGGGTGCGGCTGTTCGCCGACTCCCCCGCCGAGACCGCGACCGTCGTGCGCCTGCGCCGGATGGTGCTGGACACGCTGCGCGGCTTCGCGCTGCGCAAGATCCAGGAAGGCCCCGACGTGGATTTCGGGCCGCAGCTGGCCCTGCTCAAGGGCTTCCTCGTCAGCGTCCTGCAACCGGCGCCCGCCCCCGTGCCACCCCCGGCCGAACCGGGCGGACAATAAAAATCATCAATGAATGATTCGTGTTGCGGAGCGGGCGGGGCGGGCGTACAGTTCGTGTAACAAACGATTGCGTCCCCCACGTCATGGCCCGACGCCCTGCCGCCGCTTTCCCTGGCGTGAGCGGTCGATGAGGGGCGGCTCCGGCCTCTCCCAACACCAGTCAGGACACCCGATCATGCAGGAATGGGCGGTCGTCACCGGCGGCAACCGCAACATCGGCGCGGCCATCGCCCGCCGGCTGACGCTGGACGGCTACAAGGTGGCCGTGGCGTCGCGCACCCCTCCCGACCACGGCTTCTTCGCGGAGTATGTGCCGCTCGATCTGGCCGACCCGGAGGGGGCGGCGGGCGCGCTGGCGGACGCGGTCGGCGACCGGCCGGTCACCCGCTTCGTCCACAACGCCGCCATCGCGCCGCTGGCGCCCGGCGCCGAGGTGCCGCAGGCCGACGTCGCCGGGGTCTACGCCGTCAACGTCGGCTCCTTCATCGCGCTGGCGCAGGTGCTGCTGCCGTCGATGCGGGCGCAGGGGGTGGGGCGCATCGTCGCCATCGGCAGCCGCGCCGCGCTGGGCAAGCAGGGGCGCACCGCCTACGCGGCCAGCAAGGCGGCGTTGTCGGGCGTGGTGCGGTCCTGGGCGCTGGAGATGGGCGGGGAGGGCGTCACGGTGAACGTGGTGGCGCCCGGCCCGGTCCGCACCTCGCTGTTCGACGCGGCCAACCCGCCGGGCGACCCGATGACGCGCAAGCTGATGCACGGCGTCCCGGTCGGCTTCATCGGCGAACCCGACGACATCGCCCACGCGGTGTCCTTCTTCACCGGCGACGCGGCGCGCTTCGTGACCGGGCAGGTGCTGTTCGTCTGCGGCGGCACCTCCATCGGCTTCATCGACCCGGAAGGCCGGGCCGACGTGACCCACCGCCACGCCGGGGCCTTCCCGGAAGCGCAACCGTGAGCGGCCTGCCGGACCGCATGACGGCGGTGGAGATCGCCGGCTTCGGCGGCCCCGAGGTCCTGCGCGCGGTGCCCCGCCCGCTGCCGGTCCCGGCGGCCGGGGAGGTGCTGATCCGGGTCGCCGCCGCCGGGATGAACCGGGGCGACCTGCTGCAACGGCAGGGGCTCTACCCGCCGCCGCCGGGCGCCTCCGACCTGCCGGGGCTGGAGGCGTCGGGGGTGGTGGCCGCCCTCGGGCCGGGGGTGGAGGGCGTCGCCCTGGGAGACCGCGTTGCCGCGCTGCTCGCCGGGGGCGGCTACGCCGAGTTCTGCGCGGCCCCGGCGGCGCAATGCCTGCCCGTTCCGGACGGCTTCGACCTGACGACGGCCGCCGCGCTGCCGGAAGCGCTCTGCACCGTCTGGACCAATCTGGCCGAGCGGGGGCGCCTGCGCGGCGGCGAGAGCGTGCTGATCCATGGCGGGGCGAGCGGCATCGGCAGCGTCGCCATCCAGGCCGCCCGCCTGCTGGGCGCGGCGCGGGTCTTCGCCACGGCGGGCGCCCCGGACAAGCTGCGGCTCTGCGCCGAACTCGGCGCCGACCGGGCCATCGACCACCGCGCCGAGGATTTCGTCGGCATCGTCCTGAACGCGACCTGCGGACGCGGGGTGGACGTGATCCTCGACATGGTCGGCGGCGACTATCTGGAGCGCAACATCGCGGCGCTGGCGGTGGAGGGGCGGCTGGTCCACATCTCCTTCCTCGCCGGCTCGCGGATCTGCGCCGAACTCCGCCCGGTGATGACCAAGCGGCTGACCATCACCGGATCGACCCTGCGCGGGCGGGATCCCGCCGACAAGGCGGCCATCGTCGCCGGGGTGCGGGAAACGCTGTGGCCGGCGGTGGCCGACGGCCGCCTGCGCGCGGTGGTCGAGCACGGCTTCGCGCTGGAGGACGCCGCCGACGCCCACCGCTTCATGCACGAGGGCCGGCACCGGGGCAAGATTCTGCTGCGCACGCGGTTCGGCCGCGACCTCAGCCGATAAAGAAACCCAGGGGAAGGAGACGACGAGATGATGGGACGCGCGTGGATGATGGCGTCGGTTGCGGCCGGCTGCCTGTTGGCGGCGGCCGGCGGCGGTGCCCAGGCCGCCGAGGACGCGGTGGTCATCGGCCTGCTCGACGACCTGTCGGGGCCGACCGCCGATCTGTCGGGCAAGGGCAAGGTGGTCGCGGCCCAGATGGCCATCGACGATTTCGGCGGTCAGGTGCTGGGCAGGCCGGTCCGGCTGCTGGCGTCGGACCACCAGAACAAGCCGGAGATCGCCAGCACCCAGGCGCGGGAATGGTACGACCGCGACGGCGTCAGCATGATCACCGGCATGTCGAACTCGGCCATCGCGCTGGCCGTCCGCGCCATCGCGCGCGAGCGCGGCAAGGTGGACGTGATCGCCGGGGGAACGGCGGATTCGCTGATCGGCGCGGATTGCTCGCCGACCGGCATCCTGTGGACCGCCACCGCGCGGGCCATCGCCGGGACCACCGCCTCGGTGGTGGCGCAGACCGAGAAGACGTGGTTCATGCTGACCGTCGACTATTCCGGCGGCAAGTCGCTGGAAGCGGCAGCGCTGGAGGCGCTGAAGGCCCGGGGCGCCACGGTGGCCGGCGTCGCCCGCCATCCCTTCAACAGCCCGGACTTCTCGTCCTATCTGGTGCAGGCGCAAAGCTCCGGCGCCAAGGTGCTGGCGCTGTCCAACACCGGCAACGACACGCTGACCGCGCTGAAGCAGGCCAACGAGTTCGGCGTCCGCCAGAGCGGCATGAGCATCGTCGGCCTGTATTTCGACACCACCCAGATCAAGGCGCTGGAGGATTCGGCGGTCAAGGGCCTGATCTACACCTCCAGCTTCAACTGGAACCGCGACGCCAAGGCGGCGGCCTGGGCCACGCGCTTCCTGGAGCAGCGCGGCGCGCTGCCCTCGCAGAGCCAGGCGGCGACCTATTCCAGCGTCCTGCACTACCTGAAGGCGGTGAAGGCGGCGGGCGGCACCGAGCCCGGCAAGGTCATTGCCCAGATGCGCGCCATCCCCGTCGAGGATCCCGTCACCGGCACCGGATGGGTCCGCGAGGACGGCCGGGTCATGTACGACATGTATGTGCTGAAGGCCAAGGCGCGCGACGCGATGACCGGCCCGCTCGACCTCGTCGACGTGGTGAAGACGGTCCCGCCGGACGAGGCCTTCGGCCCGGTCAGCGCCGAGTGCCATCTGAAGAGCTGAGGGGGGAGGACGTCCGCCGCCGGCGGACGCCTTTGTCACGCAATGCCGAGAAAGACCGCGACCGAGGCGGTGATGCGCTTCATGTCGGTGTCCGACACGCGGCCGAAGATCTTCCCGACCCGCTCGCGCCGGATGGTGGCGATCTTGTCGACCTGCACCCAGGACCGTTCGCGCAGGCTGTTCATCTCATCCGGTTCGAGAGCGGGACGGATGGTTGCGATCTCCGTCCTTTCGCCGGTCAGCAGGCAGACCGTGACGCTGTCCATCGCGTCGAAAAAGTCGGACTGGATGACGATGGCCGGACGCGGCTTGCACTCGTAATCGCCTTTCTGGGCAATCGTCACGAGGTCGCCACGCTTCACCGATCGGTCTCGTCGAAGAGGTCGTCCTGGATGGATTCCAGGAATTCCATCGTGCCGTCCCGGCGATCCGCTTCGTTGATCGCGAGGCACTGCCGGCGGGCGGTCTCCTTGAAACCCGGAACGCGGGTGTCGGGCACCCAGATCTGGACCGGTCGCAGCCCCTGGGCGCGGAGCTGCTCGCGGTGCTGCCGTACCCGGCTGCGGGTGGGTTCAGCCATCTCACCCTCCTCGGCTTCGTTACATGTAACGTAGGCCGAAACCGGAGGAGAGGCAAGGGGAGGGGCGCTTGCCCCTCGTCACTCCCCCGCCGCAGGGTCCATCCCAGCCGTCCAGGTCGACAGCGACCCGGTGAAGCCCGACAGCGCCCGGCGGTGCAGGAAGTGTCCGTGCTGCACCGGCGCCAGGGCGAATTCTTCGTCCACGCCCAGCTTCTGCGCGGCGTCGATGGGCCAGTTCGGGTTGTAGAGCAGCTCGCGGGCGATGGCGATCATGTCGGCCTGCCCGTCGCGGACGATGGCCTCGGCCTGATCGGCGTGGATGATGAGGCCGACGGCGACGGTCGGCATGTCCGCCTCGCGGCGCACCCGCTCGGCGAAGCCGACCTGATAGCCGTAGGTCAGTGAGATCTTCGTCTCGATGGGGGAGGCGCCGGTGATGCCGCCGGACGAGCAGTCGAAGGCGTCCACCCCCAGCGGCTTGAGGATGCGGGCGAGTTCGACGCTGTCCTCCACCTCCCAGCCGCCGTCGTCCTCGGTGGAGACGCGCAAGAACAGCGGCTTGTGCGCCGGCCAGGAGGCGCGGACCCGTTCCACCACCTCCACCGCGAAGCGGATGCGGTTCGCGAAGGAGCCGCCGTAGCCGTCGGTCCGCCGGTTGGCGCCGGGCGACAGGAACTCGTGGATCAGATAGCCGTGGGCGGCGTGCAGTTCCATCACCTCGTAGCCGGCCCGGTCGGCGCGGGCGGCGGCGCTGCCCCAGGCCTCGACGCAGCGGTCGATGTCGTCGCGGGTCATTTCGCGCGGCATCGGGTAGCCGTCGTCCTGCGGGATGGCGCTGGGGGCGATCACGTCCCATTCCTCCCAATCGGCGATCTCCGGGCTGCGGGGGAGGGCGCCGCGCCCGTCCCAGGGAAAGCGCTGGCGCGCCTTGCGCCCGGCGTGCATCAGCTGGATGCCGGGCACGGCGCCGCAGGCCTTCACGAAGTCGACGATCCGCCGCAGCGGCTCGACGAAGCGGTCGTCCCACAGGCCGAGGTCGCCGACGGTGCCGCAGCCGCGCCGCTCCACCGTGGTGCCCTCCTGGAACACCAGCCCGGCGCCCCCGGTGGCGAAGCGGCCGAGATTCATCAGGTGCCAGTCGGTCGGCTGCCAATCCACCCCGCAATACTGCCACATGGGGGCGACCATGATGCGGTTCTTGATGGTGACGCCGCGAAAGGTGATCGGCGCGAAAAGCGGGCTGTGGGCCAAGGCCGGAATCCTCTTGAAGAAGCGTGTGCGCCGGGGGCGCCGTCAGGGGCGTCGCGCCCAGTCGGCCAGGATCGCGTCGGGATCGTCCGGCTCCTGCGGCGGGGCGTTGCGGATCGCCGAGGGGGTGCGCGAGAAGCGCGGCGCCGGCGCCGTCTGGACCACGCCGCCATGTTCGACCAGCGATTGCCGGGCCGCGACGTGCGGGTGGTGCCGGGCCTCGCCCATCGTCAGCACCGGGGCGACGCAGGCGTCGGTGCCCTCCAGCAGGACGGCCCAGTCGTCGCGGTCGCGGGTGAGGAACAGCGCCTGCATTTTCTCGCGCAACGCCGGCCATTGCGCGGAATCGTGCTGGGCGGCGAAGGCCGGGTCCCCGGCCAGCCCGGTCAGCCGCAACAGGGTGGCGTAGAACTGCGGCTCGATGGCGCCGACGGCGATGTGCTTGCCGTCGCGGCAGGCGTAGGTGGTGTAGTAAGGCGCGCCGCCGTCGAGCATGTTGGCCTCGCGCCGCTCCGACCATTGCCCGACGTTGAGCCAGGACTGGAACATCGACAGCAGGCTGAAGACCCCGTCGCACATGGCGGCGTCGACCACCTGCCCGCGCCCGGAACGCCCGGCCTCGTTCAGCGCCGCCAGCACCCCCATCGCCAGATAGAGCGCGCCGCCGCCGTAGTCGCCGACGAGGTTCAGCGGCGGCACCGGCTTGCCGTCGCCCGGCCCGATGGCGGCCAGCGCGCCGGTGATGGCGATGTAGGTGATGTCGTGCCCGACCGCGTTCGCCAGCGGGCCGTCCTGCCCCCAGCCGGTCATTCGCCCGTAGACCAGACGCGGGTTGCGCGCCAGCAGCGGCTCGGGACCGAGGCCCAGCCGCTCCATCACGCCGGGGCGGAAACCCTCCAGCAGGATGTCGGCGCCGTCGGCCAGCCGGCGCGCCGTCTCGGCCTGGGCCGGGTCCTTGAGGTCGAGCGCGACGAAGCGCCGGCCGCGCGCCGTGATGTCCTGCGCGTCGAGCCGTTCGACCCCGCTGCGCTCGATGCGGACGACGTCGGCGCCCATGTCGGACAGCAGCATCCCGGCGAAGGGCACCGGCCCCAGCCCGGCGAACTCGACGACGCGGACACCCGCCAGCGGGCCGACGCGCGTGGCGGACACCGTCATCGGGCCGCTCCCGCGCCGGCCGCCGCCGCCTGGGGGTTCATCCATTCGGTCGCCAGGTCGCGCAGGACGTTCTTCTTCACCTTGGCGCCGTTCGGCCCGTCCGTGACCGGCATGGCGTCGATGGCGAAGACCCGCGCCGGCACCTTGTAGACCGCCAGCCGCGCCCGGCAGGCGGCGAGCGCCGCCGCCTCGTCCAGCCCGTGGCCCGGCTCCATCACGACGAAGGCGACGGGACGCACCCCGGCCGGGCAGCTCGCCGACACCGTCTGGCAGACGGTGACGCCGGGCAGGGCGAGGATGACCTCCTCGATCTCGGTCGGGCTGACCAGATAGCCGGCGATGCGCAGCACGTCCTTGATGCGCGAGACGAAGATCATCCCGCCGTCGGGCAGGCGCAGGCCGTAGTCGCCGGTCTTCAGGAAGCCGTCGTCGGTGAAGACCTCGGCCGTCGCCTGCGGGTTGTTCATGTAGCCGATCATGGCGTTGGGGGTGCGGACCTCGACCTCGCCGATCTCGCCGTCGGGCAGCAGGGCGCCGCTCTCCGGGTCGCGCACCCGCACCACCGCCTGCGGCGACACCGGCCGGCCGCCGCCCTGGGACCGGCGTTCCAGGGGGGCGTCGGCGGGCTGGGCGGCGAACATCGCCAACGTCTCGGTCATGCCGAAGAAGCCGCGCAGCAGCACGCCGTGCGCCTCGGCCTTGGGCGGCAGGATGGCGGTCAGGGCCGGGGTGAAGTTGGCATGGCCGAACATGCGCAAGGCCGGGAAGGGCTTGCCCTCCGGCACCACCGACAGGATCTTGTCGAGCATGTCGTCGGTGCCCAGCATGTGGGTGATGCCGTGCGCGGCCAGCAGGCGGGCGGCCTCCTCCGGCACGAAGGCTTCCATCAGCACCAGCGGCTTCCGCGCCCGGATCGTGGTGATCGCCAGGGTGTAGCCGAAGGCCCCGCACATCGGGATGCCCAGCAGCAGGCTGGTCCCCGGCTCGTTCAGCCCGACCGCCGCCGCCGCGTCGCCCGCGTGGCGGACGTTGCGCTCCTGCGTGTGCTGCACCAGCTTGGGCGCGCTGGTCGTGCCGGAGGTGGCGAGGATCAGGCTGACGTCGCCCGGCTGGCCGTCGGCGACCTCGGCGTCGGCCTTTTCATCGGGCTCAGGGTCGGCGAGCAGGGCGTCGAAGCTGGTCTGCCGCACGCCGTCGAGGATCGTCTCCTCCGTGCCGCCCAGCGTGACGACCAGCCTCAAGGCCGACCGGTCCTCCGGCGGCACGCCGCGCAGCGCCTCGACGCAGGCGCCGTTGCGCTGGGCGGGCGCCAGCAGGATGGCCTTGCAGGCGGCGCGCGACAGCAGGAAGCCGACCTCCTGGCTGCCCAGCCGCACGTTCAGCGGGGCCACGGCCACGCCCAGCCGCGAGCAGGCGAACGCGACCGTCAACCATTCCGGGATGTTGGGCAGCCACACCGCCAGCCGGTCGCCGCGCGCCAGCCCCAGGCGTTTCAGCCGGGCCGCGAGGCAGGCGGAGTCGCGGCGCATGCGGCCGTAGGTGACGGCGCGGTCGCCCGCCATCAGCATCGTCGCGTCGTCGGGCGCGCCGTCGAGCATCTCGAAAAGTCGGGCGGGGGGTGCCATGCCGGTGTCGTTCATGGAGGCTCCAAATCGGCGAAGGCCGGCCGGTGGAACGGCGGTGCGGGATGGGGCAGGGCCGCGCGTCCCGCGCCGCAGGATCGGCGATGCGTCCGCGCCGACTTGGCGGCGCCGGACCGCCGGCCGAGGTTGCTCAGGGTCAAATATAATCACACACGAATAATTTTATCTGTCAACGGGGTTGTTGGGTCGAGGGGGTACACCCCCTCTCCCCTTGCGGGAGAGGGGGTGGGGTGAGGGGTGCCGAAAATCGTCTTTCGCCTGCGGCGAATACCCCTCCTCCCAACCCTTCTCCCGCCAGGGGAGGAGGGCTTTCCTGCGATTCGGGGCTGTCTGCCCACCGTCTTCCCGGCTTCCTGGTTTTGTCAGCGGTTGGGTGCGCCGCAGCATCCGCGCGCGCCATTCCCAAGCCGCCTCTTCCCGCCTTTCAGGACCGCCCAGCACAATTCCGACCGAAAAAATCAATCATATATGATTTTTTATATTCCAAGTTCCCCAAGCGTATGATTGACTTATCCAGCAATAAGCGGCGCGGACCGGATGGCGCGTGCGGCGCCCAACCGGCGCCCGGCTTTCCGCTCGCCCTTCGCAAGAAGCGATCCTTGAGAGGACAGCATGACGACCGAGACCAAGAGCGGCACCCACGCCGTGATCCTGCCTTCCGCGGATCCGGGTTGGCTCGCCCTTCGGCAGGAGGCGATCCTGGAACCGGATCTGCCGATCATCGACCCCCACCACCATCTGTGGGACGCCCCGCGGTCCCCGCGCTACCTCGCCGAGGAGCTTGAGCGCGACGCGCGGGCCGGCCACAACGTCATCGGCACCATCTTCACCGATTGCAGCGAGGGCTACCGCACGGACGGCCCGGAAAACCTGCGGCCGGTCGGCGAGACCGAGTTCGTGACCGCCATCGCCGACCGGGTCGCCGTCGGCGCCTATCAACCGGCGGGCCTGTGCGCCGGCATCATCGGCTACGCCGACCTGCGCGAGGGCGCCGGCGTGCGCGCCGTGCTGGAGGCGCACATCGCCGCCGGCAAGGGGCGGTTCAAGGGCATCCGGCAATCGACCGCCTGGGACCCGAATCCGGAGATCCGCACCACCATCCGCACCCCGCCCGAAGGGCTGCTGCGCGACCCGACCCTGCGCGCGGGCTTCGCCTGCCTGGCGCCGCTCGGGCTGACCTTCGACAGCTGGGTCTACCATCACCAGCTGGGCGACGTGGCCGATCTGGCCGCCGCCTTCCCCGAGACGACCATCATCCTCGACCATGTCGGCGGCCCCATCGGCATCGGCCCCTACGCCGGCCGGCGCGACGAGGTCTTCGCCCAGTGGAAGGCCGGCATCCTGGAGGTGGCGCGCCGCCCCAACGTCAGCGTCAAGCTGGGCGGGCTGGCGATGCGGCTGGGCGGCTTCGGCTTCCACGAACGGCCGGTGCCGCCCTCGTCCGAGGATCTGGCCGCCGCGTGGCGCCCCTATGTCGAGACCTGCATCGAGGCCTTCGGCCCTGACCGCGCGATGTTCGAGAGCAATTTCCCGGTCGACCAGCTGTCCTGCGGCTACGCCGTGCTGTGGAACGGCTTCAAGCGGCTGGCGTCCGGCGCCTCGGACAGCGAGAAGGCCGCCCTGTTCAGCCGCACCGCCGCGCGGGTGTACGGGATCGAACACGTCCTGAACTGACCAGAACCAAGAAAACCGGGAGGAAGACCGCATGACCTTCGCAAAGACGCTTCGTGGCGCCGCATCCTGTCTGGCGGTCGCCGCCGCCGCCTTGGCCGCCGTTCCGTCCGCCCAGGCGGCGACCCCGGTGAAGGAGGTCAAGATCGGCGTCCTCACCGACATGAGCAGCATCTATTCCGATCTCGTCGGCCCCGGCTCGGTGGCGGCGGCGCAGATGGCGATCGACGATTTCATCGCGGCGGAGAAGCCGGGCTTCACGATCAGCCTCGTCTCGGCCGACCACACCAGCAAGGCCGACGTCGCCTCCAGCATCGCCCGCAAATGGATCGACGAGCAGGGCGTCGACGTGCTGACCGACGTGGCCGGCGCCTCGGTCACGCTGGCGGTCTCGAACATCGGGGCGGAAAAGAACAAGCTGGTGCTCGCCACCGCGTCCGGCCAGAACAGCCTGTCGAGCGAGGATTGCAAGCCGACCACCCTGCACTGGAGCTACAACACCCGCTCGGTCGCCGCCACCACCGCCAAGGCGGTCACCATGGACGGCGCCAAGAGCTGGTACTTCGTGACCGCCGACTACGCGGGCGGGCGCTCGCTGGAGGAGGACGCGACCAAGGGCGTGCTGGCCGGCGGCGGCAAGGTGCTGGGCTCGGTCAAGCACCCGTTCAACAACAGCGACTTCTCCTCGCAGATCCTGATGGGGCAAAGCTCGGGCGCCACGGCGATCGGCTTCGGCAATTCCGGTCCCGACACCATCAACGCGGTCAAGCAGGCCAACGAGTACGGGCTGAACGGCAAGGTCGCGCTGACCCCGCTGCTGGCGATGATCACCGACATCGACGCCATGGGCCTCGACATGGCCAAGGGGATGTACGTCACCGAGTCCTTCTACTGGGACCTGAACGACCAGACCCGCGCGTGGTCCAAGCGTTTCTTCGAGCAGCGCAAGAAGATGCCGACCATGGTGCAGGCCGGCCTCTATTCGGGCGTCATGCATTACCTGAAGGCGGTCAAGGCGGCCGGCAGCAGCGACACCGCCCCGGTCCTGGCGAAGATGAAGGAGCTGCCGGTCAGCGACGCGGTGACCAAGACCTCGCATCTGCGGGCCGACAACATCGTCCTGCGCGACATGTACCTGTTCAAGGTGAAGGCGCCGTCGGAGAGCAAATACGCCTGGGACTACTACAAGCTGGAAAAGACCGTTCCGGGCGAGGAGGCCTTCGCGCCGCTGTCGGAAAGCAAGTGCCCGCTGGTCAAGAAGTGAGCGGAGGGGCGGGCCGGATTGTGAAAATCCGGCCCCGCGTGCCCCCTCCCCATCCCTCCCCCGCCTTTGGCGGGAGAGGGGGCCGGACGCTTGTCGGCGTTCGGCGGCAGTTCCCTCTCCCGCAACGCGGGGGAGGGTTAGGGAGGGGGCAAGCACGCAGGTCCGCCCACCATTCCCCCAAGAAAACCCACGCTCCATCCTGAAGGGTCTCCCTGCATGTCCTCCCTTCACGCCGGCGGCACGGCCGGCCGCCTGATCGCCGACGCCGTCGCCCGCTTCGCCGACCGGCCGGCGCTGGCGGATCAGCGGACGCGCTGGACCTACGCGGAGCTGGGCGTCTGGATCGGCCGCTTCGTCGCCGGCTTCCGCGCGCGGGGCCTCGGCAAGGGCGACGGCATCGCCATCCTGACCAGCAACCGCGTCGAGCCCTGGGCCGCCATCTGCGCCGCCAACATCCTGGGCATCCGCTACACTCCGCTGCACCCGCTGGCCGGCGAGGACGACCACGCCTTCATCCTGGAGGACTCCCAGGCCCGCGCCCTGATCGTGGACGCGGAAAAATTCGGCGCCCACGCCCTGCGGCTGCGCGACCGCGTGCCGTCCCTGGAGACGCTGCTGTCCATCGGCCCGCTCGACGGCGTCCCCGACCTGATGGCGGAGTTGGCAGATCTCGACCCCGCCCCGCTGGACCCGCAGGCCGAGGCCGAGGACACCTCGCTGCTCTGCTACACCGGCGGCACCACCGGCCGGTCCAAGGGCATCATGCTGCCGCACCGGGCCATCGCCGCGATGGCGACGATGATCGCCGCCGAATGGGAATGGCCGGCGGATCTCCGATACGCCGCGATGACGCCGATCAGCCACGCCGGGGGCATCATGCTCTATCCCGTCATGCTGATGGGCGGCTCGGCCCGCCTGCTGCCCGGCTTCGACAAGGAGGCCTTCTGCCGCACCGTGGCCGAGGAGCGCATCACCGCCACCTTCCTGGTCCCGACCATCGTCAACGCGCTGCTGGAGGATCCCGCCACGCTGGCGCGCCACGACCTCTCCTCGCTGCAGCTGATCGTCTACGGCGCCGCCCCGATGTCGCCCGACCAGCTGCGCCGGGCGATGGACGTGTTCGGGCCGGTCTTTCTCCAGCTCTACGGCCAGTCGGAGGCGCCGCAATGCGTCACCACCCTGCGCAAGGTCGACCACGACCTGTCGAAGCCGGAACGGCTGGGCTCCTGCGGGCGGGCGACCGCGCTGTGCGACGTGCGGCTGTTCGACGCCGATATGAACGAGGTCGGGGTCGGCGAGCCGGGCGAGCTCTGCGTGCGCGGCCCGCTGGTGATGAACGGCTACTGGCGCCAGCCGGAGCTGACCGAGCAGGCCTTCCGGGGCGGCTGGCTGCACACCGGCGACGTGGCCCGCAAGGACGCCGAGGGCTTCCTGCACATCGTCGACCGCACCAAGGACATGATCATCTCCGGCGGATTCAACATCTACCCGCGCGAGGTCGAGGACGCGCTGATGGCCCATCCGGCGGTCTCGCTGGCCGGGGTGATCGGCATTCCCGACGCCAAATGGGGCGAGGCGGTGAAGGCCTTCGTCACGCTGCGCCCCGGCGCGGAGGCCGGCCCCGGCCTGCCGGGCGAATTGCAGGCCCATGTGAAGGCAAAACGCGGCGCGCCCTGGTCGCCCAAGACCATCGAGGTCCTGTCCGAGATTCCGCTGACCGGCCTCGGCAAGGTGGACCGCAAGGCGCTGCGGGAGCCTTATTGGCGGGACCGGACACGCGGAGTGAACTGAACCATGCTGGACCATGCGGCGATCCTGGCGCTGAGGACGCGCGACGAGACCTCCTGGACCGAGCGCGACGTGATGCTCTACGCGCTCGGCGTCGGGATGGGGACCGACCCGATGGACGGGCGCGAGCTGCCCTTCGTCTACGAACGCGGCCTCAAAGTGCTGCCGACCTTCCCCATCGTGCCGTCCTTCGCGGGCGGGCCGCTGTTCCAGATCGGCATCGACACCCGCTACCTGCTGCACGGTGAGCAGTCGGTCACCCTGCACAAGCCGATCCCGACCCGAGGCCGTGCCGTCGTCGAGGGCCGCATGCTCGGCGCCTGGGACAAGGGCGTCGGGAAGGGCGCGGTCTTCGCGCAGGAGAAGATCCTCCGCCTCGTCGGCGACCCGGACCCTTTGGCGACCGTCGTCACCACCGCCTTCGGCCGGGCGGAGGGCGGCTTCGGCGGCCCCACCACCGGCCAGCCGGCGCCCCACCGTGTGCCGGAGCGCGCCCCCGACCGCTCGCTGGCGATCCCGACCACGCCGTCCCAGGCGCTGCTCTACCGGCAGTCCGGCGACCTCAACCCGCTGCACGCCGATCCCGAGGCGGCGCGGGTCGCCGGCTACCCCCGGCCGATCCTGCACGGCCTCTGCACCTACGCCATCGCCGCGCGCGCCGTGCTGGCGGCCTGCTGCGCTTACGAGCCGGAGCGGATCGGCCACCATCAGGCCCGCTTCTCCGCTCCCGTCTATCCGGGCGAGACGATCACCGTCGATCTGTGGATCGAGGCAGACCAGGTCGCCTTCGAGGCGCGGGTCGAGGCGCGCGACAACCTCGTCGTGGTCAAGAACGGCCTGACCCGCCTGAGCGGAGCGTTCCCCCAATGAAGGCCCTGCATTGCCTGTCCTACGGCGAGCCGCCCGAGCTGACGGTCGCCGACATCGACGAGCCGCTTCCGGGGCCGGGCGAGGCGCTGATCGCGGTCGAGGCGGTCGGTCTCGGCGGTTTCGACGCGGTGCTGCTGGGCGGCCGCTACCAGGAGCGCCCGAGCCTGCCCTTCGTTCCGGGGCGGGAGCTGACCGGCCGCGTCCTGGCGGTGGGGGAGGGCGGCGATCCGGCCATGGTCGGGGCGCGGGTCGCGGCCATCGCCTTCCGGGGCGCGCTGGCGGAACGGACGGTGGCGCATCTGTCCCATTGCCTGACGGTGCCGGCCGGGATGGAGGCCGCGGTGGCGGCGTCCTTCCTGACCTCCTACGCGACGGGGCTCTACGCGCTGGAGGATTGCGGCCGGCTGGCGGCGGGGGAGACGGTGCTGGTGCTGGGCGGGGCGGGAACGGTGGGGGCGGCGGCCATCGATCTGGCCAAGGCCATGGGCGCGCGGGTCGTCGCGGCGGCCTCCTCGCCGGAGAAGCTGGAATTCTGCCGAGCGCGCGGCGCCGATGTGCTCGTCGACTACGCCGACCCGAACTGGCGGAAGGAGTTGGCCGGACGGATCGGCGGCGGGGTGGACGTGGTGCTCGATCCCGTCGGCGGGGCCTTGTCCGAGGCCGCCTTCCGCAGCTTGGCGCCCAGGGGGCGCCATCTGGTGGTCGGCTTCGCGTCGGGCGAGATCCCGCGCATCCCCCTCAACCTGCCGCTTCTGAAGCGGGCGAGCATCGTCGGGGTCGATTGGGGCGGCTTCATGCAGAAGGAGCCGGACGGCAACCGCGACCTGATGCGGCGGCTGGGAGGGCTCTACGACAGCGGCGCGCTGCACCCGGAGCCGTCCTCGGTCCACCCGGTCGGGGCGGTCGCCGATTTGTTGATGGGCTTTTTGGAGCGGCGCAGCGTCGGCAAGCCGGTGGTCAGGGTGGAGTTCGGCGCGTCCTGAGCCGAACTGCCTGCGTTCCGCCCCCCGTGCCCCCTCCCTAACCCTCCCCCGCTTGCGCGGGAGAGGGAACTCCGCCGCCCTTCACCAAGCATCCGGCCCCCTCTCCCGCGCAAGCGGGGGAGGGATGGGGAGGGGGCAAACCACCGTCGAACCGTCACATTTCCCTCAGAACAAGCTCCCCTGCACCGGAACCGGACGCGGCTTCTTCACCTCCGGCTTTTTCGCCTCGACGATCTTCGGCTCCCCGCCGTCGACCGTCGCCCCGACACGGCCCGACTCGCCGAACACCAGCGTCACCGCCAGCCCCGGCACCGCCTGTTCCGCCGTGGTGATCGGCCGCCCCTCGCGGTCCTCGACCAGCGCGAACCCCCGCTCCAGCACCCCCTTGTAGCTGTAGCTCTCCAGCAACTGCCCGAGCGCCGCCAGCTTCGCCCCGCGCTCCTCGACGCTCTTGCCGTAGACACGGTCCAGGCGCGGCGACAGGTCGGCCATCCGCCGTTCCGCCTCGCCCAGCTTCACCCGCGCCGGCGTCAGCGACAGCCGCCCGGCGACCCGCTGGTAGCGGCTTTCCACCGTCGTCACCGCATGCCGCAACGCGCCGTCCAGCGCGCGCCCCTCCGAGGCCAGCCGCTGCCCGGCTTCGGCCAGCTTCTCGCGCGGGTGGCGCAGCTTCGCCGCCAATTCCCCGACCCGCGTCCGCCGCCGCTCCAGCAGCGCCGCCGCCGCGAGGTTCAGCCGCTCCGCCCGGTCGTCGAGCCGCTGCGCGTGCCCCTCCAGCAGCGCGCGCGGGTCGCCCAGGCCGCGCGCCAGCCCCTCCACCCGGTTGCGCCGGTCCTCCACCGCGCGGCTCGCGCAGGCCAACAGGCGCCGTTCGTCGTCGAGGATCTGCGCCAGCAGTTCGGCCCGCACCGGAACCGCCATCTCGGCGGCGGCGGTCGGGGTCGGCGCCCGCAGGTCCGACGCGAAGTCGATCAGCGTCGTGTCGGTCTCGTGCCCGACGGCGGAGATCAGCGGGATGGCGCTGGCCGCCGCCGCGCGGACGACGTTCTCCTCGTTGAAGGCCATCAGGTCCTCCAGCGAGCCGCCGCCGCGCGCGACGATCAGCAGGTCGGGCCGCGGCACGCGCCCGCCGGGCGCGATGCGGTTGAAACCCTGGATCGCCGCCGTCACCTCGGCCGCCGCCCGCTCGCCCTGCACCGCGACCGGCCACAGCAGCACATGGCGGGGGAAGCGGTCGCTCAACCGGTGCAGGATGTCGCGGATGACGGCCCCGGTGGGGGAGGTGATCACCCCGATCACGTCGGGCAGGAAGGGGATCGGCTTCTTGCGCGCCGGCTCGAACAGCCCTTCGGCCGCGAGGCGCCGCTTGCGCTCCTCCAGCATCTTCAGCAGGGCGCCTTCGCCGGCCAGCTCCATCGACTCGATGATGAGCTGGTATTGCGAGCGGCCGGGGTAGGTCGTCATCCGCCCGTTGACGATGACCTCCAGCCCTTCCTCCGGCTTCACCACCAGCTTGGACATGGTGCCGCGCCAGCACACCGCCTCGATCACGGCGGTGTCGTCCTTGAGCCGCATGTAGCAATGGCCGGAGCTGTGCTTCTTGGGCTGCGAGATCTCGCCGCGCACGCGGACGAACCCGAACTCGTCCTCGATGCTGCGTTTCAGGCGGCGCGCGAGGTCGCCGACCGTGAATTCCGGCAGGTTGGAACCGGGGCGCGGTTCCGGGGCGATCAGGGGGAGGGCATCAAGGTCTTGAGTCATGGCGCGGCCATGATACAAGGCGCGGTGTCCACAACAAGCGCTGAAGGGGCTTGTACCATGAAAGTCCTCGTCGTCGGATCCGGCGGTCGCGAGCATGCCCTGTGCTGGGCCATCGCCAACTCGCCGCTGTGCGACGCGCTGTACTGCGCGCCGGGCAACGCCGGCATCGCCGACGTGGCGACCCTCGTGCCCATCGGGGCGGAGGATGTGGACGCGCTGGTCGCCTTCGTCCAGGCCAACGCCATCGACTTCGTCGTCGTCGGGCCGGAAGGGCCGCTGGTGCTGGGTCTGGTGGACAAGCTGACGGCGCTGGGCGTCAAGGCCTTCGGCCCCAGCGCGGCGGCGGCGGAGCTGGAAGGCTCCAAGGGCTTCATGAAGGACATCCTGGCGAAGTACAACGTGCCGACCGCCTTCTACGGCCGCTTCACCGATCCCGAAGCCGCCAAGGCCTACGTCCGCCAGCACGGCGCCCCCATCGTGGTGAAGGCCGACGGTCTGGCCGCCGGCAAGGGCGTCACCGTCGCCCGCACCGAGGCCGAGGCCTTCGCCGCCATCGACGAGGCGCTGGTGGACGGCCGCTTCGGCGCCGCCGGGGCGGAGGTGGTGGTCGAGGAGTTCCTCGACGGCGAGGAGGTCAGCTTCTTCGCGCTGTGCGACGGCGAGAACGCGCTGCCGATGGCCTCGGCGCAGGACCACAAGGCGGTGGGCGACGGCGACACCGGCCCCAACACCGGCGGCATGGGCGCCTATTCCCCGGCCCCGGCGTTGACGCCGGACCTCCAGGCCCGCGTCATGCGCGAGATCGTCGAGCCGACCGTCAAGGGCATGGCGGCGGAGGGGCGCCCCTTCAAGGGCGTGCTGTTCGCCGGCCTGATGATCATGCAGACGCCGGACGGCCCGGTGCCCAAGACGCTGGAGTTCAACGTCCGCTTCGGCGACCCGGAATGCCAGACGCTGATGATGCGGCTGAAGTCCGACGCGCTGGCGGCGCTGGTCGCGGCGGCCGACGGGGTGCTGGACAGCATCGACCTGCGCTGGCACGACGAGACCGCGCTCTGTGTGGTGATGGCGGCCAACGGCTACCCCGGCGACTACGCGAAGAACACGGAGATCCGGGGCTTGGACGCCGCCAACGCGGTGGACAAAGTGACGGTGTTCCACGCCGGCACCAAACGCGCCGAGGACGGCCGGGTGCTGTCGGTCGGCGGCCGGGTGCTGGGCGTCACCGCCATGGCCCCCACGGTGGCCGAGGCGCAAGGAGCGGCTTACAAGGGCGTGGACGCGCTGGACTGGCCGGGCGGCTTCTGCCGCCGCGACATCGGCTGGCGCGCGGTGGGGCGGTAAAGCTGTTCGCTGGGGTAATTATTCAAGAGGACAGAGCCCTTCTCCCCTTGCGGGAGAAGGGTTGGGATGAGGGGTATTCGCCGAAGGCGAAGAAGAGGGGTTTGCCCCCCTCACCCCAACCCCTCTCCCGCAAGGGGAGAGGGGCTATTCCTTGCTGCCCGGTATACGCCGACCAAGCCAATCGGCTGATACCCGTTCACCGCCGCTCCCTGAAGAAATCCCGCAGCAGCGCCCCCGCCCGCGTCTCGCCGATGCCGCCATAGACGTCCGGCGCGTGGTGACAGGTCGTTTGTCCGAAGAAGCGCGGGCCGTGGTCCACCGCGCCGCCCTTGGGATCGTAGGCCCCGTAATACACCCGCCGGAGGCGCGCGAAGCTGATCGCGGCGGCGCAGAGCGCGCAGGGCTCCAGCGTCACGTACAGGTCGCAGCCGGGCAGGCGCGGCTGTCCCACCGCCGCGCAGGCGGCACGGATGGCCAGCACCTCGGCGTGGGCGGTCGGGTCGCGCAGTTCCTCCGTCCGGTTGCCGGCGCGGGCCAGCACGGATCCCGTCGCCGGATCGACGATCACGGCGCCCACCGGCACCTCGCCGCGCGCGGCCGCGGCTTCGGCGTCCTCGAAGGCGAGGTCCATGTAGGACGGGGCGGGGGGCGGGGTCGGCATGGCGCGGGAGCCTGCCCGCCGCCTCCCGGCCCCGTCAAACGAATTCCGACGCCGGATTCCACACCAAAGGGCAGGGTCTCGTGTTGCGGGCGGCGCCATCAGGCCCTATGGTCCGCCTCATGGACACAACCGATACCGACCCGACCTCCGCCGCCGCTCCGGACGGTGGTGAACGCATCGCCAAGCGGCTGGCGCGCGCCGGGCTCTGCTCGCGCCGCGACGCGGAACGCTGGATCACCGAGGGCCGCGTCGCGGTCAACACCCAGGTTCTGACCAGCCCGGCCTGCGTCGTGCGGCCCGGCGACATCGTTCAGGTCGACGGGAAGGTCATTCCCGAGCCGGAACCGGCGCGGCTGTGGCGCTACTACAAGCCGTCGGGTCTGGTGACCTCGGCGCGCGACGAGAAGGGGCGGGCGACCGTCTTCGACCGGCTGCCGCCGGAACTGCCGCGCGTGGTCTCCATCGGCCGTCTCGACCTGACGACCGAGGGACTGCTGCTGCTGACCAACGACGGCGAGCTGGCCCGCTTCCTGGAGCTGCCGGCCACCGGCTGGACCCGCCGCTACCGCGTGCGCGTGTTCGGCGAGGTGGACGAGATCCAACTGGCCGCGCTGGCCAAGGGACCGACCATCGAGGGCGTGAAGTACGGCCCGATCGAGGCGCTGCTCGACCGCGTCCAGGGCCGCAACGCCTGGCTGACCGTCAGCCTGAAGGAAGGCAAGAACCGCGAGATCCGCAAGGTGATGGAGTCGCTGGGACTCCAGGTCAACCGGCTGATCCGCGTCGCCTACGGCCCGTTCCAGCTCGGCAAGCTGGAGGAGGGCGGCGTCGAGGAGGTTCCCAAGCGCGTCGTCCGCGAGCAGATCTCCACCTTCTTCGGCACCGTCGCCCCGGCCGCCGAGCCGGAATCGAACACCAAGCTCCGCGCCAAGGCCCGTGCCGCCGAGGCCGGCGCCGCCTCCGCCGCCAAGCCGGCGGCCCGTGCCGAGGCCGCTGCGCCCAAACCCGCCGCCGAGGCGCCGAGGCGCGCGCCGCGCTCCGCCACCAAGCGGCTGGAGGTTCAGGCCGCCTGGGGCAAGGACGAGACCAAGCCCGCGCGTGGCCGCTCCGACGGCAAGCCGACCTTCGCGGCGAAAGCCGCCGAGGGCAAGCCCGGCTATGGCAAGCCGCCGTCCGCCGAGGGCAAGCCGGCGCGCGCGCGCGGCACGCTGTCGCTGAACGACCCGGCCTCGTCCAGGCCCAGCCGTGGCAAGCCGGAAAGCCGGGACGCCCAGGGGCCGAAGTCGCGCGACCCGCAGGGCGCAAAATCACGCGACCCGCAGGGTGCGAAGTCGCGGGATTCGCAGTCGAGGGATCCGCAAGGCGCCAAGCCACGCGGTCCGAAGGCGGCGGGCAAGCCCGCCTCGGCTCCGAAGCCTTACGCCCCGGCCAAATCCGCTTCGTCCAAGCCTGCCGGCATGGGCAAGCCCTCCGGCGCCCCCAAGCCCGCCGGTGCGGGCAAGCCGGCCAGCGCGGCGGCCCCCGCCGGTCCGAAGAAGCGCGACGGGCGGACCGACCGCCAGCGCGTCGAGCGTCCCCGCAAGGATCGTCCGGATGCGGATCGTCGGCGGTAGGCACCGGGGCCGGCGTCTGGCCGCTCCGGACGGACGCGACACGCGCCCGACCACCGACCGGACGCGCGAGGCCGTCTTCAACATCCTGGCCCACGCCGACTGGGCGCCCGATTTCGAGGGCGCCTTCGTCGTGGATGCCTTCTGCGGCACCGGCGCGCTGGGGCTGGAGGCCCTGTCGCGCGGCGCGGCGGGGTGCAGCTTCCTCGACACCGGCCGCGCCGCGCTGGACGCCGCGCGCGCCAACGTCGCGGCCCTGGGCGAGGAGGCGTCGGCCACCGTGCTGCGCGCCGACGCCACCCGCCCGCCGCCGGCCCGCCAGCCCTGCACCATCGTCTTCTGCGATCCACCCTACGCGAAGGGGCTGGCCCCCCTTGCCCTGACGGCGCTGGCGCGGGCCGGCTGGCTGGCCGACGGCGCGCTCGCCGTGGTCGAGGTGGGGGAGGGCGATCCGCTGCCCCCGCCGGACGGCTTCGCCCTGGTGGACGAACGCCGCTACGGCGACACGCGGGTCGTGTTCCTGACCTTCGCGGCGCGGGCCTGATCCCGCCGGCTTTTCCGACGATACTCCCAAGTTCCATTTTTCCGATCCGTTCCTTGCCGCGCCCACGATCCGTGGTTGGCGGCGGCTCCCTTGCGTTTCAACGGGTTGGCCGATGTTTTTCCATGATGCGGAAAGACAAAATGGATTGTTGAGTTCCAAAACAATCAGACGCAAAGATTGTGTGTCGCCGAGGTAGTTCAAAACACTGTCGCGGCGGCTTCATTCTATCTCCTTTGAATGCACACCCTCGACTGGGGGGGCCGTGCAGGTACCGGCACGGCTTCTTTTTCAAGACTGCGATTCAAGGAAGGGAATGGTTCGGATGAACAGTCCGGACTGGACTCCGTCGGGACAGGAATGAACACGAATACTTGAAGGTCCGGCAGCAGCATTCCGCCATTCTGGCTTTGGGCGTCTTTTTCGGCCTTTTTCTGGTATACCTAATTCCAAACTCGGTATTCAGAATTACCAGTGTGCGAACGGTACGATGCCGTCGAAGGACTTGGGAACAAACGACACCGCCGGTACGGAAACGTCGCGAAGAACGCATCCGTCCCGTCAACGCAACCGCGGCAGGGTCTCGGCATCGCTCCTGGGAGAAGGGGCGTCGCGGCGACCGGCTTTGGCTTAAGTTTTGGGAGGCACGATGACTTACTCTTCCACCCCATCGGCGGCTGACAAGGGGGCGCCGATCTCCGATCGCGCCCGCTGGATGCAGATCGTCGTCGGCATCGTCTGCATGGTCGCGGCGGCCAACATCCAATACGCCTGGACGCTGTTCGTTCCGGAAATCCAGGCGCAGCAGAACTGGACGCGCGCCTCGATCCAAACCGCCTTCACCATCTTCGTCGTCGTGCAGACCTGGCTGACGCCGATCGAGGGCTATTTCATCGACCGTTACGGCCCCCGCGTCATCGTCGCCGCCGGCGGCTTCTTCACCGGCCTGTCCTGGATCGTCGACAGCTACGCCAACACCCTGTCGGTCCTCTACATCGGCTCGGCCATCGGCGGCATCGGCGTCGGCTGCGTCTACGCCACCTGCGTGAACAACGCGCTGAAGTGGTTCCCGGAAAAGCGCGGTCTGGCGGTCGGCCTGACGGCGGGCGGCTACGGCGCCGGCTCGGCCCTGACCATCCTGCCGATCTCCAGCATGATCCACAGCGCCGGCTATCAGGCGGCCTTCTTCTGGTTCGGCCTGCTCCAGGGCGCGATCATCATCGCCGCCGCCTACTTCCTGCGCATGCCGCAGAAGGAGCACGTCAAGGCCTCGACCAAGGTCGCCCAGACCCGCCGCGACTACACGCTGGGCGAAGCCATCCGCACCCCGGTGTTCTGGGTGATGTGGGCGATGTTCATCGGCACCGTCACCGGCGGCCTGATGGCGGTGGCCCAGCTCGGCGTCATCGCCCACGACCTGGGCGTCAAGGAGACCCCGGTCAGCGTGCTCGGCATCACCATGGCGGCGCTGCCCTTCGCCCTGATGCTCGACCGCGTGATGAACGGCATCTCGCGTCCGCTCTTCGGCTTCATCTCCGACCACATCGGCCGCGAAGCGACCATGTTCGTCGCCTTCTCGCTGGAAGGCCTGGGCATCATCGCGCTCAGCCGCTTCGGCCATGACCCGATGATGTTCCTGCTGCTCAGCGGCATGGTCTTCCTGGCCTGGGGCGAAGTCTACAGCCTGTTCAGCGCCACCTCGGCCGACACCTTCGGCACCAAGCACGCTGGCAAGATCTACGGCGTCCTCTACTGCGCCAAGGGCGTCGCCGCCCTGCTGGTCCCGCTCGGCAACCTGCTGATGGAAGCGACCGGCACCTGGGCGACCGTGCTCTACGTCACCGCGGCCATGGACCTGACGGCGGCGCTCTGCGCGATCCTGGTTCTCAAGCCGATGCTGGCCCGCCACCACGCCCGCAACGCCGAGGCGGCGCAGAGGGCCGAGGCGCAAGGCGTGCCGCTGTCGTCGGCCCAGCCGGCCGGAAACTAGACCGGGCAAACGTTTCGAACCGACACGACCCTCTGCTGTGCCCCCTCCCCACCCTTCCTCCGCGCCCACGCGCGGGGGAAGGGCAGGGCGGGGGCAAGAGCGTGCGGGGAGGCGGAGCGGAAGCGGTCACTCGATCCAGAACGGCCGGTCCTCGCCCTTGGCGCTCTGCTGGAAGCGGTCGGAGGAAAAGGCGATGCCCGGTTCCTCCTCGGCCTCGTCCTTCTCCGGCAGGATTACGTCGTAGGGCTTCCTGCCGCTGGCGAGGTAGATGGCGTGGCCGATCATGCCGGTCAGCGCGAGGAACAGGAACGCCTGGGTTTCGATCATGATCCGTCTCCATCAGTGCCACGCTTATGCTGTGGTGCAACATAGAGCGCGGTATGCCAAATGCAAAGTTCTTTGTATACCACGTACAAGAGGCCAGCCATGCGCGAGGCGGGTGACTGACCCGGATGCGCCATGCCCGGAACGCGCAACGCTTCGCTCCCGCCGCTGTTTGTTCGGGAACGGAAAACGGCGCGAGGCGGGCATGATCGAGGACCTCTGGTACAAGAACGCGGTCATCTACAATCTGTCCCTCGCGACCTTCATGGATTCCGACGGCGACGGGGTCGGCGACTTCAAGGGATTGCAGCGGCGGCTGGACTACCTGCACGGGCTGGGCATCACCTGCCTGTGGCTGGGGCCGTTCCAGACCTCGCCGATGAAGGACGACGGCTACGACGTCGCCGATTACTACAACGTCGATCCGCGCTACGGCACGCTGGGGGACTTCGTCGAGTTCACGCACGCCTGCAAGCAGCACGGCATCCGCGTCATCATCGACCTCGTGGTCAACCACACCTCGGACCAGCACCCGTGGTTCCAGGCCGCGCGCAAGGATCCGGACAGCCCCTACCGCGACTGGTACGTCTGGGCCGACCGCAAGCCGGCCAACGCCGACGAGGGCATGGTCTTCCCCGGCGTGCAGAAGACGACCTGGACCCATGACCGCGAGGCCAAGGCCTGGTACTTCCACCGCTTCTACAAGTTCCAGCCCGACCTGAACACGTCGAACCCGGCGGTCCAGGCCGAGTTGCTGAAGATCATGGGCTTCTGGATCCAACTGGGCGTGTCAGGGTTCCGCATGGACGCGGTGCCCTTCATCATCGCGACCAAGGGACCCGACGTCACCACCCCGACCGAACAGTTCGGCATGCTGCGGAGCTTCCGCGAGTTCGTGCAATGGCGCCGGGGCGACGCCCTGCTGCTGGCCGAGGCGAACATCCTGCCCGAGGACGACCTGGAGTATTTCGGCCACGACGGCGACCGCTGCCACATGATGTTCAACTTCCAGGTCAACCAGCATCTGTTCTACGCGCTGGCCAGCGCCGATGGCGGACCGCTGATCGACGCGCTGCTGGCGACCAAGCCGCGCCCGCATTCCGGCCAATGGGGCAGCTTTCTGCGCAACCACGACGAGCTCGACCTCGGCCGTTTGACCGAGCCGCAGCGCCAGGCGGTGTTCGACGCCTTCGGGCCGGACAAGTCGATGCAGCTCTACGACCGGGGCATCCGGCGGCGGCTGGCGCCGATGCTGAACGCCGACCGGCGGCGGCTGGAGCTGGCCTACAGCCTGATGTTCACGCTGCCCGGCACGCCGGTGATCCGCTACGGCGACGAGATCGGCATGGGCGACGACCTGTCCCTGCCGGAGCGCAACTGCGCCCGCACGCCGATGCAATGGTCGGACGAGCCCCAGGCCGGCTTCACCAAATCCGACACGCCGATCCTGCCCGTGATCAGCGGCGGGGTCTTCGGCTACGAGCGCGTCAACGCGGCGGCCCAGCGCCGCGACCCGGAATCCATGCTGAACTGGACCGAGCGCATCATCCGCATGCGCAAGGAATGCCCGGAAATCGGCTGGGGCGACTTCCGCGTCCTGAAGACGACCTGCCCGGAGGTGCTGGCCCTGCGCTACGACTGGCGCAACAACGGCGTGGTCGTGGTCCACAACCTGTCCGACGGCCCCCGCGAGATCACGTTGGACGTGGACGGGGAGGGCGAGACCTCGCGGCTGGTCAACCTGCTGTCCAACGACCACAGCGAACCGGATTCCAAGGGCCGCCACCCGATGGTGCTGGAGGCCTACGGCTACCGCTGGTTCCGGGTGGGCGGGCTGGATTACCTGATGAAGCGGAGCGAGGCGCTGTAGGCGACGGCGGGCTTCCCGTGCCCGCCGCCGCCCGCTGTTTGAAGAGCGGTCAGCCGGTGATGAACCAGCCGGACGCGACCTGATCCGGCCGGACCCCGGTCAGCAGCACCCCATCGGTGGCGCTGAACCGCACCAGGGCGTCCGAACCGGAGGTCTCGACGCTCCAGCCCTGACCGACGCCGATCTGCATCCGGTCTCCCCCGGCCGCGTCGAAGTCGGTGATGACGTCCATCCCGCTGGCGATGCCGAAAGCGAAGACGTCCGCCCCGGCGCCGCCGGTCAGCGTGTCGGCCCCGGCGCCGCCGGCCAGCAGGTCGTTGCCGGCCCCGCCCAGCAACAGGTCGCTCCCCAGCCCGCCGGACAGGAAATCCTCGCCGCCGCCGCCGGTCAGCGTGTCGTTCAGCGTGCCGCCGATCAGCACGTCCCGCCCGGCCGAGCCGGTCAGGGACGCGGCCGTTCCGTCGGCGGCCCGTTGGGCGGCGAAAGCGTTGCTGACGCTGGCGCCGTTCGTGTCGGTCAGCGTCACGCTGCCGGTATAGGAACCCGCCGTGCCGTAGAAGTGGGTGGCGGAGAGCGCGCTGGTCCCGGAGGCCACGGTCTGGGCGGTCGTCTGCCCGTCGCCCCAGTCGATCGACGCTTGAGTGACGGCTCCCGCCCCGGCAGCGAAGCTGATGGAGAGGGTGGCCGTCCCTTGCAGGCCCGCTTCGCCAATGGTCGGCAGCGAATCCAACGTCGCGGCGAACAGATCGGCCACGCCGTTGGTGTCGCCACCGACCACGTTGCTGGCGGCCGTGTCGAAGAGGATCCGCGTGCCGTCGGCGCTCAGGCTCACCTGACCGACGCCGGCGTTCAATTCGGCGCCGTCCGCGGCGACGCTGAGACGCCGGACAGCGCCGGTTTCGAGATCCTTCAGGAACACGTCCCGCGCCCCGTTGGTGTCGCCGTCCACGAGGTTGGAGCCGGTGCTGGTGAACAGGACGGATTTTCCATCCGTACCGAACGCGACGCCGCTGCTGCTGCCGTTGGCCGGGGTGCCGTCGGCCGCCGTGCTGACCAGACGCGTCACGCCGGTCTGCAGGTCGCGGACATACACGCCCGCCGACCCGCCCTTGCCGGCGTCGAGCCCGGACAGGCTGCTGGTGAAGAGAACGTAGCGCCCGTCGGCGGAGAAGGCCTGGGCGGTCGATGCGCCATTGCCGGGAAGCGAGCCGTCCGGAAGCCGGTCGATCCGCTCCACGGCGTTGGTTTCCAGATTGTGAAGGCGCAGAGCCCCTTGGTTGGTATAGGCGAGAAGGCTCCCGTCGGCCGACACCACCGGCGCGTTGGCCGTCCACGGCATCGGGCTGCCGGAGTCGCCGAAGCTGCGGACCGTGTTCGTCTCCAGGTCGGTGACCACGACGCTGGTGGATTGCCCCTGGTGGATGCCGACCGACTGGTTGACCTGGGTCAGAGTCCGTCCATCGGCCGAAAGCCCGAGGTCGGAGATGGAACTGGTGCCGGCGTTGAAGCTGGTCTCGGTTCCGGTCGCGATGTCGCGGATGTGGATGGAGGTGAGCGGGTAGTCGTAGCCGGAGGTTTGCAGGCCGACGCTGGTGTAGAGCAGCTTGCCGCCGTCGTCCGAAAAGGCCAGCACGCCCACCCGCTTCGACGCGGTCGCGTTGAAAGCCGGCATCTCGATCCGCGTGGCGATGCCGGTCTGCAGATCCTTCACGAAGAGGTCGGCCTGCCCGTTGATGTCGCCGCTCACCAGATTGCTGGCGCTGCTGATGAAGGCGACGTAACGGCCATCCCCCGAGATCGCGCCGCTGCCCGCCGCGTTGGCCTGGGTGCCGTCGCTGGCGGTGTTGGCACGCGTCACCGCCGTGGCGTCGAAGGAGTCACGTTTCCACCCCATGGAAGTGATCGACGGCCCGACCGGCTGCTGCGGGGCGTCGGCCACCTGGAGGTTGGCGGCGGTCAGCGACGCCTTGGTCACGCCCATCAGGCGGACGCCGGTGGTGTTGCTGAAGTTCAGCAGGGTGCCGCCGCTGTCCTCGGTCGCCGCGGCGAGCACCGCGGCGGCGCTCCCCAGCCCGCTCCAGCCGCGCAGATCCAGCACGTCGCCGCCGGCCCCGGCCTGGAAGTCGCCGATGGCGTCCCAGCCGTCGTTCGGGTTGATGACGAACCGGTCGGAACCGGCGCCGCCCTCCATGTAATCGTTGCCGGCCCCGCCGATGATGACGTCGTTCTGCGCCGTGCCGTACAGCTCGTCGCGCGCGGCGGTGCCGGTGAGGGTGTTGCCGGCCGAATCGTCGTTCAGGACGACGCCCAGGGCATCCTGCCGGCCCGCCACGAGGCTCCATCCCTGGGAGGGCGACGCCAGCGACACGGTGAAGGATTCGTCCGCCTCGACCGCGTTGTCCCCGGTGATGCCGACATGGATCGTCGCCGTGCTCTGGCCCGCGGCGAACTGGACCACGCCGGAGGGGCCCTGATAGCTGAAAGGCGACCCGGCCGGGCGATTCAGCGCGAAGTCGTTGACGTCGGCCATGTTGTAGGGATAGGAGCGCGAGTGGCTGCCCATGGAAGACCAGGACACCGACGCGGCTTCCGAGAGGTCCCCGGTGCGGGTGACGGTGAAGGCGTAATCGGTCACCCCGCCGCCGCTTCCCTCGTTCTGCACGACCTTGGTGGTCTCGAAAGAGATCGACTTGTCCGGCGGCGGCGCCTCCGCTCCATGGAATTTCAAGCCTATCGGACCCGACTTGAAGGTCGCCGCGTCCATGCCGACCAGCCGAAGGGTCGTGTCGGGCGCCAGCGTGATGATGGTGTCGCCCCCGTCGGCGGTGACGAGCTGGTTCAGCGCGGCGCGGCTGGTGATCGCGGTGAAGGCGGTCAGGTCGAGCGTATCGGCGAACTGGTAGCCGCCGCGGAAATCGCCGATGACGTCCCAGCCGTCGCCCGGCCGGATCACGAAGACGTCGGCCCCGGCGCCGCCCTCCATGTAGTCGTTGCCGGCGCCCCCGGTGATGGTGTCGTCGCCGTCGCCGCCCAGGATCACGTCGCGCGCGCTGTTGCCGGTCAGCCGGTCGTTGCCGCCGTCGCCGCCGATGGTATTGTCCTCCGCCCCACCGGTCAAAGTGTCCGAACCCGCTCCACCCCAGAGAGTAGCCATGTGGCCGCATCCATTCCGGTTTGTTTGTAAAGTGGTTCGAATTTTCCCTGGAAGCGGGCCGCACACAACGGCGTGCACGGAGCATAACCGTTCTTACAACCGGCACCTCTTTGGGGCGCTCGGTCGGGTTGCAACAATCTTTGGGAGTGGGCGGAACAACCGGTGGTGATGTGGGCGGGAGGAGCGGCGCCGTCTTTCCGATAATCCGACGGGGGGCGCCGTCCGAACTTTGGCCCGATGCCGGCCAGTTTCCAACGCCGCAGAGGTCGGAGCGTCGCGCCTGCACCGCTGGCCGCTGTGGCTGTAGGTCGGCTCAACTCATCGCCCGGATCCACGCCACCCCAGGGGCTGGGGGGCGCCCCGACCACGTGCCCAGCGCTCGTCCAGCGGGTCGTGGGGCGGGACCGGCCTTTCCGTGTCCGGGAGGCCACCGCTCGGGATCGCCGCGTCGCCGTGCATGAAGCGCTCGTCCTTGCCAGCTTCGGGAGAAGAACCCTGGCCGGAAAGGAGAGCGTTCCAACGACTGCGCGCGAGCCTTTTCGATGTGCCGCCCGGCGGCTTTTCCGCTTGCCTCCGGCGGGTTGCCGGGCCGTCGGGTCTGAAACCGAATCGGTGCCCTACGCAAGCTTGTCGAGGCCGCTGGAAACGGCCGACTTGTTCTCGCCCGCGCGGCTGTTGCAGGGCGAGGGCGCGCCGCCGGCGACGAACTCCAGCAGATCGTCGGGCAACTCGTCCTCGATGGAGTCCGAGGGCTGCGGCAGCACGACGTGGATCTCCGAGGGCTGATCGAGGAACAGCACGGGCTGGAGGCCAGGCGGCAAATCGAGGTCGTTGCTGGTCAGGGCATGGAACAGGGCGCGGGGGTCCGACGCCGCGCGCAGGCGCAGGTCGGGAGCCCGCTCGGCCGCCTCGAACAGGACGTTCTCGAAGAACTGGCGGCGGGTCGTGGCATCGGGCACCGGTCCGGCCTGCTCGGGCAGGGGCAGGGCGAAGTACATGGCGCCGGCCGGTTCCTCGTGGATGCGGACACGCAGGTCGTCCGGCAGGGAGCGGCCGAGCAGCGTCGCGCTCCCCGCCTGCGGGTCGGCGATCAGCCGGGCGCGGACGGCCGGGTCGGTGGCGGCGGACTCGATGCGCCGCTTGTCGGCGATGCTGAAACCGGTGGTCATTCTCGGTGCGTTCCTCGCAGCGGTTGGGGCGGGGGCCGACGGCAGGGCAAGCGGCCGTCCCATCGGGCCAAAACGAAAACGGTGTCTTGCTAAAGCTTGTCCACGGTGGCGGTCATGGTCGCGAGGTGCTCGCCCGCGCGGCTGTTGCAGGGCGAGGGCGCGCCGCCGGCGACGAACTCCAGCAGATCGTCGGGCAACTCGTCCTCGATGGAGTCCGAGGGCTGCGGCAGCACGACGTGGATCTCCGAGGGCTGATCGAGGAACAGCACGGGCTGGAGGCCAGGCGGCAAATCGAGGTCGTTGCTGGTCAGGGCATGGAACAGGGCGCGGGGGTCCGACGCCGCGCGCAGGCGCAGGTCGGGAGCCCGCTCGGCCGCCTCGAACAGGACGTTCTCGAAGAACTGGCGGCGGGTCGTGGCATCGGGCACCGGTCCGGCCTGCTCGGGCAGGGGCAGGGCGAAGTACATGGCGCCGGCCGGTTCCTCGTGGATGCGGACACGCAGGTCGTCCGGCAGGGAGCGGCCGAGCAGCGTCGCGCTCCCCGCCTGCGGGTCGGCGATCAGCCGGGCGCGGACGGCCGGGTCGGTGGCGGCGGACTCGATGCGCCGCTTGTCGGCGATGCTGAAACCGGTGGTCATCCTGGAGCCGTCCCTCGAAGCGGTTGGGGGGGTGCGCCGATGATAGGGCAGGCAACCGACGCCTTGCGATGACCGGATGGGGGGGTGGTGGGCGCAGTGGGCAGCCCATCGTCTTACGGAGCCCGGCCGTTGTCTCACGGCGGCGGTTCCGGATGAAACGGGACCGGCGCCGGGGGGCTGCGGCGGTCCGGCTTTCCGGGTAGCGTCCCGCCATGACACCGCTCCCCGATCCACCCGCCGCTCCCGGCCGGCCGGCCTCCCGTCGACCCGCGATCGTTCCGCTGGAGGGGGAGGACGGGCGCGCCTTCGCCCGCTGGACCTTTCCGGCCTTTCGCGAGCGTTTGGCTCCGCTCGACGGGACGAGCCTCGCGTTCGGGGCCTGGGCCGGGGATCGCCCCGTCGGGCTGGCCCTGGCGCACCGCGCGGGGGGCGCGGTGGTTTTGCTCTCGGTGTCGGTCGATCCGGCGTGGCGCCGCTGCGGGATCGCCGCGCGGCTGCTGGCGGCGCTGGCGGCGGCGGTTCCGGACGGCCAACGCCTGACCGTGACCTACTCCTCGAAGCTGTCGGCGCGCGAGGCCTTCGAGGCGCTGCTTCGCCGGGCCGGCTGGGGCGCGCCGGTTCTCCAGTCGATGCGGGCGGCCGGAACGCCGGGCGCCGTGCTGGCCTGGGCGGAGCGCCACGCCCCGGCCCTGCGGGTGCTGCGGAGCTACGACCTGCGGCTCTGGAAGGACGCCACGCCGGAGGACCACGCCGAGGTGCGCCGGCTGATCGACAGCGGGGCGATCGACGCGGATTTCAGCCCCTTCGCCATGGCCGCCCAGTTCGAGCATTGGCCCGACAACAGCTGGCTGATCCGCCGCGACAGGGTTGCGGCGGGCTGGATGTTCGCGCGCCTGCAGCCTCCCGACACGGTCTGGTACCACGGCGCGGCGGTGCGCCGGGATCTGGAGCAGACCGGACCGCTGCTGATGATGTTCCACCGCGTCCATCAGGTCGCGGCGGAACGGCTCGGCCCCGACAGCGTGTGGCGGATCGACAGCTTTCCGCGCACCCCGGCGATGCTGGCCTTCATGCGGCGGCGCGTCGCGGCCTTCGCCGGTTTCCTTGACGAGCTGTACCGGGTGGACGGGCCGTCCCGCCCGGAGAAAGCCCCCGATCCGGCGGCGCCTCCAGACGCCCGGACTGTTTGAAACGCCAAATCCCTTGGCGTGAAAGGAGAGGGGCCCCGAGACGGATCCTCGGGGCTCCCGTCCCATCAGACCGTCACGAACCAGCCACCGGCGACGTCGGACGATCGGACGCCGTACAGCGTCAGCGTCTCGCTCGACGCGAAGGTGAGCACCGCATCGCCGCGCGCGTTGCTCCCGACCGTGTAGGTCGTGTCCGCCGCCAGACTGATCCGGTCCCCCTGGGAGGCGTTGAAATCACGGATCAGGTCGTTGCCGTCCCCGACGCTCCACAGGAACAGGTCGGCTCCGTTGCCGCCGACCAGATAGTCGTCGCCCACACTGCCGGCCAGCATGTCGTCGCCGTTGCCGCTCTGGAGCGTATCGTCGCCGGCCCCGCCGAACAGGTAATCTCGACCGTCGTCTCCGCGCAGGCTGTCGGCGTAAATTCCGCCGGCCAGCCAGTCGTTGCCGGCCCCACCGAGCATCTCCACGCCGGATTGCGCGTTCGCCGCGATGATCATGTCGTTACCACTGCCGCCGTGGACGTGCTCGATCGACGCCGAAACGTCGAGCAGCGAGCCGTCCGTGGTGCGGATGTAGACAATGTCATCACCGCTGCCGCCGTCCACCGTGGCTGTCCAGCTGTCCACGTACAGGCGGTCGTCGCCACCGCCGCCGAACAGGGCGTCGGTCCCGCCGCCGCCGACCAGCGTGTCGTTCCCGTCGCCGCCGGCCAGCGTGTCGTCGCCGGCGTCGCCGCGCAGCGTGTCGTTGAAGGCGCTGCCGATGAGGCTGTCGTCCCCGGCACCGCCGTTGATCTCCACCCCGACGAGGGCCGCCGCCGCCGTCACGCTGTCGTTGCCGCCGCCGCTGAAGACGCGCTCGATGCCGGTGGCGGCGAGATCGAGCGTCAGGTTGCCGTTCGCCTGCACGTACAGGGTGTCGATCCCCGCGCCGCCGTTGACCGCCGAGGCGGCGTCCCCGACGTACAGCAGGTCGTCGCCGTCGCCGCCGACCAGCGTGTCGATGCCGTTGCCGCCGATCAGCGTGTCGTTGAAGCCGCTGCCCGTGATCACGTCGTTGCCGTCCCGACCATTGATGTACAGGCCGGACAGGGCGCCGGCGCCGTTCAGGGTGTCGTTGCCGGTTCCCCCATAGGCCTGCTCGATGCTGCTGGCCGCGAGGTTGAGGCTGGCGCCGAGACTACCCTGGACGACGGCGGTGTCGAAGCCGTTGCCGCCCTGCACCGGAGCGTCGGCGGCGTCGAAATAGAGGCGGTCGTCGCCGTTGCCGCCGATCAGCGTGTCGGCCCCGTCGCCGCCGGTCAGGGTGTCGTTGCCCGACCCGCCAACGATCAGGTTGTCCAGGGCGTTGCCGGTTCCGCTGAAGGCGCCGCTTCCGACGAAGACCAGCCGCTCCACATTGGCGCCGAGGGTGTAGCCGGCGAGCGTGGTCTGCACCTCGTCGATGCCTTCGCCGGCGAACTCCCGGACGGCGTCGCCGGTGCCGTTGACCAGATAGACGTCGTTGCCGTCCCCGCCATACAGGGCGTTGTTCCCGGCACCGCCGTCGAGGGTGTCGTTGCCGTCCCCGCCGTACAGGCGGTCGTTGCCGTTTCCGCCCAGCAGTTGGTCGTTGCCGTCGAGGCCGTTGATGGTGTCGTCGCCGTCCCCGCCGAACAGCAGGTCGCCCGACGCGCCGCCGGTCAGGCTGTCGTTGCCGCCCAGCCCATAGAGGCGGTGCGGCGCCGAGGTGGCCGCCGTCAGCGTGTCGTTGCCGTCCGTACCGGTCAGGGTGGTGTAGGTCGGCGGGACCGTTCCGTTGGCCGCGTATTCGCGGACGCGGATGCCGTATCCGGAGGCGTCCTGCCCGGCCCAGGTCGCGACGAAGCCGCCGTCCGGCCGGGCGGCCAGCGCCGGCTGCACCTGATCGCCGGCCGCGACCTGCTCCAGCAGGAAGTCGCCGCCGACCTTGCCGCCGTTGGCGTTGTAGCGCTGGGCGTAGACGCCGTAGCCGCTGCCGTCCTGCGCCGCCGAGGTCCAGGCCACCACGAAGCCGCCGTCCGCCAGGGCGGTCACGCTGGGCTGCTGCTGGTCGCCGGTGACGTAGCTGTTGACCAACGTGTCGCCTTGCAAAAGCTGGCCCGTCGCGCTGTAACGTCGCAGGAAGACGCCGTTTTCGCTGCTGTCCGAGTCGCCGTCGCCCATGTAGACGACGACGTAGCCGCCGTCGGCTAGCCCCGCCAGCACGCTTTGCCTCTGGTTGTAGTCGCCGCTGATCGAGGAGGACAGGATCTCGCCGGTGACGGCCGCGTTGTTCGCCGCATAGACCTGGGTGTAGACGTCCCAGTGGCGGTTGAGCCCGTTTATCGAATAGGCGTAGCTGATCGCGTACCCACCGCCTTCCAGCGCGGCGATGCTGGGCAGCGACGCGCCGTTAACGGCGTATTTGCCAATTGTTGCCAGGGCGAAAACGCCGGTCTGGGCATTGCCATCGGCGTCGAAGCGTTGGCCATGGATCGCGGTCAGGTTGCTTTCGGCATGCGTCCAGACCGCCATCACACTGCCGTCGCTCAACCGCGTCGCCCTGACGTTCCCGTTGGACTGCGCCGCCATCGTCATTTCGCTGCCGACCGGGGTGCCGTCGGCGTCGTAGCGCTGGGCGCGGATGGCGTTGTTGCCGGTGTAGTTGTGCTCCCAGAAAACCATGAAGCCGCCGTTGCCCAGCGGCGTCACGGAGGGGTTCTGCTGGTTCAGGCTGGTTACCGAATTGACCCGGAACTCGCCGCCCAGCGGCTGTCCGTTGGCGTCGAGGCGCTGAGCGTAGACGCCGTAGCCGGAACCGTCCTGTCCGTCTGCCGCCCACGCCACCACCTGCGTGCCGTCGTCCAATATCGTCACTGCCGGTTGCAGTTGGTTGCCGGAGACGGTTTTGTTGACCGGAGCTTCCGGGGACGCGGTCAGCGACGTGGCGGGAAGCAGCGTGGTCGCGGTGCTGATGTTCCAATCCGACCAGCGGGTGCCATCGGAAACGCGCACAAGGATCGAATCCGAGACGGAAGCGGTGCCCCCGACGAAGTTGAGCCCCTTGAGCTGCTCGGCGGTTACGGCGATGGTCTGTTTGGCTACCTGCTCTACGCCGTTTAGTATGAAGTGGCCGCTGTCGGCAGCCGTGTTGGTGTCGATGAACTCGTACTGGGTGATCCCCTGGAGTCCCGAGGTTGCCCACGCATCTCCCTGCGCGTGGCTGGGCAGCAGAAGGCTAGAAGCCTGTTTCACCTCGTTTCTGGTAAACAGCAGATTCTGCGCGGTGAAGACCGGCTCTTCCGCGTTGACCGGGAACTCCCGGACGCGGATGCCGTATCCGGAGGCGTCCTGCCCGGCCCAGGTGGCGACGAAGCCGCCGTCCGGTCGGGAGGCCAGCGCCGGCTGCACTTGGTCGCCGGCCGCGACCTGCTCCAGCAGGAAGTCGCCGCCGACCTTGCCGCCGCTGGCGTTGTAGCGCTGGGCGTAGACGCCGTAGCCGCTGCCGTCCTGCGCCGCCGAGGTCCAGGCCACCATGAAGCCGCCGTCGGCCAGGGCGGTCACGCTGGGCTGCTGCTGGTCGCCGGTGACGTAGCTGTTGACCAGCGTGTCGCCTTGCAAAAGCTGGCCCGTCGCGCTGTAACGTCGCAGGAAGACGCCGTTTTCGCTGCTGTCCGAGTCGCCGTCGCCCATGTAGACGACGACGTAGCCGCCGTCGGCTAGCCCCGCCAGCACGCTTTGCCTCTGGTTGTAGTCGCCGCTGATCGAGGAGGACAGGATCTCGCCGGTGACGGCCGCGTTGTTCGCCGCATAGACCTGGGTGTAGACGTCCCAGTGGCGGTTGAGCCCGTTTATCGAATAGGCGTAGCTGATCGCGTACCCACCGCCTTCCAGCGCGGCGATGCTGGGCAGCGACGCGCCGTTAACGGCGTATTTGCCAATTGTTGCCAGGGCGAAAACGCCGGTCTGGGCATTGCCATCGGCGTCGAAGCGTTGGCCATGGATCGCGGTCAGGTTGCTTTCGGCATGCGTCCAGACCGCCATCACACTGCCGTCGCTCAACCGCGTCGCCCTGACGTTCCCGTTGGACTGCGCCGCCATCGTCATTTCGCTGCCGACCGGGGTGCCGTCGGCGTCGTAGCGCTGGGCGCGGATGGCGTTGTTGCCGGTGTAGTTGTGCTCCCAGAAAACCATGAAGCCGCCGTTGCCCAGCGGCGTCACGGAGGGGTTCTGCTGGTTCAGGCTGGTTACCGAATTGACCCGGAACTCGCCGCCCAGCGGCTGTCCGTTGGCGTCGAGGCGCTGGGCGTAGACGCCGTAGCCGGAACCGTCCTGTCCGTTCGACGCCCACACCACCACTTGGGTGCCGTCGTCCAGCACCGTCACCGCGGGTTGCAGTTGATCGGCGTAGGTCGTGGTGTTGACGAGTCTTTCCTGATTCGTAACGAGCGAAGTCAGCATGATGCCCCTATCCCACGCGAGAGTATGAGTGACACCATGCCTGTTTAATTGTTTCTCCTCCACGAAGGGTTGATGCCGGAGAGGGGAAATTTTGTCGCAGCAATCTCGCCGTGAGAGCGCATCCCGGCGTCGCGCTGTCCCGCCGGTTGCTGGCGTGGATCGGAGCTACCGCCGCCCGAACAGCCGCTCGATGTCGGCCAGCTTCAGCTCCACATAGGTCGGGCGGCCGTGGTTGCACTGGCCGCTGTGGGGCGTCGCCTCCATCTGGCGCAGCAGGGCGTTCATCTCCTCGATGCCCAACACCCGGCCGGAGCGCACCGAGCCGTGGCAGGCCATGGTGCCGCAGACCTCCTCCAGCCGCTCCTTCAGCGACAGGGTGTCGCCCAGCTCGACCAGCTCCTCGGCGAGGTCGCGGACGAGGTTCTTCACGTCGGACTGGCCGAGCAGGGCCGGCGTCTCGCGCACCATGACGCAGCCGGGGCCGAAGCCCTCCAGCACCAGCCCCAGCTCGGCCAGCTCCTCGGCGCGGCCCAGCAGGCGGTTGGCCGACGGCTCGTCCAGCTCGACCAATTCGGGGATCAGCAGGGACTGGCGCTTGACGCCGCCCTCCAGCAGGGCGGTCTTCATGCGCTCGTAGACCAGCCGCTCGTGGGCGGCGTGCTGGTCGACGATGACGATGCCCTCGGTCGTCTGGGCGACGATGTAGGTGGTGTGGAGCTGCGCCCGCGCCGCGCCCAGCGGGTGGCTGTCGAGCGGCGGCGCGTTGGCCGGCGCCGGCCGGTATTCGGGCGGACGCGCCGCCGGGGCGAAGCCGGACAGGCGTCCCTGCAAGGGCGGCAACCCGGCTTGGTGGCCGGCCTGATGCGGCGCCTGGAAGGCGACGGAGCGTTCCGCCAGCCCGCGCGGCACCGTCTGGGGCGTGTACCCGCCGCCGCCCCAGGACCCGCCGCCACCGCCCCGGTTGTGGGGCAGGGGGGAGGGGGCGAAGCCGCTGTCGGCGCTCTCCTCCTGTCCGCCGCCTTCCGGCCGCAGGGCGCCCAGCGTCGCCAGCCCGACCGTGGTCGAGGCGCGGTGCCCGGCCTCGGCCAGCGCGTGCTTGAGCGAGCCGACGATCAGCCCGCGCACCATCGCCTGGTCGCGGAAGCGCACCTCGGCCTTGGCCGGGTGGACGTTCACGTCGACCTCCTGCGGGTCGATCTCCAGGAACAGCGCCAGCATCGGGTGGCGGTCGCGCGGCAGGAAATCGGCGTAGGCGCCGCGCACCGCGCCGACCATCAGCTTGTCGCGCACCGGCCGTCCGTTGACGAACAGATGCTGGTGGCGCGCGGTCGGTCGGTGCAGGGTGGGCAGGCCGATCCAGCCCGACAGGGTCGCGCCCTCGCGCTCCGCCTGGACCGGGACGGCGTTCTCCTGGAAGTCGCGTCCGATCAGCGCGCCCAGCCGGGACAGCCGCGCGTCCAGCAGGTCGCCCTGCGCGGCGGACAGCCGCAAGCCCGCGCGCCCGCCGTCGGACAGGGTGAAGGCCACGCCGGGATGCGCCATCGCCAGACGCTCCAGTCCATCGGCGATGTGGTCGTATTCGGTGCGCGCGGCCTTGAGGAATTTCAGCCGGGCCGGCACGGCGGCGAACAGGTCGCGCACCTCGATCCGCGTGCCCTGGGCCAGCGCCGCCGGCTGCGGCGTGCCCTTGGTCCCGGCGTCCACCGTCAGGCTCCAGGCGCTGTCGGCGCCGCGCGGGCGGCTGGTGAGGGTCAAATGGCTGACGGCGCCGATGGAGGGCAGCGCCTCGCCCCGGAAGCCCAGCGAGCGGATGTCGAGCAGATCGTCGCCCGGCAGCTTGGAGGTGGCGTGCCGCTCGACCGCCAGCGACAGCTCGTCGGGGGTCATGCCGCAGCCGTCGTCGGTGATGGTGATCAGCGCCTTGCCGCCGTCGCGCACCACCACGTCGATGCGGGTGGCGCCGGCGTCCAGCGCGTTCTCCACCAGCTCCTTCACGGCGGCGGCGGGGCGTTCGACCACCTCGCCGGCGGCGATGCGGTTGACCAGGATTTCGGGCAGGAGACGGATCGGCATGGGACAGATATAGTGGTTCCGCCGTCCGGGAACCACCATCTTCGGCGGAAAAGGGCGGCTTACAGCCCTTTCCAGGCGCGCACGTAGTCGATCAGCTTGCGCTCGTAGAAGGGCTGCGGGCTCTGGTAGCGGGCGACGAGCCCGGTCTGGTCGGTCATCTTCACCACCAGCCCATGGCAGGCCACGTCCACCGGGTCGTTGCCCAGGTCGAAGACCATGCGGAAATCGAACTGCTGCTTGCCGATCAGGTCGCCGTCATAGGGGCGGATGCGGAAGGAGCCGAGCGCGAATTCCTCCGGAACATACTCGTGATGGTCGATCACGATCTTCGGTGGGGTTGCCGGACGGTCCCGGTTCGCCGTTCCCGACGAGCCCGAGGACGCGGAGCTCTTGCCGCCCCCGGCGAGTTTCGACAGCCACGACATGAAGCCAGACGCCCCTTTCCCGCAAAACCCGCTAACCGATCCGATGTCGACAGTTTTCGCGGTATTTGGTTTAGTAATGGTTAAGGGCCTGGGCGCCCAACCCGACGCGCCGCTTTTCCACGCCAGTTCCGGGGGTTCCCGGCAAATACGGGCGGCTATACCGCAGGTCGGGACGGCATGCCCAACATGCGGCTGATTTGGACTCGACTGGCTCGTCAAGCCGGTTTGGCGGGATTAGGATTGTGGACCGGCGCTGCTTGTCTTCGCACGTGAAAATACGCCGGTGACCTGATTTTTGCACGTTTGAGGACGTGCCGGCACCAAGGCCGTCGGCGGCCGCCTCGCCACAGGTGATAGGGGCTACTGGTCATAGGGGATGACCCCAACCCCTCGTTGACCCATTCCCGGCTTGGCCTGTGCTACCGTCGCGGCAGAGACGGATCCGCCCGGGGGAGGTTACGACGATGGCGCTGCTGCCGGCGATCCACGATTTTGCCGCCGAGGCGTCGGACCCCAGCCGCTACGCGGCGCTGGAGGGCGGCTGGTCGCTGGCCATCGCCGACGTGATCGGCAGCACGCGGCTGGCCGGGGAGGGGCGCCACCGCGACGTGAACTTCGTCGCCGCCGCCGTGGTCGCCGTGCTGTCGCAGGCGGTGCAGTCGGCCGGCGAGTCGGTGGCCTGCCAGTTCGGCGGCGACGGCGCCATCGCCGCCGTCCCGCCGGGCCGCGAGGCCGAGGCGCGCGCGGCGCTGTCGGCGCTGGCCCATTGGTCGACCGAGCGGATGGACGTGCCGCTGCGGGTCGGGATCGTTCCGGTGCGGGCGCTGCTCGACCAGGGGCTGGAGGTGCTGGTGGCGCTGCATGATTTCGGCAACGGCAACGCCTTCGGCCTGTTCCTGGGGGCCGGGGTGACCGCCGCCGATGCGTGGGTCAAGGACGACGCGCGCTGGCGCCTGGCGCCTGCGCCCGGCCCGCTGCCGGGGCTGGAGAGCGTGTCCTGCCGCTGGAATCCGGTGACGCCGCGCCGTGGCACGGTGCTGTGCGTCATCGTCGACGCGGTGGAGGACGGCGACGCCGGTCTGGCCGCGCTCGCCCGCATCCAGGGCGCCATCGAGGGCATCGTGCCGACGGCGGGCGCCGCCCCGCTCGGCTCCGGGGAGCGTTTGAGGACGCAATGGCCGCCGACGTGGCGCTCCCTGCTGATGGAGGCGCGCGGCGGCGCGCCGGGCGGCGCGTTCGGCCGCGTGGCCGGGGCGCTGGTGAAGTCGGGCATCCTGTGCGTCCTGCTGAAATTCGGGCTGAAGCTGGCGAATTTCGATCCGGAGCGTTACCGGCGCACGATGGCCGAGCGTTCCGACTTCCGCAAATCGGCGGGCGGCCCGCGCATGGTCCTGGACGTGACGGAGGCCGAGGCGACGGAGATCGAACGTCTTCTGTCCGCCGCCGCCGCCGCCGGGGAGATCCGTTACGGTACCGCGCGGGCCGACGCGACCACGGTGACCTGCCTGGTCGGCGACCTGTCGGCCGACCGGCACGTGCATTTCGTCGATGGCGCGGAGTTGGGCTTCTGGCGCGCTTCGGTGATGCTGAAGGCGATGAAGGCCGGCAAGGTGATCGCCGCTCCACGAACGCTGGCCGGGGTGTCGGGATAGGGGGTCGGTTTGGATCCACGCTCCCGCACGGGGAGCGACTCTCTCGAACTCGGCCATGGCCGAGATGACCGTGTTTCAATCCACGCTCCCGCACGGGGAGCGACACCCGTCCTCGTCCTCGTCCAGCGCGCCCTCGAGCCAGTTTCAATCCACGCTCCCGCGTGGGGAGCGACCCAGCGGCGTCATCTGGGGCCCTTTTGGAGGCTGTTTCAATCCACGCTTCCGCACGGGGAGCGACTCGCCGGCTCCGTCTCCGTCGCCACGGGCGGCACACTGTTTCAATCCACGCTCCCGCACGGGGAGCGACTCCGGTTCACCTTCACGACCAGTTCGGGGCGGCGGTTTCAATCCACGCTTCCGCACGGGGAGCGACGGCCGCGAACGGTTTCGGCTCGCTGTCGACCGACTGTTTCAATCCACGCTCCCGCACGGGGAGCGACCTCCGGGGCAGGCGTCAAGGCGGTTTCGCGCTCACGTTTCAATCCACGCTCCCGCACGGGGAGCGACAGCCGGGGAGAGCGACCTCCCCGGCCCGACTGCCAGTTTCAATCCACGCTCCCGCACGGGGAGCGACTGCAACCAGCGGGCAAGCCACCTTTCGGTTTCGGAGTTTCAATCCACGCTCCCGCACGGGGAGCGACTATCTACTCATCACCCACCATCAACTCAGGCGGCGTTTCAATCCACGCTCCCGCACGGGGAGCGACCCTTCGCGTCGGTGGACAGCACCGACATCGCCCAGTTTCAATCCACGCTCCCGCACGGGGAGCGACCACCTGGGCGACCAGCTCGGCGCCGATCAGCAGCAGTTTCAATCCACGCTCCCGCACGGGGAGCGACTCGACCGATGGCCAGAGATGTTCCGGCTCGTCGCTGTTTCAATCCACGCTCCCGCACGGGGAGCGACCCGCCCGCGCCGATCGCCTACGGCTGTGGGACGCGGTTTCAATCCACGCTCCCGCACGGGGAGCGACGACGGGACCGCGCCGACGCTATCGACCAAGCCATCGTTTCAATCCACGCTCCCGCACGGGGAGCGACGTCTGTCTCTTGGCAGAGCATCGCGGCGCGCTGGGCGTTTCAATCCACGCTCCCGCACGGGGAGCGACGAGGCATGCGCTACGCGCTAACCGTCGAATTTACAGTTTCAATCCACGCTCCCGCACGGGGAGCGACCCGCCGCCTTGTCGATGGCGGCGGACTGCTCCTTGTTTCAATCCACGCTCCCGCACGGGGAGCGACGGCTCATCTTTATCCACTTGTCCAAGAACCCACAATCCCGGCCAAAACGCGAACCTTCACGTCGCATCCGGCAAACGGTGCCCTTTCCATCACCGTCGCATCCTAACGCGTTGATGAAACACATGTGCGAACCCACCAGGGTTTTCCCGTCCGCTTCCGGTTCGCAGCGCTTCAAAAAACCAGCGGCCCCTCAAGATCCAATGCCGGTTTGGCGCCCACATGCTCGATGCGGCGGGCGGCGTTGGCGCCGAGGTGATAGAAGCGCAGGCTGTCGGTGTCCGGGTTGATCTCGCCGATCAGGCGGGCGCGCAGGGCGGTCCATTGTGCCGGATCGACCTCGCATTCGAACACCGAAAACTGAACCCTCTGGCCGAAGTCGCGGCACGCCTTCGCCACCCGGCGCAACCGGCGCCGGCCGGGCGCGTCCTGGGTGTTCACGTCGTAGGTGATGAGCATCATCATGGCCGGGTCACTTCCACAGGAACGGCGGATAGCCGTCCAGGTCGCCGCGCAGGTGGCGGGCCAGAAGCTGGGCCTGGATGTGCGGGGCCAGCCCGAGGCTGATCTTCTCGTTCAGGAAGGGATGGGTGATCTCGTCCTTCTTGCGCTCCTGATACGCGGTCAGCACCGCCTTGCGGGCGTCGTCGCGCAACCGCACGGCGCCGCCGTCCAGATGGACGAAATCCCTGGCCCCCAGCTGCTGGCGGTTGATCAGGGTCAGGGCGACCCGGTCGGCCAGCACCGGCCGGAATTCCTCCATCAAATCCAGCGCGAGGCTGGCGCGGCCCGGACGGTCCCGGTGCAGGAAGCCGACCTGCGGATCCAGCCCCACGCTTTCCAACGCCGAGCGGCAATCATGCCCGACCATCGCGTACAGGAAGGACAACAGCGCGTTGCAGGCGTCCAGCGGCGGGCGGCGGCTGCGCCCGTCGAAGCGGAAGGCCCCGTCGTCGCGGCGGATCAGATGGTCGAAGGCGCCGAAATAGGCGTTGGCCGCGTCGCCCTCGTGGCCGCGCGCCGAATCGATGTCCGGCGCGTCCGCCACCCGGCGGGCCACGTCGCCGAGGCGGCGCTGGGCGTCGTCCAGCCTTGCCCGGCGGCTCTCCTCCAGGGCCGCGCCATGGTCGCGCAAGCCCCGGCGCAGCACGGCGCGCTGGTTGGCCGCCTTCGCCGCGACGATGGCGCGGACGACGACGAGGCCGGCGGCGGGATCGTCGGCCACCCGGTACTGGCGGCGGCGCAGCAGCACGTTGCCGCTGGCCGCGCCCTCGACCCGCGCCACGAACTTGCCGTGCTCGCTGAGGAAGGAGATCGCCATCCCCGCTTCGGCGCAATGCCCCATCAGCGGCGGCGACACGCCGACCCGGCCGAAGCAGACGATGCCCCCCATCATGTGGACGGGAACGCGCCCGACCTCGGCGCGCTCCACCTCCACCACGATGTTGGCACCGTCCTTGCGCAGCCACGCGCCGTCCGTCGTGATGAACAGGGTGTTCAGATGCTGGCGCATGGAGTCACGGCTCCTCCTGGGGGTTGGCCGGCCCGCCGTCCGCCGCCGCGTCCGCCGCCGCGTCGTCCAGCTGCCGGGCCAGCCAGACGGAGACGGAGGGCGGGCGGCTCAGGCGCTTGGGGCGGCAGAGGTCGAGCATCGAGCAGCCCTGGCATTTGCGGGCCTCGTGGACCGGCGGCGGGGTGACGCCGTCGCGGATCATCTCGCGGACCGCCTGGGCCGTCCGCTCCGTCAACGCGCGCAGCGTGGCGTCGAGCGCCACCGGAAAGCGCCGCCGGCTTTCGCCGTAGAACAGGGCGCCCTCGGCGATGGCGGCGTCGAACATCTCCTCCAGGCAGATCGCCTGCGCGCAGAGCTGCACCTCGTCGGCGCGGTGGGCCTTGGGGCGGCCGCGCTTGTACTCCACCGGGAAGGGGCGGCGTTCCGGGCCGTGCAGTTCGACCACGTCGGCCACCCCCGCCAGCCCCAGCCGGTGCGAGCGCAGCGGCATCGACCGCACCGTGCGGACGTTGCCGCGCCTGTCCCGGCCGCCGGAATCGACGGTGTCGTGCAGCAGCCGGCCCTCCGCCGTGAACCGGTTCTCCCGCCATTGGCGCTCGACATGGATCAGGGCGCATTGGCGGGGGCAGAACAGGTGGTGCTGGAGGGCCGACAGGGGCAGGAGATCGTCCTCGTCCATGGGACCGGCTCCATCGCGCCGGTGTCGTCAGAACTTTTCGATGAGCGTGACGCCCGCCGGCACCCGGTCCGAAGCCACCGACACGGCGTAGTCGGCGAAGCGGCGGGCCGGCGGCAGATTGCCGGTGCCGGGGCCGTCCAGCTCGTAATCCTCGCCCTGGAAGCGCCGCTTCACGTCCACGAGGTCGAACAGGCGGTGCGCCGGGGCGTTGCCGAGCGCGCTGTCGTGGCGGAACAGGAACAGCTTGCGCCCGGCCATCTCGCCGCGCGCGGCCGAGCGGTCGTGGTCGAACATCTGCTCCAGCGCGGTCCACAGCAGGCCGAGGTCGTCCTCGTCGAAGCCGGTCTTGCCCGCGAGGCTGGCCGAGATGTAGCCGTGGCTGCGGTACAGCCCGTAGGGCACGACGTGCTTGCGGCCCATGGTGCGGTTGTCGCTGCGCTCGTCCCCGCCCGCCGCCTCGCCGTCCCCCTTGGCCTTCTCCTTCTCGGCGATGCTGGTCGCGGCCATGCGGGTGATCGAGATTTCCAGCGGCAGGATCGGCTCGACCGATTGCGCGAAGGACATCTGCACCGGGCCGCGCACCTGCCCGCAGTTGATCTTGGTGCCCATCACCGCGCCGAAGCTGCGCACGTCGAAGAAGTTGTCGCACATGAACTGGCGGACGGCCCTCTCCTCCTCGTCGCTCTTGGGCGACAGCTTGGGCGACGCCGCCACCGTCTCGTCGCCGGGGCGGGCGGCGGCGTAGGCGGCGCGGTGCTTCTCGTTCAGGATCGCGCCCTCCTGCACGTAGATGCCGTAGCGCGGCTCGCCGTCGCGGCTCAACGCGGCGAAGTTGCGGATCTTGCGCTTCAGGCAGACGTCGGTGACCAGCCCCTTGTTGGTCTCCGGATCCAGGCGCGGCAGGTTGCCGGCGTCGGGGTCGCCGTTCGGGTTGCCGTTGGTCACGTCGAACAGATAGACGAACTCATAGCGATTCTGGATGGGACGGTTCTGGATGGCGGGCATGATGGCTCAGTCCTCGGAATCGGTCGTGGCGGCGGCGGGGGCGGCGGCGGGGGCGTCGGAGGGGAGGCCGGAGGGCGCGGGGGCGTCGGCCTTGCCGGCGTAGCGCTGGTGGTAGTAGCCGATGGCGAAGCGCCCCTGGTCCTCGATGCGCAGCGAGCGCGGGAACAGGGTGCCGATGCCGCCCAGGATCTGGGCCATCTCGCCCTCGAGCCAGCCGCCCAGCCTGGCCTTGTCGCCCTTGCGCAGCACGGCCAGATGGTGGGTGCTGTTGCGCAGCAGCATGGGGAAGACGCTGGCCGGGGTCGCCGACGCGGCGCCGAAATAGCGGTCGCGGATGCTGGCGTTGACCTTGCCCAGGGCGGCCCGCTGGGTGTTCTCCAGCACGGCGAACAGCCGGCCCAGCCGGTAGCCGGCGTTCGCCTCGTCTCGGTTCAGGCTCACGGGAAGTTCCTCCTCCTTCTTCGACCCCAGGCGGGAGTCGCGGGTCAGACAGGCTTTGCAGAGGGCGGCCTTGGCGCCGGTGATCTCGTCGCCGGCCCGGATGCGGGTGATGACCGCCGCCAGCAGGCTGCGCGGGTAGCGGCCGCCGGTGAGGATGGCGCGCATCAGCTCGCCGGCCAGCAGCGGGGCGACGTTGTCGGATTTGCGCTGGAGGGCGGTTTCGCAGGACAGCGCCCAGGCCGACGGCGCGGTGCGCCAAGGGTCGGGCTTGATCTCCAGGTCGCGCCAATGCTGGCCGATGTGCTCGGCGACGGCGCCGAAGCTGTCCTCCAGCCAGAATCGCACCGACAGCCGGGCGATGTTGGGCGACAGGCCGAGGATGAAGAACCGGGTCCGCTCGTCCAGCTTCGGGTCGATCTCGCGGAGGGGCCGTCCCTCGCCGAGGGGGCGCAGGGTGTCCTTGATCTTTTGCGCCTCTCCCGCCTCGTCGGGGCGCGGCGGGTCGAGCAGGTCGGCGAACAGCGTCTCCGCCGCCTGGGCCGCGGCCTCGCCGCCCGACGTGTCGGCCCAGAAGACGACGGTGGCGTCGCCGACCTGCAGGCGGTTGCCGCTTCCCCGCGCCAGCATGGCGTTCAGCGCCGTGCCGTAGCCGAAGGCGGCGGCCTCCGAGACGGGGGCGTTCAACCCCTGCGCCTTGCCGTAGGATTCGAAGGCGTCGTTGTTGAACGAGACGATGGAGGCGCCCGAACTCTGCGCGCCCATCACCCCCTTGATCGCGGGGTGGAGGCGGGCGACGGGCTGGACCGTGCCGGTGACGAGGCACAGGCTCTCGCTGCCCGCGCCGTCGGCGACCTGCCGTTCCCAGATCCGCCGGGCGGCGGGGCGGTCGTGCAGGAAGCGCGGCTGCCCGGACTCGTTCCGGTCGCCGTCCAGCATGAACACCATGTTCTGGTCGAGCATCGCGTCGGTGAACCCCGCCGCCTCGAACCGCTCCTCCGACCACGCGTCGAGGAAGCCCAGCAGGGCCAGCAGCCCGGCGTCCTCGGTCCCGGCCAGCAGCCTGCGGTGCAGGGCCTGGAAGGCCGCCCAGTTGGCGGGGTGGGCGACGCGCCGCTTGGTCGTCTTGTCGAGCCCGAGGCCGAGCGCGAACTTCGTGTTGTCCCACAGGAAGAAGGAACGCGGGGTGATCCCCGGCCGCTTGAAGGATTGCGGCACGGCGGTCGGGCGCGGCTCCGGCTTCTTGCCGGACAGGCTTTGCCAAGGCTCGGGTTTCATCGGCTCCCCGGTGGGGGAGAGGGTGATGAAATACGCGATGCGCTCGGTCGAGTAGCCGAAGGGCGGCACGTCGCCCCGGTCGGCCAGCCGGTCGTAATAGCCGTTCAGCGCGGCGAGCATGGTCATGAGCGCACCTCGACCGACTCCGGCGGCGGCACCGCCAGCACGCCGTTCCGCAGACCGGCGCGGAAGAACAGCGGCGTGCAGTTCGGCGTGCAGCAATGCTGGTTGCCGATCCGGCTGTCCCGCTCGTGCGCGATGTCGAGCAGCATCCAGCCCAGGTCGCGCTCGCGGTCGTCTCCCGTCAGCTCGGACGGCGGCGGCGCTCCCTCGACCAGGCTGAAATGCGCCGGGAACTCCCGCGTGCCGAAGCAGGGCTGGTGGAAGCACTGGCCGTCCGTGGCCCGGCGGTTGAACATGGAGATGTGCTTGGCCGGCGTGTCGCCTTCCCCGGCCCGGTCGGTCAGCTCGAAATGCGCCTCGATGACGTAGGCGACATCGACCAGCAGGGTGGCCGCCCGCTGCTGGCGGTTCTCCGCCGCGTCCATGCGCAGGTCATGGACCGCGCCGGCCTTCATCGCCTTGCGCACGGCGGCGGCCGGGATGCGCGATCCCACCTCGTTGCGCCGGATCGACTGGAAGCGGATGGGCTTCAGCACATGGATCGCGTCGACGATCCAGCGGATGGACGGTTTCCAATGGATGGCCTCCAGGATGCCGCGCGCGGCCGACGGCGTCATGACGTCGTAGGACACCCGCTCGACCTTCATTTCCGGGCGCGTGAAACACGCCCGCTCGCCCCAGACATGGAGTTTGACGCCGTAGCTCATGAGGCTCTCTCAGAAGATGCCGGTTTCGATCTTGCGGAAGGTCGGATCCTCCCAGTCCAGCCCGACATCGGGGTGGTAGAGGTCGCCGTTGACCAGCGACACGAACTGATCGCCGAACTCATCCCCCCGGACGCACTCGGCCGACCCGGCGGCCAGCAGGGCGTTGCGGGCGCTGCGCGGGATCTGCACCAGATAGGGCTGGAGTGCCCGCGCGATGCCGCCGGTCTTTTCCGCCGGCAGACGCTTCAAGGTCTCCAGCAGCCGCTGAACCACATCCGGGTCGCCGGCCGGCTTGTACGGGACGATGACCGGCACCAGCGGGGATTCGATGATCCGGAAGGCCTTGGCGATGTCGGCGAAGGGGTATTCGCGGTCGCTCTTGTAGAGGTCGAGCGCCTTGAGGATGCCACGGATCGGCGCCGGCCCGTCGCCGACCAGGGCGGCGTCCAACTCCTCCGGCCCGCGCTGCCAGTAGAGGCGCTGGAAATAGGCGCGCAGGGTGTCGAGCGCCAACGGGTCGTCGTGGCCGCGCAGCACGCTGGCCGCGACCTCGGCGAACTGCCCGAGTTCCGGTGGCGGCTTGCGGCCCTCGCCCTCGGGGCTGCTGAACACGAAGACGCGGCCCAGTTCCGGCAGATCGCCGTTCCGGTTGCAGCGGCCCGCCGCCTGGGCGATGGAGTCGAGACCGGCCATCGCCCGGTAGACGGTGGGGAACGAGAAATCCACCCCGGCCTCCACCAGCGAGGTGCTGACCAGCCGGACCGGCCGCTTGAGTTCCAATTCCTCCCGGATCGACGCCAACTCCGCCCGGCGGTGCGCCGCGCACAGGCAGGTGGACAGGTGCCGCGCGCCGTCCTCGCCCCTGATCCTGCGCAACAGGTCGCGCGCGTGCCGCCGGTTGTTGACGATGCACAGGACCTGGGTTTCGTCCAGCAGCCGTTCCGCCAGCGTCTCGTCGTCGAGCGGTTCGGGGAGATGCGCGACCGTCACCCGCTTCAGGCGCCGGTACAGATCCCGTGGGTCGGGGGCGAGTTCCCGCACCGTGTCCAGCCCGCCCGCGAAGCCGGCCTCCACGGTCACCGCCGGCTGGGTCGCCGTGCAGAGAACCACCGAGCTCCGGTAGCCGCGCGCCAGCTCCCGCAGCGTCTCCAGGCAGGGGCGCAAACACTTCAGCGGCAGGGTCTGCGCCTCGTCCAGGATCACCACCGATCCGGCGATGGCGTGCAGCTTGCGGCAGGAGGAGGGGTGGCTGGCGAACAGGCTCTCGAAGAACTGCACCGAGGTGGTGACGACCACCGGCCGGTCCCAGTTCTCGGACGCCAGCCGCAGCTTGCGCGCGCCGTCCGGCGCCTCGTCGTCCGACTCCGCCGTCTTCCTGCGGGTCTTCCCGGACGGCGGGCCGAAATCGAAGCCGCTGTGGTGCTCCAGCACGGCGTCGTCGCTGCCGAGCGCCTCGCGGAAGACGTCGGCGGTCTGCTCGACGATGGAGGTGAAGGGGATCACGTAGATGACCCGGCGCAGGCCGTGCCTCACCGCGTGGTCCAGCGCGAAGGCCAGCGAGGCCAGCGTCTTGCCGCCGCCGGTCGGCACGGTGAGGGAGAACAGGCCGGGTGCCTCCTCGGCCTTGGCGCGCACCCCGGCCAGCACCTCGGCCCGCAGGGCGTTGACCGGCCCGTCCTTGTCCTTGAACCGGAGCAGATGGGCGTCCAGTCGGTCGCGCAGGTCTTCCACCGTCAACGGACAGCCGCGCGCGGCGGTCTTTCCCCGCGCCTCGGCGTCGAAGCGGGCGTAGAAACGCTCGGTTTCCAGCCGGTCGGCGTCGACCAGGCAGGAGAACAGCATCCGGATCAGGAAGGGCAGGGAGAAGTGATGGGTGAAGCCCGTCGACAGGACCGGCGCCGACAGCGTCACGGTCGCAGGCGCCACGTCCAGATCGGGGGAGAGGGGCAGGGGGATCTTGCCGTCCAGCCGTTCCTTCAGCGCGGAGACGCCGCCGCCGGCGACCCGGCCGTTCGCCAGACCCGCGTGGTGACCGGCGATGCCGAACGCCATGATCTGGCCGAGCACCGCGCCGTACCGCTCCCGCGCGATCACCGCCCCGGCGGTGGAATGATCGACGCTGGTTCCCTTCCCGCGAATGTAGTCCTGAAACTCCTGGATGAGCTTCCCGACATCGTGCAGCGCCCCCATGGCTTCCGCCATGCGCTGGCCGCCGAACACGGTCGCCGACACCGCCGCGTGCGAGGCCACCGCCGTCAAATGCTCGGACAGGGGTTCCCAGACGCTTTCATCCCGCCCTGGAACGGAATGCGCGTAAACGCCCTGCGTCATGATCAGCGGCCTCATATGACCATCGGTTGATTTTTCCAATCACTAATCAATTTATCGACGTCATCAAGGAAAAAATCTCCCTTTTTCCCACAGGATCGGATCAGGATTCTTGCCGTCCCAGCCACGCGCTCGCCACCGCGCCGCCCCATAGGTTCGGCTCTTGACAAGGCGGCCCCCGCTGTGGCGCACTGCATCCCATGAACACGAAGCCGCTCTTTCCCTCGCGTCGTTGGTGGTGGCCCGCTTAAATCGGGCTGGCCCTAGCGACGCGCGTCGAGCGCACCCAAGAACCAAAGGCCGCCCGGAGTTTCCGGCGCGGCCTTTTTCGTGACAGGCGAAAAGCGAAGGGTACGAACGGAAGATCCGGGTGGCGTCCACCGACCGACGACCACACGACGACCGACCGGAGACCGTCCCGATGCTCGCCCCCGACCTCTTCCTCGCCGATCCCCGCCACCTCGACCCGCTGGAGTACCGGACCGGCGGCGGTCTGGCCGTCCGCCGCAGCGCCGAGCCGCTGCCCCCGGACCACGCCCTCGATCCGCTGATCGCGGCGCTCGACGAGCGGCGCGGGCTGCTGCTGACCGGCGGGGTGGAGGCGCCGGGCCGCTACCGCCGCTACGCGCTGGGCTTTGTGGATCCGCCGCTGTCGGTGACGGCACGCGGGCGCACGGTGCGGATCGACGCGCTGAACGGGCGGGGCCGCGTGCTGCTGCCGGCGGTGGACGCGGCGTTGCGCGGCCTCGCCGACACGCTGGCCGGGGTGGAGACCGCGCCCGGCCGCGTCACCGCCCTGGTCCGCAAGCCCGGCCGCTCCTTCACCGAGGAGGAGCGCAGCCGCCAGCCCTCGGTCTTCTCGGTGCTGCGCGCGCTGATGGCGCTGTTCGCGGCGCCGGGCGACCCGTTCCTCGGGCTGTACGGCGCCTTCGCCTACGACCTCGCCTTCCAGTTCGAGCCGATCCGGCTGCGGCTGGAGCGGCCGGACGACCAGCGCGACCTCGTCCTCTACATCCCCGACCGGCTGGTCGCGGTCGATCCGGCGGCCGGGGTGGCGCGCCGCTTCACCTATGAGTTCACGGTCGGCGACCGCTCCACCGAGGGCGTCGCCCGCACCGGCCGCGCCCACCCCTACCGTCCCGACACCAACGCGGCGGCCGGCTGCGACCACGCGCCGGGCGAGTACCAGCGGGTGGTCGAGGCCGCCAAGGCCGCCTTCCGCCGGGGCGACCTGTTCGAGGTGGTGCCTGGCCAGACCTTCGCCGAGCCCTGCGCCGACAGCCCGGCCACCGTCTTCCGCCGCCTGCGCTCGTCCAACCCAGCCCCCTACGAGGCGCTGGTCAACCTTGGCGACGGCGAGTTCCTGGTCGCCGCCAGCCCGGAGATGTACGTCCGCGTCGGCGCCGGTACAGACGACGGCGCGCGGGTCGAGACCTGCCCGATCTCCGGCACCGTGGCGCGCGGGGCGGACCCGCTGGGGGACGCCGCGCAGATCCTGACGCTGCTGACCTCGGCCAAGGACGCGGCGGAGCTGACCATGTGCACCGACGTGGACCGCAACGACAAGGCGCGGGTGTGCGAGCCGGGGTCGGTGCGCGTCGTCGGCCGCCGCATGATCGAGCTGTACTCCCGCCTGATCCACACGGTGGACCATGTGGAAGGACGGCTGCGCGCCGGCTTCGACGCGCTGGACGCCTTCCTCACCCACACCTGGGCGGTCACCGTCACCGGCGCGCCCAAGCGCTGGGCCATGCAGTTCCTGGAGGACACGGAACGCTCGCCGCGCCGCTGGTACGGCGGGGCCTTCGGGCGCATCGGCTTCGACGGCGGGATGGACACCGGGCTGACCCTGCGGACGATCCGCATGAAGGACGGCCTCGCCACGGTGCGCGCCGGGGCGACCCTGCTGTCGGACAGCGACCCGGACGCCGAGGACGCCGAATGCCGCTTGAAGGCCGCCGCCTTCCGCGACGCCATCCGCAACGTCGTCCCGGTGTCAACGACGGCGGAGGCGGCGCACGCTCCACGGACCCGGCCGGGGGCGGGCCGGCGGGTGCTGCTGGTCGATCACGACGACAGCTTCGTCCACACGCTGGGCGATTACTTCCGGCAGACCGGCGCGCGGGTGTCCACCCTGCGGCACGGCTCCGCGCGGGAGGCCCTGCGCGCCGACCCGCCCGATTTGCTGGTCCTGTCGCCGGGGCCGGGGCGGCCGGGCGATTTCGACATCGCCGGCACCATCGACGCGGCGCTGGCGCTGGGGGTTCCGGTGTTCGGGGTCTGCCTGGGGCTGCAAGGCATCGTCGAGCGTTTCGGCGGCACCCTCGATCCGTTGCCGGAGCCGATGCATGGCAAGGCGTCGGACATCGCCGTGCTGGGAGGGGCGCTGTTCGACGGGCTGCCGGACCGGCTGCGGGTCGGGCGCTATCATTCGCTGGTGGGCCGCCGCGCGGATCTTCCGCCGGAGCTGCGGATCGCGGCGGAAACCGACGACGGTCTGGTGATGGCGGTGGAGCACCGCAGCCTGCCGCTCGCGGCGGTGCAGTTCCACCCCGAATCGATCCTGACCCTCGACGGCGGCCATGGCCTGACGCTGATCGGAAACGTGATGGAGCGTCTGGCCGGGAGGCGGGCCTTGGCCGAAGCGGCGTGAGCTTCGGCCCGGACCGTCACACGATGAAAGGAGAAGGGTGCCGGCAAAAGGGAGCGAGGGCCGGTGCCCTTACTCCGCCATCCCCAGGGCTTCCTTGTAGAGTTCCAGGATCGCTTCCTGCTCCTGGCGGTCGGCCTTGTCCATCTTCCGCAGGCGGATGATCTGGCGGATGATCTTGGTGTCGAACCCGGTGCCCTTGGCCTCGGCGTAGACTTCCTTGACGTCCTCCTGGAGGCCCTTCTTCTCCTCTTCGAGACGCTCGATGCGCTCGACGAAGGATTTCAGACGATCCGCCGCAATGCCACCGACATCGGACATGAAGAAACCTCGCAACAAAAGGGGTACCGGGAACGGGCCGGGACGATATCGGCGGGCGGGGGGAATGGCAAGCGACCGTTGCGAAATCCAGCCCGCCGCCGCCGCACCCCTGCGACGCAGCGTCGCGGGCGGGAACCCGAGTTTCCGCCGATTGTGAACAGGCGCAGTCATGTGTTGCCCGCATGCCGGCTTCCAATGAAACAATGATGCGGGTAGCCAAATCCGATATTCCCTTTGTTGCGACGCGGTGAATAGGCTGGTAATACCATTGATGTGTTTGGCTTCACAAAGTCACACGGATACGGCATGTATGCGCGTCGTCTAAGCCGATTTTCGGGGATTCGGCGTATTTGAGGCAGGGGAGTTGGAACAATGAAAGTCGCCATACCCAAGGAGCGACGTGCGGGCGAACTTCGCGTTGCGGCGTCGCCGGAGACGGTGAAGAAGCTCAAGGCCCTCGGCCTGGAGGTTGTGGTGGAGAGCGGGGCCGGTCGCGGCTCCAGCATCCCCGACGCCGCCTTCGAGGCGGCCGGCGCCACCATCGCGGCCGACGCCGCGTCGGCGCTCGCTGACGCCGACATCGTGCTGAAGGTGCAGCGTCCGCTCCTTTCGGGGGAAGGGCAGGGGACTGATGGCGGGGACGTCAACGAGCTGGCGCTGTTCAAGAAGGGCGCGCTGCTGTTCGCCATCCTGAACCCGCACAACAGCCGCGACCATGTGAAGGCCTACGCCGAGGCCGGCGTCAACGCCTTCGCCATGGAGTTCATGCCGCGCATCACCCGCGCCCAGGTCAT